>NZ_AOSO01000005.1:0-586358 GCF_000340625.1 Microbacterium sp. UCD-TDU
TATCCCGGGGCGAAAAACTGTTCGAAAAACCTTGTCGACCCAGCGGCGTGCGCTCTCGAACTGCGTCGCCAGCACGCCGTCATCACCGAAGCGCTGGTAGAGGGTCCAGGGCAGCAGCGTGGCGACATCACCCCAGGCGGCTCCCGCTCTGATCGGGGACCACACCTTGTGCGAGGGGATCACCGGCACGAACCAGGGCACCGTGCCGTCGGGCAGCTGGTCGGCCTCGACGTCGCGGAGCCACCCCGACAGCATCCCGGAGACGTCGTACAGTGTCGAGGCGGTGGGCCCGAACACCTGCACGTCGCCGGTCCAGCCCACGCGCTCGTCGCGCTGCGGACAGTCGGTGGGGATGTCGACGAAGTTCCCGCGCATGCCCCAGACGACGTTGCGGTGCAACTGCTCGACCAGAGGGTCGGAGCACGAGAACCATCCGGTGCGCTCCAGGTCGGTGTGCAGCACGCGCGCGATGAGGGCGCCGGCCGCGGCATCCGCATCGAGGTCACCCGGCCACCCCGAGACCTCGACGTACCGGAAGCCGTGGAACGTGAAGCGCGGTTCCCATTCCTCGCCCGCGGGGCGTCCGTCGAGTGTGTAGGAGTCGCTGGAGCGCGCGCTGCGCAGAGGGCGCGTGTAGATCTCGCCCTCCTGCAACACCTCCGCGGTGCGCAGCGTGACCGTCGCGCCACGCGGCCCGGCGACGCGGATGCGCACCCGTCCGACGAGGTTCTGTCCGAAGTCGAGGATGCGCGCGCCAGCGGGCGAGGTGAGCACGGCGATCGGCGCGACCTCCTGCGTCACTCGGACGGGCGGGGCGGTCGGGGCGACGAGGGTGCGCGGGTCGCGCGTGCGCACGGCGACCGGCAGCCACCCGTCGTCGTCGAACGACGCCGTCGTCCACCCGGGGATCTCCTGGCGCGCGTCGTAGTCCTCACCGTCGTAGATCCCGGACCGCAGGATGGGGGAGAGTGCCGCCGTCCACGAGTCGTCGGTCGCGACCGTCTCGCGTCGCCCGTCGGCGTAGACGATCTCCAGCTGCCCGAGGAACGAGAGATCGCCGCCGAACACGTTGCGGTGGCCGCCGCGCCAGCCGAGACGTCCGCGATACCAGCCGTCTCCGAGCCAGGCGCCGAGTGCGTTCTCGCCGTCGACGAGCAGGTCGGTCACGTCGTAGGTGTAGTACCGCAGTCGCTCGCGGTAGACCGTCCAGCCCGGTGAGAGCGTGTCGGAGCCGACGCGGATGCCGTTGATCTCGGCTTCGTACAGGCCGTGCGCGGTGGCGTAGAGCCGGGCGCGGGCGATCGTGCCGTCGATGCGGAAACTCCGCCGGACCAGGGTCGCGCGGCGGGCGTCGCTCTCCGGACCCTCGTCGAGGTCGAGCCCGACCGGCTGCGCCGACCAGTCGTCGGCATGCAGCAGCCCCGTCTCCAGCCAGGTCTCGGGGCTCCGATCCGACCAGCTGCCGTCGGCGCCCTGCACCGCGACGTGCACACGGACGCGCTCTCGCGAGTCGAGCGCCCGGCCCGGCCAGGGGACCAGGACCTGGGCGGCGGACGTCACTTCGACGCGCTCCTCGCCGTCCTCGCGCACCACGGTGACCGCATACCGCTCCTGCCGCCAGCCGTCGGGTGCGCCGGAGAGCCTCCAGCTCAGACGTGGGCGGCTCTCGCCGATGCCGAGCGGGTCACGGTGGTGCTCGATGCGTGGCGCGGAGACGATCGTCATGCTCCTCATCCTCGCCGATCCCGAGGACGACGGCGATGGAGTCGGACGATCTCGTGCCCACGACTCCCGCGCCCCTCCGGGGTCACCCGGTCGTCGGTGTGCGTCGCAGGTGGGCGTCGTTCGTGCGGGGTATCCCCTTCGAGAAGAACAGCGACAGGAGGCTGATGAGGATCAGTGCGAAGAACGCGATACGCAGTGAGGACAGCTGCGAGTCGCGGTAGATCGTGGCGAGGGAGTCGGCGTCCGCGTCGCTCAGACCGGCCTTCTCCGCGATGGCGGCCACGTCCGCTGCCGGCACGATCGCGACGCCCTGCTGCGTGGCGCTCGCCACCGTCGTCTTCGTGGCGTCGGGGAGAGCGCTCGACGCGACCCCCGATGCGAACGAGGTCGACAGGGCGCCGATGAGGATCGAGCCGATCAGCGCCGTCCCCAACGACGAGCCGAGGTTCTGGAACACGCCCTGGAGCCCGCCCACCTCGCTCGTCTCCTTCTCCGTCACGCTCGACATGTTGACATTCCCCAGCTGCGAGGCGAGCAGTCCGAGGGCTGCTCCGGCGAGGAACATCCCGGTGGCGAAGAACACGCTGCGCAGGTCGCTCGTCGCGGAGCCGAGCAGGATGACAGCGCTCACGACGAGGGTCACCTGCCCGATGCGCACGATCATCCGTGGCGAGAGCACGCGCGAGAGCCGGGTGCCGACGATGGAGAACAGCACGAGGGCGATCGAGAGCGGGAAGATCCGGACGCCGGTCTCCAGCGCATCGAGGCCGAGGGTCATCTGCAGATAGACCGGCACCATGAAGAACAACCCCGCCGTCACTGTGTACTGCGCTCCGAGCACGAAGAGCCCGCTGCGCAGCGACGTGATCGAGAACATGCCCACGTGGATGAGCGGAGAGCGGCCCAGGCTCTCGAGAAGACGCTGGCGGGAGAAGAAGAGTGCGAGGAGCACGATGCCGAGCACGATGAACCAGGCGGCGGGGGAGATGCCGAGCGGTGCGATGGTGACGTCGCCGATGGTGGGCGGATTCAGCGGAAGCACCCATCCCCAGGTCTTGCTCTGCAGCATCCCGAACACCACGGCCACCAGCCCGATCGAGGACAGGGCGACGCTGAGGAGATCGATGCGCACGCTCTGCCGCGGCGTCGGATCCGTCACGATGCGGGCGCACAGCACCACACCGATCATGATGAGCACCTCGGCGGCGAACACGTAGCGCCAGTCGAAGTACGTCGTGACGAATCCTCCGATCAGGGGTCCCGCCGCGACGGCCGCTCCGGACACGGCGCCGATGATGGCGAAGGCCGTGATGCGCTCGCTTCCCCGGTAGTTATCGGCGACGAGCGCGGCGATCGCCGGGATGACCAGCACAGCACCCAGCCCCTCGACGATCGACCAGCCGAGGAAGAGGAACTGCACGTTCGGGCTCAACGCGGTGATCAGCGAGCCCGCCGCGTACACGCACGACCCGATCACGAACGCCCTGCGGCGACCCCATACATCGCCCAGCCGCGCGCCCAGCAGCATGAACGCGGCCATCGTCAGGGTGTAGAAGGTGATGGCGCCCTGCATCGCGGTGACGGTGGTGTCGAGGTCGGACACCACCGTCGAGATCGACACGTTCATCACGGTGCCGTCGAGCACCATCACGAACTGCGCGGATCCGAGGACAGCGATGACACCCCAGCGCTTCATGGCGACTCCTTCGAGGGTGCGACCCCCATCGTGGGGAGCCTCCCGGCCGCGAGCGCGTCGCGGAAGTTCGTGAAGTCGCGCTCGTTCTGATCGGCGTAGGTATCGGCGAAGACGCAGACGGCCTCTTCGAATGCACGCCCGCGACCGAGGTACCCGGCGACCTCGATGCGGTCCCCACTCCTGGCGTGCCCTCGGGCGAGGGTCTCGCCGCAGATGCGCGCATACAGCGCCGCACCGCGGGGAGTCATCGTCTCCGGATCGATCCCGCCTTTCCAGTCGTGCAGCTGGCGCACGTAGAAGTCGCGTGTCGTGCCGTCGGCGCCGGTCACCCGCTGCCATCCGAGGAAGATGTCGCTGGCCGCCTGCATGAGTCGCTGTCCGCGCACCACCCGCTCTCCCTCGTTGACGTGCGCGCCGGGACCGAGGAAGCGCTCGAGGACGGAAGGCTGCGCGGTCTTCGCCTGCAGGAGCAGAGGATCGTGATCGTCTCGGCCGCTGAGGAGCACGACCCAGGCCCTCGTGCCGACGCTGCCGATCCCGCCCACCGTCCGGGCCATGTGCCGGTAGCGGTACTCGGAGATCGGATGGTGCTCGCCAGGCAACGTGTCCTGGTATTCGGAGAGGAGACCCCGCATCAGGGCGGCCTCGTCGCCGTCGGTGCCGGCCCCCGGCAGAAAGTCCTCGACGGGCGTCACCAGCGGCGGGTTCGAGATGATCCGAAGCTGTCCGTCGACGACGTGCACGAGCTTCGCGAACGATCGCATCCGGTCCCGCTTGCGCGCCTTCTTCACCACCGCATCCAGTCGAGCGACCGTCACGTCGTCCGCACGTCGCCGATCTCGTTCCGCGCGGATCCGTCGGCGCGCGCTCTCCGCGTCGAAACGTTCGTACCAGGCGTCCAGGACAGGGGAGTCGGCCGCGCGCCGCATCGCCTTCCGGTAGCCCACGACCGATGCGCGGACACACGCACGGACCTCGTCCGCGGAGAAACCACGATGGCGGCCGGCCACGGCGAAGCTCGTCGCCAGCCGCTTCACGTCCCATTCGAACGGGCCGGGGAACGTCTCGTCGAAGTCGTTCATGTCGAAGATGAGCCGGCGCTCCGGAGTGCCGAACAGGCCGAAGTTCGACAGGTGCGCGTCACCGCACAGCTGCACGGTGATGCCGGTGTGGGGTGCGGTGGCGAGGTCGGTGGCCATCAGCAGGGCCGCCCCCCGGTAGAACGCGAACGGCGAGGCCGACATCCGCTCGTACCGCAACGGAACGATGTCGAGATCCCGCGTGGTGGCCTGCCCCTCGAGCAGCGCGACCGGGTCGGTGCGGTCCGTTCCCGGACGCCACGGGCCCTGGTGCGAGCGAGGGGCACGAGAACGGGCGTCGCGACCGCGGCTCCACCTGGCGACGAACTCCGGTGCGACCGCATCCGGAGGCGCGAACCCGTCGCGCTCCTCGGCGCTTCCGATCTCCCCCATGCCGCACCTCCCACCCGTCTGTCGACGGCGCGGGAGCCGGAGGACCGGAGGAGGATCCCGGGCCGGATGCGGGCGGCGTCGCACTGCTCATCGTCGCAGTCCGCGGGGGGATCACGGGAGGGGCATCACCCCATTCGGGCGAGGTCGGGGAGATGTCGGCGCTGCTCCTCGATCTCGGCCGCAGGGTCAGGCGTCGGATGACGCGGCGCGCTTCGCGCTGGCACCCCGCATGATCCGCGCGACCGCGGTGATCAGGAACAGCTGCCCCGTGATGGCCTCGGCGATAGCGATCCCCTGTCCGGTGGCGCCGACCGGCACCAGGTTGCCGTATCCGGTCGTGGTCAGCGTCGTGAAGGAGAAGAACAGCTGGTTGCCGAGCGAGTCGAGATTCTCGTCGCCGAACATGGGGGTGGGTGAGAACTGCGAGATCAGGTTGTAGACGAAGGCGAAGAACATCCCGACCAGGATGTACGCGGTGATCGCCGCCAGGAGGGCCTCCAGGTCGAGGCCGCGTCGGTTGACCTGATGCGCGATGATCGCCCAGGGAGCGACCAGCAGGGCGATCATCGACGCCGTCGACAGCGGGATCGCGAGCAGAGGACCCTCGACACCGAAGAGGGCAGCGGCGACGGCTGAGGCGCCGGCCACCGAGAGCACCACCCACGACACGCGCTGGACGAGGTTCCGGGCCCTGGTCACGTAGAACACCATCGCGATCGTCGCCAGCATTGCGAGGAAGGCCCAGGGGCTCGGGTCCGTGCTCGGCTGCGCGGCGCACAGACCGTAGGAGACGACGAGCAGGACGAGGATGATGGCGTATCCGCGGGCCTGGCCGTCTCGGCGGCGACGCGGGGGCCTGTCGGAGTGCTCGGGCTTCACGGTGTCTGTCCGGGGCATGATCGGTCCTCTTCCGCGCGGTGGACGCGGAGCGTCCACGATGTGCGGCCAGTATCCCAGCGCGAGTGCGCCTCCCCGCTCAGGCCGGTTGTGCGTCGGCCAGAAGAAGAGTCCCGGGGGCTGGTTCGTCACCGCTCGTCTGACCCGTTATGATGGCTAGGTGCATCCGTGCTTTCGGGTCGGATGCCTGGAGACGTCGCATAGTCCGGCCGAGTGCACCACCCTGCTAAGGTGGAGTCCCCTCACGGGGACCAGGGGTTCAAATCCCCTCGTCTCCGCACAAGAACCCCCGCTCAGGCGGGGGTTTTCTCGTTGGCTCCTGCACGGGTGCGACCGGTGTGGAATGCGGATCGGGTCTGCCCTCGGGTAGTCTCGCCCGCATGGCAACCGCAACGACGCAGACCCACAAACGCGAGGCGTTCGGCTCGCGGAACGTGTTCATCCTCTCGGCGATCGGCTCCGCGGTCGGCCTCGGCAACATCTGGCGGTTCCCCTACGTCGCCTACGAGGGCGGCGGCGGTGCGTTCCTGATCCCGTACCTGTGCGCCCTGCTCACGGCCGGCATCCCGCTGCTGTTCTTCGACTACGCGATCGGCCACCGTTTCCGCGGATCGGCACCGCTGGCGTTCCGCCGCATGCACCGTGCTGCCGAGCCTCTCGGCTGGTGGCAGGTGCTCATCTGCGTCGTCATCGCCGTCTACTACGCGGTGATCATCGCCTGGGCGGCGATGTACACCTGGTTCTCGGCCCAGCTCACCTGGGGTGCGGGCAACGAGAACGACTTCTTCTTCATCGACTTCCTGCGCTCGGCCGACGTCGCCGAGGTGGGCGTGTCCACCGAGTTCGTGCCGCAGGTCGGCATTCCGCTGGTCGTGGTCTGGCTGATCGTGATCGTGATCATGGCGCTGGGCGTCAAACGCGGCATCGGCCGGGCGAACATGATCCTGATGCCGTTGCTCACCATCATGTTCGCGATCCTCGTGGTGCAGTCCCTGTTCCTCCCGGGCGCGATGGACGGCCTGAACGCGTTCTTCACCCCGAACTGGGAGGCTCTGGCCGATCCCGGGGTCTGGGCATCCGCCTACGGCCACATCTTCTTCTCGCTGTCCGTCGCCTTCGGCATCATGGTCACCTATTCCTCCTACCTGAAGCGCAAGACCGATCTCACCGGCTCCGGACTCGTCGTCGCGTTCGCGAACTCGGGCTTCGAGATCCTCGCCGGGATCGGCGTCTTCGCGGCTCTCGGCTTCATGGCGCAGGCGCAGGGCACGGAGGTCGCCGGCGTCGCATCCTCCGGCATCGGACTCGCCTTCATCGCCTTCCCGACGATCGTGTCGCAGGCGACGGGCGGGTCGATCATCGGCGTGCTGTTCTTCGGGGCCCTGGTCTTCGCCGGTGTCACCTCTCTGATCTCGATCCTCGAGGTGATCGTGGCCGCGCTGCAGGACAAGCTCGGCTGGGCTCGGGTGCGCACCACGCTCACGGTCGCGATCCCGCTGGCGATCATCTCGATGGCGCTTTTCTCCACCACCACGGCCTTGTCGGTGCTCGACACCGCGGACGCCTTCGTCAACTCCTTCGGCATCATGGCGGTCGCGCTGGTGGCCGTGATCATCGTGGCGTGGCTGCTGCACAAGCTGCCGGTGCTGGTGGAGCACCTGAACCGGCGCTCCAGCTTCCGTGTGGGGACGATCTGGAAGGTGCTCGTCGGCGTTCTCGCGCCGGTGGTGCTCGGATACCTCTTCATCAGCGAACTGATCGCCAAGACCTCCGAGCCGTACAGCGGATACCCCGGCTGGTTCCTCGCGATCTTCGGCTGGGGGATGGTCATCGCGCTGGTCGTGCTGGCTCTGATCCTGTCGGCACTGCCGTGGAGCGGGCGCTCGCACGCGAAGGACGATCCCGAGTACGACGAGTTCCTCTCGGAAGAAGAGTACGAACCGGATGCGGAGACCTCGGCGATCCCGTTGATCGACACGACCACGAAGGGAGCCGGCGCATGACCACGGCAGCGATCGTCATGATGATCATCGCGATGGTCACGGTCTGGGGCGGCCTCGTCGCCGGGATCGTGAACCTCGCGCGCCATCCCGAGGAGTCGGAGACCGAGCCCGCGCCGCCCGTCGAACTCTGACGTCGATCGAACTCCGACGCCGATCGAGTGCGTGCGCTGATCGCATCGGACCGCAGAAGTCGGGTCGCTATGGGTGCGCGACGGTGACGATGGTGAGGAAAGGAGGACCTCATGATCGGCACGCTGAACGCACTGATCGACCTGGTCGACGCGGGAGACCCGGGTCAGGAGATCGACGTGGCCTCGTTCTCGCATGAGCACGGGAGCACCGAGTATCACCTGCGCCGGATGTTCTCGGCACTCGCGGGCATGCCGTTCTCGGAATACGTGCGTCGTCGTCGGATGACCCTCGCCGGGGCGGAGCTCGCTGCGGGCGCCGCGAGTCTGCTCGACGTGGCCGTGCGCCACGGGTACGGGTCGGTCGAGGCATTCGGACGCGCGTTCCGGTCGGTGCACGGCATCAGTCCGGCCGATGCGCGCCGTGACGGGGGTCCTCTCCGCACTCAACCCACGCTCCGGTTCCGCCTGAGCGTCGAAGGGAGAATCCCCATGGATGTCACCATCACACCCCTGCCCGAGCTCGTCCTCGCCGGTCATGCGGCCGAGGTCCCGTTGATCCACGAGGGCGTCAATCCGCACATCCAGGCGCACATCGCCGCGATCCCGTCCGAGGAACATGCGCGCCTCAAGGGTCTCGGCGACGCCCAGCCGTCGGGCATCCTGGCCGTCACAGCCGACATCGAACCGGACGCGCCGGAGGGCGCGCTGCTCACCTATCTGCATGGCGTCGCCCTGCAGAGCACCACTCCCGTTCCGGACGACCTCGACTCCGTCCGTCTCGAAGCCGGCTCCTGGGCGGTCTTCGCCGCCCGCGGCCCGTTCCCCGAGACGCTGCAGGATCTGTGGGCCGCCACAGCGACCGAGTGGTTCCCGTCGAACCCCTGGCGGCTGCGTCCCGGCCCCTCGATCGTGCGCTACCTCGAGTTCTCAGGGGACTCCGCGTCGTGTGAGCTCTGGCTTCCGGTCGAGCACGGCTGACGCTCGGCCGGGGGCGGGTGGGCATCCGCGCACCACCCGCCCCCGCGTCGCCGCTCCATGTCCGACGCCCGTGCGACACTGGGCTCACGGACCAGGGAGGCACATCATGGTGGCCATCGACCCCAAGAAGGCGCTCGACGCGTATCGGGCGAAGCGGGGCGAGTTCCGCATCGTCGAGGTGCCGCCCCTGCAGTACCTGATGATCGACGGCGCGGGGGATCCGAACACCTCGCCCGCCTACCGGGATGCCGTCTCTGCCCTGTTCCCCGTGGCCTACGCGTTGAAGTTCGCGAGTCGGAGCGAGCTCGGCATCGACACCGTGGTGATGCCCCTCGAAGGGCTCTGGCATGCACCCGACATGGAGTCGTTCACCTCCAGACGCGACAAGTCGGCATGGATGTGGACGTCGATGATCATGGTCGGCGACCACATCACCTCGTCGATGTTCGCGCACGCGGTGGAATCCGTGGCGCAGAAGGCGGCGAAGAAGAAGGAGCCGATCCCGGCGCTGGATGCGGTGCGGCTCGAGACGCTCGAGGAGGGGACCTGCGTGCAGACTCTGCATGTGGGTCCGTTCGACGACGAGGGGCCGGTGCTCGACGACCTCCACCGCCGCTTCATTCCCGAGAACGGGCTGCAGATGCGCGGACGCCACCACGAGATCTACCTGAGCGACCTGCGTCGCACCGACCCTGCGAAGCTGCGAACGATCCTCCGGCAGCCGGTGACGCGAGGCGCCTGAGCGGTGGGGGCCGGGAAACGCAAGCCCCTCCGCGGCCTCCCGCACGACGGATACGCTTCAACGATGAGCACGGTCAAACACGTGGCGCGCGTCGCCAAAGGGTCCTCCGCATTCCGGCGGATCGCCCGTGCCGGATTCGTCGTCCTCGGCCTGATCCACGTCATCATCGGGTCGATCGCGATCTCCATCGCCGCCGGCGCCTCGGGCGACGCCGACCAGGACGGTGCGATGGAGCAGATCCGCCAGAACCCGGTCGGAGGACTGCTGCTCGTCTTCGTCGCTGCCGGTCTGATCGCGCTGGCTGTATGGCAGATCGCGAGCGCGTTCCTCGCCGCCGATCCGGCCGAGACCAAGAAGTGGGGTCAGCGCGTCAAGCTCTTCGGCATCGCCCTCGCCTATCTC
This sequence comes from Microbacterium sp. UCD-TDU, assembly GCF_000340625.1. NCBI lineage: Bacteria > Bacillati > Actinomycetota > Actinomycetes > Micrococcales > Microbacteriaceae > Microbacterium > Microbacterium sp. UCD-TDU. The sequence goes on from NZ_AOSO01000005.1 coordinate 10,047, forward strand.
GTGGTCGCCGGCATGGCGCTCATCTACGCCGTGGGCGGCAACGCCGATTCGGAGACCGCCTCGAAGACCCTGAGCGCGATCCTCCTCTCGGCACCGGGAGGGGTCGCACTGCTCGTCGTGGTCGGTCTCTCCGTGGTCGGAGTCGGGGTCGGATTCGTCGTGGGCGGATTCACCCGCGGCTTCGAGAAGCTGCTCGATCTGCCGTCGGGGGTCGCACGCGGCGGCATCGTGACGCTGGGCGTGATCGGCTACTTCGGCAAGGGTGTCGCGGTGGCCGTGACCGGGGTGCTCTTCGTCGTGGCCGCCGTCACCCAGGACCCGGAGAAGGGGGCAGGGCTCGATGCCGCACTGCACAGCCTGCTCGAGCTGCCCCTCGGCGGACTAGTCCTGGGCGCGGTGGGAGCGGGTTTCGCTGTGTACGGCGTCTTCTGCATCGCTCGGGCCCGCTTCGCGCGCATGTGACCGCGATCTCCGCGAGCGCTCACGCGGTCGCGGGCTTCTCGCTCCACACCAGCAGGAAGGCGCCGAGCGCGATCATCAGTCCTCCGCCCGACGCACCCATCGCCTCGATGCGTCCAGGCGAGCGGCCGAACCAGTCGCGAGCGGCGCTCGCGAGCAGCACCCACACCGCATCGCAGGTCACACCGATCGTCACGACGATCGCCCCGAGCAGGAAGAGCTGCGCGGGGACGGACCCGGCATCCAGGTCGACGAACTGCGGCAGGATCGCGAGGAAGAACGCGATGGACTTCGGATTGGTCACCCCGACGACGAAGCCTTCCGCGAACAGCCGCCACCCCGAGCGTCGCGTGGGTGCCGATGCCATGGCTCTCGCCGCATCCTTGCGGTGACGGATGGCCTGGATGCCGAGGAAGATCAGGTACCCGGCGCCGAGCACCTTGACGATCGTGAACAGCACGACCGACTGCGCGATCACCGTCCCGACGCCGAGCGCCACGGCCACGACGAGGAGGATGGAACCGACCGCCGTGCCCAGGATGCTGAGGAAGCCGCCCATCCGCCCGAGCGCCATCGCCCGCCCGATGGTGAACAGCACGGTGGGCCCGGGGATCACGACCATGACGAAGGCTGCGACGACGAAGGCGAGCAGCGTGTCCTGGGCGATCATGGGATGAGCCTAGACGTGGAGGCACCGGACGGTCGAGATCCCGATCGTCCGGTGCCCGCGACGAGCGGCCGATCGATCAGGCCGTGCCCCAGAAGCGGTCTTCGGCCTCCTGGTCCTCGCTCATCAGCCAGACTTCGGCGATCCGGCCGTCGGCGACCCGGAACACGTCGACCCCGTGCTGGTCGAGATCCTCGTGCCCTTCGCGCTGGGCGCAGAAGCGCACCGTGGCCGAGACGAGGCTGCCGCTCTCGGTCGCCGATTCGGTCTCGAGTGCGAACGTGCCGCCGCTCAGTTGCATGAAGCGACCCAGGTGCGTGAGGATCGCGTCCGGTCCGACATGGTCCCCGGACACCTGGTTCGCACCCGGCTGGTGCCAGACGGCATCCGCATGGAAGGTCGCGGCCAGCGCTTCCATGTCCCCGGCGGCCATGGCCGCACCGTACTGTCCTACGACGTCGATAGCCGACATGATGCTCCTTCTCGATGGGTCGGTACTGTGGAGCATCCAGCGTCTCGACAGTGGCGCGGTTACTTCAACGTCACCCGGAAGGATCGGCGAATGTCGAGCACGTGGACGGTGTTCTCCGCCAGCTGCCCCTCTCGCGCCTCGCTCGCGCGCATCGCGAACAAGTGGACGGCGATGATCGTCGTGCTCCTGCACGAGCAGCCGTTGCGCTTCGGCGAACTGCACACCCGGATGGACGGGATCGCGAAGAAGGTGCTCGTCGACACGCTCCGTGCTCTCGAACGCGACGGGATGCTGGACCGCGCGGTCGGCGAAGACGGCCATTCGCGCTACCGGCTCACCCCGCTCGGACGCACCCTGTACGAGCCGCTCCAGGCTCTGCAGGTCTGGGCCGAGTCGCACGTGGAGGATGTGCGCGAAGCGCAGGACCGCTATGACGAGGTCGCCGACGCGAAGATGCTCGACGGGCACTGACCGCCTGCGCCCACCCGTCGCCCACAGGTGGGAAACTGGAACGATGAGCGTTTCTCCCGGTGTCGACGTGATCGCCCCCTTGAACGAGGCCGAGGTGCGGCGCATCCGCGAGGACTTCCCCATCCTGGGTGCGCGGGTGCAGGGGCATCCGCTCGTGTACCTGGATTCGGGAGCGACGTCGCAGCGACCGACCGCGGTCCTCGACGCCGAGCGTGACTTCGCCACCTCCTTGAACTCCGCGGTGCACCGCGGTGCGCACACGCTCGCGGCCGAGGCCACAGAGCTGTTCGAAGACGCGCGCGCCGCCGTCGCCCGGTTCGTGGGAGCCGCCGACGACGAGATCGTCTGGACCTCGAATGCGACCGAGGCGATCAACCTCGTCGCGTACTCGATGTCGAACGCGTCGCTCGGGCGCGGGGGAGCCGCCGCCGAGCGATTCCGGCTCCGCGAGGGCGATGACATCGTGACCACCGAGATGGAGCACCACGCGAATCTCATCCCGTGGCAGGAGCTCGCGGCGCGCACCGGTGCGACGCTCAAGGTCATCCCCCTCGACGACGACGGCGCTCTGCGACTCGACGCCGCGGCCGAGCTGATCACCCCGCGCACGAAGCTCGTCGCATTCACGCATGTCTCGAACGTGCTCGGAGTGATCAACCCCACCGATCAGCTGGTGGCCCTCGCGCGGGAGGTCGGTGCCCTGACCCTGCTCGACGCGTGCCAGTCCGCGCCGCATCTGCCCCTCGACGTCCGCGCCCTCGATGTCGACTTCGCCGTGCTGTCGGGCCACAAGATGCTCGGTCCCACCGGTATCGGCGCCCTCTACGGTCGCCGCGAGGTGCTGGCAGCCCTGCCGCCGTTCCTGACGGGCGGGTCGATGATCACGACGGTCACCACGACCGAGGCCGAGTACCTTCCGCCGCCGCAGCGCTTCGAAGCCGGCACACAGCGCGTCTCGCAGGCGATCGCGCTCGCCGCGGCCGTCGGCTACCTGACCGAGGTGGGGATGCCGCGCATCGCCGCGCACGAGGCGGCCTTCGGTCGCCGACTCGTCGACGGGCTGAGCGCGATCGACGGGGTGCGCGTGCTCGGAGCCGGAATCGATCTTCCCCGTGTGGGCCTGGCGAGCTTCGACGTCGAGGGCATCCACTCGCACGATGTGGGGCAGTTCCTCGACGACCTCGGCATCGCCGTGCGCGTCGGCCACCACTGCGCGCAGCCGTTGCACCGGCGCCTGGGCGTGACCTCGTCCACCAGGGCGAGCACCTACCTGTACACGACCGATGCCGAGGTGGACGCCGTGATCGAGGGCGTTGCCGGAGCGATCGACTTCTTCCGGAGGGGCGCATGAGCGACCTGCAGAACCTGTACCAGGAGCTGATCCTGGACCACTCGCGCACACCGCACGGCTACGGACTCCGCGAGGAGATCCCGGCGCAGTCTCACCAGCTGAACCCGACCTGCGGTGACGAGATCACGCTCCAGGTGCATCGCGACGCCGACGGCAGCGTCGAGGCGATCGCCTGGGAGGGCCACGGGTGCGCGATCTCCCAGGCGTCGGCCTCCCTGCTGGCGGAGCTCGCGGAAGGACTCAGCGTCGAAGACCTCGAGGTGCGCATCGCGGCATTCCGTGAGGCGATGCGATCCCGCGGCAAGATCGAACCCGACGAGGAGCTGCTCGGCGACGCGGCGGCCCTCGGCGGAGTGTCGAAGTACGTCGCCAGGGTCAAGTGCGCCATGCTCGCCTGGGTCGCCGCAGAGGACGCGCTGACCCGCAGCTGAGGTGCAGGATGGAGGCATGTCCCTGCATCTGACGCCTCTGCCCGCCGCGCGCTTCGACGAGTGGAGGGCGGCGTCACGGCAGCGCCTCATCGACGGCAACAGGCGCTCGGGACGACGCCCCGGCGCGGATGCGGTCGGCCATGTCGAGCACACCTTCGACGAGCTGTTCCCCGAAGGCGTCGCGACATCGACGGCGTGGGTCGCGAGCATCGTGGACGACGCGGATGGCGAGCTCGGAACGCTCCTGCTGGCCCTGAACGGTCAGAAGCTGGTCCTCCTTGACCTCGTCTTCGAGACGACGTCGACCGATGCCCAGCGCGACGATCTTCTCCACGGCATCCTGCAGATCGCCCGCGACAGGGGCGCGACGCAGATCGCCATGCCGCTCTTCCCGCAGGACGCGGCCGCACGGGCATTCGTCGAGGGACGCGGGTTCGAGGTCGCCTCGATCCAGATGGTGCTGGAGCCGCTTCCGGTGCGCGAGGTCGCCGGGCACGTCGATGTGCGGCCGATGACCGCGGAGCGCTTCCCCCGTTTCGTCGCGGCGTCTGAGGAGGGGTTCGCGCACGACCTCGCCGAGTCCGGCCGGTACACGCCGGAGGAGGCCGCCGCCGAGTCGCATCGTCAGATGCTGGCGGAGCTTCCGGACGGACTCGACACCGAGGGGCAGGAGCTCTTCACCGCCACCGTCGCCGGTACCGAGGTCGGCATCCTCTGGTTCGGCATACGTCGGCGCGACGGCCGACCGCAGGCGTTCATCCTCGACATCGAGGTGGCTGCGGAGCAGCGCCGCAAGGGGTATGGGCGCGAGCTGATGCACGCCGCCGAGCGGGCGGCCCGCCGGCTCGGCGCGGAGTCGATCGGGCTGCACGTCTTCGGCTTCAACGAGGGAGCGGTCGAGCTCTACGAACAGCTCGGCTACCGGCGCACCGAGGAGAGCCTGCTGCGCGACCTCTGATCCGCGGTCACGAGACGACTCGACGGGAATAGACGCGCGCGCCGGACGTTGGTCCCGACATGACAACTCTCGGAATCATCGGTGCAGGACACATCGGCAGCCAGGTCGCGCGCGTGGCGATCGCGAACGGCTACGACGTGGTGATCGCCAACTCCCGCGGGCCGGAGACGCTCGCCGATCTGGTCGCCGAACTCGGCTCGAAGGCTCGGGCGGCCACCGCGCACGAGGCCGCTGCCGCTGCCGACGTCGCGGTCGTCACGGTGCCGCTCCGCGCCATCGACAATCTCCCCGCCGAACAGCTCGCCGGCAAGATCGTCCTCGACACGATCAACTACTACTTCGAGCGGGACGGCCACATCGAGGCCCTCGACAAGGGCGAGACGACGACGTCGGAGCTGGTGCAGCGTGCGCTCCCTGACTCGAAGATCGCGAAGGCGTTCAACCACATCTTCGCTTCGGAGATCACGTCCGACGGCACCCCTGCCGGCACCCCCGATCGTCGCGCACTGGCCACGGCCGGTGATGACGCGGAGGCTGTCGCGTTCGTGACGCGCTTCTACGACGAGGCCGGATTCGACACGGTCAACGTGGGGCCGCTGAGCGAGTCCTGGCGAGTCGAGCGAGACCGTCCGGCCTACGCGGTCCGGCAGAATGCCGAGGAGCTCACCGCGAACCTCGCGATCGCTAACCGCCTGCCCTGAGCGCCGGTGCGGCGAGGGAGGCGGAGAGCTCCCTCGCCGCAGGGCCCGCACGGATGCGAGCCTTGGGATACCAAAAGTTGAGGAACACCGCCCGGAGTGCGAGAATGCCCAGATGGCGGGGGCTATGGCAGCAGGCGGCGAACTCGAGTCGGTGAGAGTCACGCGCGTCCTTCGCGACGACATCATCCTCGGGCGGCGCAGACCGGGAGCACGGCTCGTCGAGCGCGATATCGCGGCGGAGCTGAACGTCTCCCGGCTCCCGGTTCGCGAAGCCATCCGCACGCTCGTGGCCGAGGGGATCGTCGTCGCACGCCCCCGTACCTGGGCGGTCGTGCGGGAGTTCACCCACCGCGACATCCAGGACTTCGCCGAGGTGCGCGAGGCCATCGAGACGCTGATCTTCGTCTTCGCAGCCGAGCGGCACGATGAGGCCGGGATCGCCCGCATCCGTGGAGCCTACGAACGCGAACTCGAGGCCGCCCGCGCCGAGGACTCCGAGGCGGCCAGGGTCGCCGCGGCGGAGTTCCACGAGATCGCCGTCGAGCTCGCGGCGAACGAGATGCTCGGCGAGCTCATCGCCGTCTTCCTCACGCGTCTGCGCTGGTTGTTCGGACAGCACGACGACCTGCTCGCGATGGCGGACGAGCACCGCATCATCCTCGAGGCGATGACGGCGCGCGACACCGAAGCGCTGCGTCGGATCGTGCCGGCGCACTTGGCCAGCGGACAGTCCGCAGCCGAGCGACGTCTCGCCGAGCGCGGCGATCTGAGCGCCTGAACCGTCGGGCCCACCGTCTCTCGCGGTCGGGGGAGTGCAGAGACGGCTCCGGTTGTATATTGGGGAGATCGGAGTCGGTCCGGAACTGTTGCGCTGTCCTGGGGAGCGAGATGCGGAATCTTGCTGTCGCTGTCGGATGCCTCCTGCTGGTCGGTGGGATCTCGCTCGTCGTGATCGCCGACCAGGAGCGTCTGGAGTCGATCGCCGCGGTCAAAGCGGAGATCGTGAGGATCGAGCGCGCGCTGGATGAATCCCGCGATGAGAACTTGGAGCTCGCAGAGAAGCTCACGGCCCTTCGCTCGCAGCTCGCTGATCAGGACGCGGACATCGCCGACACGACGGGATTCCTGCCGTGATCCGGCGTGTGCTGGCTGTCACGGTCGCGGCCTCCGTGCTGCTCGTCGGGGGGATGGTCGGCAGAGCCGACGCTCTCGAGAACGAGAGATCGGCAGCCATCGCGCAGCTCGATGCCCTGAATGACCGGTACCACGACGCCACCCAGCGCACCGACTACCTCGACGCCGCCGTCGGCCGCGCGGAGCAGGACACCGCAGAACGTGCCGCGGTCCTCGCCCTGCGCCCGGCCTTCCTCGCCGAACTGCAGGCGCTGACCACCGCGCTCCAGGGGGCGGAGGGGCGGGTGGACACGGCCACGCATCGCGCCGCCGCACTCTCGGCGCAGCAGGCCGTCGTCGCAGAGAAGGAGAACCCCGACACGGTCGCCGCGGCCACGGCCACCGTCCACGCGCTCGCCGAGAAGGTGGGCACCGAGGTCGCCTCGTGGCAAGCAGCTCAGAGCTCGGGTCCCGGCGGGCCGGCATGGTCGTCGAGCGGCCCGGACGGGTATGCGCGGGTGCGGGCAGCCCTCGACCTCGTCGGGGGCGGGGGCGTCGGGCTCTATGAGTCCTCGTCGTGCGCTGGCGGCAACGCCCCGGCATGCGCCAACAGCAACGGATACATCAAGTACCGCGCCGACATCGTGAACTGGAGCGACGGTCGGCTGAACTGGGCCATGGCGCACGAGCTCGCGCACATCTACCAGTTCCGCGTGTGGGGCGCGCTCACGTCGTCGGGAGCCTACGGGGCGCTGTTCGGCAGCGACCCGGAGTTCCTCGCCAACTGCATGGCCGTGGTGCGGGGATACCCCGGATCGGTCAGCTGCGACGGCGAGCAGCAGGCCTGGGCCTCGGGCATCTGGGTGGGCGCCGTCCGCTGAGCAGAGTAGCTCACAGGCCCGGATCAGTCCGCCGGTGTCGTCGTGTCGATGGCGGCACGCAGCGGCCGCCGCATCACGCGCCAGTACGACGACGGCGCGACGCGGGTGAGCACGTCGATCAGGCGGGCTTCGCGTCCGACCATCGTGCGCGCGGAGCGTCGTTCGGTCGCCCGGACGATCCGCGCCGCCGCGTCCGCGGGCTCGGTGTGGTACATCCGGGCCTGCGCGGCGGCGGCGCGGGCGGCCACGGCCGGATCGATCGCGGCGGCGTAGCGCCCGTGCAGGATGATGCCGGTGCGCACGCCCGCGGGGTAGACGGCGCCGACGCTCACCGAGGTGCCTTCCAGCTCATGCCGCAGTGCCTCGGAGAAGGCGCGCACGGCGAACTTGCTCACGGCGTAGGGGATGCGTCCGGCGGGGGCGGCGAGTGCGTAGACGCTGGCCAGGTGCGTGATGTGCGCGGCCGGAGCTGCGCGGAGCGCGGGGAGGAGTGCCTTGGTTATCGAGACCGTGCCCCACAGGTTCACATCGGTGAGCCAGCGCATCTCCTCCATCGTGAGCTGGTCGATGTCGCCGAGCATCGATGATCCGGCGCACGTGATCAGGGCGTTGATGCGCGGGTGCCCCTCGGCGATGCTCGCGGCGGCGGCGAACACGGCCTCGTCATCGCGCAGGTCGACGACGTGCGTCGTCACATGGACGTCGGCGAGTTCTGCGGCGAGTTCTGCGGCGATGGTCGCGAGCGCCGCGGCGTCGTGATCGATGAGCGCGAGGTGCGTTCCTCGACCGGCGAGCAGGCGCGCGATGTCGGCGCCCATCCCGTTGGCGGCTCCGGTGATCACGGTGGTGCTGCCGGTGAGGTCGAGGTGCTTCATGTGGCTCCTGCGGCGCGCGATCCGGGTGCGAACCCGCGGATGTCGGATGGGTGGGGCAAGCTGATTCCGAACCATTCTGGCCGACACCGGGCCGCAGTGATACCGGTACGCTCAAGGAGAGGAGGTACCGGTGGGACGGACAGCGGATGCCATCGCCGAAGGCGTTGCGATCGCGACCGCTGCTGCGCGCCTCGCGGTGAAGAACCACATCCTCATCGGCACCATCGCCGAAGACGGTGTCTTCGACATGGACAAGTACATCGACGATGCGCGTGAGGCGCTTCGCGCCATGGCCGAGGAATCGGAAGAGGCTGCCGCCACCGTCACCGCCCTCCGCAAACGCGCGAGAGGTCGGCACTCCGATCCGGTGGGAACGCACGACTATCGCGACCGCGATGTGCGCAACCTCCGCCGTCGGGCCAAGCAGTCCACCGGTGTGGCCGTGCGTCTGCGCGAGATCATGCAGGACCGCGAGCGGCTCGCCGAGATCGTCGAGGAGGCGAGAGATGCCGCTTGGGCCGACGTGCGCCACAACCTCGACCGTCGTCTGCGTGTCGAAGGCATGCGTCCTGATCAGGATCCCGACTACAACCGCATGCGCGAAGCGCGTATGCAGGCGCTGCGGCTCGTCGATCTGCAGGCGCTCTCGTCGGAGCAGAGAGCCAAGGCCAAGCGGCGGAAGAAGCAGCAGAAGGCCGCCTCGGCCGACGAGTGAGGCCTCGTTTCGCTTTCCCGTCGCGACTGTTGTAGGCTGTTCTACGGCCCGCTGAGCGGGCCGGGCGCCCGTAGCTCAATGGATAGAGCATCTGACTACGGATCAGAAGGTTAGGGGTTCGAGTCCCTTCGGGCGCACACTGTGTTGAGACAGTAAAGGAACGGCTTCCACTTCGGTGGGGGCCGTTTCTGCGTTCAGAGCAGGCTCGTGATGGCCGGGTCGCGGTGCGCGACCTCAGCGGCCGTGGCGACGATGACCTCGCGGATCGCGGCGACGGCGACGGCAGGGGTCACATCCGCACGGTGGGCGAGGCTCACGGTGCGGGTCATCATCGGATGCGTCAGGCGAACCGACCGCAGGGCGGGCCGATCGAGCAGCACCATCGCCGGGACCACCGCGACACCGACGCCGCGCTCGACGAAACGCAGCACCGCATCCATCTCGGCGCCCTCGAGCACGTGGGTGGGCCGGAGCCCCTCCGAGCGGAAAGCGGCATCGGTCGTCGCACGGAGCTCGTAGGTCTCGTCGAGAGCGATCAGCGGGAGCGTGGCGAGGTGGGCGAGGCTCATCGCGGGCATGGTCGAGACCGGCGGCTCTGCGGCGGCGGAGATCACGACGAGCTCTTCGGCGAGCAGCGGGGTGCGCGTGAGGCTGAAACCCGAGGGTGGTGGGCCGTCGGATTCGGTGATGAGGGCGATGTCGACGGCGCCGACGGCGAGCTGTTCGACGAGCCGCCGGGAACCGCTCTCGGTCAGATGCAGATCGACGCCCGGATGACTCGCGTGGAAGGAGCGGATCGCCTCGGCGACCAGGCTGATGCAGAGGGTGGGCGGCGCACCCAGGCGTACGCGTCCGCGGCGGAGACCTGCCAGCTCGCCCATCTCATCGCGGATGGCATCGGCCTCGGCGAGCATGCGCTGTGCGCGGGGGAGCAGCGTCTCGCCCGCAGCCGTGAGGGCGATGTGGCCGCGTGCGCGGTGGAACAGTTCGGCGCCGAGCTCGCGTTCGAGCGTCGAGATCTGCCGGCTCAGCGACGGCTGTGCCAGGTGCAGGTGCTCGGAGGCGCGGGTGAAGTGTCCGAGACGCGCGACCTCGACGAACCCGCGGAGCTGCTCGAGGTTCATGGCCATAGCCTACCCGCATCGTTTCCAGTCGAACTATGCATTGGAGTTATTAGGATCGCCTAACTAGCGTGGAGCGCATGGCTACGCGCGAACGACAGATATCCACCACGGTCCTCGTCATCGGCACCGGCGGCTCCGGGCTGCGGGCGGCGATCGAGATCGCCGAACACGGGGTCGACGTGCTCGCCGTCGGCAAACGCCCGCGGCAGGATGCGCACACCTCGCTCGCCGCCGGCGGCATCAACGCGGCGCTCGGCACCATGGACGCGGACGACAGCTGGCAGCAGCACGCGGCCGACACCATCAAGGAGAGCTACCTGCTCGCCAACCCGCACACGGTCGAGATCGTCACGCAGGGCGCCGAACGCGGCATCCGCGACCTCGAGCGCTGGGGCATGGACTTCGCCCGCGAAGATGACGGCCGCATCTCCCAGCGCTTCTTCGGTGCGCACACCTTCCGCCGCACGGCCTTCGCCGGCGATTACACGGGCCTGGAGATCCAGCGCACTCTGGTGCGCAAGGCCGAGCAACTCGAGGTCCCGATCCTCGATCACGTCTACATCACGCGCCTGCTCGTGCGCGACAACGTGGTGTTCGGGGCCTACGGCTTCGACCAGGCCGACGGCACCCGCTACCTCATCCACGCCGACGCCGTCATCCTCGCCGCCGGCGGACACAATCGCATCTGGCGGCGCACCTCCTCCCGCCGCGACGAGAACACGGGTGACGCCTTCCGTCTCGCCGTCGACGCGGGCGCCAGGCTCCGCGACCCCGAGCTCGTGCAGTTCCACCCGTCCGGCATCATCGAGCCGGAGAGCGCCGCGGGCACCCTGATCTCCGAAGCGGCTCGCGGCGAGGGCGGCATCCTGCGCAATGCTCTCGGCGAGCGGTTCATGGCGAAGTACGACCCCGAGCGGATGGAGCTGTCGACCAGGGACCGTGTCGCGCTCGCCGCGTACACCGAGATCCAGGAAGGACGCGGCACCGAGAACGGCGGCGTCTGGCTCGACGTGTCGCACCTGCCCCGAGAGACGATCATGACCCGTCTGCCCCGCGTCTATCAGACGATGATGGAGCTGCAGATGCTCGACATCACGACAGATCCGATCGAGATCGCCCCGACCGCGCACTATTCGATGGGCGGCGTCTGGGTGCGCTCGGAGGACCACCAGACCGACGTCGACGGGCTCTACGCGATCGGTGAGGCCTCCAGTGGATTGCACGGCGCGAACCGCCTGGGCGGGAACTCGCTCATCGAGCTTCTCGTCTACGGACGCATCGTCGGACAGGCGGCCATGGAGCATGCGGCGGGTCTCGACGCCCAGCGTCGCTCGGCGTCGGCGGTCGCCGAGGCCCGCGCCGAGATCGACGACCTGCTCGCCGCGGAAGGTCGCGAGAACGTGCGCGCCCTGCAGCGCGCGATCCGCAACCTCATGACCCGGTACGCCGGTGTGGTGCGCTCGGAGGAGGGGCTGCTGGCAGGCCTCGCCGACCTCGACATGATCGAGGGACGCATGGAGGACATCGGCATCCACCCCGACATCGCGGGCTTCCAGGACCTCGCGCACGCGTTCGACCTCAAGGCCTCAGCGCTCGCCGCGCGCGCCACGCTCGAGGCCGCACTGGAGCGTCGCGAGACGCGCGGATGCCACAACCGCAGCGACTTCCCCGACAGTGATCCCACGCTGCAGGTGAACCTGGTGTGGTCGCCGAAGGACGGCGTGACCCGGGAGGCGATCCCCGAGATCTCGCCCGAGATCGCCGAGCTCATGCGCGAGGTCGACACCACGGGCAAGCTCGTCGAGTAGTCGCGAACCCGACTCGCTCCGGTCGCACTCTCTGCCGTCCGATCTCCGATCAGGCGGCAGAAAGTGCGACCGGAACCGGCTCGCCGGGGCGGCGCTCAGTCGGCCTGAGGCTCCTCGGTGTCGATCACGCCGATGCCTACGGCCTCATGATCGGGCTCGGGCTCGTCGCGCCGGGGTGCTTTGGGTTCCTCGCCCGGAGCCTTCTCGGTGCTCGGCTCCTGCAACTGCTCGGTGCTCGGCACCTCATCGGGGTCTGCCTTCTCGGCGGACGCGGCCTGTGCGGGGGAGGCCTCCGGCGCGGGCGACTCCGCCGTCACCTCTCCCGCGTCGGTGCCCGATGAGGGTGTGGGTGTGGGAGCCTGCGTCTCGGGAGACGGTTCCTGCTCCGGTGTGCTGTTCGTCATGATCGTCCCTTTCGCGATGTCGTCGCCATCAGGATGCCGTCGCAACCGCACCGGATGAAGGGGCTTGACGCGGCCTCAGAAGTGCATCTGCTTCAGCGTGCCGTACTTGATCAGCAGCTCCTCGAGAGCGTCGCCGTCTTCGTACTCCACGCGCACCGTCTTGCCGGTACCGCCCGCGAGAGCGATGTCGGGTCCGTTCGAGAACAGCAGCGTCGACCAGGGCGAGGCGAACACGGTCGCACCTGCGGCATCCCTGGCCGTGACGCCGTCGGCATCCAGCGCGATCTCGACGATCTTGTCGGACCCCTTCACCGGGAAGACGGTCGGGAACTCGCTTCCCTCCCATTCGCGGAAGTAGGCACTCAGGCCGATCTTCGCCTGCGGGAAACCGGCACGCAGGCTGCGTCCGATCCGCGAGACGTGCACCTCATGCTCGGCGCGTTCGCCCTGATCATCGGTGATCGCGACCGTGACGGTCCCGCCGATCGGGTAGGTCTGCCGGAACAGCTCCTCCTGGCGATTGTCATCCGGTGCCAGATCGCTGCTCTCCAGGAACGGCTGCTCGCCGATCCACCCGGTGCGCACGCTCCAGGTGCGGGTCGTCGCCCTGCTCTTCTTGCGCGAGCTGAGAACGCCGAACACGACGATAAGCACGAGCACGAGCGCGCCCGCCGCGAGGAACAGCAGGATCCCGGTGTCATCACTCATGCGATCAGGTTAATGGGGGTGAACTGAAGAGGGGAAGGCGGCGTACCCTGGACGAGTGACTGCGTACGTCTCGGCCTTCGACCTGTTCTCCATCGGAGTGGGGCCCTCGAGCTCCCATACGGTGGGCCCGATGCGCGCGGCCCTGGACTTCGTCCACCGGCTCGGCGCGAGCCAGACGCTCAGCGCGGTGTCGCGGATCGAGTGCACGCTGTTCGGTTCGCTGGGAGCGACCGGTATCGGACACGGAACGCCGGATGCCGTCGTGGCGGGGCTGCGGGGATTGTCGCCGGAGAGCTGCGACCCCGCGGAGGTGCGTTCGGCCTGGACCGAGTACGCGGCGGGTGAGCCGCTCACTCTCGATGGCCAGCAGCCGATCCCGTTCGCGAAGACCGACATCGTCTTCGCGCCACGCACCAGGCTTCCCGGTCATCCGAACGCCATGACGATCACCGCGTGGGACGCCGCCGGCGCGACGATCGCCGAGGAGACCTACTACTCGATCGGCGGAGGCTTCATCCGGCGTGAGGGCGAAGAGACGTCGATCACCTCTGCCGGCTTCCCCTATTCCTACGCGGATGCCGCGTCGCTGCTCGCGCTGTGCGATGAGAACGGACTGTCGATCGCCGAGGTCGCGCGACTGAACGAGACCGCGGTGCGCAGCGAGGAAGAGGTCGCTGCCGGGCTGGACGCGATCTGGAATGCCATGTCGGCGTGCGTCGATGCCGGCCTGCACTCCGACGGTGTGCTGCCGGGCATCCTCAAGGTGAAGCGGCGGGCGAGCACGATCCGTGCGCAGCTCGATGAGGTCGAGGCCGACGGGCACCGTGAACTCCCCGGCGAATGGCTCGGGGCTTTCGCACTCGCCGTCAACGAGGAGAATGCGGCGGGCGGGCGCGTCGTCACTGCACCCACGAACGGTGCGGCCGGCATTCTGCCCGCGGTAGCGATGTACTGGTGGAGATTCCTTGCCGACTCCGGGCTCGGTGCCGGCAATGCCGTGACACCCTACGGCGAGCTGGTCGGAAGTGCGCTGCTGGGCTTCGGCCCTGACGGTCGCAGCCTCGCCGCGCAGATGGACGCCGACCTCGACCCGGAGCAGACGGCCGAGGCGAACCGCCGCCGTGGCATCCGTCGTTTCCTGCTGACGGCGACCGCCCTGGGCTCGCTGTTCAAAGCGAACGCCTCGATCTCGGGGGCGGAGGGCGGATGCCAGGCCGAAGTCGGATCCGCCTGCGCGATGGCCGCGGGCGGCCTCACCGCGGTGATGGGCGGCACGAACCGTCAGATCGAGAACGCGGCCGAGATCGCGATGGAGCACCACCTCGGTCTCACCTGCGACCCGATCGGCGGGCTCGTGCAGATCCCGTGCATCGAGCGCAACGCGATCGCCGCCTCGACCGCCGTGACCGCCGCCCGCCTGGCGCTGCGCGGAGACGGCAGCCACTACGTGTCGCTGGACGCCGTCGTCGAGACGATGCGCCAGACGGGGGCGGACATGTCGACCAAGTACAAGGAGACCAGCGAGGGCGGACTCGCGGTCAACGTCATCGAGTGCTGACGGCCCGAGCACGACCGGGCTCTCGCCGCCCTGTCGGACTCCGCGGGTAGCCTCGTCCGTGCGCACACGAGGGTGCGGGTGACGGGGGAGGAAGCGGATGGATGCGTTCTGGGAGCCGACCTCTCGCCATCGAAGGCAGCAGCCGGTGGTGGCGGTGCGCCCGAACGATGACGCTCCACCACCCGGGGCGAGGTGGCCCGCGAGCATCCCGGCCGTCGCCCAGGTGCTGCGGGAGGGAATCGACCTCGACCCCGGGGTCACGTTCCTCGTCGGCGAGAACGGCAGCGGCAAATCGACCCTGGTCGAGGGCATCGCTATCGCCTACGGGCTCTCTCCCGAGGGCGGTTCCCGGCAGGCCAGGCACACCACCCGCCCGACCGAGTCTCCGCTGTCGCAATGGCTGCGGCTGCAGCGGGGTGTGGGAGCGAACCGATGGGGTTTCTTCCTCCGCGCCGAGACGATGCACTCGTTCTACACCTATCTGGAGGAGAACCCTTCGGCCAGGGGCGACGTCCCGTTTCACGAGATGAGTCACGGAGAGTCGTTCCTCGCTTTGCTGGAGAGCCGGTTCGACGAGCCGGGTTTCTACTGCCTCGACGAGCCGGAGGCCGCGCTGTCGTTCAACTCGACTCTCGCCCTCATCGCGGTGCTCCGACGTATCGCCGATGAGGGGGGTCAGGTGCTGTGTGCGACGCATTCACCCGTATTGGCGGCGCTTCCCGGCGCGAAGATCCTCGAGGTGGGGGAGTGGGGTGTGCGACCGGCGGAGTGGAGCGACCTCGAGATCGTGAACCACTGGCGCTCGTTCCTCGAGCATCCGACGCGCTACCTGCGCCATCTGCTCGACTGACCGGCGTTCCCCGACCGTGACTCAGCGCACGGCGCGGTTCTTGGTGTGCTTGGTCGGCGCGGCGGCCCACGGGTCCTCGGGCCAGGGATGCCGCGGGTAGCGTCCGCGCATCTCGGCGCGCACCTGAGCGTAGGGACCCGACCAGAACGAGGCGAGGTCGTCGGTCACCGCGAGTGGTCGCCCCGCGGGGGACAGCAGGTGGAACAGCACCGGCATCCGTCCCTCGACCAGACGCGGAGTCTCGGCCCAGCCGAAGCACTCCTGCAGCTTCACGGCGACGACGGGCCGAGCGGCCCTGTCGCTGTCCGACTCCGGATAGGTGATGCGGATGCGGGATCCGCTGGGTACCTCGAGCCGTTCCGGGACGAGCTCATCGAGGCGCGCCGCCTCAGGCCACGGCAGCAGGCGGCGAAGCGCCGACGACAGATCCAGCCGGCTCGCGGGGGTGCCGGATGCCAGGGCATCGAGCTCGGGTGCCAGCCACGCATCGAGCGTCTCGACCAACCCGGGGTCCGACACATCGGGCCAGGGGGCGCCGATCTCGCGTCGCAGTATCGCGAGTCGGCGGCGCAGCGCATCTGCGGTGTCAGACCACGTGAACATGCGGAGCCCGTCACGGCGAAGCGCGCGGCGCACGGCGTCTCGCCCGTCTTGGGCCGATGCCCGCACCGGTACCGACGAGCGCACGATCGCGCCGATCCGACGTTCGCGGCGGGCGTGGACACGACCTCCGCTGAACTCCGCTTCGACGCGATCGGTCATCAGATGGCTCGCGGCGTCCTCCATCTGCGCTTCGGTGAGCACCGCGGCGGATCGGATGACCGCGCCGGAGCCGGCCGCCGCGCGTGCCGATGCCCGGGCGACGTCGGCGACGGCGAGCCAGTCGACGGCCGAGAGTGTGCCGCTCACCCCGGCCCTGGTCCCGGACGCGAGCAGGAACGTCGCCCCTTCGGCCGTGCGTTCGACGCGATGGGCGATCCGCTCAGGGAAGGCCAGTGCGATCAGGAATCCGACTCCGTCGAGATCGGAGCGGGCACCCGGTGTCGGGCGGACCATGCGCTCGAGACGATTCGCGTCGTCGCGCCAGCGGCGGGCGTCCGGCGTTCGACCGCTGCGCAGGGCGACGAGGGCCTGCGCGACGTCGGCCTCGGGAACCCTCAGGTCGCCGCCCAGGAGAGCGACGACTTCCGCCGCGAGTCGGCTGCCGACCACCGGGCTGCCGTCACGCAGAGCGCGCGCGAGTCGCGGGTCGGTGGGGATGCGAGCCAGGGCGCGGCCCTCATCGGTGGCACGGCCGTCGTCGTCGATCGCGCCGAGAGCGCCCAGCACCGTGAGGGCGTCTGCCAGGCTGTCGGGCGGAAGCGGATCGATCATCCGCAGCCCTGCTCCGCCGGGGGAGCCCCAGCACGCGAGCAGCAGGGCGGCGTCGGCGAGGTCGATCACCGCGATCTCGGGGACCGGCCGGGAGGGGGCGGCCGCATAGGAGCGCTCGTCGACGCAGCGGATCACGGCCCCGGGGCCCTGCCGGGTGGCACGACCCGCCCGTTGCACGCAGGACGAGCGGGAGGCGGCGCTGGTGACCAGTCCCGTCATGCCGCGAGCGGCGTCGCGTTGCGGGTATCGCGACAGGCAGCTGTCCACGACCAGCCGCACCCCCGGAACGGTGAGAGAGGACTCGGCCAGAGAAGTCGTGACGATGACGCGTGGAAGGGCGCCCGGCGTGCGGCCACGGATCACGGCATCCTGCTCGCCAGGCGGGATCTGGCCGTGCAGCTCCCGCACGTCGAGTCCGTCGCCCCGGTCGCGGACGCGGCGGGCGATCTCCGACACCTCGCGGGCGCCCGGTGCGAAGACCAGCACATCGGCGTCGGGATGATCACGCACCAGTTCCCGGGCGGCGGATGCGGTGACGCTCGCGACATGATCGAGGAACCCCCGGGTGACGCCACGCTCATCGAGGCGCGGCACAGGGCTCGGGGCCCAGCGCTCGGTGAGCGGGAACGCCGGGACGACATGGTCGATGATCGGTGCGGGGAATTGCTCGGTGCCGATGACCGACGCGATGCGCGCAGCATCGAGGGTAGCCGACATGGCCACGACCACCAGATCGTCTCGCAGCTCGCGTACCTCCGAGAGCAGGCCGATCAACAGGTCGGTCTCGAGCGCGCGCTCGTGCACCTCGTCGATGATCACCGCATCGACGCCCTGGAGGCCGGGGTCGTTCAGCAGCCGCCGCAGCAGGACGCCGGCCGTGACGAACTCGACCCGCGTCTGCTTTGCGACCGCGCGTTCGCCTCGGACGGTGAACCCCACTCGAGTGCCGAGCGGGGACCCGTCGAGCTGTGCGAGCCGGCGCGCGGCGGCGCGGGCCGCGACGCGACGCGGCTGGGTGACGATGACGCGGCCGGTCGAACGAGAGGCGAGCAGCGGCGGCACGAGCGTCGTCTTGCCGGTGCCTGGTGGCGCGCTCACCACCGCCGACGTGCTCGTGTCGAGCGTCTGGGCGAGCTCGTCGAGGGCAGCCGCGAACGAGAGGCCTGCGCCGATGGCGGCGAGGTCGAAGGCGGCGGACGTCATCGTCCCAGTCTGCCCGGTCGGCGACGTCCGGCGTCGTCCACAACTCAGGACGGTTGCCTCCGATGCGGTCGGATCCGGCTTCTCGTCCACCTGCGGCGACGAATCTCCTGAGTGATGGACGGGGGACCGGGGCGCCCGCACGAAGACAGCGGATGCCGCGACCGGAAGGGCCGCGGCATCCGCTGTCTTCGTGTGACGGGGACTACTCCGCGTCGGTCGCCGGTGCTGCAGGCGGCGGCGGAGTGGTCGGGTTCGGAACCCGCGCCTGCGCAGGAGCGGGAGCGGTGGCCGCAGCCACACCCTCGCCGATGCCGCGACCGACGGCCTGACCCTGGATGATCCCGGCGAGATCGAGCCCCGTGGCCGAGTGCACGCTGTCGAACACCGAGCGCAGTGCCTTGGCGTTGTCGGCTCCGACGACGTTCGAGGCGCCGTCTTCGCCCGAGCTGCCGATGATCGACACGTTGCCGATCGCCGCGTAGCCCTTCGAGAACTCCGCCATGATCGACGGCAGCACTTCGAGCACGCGCTGCGACAGGAACGCGTCCTGGTTCGACGCGATGGCCTTGGCCTCGGCTTCGAGGGCCGCGGCGCGTGCGTCTCCCTCGGCGCGGATGGCATCGGCCTCGGCGCTGGCGCGCAGGCGGCGGGCCTCGGACTCGGCCTCTGCCTGGGAACGCAGCGCGTCGGCCTCACCCTGTGCTTTCGCGACAGCCGCGGCTGCTTCACCGTCGGCGCGTGCCCTGTCGGCCTGGGCCTGCTGCTCGGCGATGCGAGTACGGGCCTCGGCCTGCTTGACCTGCTCGATCGCGGCGGCCTCTGCCGCGCGCTCGCGTGTGTAGAGCTCGGCCTGAGCGCGGGTCTCCGCCTCGTACCGCTGCGCGTCGGCGACGCGCTTGACGTCGGCGTCGAGCTGAGCCTGCTTGTTCTCGGCCTGCTGCTGCAGAACGGCCTGCTGCGCCTGCTCGCGTGCGAGGTTCTCGGCCTGCTCCGCCTCGGCCCGCGCGCGGCCGATGCCGGCGTTGGCGTTGGCCGTGTTGGTGTCGAGTGCGGTCTGCTCGACCAGGTTGGCTTCTTGGTTCGCGATGTTCTTCTGGTTGATCGCGCGGTCGGCGTTGGTCTGCGAGATCTCCGCGGACTGGCGCTTGGCCTGGATCTCGGGGGCGCCGAGGGACTGGATGTAGCCGACCTTGTCCGTGATGCCCTTGATCTGGAACGAGTCGAGGATCAGGCCCTGCTCGGCGAGCTCCTGAGAGACGTCGGCGGCGATCTGGTCGGAGAACTTCTTGCGCTCGCGCATCAACTCGACGACCGAGAGGGTGGCCACGATGCCGCGGAGGGCACCTTCGAGCTGCTCTGTGGTGAACTGCTCGATCGCCTTGTCCTGCGAGGCGAAGCGCTCGGCGGCACGGCGCACCAGGATCGGGTCGGAGCCGATCTTCACGATCGCGACGCCGTCGACGTTCAGAGTCACGCTGTCGAGCGACTGGGCCTCGGCGTTGAGGGAGACCTGGCGTGAGCGCAGCGAGATGATCTCATGGCGCTGCGTGATCGGGTTGACGAGCGACTTGCCGTTCACGATGACCGTGACCGGCGACTCCGACATCTCGGACCTGCTCGAGCCGTCTGCCGAGAGGACTGCGGTCTGCACCTTCTGCTTGCGACCGGAGATCACGAGTGCCTCGTCGGCACGAGCGACCTTGATCCAGCTGCGTGCGAACAGCAGCAGGATGAGCAGTAGGACGACGACGACGACGACGGCGATTCCGACGATGACGAGGATGCCGACGATTCCGGCGATCTCCATGGATGACCTCCCTGGTTCCCCCCGAGGGGGCGGTCTCGAGCGCGCCGTGGTGCGCGCCTTCGTCCCCCACCCTGCCAGATAGTGCCCGCCCGCGTTGAGGGGGCGACGGTTGTGAGCGGAACAGGAGGACCTCGCACGGCGCTCTGCGCTGTGCAGGGGAGGTCAGCGGGCGCGGAGCTTCTCCGCGAGGTCACGCAGCGCGCGCAGCTCGTCGTCGTCCAGGCGCGACATGCGGTCGGCGATCGAGCGTCCGTGCACGGTGGCGAGCGCGCGGAACGCCTTCGCACCCTCGTCGGTCGCGCGGATCAGGGCACCGCGTCCGTCGTCGGGGTCCGCGCATTTCGCCACGAGTCCTCGCGTGACCATGCGGTCGACCAGGCGCGAGACGCTGGGCTGACTGATCAGCATGTTCGAGGTGATGTCGCGCAGGCGCGCGGTCATGTCGGGGGAGCGGGTCACCGTGAGCAGCACGTCGTACTCGGCCTGTGTGATATCGCTGTGCTCGAAGTCGCTCAACATCTCGGTGAACAACTCGTGCTGCGCGCGGAACAGGCTCTCCCAGGCCTCCAGGGCGAGCTTGCGATCGGTCATCATCACAGGATAGTGCGAACAGTAAAGGGCCGGTCGGAGAGGCTCCCGACCGGCCCTTGTCCCTTGCACCAAGAGTGTCCTGCAATCACATGCGGTGAGTGCCACAGCAAACATTCACCGTGTGATCACTGTATAACGGCGAGATAACGAATGCAACGGTTTGGTCACGGAAAGTTTGGCCAGGGGGTGTCCGAACTCGCGAGACTACCGGTGACATGTGAAGGCCGCGAGGCCTCTCAAGCTTGATCGACGGCGTCGCCGCCAAGGGCCGCATGAGGTCCATGACCGGGTGGACGCGCAGATCAGAGCAGTCGGGGCCAGATCCAGGCGAGGTCGTGGATCGTGGGGGAGGGTGACCCATCTGGGTGAGGAAGGGCGGAGGTCAGCATGAGCGCGGAGGCGATCTGTGTGATCAGCGCTGCCGAGGCGTCGACGTCTTCAGCGGGGCGGTCGGGCTCGAGGTCGGTGAGCTTGAGTCGGATGATGCTCTGCACCTCGTCCGCTAGCGGACGCATCCGTGTGGCCTGGCGTTCGGCGAGAGCGGGTGATGCGGAGAGGAGGGTGATCCGGGTGAGGAGAAGCTCGTGCTCGCTGTCTCCGGCTGCGGGAAGGCGGACAAGTTCCAGAGCGCCGGTGAGCACACCGATGGTTGTGGAACTCAGGTATTCACGGGCCCGCTGCTCGTCGATCCGCGGAAGATCCTTGCCGAGCAGCGCGTCTTCTTTGGTGTCGAAGTGATTGAAGAACGTCCGCTGGGCGATGCCGGCTGCAGCGCAGATCTGATCGACGGTTATGGCGGCGACGCCGTGTTCGGCAGCAAGGCGTAGTGCGGCGTTTTCGATGGCGCGCGCGGTGGCTCGTCCTCTGGCGTTGCTGCCGCCGCGCGCGCTCATCGTTTCGTTCATGTTCTATTCGTATCGTAGAGCGTCGATGGGATTCTTCTTCGCTGCTCGACGTGCCGGGAGTGTGCCGGCGAGGAAGGCGATGATCACGATCAGTGCGATGACGCCGACAATTCCGCTGGGCTGGAAAAGCAGGAGCGTGAGGCCCGAAAGAGGACCGCTGGCGAGTACCCCGTTGAGTGGTAGCCCTACCGTGATCGCCACGAGCACACCGATCACGCTGCCGAGGAATCCGATCAGCGCAGCTTCGAGGCTGAAGAGGGTGAAGATGCGGCCGCTGCCCATCCCCATGGCCTTCATCAGACCGATCTCTCTCGTCCGCTCCTGCACGCTCATCAGCAGCGTGTTGACGATGCCGAACGCGGCGGCCAGGAGTGCGATGACGGCGAAGGCGTTCAGCACACCGGTGATTCCGGTGATGATTGTCTGCACGACCCCGAGCTGATCCTCGATGGTCTGGGCGGACATGCCGGAATCCGCGATCTCTTCCTTCAGTTGCGTGATCTGAGACTCGGAGGCGTCCGCGTCGAAGTACGCGACCGCCACCTGGTACCGGTTCGGCGCGCGTGATCCGGCCTTCTGCTCGTCTGCGATCGCGGCGACCAATGCTGAGTTCGCGCCCGCTCCCGCGCTGAGCAAGCTCGTGTTGGAGACTCCGACGACGGTCGCGCTCTGAGTGTGCTCGACGCCGGTGACGTCGGTGAAGCCGAGAGTGAGGGTCGTGCCCACCGCCTGTTCCTTGCTGCCGAGGCCCAGCGGTGCGACATAGTCCTCGGGGAGGATGACCTGGTAATCGGGGCTGGAGGCCTCGAGTTGCTCACCGGCGGCGAGGTCGGCCTGAGCGATGGAGGACGTCGGAGCGATCGTGAACTGGTACTGGTCGCCCCCATCGGCCTCCACATAGTCGATCGCGACCGTCGACACGGGCTTCACATCATGAAGACCGTCGATGCCGGCGAGAGTCGCGATGTCGGAATCGGCCAAGGCGCCCGCTGAGCCTGTGAGCGGATTGTCGGTCCCGGTGGGGGGACTCGAGGTTTCAGGGTCGTACTTCTGCGGACCGCTATCGGCGGCTGTCGTGCTCGAGGCCTTCGAAACGAGGAAGACGTCGTTCGCCCCGAGGGACGCGACCTGCTTGGTGACGTAGTCGGACACTCCCGCACCGAGGGCCGTCGTGAGCGTGAGAGTGAACGCGCCGACGAACAGAGCCAGGACTGTGAGGGTCGTGCGCAGCTTGCTCCGGAAGGTGTTCGCGAAGGCGGTGTGGACGAGGTCGGTGGTCTTCATTGCGCCACCTCCATGGCGTCGACGATGCGGCCGTCGCGAACGAGGATCTGCCGGTCGCAGCGAGCGGCGAGATCTTCGTCGTGAGTGACGATGACCAGGGTGATCCCTCGCTCCCGGTTGAGCTGGAACAGCTCTTCCTCGACCAGGCGGCCCGTAGCGGAGTCCAGGTTGCCCGTGGGTTCGTCGGCGAAGATCACCGCGGGCTCCCCGACGAGAGCGCGAGTGAGCACCACCCGCTGCTTCTGACCGCCGGAGAGATCGCTGGCCCGGTTCTTCGCCTTGTCTTCCAAGCCGAACGTCCGCAGCGCGGCGAGACCGCGGGCGCGACGCTCTCGTGCGGGGGTGCCGGCGATCTTGAGAGGCAGCGTCACATTGTCGAGAACGGACGTGTTCGCCGTGAGGAAGAACTGCTGGAACACAAAGCCGAACCGGCGGTTGCGTAGTTCGTTCACCTCTCGCGGGCGCAAACCCGCCGCGTCGCGCCCATCGACGAAGACGGCTCCTGCGTCCGGTGCATCCAGAAGGGCGAGCAGATGCATCAGAGTCGACTTGCCCGAACCGCTCTTGCCGACGATCGCCACCGATTCGCCCGCGCCGATCCGCACCGTGACGTCATCAAGAGCGCGGAATCGCCCTTCGCCCTTTCCGTACCACTTGGACAGCCCACTCGCTTCGAGGAGGACGGAGTCCTGATTTCTTGTCATGCAGTAACTGTAGCAACTATAGGCAGAGACTGCCATAACGGACGAATGGAACCGCCGTTGTCTCGGACGCGTTTCTCACTTCATGGCCCACGCGGCGGCTTCCGAAGCCGTCACGTGAGTCGCTCGCGGTCGACGAGGTGGGTGGCGAGCCGCTCGACGGCGCTCGCGAGCTCGGCCGGCTCGATGACAGATACCGGAGCAGTGAGCGCTATCTCGGCGATCGTCATCGCGAGCCTTCCGAGATCTTCGCTGCGGATTCCGATGACGCAGTGCTCTGCGTGATCCTCCCGCAGAGTGTGGTCGGCCCACCGGAGGACGCCCTCGATCTCGGCGTACGGCATGTGGATGACGAGGGTCGCAGCGTGATCGCGGGCCGTGCGGCCGATCGATCTCGCGACGAACTCGGCGGCGTCTCCTCCGGGAACCGTTCGGGGCGGGAAACGAGTGCCGACGGGTCGCGGCGCCTGGATGCGGTCGAGTCGGAACGTTCTCCAGTCGCCACGATCTCGGTCCCACGCGACGAGATACCAGCGACGCCCGGCTGTGACGAGCTGATGCGGCTCGACGTGCCGTCTGCTGCGCTCTTCCCGGGTTCGCCGATAGTCGAACCGCACATGCTCGTGGTCGCGACATGCTGCGGCGAATACGCTCAGCGACTCCGGATGGATGACGTCGTCGTCTACCGCCCGCCTCAGGGAGGCGACACTCGAGTGCAGCGCCGACACCCGTCGACGAAGCCGGTGAGGCAGAAGCGCTTCGATCTTCGCCAGAGCGCGCAGTGATGTCTCCTCGATCCCGCTGATCACGGCTTCCGCGGCATAGCGCAAGCCGATCGCCACCGCGACGGCCTCCTCGTCGTCGAGGATCAGCGGCGGCACATGCGCTCCCGTCGCGAGCCGGTAGCCGCCGTACCTCCCCGAGGTGGAATCGACCGGGTAGCCGAGCTCGCGAAGGCGGTCGAGGTCTCGCCGCACCGTTCGTTCGGTCACCCCGAGCCGAGCCGCCAGTTCCGCACAGGGCCAGAAGCGGTTGGTCTGCAGAAGCGACAACAACTGCAGGGCTCTGCCCGTGGGATTGGTTCTCATGATCTCAGCCTGCCGAGGATCTAGGACATCCGGTGTCCAGAATGCTTCGTACGGTCCGAGTAGCCGCCGATCCAGACCCGCGATCGGTGCCGAACTCAGAGGAGCATCCATGAAGCTGTCCGACTTCCCCGACCCCACCCTTATCCCGGTCAACGGCGTTGAACTCGAAGTCTTCGAGGCCGGGCGAGAGAATGCCGGGAACCCTGTCGTGCTCTGCCACGGATGGCCCGGGCATGCCTCCGTCTGGCGGCATCAGGTGCCAGCGCTCGTCGCTGCGGGGTACCACGTCATCGTCCCGAACCAGCGCGGCTACGGCAACTCCTCGCGGCCGGCTGACGTGACGGCCTACGACATCGGACACCTCTCGGGTGACCTCGTCGCACTTCTCGATCACTTCGGATACGACAGGGCGGTCTTCGTCGGTCACGACTGGGGCGCAAGCGTCGTCTGGGGGCTGACTCTGCTGCATCCCGACCGCGTGGACAAGGTGATCAATCTGAGCCTGCCCTATCAGGAACGTGGAGAGGTTCCGTGGATCGAACTCATGGAAGCCGTGCTCGGTGGTGACTTCTACTTCGTCCACTTCAATCGACAGCCCGGCGTCGCAGACGCCGTCTTCGATGAGAACACGTTCCCGTTCCTTCGCAACCTGTATCGGAAGAACGAACCCCCTCGGCAGCCTCAGCCGGGGATGGCGTTCATCGATCTCGCCCGAGCGGAGGCACCACTCGGCGATCCCGTCATGAGCGACGAGGAACTCGACGTTCTCGTCTCGGCTTTCGAAACCTCGGGATTCACGGGCGGCGTGAACTGGTACAGGAACCTCGACCGCAACTGGCACCTGCTCGCCGATGTGGACCCGATCATCCTCCACCCCGCACTCATGATCTACGGCGACAGAGACATGGTGCAGAAATCCGAAACGCTTGCGGACTTCGTGCCGAACGTCGACGTCGTCAGTCTCGACTGCGGGCACTGGATCCAGCAGGAAAAGCCCACCGAACTCAACGAGGCGATCGTGAGTTGGCTGCGACGACAGGACGCGACGCGCGATCAGTGATCCGTCCTCGGAGCCTCTGGTGAGGCATGACAGTCGCGGAATTCCGCGGATGTCATGCCTCACCTCACGGGATCTCCGATGAGACACGACAGTCGCATCGATCCCGGTTTCCGTCGTGCCGCACGTCTCCCTCAGGTCACGATCCAGCGTCGTGACAAAAAACTCATTGAGATTTCCCAGGTTTCGCGAAAGCATACGGTTCGTGCGCAATCTTGGTTGCGTCGGCCGCGGGACAGTACGTGGCACACAGGGGGAGAGGGACCATCGATGCTTGGTGCAGGGCTATTTCGAGGGACGTCGAAGCGTCGGGATCGACGAACGCGCGACGATGCAGCGCGCCAGGAACGGCGCTTGCTCGCACCGGCGCGACCGATCGCGGTGGCTCTCACTGCTGCCCTGGTCGGGGGCGTGCTCTCGATCGGCGCGGGAGCCCTCAACCCGGCGCCGGCCCAGGCCGCGCTGCTCGACCCGCTGACCTGTGGAGCGGTGTACGGGCTGGACCAGAGTCCCGCCGGTGCTGGTGCCAACCAGCACAACATCTACTCGCTGAACACGGCCAGCGGTGCCCTGACGGTGAACAACGTGGTCACGACCACGAATCTCCTCAACGCTTTGGCTGCCGACGGGGAGAAGGGGTTCTTCTGGATGGCCCAGCAGGCCACCAACCAGACGACGACCTCGATCACTCGGGTGAACGCGAGCACGGGAGCGACGACCACATCTTCCGTCTTCACTCTGACCGGGCTTCCCGCAACCAACGGCGGCATCGTGATGGGTGCCTACAGCCCCACCGCAGACATCTACTACTACGGCGTCGTCTCATCGTCCGTGCTCTACATCTACGGGTGGAACACCATCACCAACGCGGCGATCCCGGGGATCATCGCGCGAGTCTCGCTCGGCGCAGGTAACAACGGCGACTTCGCCTTCGACACCAGCGGGCGCCTCTACATCGTGAGCGCCGGTCTTCTGCTGTCGGTGGACACTCCGATTCCCACTACCGGGACGGCGACGGGTCCGCTTCTCCCCACGACGTCGATCGCAAGTCCTCCCGGCGGATCGCTCGGTTCGGTGGCCTTCGGCAGCGACGGCCTGCTCTACCTGGCAGGGGTCCCCGCCGGCGGTACCGAACGGGTTCGCTACGCGGTGAACCCGTCATCGGGCCAGGTGCTCTCGACCGTGACCATGACACCGACTACGAACACCGTCGGTGACTTCGCTTCGTGCGCCTCCCCGAACGTGATCCGCGTGATCAAGGACCTTCCTTCAGGGCGAGTTCAGCCGGGCGACCAGTTCACCGTGTCGGTGACCGGAGGCGAGATCTCTCAGGGAAACGTGGGCACGACGGCGGGGACCGACACCGGCCTGCAAGACACGCCTGCAGAGATCGCCGGTCCGGTGATCGGCACGGCGGGCGTGACATACAACATCTCCGAGGTCGGAGCGAACGGCACGGTGCTGAGCACCTATGACACGGTCTGGACATGCTTCGATTCCGTGAGCCAGACCACCCTGGCGTCTGGGACGACGTCGTCGGGATCGTTCACGATGCCCGACAACGGGTTCGCGGGATCCGATGTCCTGTGCACGTTCAGCAACGAGGCAGCACCGCCAGCGCTGGAAGTGACGAAGACTTCGGACGCGACCGCGGATACGCGTGCGGGAGACACGGTCACCTACACGGTGTCGGCGACCAACACGGGCCAGAGCGACTACACGAACGAACTCCCTGCCGTCGTGTTCGACGACCTGTCCGGCATCCTCGACGACGCCACCTACAACGACGATGCCGCATCCTCTCTCGGGTCCGTCCCCTCGTACTCCTCGCCGTTGCTGAGTTGGACCGGGCCCCTCGCCGTGGGAGCAACGGTCGAGATCACCTACACGGTGACACTGAACAACTCCGGTAACGGGGTCGTGCGCAACGTCGCGTGGCAGCCGAATGACCCGGGCAACCCCGTGACGCCCGCATGCGATCCTCCTGTGAACGGGCAGGATCCGGTGACGGGTGAACCGTGCGCAGTGGTCGAGTATGAGCTTCCGCGTCTGACGATCTCCAAGTCTGCGGATCAGACGGATCTCCCTGCTGTCGGAGGGGACGTGACCTACACGATCACCGTGACCAACCCCGGTCCCGGCGACTACGCCGCCGCAGCTCCTGCAACCGCCACCGATGACCTCTCCGGGGTTCTGGATGCGGCGACCTTCGATGACGCGTCGCTGAGCGCCGACGTGGGAACAGCGACCCGCAACGGGAACACGCTGTCGTGGTCTGGCGCGCTGGCCGCGGGGCAGACGGCGACCATCACCTACACAGTCACCTACACGGGTGGGGGCGACAACCGACTCACGAACAACGCCTGCGTCCCCTCGGACCAGGTTGCTCCCGGGGCTCTCGCGTGCGATTCGGTCACCATTCCCGGTGCTGCGCTGCAGCAGTGGAAGGCCGCGACGCCGTCGTCTAACCCGGTCGTCGCCGGATCGACGATCACCTACACGCTGTACTTCGACAACGACGGACAGACCGCTGCGACGGTCGATGCCGTCGACGACCTGACCTTCGTGCTCGACGACGCCACGGTGACGACCGAGCCGACCTCTGCGAACGGCCTCACCGTCGCACGCAACGGTGCGCAGATCTCGATCACCGGTTCGGTGCCCGTCGGCCAGGTGTACACAGTGACTTACACGGTGACCGTCCTTCCTGACGACGAGCGCGGGGACAGCGTCGCCACCAACTTCCTCCTCGCTCCGGGCGACACTCCGCCGACGGATGGGGAGTGTGTTCCGACCGATCCGGACGCCCCCGACTGCACGTCGACGCCGATCACCGGCATCACGTACGCGAAGTCCGTCGTGGCCTCGGAGACCCCGGTTCGTGAGGGCACCGAGCTCACCTACTCCGTCACGATCACGAACACCGGTGCGACTTCGGTCGATATTCTCCGTGACGACAACCTCAGCGACGTTCTCGACGACGCCACGCTCACCGGCGCCCCGGAATCGGACACCGGGTCGGTGACGGTTGCGGGTCCGATCGGAGACGTGCTGGAGCTGCGGGGGACTCTTGCGGCCGGTGCCACGGCTGTCGTGACCTATACGGTGACGGTCAATGCGTCGGATGCTCGAGGCAACAGCCTGGCGAACAACTTCCTCGTTCCCCCGGGGACCACTCCGCCGGAGGCCTGCGACCCCGCGACCGAGCAGTGCACCAGCACGCCGATCCAGGGCTACACGGTCACCAAGACGGCCGACGTCACCTCCGCCACTCCGGGAGCTGTCGTGACGTACACGGTCACGCTGGTGAACACAGGTGCCGTGGCGTTCACCGACGGATCTCCGGCGACGTTCACGGATGACCTCTCCGAAGTCCTCGATGACGCCGTCTACAACAGCGATGTGTCTCCTGGCGGGACCGTCGCAGGATCCGATCTCTCCTGGGCTGGTCCGCTCGCGGTAGGGGCGACGGTGACCGTGACGTACTCGGTCACTGTGAATGATCCGCGAACCGGTGACGGCACGATGACGAACGCCGTCGTGCCCACCGCTCCCGGCGGGGACTGCGACCCCGCGGGCGCCTGCGTCACAGAGACGCCGATCTCGTCGTTCATGGTCTCCAAGACCGCGGACGTCGCTACGGCGATCCCTGGAGATGTCGTCTCCTACACCGTCACCGTCACGAACACCGGCGAAGTCGACTACACGGACGCCACGCCGGCATCGTTCTCGGACGACCTGTCGGGGGTGTTGGATGACGCCACGTACAACGGCGACGTCTCCGCTGGCGGTGCGATCACCGGCTCCACTCTGACCTGGGCTGGAGCACTTGCAGTGGGTGCCAGCGTCGAGGTGACGTACTCGGTGACGGTCAACGACCCGATCACCGGTGATCGGAGCCTCCTGAACGTGGTCACGCCCACCGCTCCTGGCGGCGAGTGCGACCCCGACGAGGAGTGCACCACGACGACCCCGGTGGCGTCGTACACGGTGAACAAGACTTCCGACCAGGCGACGGCACTGCCCGGCGGCGTCGTCACCTACACGGTGACGGTCACGAACAACAGCGACGTGGATTACACCGCCACCGCACCGGCAACGTTCACGGACAACCTGGCGGGGGTGCTCGATGACGCCGTCTACAACGACGACGCCTCGTCCGGGGCAACGGTCACAGGCAACGTCTTGACCTGGTCCGGAGCCCTCACGGCAGGGCAGAGCATCGAGGTCACTTACTCCGTCACCGTGGATGACCCCGTGACTGGAGACTTCGTTCTCCGGAACGCCGTCACCCCGACGGGCCCGGGCGGGACCTGCATCGAGGCCTGCGTGGTGGAGACGCCGATCGGGTCGTTCCGGGTCGTGAAGTCGACGGATACGACCGACGTCGTCCCCGGTGACGTGATCGAATACTCGATCACGGTGACCAACACAGGGCAGGTCGCGTACACCGACGTGTCGCCGGCTTCCTTCACGGACGACCTTTCGGCCGTGCTCGACGACGCGACATACAACGGGGACGGTGCGAGCAGCACGGGAAGCGGTGTCACGTACACGGCCCCGACCCTCGCTTGGTCGGGTGCACTGGGCGTCGGTGAGACGGTCACGGTCACCTACTCGGTGACGGTGAACGACCCCGCCACGGGAGACAGGCAGCTCGACAACGCCGTCGTCACCCCACCTGGCACGGGCGGCAACTGCGCACCCGGGTCCACGGACCCGGCCTGCGTCGAGAACGTTCCTGCGGGGACCTTCAGCATCGAGAAGTCGGTGAGCCCGGCAACGGCGCTTCCGGGTGATGTCGTCACCTACACGGTGACGGTGACCAACACGGGGCAGATCGCGTTCACCGATGACGAGCCTGCTTCGTTCTCGGATGACCTGTCGCGCGTGCTCGACGACTCGTCGTACAACGATGACGTGTCTCCTGGCGGTGCTGTCGCGGGGACGACTCTGACATGGTCGGGTTCGCTGGCGGTCGGCGAGGTCGTGGAGGTCACCTACTCGGTCACCGTCGATGACCCTGTGACGGGCGACTTCTCGCTTCGGAACGTCGTCACCCCGACCTCTCCCGGCGGGGAATGCGTCGAAGACGGGTGCGTCACGGTCACCCCGGTGGCCGGGTACACGGTCCGGAAGACCTCCGATGCCGAGAGCATTGTCCTCGGTGGGGTCGTCACGTACTCGGTGACCGTCACGAACGTGGGCAACGTCGCATACACCGACGCACTCCCCGCGACCTTCGCGGACGACATGTCCGGCGTACTCGACGACGCCACTTACAACGACGATGCGACGGCGGGCGCGACGCTCTCCGGAACCGAGTTGACGTGGGCAGGCCCTCTCGAGATCGGCGCCACATCGACAGTCACATACTCCGTGACCGTGAACCAGCCGGCAACCGGTGACAAGTTGCTGCGCAACGCGGTCGTCGCAGACGGACCCGGCGGCGGTTGTGGGACCGAGAACGGCTGCGAAACGGTGACACCGGTCGCGACGTACAAGGTTGCGAAGACCGTCTCGAGCTCCACCGCGACGGTCGGCGATCGACTGACCTACACGATCACCGTGACGAACACGGGCCAGGTGCCGTACACCGAAGATGCGCCCGCGTCCTTCACCGACGACCTCACGTCGGCTTTGCGCATCGCCACCTACAACGGTGATGCGAGCAGCGGGGCAGTCTATGACGCTCCCGTCCTCTCTTGGCAGGGAGCGGTGGATGTCGGCGCGAGCGTCACGGTGACCTACTCGGTCACCGTGCGGGAGGTCGGAAAGATCCGGAACGTCGTGGTCACCCCGGATGGTTCCGGTGCGAACTGCCCGACGGCGTCGGAAGACCCCGCCTGTCAGACGCTCACCACTGTAGTGCCGCCCCTCGCCGTCACTGGCGGCGCCCTGTGGGTCGGCGGTGCCGTCGGGGCAGCTGTGCTGCTCACTCTCGGCCTGTGGCTCGTCGCCCGCCGGCGACGTGAGGACGCGGAGACAACCACCCAGGCGTGAGTCGTGTGCTCGGGTAGTGGCCCACCACTACCCGAGCACACGTCGGGTCACGCGGGCCGCGTCGATCCGGTATCTCGACCGGCATGGTCCCGCACCCGTCGCCATCCCGCATGGATGGCGACCGCGGCCGTATGGGTTCCGTCTGCACGGGTGCTTCCCGCGCGCGGCCGGAGCAACGTGGGAGGCATGTCCGTCATCTCCCGTCCTCCCTTCCCCTCAGGCTCAACGGCATCGAGGGCAGCGCGCCCTCCGCGGTGGGGCTACCTGTCGAGGTCTGTGAGCCATTACGGCACCGTCGCGTGCGTGCTCGCGGTCTATCCGCCGGATTCCACAGACGAAGAACTCCGCCTCGCGCAGGCCCACCGCTGGTACACGCCGCTGTCGCTCGGCGGCGGTGTCGTGGCGTGGGTGGTGCTGTGCGCGGTGGGGATCTCTCCGTTGCTTGCGGCCGCGCTCCTGCTGGCCGCCCTGCTTCCGATCGGCATCGCGCTCTCTCGGCGGTCGCGCGACATCCGCCACCGCACGGTCACCGTCTCCGCATGCAGAGCGGGCCTCGGCGAAGACACCGAGGCCGAGCGCGCCCAGCAGCTTCGCCTCGACAGCCTCGCCGAGGCGCTGGGCGATGCCGCACTCGCGTGCCGCCAGGGCGTGATCGACCGCGACCGCTTCGACCGCATCTGGGCGGCGGCGTACGCGCAGGCCGCGGCCATCGCCGCCACCTCGGCGCGGTGACGCTCACTGGAAAGAGGAAGAGCCCGCCGGCAGCCGATCAGTCGTCGCCCGGGTCGCTCTGATACTTGCGACACGCCCCGCCCGCCGCCTCGGCCTCTTCGGCGTCGCCCTTCTCTGCGCACGGGTTCTCGCGAGGGACGACCTGGCTGAGCGAGAGGGTTCCCGTGCAGGCGAAGACGACGAGGTCGCCGGGCGCACAGGCCCGCGGAAGTCGTGCCTTCAGCCGGGTGCCGTCACTCGCCGTCTGCAGGGTCGTCGGCGCGAGATCTCGGGCATGTGGAGAGTGCAGAAGGTCGATGTGGGTGACCAGAGGCGCGAGCGCATCCAGGGCGCAGTCGACCGTCACCACGACCTCGCGGTGCCAGCCGTGGGGCTCTTCGCGAGCGACGATCCGCGCCACCACCAGCGTCACGTGCGCATCGGCCTCGGGGTGAACGGCGGACGGGCCCGTCGGTGCGATCAGCACGCAGGGGGTGCGCCGCTCTCGTGCGAGATCGGTCAGTGAACGTCCGGCGACCACGATGTCGTGTGCACGGACTTCCGTGTCGGTCGGCCACAGCTTCCGCACGTCGCGTCGCGGGTCGTTCCACACGAAGGCCGTCGAGTGCAGGACGGTGTGCAGCACGGTCATCGCGACGCCTCCACCTGGAGCGCCGCGGCGCCCCCAGCGCGCGGCCGCACGCTTCGCAGCGTGACGGCGCCGATGCAGGGGACGACCAGGAGATCGCCCTCTCGAAGGTCGGACGGAAGGGCGGCGACCGGGTGCGGCCATGCCACGCCGCCCTCCTCGCCGGGGATCAGCTCGATACGCATCGTCTTCGCCGAAGAAGCCCTGCCGATGAGGCGGCATTCCTCCCACGCCGCATCGACGCCGTCGAACGAGCAGTCCGTGAGGGCGATGCGCTTGTCCTCCTGGGTGTCGACACGCAGGGTGATGCGGAACAGCAGCACGGTCACATCGGTGCCCGTGCCGGGGATCGGCAGGTCTCCGGTGAGCACGGCGGGCGAGCCGCTGATCTCGAACAGACGCATCAGCGAGATGCCGCCCACCACGACGTCGGTGGTCGTGGGCTCCGAATGGGTCGGCCACCTCCAGCGGTCGAGGGGAGTGGGGATGCTCCGTCGCAGCGTGGGAAGGATCTCGGTGAGGGTCATGTCTCCGTCCTACGCTTGCGTGAACGTGCCGATGAAGGAGCCTGACGGAACGCATGCGCCTCCGCCCTGTTCGCTCACGAAGTCCCCACTTCGTCGACACGGCGCAGACCTGCCGAGGCCGGCATGACAGGATCGGGACATGAGCGCACAGGACATCCTCTTCGTCGGCGGCAGTGGGGTCATCAGCGCGGCATCCGTGGAGCGCGCGGTGGAACTCGGGCATCGGGTCGCCGTGCTCAACCGCGGGCGGTCCGAGGAGAGGCCGCTGCCGGAAGAGGTCGAGCTGCTGCAGGGCGACATCCGCGACACAGAATCGGTGCAGGCTGCGCTCGGAGACCGGGAGTTCGACGTCGTGGCGCAGTTCACGGCCTATACGCCCGCCCACGTGCAGGCCGACATCGACCGCTTCGCCGGCCGGACGGGCCAGTACGTCTTCATCAGCTCCGCATCGGCGTATCAGAAGCCGCCGCTGCGCTTCCCGATCACGGAATCGACCCCGCTCCGCAACCCGTTCTCAGGGTATGCGCGAGACAAGATCGCCTGCGAGGCCGCCCTCACGACCGCCTATCGCGATCAAGGATTCCCCGTCACGATCGTGCGCCCGTCGCACACCTACGACCGCACCAGCATGCCCACGCTGGCGGGGTGGAACGACGTGGCGCGGATGCGCGCGGGGCGACCCGTCGTGGTGCACGGAGACGGCACTTCGCCATGGGCCATCACTCACACGACCGACTTCGCCGTGGGTTTCGTGGGGCTCTTCGGGCGTCGCGATGTGCTCGGCGAGGCCTTCCACATCATGGGAGACCAGGCCCCGACGTGGGATCAGATCTACACGTGGCTGGGTGAGGCCGCGGGAGTCCGTCCCGAGCTGGTGCACGTGTCCTCCGACACGATCGCCGCGGTCAGGCCCTCGCTCGCCGCGGACCTGCACGGCGACAGGGCGCATCCGATGGTCTTCGACACCACCAAGATCCGCCGCATCGTCCCCGAGTTCCGCACCCGTGTGCCGTTCTGGATCGGTGCGGAGGAGATCATCGCCTACCACGACGCCACGCCGGCCCGACAGGTCGTCGACGCCGGCCTCGACGCCGACCTGGATCGGATGATCGCAACGGTAAGCGTCTGATCCTCGACGTTCAGGGCTGGGTCGCGACTCCGATCGCGACCCGTTGCTCGGCGAGCGGGCAGCGGAAGACGTCGCGCTCGCCGAGTCCGACCCGGTTGATGTAGCGCACCACGATCGCGTAGGAGGTGAACAGCCCGACCTGCGTGTACTGCACGTCGTGCTCGCGGCAGTACTCGGCGATGATCGGAGCGGCGCGACGCAGGTGCGGGCGCGGCATCGAGGGGAACAGGTGGTGCTCGACCTGGTAGTTCAGGCCGCCCATCGCCATGTCGAGGAGCCGTCCGCCACGGATGTTCCTGCTCATCAGGACCTGCCGCCGGAGGAAGTCCAAGGTCATGTCTCGGGGCACCACCGGCATGCCCTTGTGGTTGGGGGCGAAGGCGATCCCCATGTAGAACCCGAACAAGCCCAGCTGCACCGCGAGGAACACGAAGGCGATGCCGGGGGAGAGCACGATGAACACCAGAACCAGGTAGCCGATCATGCGGACGCTCAAGAAAACGATCTCGGCCCACCTCCGCTCGAGGCGCCCTCGCACGAACATGCGCCGCACGCTCGACGCGTGCAGGGAGAGCCCCTCGAGAAGCAGGATCGGGAAGAACAGCACGCCCTGGTGTCCGCGCAGCCACGTGATGACCGGTCCCCGGTGTCTCGCCGCAGCCTCGGGGGAGACGGCGATGACGGGAAGCTCGATGTCGGGATCGGTCCCGAGCTTGTTCGGATTCGCGTGGTGACGGGTGTGCTTGTGCTGCCACCATCCGTAGCTCATGCCGACGAGGAGGTCGCCGAGGATGATGCTGATCCAGTCGTTCCAGCGACCGGACACGAAGATCTGCCGGTGCGCGGCGTCGTGACCGAGGAACGCGATCTGGGTGAACACGATCGCCAGGGCTGCGGCGGTGAACAGCTGCCACCAGGTATCGCCGATCCACACGAACGCGAGCAGGCATAGGCCCACCGCGATCGGGGCGGCGATGAGCTTCGTCCAGTAGTAGCCGTAGCGCCGCTGCAGGAGCCCGCGCTCGCGCACCCGCTGAGCCAGCTCGGTGAAGGTGCTCGTCGCCCGGACCGCGTTGCCGCGCGGACGGGTGTGGACGGTCGGACGGACGTCGTCCATGATGACCTCGTCTCCGGTGCCGCCCGAGGGCCGCACCGAGTTCTGCTACCCCGTCGTCATCGATTCCCGGTCGTCGTCGGAGGCGCCCCTCGCAGACGGTGGGTCCAGTTGGAGGCTACGCCTGAAACCTGCGTGCGCTCACAGGCTCGGACGACGTCCGTCGGAGCCGTGGCCCGGCCCTTCCGCCGAGCAACGTGCGCCGGCCGCGTTCCGGGTCGGGACCCTCTCGGGCGTCGTGCCGGATGCGATACATTGCATGCAGGTAAGATTTCAGGCTTTACTGCGTCGACGTGCTCGAGTGGAGGACAAAGCGGTGGCACTCTCAGGTGGACCCCTCGAGCGCAGGTCGATGAGCGATGAAGCGTACAACCGGTTGCAGGAAGCGATCATCAGCGGCGAGCTGCGTCCGGGAGAGCGGCTGCGCGACTACGAGCTCGCGGAACGTCTCGGCACCTCGAAGACCCCGATCCGCCATGCCCTCGACCGCCTGGCCGACCACGGCCTTGTCGAGATGCAGCGCAACCGCTACACCCGGGTCGCGCCGATCGATCTGGATCAGGTCCGCAATGCGGTCGACCTCTTCGGCGACATCTGGATCGGATCGGTGCGTCACGTGATGCCTCGGATCCAGGACGACGACACCGCCTACCTCGCCGAGCTCGCCGGGGAGATGTCGACAGCGGTGAAGGACCGTGACGTCGTCTGTTTCGGGGTCGCGCTTCGTGCGACCGCGACGGGTTTCGCGCGCATCGAGGGCAACGCCTCGCGGGCCGTCGTCATCGACCGCCTCGGGCCGCAGATCCGTAGGTTCAGCCAGCATGCGAAGGATGCGTTCGACTGGGATGTCGTCGGCGCCTTCGTCGTCTCGCTCCGCGAGGCGATCCTCGAGCGCGATGCGAGCAAGACCCGCGCCGTTCTGGTCGCCTTCTTCGACGACGCGCTCCCCGCCATCATCGATCGCGCCGAGGAGCAGGACCTCACCCCCTCCGGCGCCCCGGAGTAGCGGACCGCCTGCATGGCGCTTTCGGCAGATCCACAGGAATCGCAGAGGGTCTTCTCCTAATCTGGGATATCCCAAGGGGAGTACTCCGACACGGTGGGGTCGTCATTACGGATGCATGTCGCATCCCGGGCCACCGGTTCCATGTCTCATGGAATGGAGAAGACTTTGGCGGTACTGTCGTACCCCGAGTCTGGAGCCCTCATTTGGATATCACGCCGCTGATCTGGGTCATCACGATCGCGATCACGATCGCCTTCTTCGTCTACGAGTTCTTCGCCCACGTGCGCACGCCGCACGAGCCGACGATCGCGGAGTCGGCACGCTGGTCGATCTTCTACATCAGTCTCGCGCTGCTGTTCGGCGTCGGGATCGGCGTCTTCTCCGGATGGACGTTCGGTGGAGAGTACTTCGCCGGGTATCTGACCGAGAAGGCGCTGTCGATCGACAACCTCTTCGTTTTCCTCATCGTCATGACCGGCTTCGCCGTGCCGAAGAAGTATCAGCAGAAGGTGCTGATGATCGGCATCGTCATCGCGCTGATCCTCCGCGGCATCTTCATCGCCGTCGGCGCGACGCTCATCGAGAACTTCTCGTGGATCTTCTACCTGTTCGGTGCACTCCTGCTCGTGCTCGCCTACCGTCAGGCATTCAGCAACCACGAGAGCAACCCGGCCAACGGGCGATTCATGACGTTCGTGCGCCGTCACCTGCCCGTCAGCGACGAGTACAACGGCGACCGCCTCACCGTGGTGAAGAACGGCAAGCGCTTCGTCACGCCTATGCTCCTCACGATCATCGCGATCGGGTTCATCGACCTGGTGTTCGCCGTCGACTCGATTCCTGCGATCTACGGTCTCACCGACCAGGCCTACATCGTCTTCACGGCGAACGCCTTCGCGCTGATGGGTCTGCGCCAGCTGTACTTCCTCATCGGCGGACTGCTCGAGCGCCTCGTCTACCTGGCTCAGGGGCTCGCGGTCATCCTCGCCTTCATCGGCGTCAAGCTCGTGCTGCACGCGATGCACGTCAACGAGCTTCCGTTCATCAACGGGGGCGAGCCGATGCTGTGGGCTCCCGAGATCCCGATCTGGTTCTCGCTGCTGTTCATCGCCGCCACCATCACGATCGCGACCGTGGCCAGCCTTCTCAAGACGCGTCGGGCACCGGATTCCATTCCGGCCGGCGCCGACACCACCACCACTGACAAGGAGCACTCTTGAGCGCGCAGCGCTGTTCTGACTCTTCGGACTCTGACAGTACGGGCGCCCGGTTCATCCCGGGCGCTCACCCCACCACAGACGAGGCGGCCCGTTGATGGGCGACCTGCTCTGGAACATCGCCCTCGTCTTCGCGTTCGTGCTGATCGGCGGTGTCTTCGCTGCGACGGAGATGGCGCTGGTCACGCTGCGCGAGAGCCAGATCAACGCCATCGGTCAGCGCGGGCGCCGCGGGGCGAAGGTCGCCGCCCTCGCCCGCAACCCCAACACCTTCCTGTCGGCCGTGCAGATCGGTGTGACCGTCGCCGGGTTCGCCTCGGCAGCGTATGGTGCGACATCGATCGCCCCGTCGCTGGCACCGGTGCTGGAGTCGTGGGGCCTCGCCCCTGCTCTCGCGCTCACGGTCGCCACGCTCGTGCTCACCCTCGTGATCGCCTATCTGTCGCTGGTGCTCGGAGAGCTCGTGCCCAAGCGCCTCGCGATCCAGCGCAATGCGCAGTTCGCCTACGCGGTCGCTCCCGCACTCAACGGGTTCGCGACGGTCATGCGCCCGGTGATCTGGTTGCTGTCGGTCTCCACGAACGCCCTCGTCCGGCTGCTCGGCGGCGATCCGCACAAGACCAGCGACGAGATGACGGATGAGGAGGTGCGCGACATCGTGGCCAGCCATCAGGGGCTGCCCGATGACGAACGGCGCATCCTCGACGATGTGCTGTCCCTCCGGGGCCGCCAGGTCAGCGAGGTCATGCGACCACGGCCCGAGGT
This sequence comes from Microbacterium sp. UCD-TDU, assembly GCF_000340625.1. Lineage (NCBI taxonomy): Bacteria > Bacillati > Actinomycetota > Actinomycetes > Micrococcales > Microbacteriaceae > Microbacterium > Microbacterium sp. UCD-TDU. The sequence goes on from NZ_AOSO01000005.1 coordinate 48,724, forward strand.
CGTCGCCCTCGACGAAGCCGCGAGCGTCGGCGAGGTGATGGCGCAGGTGCGCGACCTTCCGTTCTCGCGCTACCCCGTCTCGGAGACCTCGATCGACGACATCACCGGGTTCGTGCACGTGCGCGATCTCTTCGAGGCCGCATCCGACGATCCGACGCGTCCGCTGAGCGCGCTCATGCGGGACATCCCCTACATCCCCTCGACCGCACGTGTGCTGCCCACTCTGACGCGCATGCGGGCAGAGGGGCACCACATCGCGGTGGTCGTCGACGAGTACGGCGGGACCGACGGCCTGGTCACCCTGGAAGACCTCGTGGAGGAGGTCGTCGGTGAGATCTTCGACGAGTACGACGCCGAGGTCTTCATCTCGGCTGACGACGGCATCGACGGACGACTCAACCTGCAGGACTTCGAGGAGCTCACCGGGTTGTCGATGCCGCGCGGTTCGTCCGACACGATCGCCGGATTCGTGACGGAGCAGCTGGGGCGTCTCGCCGTCGTCGGCGACGTCGTGGAGGTGCCAGGCGCCACGATCCAGGTCGCGGAGCTCGATCGACGACGCATCGCCCGGGTGCGAGTCGTGACCGAACCGGTCGCCGAACCGGAGGCCTGAGCTCGAAAGTCGGCGGCGGAGACGCTCTCGGTACCGACAGGGATCAGGCCGGGAAGCGCACCCCGGTGATGCTCTCCGCCGCCGACCACAGAGCCGACCCGATGTCCGCGGAGCGCACCTCGTCGGAGGCTGCCACCCGTGCCGGCGCCCCGCGGAACTCGAGCAGTCCGTCAGGACCCCAGTAGTCCCCGCCGGCCACATCGGCCGCCGTGGCCGCATGCACGATCGGCAGCGCGCCGCCGTCCTTGCCCTGCACGAGCACGCGCGTCGGCGCGGCCAGGGCGCGGACGACGCCGGACACCGGGGCGAGACCCGCACGCGGCGGGGTGAGCGGATCGACTGCGTAGCCGGGGTGCGCGCACACCGCAGAGCGTGAGGAACCGGACCAGCGTCGTGCCAGCTCGAACGCGAAGGCCATCCAGGACGCCTTCGATCGTCCGTACTGGCGTAGCGAGGAGCCACTCCACGGGTCGTCGAGGGTGTCGGGGTCGAGGTGCGCGAAGCGATGGGCGATCGAGCCGACGGCGACCACTCGCGCATCCGGTGCGAGGAGCGGCTCGAGCTGTGCGACGAGGGCGAAGTGGCCGAGGAAGTTGGTGCCCACCATGAGATCGAATCCGTCGCTCGTGCGCTCCGATCGATCGGCAGCCTTCACCCCGGCGTTGCCGATGACCGCGTCGAGCTTCTCGTCCGCCTCCGCGGCCGCCCTGGCCACGCTGTCGAGGGAGCCGAGGTCGAGCGACAGCACGCGCAGGTCGGCGCCGGGCACCTGGCCCCGGATCGCGGTGACCGCGGTCCTGGCGCGCTCGGGGGAGCGGCACCACAGCAACACGCGCGCCCCCCGAGTGGCGAGCTGCTCCGCGCACCAGTAGCCGATGCCCGCGTTCGCGCCGGTGACCAGCACCGTGCGGCCGAGCAGGTCTCCGGGTGGTGGGGGAGCAGCATCCATCTCTCCAACCTAGGCGCAGGTCGTGCTGCTCGCCTCAGCGGTCGCTCTCGTGCTGGTCGTCGTCTTCGAGAAGCATGCCGACCGAGGTCGCGCAGGCGTCGCCCTTCCACGCCTCGATCCCCTCGCGTACCGCGAACGCGGCGATCACGAGCCCGGCGACCGCGTCGGCCCACCACCATCCGAGCAGGGAGTTGGCGACCAGGCCGACCAGCACCGCGGCGGAGAGATACGCACAGAGGAGCGTCTGCTTCGAGTCGGCGACCGCCGTGGCCGAGCCGAGCTCGCGACCCGCGCGGCGCTCGGCGAACGACAGGAAGGGCATGACGACGACGCTCACGGTGGTCAGGAGGATGCCGATCGTGCTGTGCTCCGGGCGTTCGGTGGTGACGAGAGCCGTCACAGACGTCGCCGTCACGTAGATCGCGAGGGCGAAGAACGCCACGCCGATCACACGCAGCGTCGGCTTCTCCCAGCGTGCGGGGTCGCGGCGGGTGAACTGCCAGGCGACGGCGGCCGCGGAGAGGACCTCGATCGTCGAGTCGAGGCCGAAGCCGATCAGCGCTGCCGAAGACGCGACGGATCCCGCACCGATCGCGATGACCGCCTCGATCAGGTTGTAGCCGATGGTGACGCCGACGATCAGACGGATGCGGCGGTGCAGGATGTCGCGCCGCGTTGCGGTGGCCGTGGTCATCAGCAGGTGCAGCCGTCGCCCGCGCAGCAGTCCGGCTCGACGATGAGCATGACACGCATGAGCATGTCGAGGGCCGGTGCGAGATGGCGGTCCGCGAGGCGATAGCTGCTGCGTCGACCGTCGGGGACGCTCTCGACGAGTCCGCAGCCGCGCAGGCACGCGAGGTGGTTCGACATGGCCTGGCGTGAGACGCCGAGGGCGTCGGCGAGATCGGCGGGATAGCGGGGCGCTTCGCGCAGTGCGAGCAGCACCCCGGCGCGGGTGGGATCCGAGAGCGCGTGCCCGAGTCGGGCGACGGCGGCCGTGTGGGTGAGCGAGGCGAGAGCGGTGGTCACGCACCCCACTGTACAGAAAAGGCTGAATTCAAGAGATCTTGAATTCAGCTCTTCCGTGACGGATCAGCGGATGGCGTACACCGCGCTTCCGACGATGACGGCGACGACGGTGGTCCATCCGATGATCGCCACCGCCTGCCAGAACAGGATGCGCGCCCTGCCGATGCCGGACGCGGCGAGCATCGTCGCGGTGAACTGCGTCGGCAGCAGGAGGGGTCCGAGCAGGCTGACCCCCGGCACGCCGTAGCGTTCGAACGCCCGCTGGAACTTCTCACGTCGGGCGCTTCCACGGCCCGTGTCCGAGACCTCCGCGACCGGCTCCTCGACCGTGCCCCCGCCGGCACCCGCGAGCGCTGCGGTCTTGGCGCGCGAACGGTTCACGACGGCCTGGCGCGCTCCCGAGCTCACCAGCACCACCACCAGGACGCAGAGGAAGTTGCCCACGATCGCGGCGATCGCGGCGATCACCGGGGAGATGCCGCCGAGGATGCCGATGCTCACCGCGCCCTCGCCCTCGATGAAGGGGACCGCGCCGGCGAGGGCGACGATGAGCGGCTGCACGAGCTCGGGGACCTGGGCCACCAGGTTCTGGAAGTTCTCGATGAGGTTCATGGGATGCTCCCGGTTGTCGGTGCGAACGGAGTCTCCGCCGCGATGACTCCAGTCCAGCCGAGCACGCCCTTCCGCGGCAGTGTCGGCCCGTCACCGCTTCCCGGGCGGATCGCACGACGAGACCGTGACAACTGTCACGGCCCTATCGTGGGAGCGTGACCCGCGTTCCCTCCGCCCTCGCCGCTGCGCCGGCACCAGGCTCCCGTCAGCTCGCGCGCGGCATCACCGCGACCTGGTGGTACACGGTGACGGCCGTGCTGTTCATCGAGCTCATGCTCGTCGGAGCGTGGACGGGCATCGCCGCCGCGGTCGATCTGCGCGGAGGCATTCTGCTGTTCGTCGGTCTCGGTGGTCTGCTCTGGTGCGCGTCGACGCTGATGCTGCTCCTGGACTATCGCCACCACCTCGATGCGGAACCGGGCGTGGCCTGGGGGCGGCTGGCCGTGCCGTTCGTCGTCGCGGTGGGCTACGGCGTGACGGCTGGTCTCCTCGTCGGCAGCTGGCAACTCGCCGCCATGCCGGTGGTGCAGTTCTTCGTCCTGCTGAGCTGGCCTCGCGGTGTGCGGGTGCGGGTCGTCGCCGCGGCGACCCTCCTCCTGATCGCGCTCGCCCTGGTCGACTCGTCGACGAGTGGTGTGGGAGTCGGGCTTCCCTGGTGGATGCCGGTCATCTACGGGGCGATGCTCCCCGGAATGAGTGTGAGCTCGCTGTGGTGGTGGGATGTGCTGGTGACCCTCGACCGCGCCAGGGCCTCTGAGGCCCGGCTCGCCGCGACCCAGGAGCGCCTGCGTGTGGCGACCGATGTGCACGACCTGCAAGGGCACCATCTCCAGGTCGTCGCGTTGCAGCTGGAACTCGCCGAGCGTCTGCTGCCGGACGACCCCGAGGCGGGGATGCAGCAGCTGCACGCGGCGCGGATCAGCGTCGACGAGGCGCGCCAGGGCACCAGAGACCTCGCGATGCGGTTCCGCTCTGTCCCGCTCGGAGACGAGCTGGCCAACGCCCGTGATCTGCTGACCGCGGCCGGACTGCAGGTGGATGCCGCGATCGATGCGGATGCCGATGCGGCGCCGGCGTCGGCTCTCGGACCCGTCATCCGGGAGACGACCACGAACGTCCTGCGGCACGGCGGCGGGGTGCATGCGCGCCTCGTGCTGACCCGGACCGCCGATGCGTGGCGCTACGAGATCGCGAACGATGTGGCGGTCGGTGCCGACATCGAACATGACGGCTCGGGTCTCGAGGGCGTGCGGCGGAGGATCGAGGAGGCGCATGGTTCCCTCGACGTGCGGCGCGATGCCGATGAGTTCGTCGTGGCCGTGACCGTGCCCTCGACTTCGGCGGAGGCGCGATGATCCGGGTGCTGCTCGCCGATGACGAAGGGATGATCCGCTCGGCCCTCGCGGCCCTGCTGCGGCTGGAGCCCGACATCGACGTCGTCGCAGAGTGCGCCGACGGCGAGCAGGCGGTCGCCGAGGCGCTGCGGCTGCGGCCCGACGTGTGTCTGCTCGACCTGGAGATGCCGGGCCTCGACGGCGTGCAGGTGGCCGAGAAGGTGAACAGGGCGATCGCGACGCGTTGCGTGGTCGTCACCCGTCATGCGCGTCCGGGGGTGCTGCGCCGTGCCCTGGCCTCCGGCGTGGCAGGGTTCCTGCCGAAGTCCCGCGGGGCAGACGAGGTCGCAGCGGTCATCCGCCGTGTCGCGGCCGGAGCCCGCTATGTCGACCCGGAGATCGCTGCGGACGCTCTGAGCGATGAGCGCTCGCCGTTGACGGATCGCGAGCTCGACGTGCTGCGGGCGGGCCGTCGTGGAGAGACGACCGGGCAGATCGCGCGGGCACTCTCGCTCGCTCCCGGGACCGTCCGCAACCACATCTCCGTCATCCTCGGGAAGCTCTCGGTCGGCACGCGTCAGCAGGCCGTGCTCATCGCCGAGGAACGCGGCTGGATCTGACGGCCGGTAGGCTGACGGACATGGGAACAATATGCGCTGCGCCCGTGATGGGGCGCACATTCGTCGTACGCGACCGCCGCGCCTGACGGCGCGCTCGCTCTTCGCACGCATCTGCGCGCCGTCCACCGAGATGTCATCGCACCTCGGGACGGGCAGTCCTCACTGACGCTCTCCGCGTCCTCCCTCCTTCGGGGTGCTCCGATTCTTCTTCTGGAGCGCACTCATGCCTCGTTCAATCCATGGCGGCCGTCACGAACTCGGCCAGAATTTCCTCACCCACCGTCCGACCCTCGCCCGCCTCTCCACCCTCGTCGGTTGCACCTCCGGCTCGATCCTGGAACTGGGATGCGGTGACGGCGCGCTGACCCGCGCACTCGCGGAACTGGGCAGGCCGCTCACCGCGATCGACGTCGACGAGCACCGCGTGCACCGACTGCGCAAGGCGCTGCCCGGAGTGCGGGTCGAGGTCGCCGATGCCACGCGGCACCCGTTCGATGCCGAGGTCGTCGTCGGCAACATCCCCTTCCACCTGACGACGCCGATCCTGCGGCGGCTGCTGTCGAGCGGGCACTGGAACGACGCAGTGCTCCTGACGCAGTGGGAGGTGGCGCGCAAGCGGTCCGGCGTCGGCGGCGGCACGATGATGACGGCGCAGTCGGCGCCGTGGTTCGAGTTCTCCCTCGAGGGCCGGGTGCCGGCGTGGGGGTTCTCGCCGCAGCCGAGCGTGGACGGCGGTCTGCTCGCGATCACCCGTCGTGGTTCACCCCTCGTGCCGGACGCCGACCGACGGGCGTACGACGCGTTCGTGCGGGCCATGTTCACGGGGCGCGGAGGTGGTCTCCCCGCGATCGTGGCGACAGCCGCCCGCCTCCCGATGCCGCGGGCGCGACGTGCGGTGGCGGCCTCGGGCGCAGGGGAGCGTCGCCTTCCGCGCGATCTGCGTCCGCAGGACTGGGCAGCGCTCTGGCATCAGGTCGCTCGAGGGTGACACGGCTGCCGGGGGTCGGGAGTCGGAGGTAGCCTCGACGCATGTCGGCCTTCGGAACGCTCTCGACTCCCGTCGGTGTCATCGGCGTGGTGAGCGACGGTGCGGCGATCACCCGCGTCATGTGGCGCTCGACCCCGCCCGAGGGCGGAGTCGTCCCGCCGGACACCGCCGCCGATCCCCTGCTCGTCGAAGCGCTGGCTCAGCTCACCGCCTACTTCGACGGCACGCTGCGTCGCTTCGACGTTCCCATCGACCTCGGCGTACAGACCGCGGCGACGAGGGCGGTGCTCACGGCCCTCCACGAGACCGTCGGGCAGGGGGAGACGATCACCTACGGCGGGCTCGCGGCGCGCAGCGGCGCGGCGGTGCCGGCCAGGGGCATCGGATCGATCATGGGCGCGAATCCCGTTCCTCTGATCGTGCCCTGCCATCGGGTCGTCGCGGGCGATGGACTCGGCGGCTACTCCGGCGGTGACGAGGGGCGGGGCCTCGAGACCAAGCGCTGGCTGCTGGAGCATGAGGGGGCTCTGCCGACTTCTCTGTTCTGAGCCGACGCCGGGCATCCGTCATCGCGTCATCTCGGAAGCGAACACCCTGCGAGAATGGACGGGCCGAGTCCCGAGCCGAGGAGCCAACGTGCAGTTCATCTCCACCCGCGGCGGCATGCAGCCGCAGTCGTTCAGCGAGACGCTGCTGGAGGGCCTTGCGCCCGACGGCGGCCTGGCTGTGCCCGAGGTCATGCCGACCGTCGACGGCGAGACGCTCGAGCGCTGGCGTGCGCTGACCTACCCGCAGCTCGCCACCGAGGTGCTCGGCCTGTTCGCGACCGACATCCCGCGCGCGGACCTGGCGCGGATGACCGATGCGGCCTACGCCGACTTCCCCGACGGCGTGGTGCCGCTGCGGGCGATCGATGACGACCTGACTCTGGTCGGTCTGTCCGAAGGCCCCACCCTGGCGTTCAAGGACATGGCCATGCAGTTCCTCGGCCAGGTGCTCGAATACACGCTGGAGCGCAACGACTCCGTGCTCAACATCCTCGGCGCCACCTCGGGAGACACCGGCTCGGCGGCCGAGCACGCCCTGCGCGGCAAGGAGCGCGTCGCCGTGTTCATGCTGTCGCCGCAGGGGCGCATGAGCGCATTCCAGCGGGCGCAGATGTTCTCGCTCGACGACGCGAACGTGCACAACATCGCGGTCGAGGGGGTCTTCGACGACTGCCAGAACCTGGTCAAGAAGCTCGCGGGAGATCTCGACTTCAAGCGGGCGCAGCACCTCGGCGCGGTGAACTCCATCAACCTGGCGCGCATCACGGCGCAGACCGTCTACTACTTCTGGGCCTGGCTGCGCGCAACCGACGCCGGCGGCTGGACCGAGCTGTCGTTCACCGTGCCCTCCGGGAACTTCGGCAACATCCTCTCCGGATTCTTCGCCAAGCAGATGGGGCTGCCGATCCGTCGCCTCGTGCTCGCCGCGAACGAGAACAACGTGCTGGACGAGTTCTTCCGCACCGGCGTCTACCGCCCGCGCAGCGCCGCCCAGACGCTCGCGACCTCCAGCCCGTCGATGGACATCTCCAAGGCATCGAACCTCGAGCGCTTCATCTTCGAGCTGGTCGAGCGCGATCCTGCCCGCGTCGTCGGCGCGTGGGACGATCTCGAAGCGCAGGGGTATTTCGACTTCTCTGCCGAGCAGGAGCGCTTCCTCGAGGAGTTCGGCATCGTCAGCGGCACGTCGACCCACGAGGACCGACTGGCGACCATCCGCTCGGTGTACGAGACGACCGGTGAGGTCATCGACCCGCACACGGCCGACGGCGTCAAGGTCGCGCGCGAGTACGTCGAGCCGGGCGTACCGATGCTGGTGCTCGAGACCGCCAAGCCGGAGAAGTTCGCCGAGACCATCCACGAGGCCATCGGCGTCGAGCTCGGCTATGCGCCGGAGCTGCAGGAGATGCTCGATGCCCCGCAGCACGTGACCGAGATGGCCGACGACGAGCACGCGCTCCGCGCCTTCATCCAGACGAACGCGCTGCACTGATTCTGCGGTCGCCAGACCCACGCTTCGAATCGAGACCCACTCCCGCCGGCGTCGGCGCGAGTGGGTCTCGTCGTAGAACGTGGGTCTCAACGTCGACCGTGGGATTCGATGTAGGCGGCCAGCGGAGGAGGGAGAGGGTGAAGGGTGTGCGATCTGCACATCTACGGGGGATTCTCGTGCGATATGCACATGTCGGCTGCGCGGGAAGCGTCGCTACTGTGGCGCACAACCCGTTCCCTCCTCCCGAAGGATCCTCATGGCACGTACGGCGCACGCAGACGACTTCGCGCTCTCGCGAGTGACTCCCGAGGCCCGAAAGCCCTGGTTCGGAATCGCCGTGCAGCGATTCGGGCAGGTCTCGGCCCTCTCGCAGTTCCTCCTCGGCGCGACCCTCGGCTACAGCATGACTTTCGGCGAGGCCGTCCTCGCCTTCCTCTTCGGTTCGCTCATCCTCGAGGTGATCATGTGCGTGGTCGGCTTCATCGGGCAGCGGGAGGGGCTCAACACCGCCCTTCTGGCCCGCTGGACCGGCTTCGGCGAGATCGGAGCCTCGCTGGTCGGGCTCGCGATCGGCATCAGCCTGATCGGCTGGTTCGGAATCCAGTCGGCGATCTCCGCGCAGTCGCTGGACGCCCTCATGCCCGGTGCGCTGCCCGTGTGGGCCTGGAGTCTCATCTTCGGCCTCGCGGTCACGGCGATCGTGGCCTTCGGATTCGTCGGGATGCAGTGGCTCGCGAACATCACCGTGCCGCTGTTCCTGATCCTGGTCGGTTGGTCGGTCATCACCGAGCTGAGCCGGCACGACATCGGTGAGCTGCTCACGGGGCCCGCGCCCGGTCCGACCATGAGCGTGTGGGCTGGAACCGGCATCGTCGCCGGCGGCCTCATCGTCGGTGCGATCATCACGGGTGACATGACCCGCTTCAACCGCTCGCGCGCCGACGTCGTCAAGCAGACCGTGCTCGGTGTCTCGCTCGGCGAATTCGTGATCGGACTCGCCGGCGTACTGTTGGCCCACGCTGCCGCTACCGGAGACATCGTCGCGATCGTCACGTCGTCGGTCGGCTTCATCGGCTTGTTCATCGTGCTCACGGGCACGCTGAAGATCAACGACTGGAATCTGTACTCCTCGACCTTGGGCCTGGTGAACTTCATCTCCACCGCATTCGGCAAGAACCTGCACCGCGTCACCACGACGATCGTGCTGGGCGTCGTCGGATCCGTCCTCGCCGCGGTCGGCATCCTCGGACAGTTCACCGAGTTCCTGATCGTGCTGAGCGTCGCGTTCCCGCCGATCGCCGGCATCATGGTCGCCGAGTACTACGTGGTACGCCGCTGGCGTCCTGATCTGGACGCCACCCGCGAGGTCGGCACTCTCCCGGCGACCGCGCCGCGCATCGTCCCCGCGACGATCGTCGTCTGGCTGGTCTCCGCGCTGGTCGGCTACTTCGTCACCTGGGGCATCCCTTCGCTGCTCAGCCTCTTCCTGTCGATGGTGCTGTACATCGTGGCAGGAAAGCTCGGTTGGGTCCGCGGCGTCGGAGTGGCGACAACGCGGCAGGCGACCCCGGTCGAAGAAGCAGCGACGGCCTGAGCCGCCCGCGATACACATCCCTCCCAGGAAAGCGAGAATCATGCACATCGGTATCGACGTCGGCGGCACCAACACCGACGCAGTCCTCATGGACGGCACCCGCACTCTGGCGGGGGTGAAGCACTCGACCACCCCCGACGTCACCAGCGGCATCATCCAGGCGATCGAGGATCTGCGCACCGGTCACTCCTTCGAAGGCGCAGACATCGATGCCGTCATGATCGGCACGACGCACTTCATCAACGCGCTCGTGCAGGCGAGCCGACTCGCACCCGTCGCCGCCCTGCGGCTCGGCCTGCCCGCAACGCGGGCTCTGCCTCCGCTGATCGACTGGCCTGAGGTGCTCGTCGAGGCCACGCAGGCCCGCAGCTACCTCGCGCATGGCGGCTATGAGTTCGACGGCCGACCGATCTCTCCCCTCGACCCCGAGGAGATCCGGGCGCACGCCGAGGACATGAAGGTGCATGGCATCCGCTCGGTCGCCATCTCCTCGGTCTTCAGCCCGGTCAACCACGACCTCGAGGTGCGGGCGGCGGAGATCGTCGCCGAGGTGCTGGGGGCGGATGTCGCCATCTCGCTGTCCCACGAGATCGGACGCATCGGGCTCCTCGAGCGCGAGAACGCGACGATCATCAACGCCGCGCTGCGCGAACTCGCGTCCGAGATCGTCGACGGGCTCACCTCGGCCGTGCGCGCCCAGGGCATCGAGGCGCCGATCTTCCTCAGCCAGAACGACGGCACGCTCATGGACGAGGAGTACGTACGCCGTTATCCGGTTGCGACCTTCGCCTCGGGGCCGACGAACTCGATGCGCGGGGCCGCCGCCACGAGCGGCCTCGACGATTGCGCCGTGATCGACGTTGGCGGCACCACGGCCGACATCGGCCTGCTGATCAACGGCTTCCCGCGTGAGACGGCGAACGAGGTGAAGGTCGCGGGCATCCGCACGAACTTCCGGATGCCTGATGTGCTCTCGCTCGGCATCGGCGGCGGCAGCATCGTCGATGAGGAGACGGCCGAGGTCGGGCCGGCATCCGTCGGCTACAAGCTGAACACGGAGGCTCTGGTCTTCGGCGGATCGACCCTGACCGCCACCGACATCGCGGTTGCGGCAGGACGCGCACAGGTGGGAGATGCGAGCAAGGTCGCACACCTCGACCCGGTGTTCGTGGAGCGTGTGCTCGCCCGCATCGCTGAGCGCGTATCCGAAGCCGTCGACCGCATGCGGACCTCGCCCGAACCCATCGCAGTGGTCGCGGTCGGCGGCGGCTCCATCCTGCTCCCGGACGAGCTGCCGTTGTTCGGGACCGTGCACCGCCCTGAGAACTATGCGGTCGCGAATGCCATCGGTGCATCGATCGCGCAGGTCGGCGGAGAGATCGACAAGGTCTACGCGATCGAACCCGGCCGTCGCGAGGAGACGATCGCCGAAGTGCGGGCAGAAGCCGTCGACAAGGCGATCGCGGCGGGCGCCAAGCCCTCGACCGTGTCGATCATCGACTTCGACGAGGTGCCGATCCCCTACCTTCCCGGCAACGCGACGCGCATCCGCGTGAAGGCCGTCGGCGACCTCGACATGGGAGCGTGACATGAGCTGGACCATCACTCCCGCCCACATCGACGGGCTCGCGCGCGGCGCAGCCGTCCTCGGCACCGGTGGGGGAGGAGACCCCTACATCGGTGCGCTCCTGGCCCGTCGGGCACTCGTCTCCGGCGACGTCACGGTCGTCGGCCTCGATGAGGTGCCCGATGATGCACTCGTGCTGTTCGTCGCGATGATGGGTGCACCGACCGTCATGGTCGAGAAGCTGCCGAGCCTCGCGGAGGTGGTCGAACCGGTCAAGGCCCTCGGCATCCACCTCGGGCGCCCCGTCACCCACATCGCGTGCGCAGAGGTGGGCGGTGTGAATTCGACCATACCGATCGCCGCCGCCGCAGCGCTGGGGCTGCCCCTGATCGATGCCGACGGCATGGGGCGCGCGTTCCCCGAGCTGCAGATGGTGCTCCCGACCCTGTACGGCGTGACCGCATCGCCCCTCGCGTTCAGCGACGAGAAGGGGAACACCGGAGTGCTGCAGACGGTCGACAACTCATGGACCGAGCGCATCGCCCGCGTCGCCTGCGTCGAGATGGGCTGTTCGGTCATGATCTCCGGATTCTCGATGTCGGGCGCCGCGGCGCGCGAGTCGATGGTCTCGGGGTCGCTCTCCCGCTGTATCGAGATCGGCCAGCGCATCGCTGCGGCCCGGGATGCGAAGACGGACCCGGTCGCGGGGGTGGTCGACCTCCTCGGCGGGCGCGAGCTGTTCGACGGAAAGGTCGTCGACGTGCACCGTGCCACCACGACCGGCTTCGCTCGCGGACGTGCGCGTATCGACGGCGACGACGGTGCGACGCTGACTCTGCAGTTCCAGAACGAGCATCTGGTGGCGGAGGCCGACGGGGAGGTCCTCGCGACCACTCCCGACCTGATCATGGTGCTCGACGGCGAGTCCGGCGAGCCGATCACGACCGAGGCCCTGCGCTACGGGCAGCGGGTGCGGGTGATCGCAGCCCCGGCCGACGAGCGCTGGCACTCGGAGGCGGCGCTGGCGATGGTCGGCCCCGGCTACTTCGGATACGACATGGCGGCGCATCGCTTCGACGGCAGCGTCTCCGCGGGGACCATCCGGACGGGAGCCGCGGTATGAGCTGGCAGCTCACGGCCGCCGACCTCCCCGACCTCGCTCGCGGTGCGACGCTGCTCGGCACGGGCGGCGGAGGCGATCCCTACATCGGCAAGATGCTGGTCGAGCGTGTGCTGGGGAAGGGGAGCATCACGATCCTCGACCCGGACGAGCTCCCCGACGACCTGTTCGTGATCCCGACGGCGCAGATGGGCGCGCCCACCGTGATGGTCGAGAAGATCCCCGCCGGCACGGAGCCCACCCTGGCTCTGCGCACACTCGAGGAGCATCTCGGGCGGACGGCGGATGCGACGATGCCGATCGAGTGCGGCGGGATCAACTCGATGATCCCGCTCATCGTCGCGGCTGAGACCGGGCTGCCGGTGGTGGATGCCGACGGCATGGGGCGCGCCTTCCCCGAACTGTCGATGGAGACCTTCGCCGTGTACGGCGTTCATGGCTCGCCTCTCGCACTCGCCGGAGAACGGGGCGAGAAGGTCGTGATCGACACCGGCGACGACGACCGCCAGATGGAGTGGCTTGCCCGGGCTGTCACCATCCGCCTCGGGGGCGTCGGACACATCGCCGAGTACGCGATGACCGGAGCCGACGTGCGGCGCACGGCCGTGCCCCGCACGATCTCGATGGCACTCGCGCTCGGCCGCGCCATCCGTGTCGCCCGCGAGGAGCACCGCTCGCCGTTCGAGGCGATCGCCTCGACGCTGTCCACCACGCTCTACCCGCACCTGCGCGAGCTCTGCGTCGGCAAAGTCATCGATGTCGAGCGGCGTACGACCGAGGGGTTCGCGAAGGGGCGCGCTGTGATCGCACCGCTCGGGGCCGACGACGGCGATACGTTCGAGATCTCCTTCCAGAACGAGAACCTGACTGCTCGCCGGGGAGACACCCTCGTGGCGATCGTTCCGGACCTGATCTGCGTCGTCGACCACGAGACGGCCGAGCCGATCACGACAGAGGGGCTCCGTTACGGACAGCGCGTGCGGGTGCTCGGCATCTCCACCCCCGAGATGATGCGCACGCCCGCCGCGCTCGCCGCCTTCGGCCCCTCTGCCTTCGGTCTCGCGGCGGAGTTCGTCCCGATCGAGACGCTGGCCGTGGGTGAGGACGAATCTCCCTAGGCTGGAGGCATGAAGCTGCAGCGCGACGACCTCACCGCGCTCGCCCGCGGCTACGCGCTGCTCGGGTCAGGTGGCGGCGGCTCGACCACCATGCTCGAGCTGATGCTCGCCGGAGACGGGGAGTGGCCGATCGAGGTCTCGCCGATCTCGGCCCTGGATCCGGCCACACCCTGTCTCGGTGTCGCGTTCGTCGGCTCCACGATGCTGCTGGGCGAGCGGCTTCCGGGGGTGCACCCCTTCGCCAGGCTCCTCAGCGCGGTGGAACGATGGATCGGACATCCGGTCTCCGCCGTGTGCTCGCTCGAGGGCGGCGGGATGAACGGCCTCGCACCGCTGAGCCTGGCCGGATCTCACGTGGTCGTCGACGCGGACTGCACGGGACGCGCGGTGCCCGGACTCGACCAGATGTCGCTCTTCGTCGACCGGGTTCCGGGGCTCGTGTTCGCGTGTGACACAGGTGCCGATGGTGTTGCGCTCGTCGAGGCGCGTCGTGCCATCGACGCCGAGCGCGTCGTACGCTCGGCGATCATCCAGGCGGGTGGGGTCGGCTGCGCCGTGCTCGGCGGGTTCACGGTCGGCGATCTGAGAGAACACGCGATCGGCGGCCATCTCGCCCATGCCCTCGAGCTCGGCAGGGCGTATCTCGGCGCCATGATCGCGCCTCTTCCCCTGCTCGCCGATGCGCTGGGGGCGCAGCTGCTCGCTGAGGGCCGCATCGTCTCGATCTCGTCGTCGACGCAGGACCCGCACGTGAACGCGGTCGAGATCAGCGGGCTCGCGGGTGCCGTGCACCGGATCGTGACACGCTCGGAGACACTCGCCGTGCTCACAGACGGACGGCTGGTGGCATCCGCCCCGACGATCATCGTGGTCATCGATGCGGTCTCTCGGGAGATCCTCGAGGTCACCGAACTACGCCTCGCTCGCAACGTCGCGGTCCTCGCCGTCCCCGCGCCGCAGTGGTGGAACGACCGGCCTGAGCGACGTGCGAAAGTACTGCCGTCCGCCTACGGGCTCGACGATCTGGATGCCGCGTGAACGAGTGGCTGCAGCTGGGGGCGCTGCTTGCCCACGCCGAGAACGGCGGCCTTCGACGGGTGGCCGGGCCGGCGGATGCGGCGTGGGAAGCGGTGGCGGTGGGATCGGGTGAGGCCGAGGTCGCCGAGAGCGGCGCCGACCGGCTCGCGATCCTCACGGCGGGGCCTCCGACCTCGACCTGGCAGCAGGACGCGTTGCTGCGCCGATTGCGTGACCGTGGATACACAGGACTGGCTCTCGCCGGTGCCGACTCCTTCGATGCGGGGGCGTTCCGCCTGGCGGACCGGATCGGCCTCTGCCTGCTCGATGTCGAGCGGCCCATTCAACTCGCGAAGGCCTGCTGGATGCTGATCGAGGCTCGTGACGCGCTCACGCTGAGCCAGGTGCGCAAGGTCGCCCAGTCGTTCGAGTACGCCGCCGATGACCTGGCCGACCTGCTCGGTCACATCGCGGCGAACCTCGGCGTCGGCGCCGCACTGATCGATTCGTCGGGGGTGCTGCAGGAAGCGGGCGCCCATCTCGACGAGCGGCTTCATGCCGCGATCGGGTTCGACTCGTGGCTCGACCGGACGAGCATCGGCGACGCCGCGGCCGCATCGGTTCGTGTGGACAGCCCGGGGCGCAGCGGTCTGCGGCTCGTGCTCTTCGGCCGGGGCCTCGGCGAGGCACAGGTGCAATCGCTCTCGGTCGCGGCCGAAGTCGCGATGCCTGCAGTCGCAGCGCGCATCCTGATCGACGAGGTGGCGGCGGTGAACGACGTCGCGGTGTCTTCCGGACTCCTGCGCGACTTCGTCGATCTGCATGGCACGGCTGACGCCGATGTCGAACGGCGCATGATCGAACGCGGCTGGCGCACCGCGGGTCATCACCTCGGCTTCCGGATGGTCGCGAGGGGACGGCTCGATTCCTTCTCTCTGCTGCGCACGGTCAGCGCGGGACTCAGCGCGATCGACGGTGAAGCGCACGCGACGACGGCCGGTCGAGGACTGAGCGGGTGGCTGACCTTTCCCGAGTCGCCGGACCCGGACCGTGTGGAGAGGGCTGTCGCCGCCCTGCGTGAACTCCACCTGGGCGCGCTGCGCGACTTCGCGGTCGCGACCGGCGTCGGTTCCCTCCACGGCGGATCGGAAGGCCTCGCCACGACCCTGGACGAAGCGGGGGATGCCGCGCGCATCGCGGCCTCACGCTCCGCGACGGGATGGTTCGTTCGCGTCGACAGCCTCGGGCTGGAACAGCTCCTGCTCGCGTGGACGGGGAACGACACGTTCGTCCCCGCTGCGGAGTCCTTGCTCACGCCGCTGCGGGAAGGAGGAGGCGAGCTGCTCATCACGCTCTCCGCGTATCTCGACCATGAGTCGGGCATCGCCGCGACCGCGACCGCGTTGGGTCTGCACCGCAACACCGTGATGGTGCGGATCCGGCGCGTTCAGGAGCTTCTCGGGATCGACATGACCGATCCGGAGGCGCGGCTCGCCTTGCATCTTGCGTGTCGCGCGGTACAGCCTCGCTGAGCCGGACGAACCTCACTCGAGGTGGGGGGACGTCAGGCCGGGAGGGCTTTGACCGCGGCGCTGAGCACCTGCGGGACCGTCGGCACACCGGTCGCGCGGAACACCTCCGCACCGGCATCATCGCGGATGATCACGGTGGGCGTGAACGCGATGTCGAGCTTCTCTGCCGCATCCGGGTTCCGTGCCACGTCGATCTCGATGACCGTCGCTTCGGGGAGGAACCGCGCGGCCTCGGCCAGCACGGTCCGCGTGCGGGCGCAGGCGCCGCAGAACGACGACGACACCAGGGTCAGTTCCATGCACACCTCCTCGGACGCGGCTCGCACCACGCAGAGATGCAACCATCATCCTGCTCGCCCTGTTCCCCAGGGGGCAGAGCCGAGCGGGGGGATCGCTACTCTGCAGCGAGCCACTCCGCGAAGCTCTGACGTCCGAGCTCGGCGTCGGGGCCGGGGAGTGCCAGCCCTGCCCTCATGCCGGCCATCTGCGGCCCCGGCACGTTGATCGCCGGCACCCACCCGCGATACCCCTCGCGGCGGGCGTACGCGCGGATCATGTCCGCCAGCTCCTCCTCGCGAGGTCCGGCGAGGTCCCGCACACGGCCCTGCGGCTGCGCTGCAGCGAGGGCCGCGAGGCGTGCACCCACTTCGCGGGCGGCCACGGGCTGCGTCCTCGCTTTCGGGGCGAGGTGGAGCGGGCCCATCTTCGCCCGCGTGAACATCTGCGCCGCGAACTCGTGGAACTGCGTCGCTCGCAGGATCGTCCACGGAACGCGCGACGCCTCGACGACCTTCTCCTGAGCGATCTTGCCGGCGTAGTAGTCGTAGGGGATGCGGTCGATCCCCACGATCGACAGCAGGACGAGGTGCCCGGCCCCCGCGTCTGCGGCCGCCGCGGCCAGGTTTCCTGTCGCCGCGGTGAAGAACTCGATCGCTGCGCCGGCCTTGAGCGTCTCGATGCTCGCGACGTCGATCACGGCGTCTGTGCCGGCCAGGGCATAGTCCAGGCCCTCGCCGGTCACCAGGTCGACTCCCCGCGACCGGCTCAGGACGACGGCGTCGTGCCCTGCGGCCCGCACCGCCTCGACGGTGTGCCGACCCACGGTCCCCGTTCCCCCCGCGATAGCGATCCGCATGAGTGTTCTCCTTCGTCTCGGTACATCCTTCTCCTGTTTCGACGTCGACGCGACCGCTACGTGAGAGGCCGGCTCGCGCCGTGACCGTGACCTCGCCGCTGAGTACGATGGCGAGTGTGACCACACCGACCGTGCGCCCGGGTATCGCCGAGCGGCTTTCGCAGATGATCCGGATCCCGACGGTCTCGGCCGAGCTCGACGAGCGCGGCTCGGCTCCGTTCGAGGAGTTCGTCGCGCTCATCGCGGAGCTCTACCCGCTGACGCACGAGAAGCTGGCGCTCGAACGGCACACCGACTTCGGGCTGCTGTTCCACTGGCAGGGGACCGGTGCGGCCTCCGACCGCCCGGTGGTGCTGATGGCGCACTACGACGTCGTCCCGGTGGACGGGAGCGACGCGTGGACGCACCCGCCCTTTGCGGGAGTGATCGCCGACGGCTCGGTCTATGGGCGAGGGGCCCTCGACGACAAGGGCCCGCTGATCGTGGTGCTCGAGGCGGTCGAGAATCTGCTCGCCGACGGGTTCGTGCCTCCTCGGGACGTGTACCTCTCCTTCGGCGGCAACGAGGAGACCTATGGGCGCGCGGCCGAGGAGATCGCGCGCGTGCTGCGCGAGCGTGGCATCGTCCCCTGGCTCGTGCTCGACGAGGGGGGTGCCGTCGTCGACGCGCCCCTGCCGTTCGTCCCCGGTCGCGCAGCGATGATCGGTGTCGGCGAGAAGGGCGTGATGACGCTCCGGCTGACCGCGCGGGGTGACGGCGGACACGCTTCAGCGCCGCCACCGCTCACCGCGGTCCGGCGCATCGCCAGGGCGGTGGACCGGCTCGGACCCACCACCTTCCACCCTCGCGCCTCGAAGGCCATCCTGCGGATGCTGTCGCAGCTGGCCGCGCAGACTCCGGGCCCGGCCCGTCACCTGCTACGGCTGCTCGGCTCGGCGCCGCTGCTGACGGCGCAGGTCTTCGCCGCGCTCGGTGGCGAGCCGGCCGCCCTTGTTCGCACCACCGTCGCCCCGACCATGCAGTCCGGTGGCACGGCGGCGAACGTGTTACCGTCGCAAGCCTCTGCCACCGTCAATCTGCGCATCGCGCTCGGAGAGACGACGCAGCAGACCGTCTTCCGGGTGCGCAGGCGCATCCGCGATCCGCTGGTCGAGGTCGAGGTCATCGAGGCGAGCGAGCCCTCGCCGGAGTCGCCGACCGACAACGCCCCGTTCGCCCTGCTGGCCGAGGCCCTCGACGCGGCGTTCCCCGGCGTCCCCGCCGTGCCGTACGTGATGATGGCGGCCACCGATTCGCGGCATTTCCATCGCTTCTCGCCAGCCGTCTACCGCTTCGCGCCGCTGGACATGTCGAACGCGCAACGCGCGTCGATCCATGGCGTCGACGAGAGCGTGGAGATCGCCTCTCTCGAGCGCGGAGAGCGATTCCATCGGGCGCTGCTCGAACGGCTAAGGTGATCTCACCCTTCTCTCGGATCGTGCCGGGGGACCCGATGCAGAAGCAGGAGACGCGATGACGCGCACCCGCACCTTGGGCACTCTCGCCGTCGTGGTCGGCTTCCTCGCCTTCGTCGAGTTCACCAGTGGCGTGCTGCAGGGGTACTACACCCCGATGCTCACCGACATCGCCCGTCATCTGGGCATCCACGATGCCGACGTGAACTGGCTCGAGGGTGCGCAGCTCATGCTGTCGGCGCTCGTCGTGCCGGCTTTCGCAAAGCTCGGTGACATGGTCGGGCACAAGCGGATGCTGCTGATCTCGACCGCGGTCACCGCGGCCGCGGCCCTGGTCCTGCCCTTCACCGATTCGTTCCCGGTCTTCCTCGCGGCGTGGGCGCTGATGGGCTTCTACGTCGTCTGGCTCCCTCTCGAGATCGCCCTGATCTGGTCGAGGTCGCGCCGGATGGAGGGGCGCTCCTCGATCACTGCCAAGGCGGCGGGCCTTCTCGTCGCCGCGCTCGAAGGCGGTGCGATCATCGGTGCGCTCGTCGGCGGAGCGCTCATCGATGTGCTGCCCCTTACCATCGTGCTGTTGATCCCGGCCGTGCTGATCGTGGTGTGCTTCTTCGTGATCCTGTTCGGGGTCAAGGAGTCTCCCGATCCCACGGGCGGCATCTTCGACACGATCGGTCTCGTGCTCATCTCCCTCGCCCTCCTGTGCTTCACCGGCGGTCTCAGCCTGCTCCGCCTCGATGGCGGCCTGACCAATCCCTGGTCCTGGGCAGTCGTGATCCTCGGTGTCCTGCTCGTGATCCCGTTCGTGCTGTGGGAGCTGCGCTGCGCCGACCCGCTCATCGACGTGCGCATGTTCCGCTCGCCTGCGCTCGGCCCGGTCTTCCTCACAGCAGGCCTCTTCGGGGTCAGTGTGCTGGGCGCGCAGGCTCCGCTGTCGACGTTCGCCCGCACCGATCCGACGGTCTACGGATACGGTCTGGGCACGAGCGGGTTCGCGACCTCGCTGATCATCGGCGTCTACCTGATCGCCATGATCACGGGCGCTCTCCTGTTCTCGACGGTCGCGCGGTGGGCGACGCCTCGTCTGACCCTGATGGGTGCCTCGGTGCTGGTGGGCATCGGGTTCCTGTTGTTCCTGCCGTTCCACGACACCTACGCACAGGTGATCACGAACATGGTCGTCGTGGGACTGGGATCCGGCGCGCTGGTCGCAGCGCTCCCTGCTGCTGCGGCATCCGCGGCTCCGGCAACGCAGACGGGGGTGGCGACGGGGCTGACCAACTCGGTCAAGACCGTGGGCGGTGCGATCGCCTCGTGCGTGTTCGGCATCGCGCTGTTGCACGGAGTCGCGAGCACCGCGGGGGCGACCGAGGGGACCGCCGGTTCGCTCGCCGGCTACTTCACGGTGTGGATCGTCTGCGGAGTGACTGCGCTCGTCGCCGCCGTGATCCTCGTCTTCGTCCCGAAGACCGCGTTCACCGATCGGACGGCGGAGGCAGAGGCCGCTCCGGCGCTCTGATCCTCAGGCCCGCAGGTCGAGGGCGTGCACGATCTGCGGCCATGCGAGTGCACCGAGTTCCGCGTCTGCGGCGGGAGAGCCTCCCCGCGCCATCGTGACTCCTCCGGTCACGACCGATTCGCCGGGGAGCAGCAGCCGGTGCCCCGCGCCCGGGTGAGTGATCATCGTCGTCTCCAGACCCCTCGCCGTGCGGCGCTCGACGAGCTCGCGGGCGAATCGGGTGCTGGGCCAGACCCGGTCGTCGCCGCCGGCGATGAGCACGACGACGCCGTCGATGTCCTCCGACCGGATCGCGGCGGCTGCGGCGGCTGAAGGATCGCTATCGACGCTCGACTCGTACAGGGCGCGATACTCGGGCGGGTCGGTCGACGGCACCCACGACGGGGCGAACGGAACGAACGGCATCGGGGTACCCCGATGGGTCCAGTGCGACGACCAGGCCCCCTCTGAGTTGCCCGCCCAGACCACGGAGGACGGGGCGACGGCGACCGTCGCATCGATCGGGTGCAGGGACGCGGTCACGAGCGCCGCCTCCGCTCCGAACGATGTCCCGAAGATCGCCACGCGGTCGGAGTCACGACGCAGCAGCTCCACCTGATCGATGAAGGTCTCGATCGGCACCTCGTGCGGGGCAGGGCGCTGGCCGCTGCCGCCGAACCAGCGGATGGCCCTCACGCGGGCGCCGTGCCGTGCCAGCATCTGCGCCCGTCCGGCCTCCACACGCCCGCTGGATCCGGTGAGGAGCAGCACGGCTGTGCCGCAAGGAACTTCCGGAAAGGCATCGTGGCGGTCGGCCGGGTCCACCCCGATGCCGTGTCGAGGCGTCGTCATCACTCGCGGTCGAGGCCGAACGTGCGTTTGACCAGCGCCTGCACGTCGCGGTCGAGACCATCGATGCGGGTGTTCACGGAATCGAAGCGGGTGTTCACGGAATCGAAGCGGGTGTTCACGGAATCGAAGCGGGCGTTCATCTCGGTGCGCAGCCCGTCGATCTGGCCGTTCATCTCCGTGCGAAGGCCGCCGATCTCGCTGCGGAGGATCCGGACGAACAAGGTCGACACCACGGTGAGCGTGCTGAACATCAGCACGGTGAACGACCCGATCATGGTCCAGATCTGTGCGTCGTTCATGAATCCCACTCCCTCATCGTCGCATCGATTCGGCAAGCCTGCCAGAGCGTGGGAGGCGAAGATATCGGTCGTCTGAAAGATGCGCACACCGTGCTTTTCTGCGCGCTTGTGGAGGATAGGTCGCCCCGGCGTCACGCCTTCTCGCGGGGCGGGTTATGCATGAACTCGACTCGGATGCCGTCGACGTCTTCGACGAACGAGGCGTAGTAGCGCTCCGAGTAGCGCGGGTACTCCTTGGGCTCGCGGATCGCTGTCCACCCGGCCTCGAGCGCGACGGCATGAAGGTGCTCGACCTGCTCGCGCGTCGGCACCGCGAAGGCGATGTGCTGCCAGCCGATACGACCATGACGGTGCGGGGTGGAGTCGTCATCCCAGGTGTAGAGGATGATCTCGGTCTCGTCGCCGTTGTGCCACGAGATGGAGTGGTCGTCCGCACCCCCGCTCTCATATCCGAGAGCGGTGAGGACGGGGTGGAACTGCGCCCGGCCGCGCTCGAGGTCGCCGACGGTGATACCCAGGTGATCCAGAAGAGCCATACGCCGAGTCTTCCAGGTGCCGCCGACGTCGCACTAGTGCGTGCCGCGGCGGGCAGGCCGGTCAGGACCGCCGATATCTCGTGGAACGATGAAGGCATGACTCCTCGGGTTGTCGCTGTTCATTCGCACGCCTCGCACACCTTCAGCAAGCCGACTCGTGAGTCGATCACCCTCCTCGAGGGACTCGGCGTCGAAGGCGACGCGCACTGCGGCGCGACGGTGCAGCACCGTTCACGGGTAGCTGCAGACCCCTCGCAGCCGAATCTGCGACAGGTTCATCTGATCCCTGAAGAGCTGTTCGACGAACTGCGCACGAGCGGACACGATGTCGCACCCGGTCAGCTCGGCGAGAACATCACGACTCGGGGAGTCGACGTGCTGGCGCTTCCCGTCGGCGCTCGACTGCGCTTCGGCGATGCGGTGGTGACGATCACGGGCCTGCGCAACCCCTGCCAGCAGATCAACGGCTTTCAATCGGGCTTGCTCAAGCAACTGGTCAGGACCGATGACGAGGGCCGGGTCGTCCGACTCGCCGGGGTCATGGGCATCGTCTCCCGCGGTGGACCCGTGGTCGCCGGAGGCACGATCGAGGTCGAGCTCCCGCCGACGCCGCACTTCCCCCTCACGCGGGTCTGATCGCGGCCCAGAGGTGCGGCACGCCTCCACCCTGCCGGCGCGCCGCACGAACCGATTGACGAACACGCCCTAGTGCGGCGCGTGGTACTCGGCTTCGCCGCGCTTCCAGTAGCCCTTCACGACGGCGTTCGCGGTGTCGACACCCCAGCGCTCGAGCAGCGCCCGGCCGGGCTTGACGATCGACTGCTCGGCGGCGATGAAGACGAAGGGGTCGGGTCCGACCGCGTCTTCGGCGGTCAGCGTCTCGATGAGGGCGATGAGTGCGGAACCGGAGGGAGCCTCCCCGCGGTGCAGCCACTCGACGTCGACCGGTGCCTCAATGTCGATCTCGCGCCCCTGGTTCACGGTCTCCACCACGATGCGTGCCGGGGTGCCTACCGGGATAAGCGCGGCGAAGCGGCGGATGGCAGGGATGGCGGTCTCGTCGCCGACCAGCAGCCAGGAGCCGGGGTCGCCGGCCAGGACGGCCGATCCGCGCGGACCGCCGACGCCGATCGTGGATCCGAGCGGTGCCGTCGCAGCCCAGGGTGCCGCGACGCCCTGGTCGCCGTGCACGGCGAACTCGACATCGAGCCAGTCCTCGCCCCATGCGAGAGGGGTGTACTCGCGACTCGGGGATGCTCGCAGCTCTTCGACGGACCCGGTCGGGCCTGCGGGGAAGAACAGGCGCATGTGGTCGTCGGAGCCGGGGGAGTCGAAGCCCGCGAGGTCGGAACCGGTCAGCCGCACGCGCACGAAGTCCGGTGCCAGCCATTCGCGGGCACTCAGCGTGACGTTACGGAAGCGCAGCTCCAGGCCGCGACGCTCGATCGAGAAACCGGATTTCGTATCGCTCATAAAGTAAGGCTAACCTAAATGTGACGGGCGAAGGTGATCCCTGCTCGTCACCCCGGCGCCCATCGTGTGCGCACCGATCCCGCAGAACAGGAGTCTCTCCATGTCCGTGCCCAGAACCCTCACCGCCACGAGCGTCGCTCTCGTCGGCCTCCTCGCCCTCGCCGGGTGCGCTTCCGGCGGCTCGGCGGAACCGGAGAAGACCGAACCCGCGGCAGCATCCGTCACGATCGAGGACAACACCGGCACGCACGAGATCCCGACGCCTCCCGCGTCTGTGGTGGCTCTCGACAACCGCACATTCCAGACGCTCTCCGACTGGGGCGTCGAACTCTCCGCCGCCGCCGTCGCGCTCATGCCGGAGACCGTGTCGTACGTGAAGGACGACGCGATCGTCGACATCGGACTCCACAGCGAGCCCGACCTCGAAGCGGTCGTCGCCGTCGAGCCCGACCTGATCATCAGCGGCCAGCGGTTCACGCAGCACAACACGGCGATCGCGGACCTCGTGCCCGACGCCACGATCATCGACCTCGAGCCGCGCGAGGGCAAGCCCTTCGACGAGGAGCTCAAGCGTCAGGTCACCGTGCTCGGTGAGATCTTCGGCAAGCAGGACGAGGCCGACAAGCTCGTCGACGACTTCGATGCTGCCGTCGAGCGCGCCAAGGCCGCCTACGACGACGCCGACACCGTCATGGCCGTGAACACCTCCGGAGGCGAGATCGGCTACCTCGCCCCGACCGTCGGACGCTCGCTCGGACCGATCTACGACATCCTCGGGCTGACCCCCGCACTTGAGGTCGACGACGCGACCGACGACCACCAGGGCGACGAGATCTCGGTCGAGGCGATCGCCACCTCGAACCCCGACTGGATCCTCGTGCTCGACCGCGACGCCGTGTTCGCCGCCGAGACCCCCGACTACGTGCAGGCTGCCGAGATCCTCGAGAGCTCGGAGGCGCTTGCCGGCGTCACCGCCGTCAAGGAGAAGCAGCTCGTCTACATGCCCACCGACACCTACCTGAACGAGGGCATCCAGACGTACACGGCATTCCTCAACGACCTCGCAGACGCCCTCGAGAAGAGCGCGAAGAACTGAGGTACTGCGGCGGCATCCGGGTGACCCGGATGCCGCCGCATCGTCATCATGGTCTCCACCGACATCGCTTCGCCGCCCCGCAACGCCGGGCGGCTCTTCGACGTGAAACTGCTCATCGGCGTGCTCGTCGTCGCCGTGCTCCTCGTGATCTCGCTCTTCACCGGGGTGTACGACGTCACCGGCGCGGAAGACGGCGCGCAGATGTTCCAGATCACGCGCGTCCCCCGCACGATCGCCCTCGTCCTGGCCGGCGCCTCGATGGCCATGGCGGGTCTGGTGATGCAGCTGCTCACCCAGAACCGCTTCGTGGAGCCGACGACGACCGGAACGACCGAGTGGGCGGGGCTCGGACTCCTGTTGGTCATGATCCTCGTGCCGCAGCCGTCGCTCTCGCTGCGGATGGCCGGTGCGGTGCTCGCGGCCTTCGTCGGCACGATGGTGTTCTTCGCGTTCCTGCGCCGGGTCGCCCTCAAGTCCTCCCTCATCGTGCCGATCGTCGGGATCATGCTCGGCGCGGTCGTCGGCGCGCTGTCGACGTACCTCGCGCTGGCGACGAACTCGCTGCAGATCGTCGGCGTCTGGTTCGCCGGCAGCTTCACCTCGGTGATGCGCGGCCAGTACGAGATGCTCTGGATCGTGGCGGTGGTCGGCGTGATCGTGTTCATCGTGGCCGATCGACTCACCATCGCCGGCCTCGGCGAAGAGGTCGCCACCAACGTCGGCGTGAACTACAACAGGATCATCCTGCTCGGAACGGTGCTGATCGCGGTCACCACCGGTGTGGTCACCGTGGTCGTCGGCAATCTTCCCTTCCTCGGTCTCATCGTGCCGAACATCGTCTCGATGGTGCGCGGCGACGACCTGCGCAGCAACCTGCCGTGGGTGTGCCTGCTCGGCATCGCGATCGTCACGGTGTGCGACATCATCGGACGCACCATCATCATGCCGTTCGAGGTGCCGGTGTCACTGATCCTCGGGGTGGTCGGTGCCGTGGTGTTCGTGCTCCTCCTGCTCAGGCAGCGTCGACGTGGCTAGCGGTGTGATGAGCGAGGTGGCGACCACCGGGCCGTTGCGGTCGGCGGGCTCGTTCACGACCCCGCGTGCGCGCCGTCGCTACTTCGTCGTGCTCGGGACCCTTCTCGTCCTCGCCGTCGTCTCGGGCTTCGGCCTGCTGGCGTGGGCGAATCCGATGCCGGTCGGCTCCGCCGGGTTCTGGCGGATCGCCCAGCACCGGGCGACCGACGTCACGGTCATGGCGCTCGTCGCGGTCGCGCAGGCCACCGCCACGGTGAGCTTCCAGACCGTCACCAACAACCGCATCATCACCCCGTCGATCATGGGCTTCGAATCGCTGTACCGCGTGGTGCAGACCTCGACCGTGTACCTGTTCGGCGTGGCAGGGATCGTGGCGATCCAGGGCATCGGGCAGTTCGCGATCCAGGTCGCGATCATGGTCGCTCTCGCCGTCGCCCTCTACGGTTGGCTGCTGTCCGGTCGCTACGGCAATCTGCAGATCATGCTCCTGGTGGGCATCGTGATCGGGGGAGGCCTCGGGGCGATCTCCACCTTCATGCAGCGCCTGCTCACCCCCAGCGAGTTCGACGTGCTGGCCGCGCGCCTGTTCGGCAATGTCTCCAACGCCGACCCCTCGTACCTGCCGTTGGCGATCCCACTGGTCGTCGCGGCGTCTGCGCTGCTGTGGCTCCGCTCGCGTCGGCTCAACCTGATGGCGCTCGGGCCCGATGCCGCGCGCTCCCTCGGCGTCGATCATCGCCGTGAGCTGTTCATCGTGCTGTTCCTCGTCGCCGTGCTGATGGCGACGTCGACGGCTCTGGTGGGCCCGATGACGTTCCTCGGCTTCCTGGTGGCCACGCTCGCCTACCAGTTCGCCGACACGCACGACCATCGGCTGATCTTCCCCGTCGCGGTGCTCACGGCCTTCACGATCCTGGCCGGGGCCTACTTCGTGATGAAGAACGTCTTCTACGCGCAGGGGATGGTGTCGATCCTCATCGAGCTCGTCGGCGGCACCGTCTTCCTCATCGTCATCCTCAGAAAGGGCAGACTGTGATCGCTCTCGACGGCGTTCGCCGGGACTACAGCAGCGAGGTCGCGATCGGCCCCGTCGACCTCGAGATACCCGCCGGCGGCATCACCGCCCTCATCGGTCCGAACGGGGCGGGCAAGTCGACCCTGCTCACGATGATCGGGCGTCTCAGCGGAATGGACGCCGGTGCGATCGAGATCGCGGGACTCGATGTGGCCTCCACCAAGTCGAAGGACCTGGCGAAGGTCGTGTCCATCCTGCGTCAGGAGAACCACTTCGTCACGAGGCTCACCGTGCGCCAGCTCGTCGGCTTCGGGCGCTTCCCGCACTCGAAGGGGCGGCTGAATCGCGGTGACGAGGAGATCATCAGTCGGGCCATCGATTTCCTCGACCTCGGCGCCTTGGAGGGCCGCTATCTGGACGAGCTCTCCGGCGGTCAGCGCCAGCGCGCGTACGTCGCGATGGTCCTGGCGCAGGACACCGAGTTCGTCCTGCTGGACGAGCCGCTGAACAACCTCGACATGCGGCACGCCGTGCAGATGATGAAGCATCTTCGGCGGGCGGCGGAGGAGCTGGGGCGCACGATCGTCATCGTCCTGCACGACATCAACTTCGCCGGGCACTACGCCGACCACATCTGCGCGATGAAGGACGGTGCGGTGGTGGAGTTCGGGTCCCCCGCCGCGATCATGACGGATGAGGTGCTCACCCGCGTGTTCGACACTCCTGTGCGCGTCGTCGACGGTCCGTCCGGGCCGCTTGCCGTCTACTACTGAGCGGACCCTCAGAGCTCGATGCCGTGGTCTTCGTCGTTGACGCCGGCGTTGTTGCCCCGGCGCGACTCGTAGCCGAGGAACCAGCCGAGCCACACGATCGCGGCGAGCAGCACACCGAGCCAGACGTTCTGGAAGATCAGCCCGATCACGACGCCGACGATCAGCAGGCCGACGGTGACGAGGATGCGCAGCAGAGAACGTGACATGGCCTCAGCTTAGGCGGCGTCCTCAGTGCCCACGATGATCTTCGGGTGCGAGGCGGGGACCCCTTCGTGGCTCCTGCACACCGCTGGCGTGGATGAGGCGCACGACCCGTTGCCGCTGTCCGGCCCAGGGGGCGAGGAGCTCGACCATGCCGTCGTCGTCGGTGCGCTTTCCCGTCAGCGCGTAACCGACCTGGTGGGCGAGGTGATAGTCGCCGACGCTGACCGCATCCGGATCTCCGAGTGCGCGGATGCGGGTCTCCGCCGAGGTCCACACCCCCACGCCGGGAAGGCTCGTGAGCACGCGGTCGCGGTCGGCTCCTGTGACGGCGGCTCCCACAGCGCGGGCGATGCGGTCGCCGCGCTCGGCCGCGCGCACGATGGTGCGCGACTGGGGCGGTTCGACCCCGGCGCGGTGCCAGGCCCAGGAGGGGATGCGGAACCACTGCTCGGGCGAGGGAGCGGCGAACATCGGTCGCGGCGTCGGCCCCGGCGCCCGAGTGCCGAAGCGGGACACCAGCCAGCGCCACGCGCCGAAGGCCTGCATGCCGGTCACCTTCTGCTCGAGGATCGCGCACGCGAGCGCGTCGAACACCTCGTCGGTGCGGGTCAGGCGCAAGCCCGGGTGTCGTCGCGCGGACTCCGCGATGAGCGGGTGCAGCGCGGGATCGAAGTCTCCGGAATCGTCATGGGCACCGCAGAGCGCGGGCACGCTGTCGAGAGCGTGCTCGGTACCGGGACCCCAGGCCGAGGCTCGAACCTCGTCGCCTGACATGCGGACCGCGAGTGTCGTCGGGCCGTGCGGGGTACGCATGGCACGCCAGATCACCGTCCCGTCGATGATGGTCGTCGGATCGTTGCCGCCGCGGCGGAGCATGCCGACCGTGCGACGCAGGTCCAGCGGGTGCGGTGGTCGGTAGACGGTCTCTCGGCGAGTATCCGCGGACGCGGCATCGGCCGACGCGGGATGCTCGATGAGGGTCATGCGCCCACCCTACGCGCCGGTTCTGACACCGACTCCCGGCGACTCAGAAGCGGTCGGGCGAGGGGGTGCCGTGGCCGTAGCGGATGACGACGTCGGCGTGCCGGTCGAAGCGGTAGCCGATGCCGCGCACGGTGCGGACGATGTCTTCGTAGCGACCGAGCTTCGCGCGGAGGCGACGCACGTGCACGTCGATGGTGCGCTCGCCGGGAGTCTCGTCATCCTGTGCCTGCCAGAGGGCGGAGACCAGCTCGCTGCGCTCGATGGTGCGGCCCTCGCGGAGCACGAGGTACTGCAGCAGCTCGAACTCCTTGTACGTGAATGCGGCGGACTCGCCGTCGATCAGCACGCGCTTGCGGGAGATGTCGACGGTCACGCCGCTCTCCTCGTCGGTGGTGTCCTCCTCGGCGGCGGCCTTGGTGCGCGCGATGGCGCCCGGCTCCTGCAGCGCGAGGCGGACCACATCGAGGTCACGGCCGCCCGAGCCGTGCGGTGCGAGGGCGACGGTGGCGTGGGTCTCCGCTCCGGGCGCGAGCTCGGCGAGCGTGCGGCGCAGTGCGTCGACGAGGAGGGGGAGGCTGACCCCGGCCTCTGCGGCCTTGATCTCGTCCAACCCCACGTAGAGGGCGAAGCCACGGGGCGAGCGCACGGCGGGAAGGTCGGCTCCCGCTGCGGGGAGCGGTGCGGCGGGCTCCGGCTGGGTGCGGGTCGCGGCGGTGGTGGCGGGACGCTCGAGAAGTGCGGTGTTCGACATGATGATGAAGTCCTCAGGACGTGAGCCCGAATCGAACGGGGCTCTGATGCGTTGCATGAATGACCGGCGGAGCCGGGAAGCGAGCGAGGGTGGATGCTCGGAGACACTGACCTCGCAGATGGCGAGGAGCTCAGGTCAGGCGGGGTGGCTGTTCGTTCAGCGACACATTCGGCAACACATACCGACGCGACCGGGCATCATCATCCCGGCAGTCCTGTTCGCCTCCTGGGCGGACAAAGGGCTTGCGTTGGTGGTCATGGGGGGATTATGTCTGATCGTGACGCCCCATGTCAAAACGCCCGGGCGCTCGGAGCGGGCGTAACGTGGTTCGAATGACGATCTCGCACACTGTCGACGGCTTCATCCTGACCGACGAGAAGGACGCCTCGCGGTACACGCTCATGCGCGACGGCAAGCTCGTGAGCGTGCTCGACTACCGTGACGATGGCCGGACGATCGCGCTCACCAGGGCCTTCACCGTCCCGACTTTCCGCGGCAACGGCTACGCGGGGAAGGTCGTCGAAGGAGCTGTGGCCGACATCGAGGAGCGAGGTGATCGCAAGGTCGACGCCGTCTGCTGGTACGTCGCCGACTGGTTCTCCGCCCACCCGGAGCGTGCCGGTCTCCTGCGCACCCGCTGACTCTCCGGTCGTGTGACGAACTGTTACGGTCGCTCCCTGCGAGGATGACGTCATGAAACTCGCCGAAGCCCTCACCGCACGCGCCGATCTGCAGCGCCGCATCGAGCAGCTGCGGGCGCGCATCGTCGCGAACGCCCGTTACCAGGAGGGCGAGGAGCCGGCGGAGGATGCCGCCGCCCTGATCGTGGAGGCGGACGCCGCGCTGACGCAACTGCGCGACCTCATCCGGCGCATCAACGCCACCAACGCGCGTCTCGATCTGGGGGCCGACGGCACCATGACGGATGCTCTCGCCGCGCGGGACGTGCTGCGTCTGCGGCACTCCGTGCTGACCGATGCCGCGGCCGCGGCCTCCGGGTCCAACGACCAGTTCCTGCGCCAGATGCGATCGGAGCTGCGCCAGGTCGCGGCGCTCCCCGTGGCGCAGCTGCGCTCGCAGGCCGACGCCGTGGCCCAGGAGCTGCGCGAGCTCGACAACCGGATCCAGCAGGCGAACTGGTCGAACGATCTGGAGGAGGAGAGCGGAAGTCGGTAGTCACGAGGAAGCGGGCACAACCCCCAGCCGGCGGGGCAAGCCGGCACCTGTCGGGCGGAGGGCAGCCCCGATGTCGCATCGCGCAGCCCCGCACTCCGCACAGGTGAAGGTGCACAGCGCATCTCGCATCACCGCGTGCCGATCATCGTGACGAGGGTGGGTCAGGGGACCTTCCGCTTCTTCTTCGACCGGGGCGTCCGGGTGTGCTGCGGCACGCCTCGGACGGAATGTCGGAGGGGCTTCGTACCGTGTGAGTATGCGCATCCTGCACACCTCCGACTGGCACATCGGCCGGACGTTCCATGGCAACTCGACCATGGACGCTCTCGCCGAGGTTCTCGGAGCGCTCACCGCACAGGTTCGCGACAACGCGGTCGATGTCGTCGTCATCGCGGGAGACGTGTTCGATTCCGCCACTCCGTCCGGCGCCGCCTACACCCTGCTGGGCGATGCGCTGGTGGCCCTGCACGAGATGGGTGCCCGCGTCATCGTCACGAGCGGCAACCACGACTCGGCGGCACGGCTCGGCTTCCAGGCCCGTCTGCTCCGCGACGGCATCCACGTGTTGACCGACCCGCTGGCGGTCGGCGTCCCCGTCACCGTCGCCGATGCGCATGGCCCGGTGCACTTCTTCGGAATTCCCTATCTCGAGCCGGCGATCGTGCGCCAGCACTGGCCCGAGGGCGATGGCTCGGGGCGTCAGCTGCGCACGCAGGCGCAGACCATGGCGCATGCGATGGACCTGGTGCGCGCCGGGATGGCGCGGCACGAGGGGCGCTCGGTGGCGATCGCCCATTGCTTCGCCGCCGGTGTCGACGCGACGATCGGGCTCGAGCGCGAGGTGCGCCAGGGCGGCCTCGATGTCGTACCGCTGAGCGTGTTCGACGGTCCTGACTACGTGGCGCTCGGCCACATCCACGGGCGTCAGAAGCTCAGTGATCGGGTCCGCTACGCGGGGGCGCCTCTGCACTACAGCTTCGGAGAGCAGGACAAGCCTCGCGGGTCCTGGCTCGTCGACATCGATGCCGATGGACTCGCCGAGGTCGAGTGGCTCGAGCTGCCGGTGCCGCGCCGCCTGGTCACACTCACCGGCCCGCTCGACGAGCTCCTTTCCGCCGAGACGGTCGCCGCGCACGCAGACGACTGGGTCTGCGCCGTGTACACCGACGCCGTGCCGCAGACCGAGCCGATGCGCCGCCTCCGAGAGAGCTATCCCTACTGCGCCATGGTGCAGCATCAGCCCGAGGTCAGGGCTGAAGCAGACGAGCGCTCCTACGTGCAGCGTCTGCGCAACGCGGTGACCGACGCCGACCGCATCGATGCCTTCCTCGAACATGTGCGGGCGGGTCAGGGGCCGACGGAGGCCGAGCGCGGCCTGATCCGGGCGATCCTCGACGAGCGTGTGCGAGCCGAGGCGCTCGTCTAGATGCGTCTTCATCGCCTGGAAGTCGAGGGCTTCGGCCCCTTCCGCTCACGTCAGACGGTCGACTTCGACGCGTTCGCCGACGATGGCATCTTCCTGATCGCCGGACGGACCGGGGCGGGTAAATCCAGCATCCTCGACGCCGTCTGCTTCGGTCTCTACGGCGGAGTGCCACGATACGACGGCGGCGAGAAGCGCCTTCGGAGCGACCACTGCGAGCCCGACGATCCCTCAGAGGTGGTCGTCGAGTTCAGCACTCCCACCGGTCGGTTCCGGGTGACCCGTTCGCCCGAGTATCTGCGCCCGGCCAAGCGCGGCGGCGGCATGACCAAGCAGGCGTCGGCCGTGGCCCTCGACGAGTGGACGGATGCAGGGTGGGTCGGACGCGCCGCACGCGCGGTCGATGTCGCAGGCGAGCTCGACGAGATCCTCCAGCTCAGCCGGGAGCAGTTCCTGCAGGTGATCCTGCTCGCCCAGAACAGGTTCTCGGAGTTCCTGCTCGCGGGGAGTCGCGACCGCCAGGCGCTGCTGCGCAGGCTGTTCGGCACGCAGCGTTTCGAAGACGTGCAGGCGCGGTTCGATGAGCGTCGTCGGGAGGCGGAGCAGGCGCTCGGCACTCGGCTCGCGACCGTCGAGGCCCGCGTCGACGAGGCCGAGCGCCTTGTGGCCGCCGATGGGTTGTCGGGAGACGGCGATGACACAGAGCCCGAGGCTCCGCACATGTCGTCGTCGATCGACGAGCGTCTCGGCGCCCTCCGACGGGCGAAGGCCCGCGCCGACTATCGCGCAGAGCGTCGAGCATCGGAGCGCATCGACGCGGAGAAGCGATCGGCGGCAGCCGATGAGGCGCTCGCCGCGACGCGCGAGGAGCAGCGCGCGCAGCGTGAGCGCGACCGCGCCAGGGCTGCGCTCGAACGCCTCGACTCCGAGGTGCCGGTCATCGAGGAGGCCCGCGCGGAGCTCACCGCGGCGCGTGCCGCCGAAGCGCTCCGCTCGACGATCGCCGCCGCGGCACGCGCGAGTACGGCGTTGGCGAGCGCATCCCGAGACGAACAGAGCGCCCGCGCGGCAGGAGAGGCCCTCGGACTCGCTGTGGATGGCGACCTGGACGCGTGGACGGCTGAGCGCACCCGGGAGATCGGAGCCTGGCAGCGGGCGCGAGAATTCGAAGAGGCGGCGCCGGCACTCGACGCCGAAGTGCGATCGGCAGAGGCCGCGGTCGACGCAGCGACTCTGCGCATCGAAGCCGCGGACACGAAGCGCGCCGCACTTCCCGACGAGATCGCCGCGCTGACGACGAGACGAGACGAGACCCGGCGCCTCGCCGACCGAGTGGACGACCGACAGGCGGCCTTGGTGGCGGCAGACGCGCGTCGAGAGGCCGTGCGGGAGGCGGAGCGGCTGCGTGCCGCCGAGAGCGCACTCGACCTCGAGCTCACGCAGGCCACCGCGCTGCATGCGGCTGCGCAGTCGGCACTGTCTCAGCTGCGCCAGCGGCGAACCGACGGCATGGCCGGAGAACTCGCATCGACACTCCGACAGGAACATCCCTGCCCCGTCTGCGGCTCGCTCGATCACCCGGCACCGGCCACGCATTCCGACCCCGTCTCGCTCGAGGACATCGCCCTCGCGGAAGAGGCGCGAGATGCCGCGGCGCAGAAGGAGCGGCAGCTGGCGTCGACCTCCGCGACGCTGCGCGCCGAGTCGGCCGCCGCCACTGCCCGCGCCGACGGGCGGGACATCGAACAGGCCGAGAGCGAGTACGCCGACGCCGCTGCGGCCCTCTCGATCTCCCGTGCGGCCGTGGAAGACCTCACGGCGCTCGACATCCAGCTGGGCGAGCTCGTCGCCCGTGCCGAGCGGCTCGATGCCGAACGGGAAGAGGAGGCGCGAGCCCTTGCGGAAGCACGAGAACAGCACGCTCTGCTGCGGCAGCGGAGCGCCGAGGCACACGAACTGATCGTCGAGGCGCGGGGTGGATTCGACACCGTCGCCGCCCGGCTCGCCGACACGGAGTCGAGGATTGCCGCAGCACATGCGCTCATCCAGGCCCTCACGGAGCGCACGCGCAGGGCCGAGGCGCTCGTCGAGGCGGAGACGGAGCGGGACGCGGCGCTCGCAGAATCCGTGTTCGACGACGTGGCCGCCGCCGAGGGGGCGCTGCGTTCGATGGCGGAGCAGGAGGCCCTCGACGCGAGGATCGCCCGGCATGCCGTGCAGCGGGAGAAGGAACGGGCCGTCCTGTTCGATCTCGAACTGCGTACGCTGCCCGAGGAGCCGATCGACCTGGAGCCGGCTGAGCAGGCATCGGCCGTCTCCCGCAGCGCCTGGACGGCTGCCGTCGACGAAGCGGCGAGGGCCGCCGGCACGGCGGAACGGCTCGGAGGACTGATCGAGTCGGCCTCGACCGAGCATGCCCGCACCGCCGAAGACGCCGCGGAGTTCGAGGTGCTGCAGAACCTGGCCGACACGATCGCTGGCAGAGGCGCGAACACCCGCAAGATGACGCTCGAGACCTTCGTGCTCGCCGCCGAGCTCGAAGAGATCGTCGAGGCGGCCAACCGCCGGCTGCACGACATGTCGACGGGCCGCTACCAACTGCAGCATTCCGATGCACTGGCGGCTCGAGGTGCTGCGTCCGGCCTCGGCATCGTGGTCTCCGATGCCTTCACCGGTCAGACCCGACCGCCGCAGTCGCTGTCAGGGGGCGAGACGTTCCTCACATCCCTCGCCCTCGCTCTGGGACTGGCTGAGGTCGTCACCGCGCGCGCGGGCGGGATCCGGCTGGACACCCTCTTCATCGACGAGGGATTCGGCTCCCTCGATGGAGACACGCTCGACGTCGCGATGCGCACGCTCGACGAGCTGCGACAGGGAGGCCGGACTGTCGGGATCATCAGCCATGTCGAGGCGATGCAGGAACAGATTCCCGCTCAGCTCACGGTGCGAGCGTTGCCGAACGGGCCCAGCATCATCGAGGCCCGCTGAGTCAGGCCCTCTGAGTCAGTCGTGGCCCGCAGAGTGCGGGCCTGCTGAGTCGAAACGCGGGGACGGGCGCCCCCGCGTTCTCAGACGCCGTACTCGCCGCGGATGAATTCGCGCAGCTGCACGCTGCAGCGCGCGACGGCCTCGCGCCAATCCGTCAACGCCCCGTCTTCGGCCTGATCGGACACCGCGCGGAACACGCGGATCGGGACACCGAACTGTCCGGCGACCCAGATGTAGGCGTAGGTCTCCATGTCGACCAGGGCCGCGCCCGAGGGACGGATCACGGCGGTGACCTCGGCATCCTCGACGAAGTGGTCACCGGTGGCGATCAGCACCCCCTCGCGCCCGGTCGAGACACGTGCCGGCAGCGACACGTGCTGGCCCGAGATGCCGTCGAGATCGGTCACGTCATGCTGGAACGCGGTGCCGACTTCGTGGACGGTCGCCGCGAGGTCGGGATCGATCGCGCCGGCCGTGCCCACGACGACGATCTCGTCGTAGACCTTCGCGTCGAGCGCGCGGGTCAGCGCGTAGGTCGCCTGGAGCTTGCCGGGGCCGCTCACGAGACGGTCAAAGCCGTCGAGCTCCTCAGGGAATGCGGACAGTTCGGATTCGAGGGCAGCGAGCAGCAGTTTCACTGCCCCATTCTCTCAGGTCTTCGCTGGCAGGAGCATGCGCACGCCGCGGCGTCACCCGGGTGTAACACGAAAGGGCGATACTGATTCGAGGACAAGACGGAGGATGACATGTCGTTGCAGAAGCAGATCTCTGAAGACCTCGGCGTCCGGCCCGAGATCGACCCCGAGTCCGAGGTCGAGCGTCGGGTCGGATTCCTCGTCGACTACCTCCGAACGACCGGGGCGAAGGGCTACGTGCTCGGGATCTCCGGCGGGCAGGACTCCACGCTGGCCGGACGCCTCGCGCAGCTCGCCGTCGAGCGGGTGCGGGCGGAGGGCGGGGAGGCGAAGTTCCTCGCCGTGCGTCTGCCTTACCGTGTGCAGCACGATGCCGCAGACGCCGAGGCCGCCCTCGACTTCATCGCCCCGGACTCCTCGGTCGAGGTCAACATCCAGAACGGCGTCGACGGTGTCGAGGAAGACATCGAGTTCGCGGTCACGAGCGACATCAGCGACTTCAATCGGGGCAACATCAAGGCGCGTGTCCGCATGGTCACGCAGTACGCGCTCGCCGGCCATGACGGGATGCTGGTGATCGGCACGGACCACGCCGCCGAGGCTGTGACCGGCTTCTACACGAAGTTCGGCGACGGCGCGGCCGACATCCTCCCGCTCTCCGGGCTCAGCAAGCGGCAGGGGCGCTCGATGCTGCAGTTCCTCGACGCTCCGGATCGGCTGGCGTTCAAGGTGCCGACCGCCGACCTGCTCGACGGTCAACCGGGGCGCGCCGATGAGGATGAGCTCGGACTCACCTACGAGCAGATCGACGACTTCCTCGAAGGGCGTGACGTCGACCCCGAGGTCGCCGGCCGCATCGAGGCGAGGTATCTCGCGACGCAGCACAAGCGGCATCTACCGGTGACGCCCGACGACACCTGGTGGCGCTGACGCCGCTCGTCTCGACAGCGCACGCGTTCGCCCGTGTCAGATGCCGCGGATAGTGTCGAAGGATCCGACAGAACGGGAGCATCGTGCGGATCGACACTCAGGCGCAGCGCGTCATCTGGAGCGCGAGCGACCTCAAGGCGGCTGCCGAATGCGAGTTCGCATGGTGTCGGGCGATCGACGCGAAGCTGGGGAGGGTGCCGGCCGTCGAAGAGCCGGAAGACGCCACGCTGAAGCGTGCGGCGCAGCTCGGCGATGTGCACGAGCAGAACGTGCTCGCCCGCTACATCGACGATCTCGGTGACGAGAACGTCCACCGTGTCGAGAAGGTCTCGTCGGTCGACGCTGAAGCACTGGCCGCGGCGATCGATGAGACGGTGACCGCGCTGCGCTCAGACGCACAGGTCGTCTTCCAGGCCGCTTTCGCGACCGAGGAGTTCGTCGGCTTCGCCGATTTCCTCCGTAAAGACGATGACGGGCGCTGGCGGGTGCAGGACTCGAAGCTGGCACGCAAGGCGCGTGTCACCGCTCTCATGCAGCTTGCGGCATATGTCGACCAGCTCGATCGCCTGGGCGTCCCGCGCGC
This sequence comes from Microbacterium sp. UCD-TDU, assembly GCF_000340625.1. Taxonomy (NCBI): domain Bacteria; kingdom Bacillati; phylum Actinomycetota; class Actinomycetes; order Micrococcales; family Microbacteriaceae; genus Microbacterium; species Microbacterium sp. UCD-TDU. Next base: position 85,697 of record NZ_AOSO01000005.1, read on the forward strand.
CGATGAGGTCGACCTCATCCTCGGCGACGGCACGCTCAGCACCCACGCCGTCGACGATCTCCTCCCGCTGTTCCAGGTGCGACGCGCGCGGCTGCGTGCGCTCATCGCCGATCGACGCATCTCCGACGGTGCGACGGGCGCTCCGCTGGCGTGGGGCGACGATCGCGGCGACCTCCAGGTCGTGGCCTGCGGGCGCTGCGCGACCTGCGAGGAGCAGGTGCTCGCGCACCGTGACCTTCTCATGGTCGCACGGATGCGACCGGTGCAGCGGGCACGGTTGCGGACCTCCGGCATCGAGACGATCGACGCACTGGCCGCGGCCGTCGAGGCGCCGGCGGGAATGAACGCCGACACCTTCGAGACCCTTCGCGCACAGGCCCGTCTGCAGTTGCAGGCGGACGCCGAGGGGGTGCCGACGTTCGACGTTCACTACGCGCAGGCGATCCACACTCTTCCGCTGCCCAGTCACGGCGACATCTTCTTCGACTTCGAGGGCGATCCGCTCTACACCGAGCCTGCGCCCGACGGCGAGGCCCACTGGGGGATCGACTACCTGTTCGGCTGGGTGGACAACGCCGACCAGTACTCGGCCCTGTGGGCGCACACGTTCGCCGATGAGAAGCGCGCGCTCGAGGACTTCCTCGACTTCGTGAACGCACGCAGGCTCGCGCACCCCGGCATGCACATCTACCACTACGCGCCGTACGAGACCTCGCACCTGGTGGCCATGGCGGCGAGGCACGGTGTGCGCGAGGGCGAGGTCGACCGGCTGCTGCGCGAGGGGGTGTTCGTCGACCTCTACCCGCTCGTGCTGCGCACGGTGCGGGTCGGCTCCCGCTCGTACTCGATCAAGAAGCTCGAACCGCTCTACATGGGCGAAGACGTGCGCACCAGCGACGTGCAGAAGGGCGATGACTCCATCGTGCAGTACGTCGCGGCCCGCGAGCTCGCGGCGGCGGGGGAGAGGTCCGAGGCAGACGCCGTCCTGGCCGACCTCGCCGACTACAACCGCTACGACTGCGTGTCGACGCGGCGGTTGCGCAACTGGCTCATCGACATCGCCCGACAGCAGGGCGTGACGCCCGCACCGCCCGACGACGCCGACGAGGTGATCTACGAGCCGTCGCCCCGCTCGGTCGCGCTCCTCGCCGACGCGGAATGCGCTGTCGAGGCCGGCGACGACGGGTTGGTGCACCGGATCGCCGCTGCAGCCATCGACTACTTCCCCCGCGAGGCGAAGAGCTTCTGGGTGTCGCACTTCCAGCGGCTGCGCGAACCGGTGACGATGTGGGACGGCACGCGAGACGTGGTGCGGATCGACCGTCCTTCATCGGTCGTGCGTCGGGAATGGAGCGTCGGCGAGGGGCGACGGGTGATGTCGCGCGACATCGAGATCCGCGGCGAGGTGTCCCCCGGCACGACGCTCGGCCCGGGGGCTCAACCGTTCGCGCTCTACGAGGTCCCGGCTCCCTTCGACACCGAGGTGCCGTCTCGCGCGGTCCATGTGCCGCATACGGTCACTGTCTCCGAGGTGCTCGACGACGGCTACCTCGTCACCGAGACGGCCGTGCAGGGCCAGACCTGGGACGAGCTGCCGCTCGCGCTCACACCGGCGGCGCCCCCGCGTGTGGTCTCGCTCCAGGGAGCCATCGACGAGTGGGCCGACGCCGTGCACCTGGCCGCTCCCGGTTTCCCGGAAGACGCCGCGACCGACATCCTGCGCCGCATCCCGCCGCGCACGGTGTCGGGACGCGCGCTGCCGGAAGCCGGTGATGACGCCGTCGATGCCATCGTGCGCGGTGTGCTCGATCTCGACCGCAGCTATCTGGCCGTGCAGGGTCCTCCCGGCACGGGCAAGACCTATACGGGGTCGCGAGTGATCGCACGCCTGGTGAACGCGCACGGCTTCAAGGTGGGTGTCGTCGCACAGTCGCACGCCATCATCGAGACGCTCCTGGCAAGGGTCGTCGCCGACGGCGTCTCGCCGGCACAGGTGGCGAAGGCGCCGAAGGATCCGGATGCGGAGCCGCCCTACACCGTGATCCCCAAGAGCGGTATGGCGTCGTTCCTCGCGGAGCACGCCGGCGAGGGGGCCGTCGTCGGCGGTACGGCGTGGGATTTCAGCAACACCCAGCGTGTCGACCGGGCAGGACTCGACCTCCTCGTGATCGATGAAGCGGGGCAGTTCTCGCTCGCCTCGACGATCGCGGTCGCGGCCGGGGCGAAGCGGCTGCTCCTCCTCGGCGATCCGCAGCAGCTCCCGCAGGTGAGTCAGGGAGCCCACCCCGAGCCGGTGGACACATCCGCCCTCGGCTGGGTGATGGACGGCGATCCGGTCGTGCGTCCCGAGTACGGCTACTTCCTCGCGCGATCGTGGCGGATGCATCCCTTCGTCGCCGCGCCCGTGTCGAAGCTCGCCTATGCCGGACAGCTCGCCTCGGCCCCCGGCACGGAGCTCCGATCGCTCGACGGCGTCGACCCGGGCCTTCACGTCATGCCTCTTCGTCATCGCGGCAACGCGACCCAATCGCCCGAGGAGGCCGCGGAGGTCGTGCGGCTCGTCGCCGATCTGGTCGGGCGCACGTTCACGGACCACGACCCCGGCGCCGCGAGGCGGCCTCTCGCGCAGTCCGACATCATCGTCGTCACCCCTTACAACGCGCAGCGTCAGCTTGTCCTCGATGCGCTCGCCGATGCCGGGTTCCCCGACGTCCCGGTGGGCACCGTCGATAACTTCCAGGGCAAGGAGGCTGTCGTCTCCATCACCTCGCTGGCCGCATCGAGTGGTCGGGATGCGCCACGCGGACCTGAATTCCTGCTGTTGCAGAATCGACTCAACGTGGCGATCTCCCGCGCCCAGGTCGTCGCCTACCTGATCCATTCGCCCGCGTTGCTGGACGACCTGCCGTACACGCCGGAGGGTGTGGCTCGCCTCAGCGCCTTCGCCCGTCTCGTCGGGGCAGCGGGATGAGCGCCCACACGGTCGACGAGATCCTGGCCGCCTCGGCCGCATGGGTCTGGTTTCCCCGCGACAGCGAGCACGAGCGCGAGCACCTGCTGCTCGTGCGTGATCCGGAGAGGTTCGGCGGCGGGGTGCGCGGCTCCCAGGTGGAATCGAGTCTCAGCCCCGCAGAGGTGGTCGATCATGCGCTGGAGCGGACGAGAGCGTGGGGCGCGCAGCGATTCACCTTCTGGACGAGCGCCGCCGACCGCCCCGACCTCGAGGAGGAACTGTGTCGCCGCGGCGCAGAACACATCGACACCGTGGCGGTGTTCGCTCGCCCCCTCGAGGGTGCAGCGGTCGACGTGCCGGCAGATGTGACCGTCGAGGTCGTGCGCACGCTGGAGCAGGTGCGCGCCGTGGACACCGTCAACGTGCCGGTGTGGGAGCAGCGACCGCTCGATGCGGAAGGTCTGCAGGCCGAGTTCGCCGAAGTGACCGCAGCACTCGAAGCACGCGAGGGGTTCCGGGTCCTCGCGCGGATCGGCGACCGCGCTGTCAGCACCGGAGGGTGCACCATCGACGACGGATTCGTCCGACTCTGGGGTGCGTCCACGCTTGCGACGGACCGCGGTCGTGGGGCGTATCGTGCGGTGCTCGCGGAGCGACTGCGTCGGAGTGCCACCTGGGGAGCGAAGACGGCCCTCGTGAAGGGGCGCATCTCGACATCGGCGCCCATCCTGGCGCGAGCCGGATTCACCCACTACGGCGACGAACGGGCGTACCGCCTGAATCCGGCGGCGTAGCGCCGAATCAGACGGTGCCGTAGAGCCTGTCGCCGGCGTCGCCGAGACCGGGAACGATGTAGCCCTTCTCGTCGAGTCGCTCGTCGAGTGCGCCGAGCACCAGCGTCACGTCGCGGTCGCCCGCCATGGCCTCGATCGCGGCGACGCCCTCGGGGGTTCCGAGCAGGCAGATCGCGGTCACGTCCTTCGCGCCGCGGTCGAACAGGAACTGGATCGCCGCGGCGAGCGAGCCACCGGTGGCCAGCATCGGGTCGATCGCGAAGCACTGGCGATCGCTCAGATCGTCGGGCAGGCGCTCGGCGTAGGTCGTCGGCTCGAACGTCGTCTCGTCGCGCACCATGCCGAGGAAGCCGACTTCGGCCGTCGGGAGCAGCTTCACGAGGCCTTCGAGCATGCCGAGACCGGCGCGCAGGATCGGCACCACGATCGGGCGGGGCTCCGAGATCTTCACACCCATCGTGGTCGTCACCGGTGTCGTGATCTCGATCGGGCTGACCTTCACGTTGCGAGTCGCCTCGTACGCGAGCAGCGTGACGAGCTCCTCTGTGAGCTGCCGGAAGACCGGCGACGGCGTGCGCGCGTCGCGCAGCACCGAGAGCTTGTGGGTGATGAGAGGGTGGTCGGCCACGTGAACACGCATGGATACAGGGTAATGCGCTGCGGGGCCAGGCACGACATCGGTTGCTCCGGCCGCGCACGGCGGCTGTCGTAGGCTCGACGCATGACCGCTGCCGACGACCTCGCGATGGCGCGCGCCCTCGTGCTCGCGGCCGAGGCTGCGGCGGCTTCGGAGATCCCCGTCGGCGCGGTGGTCCTCGACTCCTATGGGCGGATCATCGCCGAGGGGCGCAACACTCGCGAGGAGACCCACGATCCGACGGGTCACGCCGAGATCGAAGCGCTCCGACGTGCCGCGGCAGTGGTCGGTTCCTGGAATCTCGAGGGGCACACGCTCGTGGTGACTCTCGAACCGTGCGTCATGTGTGCCGGGGCGATCCTGCAGGCCCGTATCGGTCGCGTCGTGTTCGGTGCCTGGGACGACAAGGCGGGTGCGGCGGGCTCGATGTACGACGTATTGCGCGACCGGCGGCTGCCCTACCGTGCCGAGGTCATCGGCGGTGTCGCGGCCGATGCGGCGACGGCGCTCCTGCGCTCGTTCTTCGAGCAGCGGCGCTGAGCGCTCCCGCGGGTCAGTCCGAGGACTTGAGCACGAAGACGTCGGTCGAGGGCTCGGGATCGATCGCGGGGCGGTAGACGTCCGGCTCGATGTAGACGATCCGCGCCACCGGTACGGCCTCGCGGATGCGCGCCTCGATCGCGTCGATGTCGTCGGCGGCCTCGCGCAGCGGCTTGTCGGCGTTGAGGGCGATCTTCGCCGCGACCATCAGCTCGTCGGGGCCGAGGTAGAGGGTCTTCATGTGGATGATCTTCTCGATCTCATCACCCGCGTTGATCGCGTCCACGATGCGGTCGTGGTCGGCCTGGGTCGCGCCTTCTCCGACCAGGAGGCTCTTCGTCTCCACGCCCAGCACGATCGCGATCAGCACCAGCAGCACACCGATCATGACGGTGCCGAGCGCGTCGAACATCGGGTTGCCTGTGATGAGGGTGAGGCCGACGCCGAGCAGCGCGAACGTGAGGCCGGTGAGTGCGCCCACGTCTTCCAGCAGCACGACGGGAAGCTCCGGTGCCTTCGAGCGGCGAACGAACGACACCCACGACTGGCCCTTCTCGCGCACGAGGTTGCTCTCGCGCACGGCGGTGCGCAGCGAGAACGACTCGAGTCCGATGGCCACGACGAGCACCACGAGCGGCAGCCACCACCACGTCTTGTCGAGCTCGTGCGGGTTCGTGAGCTTCTCGACGCCCTCGTAGATCGCGAAGAGGCCACCGACCGAGAAGAGGATGATCGAGACGACGAAGGCGTACACGTAGCGCTCTCGGCCGTAGCCGAACGGGTGCGCTCGGTCGGCCTCGCGCCGGGCCTTGCGTCCGCCCAGCATCAGCAGCAGCTGGTTGCCCGAGTCGGCGACGGAGTGGATCGCCTCCGCGAGCATCGAGGCGGATCCGGAGAGAGCCCAGGCGATGAACTTCGCGAGGGCGATGCCCATGTTCGCCAGGAACGCCGCGACGATGGCCTTGTTGCCTCCGGATGCACTCATGGGACGAGTCTAGAACCGCCCGCCCGAGGATGTCGGAGTGCCCGCCGTAGGATGACGACATGGCTGACTCGCTTCCTTCCCTCGCTTTCCTCGGTGCCGGCTCGATGGGCGGTGCGATCCTGCGCGGAGTGGTCGCCTCGGGCATCCGGATCGACGGCGGGATCACCGCGACGAACCGCACCGCGGAGAAGGCAGAGGCGTTCGCCGACCTCGACGGCGTCACGAGCGTGGCCCTCGCCGAGCGTCCCGAGGGCAACGTCGAGGCAGCCGCGGGGGCGCGGATCGTGCTGGTCGGCGTGAAGCCGGCGATGGTGCCCGATCTGCTGCGCGAGATCGCCCCGCACCTCGCCGCCGACGCGATCGTGGTCAGTGTCGCCGCGGGCGTCACGTTGCAGACCTTCGCCGATGTGCTCGGTCCTGAAGCCCGAGTCATCCGCTCGATGCCCAACACTCCGTCGACCGTGCGCAAGGGCGTCACCGGTCTCGCCGCGGGCGCTGCGGTCCCGGACGAGGATCTCGCCCTCGTCCGCCGCCTCTTCGAGACCGTCGGGGCTGTCGTGGAGGTGCCGGAGTCTCAGATCGATGCGTTGTCGACGATCTCGGGCTCAGGGCCCGCCTATGTCTACCTCCTGATCGAGGAGTTCACGAAGGCCGCCGTCGGCATGGGATTCGCCGATGCCGATGCGCGGCTCATGGTCGAGCAGACGTTCATCGGGGCGACAGCCCTGCTCGATGCCTCGGGCGAGGAGCCGGCGGAGTTGCGCCGTCGCGTCACGAGCCCGAAGGGAACGACCGAGCGGGCGATCGCCGTGCTGCAGGACGCGCACCTCGATCGCACTTTCGCCCAGGCTGCGGACGCCGCACTCGCACGGGCCAGGGAGCTCGCCGCCGGAGCCTGAGCCATGCCACTGCGGATCGAGGGTGCGATCCGGTGATCGAGATCGTGCTCGACATCGACGCCTGACCCGGTCCGCCGCGGTCAGCTCTCGCTGGAGACGTCGGCGAGCACCTCGGGCCAGCGACGATCCAGGATCTTCCCGCCGAGCACGGTTCCACCCCAGAGCGCCAGACCGCCGAAGACGACGCCGCAGGCGAGGCTGATCCACCCCAGTCCGGGATTCCAGATCGCTGCGATGGCGAATCCGAGCGCCGGTGCACCGAGCGCGAGCGTGATCGGGCCGATGATGATCATCGCGAGCAGCGACTGCACACCGCCGGAGGATCCGCGTCCGAAGGGGTTGGCCTCCGGGGCCGGTGCCCGCCCGGGGAGGAAACTGCCCACCCAGGCGCCGGCGCCGGCGGCGATCGCGGTGAGGCCGAGCGACGCGCCGAGGCTGCCGGGCAGCAGGTTTGGCCGCCCAGCGAGCAGGCAGGTCGCCAGGCACAGCGCGACCGTGACCGGTATCGCGATCAGTCCGAAGCCGAGCAGGCGACCCGCGCGGTCGGCGGCCCCGGTGACTCCGGTGAGGATGTGCATGGCGACGGCGTCGTTGTCGTAGGCGATCGCCATCTGCACGATCGTTCCCGTGAGCAGGGCGTTGATCGCGGGGATCAGGGTGATCGCGGGCGCGAAGCCGATCGCCTCCTCCTGCAGGCCGTTCATGAGGGCGATGCCGATGAAGATCGCCGGCAGCAGCAGGAGCATCACGATGTTGACGAGCTGTCGCGGATCGCGGCGGAAGTAGCGCAGAGATCGTGCAGCGACCGCGCCTGTCGAGTTCGCCGGCAGCATCCGATCGAGCAGGCCACCGGAGCGCACCTGTCCGCCACCGCTGCTCTGGATCGGAGAGACGAGACGCGAGGCCAGAAGGCGCTGCGACGCGAACCAGAGGACGAACACCGTCGCGAGGGCGATCACCAGGCGAAGCGCCGCGGTGACGACGTCGCCCTGCGCGACCGATGCGGAAACCCCGAACACGGCGCCGACCGGTGTCCATCCGACGACGTCCGCGACCATGGAGAAGGCTCCGCCGACATCGGTCACCGTGGTGAGCGCACCGATCCCGAGGTTGAGGATCAGCCCGGACGAGGCGGCGAGCAGCACACCGAGAGTCAGCACCAGATCACGCGTGCTGCGACGCGCGAGCCAGCCCGCGAGCAGGCCGCTCACCACGCGCGCACCGAGTACGCAGGTGACGACGGCCACCGGGATCATGAGGAGGGCGGTGAACAGTGCCGGCAGGCTCACCGACCAGCCCACCAGCATCAGCAGCAGTGCGATCGTGGTGCCGATGCCACCGATGGTCGTGGCCCCCGCGACCACGAATCCCGGCAGCAGCGCGGGTGCAGTCACGGGCAGCAGTGCGAAGCGCTCGGGAGCGAGCGAGTCGTCGGCGCTGACCAGGATCGAGCCGATCCACCAGCCGATGACGATCGCGGAGCCGGTGAGCACGAGGGCGGTGACGGCACCTTCCGGTGCGGCGAATCGCAGAGCGACGAGGCCCGCGGTGAGACCCGCGAGGAGGCCGAGGGCGATCATCCCGGTGATGATGAGGGTGACGATCATCCAGGGGTTGCGGGACAGCTGATGACGCAGCTGCCGCCAGCGCAGGCTTACGAGGAGCGCAACCATGCGAGCGTCTCCGTCCCGAGATCGTGCGCCCCCACGAGCGTGAGGAATCGCTGCTGCAGCGAGAGGCCGGCGCGCACCTCGTCGAGCGGTCCGTGCGCGAGCAGACGGCCTTCGGCGACGATGGCGACCCTGTCGCACATCGACTCGACGAGCTCCATCACGTGGCTGGACAGCACGACCGTGCCGCCGCCGTCGACGAATGAGCGCAGGATCTGACGGATCGTCTCGCCCGATACCGGGTCGACCGCCTCCAGTGGCTCGTCGAGGATGAGCAGTCGAGGTGCGTGGATCAGTGCGCAGGCGAGCCCGATCTTCTTGCGCATGCCGGCGGAGTAGTCGACGACGAGCGTGTCCCGCGCATCGGCGAGCCCCAGCGCATCCAGGAGATCACCGGTCCGCGAGACGACCTCCGTCTCGGGCATGCCGCGCAGCAGCCCGGTGTAGCGCAGCAGCTCGGCACCGGTCAGCCTGTCGAGCATGCGGATGCCGTCGGCGAGCACCCCCATGCGCGCTTTCGCCTCAGCGGGGTTCTGCCACACGTCCGCGCCGAGCACCCAGGCGGTTCCCGCATCCGGACGCAGCAGGCCCGTGGCCATCGCGAGCGTCGTGGTCTTGCCGGCGCCGTTCGGACCGAGCAGGCCGAGCATGGATCCGGCGGGCACGTCGAGGGAGAGACCGTCGACGGCGACCTTCTGCCCGAACTGCTTGCGAAGCCCACGAAGGGCGAGGACGGGAGGGGCCGCTGTGGGGTCGGTCATGACTCCCATCCCACCACGGCTGCGAGGCCCCGCACATCCGCCGCGAGGGGGAGCCGGGAAACGAAGCCGGGACGGCGTCAGCGATCGAGGCCGGCGAAGCGCTCGATGTCGCTGTTGGTGCCCGAGACGATGATGAGGTCGTGGTTCGTGACGATCGTGTTCGCCTCGGCATAGCGGAACGGCTTGCCGGGGCTCTTCACGCCCACGACGGTGACCTTGTACTTCGAGCGCACGCCCGACTCGTTCAGGCCGACGCCGCGTATGAACTTCGGCGGGTACATCTTGGCGAGGACGAAGTCGTCGTCGAAGCGGATGAAGTCGAGCATCCGTCCGCTCACGAGGTGCGCCACGCGCTCGCCGGCCTCGCGCTCGGGATAGATGACGTGGTTGGCGCCGACGCGGGCGAGGATCTTGCCGTGCGACTGCGAGACGGCCTTGGCCCAGATCTGCGGCACCTTCAGGTCGACGAGGTTGGCCGTGATCAGCACCGATGCCTCGATCGAGGATCCCACCGCGACGACGGCGACCTGGAAGTCCTGCGCGCCGATCTGCCGGAGGGCATCGATGTTCTTCGCATCGGCCTGCACGGTGTGCGTGACGCGTTCGGACCACTTCTGCACGAGCTCGAGGTTGTCGTCGATCGCGAGCACCTCGCGGTCGAGGCGGTCGAGCTCTCCGGCGCAGGCGGCGCCGAACCGGCCGAGGCCGATGACGAGGACGGGAGCGTCGCCCCGGAGGACTTCAACCAACGATCGGCCTTTCCACGGGCAGTGAGTAGTACTGCGTTCGTGATGTCGCGGCGACTGCCGCGGCGAGAGTCACTGTACCAACGCGGCCCATGAAGATGGTCGCGGCCATGACGTACGACGCCGAATCGGGGAGCTCTGCGGTGAGCCCTGTCGACAGCCCCACAGTGCCGAACGCCGAGATGACATCGAACAGGACATGGCTGATGTCCGCCTTGGTGATCTGGGCGATCACGATCGTCGACAGGGCGACGATGGTCGCGCCCCATGCGACGACGCTGAGGGCGACGCGCTGCACATCGCTCGGGATGCGACGGCCGAAGGCCTCGACCGACTGGCGCCCCTTGGCCTCGGACCACACGGCGATCGCCAGCACCGCGAGAGTGGTCACCTTGATGCCGCCGGCGGTCGAGGCGGAGCCGCCGCCGACGAACATCAGCATGCTCGCGGCGAGCAGGGACGAGCCGTTCAGATCATCCATCTCGATCACGTTGAAGCCGCCGGAGCGGGTCATCGCCGAGAGGAAGAACGCCTGGAATGTGGTGTCGGTGGCATCCATCGACCCGAACGTCTTGGGGTTGTTGAACTCGAGGACCACGAACACGGCGGCACCCAGGATGAACAGCAGGATGGTGGTGACGAGCGTGAGCTTGGTGTGCAGTGACCAGCGCTTCACATGCCAGACGTGCTTGGCGAGGGTGTAGATGACAGGGAAGCCGATGCTCCCGAGGAAGACTCCCACCATGAGGAGCGAGAGCACGAGGTAGTCGTCGGCGAACACGGCGACGCCGCCGTCGTTCGGTGCGAACCCGGTGTTCGTGAACGCCATCGCCGCGAAGTAGGGGGCCTCCCAGAGTGCCGCGATCGGGTCGACCTCGGCCATCACGAGTGCGGGGTAGAGGAGTATCGCGAGCGAGGCCTCGATGATCAGCGCTGACACGGCGACCGTGGTCAGCAGCTGGCCGACCTCGCCGAGCCGCACGGTCTGGCTCTCGTTGACCACGCCGCCGTGCGCCCGCATCGGATTGGTGTCGCCGGCCGCCATCAGCTTGGCGCGCAGGCCGAGGCGCTTCGAGATCAGCATGCCCATGAGCGAGGCGAGGGTGAGGACACCCAGTGCGCCGATGTTCACGCCGAGGAACACCACGACATGACCGAACGGCGACCAGTAGTTGGCCATGTCGACGGTCGCGAGTCCGGTGACGCAGATGGTGGAGACGGCGGTGAAGAGGGCATCGCTCAGCGGCGTCACGGTTCCGCTCGCGGAGGCGATCGGCAAGGAGAGCAGCACGGTGAAGACCAGGATCAGCAGCGCGAAGATGACGATCGCGAAGCGTGACGGCGAAGAGGTGACGAGGTGCTTGACCCAACCGGCCGCGCTCTTGAGGCTCTGCCGCGGGGACGACGCCGAAACGATGCCCGACATCGCTGCCCCCTGTGGTTTCTCCTTCGGCCGCGCACAGCGGCCGCACGGCGCCTGTCGCCGAGCCTTCGTCATGGTACTCCGTGCCGGGGACGACTACCCTGAACTCATGACGGACATCTTCGACGTGATCGCAGACGGTACGAGGCGAGACATCCTCCAGCTCCTGCTGCGGCGCACGACCGAAGGAGAAGCGGGCACGAGCGTCAGCCAGATCGTCGCCGATCTGGGCATCAGCCAGCCCACCGTGTCCAAGCATCTGAAGGTGCTGCGCGACGCCGAGCTCGTCACCGTGCGCGAAGACGGCCAGCGCCGCTTCTACAGTCTCGCGGTCGAGCCGCTCGAGGCTGTGGACGACTGGCTGGTGCCGTTCCTGGTCGATGCTTTCGGCGACGGTGCCCCCGACATCGCCTACCCGGGCATCCCGCTCAACGAGAGCGCCGCCCATGCGGCCGAGGTCGTCGGTCGTGCGGCGGCATCCGCGAAGCACGTCGTCGCCACGGCCCTCAAGCGGCTCGGAGCCTGACAGCCGAGTGTCCAGCCCCTCGCTTACTGAAGCTTGTAGCTATTTAGCGAAGCTGTTAAATTGAAGGCATGAACCTTCTCCTGCGCACTCTCCGTGGCCGGATGCGGCGCCGTCTGCTGCTGACCTACCGGATCGATCCCGAGGTCGCGAGCGGGATCATCCCCGCCCCCTTCCGGCCCCAACTCGTCGACGGGAGCGCCGTCGGGGGAGTGTGCCTGATCGCGCTGACGGAGTTGCGTCCCGGCTGGGTGCGCCCGCGCTGGGGCATCTCCACGGAGAACGCCGCGCACCGACTCGCGGTCGAGTGGGACGAGGGCGGGGTGACGCGCACAGGTGTGTACGTCATCGAACGGCACTCCTCCGACATCGTTCCGGTCGTCGGGGGTGGCCGGTTCTTCCCGGGAATCCAGCGGCGCGCACGGTTCGAGATCGAGGAGATCGGCGCCAGATTCCGGGTCGGGATGGAGGCGTCCGACGCGAGCGTATTCGCTGACGTCGAGGTGACCGACGGATGGGAGAGCACGCTCTTTCCGACGGTCGAGGACGCCTCGCAGTTCTACCGGGCGGGCTCGATCGGCTGGTCGCCGCGGCGGAACGGCAGGGGAGCGGAGGCTGTGGAGCTGTCGACGACGCGGTGGGTCGCGGAGGCGGGGCGGGTGAACGAGGTCGGGTCGTCGTTCTTCGACGGGCTTCCTCGAGGGGCTGCGCAGATCGACAGTGCTCTCGTCATGCGCGACCTCCCCGTCAGCTGGCGCAGACCCGCAACGACTCGCCCCTGACGACAGGGGGGGGGGTTGTCGTCAGGGGCGAGGTGCGGGTCCCCACACCCGGGGCGGACTCGGCGGTGCCGCGCGAGCCCTGAGGTCACGATCGCAGAGCGGGATGAGCGAATGCCGCAGAACGTCTATGTCTGTGCTGGGACGGCTGCCCGACGGAGCGCCCTCACCGGCGTTGTCGTCCCACTGATCACACGAGCCACAGAGGTTTACACGCGTCCCAGCTACCCCATAGAGTGTGCTCATCGAGAAAGGGGTACGTGGGATGCCCGAAGTTCCTGACGTCCGATTCCTCACGGTTGCTGAGGTCGCAGAGCTGATGCGCGTGTCCAAGATGACCGTGTATCGGCTCGTTCACGCGGGCGAGCTGCCGGCCGTCCGTTTCGGGCGCAGCTATCGCGTGCCCGAGTCTGCCGTAGCCGACGCGCTGCAGCGCCCGATCGCCGACGTCGGCTGACGTCGGCGGCTGTCTCGAACTCCGTCGCCTCGGGCGAAGGATGCGTGACAGCCCATGCCTTCGGGTTTGCTAGACTGACCCGAGGCATTTTCCGTGCCCGTACCCGGGTGTCCGATTTCGGCGACACCCAGCCACTGACTTAGTGAGGTTTCCGTGGGTTCTGTCATCAAGAAGCGCCGCAAGCGCATGGCGAAGAAGAAGCACCGCAAGCTGCTTCGCAAGACTCGCCACCAGCGTCGCAACAAGAAGTAAGCGACCAGACACGAGCGCCTGTCTTCGGACGGGCGCTTTGTGTCTCCGGCCGCATCTCCGTCCGCCGAGAGGATGTCATGAAGTCGATCACCGTCACCGAGCTCGCCGAGCGCACCGGTATCCCGCTCATCGATGTGCGGGAGGTGGACGAGTTCGCCGCAGGCCACGTGCCCGGGGCCGTCAACATCCCGATGTCCGAGATCGGCAACCGGCTGGAAGAGCTCCCCGCGGAGGCGTTCGACGTCATCTGCCAGGCGGGTGGGCGGTCGGCGCGTGTGGTCGAGGCACTGGAGTCGCGCGGCTACGACGCCACGAACGTCGAAGGCGGGACCGGCGAGTGGATCGCCCAGGGGCGCCAGGTCGAGGTGCCGTCGGCGTGACCACGCTGACCCTGATCGGCAAGCCCGACTGTCACCTCTGCGACGTCGCCTCCGACGTCATCGATGCCGTCGTCGCCGAGCTGCCCGATGCTGCGGCCGAGCAGATCGAGATCGTCGAGGCCTCCATCCAGGACGACCCCGCGCTGTACGAGTTGTGGTGGGAGAAGATCCCGGTCGTGCTGATCGACGGCGAGCTGCACGCGCATTGGCGGGTGGCGCCTGATCGACTGCGCGAAGCACTCGAGAAGTCTCTTCGCGCAGACGCGCTGACCGGAACGAAGGAATCTCTGTGACCATCCGCCATGTCGTGACCTGGAAGCTCGCCGCCGAAGACGCCGCGGAGCGCGGTGCGCAGGCGGCTGAGGTCGCTCGCCGCCTGAACGCTCTCGACGGCGTCGTTCCGCAGCTCCTCTCCATCTCCGCGGGTGCGAACATCGCCTACCCGGAAGCGAACTGGGACGTCACTCTCGTCGCGGACTTCGCGTCGGTCGCGGCGATCGAGGAGTACCAGGTGCACCCCGCACACGCCGAGGTGGCCGCGTACATCCGCACCGTGGTCGCGTCTCGCGTCGCCGTCGACTTCGAGGTCTGAGACCGCGTCGCGCCGGCCCCGGAATTCGGTTTCTTCGCGTGACCGGGGCGTACTTGCAACACAAACGTAATGCGCGTCTATGCCGATGTCATTGGTCACGCGACGAGCCGCATGTTTAGATGAACTCCTATCCGTCAGCGGGCCTTCGTGCCCTCGACTCACAGGAGCCGACATGCCTCGTCGCAACCTCATCGCCGGTCTCGCCCTCGTGGCGACGGCCACCCTCGCGCTCGCCGGCTGCGCCACCGGATCGTCCGACGCGGGCAGCAGTGACGCTCCCGCCGCCGACGACAAGTACGGTCTCGTCGAGGCCGGAACGCTCACCGTGTGCTCAGATGTCCCCTACCCGCCGTTCGAGGTCGAGGACCCGTCCAGCGAGACCGGCTATTCCGGCTTCGACATCGATCTGCTCAGCGCGATCGCCGAGAAGATCGACCTGAAGCTCTCCGTACAGGACGTGGGCTTCGACGCCCTGCAGTCGGGCACCACGCTCGCCGCCGGCACGTGCGACATCGGCGCTTCCGCGATGACGATCACCGACGAGCGCAAGGCCAACCTCGACTTCTCCGACCCGTACGTCGACTCGCTGCAGTCGCTTCTCGTGCGTACCGACTCGGACATCAAGTCGATCGACGACCTCGACGGCAAGAACGTCGGTGTGCAGCAGGGAACGACCGGCGAGACCTACGCGGGCGAGAACGCTCCGGGCGCGCAGCTCGTGCAGTATCCCTCGGACGGTGAGCTGTGGCCGGCCATGCAGGCGGGTCAGATCGACGCGATCCTGCAGGACCAGCCCGTCAACTACGTGCATGAGCAGGATGACCCCGACTACAAGATCGTCGAGACGTACCCGACCGACGAGTCGTACGGCTTCGCCTTCGCCAAGGGGGAGAAGGACGAGCTGCGCGATGCCGTCAACAAGGCGCTCAAGGAGCTCCAGGACGACGGCGGCTACCAGAAGATCTACGACAAGTACCTCGCGGCCAAGTGACCGGCGGCGTCGGTAGAACGGGAGGACCTCGACGATGGCGTTGAGGCGTACCACCAAGAGCAAGCTGTATCGGTACTCGGTCTACGTCGTGCTGCTCGCGATCGCCGTCTGGGCGATCGCGAGCACCGACTGGGCGAAGATCGGGCCGCTGTTCTTCAATCCTGAGATCGCGGCGAAGATGTTCCCCGGGATCATCACGACCGCCCTGGTCAACACGCTGTGGTTCACGGCCGTGGCCTTCGCCGGCGGTCTGCTGCTCGGTGTCGTGCTGGCGCTGATGAAGCTGTCGACCATCGCACCGTTCCGGTGGCTCGCGACGGTGTGGATCGAGTTGTTCCGCGGGCTTCCCGCGATCCTCACGATCTTCGGCATCGCCTTCATCCTGCCGATCGCACTGGGCGTCCCCGGCACGAAGCTCGGTGGGCCGGTGGTGCTCGGACTCATCGGTCTCATCCTCGTCGCTTCGGCGTACATGGCCGAGACGATCCGTGCCGGTATCCAGGCCGTTCCCAAGGGGCAGACCGAGGCCGCGCGTTCGCTGGGCATGTCGCCCATGAAGACGACGTTCTGGATCATCGTGCCGCAGGGGTTCCGGATCATCATCCCGCCCCTGACGAACGAGTTCGTCCTGCTGCTGAAGGACACGTCGCTGCTGTTCGTGGCGGGTTCCTTCATCTGGTCGAAGGAGCTGACGAACTTCGCCCGTGATGCATCGACGCAGAACACCAACGCGACGCCGCTGATCATGGCGGCGATCCTCTACCTGATCGTGACGATCCCCCTCACGCGCTTCAGCGCGTATCTCGAGCGAAGGATGTCGAGGCAGCGATGATCACCGACCTGATTGATGTCCATGCCCCCGCGATCGATGTGCAGGGGCTCGTGAAGTCGTTCGGCGACAACGAGGTGCTCAAGGGCATCGACCTCACCGTCACCAAGGGCGAGGTCGTGTGCGTGATCGGACCCTCGGGCTCGGGGAAGTCGACGCTGCTGCGGTCGGTGAACCTGCTCGAGGAGCCGACCGGCGGCAAGGTGCTGATCGAGGGGATCGACATCACCGACCCCGACGTCGACATCGACCGGGTGCGCACCCGCATCGGCATGGTGTTCCAGAGCTTCAACCTCTTCCCGCACCTCGATGTGATGGGGAACCTCACGATCGCGCAGCAGCGCGTGAAGAAGCGCTCGAAGGCTGAGGCGGCGAGGGTCGCGAAGGAGATGCTCGCTCGCGTCGGGCTGGCGGAGAAGGCCGATGCCTACCCCGGGCATCTGTCGGGAGGACAGCAACAGCGTGTGGCGATCGCGCGTGCGCTGTGCATGAACCCCGACATGATGCTGTTCGACGAGCCGACATCGGCGCTCGACCCCGAACTGGTCGGCGAGGTGCTGCAGGTCATGCGTTCGCTCGCCGATGAGGGGATGACGATGCTCGTCGTCACGCACGAGATGGGCTTCGCGCGCGAGGTCGGATCTCGCCTGATCTTCATGGACGGTGGACACATCGTCGAGGAAGGCGACCCGCGCGAGGTTCTCGGCAACCCGCAGCACCCGCGCACGAAGGACTTCCTTTCGCGCGTGCTCTGATCCGAGATCGACGAGACCCCCTGTTGCAGACATCTGCGACAGGGGGTCTCGGCGTGAAGCGTGGCTACCGGTGAGGTCAGTCGGCTTCGACGACCTCGGCGTCTGCGGCGTTCCGGCGGACGGAGTCGATCCCGTTCAGTGCGGCGGACTTCGACGAGTAGCCCTCGCTGATCGCGATGACCTCGCCGTTGCCGGCCTTCAGGCGGAACCGGTACTCGCCGGACTTGTCGGTGTACAGCTCGAACGTGCCTGCCATGAGGCGTCCTTTCTCTCTCGGATGGAGGGAACCCCGCCCCTCGGGCCTCACGCTAGCGCTCGGCGAGGGTCCGGGGAAGAGCGGGGGTCAGCCGCGGGGATGAACCGCGACCGGCTCGGGGGCGATCGCGATGCGCACCCGATCACCGAACGCCGGGTGGGTGCCCGGGGCATGCTGCACGCGCACCAGCTCACCGGACTCGGTGCGCACGAGCGTGCGACGCATGCTCCCGAGGAAGGTGCTCTCCTCGACCAGGGCGTCGGCCGCGGCATCCTCCTCGGAAGCGAAGTAGACGTTCTCCGGTCGCAGGTACACATCGACCGGGCCGTCGGCCGGAGACTGCAGGGGAAGCCGCTGCCCCCACACCATGACGTGATCGCCCTCGGCGACCCCCGACACGACGCTGGACAGCCCGACGAAGGCGGCGACGCCGGCTGTGGAGGGCATCGTGTAGAGCTCCTCCGGCGATCCGATCTGCTCGACGCGGCCGGCGTTCATCACGGCGATCCGGTCGGAGACGGCCAGCGCCTCCTCCTGGTCGTGGGTGACGAAGACGGTCGTGATGCCGAGTCGCAGCTGGATGCGGCGGATCTCGTCGCGCACCTGGACCCGCACCTTCGCGTCGAGCGCGGAGAGCGGCTCGTCGAGCAGCAGCACCTTGGGCTCGGTCACCAGCGCACGTGCGAGCGCGACGCGCTGTTGCTGTCCGCCCGAGAGCTGGTGCGGGAACCGGTCGGCGAAGTCGGCGAGGCTGACCAGAGCGAGAGCATCGACGGCGCGGCGCGCCGCCTCGGCTTTGCCGATCCCGCGCCGGCGCAGGCCGAAGGCCGTGTTCTCAGCGACCCGCAGGTGCGGGAACAGTGAGTAGGACTGGAAGACCATCCCGATGTCGCGCTTGTTCGTGGGCACTCGCGAGACGTCGCCACCGCCCAGGAGCACGGCGCCCTCGTCGGCGCCCTCGAGGCCTGCGAGCACCCGCAGCAGAGTCGTCTTGCCGCAGCCGGAGGGGCCGAGGAGGGAGACGAACTCACCGGGAGCGATGTCGAGATCGACTCCGTGCAGCACCCGGTTGCCGGCGTAGCTCTTGACGATCCCCTGCAGCTCGACGCGAGTGCCCTCGCCCGCCTGGGCGAGCAGCAGGTTGTCCTTGGTGCGCGGCAGCGCGTGGTCGACGGTCATGAGCGGGCCTTTCCGTTGCCGCGGGCGACGCGGCCGATCAGGAGGAGCAGGAGGAACACGAACACCAGCGCGAGCAGGGTGAAGATGGCCGGCGCGTACGGATCCTGTTTGTTCACCACGACCATGGCGGTCTGGAACACCTGGCGGTTCAGGAGGGAGGCGATCGTGAACTCTCCGAGCACCACGGCGATGGAGATGAGGGAGGCGGCGAGCAGCCCCTGGCGGAGGTTCGGCGCGAGCACCTTCAGCACGACCGTCGGCCAGCTCGCGCCGAGCGATCGTGCGGCCTCGGAGAGGGTGCGCAGGTCGGCGGCGTCGATCGATGCCTGGATCGACCGGAACGCGAACGGCAGCACGGTGATCCCGTAGGCGAACGCGAGCGTCCAGGTGCCGGTGCCGAACGCACGGCCGATCTGCAGGTAGATCGGGGCCAGCCCGACCACGAGCACGATCGCCGGGATCGAGATGGGCAGCAGCACCGCGAATTCGAATGCGGGCTTGAGGTGCGGGAAGCGCAGGTTCACCAGGATCATCGTCGGCGCGAGCAGCAGCAGCACGATCGCGACGGTGACGACGGCGAGCACCAGGGAGTTGCCCAGACCCGTCCAGATCGGCTTGAGCGTCGCCGCGGCCGCGGGGTCGAACAACGCGATCCAGCGGGCGAACGACAACCCGCCTTCGGGGTCGCGGAGGGTGAAGAGGAACGTCGATACCAGGGGAACGGCGAAGAACGCACCGACCAGGATGCCGATGACCCAGCGGGTCGCGAGAGAGGGGCCGAGCCGGTTCACGACTGCCACCTCGCCGCTCGTCGCTGCACGAGGGAGTACAGGGCCATCACGATCCCGACGATCACGATCATCCCGAGCGCGAGAGCACCGGCGAGGTTCTCCCGTCCGAGCACGGTCTCGCTCGTGAGGGCCGTGCGGATCTGCAGCGGCACGATCTGCGCACCCTGGCTGGCGAGGGCGGCGGCAGTGGCGTACGAGGAGAACGCGTTTGCGAACAGCAGGAGCAGGCTGGCGAGGAACGAGGGCGCGAGCACGGGGATGCCGATGCGCAGCCAGAAGCTCGCACGGGTGCCGCCGAGGGTGAGGTTCGCCTCGGCCCACTGCGGCTTGAGCGCGGCGAGGGCGGGCATGAAGGTGATGACCATCAGTGGTATCTGGAAGTAGAAGTACGGGAGGACGAGGCCGGGCAGCTCGTAGAGCCACGTGCCGTTCTCGAAGATGTTGACGCCGAAGGACTCCTTCAGGAACACGGTGACGACGCCTTGGATGCCGATGGTCGCGATGAAGGCGAAGGCGAGCATGACGCCGCCGAACTGCGCGAGTACGCCGGCTGCGGCGTCCACTGCCGAGCGCGTTCGGCTCTCGGGGTCCAGGCCGAGCAGGGCGTAGCAGACGAGGGCGCCGACGATCGCGCCGACGACGGCGGTGAGCAGCGAGAGTCCGGCCGAGTTCGCGAACGTGTTCAGCACGACGGGATCGGCGAGGGCCGACAGGTTCGTCCAGGTGAAGGAGCCGTCCTTCGTGAAGAAGCCCGAACCGATCGACAGGATCGTCGGCACCGCCAGGAAGAGCACGACGTAGGCGGCGAAGGGGACGAGCCCGAGCCACGCGAAGGACGGAGCGGACCGCCGGGTCCTCGCGTGCGGCGAGGACCCGGCGGAGGTGGCGGGGGCGGATGCAGCAGCATCCGCCCCCGTTGCGGAAAGGGTGGTCACTGGACCGCCGAAGCCCACTTCTCGCCGAGCAGTGTGCCGGCGTTCGTCGACTGCTCCTCGGTCGGGACCACGGTCT
The DNA here is from genome assembly GCF_000340625.1 of Microbacterium sp. UCD-TDU. Lineage (NCBI taxonomy): Bacteria > Bacillati > Actinomycetota > Actinomycetes > Micrococcales > Microbacteriaceae > Microbacterium > Microbacterium sp. UCD-TDU. Next base: position 105,900 of record NZ_AOSO01000005.1, read on the forward strand.
CCTCAGGAGCCTCGGGGAGTGCGGCGGCGAGGTCGGCGTCGATCGTGCCGGCGTCGGTCATGGCCTCCATGCGCACCGGACGGGCGCCGCCCTTCAGCCAGAGGTTCTGCACCTCGTCGCTGTAGAGGAACTCCTGCCACAGACGTGCGGCAGCAGGGTGCGGGGCGTCGGCGTTGATGGCCTGGTTGTAGTACCCGGCGTAACCGGTGCCGTCGAACACGACGACCTTCCAGTCCTTGTTGTCCGCCGTGTGCGAGGCGTTCAGGTAGTCCCAGTCGAACACGACGGGGGTCTCGCCGCTCGCGATGGTCGCGGTCGTCACGTCGACCTTGAGCAGGTTGCCGGCCTTCTGCAGCTCGGAGAAGAAGTCGATGCCCGGCTGGAAGTCGTCGAGGGTGCCGTCGGACTGCACGGTGGCGAGTCCCACAGCCGCGAACGCGGCTCCGGCCTGGGTCGGGTCGCCGTTGATCGCGACCGCGCCCTTGTAGTCGGCCGAGAGAAGGTCGGAGAGCTCGGCGGGAGCGTCGAACTTCGACGAGTCGTAGCCGATCGACATGTATCCGCCGTAGTCGCCGACGAAGAGACCGGTGGGCTCCTTCAGCTCTGCGGGGATGTCATCCCAGGTCTGCACCTTGTAGGGAGCGAAGACGTCCGTGTTCTGCAGGGCGACGGTGAGGCCGATGTCGAACACGTCGGGCGCGGTGTCCAGGCCCTCGTTCGTCTTCGCGGCCTGGATCTCCTCGGCGCTCGAGACGTCGGGGGAGGCTTCGTTGATCGTGATCTCGGGGTACTTCTCGGCGAACAGATCGAGGATCTCGCCGTAGTTGGCCCAGTCGCGGGGCAGCGCGATGACGTTGAGCGAGCCCTCGGCCTTGGCCGCGGCCTCGAGATCGGCGAACGTGCCGAAGTCGGCGACCGAGGTCGCGGCGGAGGCGTCCACGTCGGAGCCGCCGGCGGCGGGCGCGTCGGTCGCGCCTGCGCAGGAGGTCAGCGCCAGTACGGCCGTGGTGGCGAGGGCGATGCCGGCGCCGATGCGCGCGCGGCGGGTGAAGCGAGCCATGAGTGTCCTCTCGGTGTCCGGCGCTGTGAGCCGGTTTCGGGTTGCGAGAGGACACTATGAGGCGGAGGTTGCCGCCGGTCGCGGGTCTGGTGAACGGATGGTGGCGAGGCGGTGGCCGAACAGGGCCACCGCGTCTCAGCCCTGCGGGACGCTGTACTTGAAGCCGCGGTGCGAGCCGACGTACCCCAGCCGCTCGTAGAAACGGTGCGCGTCGGTGCGGGAGGCGTCCGAGGTGAGCTGCACCATGCTCGCGCCGACCGCAGGGGCCGCCGCTTCCGATACCCAGCGCATCACGGCGGAGCCGATGCCCGACGAGCGCAGGCTGCTCTGCACGCGGACCGCCTCGACCAGCAGCCGTCGGGCGCCGCGACGTGCCATCCCGGGGATCGAGGTGAGCTGCAGCGTGCCGACGATCGCGCCGTCGAGCTCGACGACGAGCAGGTCGTTCGACGGTTCGGCCAGGATCTCGATGAGCCCCTGTCGATAGGCCGGCCGGTCCTCCTCGGAGGCCACATCGCCGCGGGCCGCGCTGATCGGGTCGTCGGCGAGCAGGGCGATCACGGCATCCGTGTCATCGACCGTGGCACGCCGCAGGAGCGCCGTCCCGATGCGCGATTCGAAAGAGTGGGGCAGCGGGAGGGCGTCGAGCATGGCTCCAGTTTGCCAGCGCACGGAGCGGATGCCGGAGCGGCGTCCACTCTCTGGAATCATGGCGAGGTGGATATCGGCGCCGTGCTCGGACTGGAACAGCTCACATGGGGGATGGTCCTGCTCGTCGTCGTCGCTGCGTTCTGCGCCGGCTGGATCGACGCCGTCGTCGGCGGGGGAGGACTGCTGCAGCTGCCCGCGCTGCTGCTGATCCCCGGCATCTCACCGGTGCAGGCTCTCGCGACGAACAAGCTCGCTTCGGTCTTCGGCACCGCGACCAGCAGCGCCACCTACTATCGGCGCGCGAAACCCGACATCCGCACCGCCGTGCCGATGGCGATCGTCGCACTGATCGGCTCGTTCGGGGGAGCGGCCGTCGCGACGGTGCTGCCGCCGGCCGCCTTCAAGCCGATCATCGTGATCGCCCTGCTCGTGGTGGCGTTGTTCACCGCGTTCCGGCCGCAGATGGGGGCGGCGACCCAGCTGCGGTTCCACGGGCACAAGCACCACATCATGGCGGGCGCGGCAGGACTCGGCATCGGCTTCTACGACGGGATGATCGGTCCGGGCACGGGTACCTTCCTCGTGATCACCCTCGTCGCACTGCTCGGCTACGACTTCCTGCAGGCCAGCGCCAAGGCCAAGATCGTCAACCTCGCCACGAACGCGGGCGCACTGATGCTGTTCATCCCGCACGGTGCCGTGCTGTGGCTGCTCGGCGGCATCCTCGCCGTCGCGAACGTCGCGGGCAGCTACCTGGGGTCGCGGATGGCGATCTCCCGCGGGACTACGTTCATCCGGGTCGTCTTCCTCGTGGTCGTGATCGTCCTGATCGGCAAGCTCGGCGTCGACGTCTGGAACGAGAACATCCTTCCCGCGTTCGCGTCACTCGGCTGAACGACCGAGAACGCCCGGGTCGCACGAGTCCGAGGACTGCGTGCGACCCGGGCGTGAGTCCGCGTGGTGGTGGGCGTCAGGCCTCGTCGTCTTCGGGCTCGTAGTCGACGCCGGCCTCGGCGCGCTGCGCGTCGGTGATGGGCGCCGGAGCGGAGGTGAGCGGGTCGAAGCCGTTGCCCGACTTCGGGAAGGCGATGACCTCGCGGATCGACTCGGTCTTGGTCAGGTGCTGCAGCACGCGATCCATGCCGAGCGCGATCCCGCCGTGGGGCGGGGCGCCGAACTTGAACGCGTCGAGGAGGAAGCCGAACTGCTCGTCGGCCTGCTCGTCGCTGATGCCCATGACCTCGAACACGCGCTTCTGCACGTCTTCGCGGTGGATGCGGATCGAGCCGCCACCGAGCTCAGAGCCGTTGCACACGATGTCGTACGCGTAGGCGAGGGCCGATCCGGGGTCGGTGTCGAACGTGTCCTGGAACTCGGGCTTGGGGCCGGTGAAGGCGTGGTGCACGGCCGTCCAGGCGCCCGCGCCGACGGCGACGTCACCGGAGGCTACGGCGTCGGCTGCCGGCTCGAACATCGGAGCGTCGACGACCCACGTGAAGGCGAATTCATCGGGGTTCAGGTAGCCGAGGCGGCGGCCGATCTCGACGCGCGCGGCACCGAGCAGCGCACGGCTCTCCTTGGTGGAACCGGCGGCGAAGAAGACGCAGTCGCCGGTCTCGGCACCGACGAGTTCGGCGAGTCCGGCCTGCTCGGCCTCGGACAGGTTCTTCGCGGCAGGGCCGCCGAGCGTGCCGTCCTCGTTGAACAACACGTAGGCGAGGCCGCGGGCGCCGCGCTGCTTGGCCCAGTCCTGCCAGGCGTCGAGCTGCTTGCGGGGCTGCGAGGCGCCACCGGGCATGCGCACCGCGCCGACGTACTCCGCCTGGAAGACGCGGAACGGGGTGTCCTTGAAGTACTCGGTCGCCTCGACGAGCTCGAGTCCGAAGCGCAGGTCGGGCTTGTCGGAGCCGTACTTGGCCATGGCGTCGGCGTAGGTCATGCGCGGCAGGGGCGTGGCCACCTCGACACCGATCGTCGCCCACATCGCCACGATGAGCGACTCCATGAGCGTGATCACGTCTTCCTGGTCGACGAAGCTCATCTCGATGTCGAGCTGCGTGAACTCGGGCTGACGGTCGGCGCGGAAGTCCTCGTCGCGGTAGCAGCGGGCGATCTGGAAGTACTTCTCGACGCCACCGACCATCAGCAGCTGCTTGAACAGCTGCGGCGACTGCGGCAGGGCGTACCAGCTGCCGGGGCTCAGGCGAGCCGGCACCAGGAAGTCGCGCGCGCCTTCGGGCGTGGAGCGCGTGAGGGTGGGCGTCTCGACCTCGGTGAAGTCGTCGGCGTGCAGCACGTCGCGGATCGCCTTGTAGACGTTCGAGCGCAGGCGCAGAGCGGATGCGGGGGCCGGACGACGCAGGTCGAGGTAGCGGTACTTGAGACGGGCTTCCTCGCCCACGGTCTCGGTGTCGGCGAGCGCCGTGGAGACCTGGAAGGGGAGGGGAGCGGACTCGTTCAGCACCTCGACGTCGGTCGCGATGAGCTCGATCTCGCCGGTGGGGAGGTTCGGGTTCGCGTTGCCCTCGGGGCGCAGCGACACCTCGCCGGTCACCTTCAACACGAACTCGTTGCGCAGCGGGTGCGCGATCTCCTCGTCGCGGATGACGACCTGAGCGATGCCGGAGGCGTCCCGCAGATCGATGAAAGCGACTCCTCCGTGGTCACGACGGCGATCGACCCAACCCGAGAGGGTGACGGTCTGACCGATGTGCTCGGCTCGCAGAGAGCCTGCCGAGTGGGTGCGAAGCACGGAGTATTCCTTCTGATCTGGGAAATGGGGAACCCGCCCATTCTACGGGGGCGGTCGGGAGGTCATCGGCCCCGTCGGCGGCGTCCGGGGCGGCATATCAGTAGGATCGCCACGACACAGCTCTTACACAGAAAGGATGCACCGTGGACAACAACGGCATCGCCGATCTCTACGCATCGATCTTCTCCGGTACTACGGGCCTGATCGCGCTCGTCTTCTACATCCTCGTCGCCATCGGGTTGTGGAAGGTGTTCACGAAGGCCGGATACCCCGGCATCCTCGCGATCATCCCGATCGTGAACCTCGTCTTCCTGGTGAAGATCGCCGGGATGTCCGGCTGGTTCGCACTGCTGTACCTCATCCCGGTCGCGAACCTGATCCTCGCGATCATCGTCGCGTTCAAGCTCGGTGAGCGCTTCAACAAGGGCGGGCTCTTCTCGTTCTTCCTGCTTTTCCTCTTCCCGTACATCGGGTACCTGATCCTCGGCTTCGGGGATTCGCGCTACAGCAAGGCGTGACATGACGGCGTCCCGGTTGCACCTCGTCCGACACGGCGAGGTGCACAATCCGGCCCGCGTGCTCTACGGTCGTCTTCCCGACTACCACCTGAGCACGGCGGGCCGGGGGATGGCCGCAGCGGCGGCCGACCACGTGGCCTCGCTCGAGCGTCCCCTGCGCGCGCTGTACTCCTCGCCGCTGGAGCGTGCGCAGGAGTCGGCCGAGCCGTTCGCGGAGCGCCTCGACCTCGTGCCCGAGGTCGACATCCGCCTGATCGAGCCGACCAACGTGTTCGAGGGGACGCAGATGCGCCGTTCCCTGATGAACCCGCTGAACTGGTGGCACCTGCGCCAGCCGTCCGTTCCCAGCTGGGGTGAGCCGTATTCCTCCATCGCGGAGCGGATGCTCGGCATCATGGACGAGGCGTGGGATGCGGCACCGGACGGCGACCTCGTGATGGTCTCGCACCAGGCGCCGATCTGGATCACCCACCTCCGGGTGGCGGGCCTGCCGTTGCGGCACGACCCGCGCACGCGTCGCTGCGCCCTGTCGAGCGTCACCTCGTTCGAGCGCGTCGGCGACGTCTGGCGCGAGGTCGCGTACGCCGAGCCCGCTGCGACGGGCGGCGCCGTGGACGTCGGCGCGGTCTGAGCCGGTCCTCGCGACGCGCCCCGCTCAGTGCTCGGCGGCCAGGAGCGACTGGATGATGCCGACCGCGGCCAGCTGACCGGCGGCGGCCGCCAGCAGCACGGATGCCATCGGGCCGGGAAGGGTCGCACGGTGGGCGAGATCGCCCGCCGCGAAGACCCCGGGGATCGAGGTGCGTCCGAACTCGTCGATCTCGATGCAGCCGGACTCGTGCATCTGCAGGTCGAGCTGCGCGACCAACGGTGACCGCTGGCGCATCGATCCCGCCGCGACGAAGATGCCGTCGGCCACGCGCTCATCGTCGTCCGTGCGGATGCGCACTCCTCCGTCGACCTTCTCGACGGAGGCGACCGGGCTGGTGCTCACGCGCACGCCCTTCGCCTCGAGCATCTGGATGTCTTCGTCGGCGAACATCTCCCCGACGGGGAACACGGTGATGTCCCCGACGATCCGACCCAGCAGCCCGATGAGGTGCGCGGCCCGAGGTGCGGCGCCGAGGATGGCGATCGGTCTTCCCGCGTGCTCGTGTCCGTCGCAGAACGGGCAGCTGAACGCGAGTGTGCCCCACAGGTCCTGCAGGCCGGGGACGTCGGGAAGGTCGTCGGCGACGCCCGTGGCGAGGATGACCCGGCGCCCCTCGACCTCGGAGCCATCGGAGATGCCAACGACGAACGCGTCCTCGTCGCCCGAGACGCTCATCGCTGCGGCGTCGCGGATCTCTACGTCGTCGTAGGCGGAGAGCTCTGCCCGTGCGGTCGCGCGGAGCTGGGCGGGGGCGGTGCCGTCCGCGCCGATCATGTTGTGCATGTGCAGGACGGTGCCGTTGCGGTACTCGCCCGAGTCGAGGAGCAACGTGGAGCGGTGCATCCGCCCGAGGGTCAGAGCGGCCTGCAGTCCTGCCGGTCCTGCGCCGATCACGATGGCGTCGTACATGGTGGTCCTTCCGATGGCGTTGTTGCGTTCCCGGTCAGTCTGTGACTTCATGTCAACATGAAGTCAAGCCATGCGCACCCCTGGTCCGTCGGCGAAGTGGCCGCCCGCGTCGAACTGCCCACGAACGTGCTGCGGCACTGGGAATCGGTGGGTCTGCTCCGGCCGCCTCGAGACTCCGCGGGGCGACGGCGCTATGGCGAAGACGAGGTCGTGCGCATCGCCGTGATCCAGCGCAGCAAGGCCGCGGGGATGACGCTCGAACAGATCGGGGTGCTGCTCGACGACGGCAGCGCCGGGCGCCACCAGGTGCTGCAGCAGCACCTGGACGACATCGATCGGCGCATGGAGGAGATGCGCCGATCCCGCGAGATGACCGAGCACGCGATGGGCTGCCGGGCGCACGACATCGCCACCTGCCCGCGGTTCCGTGCGGGCGTGGACGACGTTCTGGCGCGCTTCTGAGGCCCTCGGCGAGGCGTCCGTTTCCGGCTCGCGCATAGGATCCTCTGCGTAAACTCGGAGTCGTGCCAAGCGATTCGACGGTCCGTCAGATCCGCAGCGGCCGCTCCTCCCGCACCCGGCGTTCGCGCCGTGCGGTCGGTGCCGCGCTCGCTGCGGTGCTCGCCATCGGTCTGAGCGCCTGCGCTCCCGATCCGGTAAGCGAATCGTTCCTGAACGGCGAGAACACCGGTTATGTCGCCGCCGACGGTGCCATCGTCGAGATCCCGGTCTCCGAGCGCGGCGAACCCGTCGTCTTCAGCGGGGTGACCGAGGAGGGCGAGAAGTTCGACAGCGCCGACATCGCCGGACAGGTCGCGGTCGTGAACTTCTGGTACGCCGGCTGTGCACCGTGCCGCCTCGAGGCCGCCGATCTGGAAGCGCTGTGGCAGGACTTCAGCGATGAGGACGTCGCGTTCGTCGGCATCAACACCCGCGACCAGGCAGACACCGCTGTGGCCTTCGCGAACGAGTACGGCGTCACCTACCCCAGCCTGATCGATGTCGACACCGCCCAGGCCAAGCTCGCCTTCGCGAAGGCGGAGGCCACGCCGATCACTGCGACGCCGACGACCCTCGTGCTCGACAAGCAGGGCCGGGTCGCTGCCCGCATCATCGGCCCGATCGACGGCAAGTCGATCCTCTCCACGCTCGTCAAGGACGCCCTGGCGGAGGACTCGTGACCATCAGGGGAGCCTTGTGAACCCCGAAGCGATCATCGGCTCCGGGGCCCTCTGGATCGCGATCCCGGTCGCGATGCTCGCGGGACTCGTCTCTTTCCTCTCCCCGTGCGTGCTCCCCCTCGTTCCCGGCTACCTCGGCTTCCTCGGCGGTGCCGTCGCGCCTCGGTCGACCGCTGCTGCCGGTGCGGAAGGCGGGACGACGACGCAGACGACCGAGACCGCGACGCGAGGGCGACTCGTCGGGGGCGTGCTGCTGTTCATCCTCGGGTTCACGATCGTCTTCATCCTCTACACCGTGCTCGGCGGAACGGCCGGGGTCTTCCTGCTGCAGTGGGGCGACCTGATCACGCGCATCCTGGGGGTCGTGATCATCGCGATGGGGCTGGTGTTCCTCGGGCTCTTCGGTTTCGCGCAGAAGGAGTTCCGCTTCCACGTCGACTCGAAGGTCGGCGTCGTCGGAGCCCCGCTCCTCGGTATCGCGCTCGGCATCGGATGGGCTCCCTGCATGGGCCCGACGCTCGCGGCGATCCTCGCGCTGTCGTTCAACGCCGGTGATCCTGTGCGGGCGGGCTTCCTCGGTCTCGCCTACTCTCTCGGCCTCGGCATCCCCTTCCTGCTCGTCGCCCTCGGCTTCGGCTGGGCCACGAAGGCGATCGGTTTCCTCCGTCGGCACATCCGGGTGGTCAACATCATCGGTGGCGTGATGCTTCTCCTCCTCGGCGTGCTGATGGTCACCGGGCTCTGGACCGACATCATGTCGAGACTGACGGCGGTGATCGGCAGTGTCATCCTCCCGCTCTGACGACCCGGAGGCGGGCGCGCGACCCGATTCCCGCTCCGACAAGCCCACCCGTCCCGAGAAGAACACCCGCACTGAGAAGGCCATGACCAAGAACAAGGGTGCCGCGAACAGCGACTCCAGCGATCCGCTCCGTCCGTCGGACCACGTCGACGGCGACGACTCGATCACCCAGCCGCGGCTCGGGTTCGTCGGCTGGCTGCGCTGGGGCTGGCGTCAGCTGACCTCGATGCGCACGGCGCTCATCCTGCTGCTCGTGCTCGCGATCGCCGCGATCCCCGGCTCGATCTTCCCGCAGCGGATGGCCGACCCGAACGGCGTCACGCAGTGGGAGCGCGACAACCCCGACCTCTTCCCGGTGCTCGACGGGCTGAAGCTGTTCGACGTGTACCTGTCGCCGTGGTTCTCGGCGATCTACCTGCTGCTGTTCGCCTCGCTCGTCGGTTGCGTGATCCCGCGCATCAAGCACCACGCCAAGGCGCTGCGTGCGCGCCCGCCGCGCACCCCCGCGCGACTGCAGCGGCTCGAGGACTACCGCGCGGTCACTCGGGACCCTGCGGCAGACTCCGGCACGAAGACCGGCGATGCCGAAGCCGAGGCCGCCGCATCGATCGACGTCGCCACGAAACAGCTCAAGGCTCTCGGCTACCGTGTGGAGCGCTACGACCGCGGCCGCACGTTCTCGGTCTCCGCGGAGCGCGGCTACTGGCGCGAGACCGGCAATCTGCTCTTCCACCTCGCGCTCGTGGGGGTGCTGGTCACCGTCGGTATCGGCGGCGGGTTCTCCTACACCGGTCAGCGCGTACTCGTCGAGGGCGAGACGTTCGCCAACACGCTCCTCGACTACGACTCGATGAACCGCGGTCGCTTCGTGGGTGACGATGCGTTCGCTCCGTACTCGATGCGCCTCGACTCGTTCGATGTGACGTATCAGCCGTTCGGTGAGCCCGGCTCCGGACAGGCAGGAGACTTCTCCGCCAACGTCACGGTGCAGGAGAACGGCGAGGAGCGCACCGGCTCCGTCAAGGTCAACGAGCCCCTCGGTGTCGCCGACGACGACGTGTTCCTCCTCGGCAACGGCTACGCGCCGACCGTGACCGTGCGTGACCCCGAGGGCAACGTGGTGTTCACCAACAGCACGCCGTTCCTTCCTCAGGACAACAACATGACCTCGCTCGGTGTGCTCAAGGTGCCGGACGGGCTTGCGGAGCAGGTCGGACTCGTCGGGTTCTTCTACCCGACCACGGGCGTGCTCGAGAGCGGTGCGTTCTTCTCCGCCTACGGCGACCTCACCAACCCGACGCTCACTCTCGACGTGTACACCGGAGACCTCGGGATCAACGAGGGGGTGCCGCGTTCCGTCTACGTGCTCGACACCACGGGGATGACCAAGCTCACGGGCCGCACCACCGACGTCGAGTCGATCGAGCTGGCACCGGGGCAGACCGCACAGCTGCCGAACGGCCTCGGCTCGGTGACCTTCGAGGACGAGTCTCCGGCCGGCGCCGCGGACGCCTCCCAGTCGGTGAAGCGCTTCGCGTCGCTCCAGATCCACCGCGACGAGTCCGGCGTGTGGGTGCTCGGCTTCGCGCTGCTCGCCCTCGGCGGTCTCATGATCGCGCTGTTTGTGCCGCGTCGCCGTGTGTGGGTCAAGGCCACAGCGCACGACGGCGAGATCGCCCTCGAGTACGCTGCGCTCGCCCGAGGCGAGGACCCGACCCTCGCCGCAGCCGTGGAAGACCTCGTCGCCGGGCACGCCCGACTGCTCGACGCGGCCGGAGGCACCACGGCGCGCCCCACGATCGATGACACCGCGGATGAGTCCGCCGAGCCGGAAGCCCCGGCAACCGACACCCGGAAAGTAGACTGACACCATGCTCGAGCTCAACGTGATCTCGCCTGTCCTGCTCTGGACGGCGATCGCGATCTACGCGGCGGCCTTCGTTGCCTACGCCTTCGATCTCGCACGGCGCTCGCAGGCGACAGCCGATGCGCAGAACGTCCGCGAGTCGGTGCTCGTCGGAGCAGGTGGCGGGGGCGTCGCCGCATCCTCAGGCACGTCCGGTGCCGGTTCCGCCCCGCAGCGGTTCGTGATGGCCCGGATCGGCACCTCGCTGACCGTGCTCGGGTTCCTCTTCCACCTCGCCGCTGCGATCACCCGTGGCATCGCGGCCGGGCGAGTCCCGTGGGCCAACCTGTACGAGTTCGCCATGATGGGCACGCTGCTCATCATCGCGGTGTACCTCGTCGTGCTCACCCGCATCGACCTGCGGTTCCTCGGCACGTTCATCACGGGCCTCGTCGTGGTGCTGCTCGGCCTCGGGGCGACCAACTTCTACGTCGACGTCTCGCCGCTGATGGACCCGCTCAAGAGCGTGTGGCTCGTCATCCACGTGTTCGTGGCCTCGCTCGCGACCGCGTTCTTCGCTCTCGCGTTCGCACTCTCGGTGATCCAGCTCATGCAGTCGCGCCGCGAGCGACTCCTCGGCGAGAATGCCACGAAGACCGGTCCCGGCTTCCTCCGCACCTTCCCGAACGCGGTGCGCCTGGAGAGCCTGGCGTACATGTTCACGATCATCGGCTTCATCCTCTGGACCTTCACGCTCATCGCCGGGTCCATCTGGGCCTACTACGCCTGGAGCCGCTTCTGGGGCTTCGACGTGAAGGAGACCTGGACCTTCGTGATCTGGGTCATCTACGCCGGATACATCCACGCCCGCGCGACGCGCGGCTGGCGCGGGAACCCCTCGGCGTGGCTGGCGATCGTCGGCTTCTCGGCCGTGATCTTCAACTTCACGATCGTGAACGTCTTCTTCAAGGGCCTGCACGCCTACTCCGGCCTGAGCTGAGCTGAGCTGAGCCGAACCGCGGCGCCGTCAGCGTCGCAGAGAGGGCCTACCGGGGTCAGCCCCGCAGCGGGATGACCTCGGCGTGCTCGATACCGCCCTGGTACCAGACCAGCTCGGCTTCCGCGATGACCTCGGAGGGCGCGGGTGAGAGCGGGCGGACCTCGGCTTTCGCGAAGCGCGACCACTCGGCCCCAGCGAGAGTCTTGCCGTAGAGCACCGACAGGTGGAACGTCCAGTCCTCCAGCGGCAGCTCACCGATACGACGGAAGTCCGTGGCATCCAGTGCGGCGGTCAGCGACGAATACGCCGAGACGAGCGAGGGGCTGCGGGCGAGGCGCACGATCAGGATCTGCCAGGGCACGGGGAACTCGTCGACGGCTTCGGCGGCGACCTCGATCGGGGCCTGCTGCTCTGCCCATGAGCGGATCAGCTCGGTGAGTGCCTCGCGTCGCTCGGGCTCGTAGAACCCTCGCAGTGTGACGTGCCCGGTGTGCGGGCGCCGTGCCGGGACGCCGAGGCGGGAGACGGCGGCATCCTGGACATCGCGATAGACCGTGCCGACCGCCGCGGTGGGCCGGAGCACGAGGTACTGCTGTCCCTCCAGGCTCGCGAGTTGGTCGGGGGTGTCCATGAACGGCCGGCGCATGTCAGGAGCCTAGGACGCGTCGTGAGGATGCGAAACCGGAGGCTGACACACGAACGGCCCGGTGCGTCATACTTCGACGCGCCGGGCCGGTGTGGATGGTCTTCGCTGCGGGACGAGGAGTCAGGCCGTGGCGAGGACCGCCTTGGCCGAGGTCGTGCGCCGCAGCGTCACGGCGAGGGTCGTGGCCACGAGAGACAGCACACCCCAGACGACCAGAGCGGCGACCGCCGAGCCGCTGGCGGTGATCAACCCCGCGAAGGCCGGAGCCGTCGGGAGGGCGGCCCCGATACCGGCGAGCCAGCCGGGCACCGTCGAGATCAGACCCGTCGCGACCGCGAGCACTCCGACCAGGGCCGAGATCCAGCGTCCGATCCCGCCGAACAGGGCGACGAGCGCCTGGTTCACGGCGGCGAACACGACACCGGCGAGCACGGCGGTCCCTGCGAAGGCCCACCAGGTACCCGCATCGTAGCTGGCCACGACCTGCACGATCAGTGAGACCAGCAGTCCCTGACCCGCGCCGATCAGAGCCGCGGGAGCGAACGCCCGCAGCGTGAGCGTCGCCGACGACCGGCGAGAGGTGAGCGTGCGTGCCGTGTGGGCGCGCATCACCACGAAGGTCGCGAGTCCGCCGAACCAGAGCACCACCGCAGCGAGCAGCGGGATCGCGGTCGGGCCGAAGATCGTGTTCATCGACGAGTTCGACGACACCGGGTCGGCGATCACCGAGGCGAGAGACTTCGACTCGGTGTCGGTGAACGAGGGGAGCGAATCGGATGCCGTGCGCAGCCCACCGGCGAGGTCGCCCGTACCGGTCGCCAGGGTGTCGAGACCGGTCGTGAGCTCGGTGGCACCATCGGCGAGAGCGGTCGCTCCGCTGGAGAGCTGGGTCGCACCGGAGGCGAGGCCACGGGCGCCGGTGGCGGATGCGCCGATGCCCTGGTCCGCGAGCTGAGTGAGGCCGGAGGACAGCTGGGTGGCGCCGGCGCCGGCCTGCGTCATGCTGGACACCAGGGTGTCGAGCGTTCCAGGGATCGCGGCGACTCCGGGGGCGGCGCCCGTGAGGTATCCGGAGGCCGTTCCGGCGGAGGTCGCCAGAGTCTGCGAAGCCGTAAAGGCATCGGCGACGCTCTTGCAGAACTCCGGGCCGGAGACGGCGGGATCGCAGGATGCAGCGAGCGTGCCGAGGCTTCCCGCGAGAGCCTTCGACTGGGTAGCGGCGTCCTGCGCGGAGGCGGTACCGGTCTGAACCGCGCCCATGGCATCCTTCAACCCGCCGACGTTCTCTCCGAGCGCGGCACCCCCGGCGGTAAGCCCGGATCCGATCTGCGCGGCACCGGCGGCCGCCTCACGCGTCTTGCCCGCGATCGTGTCGAGTCCCGAGGCGAGCGACGATGCACCCGTCCCGAGCTCACCTGCTCCGGATGCCAGCTTCGCAGCGCCGTCGGGGATCGCGGCGGCTCCGGTGGCGGCATCCCGCGCCCCGTTCGCGAGCTTGAGCGCGCCGTCTGCTGCATCGCCGATCTGGTCGCCGATCGTGGTGAAGCCGACCAGGATGTTCTCGGTCGTCGCCTCGGAGAGCATCGTGCCCATGGTCGACGCGGCGACATCGGCGAGCTGACCCGTGATGAGGTCGTCGGCGACGAGTCCGTCCTTCGGCGTGGTCACCGTGATGGTGGCCTGCTCGGCCTTGCCTCCGCCGTCGGAGATCGCGGTGCCGGCCGACGTGGCCGCTGCGGAGAATTCTTCGGGAATCGTGATGACGGCCTGGTAGGAGCCGTCGGCGAGTCCGTCTGCCGCGTCGTCCTTGTTCGATATCACCCAGGTGAGGTTCGAATCCAGATCGTCCGACCCCTCCACGAGACCCGCGGCGAGCTGGCGTCCGAGCGGAGTCATCTGCCCGTCGATGGTCACGGGCTCGTCGAGATTGACGATGGCCGCGGTCATGGAGTCGAGGCGCTCCGTCGGGTTCTGCAGGGCCGCGACCAGGATGCCGCCGACCGCCGCCGGCAGCAGCAGCACACCGAGGATGGTCAGCCACGTGATGGGCTTGCGGGAGCGCGCGCGCTCGATGGGGAGGGTCATGCGGTCACCTCGGGGGATTCTGCGGTGCTCCGGCGAGGAGCACGCGTGTCGAGAGTCTGTGCGTCGGGCCATCCGGCCTCGGCGAGGGTGGTCCGTGCCGAATCGGCGTCGGAGGCAGTGGCGAACACCGCGAGCGTGCGGGAGGCCGCGGCATCGCGCAGCATCGCCGTCGCCTGGTCGCGCTGTCCGCCGCTGAGGCGGTCGATCCCGTCGATCACGACGATCTGCGACCTTCCGCGCAGGGCTTCGGCGAGGTCGCCGAGCGCGGCATCCGCATCGTCGACCAGCACGCAGCCGATGTGAGAGCGTACCCAGGCTGCGCGTCCGGGGAGCAGATGCCCCGCGACTCTGAGCTTGCCGTCCGCGGGGGTCAGGCGTCCCGCGATCGTCAGGGCCAGAGCCCGGCGGGTGCGCAGGTCGCCACCGGTCGCGATCACGGCACCGCCCTCGGGGATCCTCATCGAGAGACCCTCGATGAGCGGCGCATCGGCGCTGATCTCGAGGTCGTCGGCGGCGACGATCGATCCATCACCCGGCCACGGGGCCAGGTGTCGTTCGCGTTCGACGGCCTCGCCCTCGACGTCGACGCGGGGGAGGATCTTCTCCAGCCAGCGCGGGAGCTCCCAGGCACGTTCGCCCAGGATCGCCATGAGCGCGGGGATCAGCGTCATCCGCACCAGGAAGGCGTCGAAGGCGATGCCGGCGGCGAGGCCGAGCGCGATCGGCTTGAGCGACGAGTCGCCCTCGGGGACGAACGCGACGAACACCGCGAACATGATGAGCCCGGCTGCCGTCACGACCTTCGCCGAGCCGGTGAAACCGCTGCGCACGGCCCGGAGCGCGGCGGCCCGCCGGGTGGCACGGTTCGGGCTCGTCGCATCCTTGTCGTGCACGAAGTCCTCGCGCATGCGGGAGACGAGGAAGACCTGGTAGTCCATGGCGAGACCGAACAGCACGCCCATCAGGATGATCGGCATGAAGCTGATGATCGGCCCGACCTTGGCGACGTGCAGCAGGTCGGCGAACCATCCCCATTCGAACACCGCCCCGACCACGCCGAAGGCGGCGACGATCGAGAGCAGGTATCCGGCGGCAGCCGTGATCGGCACCCACAACGAGCGGAACACGATGGTCAGCAGGATCAGCGAGAGGCCGATCACGAAGATGCCGAACGGCAGCAGCGCGTTGCCGAGCTGGTCGGAGATGTCGATCCCGACGGCGGTGAAGCCGGTGACCTTGAGGTCGATGCCGAATTCGTCGAGCCACTCGTCGTGGTGGCTGCGCAGCTCACGCACGAGGTCGGCCGTCGCCGGATCGTCGGGTGCGGTCTCGGGGATGATCTGCACGATGCCGGTGTCGGCGGTCTCGTTCGGCGTCGCGAGCGCGACCTCCTTGACACCGGGGACCTTCGCGACCGCGTCGCCGAGGTCTTCCATCAGGGTGAGCGGGTCGGTGGAGGTGACGATCGTGCCGGTGAGGATCAGCGGACCGTTGAACCCGGGTCCGAACTGCTCGCCGACGAGGTCGTAGTTCTGCCGGGCTTCGGAGTCCTTCGGGAGCACACCGGCATTCGGCAGCGCGAGGTCGAGGCTCAGTGCGGGCACGGCCACGATCCCGAGTCCGAGGACGACGGCGAGCGACACCAGCACCGGGTGCTTCATGACGCCCCCGACCCAGCGGGCGCTGCCCTTCGCCGGGGCCGCGACGGGCTTCGGCTCCTCCGACGCATCGGATGCCGCGCTCTTCTTCGCCTTCGACGCCTTGACCTTCTTCGGGCGACCGACGACCTTGCCCTTCATGAATCCGAGCAGAGCGGGGGTCAGGGTGACGGCGATCGCGACGGCGACGGCGACGGCGGCGGAGGCCGCGATACCCATGGTGGTGAGGAACGGGATGCCGGCGAAGCCGAGGCCGATCAGCGCGATGAGCACGGTGACGCCGGCGAAGACGACGGCCGATCCGGCGGTGCCGACGGCACGGGATGCCGATTCCTCCGGATCCACGCCCTCGCGCACCTGGTCCTGATGTCGCGCCATGATGAACAGCGCATAGTCGATGCCGACCGCGAGTCCCAGCATGAGCGCCAGCAGCGGGGTGGTCGAGGAGACGGTGGCGAAGGCGGTCGCGGTGAAGATGCCGGCCATCGAGATGCCTACGCCGAGGATCGCGGTGAGCAGGGGGAGCCCGGCCACCACGAAGGAACGGAACGTGACGATGAGCACGAGGAGCGCGATCAGGAGCCCGACCGCCTCGGTGAGGGTGACGCCGGGGATCGAGATCGCGAAGAGGTCGCCGCCGAGCGAGGTCTGCGAGCCCGAAGGAAGCACGGAGTCGAGGTCGCTCACTGCCGAGCGCAGCGCATCCTTCGTCGTGTCCGAGACGTCGGTGGCCTCGCCGTCGAACTGCACGCGCACGATGGCCGCCGTGTCGTCCTCGTTGATCATGCCCTTGACCATCTCGTCGTAGGGCGAGGTGGCAGCGAGCACGCCGTCGAGGTCGCCCAGCTCGTCGACGGCATCCTCGATGTGCTCGCGGTAGTCGTCATCCGTGATCTTGTCGCCGTCGGCGGCGACCACGATGAACTGCGCATTCGTGCCGCTCACCTGCGGGAACGAACGGGAGAGCTGCTCGAGACCGGCCTGCGATTCGGTTCCGGGGATGGAGAACGTGTTGTCTGTTCCCGCTCCCAGCACGAGTGCCCCGGCGCCGGCGATGCCGAGCGCGAGCAGCCAGGATACGAGGACTCGCCACGGATGCCGGAAGGACCAGCGTCCGAGCGAGGACAGGAGTGTGGACACGCGATCCTCCGAGGGGTGCGGGGTGGATACACAGGTGTATCCGATACATAGATGTATCGTAAGGTGACCCGCCCGGCCAAGCCTGTGTGCGGGGTGTGAATCATGCGAGAGTGAAGGGTCAGGAGGTTTCGATGTCGACACCCGCAACCCGCAGCCGTGAGAACACGCGTGCCCGTCTGCTCGAAGCGGCGGCGCAGGTCTTCGCCGAGGTCGGGCTCGACGGAGCCTCGGTCGAAGCGGTCTGTGAGCGAGCCGGCTTCACCCGCGGCGCGTTCTATTCGAACTTCGAGTCCAAGGACGAGCTGTTCCTCATGCTCGCCGCCAGCGTCTCCGAGGTGCGGGTGAACGCGGTGCGCACCCGTGTCGAGGAGCTGACCGCCGCCGGTGCCCTGGTCGAGGGATGCGATCCGATCGATCTCGTGCAGCAGATCATGGAGCTCGGCGGAGACGACCGCCTCGGCGTCATGCTGCTCAGCGAGATCCGCATCCGCGCCCTGCGCGACGCGAGGTTCGGCGAGGCGTATCTCGCGCAAGAGCGCGAGATGGTCTCGAGCATCGCGCACATCGTCGACGACATCATCTCGGCAGGCCTGCTGCGGCTGCGGCTCCCCGCCGAGATCGCCGCGCGCATGCTCATGATCATCTGGGAGGGCATGACCGTGCGAGGAGCGATGGCCGGCCAGGATGACGCGCAGCTTCGGCACTCCGGTGGCGAGGAGCTCGGCCGCCTGGTGCAGCTGCTCATCGAGCCGTAGTCGGCGTCGCCGTTCCCCGAGCCCTCGCGGTGTGACGACTCGCTGCGAGGGAGAGCAGTGCGGCACCGGCCAGGAGCGCAGCCGTCACGAGGAACGTCACCTTCAGTGCTGCGGTGAGCGCCTCCGGAGACGCTGTCGCGATCTCTGCTGCGCCGGAGGCTGCGGCGAAGAGCGCCGCGAGCACGGAGGCGCCGGTGACGAGCCCGAGGTTGCGGGACAGGCCGAGCAATCCTGATGTGACGCCGCGGTGCTCTGTCGGCGTCGCACTCAGGACTCCGGTGTTGTTCGCCGCCAGGAACAGCTGGTACCCGGGGGCGAGCAGCACAGTGCCCGTGATGTAGCCGATGAGCCCCCACCAGGAGGGCAGCAACGCGAGCGCGAGGGCTCCGACGACCATCGCCGAGAGCCCCGCTGTGGTCATGAGCCGCGTGCCGAACCGGTCGACCGCGCGGCCGGCGATCACACCGGTGCAGATGGAGGCGAGTGGTCCCGCGGCCATGGTCGCCCCGATCGCGGCCGGAGCGAGGTGCAGCCCTCCCGCGAGGAAGAAGGGGCCGACCACGAGAGTGCTCATCATGACGGTGCCCACGATCAGGTTGAGCACCGCCCCGATCGAGACGTCGCGAGTGCGGAGCAGAGCCGGCGGCAGGAGCGCAGAGGAAGCGCGGGCCTCCCGGAGGGTGAACAGAGCGGCAGTGACGATCGCGCCGCCGAGGAGCGGCATCGTCGGCCAGGATTCGTCGGCACCGGGCGAGGTCACGCCGAGCGTGTAGAAGGTGACGGCCGCCGTCAGCAGCAGCACGCCGCCGATGTCGAACCCGCGTCGGGGCCCGCTCGCCGCGGACGTATCGCGATCGGTCATGCCGGTCAGAACCGCGACCAGCACGCCGAGCGGCGCCATGGCTGCGAAGATCGTCGGCCACCCCGCCACCGTGATCAGGAGGCCGCCGAGCGCGGGACCGGAGGCGGTGCCCACGGCGGCCGTCGTCCCCAGCAGACCCATGACGCGCCCCAGGCGCTCCGGCGCGACCACGTCGCGGGCGCGGGCGAGAGGGAGTGCCATCATCACGGCAGCGCCGACGCCCTGCAGAGCGCGGGCGCCGATCAGCACCCCCAGCGTCGGAGCGAGCGCGCAGAGCACGGCGGCGAGGGTGAAGATGACGACGCCGATCCCCAGGATGCGTCTTCGCCCGAGGAGGTCGCCCAGGTATCCCACCGTGAGGCTGGTCGCTGTCATCGCCAGCAGGTACGCGAGCGCCACCCACTGTGTCTGGGAGAAGGTGCCGTCCAGGTCTCGGGCGATCGTGGGGAGCGCCATGTTGGCGGCGCTGGTGCCGAGGGACGCGACCAGAACGCTGAGAGCGAGCCCGGCCGTGCCTGAGCGAAGGGGGGAAGTCGTGGCCACGGTCATGTCCTCAGCATCGATCGCGCCATCGCTGAACAGCAACTCAGGTTGCCGAAAGCGGGATGGCGGTGATGGGATGAGGCCATGGACGAACACGAGGCGGTCATCGACGCGACGCTGGAGCAGATCGGTCCGAGGCTCCAGGCGCTGCGCCTTCGACGAGGAGCGACACTCGCCGAGGTCGCCTCGGCCACGGGAATCTCGAAGAGCACTCTCTCGCGCCTGGAGACGGGTCAGCGGCGCGCGAGCCTGGAGCTGCTCCTGCCGCTCGCGCGCATGTACCGGGTGTCGCTCGATGACCTCGTGGGCGCTCCCGAGACCGGCGACCCGCGGGTGCGGCTGCGTCCGCGGCGCGTCAACGGGCGCACTGTGGTGGCGCTCACGCGCCAGCCGGGTGAGAGGCACGCGTGGAAGATCATCGTGCCTTCCGAGGCCTCGGAGCCGAAGCTCACCTCGCATGAGGGGTCGTCATGGATGTACGTGCTCACCGGCCGCATCCGGCTCATCGTTGGTGACCGCGACATCGTGCTCGAGGCGGGGGAGGTCGCGGAGTTCGATACGCGCACGCCGCACTGGTTCGGCGCCGATGGGGAGCACGACGCCGAGATCCTCACGATCTTCGGCGCGGAAGGCGGCCACGGTCCGCGCAGCACCGACCTTGCGACGCGCCACCTCGCCGAGGTGCTCGGCGGGCCTCCGCAGTGACGTGCGAAGGGGGCCACGCCGCGGCAGTCGGCCTCAGTGTGCGGCGGTCGAGAGCTCATAGTGGCAGCGGGCGAGGCGCGCGAGCCACCATTCGCGTCGTTCGTCCGATGCGGCGAGACGACTGAGTGCCTCCGCATCGGGTGTCACTCGGCCGACCGGGATCGAGCCGTCGACCGGGCGCAGGTCGGCCACGTCGTCGAGGAACAGTGATGCCGTGCCGAGCCCGCAGTCGTAGTCGAGTGTCGGGAGGGCCGCAGCGAGGGCGGCTCCTTGAGACAGGCCGATCGCGGTGTCGAGGGCGCTCGAGACCACGACGGGGAGCCCCGCGGCGGTGACGATCTGCAGCGCGTGAGTGATGCCGCCGAGGGGCTGTGCCTTGATCACGAGCAGGTCGGCCGCGCCGGCACGGGCGACCGCGAGCGGATCGGACGACTTGCGCACGCTCTCGTCGGCGGCGACCGGGATGCCCATGTACTTCACGCGCCGACGGAGATCCGCCAACTCGGGCACCGTCGCGCAGGGCTGCTCCACGTATTCCAGGTCGTACTCGCCCAGCGCGTGCACGGCGTGCTCGGCCTCGTCGACGTTCCAGGCTCCGTTCGCGTCGATCCTGATGCGGCCCTCAGGGCCCATCGTCTCGCGCACGGCGCGAACGCGCGCCACGTCGTCGGAGAGGGTCTGCCCCGGCTCGGCGACCTTGACCTTCGCCGTGCGGCATCCGGGGAATCGCGCGAGCAGCTCGGGCACGCGCGACGCCTCGATCGCGGGCACCGTGGCGTTCACGCCGATCCGATCTCGCAGCGGCTCGGGCTGCTCGCGCCAGGCGAAGTCGATGGCGGCCGCGAGCCATGTGGCTGCCTCCGCATCGTCGTACTCCGCGAACGGTGAGAACTCCGCCCACCCCTTCGGTCCCTCGAAGAGCAGGGCCTCCCGCACGTCGACGCCGCGGAAGCGACTGTGCATCGGGAGGGCGACGACCCTGGCCGAATCGAGCAGGTCTGAGAGCGGCGGGATCATGTCAATCGTTCTCCAGGATCTTGGGGAGATGCCCCAGTTCGTTGAGGCGGCGGATGAGGCGTGAAGCGAGTGGCCCTCTGCTCAGTGAGAGCTGATAGAAGCGGGGACCGTCTTGCGCCTGGCGGAGCAGCCCGCGATCGAGGAGTGCGCGGATGACCCGGGAGCGTTGGGAGGCGGTGCCGGGGATCACCGATTCGAGATCGCCGGCCTTCACGACGCCGGCCGCGAGAACCGCGCGTAGCACCGTCTCGTCGGCGCGGCTGAGGATCCCGTCCCGCGTCAGCTGCGCCAGCGCCGGGCCGACGAGCGCGGCCTCGACGAACTCATGGTCTTGTAGCTGGACGAGTCGGGCGAGGTCGTCGCGGATGCCGCGTGCGAAGAAGGTGATCCACGAGACGGTTCCCTCGTCATCCAGCGCATCGGCGGATTCGAGGGCCGCGATGTAGGCCGACCGATCGTTGCCGAAGACCGCGGCCGGATTCAGTGCGCTGTAGCCGCGCGTGGCGAATACCGTCTTGCGGAGCATCGCGTATGTGAAGAGCCGGGATACGCGTCCGTTGCCATTGCGGAACGGGTGAATCCAGACGAAGCGGTGATGCGCGAGCGCGATCTGCATTATCTGCTCGTGCATCGGACGGTCATGGTTGGCGAAGGCGAGCAGGTCTGAGATCTCGGCGTGCACCGTGACCCAGGATGGAGGCACGTGGCCCGAACCGGAGATCGCCACATCTTGCTCCCGGTAGGCCCCCGGGGTGGGATCCCCTTCTCTGATGAGCCCGTCGACGGTGCGTGCGTGCAGATCTCGAACGAGCCCATGTGTGAGCGGAAGGGAAGGATCGAGGGTGTCGAGGTATCGCACTGCCTCGACGATGTTGGAGATCTCGCTGAGATGATCATCGAATGATCGCGCTTCTGCCGCGCCGATGGTCTCGACGGCTTCGTACACGGTTGTGTGATTGCCTTCGATGCGCGCGGAGATCACACTCATCACCGTGTCGAAGAGGAGATGCAGTTCAGTGACGATCTCACGGTGAGTCGTTCCGGTGCCGATGTCGGCGCGGAGCCGCTCCACTTCGAAGAGGAGCGGCACGAGGTCGGAATCGAATGCGGGCTGCGGGAGTCGATAGAGGTTGTTCATCGATGCTCCTCCGATCCACTGCGAACTTCTTTGATTGTGTCAGACTTATTGCCGAAGTTGCGGTCAAGAACCTTGATTCAGGTGGGATCTGACGAGTTTCTCCTCTTTAGGAATTTGCGCCTGCAGCGCAGGCCTTCTTGCGCGAGAGGCCTGCGACCGCTGCACGTCAGGCCAGGTGTTTCTGCAGCTCGCCCATCCGCTCGGTGGGAACGAATCCGAGCAGCGTGTTCACGGCGAGCATGTGTGCGTTCGATTCCGCGTTGTACGTGTAGACGGCAGGTGCGTGAGGAGCTCGGTGCTGCAGCAGGCGGAGGTTCGCGATCTTCACTGCCGTGCCGAGGCGGTGTCCACGGTCGGCCCGGCGCACGAGCGTGCCCCATTGGTACGCATTGCCGTCGTCGCCCGACACGACGAGCTGGGTGTAGGCGGCGACCTGGCCCTCCGGCGTCAGCGCGACGGTGCCGATCGGAAGACGGTTCTGCCGGACGAGGAGCTCCTCCTGCTCGCGGATGCTCTCCACATCGGGCTTCGCGGGTGCGATGTCGAGATCGCCGCTGGGGGCTTCGGTATCGATCGAGGCGTCGAGGATCGCCCAGCCTTCGACGACGTCATCCGGCACCGGTCCGATCCAGCTCCGGACCGAGTAGCCCCTGGTCGCCGCAGCGATGTCGGCGTCGATCCGGTCGAGCACCTCGAGGTCGAGCGGGAGTGCGAGCCGGTTCTGCACGTCCCCGAGCGCGAGCGCGTAGCCGTGGCGGCGGGCGAACTCGCGACCGGGTGCGCCCTTGCCGTCGGATCCGAGCTCGTACGGCCACGAGGTGTCGCCCTGCGCGGTGGTGCGTCCGGCCTCGGCGGCTTCTGCCTCGAGGAAGTCCAGGGCGGTGCTGCCGACTCCGCGTCGTCGATGCGCCGGCGGCACATGGACGGCGAGGTGCGCGACGTGTGTGTTGTCCTTGAGAGGGAGTGCGAGGCCCGCTGCGCCGACGACGGTGCCGCCGTCGCGCAGCAGGAGGGGGCGTCGCTCGAGGGTCCGGGACTGCTGCTGCATCGCGTTGCGCGTCTCCTCGCGGGACCAGACCGGGATGTCGGCTCCGCGGTCGGCACGTTCGGCGGCTGCATAGGCATCCCACCAGGCGTCCACCTCCGCGGCGTCGAACGGGTCGATGCGCGTGATCTCGAGCGTCATGACTCCACGCTACTTCCCCCTTCCCGTCCGTCCGGGACTGTCCCAAACGTACGCTGGACAATAGCGTGTGACGCACAGTAATGTGGGCTGCATGAACGAGACGCTCGACACGCATCTGCAGGAGCTGCGGCGCGGCACCGTGGTGCTGGCCTGCCTGCAGCTGCTGCGCACGCCGGGCTACGGCTATTCGCTGCTCGACCAGCTCGAGAAGCGCGGCTTCGCGACGGATGCGAACACCCTGTATCCGCTGCTGCGCCGCCTGGAGAAGCAGGAGTACCTCACGAGCGAGTGGAACACCGAGGAGGCGAGGCCGCGCAAGTTCTACCGCACCTCGGACGCCGGCGTCCGCCTCGCGGACACCCTCACCGACGAGTGGCGATCGCTCACCACGGCGATCGCGTCCCTCACTGCAGAGGAGAACTGACATGACCACCACCGCCACGCTCACCGAGCGGTACATCAGCGCCACGATCCGCAGTCTTCGACCGGATGCGCAGGACGATGTCCGCGCCGAGCTCGAAGCCTCCATCACCGATGCGGTCGAGGCGCGAGTCGAGCAGGGTGAGGCGCCGGAGGCCGCCGAGCGCGCGGTCCTCACCGATCTCGGCGACCCCGGGATCCTGGCCGCCGGGTATGCGGATCGCCCGCTGCACCTCATCGGCCCCCGCTACTACCTGACCTGGTGGCGGCTGCTCAAGCTGCTGCTCATCATCGTTCCGGCCTGCGCCGCCGTCGGTGTCGCGATCGCGAAGTTGATCGAGGGGGCACCGGTCGGAGACGTGATCGGTGCGATCGTCGCCGTCACCCTCTCGGTCGTCGTTCACATGTGCTTCTGGGTGACGCTGGTGTTCGTCGTGCTCGAGCGCACCGGTGCCGACGCGGGGGAGGAGTGGGACGTCGATCAGCTGCCCGTGCCGACCGAGAACGGCGCCGCGCGCAGCGACATGATCGCCACTCTCGTCCTCCTCGGCATCGGCATCGCCGCGGTGGTGTGGGATGCGACCCGCGGGTTCTTCCCGACCGGCGGCGATCCGATCCCGATCCTGAACCCCGGGCTCTGGCCGTGGGGGATGACCGTGCTCATCGCCATCATGCTCGCCGACGCCGTCCTGGCGGTCGCCGTGTACCGCCGACGCCGGTGGACGGTCGGTCTCGCCGTCGTCAACACGGCGCTCTCGATCGCGTTCGCCACCTGGGCGGTGACACTTCTCGTGCGGGACGAGCTGCTGAACCCGGAGTTCGTGCAGTTTGTGTTCGCCGACAACGGGGTGGACGCCGACACGTTGCGCATCCTCGCGGTGATCACCGGAGTCGGCATCATCGCCGTCCAGACCTGGACCATCATCGACGGCTGGGTGAAGGCCTGGCGCGCTCGCCGCGGGCGCGAGGAATAGGCTGGATGCCGTGACCACCGCATTCGTCTCCGACCTCTTCGACCCGGCCGAATGGGTGCTCGCGCCCGGTGCTGAGGACTACACCGACATCACCGCGCACGTCTCACGCGACGGCGGAGTCGCACGCATCGCGTTCAACAGGCCCGAGGTGCGCAACGCGTTCCGTCCGCACACCGTGGATGAGCTCTACCGCGCGCTCGACATCGCTCGTCAGGATGCGCACATCGGTGCGGTGCTGCTCACGGGCAACGGCCCGAGCCCGAAGGATGGCGGCTGGGCGTTCTGCTCGGGCGGTGACCAGCGCATCCGCGGTCGCGACGGCTACAAGTACTCCGACACGGAGACCGCGATCGTCGACGGCGCGGGCCGTGCCGCCGTCGGCCGCCTGCACATCCTCGAGGTGCAGCGGCTCATCCGCTTCATGCCGAAGGTCGTCATCGCGGTCGTGCCCGGATGGGCGGCCGGCGGCGGACACTCCCTGCACGTGGTCTGCGACCTCACGATCGCCTCCGCAGAAGAGGCGCGTTTCAAGCAGACGGACGCCGACGTGGGCAGCTTCGACGCCGGCTACGGCTCCGCCTACATGGCTCGCCAGACGGGGCAGAAGTTCGCCCGCGAGGTGTTCTTCCTCGCGGAGGAGTACTCCGCCCAGCGTGCGTACGAGATGGGGGCGGTGAACCGCGTGGTGCCGCACGCCGAGCTCGAGCGCGAGGCGCTGAAGATGGCGCGCACGGTGCTGACCAAGTCGCCGACGGCGATCCGCATGCTGAAGTTCGCCTTCAATGCCGTCGACGACGGGCTGGTCGGTCAGCAGGTCTTCGCGGGAGAGGCCACCCGTCTCGCCTACGGCACCGACGAGGCCGTCGAGGGTCGCGACTCGTTCCTCGAGAAGCGCGACCCCGACTGGTCCTCCTTCCCCTGGCACTACTGAGTCGGAGACCCGCATGACCGCCCTGATCCCCACGGATGCCGAAGATCCGGTTCTGCTGCGGGAAGCCCTGCGGCGTGCGCTCGACGGGGGCCCTGCTCTGGGGCTCGGGATGGTGGACGGCGCCCCGGAGAACGTGGCGGACGGCCTCGCCGCCGTGATCGCCACGTCGGGATCGAGCGGCATCCCGAAGCGGGTCGCCCTGAGCGGGGAGGCCCTGCGGGCGAGTGCCGAGGCCACGGCGGCGCGCATCGGCAGCGGACGCTGGCTTCTCGCGCTGCCGGCCGGCTATGTCGCGGGGCTTCAGGTGCTGGTGCGGTCGATCCTCGCCGACACGCGACCGGCGCGGATAGAGGGCCGGTTCTCGCCGGTGTCGTTCGCCGAGGCGACTCTCGAGATGCTGCGGCCGGCGTCGAGCGCGGGGATCCCCGACCTGTACACCTCTCTCGTCCCCGCTCAGGTCGCGACCCTGCTCGACGCGGCGGATGACACCGCCGTGCGGGCGGCGCTGCAGGCCTATCGGGCGATCCTGGTGGGCGGCCAGTCCCTCCCGGAGCCGCTGCGGGAACGGGCGGCCGACCTCGGCGTGCGGCTGGTGCGCACCTACGGTTCGACCGAGACCAGCGGAGGATGCGTCTACGACGGCGTGCCCCTCGACACGGTCGGCGTGCGAACGGTCGACGGGGAGCTGCGCATCGCCGGTCCCATGCTCGCCGAAGGGTATCTCGGCGACGGGTCGCTGACCGCCCGCACGTTCGTGCGCGATGAGCACGGCATCCGCTGGTACCGCACGGGCGATCTCGGCCTCGTCGAAGACGGTGTCGTCCGTGTGCACGGCCGCGCCGACAACGTGATCGTGTCCGGGGGGATCAACATCTCCCTCGATCGGGTGGAGCGGATCGTCCGGCGGATCGCGGGCCTTCATGAGGCCGTGGTCGTCGGTGTGGAGGATGAGCGCTGGGGCGAGGCGTCCGTGATCGTCGCGGCTCGGGGCGAGGTGCTCCGCCGCAGCGAGTCGGAGCAGCTCGCGCACGCTCGCGACGCCGTCGAGGACGAACTCGGCAGACACGCCCGTCCCGTCCGGCTGATCATGGTGGACGAGATCGAGATGCTCTCCTCGGGCAAGCCCGACCGCGAGGCCATCCGTCGCATGGTCGCCGACCTGCGCTGAGCGCACGCTCTGCCAGACTGGGCCGCATGGCCTCGTACACGCATGGACATCACGAATCCGTCCTCCGCTCGCACAACGTGCGCGACATCGCGAACTCCGCCGAGTACCTTCGCCCTCATCTCACCCCCACGACTCGTCTTCTCGACGTGGGCGCGGGGCCCGGCAGCATCACGGCCGACTTCGCCGGCATCGTCGCCCACGTCACGGCCACCGAGATCGATGAGAGCGCCCTGTCGCTCTCGCAGGGGCTCGTGGCCGAGCGAGGCCTCACCAACCTCTCGTTCTCGATCGAGGACGTGCACGCGCTGAGCTTTCCCGACGACTCGTTCGATGTCGTGCACGCGCACCAGGTGCTCCAGCACGTCGGCGACCCGGTGACGGCCCTGCGCGAGATGCGCCGCGTCGCCGTTCCCGGGGGGATCGTCGCGGCGCGAGACGCGGACTACGCGGGCTTCGTCTGCTTCCCGGAACTGCCGGAGCTCGATCGCTGGCTCGCCCTGTACCGTGCGGCGGCGCGGGCCAACGGCGGGGAGCCGGATGCCGGACGCCGGCTGCTGTCGTGGGCGCGCGCGGCGGGCTTCACGGACGTCACCGCGACGGCATCCACGTGGTGCTACGCGTCTCCCGCCGAGCGGGCTTGGTGGGGTGGCATGTGGGCCGACCGCATCCTCGAGTCGGCGCTCGCGCGGCAGCTCGTCGACAGCGACATGGCGACGCGGGCCGATCTGCACGAGATCAGCGACGCTTGGAAGCGCTGGGCCGATGACGGCGACGGGTGGTACCTGGTGCCGCACGGCGAGATCATCGCCCGGGCCTGACGCGGCGGAGATACATCCCGCGACGGATGCCCGCGGCCAGGCCCTCGCGTAGCGTGGGGGAGTGATCCGCCCGCTCTCCCGCACCGCGCTGATCCTCGACATCGTCGGGGCGGCGCTGCTGTTCCTCGTACTCGTGCCGACCTCGCTCGTGTTCTACGGGCCGGGGACGGGCAACGACGCGATCGGGGGGTTCGCGGTCGTGGGCGTCTTCATCGCGAGCGTGCTGATGTGCGGTGGCGTCGCGATCGGCCGGCTCGCCCCGGGGTGGGCTCTCGCCGCGGCGTGGGCCGGTGCCGTACTGCAGATGCTGTCCGGCTTCGGGCCGCTCCCGGTGAACTTCGCGATCCTGCTCGTGCTCTACGCCACCTCCGCGTGGGGCACGCGCCGCGTGCTCTGGTGGGGCTTCGGATCCGCGTTGTTCGGAGGGTTCGTCGCGGCCATCTTCATGATCATCGTCAACGGTGTCGCCTTCGGAACCGGATCCGGCTGGGAGAAGGTCACCGCGGGCACGCTCCTCCTCGTCATCTCGGTCATGGCGCTCGGTTTCGCCTGGGTGTGCGGACTGCTGTGGCGTGTGGTGCTGCGCGCTCGCCGCACCAGGTCGGCCCAGCTGCAGGCGGAGGCGCTCGCCGCGGAGGAGCAGGAGCGCGTGCGCATCGCGCGCGACATGCACGACGTCGTCGCGCACTCGCTGGCGGTCGTGATCGCGCAGGCCGACGGCGCCCGATACGCCGCCGCCGTGAAACCCGAGGTCGCGACCGAGGCACTCGGGACCATCGCCCAGACGGCACGCGGCGCTCTGAGCGACGTGCGGATGCTCCTCACGCAGCTGCGGCACCGGCAGGGCGACGGTCCGCAGCCGACGCTCGCCGATCTCGAAGCGCTGTTCGCGCAGGTGCGGCAGGCGGGTATCGAACCGCGGGTCACGGTCGATCCGACGCCGCCGGGGGAGCCGCCCGCCGCCATCCAGCTCGCGGTCTACCGCATCCTGCAGGAAGCCCTCACGAACGCGATCCGACACGGCGACGGCGCGGTCGACGTGAACCTCGCCTGGCTGCCGGATCGTGTCGACGTCGACGTGCGCAACACGGTCGCAGGCGAGGCGACAGTCGCGCCGGGCGGACACGGAGTCATCGGCATGCGTGAACGCGCGCAGCTCGTCGGCGGTAGTCTGCAAGCCGAGCGCCGAGGGACACAGTTCGTCGTCCACGCCACGCTCCCGATCGGAGTCTCCGAATGATCAGAGTCGTGCTCGTCGACGACCAGGCGCTCTTCCGTGCCGGCATCCGGATGCTCGTCGCCTCCCAGCCCGACCTCGAAGTGGTGGGGGAAGCCGGCGACGGGAAGGAGGCGCTCGACGTCGTCCGCATGACCCGGCCGGACGTGGTGCTGATGGACATCCGGATGCCGGTCATGGACGGGCTCACCGCGACCGCCGAGATCCTGGCACGTCCGGAGCCGCCGCGCATCGTCATGCTCACCACGTTCGACCTCGATGAGGCGGCGGCGCGGGCCATCCGTCAGGGGGCGAGCGGCTTCCTCCTCAAGGACGCCGACCCCGAGTTCCTGCTCGCCGCGATCCGCACCGTGCACTCGGGATCGAGTGTGATCGCCGCCTCGGCGACACGCGACCTGTTCGAGCACTTCGCCGAGGCGCCCAAGCCCGTGCCCGCGCAGTACACCGAGCTCACGGACCGTGAGCGGGAGATCTTCGCGCTCGCCGCCCGCGGGCTCTCGAACTCCGAGATCGCCGCTCGCGAGTATCTGAGCGAGGCGACCGTGAAGACGCATATCAGTCGCATTCTCAGCAAACTCGCGCTGCGCGATCGCGTGCAGCTGGTGGTCTTCGCCTTCGAGCACGGCCTCGCCTGATCCCCCGCGCGCTCCGGCGGGCCCCGCAGATCATCCTTGCGATGTATGCCGAAGGGTCCCCGGGAGCGATGACCCGCGCGGGCCCGCGGAAATAACGTCGGAGTCATGGAGATCACGACCACCGACCTGGGGCTCGCCGCCCGCGTCCAGCACCTGAAGAAGACCTACGGCTCCGGCGAGGGCACCGTCCGCGCGCTGGACGATGTGAGCGTCGGCATCCGCCGCGGGCAGTTCACCGCGATCATGGGGCCGTCCGGTTCCGGCAAGTCCACACTGATGCACATCATGGCGGGACTCGACAGTCCCACCGAAGGGCGTGCCTGGATCGGAGACACCGAGATCACCGGCCTCGGTGACATCGACCTCACGATCCTGCGGCGTCGACGCGTCGGCTTCATCTTCCAGGCGTTCAACCTGGTCCCGACGCTCGATGCGCTCGGCAACATCATGCTTCCGTTCGAGCTCGACGGTCGTCGGCCGAGTGCGATCGAGCGGGCGCGCATCGACGGACTGGTCGAGACGCTCGGGCTCGGTTCGCGTCTCGCTCATCGTCCGCACCAGCTGTCCGGCGGTCAGCAGCAGCGCGTGGCGATCGCCCGTGCCCTCGCCACCGCACCGGATCTGGTCTTCGCCGACGAGCCCACCGGCAACCTCGACTCGAAGACCGGGCGCGAGGTGCTTCGACTGCTCGCCACCGCGAGCCGCGAGCACGGCCAGTCCATCGCGATGGTCACGCACGACGCGATCGCCGCGAGCCACGCCGACCGCGTGCTCTACCTCGGCGACGGCCGCATCGTCGCCGACCACCCGCGCCAGAGCGCCGAGGAGATCTCGGCCTACATGCTCGCTGCCGAGGTGGCGGCATGACCGCCGTCGCCACGGTCGTCCCCGAATCGCGGGCGACCGGCCCCCGGCTGGCGTGGCTGCGCGACCGGGGGATGGGCGCGAGCATCCTGGTCGCTGCGTTGTCCGCCGCGTTCGGTGTGCTCCTCGTCGAGATCACCGCCTACATCGGTGCCGTGCTGCAGGCTGACCCCTTCATCGGTGACAGCGGGACGCTCGCCTTCGTGGTGGCCCTGCTGTCGGTGCTGCTGACCGTGGTCGCGATGTATGTCGCCGCCATCGTCACCGCGAACACCTTCTCGACGATCATCGCCGGACGCACCCGTCAGATCGCGCTCATGCGTCTGATCGGGGCGACCGCGCGTTCGCAGCGGTCGGAGGTCGGAAAGCAGGGACTCGTCGTCGGGCTTCTCGGCGCGGCGATCGGTCTGCTCGCCGGCCTCCTGCTCGCGGTGATCGGGGTGCAGATCGGCGGGCAGCTGATCGACAACGCCCCCTCCGACTTCTCGCTCGCCCAGCCGTTCGTGGCGCTGCCGGCGATCGGTGTCGCCCTCACCACCTGGGCGGCGGCGTGGGCAGGCTCCCGGCGCGTGCTGTCGGTGACCCCGCTGCAGGCACTCGGCGGTTCGGTCGAGCGCACGCACGACGAGGTCTCCGGCAAGGCGGGGCGGCACATCGGCGCCTGGGTGCTGCTGATCGCCGGCGCCGCGCTCCTGGTGGGCGGCGTGCTGGTCGGACTCCTCACACCGCTCGGTGTCGTGGTCGCCTTCTTCGGAGGCGTGCTCTCGTTCACGGGCCTCGCTCTCGGATCCGTCCTGTTCATGCCGCCGGTCCTGCGCCTGGTGGGACGCATGTTCGGCTCGAGTGCGACCGCGCGCCTCGCCGCCGAGAACGCGCTGCGCTACCCGGAGCGCTCGTCGCGGATGGCGATCGGCGTGGTGATGGGGGTGACCCTGGTGACGATGTTCGCCGTGGCCCTCGAATCGGCCAAGCGTCTGATGATGAGCCAGGTCACGGGCGAGGTCCCGGAGGAGTTCTTCGCCCCGATGGACGCGTTCGCTGCGGTGATGATGGTGCTGGTCGCCGTCTCGGCCGTGATCGCCGCGGTCGGTCTGGTGAACCTGCTCACGATCGGGGTGGTGCAGCGGCGCCGGGAGCTGGGACTGCTGCGCTCGATCGGTCTGTCCAACCGCCAGGTGCGACGGATGGTGCTGCTCGAAGCCACGCACATCACGGTTGCGGCGACTCTGACGGGGCTCGTGCTGGGCGTCGTGTACGGCTGGATCGCCGCGCAGTCGCTGCTGGGCTCGGTGCCGACCCTGCCGGAGTTCACCCCGGCGGGGCTCGTGGCTCCGCAGATCCCGTGGATCCCCGTCGCCATCATCGTCGTCGCGACGGCGGTGCTCACGCTGGTGGCGGCGGCGACGCCCACGAGGCTGGCCACCAGGGTGGCTCCGGTCGAGGCGCTCGCAGCGGATTGACGCCTCTAGGCTGGTCGGATGCCGTCGCCGTTCGATCAGTCCACGTACCAGGTCCGCCTCGACTGGGGCACTGCGGGTCTCGCCCGTCTCGCCACCGCCGATGTCGTCGTGGTCGTCGATGTGTTGCGGTTCTCCTCCACGGTCATCGATGCCACGGCCTCGGGTGTCATCGTCGCCCTGGAAGAGGCGCAGCGCTGGTCCCGCAACGGTGCAGCCGTGGTCGCCGCGGCCTCCACGGACTCGACGGTGCTCGTGGGAGGCCTCCGCAATGCGGCGGCTGTCGCGCGGGCGGTGCAGACCATCCAGGAACGACGGCAGGCACGCACTTCGGTCGCCGTCATCGCGGCGGGTGAGCTCGACTCCGCGGGGACGCTGCGGTTCGCGGTCGAGGACCAGCTCGGAGCCGGAGCGATCGTGTCGGCGCTGTCTGCGCGGGGCATCGATCACACGGCTCCGGATGCTGCGGTGGCCGCGGAGGGGTTCCACGCGCTCCGTGGCGCCGTGCGGCACATTGTCGGTGCGAGCGGTTCCGGCCGCGAGCTCGCCGACGAAGTCACAGCGACCGCCCGCATCGAAGCGTCGGGGCTGGTGCCCACATCGGTGGCGGACGCCGCGGTGCTCGACGCGGTCGATCTCGTGCCGGTACTGCGCGACGGATCGTTCACGCGTTTCGAGTGACGCCCGCTTCGTGTGCGGTTATTCCGCCGGATGCCGCGGGGCGGGCGCTGCTTCGGTTCGAGGCACGTAGGGTCGTGGCATGAGGTACCTTCCCGCTGTCGTCGTCGATGTCGTGCTCGTGCTGATCTTCGCCGCGATCGGCCGCGCCTCCCATGATGAGAACCCTGCCGGGTTCCTGCTCACGGCGTGGCCCTTCCTGATCGCCCTGCTCATCGGGCATCTCCTCGCCGCGCTGCTGCCCGGTCGGCCACGCCGCCCCTGGTCCGTGCTGTGGGGTGCCGTGGTCTGGATCGTGACGGTGGCGGGAGGAATGCTCATCCGGGTGCTCAGCGGCGATACCGCCGAGGTGCCGTTCATCGTCGTGGCGACGCTCGTGCTCGGGACGTTCCTGGTGGGCTGGCGCGCGATCACCGCGCTGCTGCGTCGCCGGCGCAGTTCTCCTGATGCGGCCGAGGCCACACGGGCCGAAAGCCTCGACGAGCCGAACGACTGAGTCGCCGTCAGCGCGGCATCTGCGCGGCGAGGCGCACGTCGGTCGAGATCTCGCGTCGGGTCCAGGCGAACAGATGCCGGGAATCGAACGTCCGTGAGCAGCGCGCGCACGATGTGGGTCTCGTGGGGCGACGGTGCCGGTAGGTCACGTGCCCCGCGGGGCAGCTGCCCACCCAGGGAGCGAGCTCCACGGCCGTCTCACCGTGATGGGTCGTGCCGCCGACGTAGCCGAGGTCGCGGGCGACGCGCTTCCATACCGGTCCATGCGCTGCCGCGTGGCCGGCGAGGGCGTGCGCGACCTCGTGCAGCAGCACCTGGTGGATGTCGTCGTCTTCGAAGCGTGCGGCGAGGTAGCGCGACACGGTGATGCGCTTCTTCGTGTAGTCGCATTGGCCGGCCCGACGCTTGGCATTGTCGAAGCCGAAGGACCAGCTGTCGTCGAGATGCAGCGTGATCAGTGCTTCGCCCCAGACGCGCACACGGTCAAGTTCCGCCATGCGATCAGGCTAAGCCATGCCGCCGACATCGTCGCGGCACGGATCAGCCCGCGATGAGCTGCGGCGGGCGACGTCGCTCGACGGCCTCGATGGCCAGGAGCGCGGTCTCGAGCTCGCTGTCCTGCGCGCCGGACTCGCGCCGAAGGAACAGCGACTGCTTGAAGCTCTCCCTGGCGGTCTCGTAGTCGCCCGCGTCGTAGGCGTTCTTGCCGTGGTGCTGGTAGGCGAAGGCGGCGATCGAGAGCCAACGCTGCCCTTCCGCCTCGGTCGCGCAGGTCGAGAGCTCCTGCTCGGCCGCGGCATGCGCGCCACGGTACTGCAGGATCGTCGCGTGCAGCACGCGGGCGCGCAGAACGTCCTTGCGAGTGCCGGCCATGCGTGCCTGGCGCACCGTCTCATCTGCCAGATCGAGCGCCTCGTCGAGGCGGTCGAGCACCTTCAGCAGCCACACGCGCTCCAGCAGAGCGGGCAGGCTGCGCTGCGAATCGATCTCCGCGAGACGTGTCTCGCACTCATCGAGATCGACCTTTTCGCGGAGGGTCTCCTGGTCGTATCCCCGGATGAAACTCATTGCTCTCCTTCCGCAGCGTCCCCCACCAGTCTGCCTTCCGGTCGCGGGCTCGTCGGGGCGGCGCGCCCTGGTCTCGGCATCCTGTCCGCGACACGCCGTCGCCCCGCTGCGTCGGTTCTTCCCGGGGTGCCGGATGACCGCGTCGTGGCTCAGCGCAGGAAGAGTGAAGCGTCCGGTCGAGGGGAGGCGACGGCGTCGACGTCGGTGACGATCCGTGCGCCCTGGATGAAGGCGTCGACCTCTGCGCCCTGCGCGATCTTCGCGGGGTGGGGGCCTGCGGCCAGGATGCGCGGCAGCCACTCCGTCGGCAGGGGAGTGGCCGAAGCGGCGATGACGAGGTTCCCGAAGCGTCGCCCCTTGAGCACCTGGGTGTCGGCGAGGATGCCGATCTCGGGGAGCACGTGCGCGATCGTCGCGGCCTGCCGGCGGGCGAACGCGAGCCCGGGACCGTCGGCGACGTTGACGAGGAGCACACCGCCGGTCGACAGCAGCTGCGCCAGCTCGCGGTAGAACTCGACGCTGGTGAGGTGGGCCGGCGTCTGCGCCCCCGAATACACGTCGGAGACGACGAGGTCGCACTGTGCCCGCAGCGCGCTCGGCAGCTTCGCGACTCCCTCGCGGGCATCGCCGATCCTGATCCGGATCGGTGCGCCCTTGGGCAGGGGGAGGTGCTCCCGCACCAGCTGCGCGAGCGGGGCTTCGAGTTCGATGACCTGCTGACGCGAGCCCGGGCGCGTGGCCTCGATATAGCGAGGGATCGTCAGCGCACCGGCACCGAGGTGCACGGCCGTCAGCGCACCCG
This sequence comes from Microbacterium sp. UCD-TDU, assembly GCF_000340625.1. Taxonomy (NCBI): domain Bacteria; kingdom Bacillati; phylum Actinomycetota; class Actinomycetes; order Micrococcales; family Microbacteriaceae; genus Microbacterium; species Microbacterium sp. UCD-TDU. Next base: position 140,553 of record NZ_AOSO01000005.1, read on the forward strand.
GTGCGAGCTGGTCGATCACCGCTCCCATGCGCACGATGTACTCGAAGTGCAGGTGCGTCGGGTCGTCCAGGTCGACGTGCGACTGCGGGGTGCCGTCGACGATCAGCTCGAAGCCGCTCGTGAACTCCGACGGAATGATGCTGGCGATGCCGCCGTGGTCGAGTCGCGCCTGGGGGTGCTCGGTGTCTCGCGATCTCGTCCGGCCCATGGGCACGAGCCTACGCGCTGGGGGCGAGCGTCAGCGCTGCCTGCCGTTCGCGCAGGTCTCCTGCTCCGCCGTCTGCCCGGAGATGGCGGAGTCGAGCGTCGCGCGCGGCGCCGGAGCCTCCGTCCCCGAGGCGTCGGTCGCGGGAGTGTCGGTCGAAGGATCCGTCGCCGGAATCTCCGCCTCGGTGCCCGGTGCTGGTTCGACGAGCTCGACGCCTCCGTTGTTGCTGACATCGCCGGTGAGCTGCACGGGCTGGCCGGCCTTCAGGGCGTCCCAGATGGTGGCCGCGGCGTCGCGGTTGGGGATCACGCGGTCGGAATCGTCGGGGTCGGCGAACACCGGGTACTGCAGGAAGACGAACTCCGAGAACGGCACATCCTTGACCGACAGTGCGAGCTGGGCGAGCCGGACCGGGTTGGCCAGCTTGTCGCTCGGGTCGATGTTGTCGACGACGGTGTTCGCGAGCCCCAGCACCTTGCCCGGGTCGGAGAGCACCTCGTCGCTCATGATCTTCTTCACCAGGCGAGACATGTACTGCTGCTGGTTCGACACCCGTGCCATGTCGCTCTCATCGCCGACGCCGTGCCGTGTGCGGATGAACTGGAGCGCCTCGTAGCCCGAGACGGTGCGCGGTCCCGGCCCCCAGTCGATGGCCGTCTGCTCGTCGCGGATGCCCTCGCCGCCGATGCACACCTCGACCCCGCCGATGGCGTCGGTGACGTCGATCACCCCGTCGAAGTCGATCTTGGCGGCGAAGGGGATCTCCACACCGGTGAGGTCGGTGACGGTCTTCGCCACGCACGAGATGCCGGCGCGCTGGAAGATCGAGTTGATCTGCGTCTTGCGCGTCGCCGAGGCGACGGAGCCGTCGGGCAGGGTGCACTCGGGGGTCTCGAGCATCAGGTCGCGGGGGAACGAGATCACGGTGACCTTGCGCGGTTCCGCCGACACATGCACGAGCAGGTTCACGTCGTTGAGGATCCCGCCGTCCGCTTCCGAGCAGCGCTCGCCCAGCAGGCCCGTCGACACTTCGCCGCACTCGTCGGTGCCGATCAGCAGCACGCTGAACTCGCCGGGGAAGGCGCTGATGGAGGGGGGTTCGACCTCGGGAGCGTCTTCCAGCGTGACGGCGCCCTCGTTGAAGCGGTTGAAGTAGTCGGTCACGACGAACGCGGCGACAGCGATCGCGGAGACCAGCACGACACCCAGCGTGATCCCGGCGATCTTCAGGAATCCTCTGGCGGGCCCGGGGGAGGGGAGCGTCGCGTGGCGGGCGACCGTCGAACGGTCCTTGTCAGGGGTGCGGCGAACCATCCGGGGAGCCTACCGGGGGAACCTGATGTTACGGCCGCGTGACGATTGTGGGAGGAACTTGCAGGTAATTAGTTAGTCGTGGATACTTTTTCCTAACCCCCGGTGAGTACCCGATGCTTGCCAGGACTTTTCAAAGAGGAGATCCCCGCAATGCACAAGCGCATTCTCTCGGCCGTGGCGCTCGGCGCCGTGGCCACGCTCGCCCTCGCCGGCTGCGCCGGCGGCACCGACGCCGCCTCCACCGACGGCAAGGGCCAGGAGCTCACCGTCTGGATCATGAAGGGCACCAACCCCGACGCCTCCGCCTTCTACGACAAGGTGTCCGACGCCTTCGAGGAGGAGACGGGCGCCACGGTCAAGATCGAGGAGATCCAGTGGGCAGACGCCCACGACCGCTTCGTGACCTCCATCGCCGGTGGCACGACTCCCGACATCGCCGAGACCGGAACCACCTGGACCGCCGAGTTCGCCGACGCCGGCGCTCTGCTGCCGCTCGACGAGTACGTCGACGCCGAGAAGGGCCTCCGCGGCGACCTCGTCGAGGGTCTCGAAGTCGCCGGCACCTACGACGGAGAGCTGTACGGCATGCCGTGGTACGCCGGCGTCCGCTCGCTCGTGTACCGCGCCGACGTGTTCGAGGAGCTCGGACTCGAGGCTCCGAAGACGTGGGACGACATCGTCGCCGCGGGTGAGGCCATCAAGGCCGCCAAGCCCGACATGCTCCCCTTCCCCGTCCCCGGTGACGCCGAGTTCCAGGTCTACCCCTGGGTCTGGGGCGCCGGCGGCGAGATCGCCACGAAGGACGGCAAGACCTGGACGAGCGAGCTCGACAGCAAGGAATCGCAGGCGGGCATCGAGTTCTACACGGGCCTGGCCACCGAGCACGGCTTCTCCTCCGCAGGTGCCACCACCTGGAAGGAGACCGACCTCCGCGACGCGTTCACGCAGGGCAACGTCGCCATGATGCTCTCGGGCTCGTGGACGCCGAAGTCTCTCATCGAGGCGAACCCCGACCTCGAGGGCAAGATCGGCGCAGCCGTCATCCCGGGTGAAGACGGCGGCATCGCTCCCTCCGTGCTCGGCGGATCGCACCTCTCGGTCTTCAACACGACCAAGAACGCCGACCTGGCGTGGGAGTTCGTCAAGCTCATGTCCACCGGCGAGTTCGCCGAGCAGTGGTCGAACGAGACCGGGTACTTCCCGGGCGTCCAGTCCGCGATGGAAGAGGCACTGGCCTCGACCGACCCGCTGGTCGCACCCTTCGCCGAGCAGATGGTCGACGGCGGCGCATCCGTCCCGGTCACCCCGAACTTCGGCGCCGTGCAGGCGAAGAAGACGACCAACTCCATGATCCAGGCCATCCTCAGCGGGCAGAAGGACGTCGCGACCGCGACGAAGGATGCCGCAGCCGAGATGACCGAACTGCTCAACCAGAAGTAAGGAAGCACTCCTTCCATGTCGATGGTGCAAGCGCCACTGCCGGCCACGAAGGCGGAGTCCACCTCCGCCTCCGTGGCCGGCGGCCGGAAGCGACGCGGTCTCTCGATCGTCGCGGCCCGCCCCTGGCTCCTTCTCGCGCCCGGGCTGGCCATCCTCGCGGTGCTCATGCTCTGGCCGCTCATCCAGGTGTTCATCTACTCGCTGCAGGACTACGGCCTGCGCGAGATCAACACCGGGGAGAACAACTGGATCGGTCTCGACAACTACGTCGAGGCGCTCACCAACCCGACTCTCTGGACGGTGGTGCTGCCCAACACGGTCGGCTTCGCCGCCGTGGCGGTGTTCGTCACCGTCGCCGTGGGCACGCTCGTGGCTCTGCTGCTCGCGCGTCTGGGCACCACCTGGCGCGTCATCGTCTCCAGCTGCATCATGGTCGCCTGGGCGATGCCCGCCGTGACCGGCACCTACGTCTGGACCTTCATCTTCGATGCCGACCGCGGTATCTTCAACGCCGTGCTGCGTGACCTCGGTCTCATGGACGACCCGGTCAACTGGTTCACGAACCAGTGGTCGTTCTATGCCATCGTGCTCCTGAACGTGGTGCATCACGGTTTCCCGTTCGTCGCCATCACCGTGCTCGCGGGATTGCTCGGCGTCTCGAAGGAGATGCTCGAGGCTGCGGCCCTCGACGGCGCCGGCGCCTGGCGCCGATTCTGGAAGATCATCTTCCCCACGCTCAAGCCCGTTTTCTCGGTCGTGATCATCCTCTCCACCATCTGGGACTTCAAGGTCTTCGCCCAGGTGTACCTGATGCCCGGCGGTGGCGGTGGCAACCGTCAGGTGCTGAACCTCGGCGTCTGGTCGTACGTCGAGTCCTTCGGTCAGAACCGCTACGGCTTCGGTGCGGCGCTCGCCGTGCTGCTCACGCTCGTCCTGATCGGCATCACGATCGTCTACATCCGCTCCCTCATGAAGGAGGACGAGCTGTGAACCCGCGCCCGAGGCTCCGCTCCCGCATCGGAATCGGAATCGCGGTCGCCGCGGTCCTGATCTTCACGCTGTTCCCCGTCTACTGGATGGTCTCCAGTGCCTTCGACGGCAAGGCCTCCAGCGGTGGGCAGTCGCTGCTCCCGCAGGAGTTCACGTGGGACAACTTCGCGTTCGTGCTCACCGACGGCGGATTCGGCACCTACCTGCGCAACTCGGCGATCGTGGCCCTGGTCACCGTTCTCGTGAGTGCGCTCGTGTGCCTGCTCGCCGCCGTCGCGGTCGCGCGGTTCAAGTTCAAGTTCCGCACCACGATCCTGATGATGATCCTCATCGTGCAGATGGTGCCCCTCGAGGCGCTCGTCATCCCGCTGTTCCTGCAGGTCAAGAGCCTGGGGCTGCTCAACAGCATCCTCGGCCTGATGGTCGTCTACGTCGCGCTGTCGCTCGCCTTCGGGATCTGGATGCTGCGCGGCTTCGTGGCCGCCGTCCCGGTCGAGCTCGAAGAGGCCGCGTACATCGACGGTGCGAGCTGGTGGCGCATGTTCCGCTCGGTGCTGCTGCCGCTCGTGATGCCCGGCCTCGTGGCGACCAGCATCTTCAGCTTCATCACGGCGTGGAACGAGTTCATCTTCGCGATGACGATCCTCGGCGCTCAGACCGACCAGTACACGGTCTCGATCGGTCTGAAGTCGTTCTTCGGACTGCACTCCAACGACTGGGGCAGCATCATGGCCGCATCGACCATCATCACCGTCCCCGTCATGATCTTCTTCGTGCTGGTGCAGCGCAAGCTCGCCTCCGGCATGGTGGCAGGAGCGGTGAAGGGATGACCGACGACCTCGAACGTCTCGCCAACGGCGTGCTCTGGCCGGGCTTCTTCGGCACCGAAGCGCCCCAGTGGCTGCGTGACGAACTGCGTGAGGGCCTGGCCGGAGTCGTGTACTTCGGGCAGAACGTCGGCGAGGGGCTTCCGGCTCTCAGCGCGGCGATCCTCGACGCGAACCCCGATGCCCTGATCGGCATCGACGAAGAGGGCGGCAGCGTCACCCGGCTGGAGTCGGCCACCGGATCCACCGTCCCCGGAGCCGCCCAGCTCGGTCTGCTCGACGACCTCGTCGCCTCCGAGAAGACCGGTGCGGAGCTGGCCAGACGTGTGCGGGCGGTCGGCGCCAACGTGGTGCTCGGTCCGGTCGCCGACGTCAACACCGACCCCCGCAACCCGGTGATCGGCGTGCGGGCGTTCGGTGATGACGAAGCGCTGGTCTCCCGTCACGTGGTCGCGACGATCGACGGCATCCAGGACGGGGCGGTCGCCGCCTGCGTCAAGCACTTCCCCGGCCACGGCGACACCCACATGGATTCGCATCACTCGCTCCCCGAGATCACGCTCGATCTCGAGGAGTTCGAGCGGGTGCACCTGGAGCCCTTCCGTGCGGCGATCGACGCCGGAGTGGACGCCGTCATGACCGCGCACATCGTCGTCCCGGCGTGGGGGGAGCAGCCCGCGACGCTCAACCCGCGGGTGCTCGGCATGCTGCGCGAGTGGGGCTACGACGGCGTCATCATCACCGACGCGCTCGACATGGCCGCGATCCGAGAGACGGTGGGACTCGGTGGGGGAGCAGCCCTGGCACTCGCCGCCGGAGCAGACCTCCTCTGCATCGGGAACCCCACCAATCCCGGTGATGCCGCTCTTCCCGATCAGGACGAGCAGGACTTCCGTGCGGCCAGAGACGGCATCGTCGCCGCGCTGCGTGACGGTTCGCTCTCACGCTCGCGCGTCGAGGAGGCCGCCGGACGGGTCGCGGCTCTCGCGGCCAAGCTCCGTGCGGCAGCCGCTGCCGCCGACGAGGAGGAGCCGACGGACGACTTCGACGCGGCCGAGATCGTGCGCCGTGTGGTGACGGTCTCCGGCGGCGCCATCGAGGCAGCATCCGAGCTCGCCGTGATCGATGCGCGTCGCCGATCGACGCTCGCCGTCGACAGCGCCGGTTCCTACGTCGCGAACGCGCTCGCGGGGGACGGACTGCGCGTGCGCCTCGACGTGGCCTCCGCACCGGAGTCCGAACAGGATCGTGTGCTCGACGAGGTCACCGCGGCGGCAGGGACAACCGTGCTCCTGATCGATCGGCCCGATACGGATGCCGCGCAGCGTGCGCTCGTCGAACGCGCTGCTGTGCGTGATCCCCGCGCCGTCGTCGTCAACGTGGGCCTTCCCACCGTGAGTCCGTTGCCGTTGTCGACCGTGGAGGTCGCCGCAGCCAGTAGGCTCGGTGCGCAGACGGCGCGTGACGCACTCCTGGGGTGCTTCACGGCACAGCAGAGGATGACCAGCGCCGGCTGAGACAGGGATCCCTCATGGACGATGACGTTCTCGCTCGGGTGCGACGCTCGCTCCCCAAGGTGAGCGCTGCCGAGGCGCGCGTCGCGGAGACGATCCTGGGAGACCCGACACTCGTCGTCGATCTGGCCATCAACGATCTCGCCCAGCTCTGCCACACCTCGCTCTCGACGGTCGCCCGCTATGCCCAGTCGCTCGGGTACAGCGGGTACCGCGAGCTGCGGGTGGCTGTGGCACGCGCGGTCACGCTGGAACAGGCGCAGCAGGCCCGGTTCGGTCTCGACACCACGGCGATCGACCCCGACGACGGTCCGACGGCGATCGCCGCCAAGCTCGCCGCGCAGGAGATCGACGCGATCGAGAAGACGGCGCTCGCCCTCGATGCGGTCGCCCTCGACAGGGTCGCGCGTGCGGTGGTCGAGGCCCGTCACATCGATCTCTTCGGACAGGCGGCGTCATCATTGACAGCGCAGGATCTGCTGCTGAAGCTGTCGCGCATCGGCTGCTCGGTCTCGCACTCGTCGGACCCGCACCTCGCGGTCACCACGGCCTCGCTGCGGACTGCGGACGATGTGGCGATCGCGTTCTCCCACGGCGGCGAGACGGCCGAGACTCTGCGCGCGCTCGAGGTCGCCCGCGATGCCGGCGCCCTCGCAGTGGCGGTCACCAGCGCCCCCGATTCGCCGTTGGCGCTGGCTGCGGATGTCGTGCTGCTCACGCACGCGCACGAATCCCCGTTCCGGATGGCGGCCATGTCGAGCCGCATCGCTCAGCTCGCCCTCGTCGACGTGCTCTTCGTGCGCGTCGTGCAGCACCGCGGCGAGCCGGTCGCGGTCTCGCTGCAACGGACGCACGACGCAGTCCCCGCGCGCCGCCGCACCTGACCTTCCGGATTCTCCGTCCGGCCCGGGCGTCAGTCGACGTGGTCGCGGGTGCTGACCAGGGCACGCGTCGCGATGCGGTGTCCCCGCGCAAGGCTTCCCGTGAGCGACAGGCCGGTGAGGACGCCGGCGAGGAAGCCGGCCGCGAAGGCGTCTCCTGCTCCGATGGTCTCCACCACGGGGGCGTCGAGGGCGTCGCTGTCGGCGGTCTCCGTGCCGTCGAAGGCGACCGCACCATTCGGGTCGGTCACGAGCAGGTACCGCGGCCGGGGGAACAGCGAGCGCAGCCGGTGCGGGTCACTCGTTCCGAAGACGACCTCCGCATCGGTGCGCGTGCAGAACACGATGTCCGCGCGACCGGCGAAATCGGAGACGATCCTCCGACCCTCCTCTTCGCGGCCTCGCCAGAGCGCGGGTCGCCAGTTCAGGTCGAAGCTGAGCAGCCGGTCGGGGTGCCGTTGTGTGTACAGGGCCTCCTGGGCAGCGAGCGCCGAGGCAGACAGCGCGGGGGTGATCCCCGAGGTGTGCACGAGCGCCGCGTCGGCGAGGAGAGCGGATGCCACCGGCGTGGTCAGAGTCTGCGGCGAGAGCGCCGCAGCGGCCGAGCCGGCGCGGTAGTAATGCATGGTTCCGTCGACCGCGCCGTCGTCTCGAGCCGAGAGCTCTTTCACATACAGGCCGGTGGGCGCATCTCCGTCGACCTCGACTGCGGAGTCGTCGACGCCGTGGTCGCGCAGCTCGGCGGTGAGGAAGCGCCCGAAGCCGTCGTCTCCCACACGGGAGAGGACCGAGGTGCGGATGCCCGCCGATGCCAGGGCGATCGCGGTGTTCCACTCGGCCCCTGCCAGGGAACGGTGGAAGGTCCGGCATCCCTCGAGAGGACCGGCGGTGGCGGCGACGAGGGCGACCATGCCCTCGCCGAAGCAGACGGCGAGCGGGGTGGTGTCGGGCACGATCTGGACACTACCGGATCGATGTCTGTCGCGCCGATATCGGATTGCAACCTGGATGCGTTTGGCATCTGAGGATCTGCTGGGTACCGTCGAGTCATCACCGTCCCCGAGGCGAAGAAGCCTCGGGACGCGCAATGAAGCGCCCGACAGGGAAGGTCACACAATGCACCAATCAGTCAAGCGTCGGCGAGGACTCATCGCCGTAACCGGAGCCACGATCGCGGCGCTCGCCCTCGCGGGCTGCGTCGCCAGCGAGCGTGGCGATGAAGGGTCCGAGGGCTCGGGCGACGTCGACGGGACGTTCGTCTTCGCCGCCTCCTCCGACCCGGCGAGCCTCGACCCCGCCTTCGCTCAGGACGGCGAGAGCTTCCGCGTCTCGCGTCAGATCTTCGAAGGCCTCGTCGGCACCGAGCCCGGCACCGCAGACCCCGCGCCGCTGCTCGCCGAGTCGTGGGAGTCGTCGGAGGACGGCATGTCGCACACCTTCAAACTGAAGGAGGACGTCACGTTCCAGGACGGCACGCCGTTCAACGCCGAGGCCGTCTGCGTGAACTTCGACCGCTGGTTCAACTGGACCGGTCTCGCCGCGTCCGAGGCGTTCGGCTACTACTACAACAAGCTCTTCAAGGGGTACGCCTCCAACCCGGCCGACGCCGTGTACAAGTCCTGCACCCCTGACGGCGACTACTCGGTCACGATCGACCTCAACAAGCCGTTCGCCGGCTTCGTCGCCTCGCTCTCGCTCCCGTCCTTCTCGATGCAGAGCCCTTCGGCGATGCAGGAGTTCGGTGCCGACGAGGTCAGCGGCTCGGCGGAGGCCCCGCAGCTGTCCGAGTACGCGATGGGTCACCCGGTCGGTACCGGTCCCTACGCGTTCGACGAGTGGGCACCGGGCGAGCAGGTCACGCTCAAGGCCTACGACGGCTACTGGGGAGACGCCGGACAGATCGACGAGATCATCTTCCGCACGATCGACGACCCGACCGCTCGCCGTCAGGCGCTCGAGTCCGGCTCGATCGACGGGTACGACCTCGTCGGACCGGCCGACACCAAGGCCCTCGAAGACGACGGCTTCACGATGGTGTCGCGCCCGCCGTTCACGATCCTCTACCTCGCCTTCAACCAGGCGGTCCCGGAGCTGCAGGACCCGAAGGTCCGTGAGGCGCTGTCCTACGCGGTCGACAAGGACGCGCTGATCAGCCAGGTGCTCCCTGAGGGCACCCAGAAGGCGATCGAGTTCGTGCCCGAGGTCGTCAACGGCTACAACCCCGATGTAACGACCTACGACTACGACCCGGAGAAGGCCAAGGCGCTGCTGGCCGAGGCCGGATACACCGAGGCGAACCCGTTGAAGCTCACCTTCAACTACCCGGTCAACGTCTCGCGTCCCTACATGCCGGACCCCGAGCAGATCTTCACGGTGCTCTCGTCCCAGCTGTCCGAGGTCGGCGTCGAGACCACCCCGGTCTCGGAGGAGTGGGTCGAATACCTCGACCGCACCACCGGCACCACGGATCACGGCATCCACCTGCTCGGCTGGACCGGCGACTACAACGACACCGACAACTTCGTCGGCGTCTTCTTCGGCCAGCAGAGCTCCGAGTGGGGCTTCGACAACCCCGAGCTGTTCCAGAAGCTGAACGAGGCGCGCGGTGTCTCCAACCTCGAGGAGCAGACGGCGCTGTACGAGGAGATCAACGAGATGGTCGCCCAGTTCATCCCTGGCGTCCCGCTCGCGCACCCGGCGCCGACCCTGGCGTTCGACCCGCGCGTGAAGAGCTACCCCGCCAGCCCGGTGAACGACGAGGTCTTCACGGACATCGTCCTCACCAAGTAGGCCTGACCACTTGATATGTCGGCCCCCGGTCCCGCGCATTCGGCGGGACCGGGGGAACGGCGTACCTTCTGATCGACGGAGATCTTCGTGCTGCGCACCATCGGCAGGCGACTGCTGTTCCTCATCCCCACCCTGTTCGGGCTCAGCATCCTGCTGTTCGCCTGGGTCAGGGCCCTCCCTGGCGGCCCCGCGGTCGCCCTGCTCGGCGAGAAGGCCACGCCAGAGGCCGTCGCGAGAGTCAACGAGCTCTACGGCTTCGACAAGCCCCTCATCGAGCAGTACTTCATCTGGATCGGACGCCTCCTCCAGGGAGACTTCGGCACTTCCATCCAGACCAACAGGCCGGTGACGGAGGAGTTCCTCCGCCGGTTCCCCGCGACTCTGGAGCTGAGCGTCATGGCGCTCATCTTCGCCGTCGGCATCGGCATCCCGCTCGGATACTGGGCGGCACGCCGTCACGGCAAGTTCACCGACCACGCCTCGGTCGTGCTGAGCCTGATCGGCATCACCATCCCGGTGTTCTTCCTCGCGTTCATCCTGAAGTACGTCTTCGCGGTGCAGCTGGGATGGCTGCCCTCGGACGGACGCCAGAATCCACGAATAGATGCCACCCATCCCACCGGGTTCTATGTGTGGGACGGCATCATCACCGGAGAGTTCGATGCTGCCTGGGATGCGATCCTGCATCTGATCCTGCCGGCGCTCGCGCTGGGCACCATCCCGCTCGCGATCATCGTCCGCATCACCAGGGCGAGTGTGCTGGAGGTGCAGAACGCGGACTACGTGCGCACGGGGCGGGCGAAGGGCGTCGGGTCGCCGACGCTGCGCAACCGCTTCATCCTGCGCAACGCCATGCTCCCGGTGATCACCACGATCGGCCTGCAGACGGGGCTGCTGATCTCGGGGGCGGTGCTCACCGAGACGGTGTTCGCCTTCCCTGGCATCGGCTCGTTCCTGGCGAGAGCGATCTTCACCAGGGACTTCCCCGTCCTCCAAGGGTTCATCATCTTCATCGCGATCGCCTACGCGCTGATCAACCTGGCGGTGGATGTCTCCTACAGCTTCATCGATCCGAGAGTGAGGGTGCAGTGATGTCACTCCCCACCGTGCGAAAGGAGGCGGTCGCATGAGCATCGCGCTCCCACCCGCCCAGGGCCCTTCGGCCGAGAGCGGCGGCAACATCGACACCGTCGCGATCGCCCAGGCCGATCTGAAGAACGGCTCCGGCGGATTCTGGCGGGACGTGTTCCGTCGCCTCCGCCGGAATCCGACCGCGTGGATCGGCGCGGCCATCGTCGTGGCGTTCCTGCTCATCGCCGCCCTCGCGCCCCTGCTCGCTCCCTATCCGGAGACGGCGCTGCCGGGTGCGAAGTACATCACGCCCACCTACATCCCTGGCCCGGGAGAGCTGCCGCAGTTCCCTCTGGGCCTCGACCGCTTCGGCGGCGACGTGCTGTCCAAGCTCATCTGGGGCGCGCAGGCATCGCTCATGATCGGCGTCATCTCCACCGCGATGGGTCTGGTCGGGGGCATGATCCTCGGCCTGCTCGCCGGCACGTTCGGCGGATGGGTGGACACCCTCATCATGCGCATCGTCGACATCATCCTGTCGGTGCCGAACCTCCTGCTCGCGGTGTCGATCGCCGCGATCCTCGGTCAGACCCCGTTCGCGATCATGATCGCGATCGGAGCATCGCAGGTGCCGATCTTCGCTCGCCTCCTGCGCGCGTCGATGCTGCAGCAGCGTTCGAGCGACTACGTGCTCTCCGCGCAGACCCTCGGTCTCGGTCGCGGCAAGATCACCATGTCGCATGTGCTGCCCAACGCCATCGGTCCGGTGATCGTGCAGGGGACCCTGACGCTGGCCACCGCCGTCATCGATGCGGCGGCGCTGTCGTTCCTCGGTCTCGGCGGCGGACGCCCGGAGACGGCGGAGTGGGGCCGCATGCTCACCTACGCGCAGTCCGAGCTGGCCATCGCGCCGTGGCTCGCCTTCCTTCCCGGTATCTGCATCGCGGTCACCGCGCTCGGCTTCACCCTGCTGGGTGAGGCGCTGCGCGAGGCGATGGATCCCCGGACGAGGGCACGATGAACGCGCGGGAGGACGGCGCCGTGAGCGCCGCGAAGGAGAAGCAGATGTCGACCGAACCGCTGTTGTCGGTCCAGGGGCTGGCCGTGGACTTCGCCACCATGGACGGTGTCGTGCACGCCGTGGAGGGCGTGGACCTCGAGATCCGCCCCGGCGAGACCGTCGCGATCGTGGGGGAGTCCGGTTCGGGCAAGTCCACCACCGCGATGGCGATCATCGGACTGCTCGCCGGGGGCGGCAAGATCGCCTCCGGCAGCATCCGCCTCGACGGGAAGGAGATCTCGCGCGCGTCGGAGCATGAGATGCGCACGATCCGTGGTCGCGACATCGGTCTCGTGCCCCAGGACCCGATGTCCAACCTGAACCCGGTTGCGAGGATCGGCACTCAGGTGGCGGAGACGCTGCTCGCGCACGGCCTCGCCACACGGCAGAACGTGCAGACCAAGGTGGTCGAGGCTCTGACCGCCGCGGGCCTTCCCGACCCGGCGCGACGCGCGAAGCAGTATCCGCACGAGTTCTCCGGCGGCATGCGCCAGCGCGCGCTCATCGCGATCGGGCTGGCGTGCAAGCCCCGACTGCTGATCGCGGATGAGCCCACGAGCGCGCTCGACGTCACCGTGCAGCAGACGATCCTCGACCAGATCGGGCAGATGACGCGCGAGCTGGGAACCGCGGTGCTGCTCATCACGCACGACCTGGGGCTCGCGGCAGAGCGTGCGGAGCGAGTGATCGTGATGCACCGCGGCAAGGTGGTCGAGCAGGGCGATGCCCGGCAGATCCTGGAGGACCCGCAGCATCCGTACACGCAGTCGCTCGTGAAGGCGGCGCCCTCGGTCGCCGCGGCCCGCCTGCAGCCGGAGGCGTTCCGCGTGCAGGAGAGGGCAGCGGAGGCGAGCGCCGTCGCCGAGACGGCTCCCGCCGACAACATCGTCGAGATCGAGAACCTCACCAAGGTGTATCCGGTGCGCGGACGCGGGGAGGACTTCGTGGCCGTCGACGACGTGTCGCTGGTGATCCCGCGCGGCGAGACCGTGGCGATCGTGGGCGAGTCCGGCTCAGGCAAGACCACGACGGCACGGATGCTGCTCAAGGTGATCGAACCGACGAGCGGTCTGATCCGCTACGAGGGCAAGGACATCGCGTCGCTGACTCGAGCGGAGACGAAGGAGTTCCGGCAGCAGGTGCAGCCGATCTTCCAGGATCCGTACTCGAGCCTGAACCCGATGTTCACGATCGAGCGCTTGATCGCCGAACCGCTGGAGTTCTACAAGAGGGGAAGCGGCGCCGACCGACGCAGGCGCGTGCGGCAGCTGCTGGATGACGTGGCTCTGCCGCAGTCGATGCTGCGTCGGTACCCGTCCGAGCTGTCAGGTGGGCAGCGGCAGCGCGTCGCGATCGCCCGTGCCCTCGCCCTCTCGCCCGATCTGATCGTGTGCGACGAACCTGTGTCGGCGCTCGATGTGCTCGTGCAGGACCAGATCCTGAAGCTGCTCGGCGACCTGCAGAGCGAGTACGGGTTGAGCTATCTGTTCATCTCGCACGACCTCGCGGTGGTGCGACTGATCAGCGACTACGTGTGCGTGATGAAGGACGGCAAGCTCGTCGAGGCCGCCACCTCGGAGGAGATCTTCACGAACCCCCGCGACCCGTACACCCGGCGTCTGCTGGCGTCGATTCCCGGCAACGAGCTGGGCATCGCCTCCTGACGACGGTCGTCCGCCGAGACCCACCCCGCTCGTCGAGACCCATCTCCGCAGTCGTCTGCGGGGGTGGGTCTCGACACAGAAGGTGGGTCTCGGCGTCCCCGCAGGGGCACTCATACCGCAGCTTCCGAGATTGGTCAAGGACTGCGCTTGCCATGTCGCATAATCGTGCGTATAGTAGGTAGTTGCGCTCGCTTCTCCCTGCCCTCATATGGTGGTCGGCATCTGTTGAGTTCCCGGGCGCACACTCCACCTGACGACAAAGGAATCGAGAAGCCCTGCGGGGCTCACGGAGGTTATTCCCTTGGCTGCTGCTCGCAACGCATCCACATCCACCACCACCAAGAACGGACGCGGAGCATCCCGTCTTTCGTTCGCCAAGATCTCCGACACGCTGACGGTCCCTGACCTTCTCGCTCTGCAGACCGAATCCTTCGGATGGCTCGTCGGCAACGACGCCTGGAAGGCTCGTGTCGCAGAGGCCAAGAAGCAGGGTCGCACCGACGTCAACGAGAACAGCGGTCTGGGCGAGATCTTCGAGGAGATCTCTCCTATCGAGGACCTCGGCGAGACGATGCAGCTGTCGTTCACGAACCCCTACCTCGAGCCGGAGAAGTACTCGATCGAGGAGTGCAAGGAGCGTGGCAAGACCTACGCCGCTCCGCTGTACGTCGAAGCCGAGTTCATGAACCACCTCACGGGTGAGATCAAGACCCAGACGGTCTTCATGGGCGACTTCCCGCTGCAGACCGACAAGGGCACGTTCATCATCAACGGCTCTGAGCGCGTCGTCGTGTCGCAGCTCGTGCGCTCGCCGGGTGTCTACTTCGACAAGACCCCCGACAAGACGAGTGACAAGGACATCGTGTCGGCTCGCGTCATCCCGAGCCGTGGAGCATGGCTCGAGTTCGAGATCGACAAGCGCGACCAGGTGGGCGTGCGCGTCGACCGCAAGCGCAAGCAGTCGGTCACGGTCTTCCTCAAGGCGCTGGGCATGACCAGCGAGGAGATCCTCGCCGAGTTCGCCGGCTACACCTCGATCGAGGAGACGCTCGCGAAGGACACGATCGTCACCAAGGAAGATGCGCTCCGCGACATCTACCGCAAGCTCCGTCCGGGCGAGCAGGTCGCCGCCGAGGCCGCGCGCGCGCTGCTGGACAACTTCTACTTCAACCCGAAGCGCTACGACCTGGCCAAGGTCGGTCGCTACAAGATCAACCACAAGCTGGGCCTGGACCAGCCGCTGACCTCTTCGGTGCTGACCGTCGAGGACATCGTGGCCACGATCAAGTACCTCGTGCGTCTGCACGCCGGTACCGAGGAGACCTTCACGGGTATCCGCGGCGGCAAGAAGGCCGAGATCCGTCTCGCGACCGACGACATCGACAACTTCGGCAACCGTCGCATCCGCGCGGTCGGCGAGCTGATCCAGAACCAGGTCCGCACCGGTCTGTCCCGCATGGAGCGCGTCGTCCGCGAGCGCATGACCACGCAGGACATCGAGGCGATCACCCCGCAGACCCTGATCAACGTGCGCCCCGTCGTCGCCGCGATCAAGGAGTTCTTCGGAACGTCGCAGCTCTCGCAGTTCATGGACCAGAACAACCCGCTCGCGGGTCTGACGAACAAGCGTCGTCTGTCCGCGCTCGGCCCCGGTGGTCTCTCGCGTGACCGCGCCGGCGTCGAGGTCCGTGACGTCCACCCCTCGCACTACGGCCGCATGTGCCCGATCGAGACTCCTGAAGGCCCGAACATCGGTCTGATCGGTGCTCTCGCGACCTTCGCGCGCATCAACTCGTTCGGTTTCATCGAGACCCCGTACCGCAAGGTCGAGGGTGGCGTCGTCACCGACCAGATCGACTACCTGACCGCTTCCGAAGAGGTCGACTTCAACATCGCGCAGGCCAACGCCCCGCTCGATGCCAAGGGTCGCTTCATCGAGAGCCACGTCCTGGCCCGGCCCAAGGGCGGTAGCGGTGAGGTCGACATGTTCCTCCCGGAAGACATCGGCTACATCGACGTCTCGCCGCGCCAGATGGTGTCGGTCGCGACCTCGCTCGTGCCCTTCCTCGAGCACGACGACGCACAGCGCGCCCTCATGGGTGCCAACATGCAGCGTCAGGCTGTGCCGCTGCTGCGCAGCGACTCGCCGCTCGTCGGAACCGGTATGGAGGGCTACACGGCCATCGACGCCGGTGACGTCATCACCGCCGAGAAGGCCGGTGTCGTCTCCGAGGTCTCCGCAGACCGCGTCGTCGTCATGCTCGACGAGGGCGGAACGCAGGAGTACCACCTCCGCAAGTTCGACCGCTCGAACCAGGGCACGTCGTACAACCAGAAGGTCGTCGTCAACGCCGGTGAGCGCGTCGAGGTCGGAGAGGTCATCGCCGATGGCCCCGCCACCGAGAACGGTGAACTGGCCCTCGGAAAGAACCTCCTCGTCGCCTTCATGACGTGGGAGGGCTACAACTTCGAGGACGCGATCATCCTGAGCCAGGACCTGGTGAAGGACGACACCCTCTCCTCGATCCACATCGAGGAGTACGAGGTCGATGCACGCGACACCAAGCTCGGCAAGGAGGAGATCACCCGTGACCTCCCCAACGTCAGCCCGGAGCTGCTGAAGGACCTCGACGAGCGCGGCATCATCCGCATCGGTGCCGAGGTCCGCCCCGGCGACATCCTCGTCGGCAAGGTCACGCCGAAGGGTGAGACCGAGCTGTCGGCCGAGGAGCGTCTGCTCCGCGCGATCTTCAATGAGAAGAGCCGCGAGGTCCGCGACACGTCCCTGAAGGTGCCTCACGGCGAGCAGGGCACGATCATCGCGGTCAAGGAGTTCAACGCCGAGGACGGCGACGACGAGCTCGGCTCGGGCGTCAACCGCCGCGTCGTGGTCTACATCGCCCAGAAGCGCAAGATCACCGAGGGTGACAAGCTCGCCGGCCGTCACGGCAACAAGGGTGTCATCGCGAAGATCCTCCCGATCGAGGACATGCCGTTCATGGCGGACGGCACCCCGGTCGACATCGTGCTCAACCCGCTCGGTATCCCCGGTCGAATGAACTTCGGTCAGGTCCTCGAGACCCACCTCGGGTGGATCGCGAAGCAGGGCTGGAAGGTCGAGGGCACCCCGGAGTGGGCATCCCGTCTGCCGGAGCAGGCCTTCGAGGCCGCTCCCGGCACGAAGGTCGCCACCCCGGTGTTCGACGGTGCGAGCGAGGAGGAGATCGCAGGTCTCCTCGACGCGACCATCCCGACCCGCGACGGTGTGCGTCTGATCGACTCCACCGGAAAGGCCCAGATGTTCGACGGCCGCTCCGGCGAGCCGTTCCCTGCCCCGATCTCGGTCGGCTACATGTACATCCTGAAGCTGCACCACCTGGTCGACGACAAGATCCACGCACGTTCCACGGGTCCGTACTCGATGATCACCCAGCAGCCGCTCGGTGGTAAGGCGCAGTTCGGTGGACAGCGCTTCGGTGAGATGGAGGTGTGGGCCCTCGAGGCCTACGGCGCCGCATACGCGCTCCAGGAGCTCCTCACGATCAAGTCCGACGACATCCTCGGCCGCGTCAAGGTGTACGAGGCGATCGTCAAGGGCGAGAACATCCAGGAGCCCGGCATCCCCGAGTCCTTCAAGGTGCTCATGAAGGAGATGCAGTCGCTCTGCCTGAACGTCGAGGTCCTCTCGGCCGACGGCACGCTGGTGAACCTCCGCGACACCGACGATGAGGCGTTCCGCGCCGCAGAAGAGCTCGGTATCAACATCTCCAGCCGCTTCGAGGCCGCCTCGATCGACGAGATCTAATCCGCAGGTGTGCCCGGGATCCAACTCCCGGGCACACCCCCGCAGACTTCTCAAAACGAATTTCCGACACAGGAGAACTAGTGCTCGAGTCCACAACTTTCGATGAGCTTCGCATCGGCCTGGCGACCGCAGACCACATCCGCGCGTGGTCCTACGGCGAGGTCAAGAAGCCCGAAACCATCAACTACCGCACCCTGAAGCCGGAGAAGGATGGTCTCTTCGGAGAGCAGATCTTCGGCCCGTCCCGCGACTGGGAGTGCGCCTGCGGCAAGTACAAGCGTGTCCGCTTCAAGGGCATCGTCTGCGAGCGCTGCGGCGTGGAGGTCACCAAGAGCTCCGTCCGTCGCGAGCGCATGGGTCACATCGAGCTCGCCGCTCCCGTCACCCACATCTGGTACTTCAAGGGCGTGCCCTCGCGTCTGGGCTACCTGCTCGACATGGCGCCGAAGGACCTCGAGAAGGTCATCTACTTCGCCGCCTACATGGTCATCTCGGTCGACGAGGAAGCTCGTCACCGTGACCTGGGCACGCAGGAGAACAACATCCGTCTCGAGCTGAAGACGCTCGGCGACCGCCGCGATGCCAAGATCGCGGAGCGCCTGGCCAAGCTGGAGGAGGAGCTCGCCGCTCTCGAGGCCGAGGGTGCCAAGGCCGACGCCAAGAAGAAGGTCAAGGACGCCGCCGAGAAGGAGATGTCGCTCATCCGCAAGGGTGCCGACGAGGCGATCCTGAAGCTGGAGCGCGTGTGGGAGGACTTCCGCACCCTCGAGGTCGGTGCCCTGCGCCCGGAGGACGACGTCTTCCACGAGCTGCAGGACCGGTTCGGACAGTACTTCGAGGCCTACATGGGTGCCGAGTCGATCCAGCGCCGCCTTGCGGCCTTCGACCTCGTCGCCGAGGCGGAGAACCTGCGTCTGCAGATCTCCGAGGGCAAGGGTCAGCGCAAGATCCGTGCGATCAAGCGCCTCAAGGTCGTCAGCTCGTTCCTCGAGACCGGCATGAGCCCGGCCGCGATGGTCCTCGACGTCGTCCCGGTGATCCCGCCGGAGCTGCGCCCGATGGTCCAGCTCGACGGTGGCCGCTTCGCGACCAGTGACCTGAACGACCTGTACCGCCGCGTGATCAACCGCAACAACCGTCTTCGTCGTCTGATCGACCTCGGTGCCCCCGAGATCATCGTCAACAACGAGAAGCGCATGCTGCAGGAGGCCGTCGACGCGCTGTTCGACAACGGTCGCCGTGGTCGCCCCGTCACCGGTACCGGCAACCGTGCCCTGAAGTCCCTCAGCGACATGCTGAAGGGTAAGCAGGGTCGTTTCCGCCAGAACCTGCTCGGAAAGCGTGTCGACTACTCCGGCCGTTCGGTCATCATCGTCGGCCCGCAGCTGAAGCTGCACCAGTGCGGTCTGCCCAAGCAGATGGCTCTGGAGCTCTTCAAGCCGTTCGTCATCAAGCGCCTGATCGACCTCGGTCACTCGCAGAACATCAAGGCGGCCAAGCGCGCCGTCGAGCGCACCCGTCCCGAGGTCTGGGACGTGCTCGAGGAGATCATCCGCGAGCGTCCGGTGCTGCTCAACCGTGCACCCACGCTGCACCGTCTGGGCATCCAGGCGTTCGAGCCTCAGCTCGTCGAGGGCAAGGCCATCCAGCTGCACCCGCTCGTCTGCGCGGCGTTCAACGCCGACTTCGACGGTGACCAGATGGCTGTCCACCTGCCGCTGTCGGTCGAGGCTCAGGCCGAGGCCCGCGTGCTGATGCTCGCGTCGAACAACATCCTGAAGCCGTCTGACGGTCGTCCGGTCACCCTGCCTTCGCAGGACATGATCATCGGCCTCCACCACCTGACCACGGTCAAGGAGGGGGCAGCCGGTGAGGGACGTGCGTTCGGTTCTGTGGGCGAGGCGATCCTGGCCAAGGACGAGGGTTCCCTCGACCTGCAGGCGAAGATCCGCATCCGCATCCCCGGTCTGACCTTCCTCGAGGGCGAAGCTCCCGAGGGCTACGAGCGTCACGGTCTCGTCGACGCCTCGCTGGGTCAGGCGATCTTCAACGACACGCTGCCCAAGGGCTACCCGTTCGTCCGCGAGCAGGCTGACAAGAACAAGCTGTCGCAGATCGTCAACAAGCTGGCCGAGGAGTACCCCAAGGTCGAGACGGCTGCGTCGCTGGACCGCATCAAGGACGCCGGTTTCTACTGGGCCACGCGCTCCGGTGTGACCGTCGCCCTGAGCGACATCCTCACCCCGCCGAACAAGGCGGAGATCGTCGCCGGCTACGAGAAGCAGGCCGCGAAGGTCCAGTCGCAGTACGAGAAGGGTCTGACGACCGACTCCGAGCGTCGCCAGGAGCTCATCAAGATCTGGACCGAGGCGACCGACGAGGTTCAGGCCGCCATGAAGGCGAACTTCCCCGAGGACAACACCATCAACCGCATGGTGTCGTCGGGTGCTCGTGGTAACTGGCTGCAGATCCGGAACATCGCCGGTATGCGTGGTCTGGTGAACAACCCCAAGGGTGAGATCATCCCGCGTCCGATCATCTCCTCGTACCGCGAGGGTCTGTCGGTTGCGGAGTACTTCATCGCGACGCACGGTACCCGTAAGGGTCTGGCCGACACCGCTCTGCGTACCGCCGACTCGGGTTACCTGACCCGTCGTCTGGTGGACGTCTCGCAGGACGTCATCATCCGCGAAGAGGACTGTGGCACGTCGAAGGGCCTCGAGCTCCCGATCGCCGCTCCGAACTCGCAGGGTGAGCTCGTGCGCGACGCGAACGTCGAGAACTCGGTGTTCGCTCGTACGCTGGCCTCCGACGTCGTGAACGAGTCGGGCGAGGTTCTCGCCTCGGCCGGTGACGACGTGGGCGACGTGCTGATCGACAAGCTCGTCGGACTCGGTGTCGAGAGCATCAAGGTGCGCTCGGTCCTGACCTGCGACTCTGCTGTCGGTGTCTGCGCGCAGTGCTACGGCCGTTCGCTCGCGACCGGTAAGACGGTCGACATCGGAGAGGCCGTCGGCATCATCGCGGCACAGTCGATCGGTGAGCCCGGTACCCAGCTGACGATGCGTACCTTCCACACGGGTGGTTCGGCATCGGCGGATGACATCACGCAGGGTCTTCCCCGTGTGCAGGAGCTCTTCGAGGCGCGTACCCCCAAGGGTGCGTCGCCGATCGCCGAGGCCGATGGCCGCATCACGATCGACGAGACCGACAAGGGCAAGAAGGTCATCCTCACGCCCGACAGCGGTGATGAGCCGGTCATCTACCCGGTGCTGAAGCGTGCGACGCTTCTCGTCGAGGACGGGCAGCACGTCACGGTCGGTCAGCCGATCCTGGTGGGCACGCTCGACCCCAAGGAGATCATGCGCGTCATGGGTGCTCGCGAGGTGCAGCGTTACCTCGTCGGCGGCGTCCAGGGCGTGTACCGCTCGCAGGGTGTGCCGATCCACGACAAGCACATCGAGGTCATCGTCCGCCAGATGCTCCGCAAGGTCACCGTCGTCGATCACGCCGACACGACCCTGCTGCCGGGTGAGATGGTCGACCTCAAGCGCTACCAGGCGATCAACCGCGAGGCTGTGGCAGAGGGCAAGCGCCCCGCGTCGGGCCGTCCGGAGCTGATGGGTATCACGAAGGCGTCGCTCGCGACCGAGTCGTGGCTGTCGGCCGCCTCCTTCCAGGAGACGACCCGCGTGCTCACCGAGGCTGCGATGCAGGGCAAGCGCGACCCGCTGGTCGGTCTCAAGGAGAACGTCATCATCGGTAAGCTCATCCCCGCCGGAACCGGTCTCTCGAAGTACCGCGACGTCACGGTCGAGGCCACCGAGGAAGCCAAGAGCGAGCGCTACCCGAACCGGATCTTCGCATCCGACGGCGCGTACGCTGACGGTGACTTCGGCTACGTCGACTTCGACGCGTTCTCGACGGACGACATCACCCCCGGTACTTACAACTGAGTACTGAGTGACGGAGAAGGCCCCAGGCGATTCGCCTGGGGCCTTCTTCGTGCCCTGGCGCAGTCGCGTGGCGCCTGGCAGCCGCGCGGTGGACGCGGTCAGTCGAAGAGGTGCTCCACGATGCTCGAGGTGTACCCGCTCGGCGCCAGGTTCGAGTAGCGCGTGTCGATGAGCACATCCTCCCGCCAGAAGAGGGTGCGGCCGTCGGTCACCGGGTACTGCGCATTGGGCCACGTCTTCTCACAGCGCGTGCCGCCGTCCGGGGTGAAGCAGGAGAAGCCCTCATCGTTCGCGAGAGCGTTCAACATGTCGAGCGCGGGTCCGCGATTCATCCGGGAGATCGTGGTCGTGAGACCGGTCGTGTCGGCGCCCGGGTCGGCCCAGATGCACGTCAGAGTGCCGTCGGAGCCCACGCCGGAAGGGCCGAAGGCGGCGTCGTTGAGCGGTGTCTCACCGAGCTCGGCCAGGACGGCGTCCGACAGGATCGCACGGCAGTCGGTCGGGAGCGCGACGGGGGCGCTGGTCGGCGTGGGGCTGGGCGATGGGGAGCCTGTCTGCTCGGGGTCGGCCGTCTCGCTCCCTGTCGGGCTCGGCGAAGCGCTCGCGCCGCCCGTCTGCGGGGTGCAGGCGGTCAGTGCGACGAGGAGGAGGAGTGCCGCGGCAGCGCCGGTGAGTCGGGGCTTCATGGCCACACCGTACTGCGCATCGGTGTCGGGATGACAGAGGATCGCGGTGTTGCCGTCGGCTCCCCGTGCCGCGATAGTGTCGGCGGGTGAGCAACCAGACTTCTTCCGCCGGTTCCGTGGTCGTGATCGGCGATGCCTTGATCGATGAGATCCGCGACGATTCGGGGGTGCGCGAGCTCGTCGGCGGTGCCGCACTCAACGTCGCCGTCGGACTGCGGCGCCTGGGAGTCGTGACGACGCTGATCGCGATGGTGGGAGACGACGAGGCCGGCGCGCACATCCGCGAATACCTTTCCGATCACGGCGTGAGGCTGATCGGGAGTGAGGCCCCGCTCGGGTCCTCGCGGGCGATCGTGCAACGCGCGGCGAACGGTGAGCCGCAGTACGTCTTCAACGACGCCGCACAGAAGCGCAGCATCCGGTACTCCGACGAGGCTCGACAGGCGATCGCCGACGCCGGGCTCGTCGCGATCAGCTGCTTCCCCTTCGATGTGCCGGTCGAGGTCGACGCCCTGACCGATGCCCTGGCGGACGCGCGCGTTGCCGTCGACCCCAACCCGCGCACCGGAATGCTCAGCGACCGTGAGGAGTTCGTCCGCGGATTCGAGCGGCTCGCGGCTTCGGCCGCCATCGTCAAAGTCGGCGCGGATGACGCGGCGATCCTCTACGACGGCGACCTCGACGCCCTGCGCGTCCGTCTGCGGGCCCTCGGCGCTGCTGCCGTCCTTGCGACCGCGGGTGCCGATGGCGCCACAATTGATGCGGATGCCGGTATCGTCTCTGCGCCCATCGCGCAGCTTCCCGGTGTCGTGATCGATACCGTCGGCGCAGGGGACGCGACTCTCGCGGCGGTTTCCGAGGGCCTGGTCACCGCGTCTCCGTCCGACCTGGGGGAGTGGCGTGCACTGCTGCTGCGCGCGATGGACGTCGCCGCCGCGACCTGTCGCGCCGAGGGTGGTCTGCTGCGGACGCCCGAGTCGTTGGAGGACTCCAGGCGCGGCGCGAACGGCAGCTGACCGTTCGATTTCTTGCACCCGCCTCCGGCAGGTATGCTTGTCTCTCGTGCCCCCGGTTGGCTGTCCAAGTCGGACGGGTGCGCTCTGGCGAGTTACCCAAGCGGCCAAAGGGATCTGACTGTAAATCAGACTGCTCAGCATTCGGGGGTTCGAATCCCTCACTCGCCACCAACACCTCCGCGGAACACTGCGGAGCTCGAAGGCCCACGCGATCGCAGCGGGGGCCTTCTCTCGTCTCGGTAGCCTTCACCGTGAATAGGGTGGTCATATGCCACCGACGACCTGTGCTCGCCCCGACCTCCGAGATCGTTCGTGACCACGCCCGCGGGTTGGCATGTCGACGACAAGGGTGCGACCCGGTGGTGGGACGGTTCCCGGTGGGGTGAGGACTCTCCGGTCGCAGCGCCATCGACCGAGTTCCCCTCGGTCCCGGAGGGGACGAGCACGACCACGGTGTGGGTGTGGCTGATCGTGCTCCTCCCCGTGCTGAGCGCGATCGCCACCATCGGCTACCTCGTGCAGATGCAGCAGGGAATGTTCGACATGCTTGCGGCCGTGCCGCTGGACGACTCATCGTCACTCGACGTGGAGAGACTCATCGCCGCGGAGCTCAACGCCATCCTCACGCCGTGGTACCTGGTCCTGACGCTGTCGGGCTGGGTGATCTACGGGCTTTCCGTCTGGTTCGCCGCCCTCGATGCCCGACAACTCACCGCGAGAGGGTTCGACCGGCCCTTCCCCTGGGTGTGGACCTTCCTGTCCTCTCTCGTCTACGTGATCGGCCGACATGTCGTGATCCGTCGACGCGGAGGGCGGACTCTGGCGCCGCTGCTGGTGACGATCGCGATCCAGGTCGTCGTTCTTCTCGCTGCATCCGTCTGGGCATCCGTGTTCGTCGCCCAGACGTTCGAGACCGTGTTCTGGATGGTCACGACGCGGCAAATGTGACGTGGCCCCGGGACCGCGAACGATTCATAGACTGGAGCGATGCGACCGCTCACCGAAGCCGACGTCCGCGCATCGTTCGTCAATGCGGATGCCGACGAACTGCGCCTCATGGAGATGCCGCACGACTTCCTGCTCGTCGATTGGGACTACCTCGACTTCTTCGCCTGGCAGGATCCGGGTGCGAGCCGTCGAGGTTACGTGGTGATCCCTCACGACGACGAGGTGGTCGGCATCGTGCTGCGCGCGACGGAGCCCGGCCGCGCCCGGTCGGGCATGTGCAACATCTGCCACACGATGCAGCCCGGCAACCAGGTCGCGCTCCTCTCCGCACGTCGGGCCGGTGAAGCGGGCAGGCGCGGTGACTCGTTCGGCACCTACATGTGCGCCGACCTCTCCTGCCACGAGAATGTGCGCCTCGCCCACCCGCTCGCGCCCAACGAGGTGCGCACTCCGGGGCAGGTCGACTTCCGCCTGGACGGCACCCGTCGGCGGATGGAGAGCTTCGTCTCGCAGGTCTGGGAGCGGGTCTGATCGCGGTTACGCTGGTCCCACACGTCCTGCGCTCGAAGGAGAAGCCATGAGTGATGCCATCCTGTTCGCCGTCGAAGAGGGAATGGCCCGGCTGACGCTGAACCGCCCCGCTCGCCTCAACGCCTTCAACGCCGACCTGGCGCACGCCTGGAAGGATGCGACGGCCGAGGCGACCTCGAGGGCCGACGTGAAGGCGATTCTCATCGATGCCGCCGGCCCCGCGTTCTGCGCCGGTGGCGACGTGATCGACATGGCGACGACGATGGGGGCGTCCGGTGGGGAGATCACCGCGCTCGCCGAGGTCATCAACTCCGGTATCCGCTCGCTCACGGAGTCTGCAGTGCCCGTCGTGGCGGCGGCCCACGGCACGACCGCAGGCGGAGGCCTCGGCATCCTGCTGTGCAGCGACTACGCCGTCGTCGGCTCACGGTCGAAGCTCGGCAGCCTCTACGCGAACATCGGTCTGACCCCGGATCTGTCCGTCTCCGCTCAACTCGCCCGCGCCGTGGGCCAGCGCCGCGCCCTGCAGCTCGTGCTGCAGGACCGACTGCTCTCATCGGCGGAGGCCGTGGAATGGGGGCTCGTCGCCGAAGCAGTCGAGGGCGCGGACGCCGTCTCCGAGGCGGAGAGCGTGCGAGCACGCGGTGAGGAGATCGCGCGGTTCTGGCTGGCAGGGGCTGCCGAGGCCTACGGTCAGGCGAAGCGGTTGGTGCGCTCCCAGCCCGAGCGCTCCTTCGTCGAGCAGCTGAGCGAAGAGGCGCGTTCGATCGGTGCGGCTCTGGAGACGCCCGACGCGCAGGCCAGGGTCGCGGCCTTCGCCGCGGCGTCGGCGAAAAAGGCGGGCTGACGACCTCTCCTGCCCAGGCGCGGGGGAGGAGCGAGGTTCCCCCGGATGGAGCGGGAGCCATGGTAACCGTCGACACGCGTGGCAGGATGAAGGCATCGCTGCTCGACGAGAGGATCGCCATGTCCCATCCGGACATCACCACGCATCAGACGCAGGGTGAGAAGAAGAACATGTCGCTGCTCATCAGGGGCTCTCTGTGGATCGCCATCGGTGCTCTGATCGCTGCGGCTCTCGTGTGCGTGGTCTGGGTGCTCGTCGGAGATCAGGACGGTCTGATCGGTCGGGCCTTCCTCACGATCCTCCTGCTGGCGGCTTTCGCGGGGATCGCGATCCTCGAAGCAGGGCTTGCGCCGAATCGCCCCGACTGGCTGCAGCTGGCGAGCATGGTGAGCTGGATCGTCGCTCTCCTCGTCGGTGCTGTGAAGATCTGGCTGCCGGAGGACGGCTTCTACTTCGGCGCGGAGCGGTTCTTCCAGCTGCTCCTCGTCATCGGAATCCTCCAGCTCGCCCTGCTGCATGTGCGCCTGTTCACTCCGGCCGCGCAGAGACATGTCACGACGTTCACGCGCGTCATCTACATCGTCACCGTCACGTTCCTCGTCGGCCTGGTCGGCATGCTCGTGTTCTTCCTCGCCTTCCCGAACACCTTCGAGTACGGCGAGCTGTACTGGCGCATCGTGGTCGCGCTCACGATCCTCGTGGCCGTCGGCACGACGCTGATCCCGCTGCTGAACGCGCTCTTCGCGCCGAAGAAGAAGACGCCTGCCGATCGTGCGGTGGCGGCGGCGCCGGCGTGGCCCACCTATGCAGACGGCATCACGCCGCTCCCTGCTCTTCCCGACGCGACTCCGGATTGGAACGCCTACTACACCGGGTATCCGACCGTCGCTCCGCAGCAGGCCCTCGGTCAGGTTCCCGCCTCGGCCTTCCCGGTCGCGCCCCAGCCCCTGCCCCCGCAGCCTGCCCCGCCGCTCCCGGCTGCCCCGCAGTTCGCGCAGCCTGTCGTACCTGCACCCGTCGCTTCCGGAGAGCACCCGGTGCCGCCGGCGCCGACCGCCGCGCAGCCGACGGCATCTCCTCAGGAGTCGTCGCCGGCCTTCCCGCCGCCTCCGCCCGCCCCGCAGCACCCTGCACAGTGACACTCGAACTCGAACTCCGCGAACTCGCCACCGAGATCGCTGAGGAAGCCGGACGACTCGCGCGCACACGGCGACAGGAGGGCGTGCGCCTGGCGGCCACCAAATCGTCCCTGGCCGACATCGTCACCGAAGCCGACCGAGAGGTCGAGGCGCTGATCCGCGCACGTCTTCGTGCAGCACGAGCCGACGATGGGTTCCTCGGCGAGGAGTCGGGCGCCGAGGTCGGCAGCAGTGGGATCACCTGGGTCGTCGATCCGATCGACGGCACCGTCAACTATGCCTACGGCATCCCGGCGTACAACGTGAGCATCGCCGCCGTCCGGGGTGAACCCGACCCGGCGACGTGGGAAGCGCTCGCCGGGGCCGTCAACGCGCCAGCACTGGGGGAGACGTTCACGGCTGCCCGCGGCCACGGCGCGTGGGTGAACGGGAGCCGGCTCGCGGTGACCGCCGCGACCCCGGCAGGCGCTCTGCTCGCGACGGGGTTCGGCTATGACCCCGCCACCCACGAGGGGGACATCGCGACCGTGGCCCGAGTCATGCCGATGGCCCGTGACCTCCGTCGCATGGGCGCTGCGGCGCTCGACCTCGCGTTCGTCGCGGCCGGACGGCTCGACGGGTACTTCGAACGAGGACTCCGCCCCTGGGACTTCGCCGCCGGCGCCCTCCTGGTCGAGGAGGCGGGTGGCGTCGTTTCGCGAATCGACGTCGACTCCCCGCGTCCGATGCTGATCGCGGGTGGACCCGATGTGCACGCCCGAATGCTCGCGATCCTCGACGAGAAACCGTGAACGATTCATGGCATTCCCAGCCTGGTCAGGGTAGGGTTTACGGGATCGTTACTTTCGCCACCCGAAGGTGAAAGTCAAAGTTTGCGCCCCCCGAGCTTGACGCACGACCGAGAGAAACGCTTTGCCCTTCGAGAATTCCCAGGCTGCCTCTGCGCCCACGCGCCGGTCCAGCCGACTCCGCACTGCGGCCTCTGAGGCCCCCGCGGCGGGACCGACGGCACCCATTTCTGCCGCGGAGTCCACCGTTATCGCCCTCGCTGCCGTCGCTCCTCTTTCCCGACGCGCCGCCCGTCAGCGCCAGGCGCCCGACGAGGTCGCGGCCGAAGCGCTGATCGAGCCCTTCACGGCGGCGAGCCCCGAGCCGATCATCGCCGATGTTCCCGCCGTGCCCGTCGCGGCCGAGAACGTCGACGAGACCTTCGAGCTCGTCGAAGCCGACGTCGAAGCTGAAGAGCCTTCCGAGCCGATCGAACCCTCAGCTTCTCCCGAAGACGCCCCGTATGCCGTTTCCGGGAATGACGACGAGGTCGATGCTTTCGAGCGCGCATCCCGCGCCTTCCGCACCACCGGTTCGGTTCCGAGGGTTTCCGCCGCCGCCGACCCGTCGCAGCCGGAGCAGGGGGCGAGCGACGAGCCTGTCGCTTCCGCGCACGTGGCGCCTCGTCGTCCTCGCAGCATCCGTAAGGCCGTCACGTTCGGCGCGACCGTCGGCGTGATGAGCCTCGCCGGTCTCCTCGCGGTGTCCATGACGCTCCCCGCGGAGGCCGTTGCCGGCGTTCAGGGAGCCTCGGCGGCATCGATGTCGTTGGTCTCCTCCTCCGCGGCCGCCGCGAAGGACGCCGCCGACGACGAGATCCAGGCTTTCGTCGCCCCGTCCGGTGTCGAGAGCGAATCGCTCACTCGCGCCGATGACTTCAGCACGGTCTCGCTCGCCGAGGTCGCGGCAGAACAGGGCATCAACTACTCGGGTGAGATCTTCACGAACGACCCGGACGCCGCGATCCAGTGGCCGTTCCTCGTCGGCGTGGGTATGAGCTACGGGTACGGCATGCGCAGCGGCCGCCTCCACGAAGGCATCGACTTCGTGCCCGGCGACGGGGCCCCCATTCAGGCGATCGCCGACGGCACGGTGCGCATCGCGACCGAGCAGGGCGGCGCCTTCGGTGTCACCGTCTACATCGACCACGTCATCGACGGTCAGGTCATCACGAGCCACTACTCGCACATGCAGTACGGCTCCCTCAACGTCAAGGCCGGCGACACGGTGAAGGTCGGCACCGTCGTCGGCAAGACCGGCAACACGGGCCGTTCCTACGGCGCGCACCTGCACTTCGAGCTCATCGTCAACGGATCGACCATCGACCCGATGCCGTGGCTCAAGGAGAATGCCGGTCGAACGTCGTACTGACCGGCTCGATTTCATGAGGACGCCACAGTGATGGTATTCTCGTACGGTTGCCCCGCGAGGGGCAGCACGCCCCGATAGCTCAGTGGCAGAGCACTTCCATGGTAAGGAAGGGGTCGTCAGTTCAATCCTGACTCGGGGCTCGCAAGCATTCTTCTCACGCGGACGGATGCCTCGCGGCAGGGTAGCTCAGCTGGTTAGAGCGCACGACTCATAATCGTGAGGTCGCGGGTTCAAGCCCCGCTCCTGCTACAGATCAAAACCCCTGGGATTCCGGGGGTTTTGTCATGTGCGGGCGACGTACTGGCACGGTGGCGGCTGTGCCGGGCTTGTGCCGGTTGAGGCGTCGAGAACAGATCGCACTGGCCCGTCATGGATCCGCCGAGGTACACTTATAGTACGGCGGGCAGTAGCCCTCGGAGCCTGGCAGTCTTCCGGACGGTAGACGAGCCAGGCTCACGTGTTTCTAGAGCCGGGTGACCCGGGACTCCACGATCGCATCGACGCGACGGATCCAGTCACCGCCGTTCGAGTAGCACCAGGCGACGGCATCACTCACCCAGAGCAGCGGATGCTCGTGCGGCGCGACATGCCGATACTGCATCTCCGATGATCCAGCACGGCGGATCGCATCGGCGATCAGACGTCGATCGGCACGTTCGAGGGACTCATCTCGTTCGATGATCAGCTGCGCTACTCCAGCGCTCACGGCTGCTTCGGCGAGTGCGCCGAGGGTCAGTGGCCGCGACTCTTTGTCTGACCGCTGCTTGACGACCCACACGGACACGCGGACGTCGAGACCGCACATGCGCGAGAGGATCTGGCGGCGTCGACTGTCACTCTCACTCTTGAAGTGGATGCGTCGCTGGCCGGGCTTGAGGAGATCTCGCAGCGCCCGATCAGAGGCTTGCACATCTCCGACCACAGAGGCGGTCGCAACGACGTAGTAGCCTCGCGCCTTCGACTCATCGACGTAGACGCGGTCAGCAGGGCGGAAGCTCACACTTCAACCGTAGACTGCAAGTCTGACCTTGCTCGTGGCGGCATGCGCGACTTGTTGATACCTACGGAGTCGGGAGCTGTGAGAACTTTCTTTGCTCTTTCAAGGCCGGCCTCCGGCCGACCGCGCCGCCTGCGGTGCGTCCGGTCCTCGCTTCGCTGCGGTCCGGGCGCTCCTCGGCAAGGCGCTTCCATGGCCGCGGCCTATTGCGATCTAATGTCCGAAGCAACCACCATAATCAAGCGCACACCGGCCAGCGCCGATTGGAGGAGCCATGGTTTCGCATGATGCTTCAAGCAGCGCAATAGGTTACCTGTACCAAGTTCGCTGGGCACTACTAGAGTTGCTGCGCGGGGCACGCGAACGGCCAGACATGGCGCTTACGCTGGAGAAGTTCGACGACGTAGCGTGGGAGGACTCGGGAGGGGATCCCCAAGCGCTCCTTCAGCTAAAGCACCACAAGCACTCCAACGGTTCACTGACGGACAAGAGTGCTGACGTTTGGCGGACGCTGAAGGTGTGGATGGATGACCCGCAACTTCGTGATGTCAGCGGACCGGATCTGTCGATCGTGACCACCGCCATTGCGCCCGTGGGTATGGCGGCGTCGTACCTTCGACGCGACGGACGAAATGTCGCCAAAGCGGTGGAGCTCCTAGATGAAGCCGCAAAAAGCTCCAAGGAGAAACACCACACGTCCGCTGCGCGGGCACAATGGCTCAGACTCTCAGATGCTGACCGGATAGGAATCGTCCAGCGCACCTACGTGCTCGACGGCCATCTACCGATCGAACAGCTAGACGCTGCCCTCGAAGACGCCCTCTGGTTTGCTGCTCCACAGGGGCGTACCGCCGATTTTCTCGCTGTGCTGGACTCATGGTGGATGGGAGTCGCGATCGATCTGTTGCGCAAGGCGCGCAGGTCAATACGCGCAGATGAGCTCAAGGCGAAGCTCGATGACATACGGGACGGGTTCCACCCCGACAACCTTGTCACCACGGTTCCTCGTGTCGACGGTACTGATGTCATGGATCAGTACGGGGAACGAGCGTTTGTGACCCAGCTGTACTGGATTGATGCCACACCGGTGGCGCTCAAGCGTGCGGTGGCTGATTTCCATCGCGCGGTGACGCAGACGACCCACTGGGTAGATCGAAATCTCCTAGAGATGTCTGAATTTGATGAGTTCAAGGACGCGTTAATGGACGAATGGGAGCTCGCATTTGACGACATGATGCAGGATCTGCCTGAGGAGGCCAGCGAGGGCGACAAGAAAAAGGCCGGCGCTGCGCTGTATCGACGTCTGCGGGATTCGACTGCGGTGCAAGTGCGTCCGCGCTATACGGAGGAGTTCTATGCGCGGGGCATCCGTCACGAGTTGGCGGACGGGTGCAGGAAGGGCTGGCACCCAGATTTTGAAGAACTCGTCCAGGCCCTGACGATAGGGAACGACTAATGGCCAACGCCTCTAGTGGCCCCTCGACTATGGAACTCGCGAACTGGGAGAACCGATCGTGGGTCACCGCAAACATGATCAACCCTGCGTTTGTCGCAACAATCCTCGTAGCCGCGACTGAGATGTACGAGAACGAATCGGGCGATTGCATGCCCTGGGAGCTTGTGTTTCTTGCAGCGCCGATGGCGTTGCATCGCGACACGCGAGAAGCTTTGCCGATCCGTATCAACTCGTACGCATCAAAGTGGGTCACTGAGAACAGTGCGCTGCTGGCTTCACTTCCCAAGCGTGTTGTGAGCATGCGTCCCTACACGAGAGAGGGCTTGCGTTACGCGCTCCGCGCTGGATCGCTCGAAGTGGTTGAGGGCGATCGATTGCGTGGTCGGTCGGCCTGGAAGCTAGACAAGGATCGCGACGCAGAGCTTGCTTACATCATCCAGCGAGCAGCCTTTCTTGGACGTTGGTTTGCAGCGGCTGGATCTCCCGCAACCCTGTATGCGCTGTTTGGTGTGACACCATGATGCTGTGCAACTGATCAGTCTCGCTCTGTACCACTCGGATGGTCGTCGTCGTCCCGTCGACTTCAAACCCGGAAGCCTGAACATCGTGACCGGGTTCTCGAAAACTGGAAAGAGCGCGCTTCTGGACATTGTTGACTTCTGCCTCGGGCGCGACGACGCTCCGATTCCGCGGACGAAGGTGTTCCGTTCGGTCGCATGGTATTCGACGCTGTGGGAGTTTGCCGACGGCTCACGGGCGATGCTCGCGCGCCCAAAGATTAAGCCCGGCAACAGCTCGATTACTCAAGCTATGTTGCAGCTCGGCGGGCCTGAGCTTGGCTTGCCAGCCTTCGAGGACCTATGGGCGAACACGGATTCGAACAGTATGCGCGATCAGATCTCCGCGAGACTCGGCATCGACGGTGCACGCCTCAGTCCGCCTGAAGGGTCGACGAAGACCCCGTTCAAGGTTGGCCTCGGTCAGGCAGCGATCTTTCTCTTCCAGACGCAGAACGAGATTGCTAACAAGTCGCTCCTGTTCCACCGCCAGGACGAGTCTGGGATGCGGGATTCGATCAAGGACTCATTGCCGTTCTTCCTTGGGGCCGTCAAGGGTGACCATGCAGAGAAGCACCAGCAGCTTCGCGCAGCAAGACGCCTGCTACGACGATCAGAGATTGCGCTCGAAGCGGCCGAAGCCGAGGCATCCGAGCATGACAGCCAGATGCAATCACTCCTAGCTGAAGCATTCGCGGCTGGACTCGTTGATGTGGACAGGGCGCCGACCACCGAGATTGCCGTGGAGGTCTTGCAAGGTGTGCTAACTGCTGCACCTGTAGACGCTGAGCCGAATATTGACCTCCGAACCCAGGACCATCACCGCAAGCTGAGGTCAGAACGACTTCGACTTCGTGCGGACATTGGTCGCCTTCTTGACGACCGAAGTGCGCTCTTGGAGTCAACCGCGACTGAGGGCAGCTACGAAGCAGCGATCGCTCAGCAACTCCAACGTCTTCGAAGCGTGGAGCTCATACCTGCTCCGCACGATACGATTGCTGACATTTGTCCCGTCTGCAATCAGACACTCGCGGACGCTGATCCCACAGTCAGCCAGCTAACCTCTCGTCTCAAGGACCTCTCCAACGAGCTCGAAACGATGGCGTCGGTGCAACCCGGACGAGAGCGGGCGCTGTCTGAGCTCGGTGTAGAGATTCAAGAAGCTCGTGAGCGTCTGACTGCTGTCGAGGAGGCTTTGGCCGCAACCGAAGCTGCGACGACGCTGGATGGACCGGTAGTCGATGCCAAGAGGCAGCAATTTGTACGCGGGCGTATCGATGCGACCGTTGGTCGTTTAGCGATGCGTCGGGATCTCGGCATTGACCAATTGCGTGAGGCGGCCGCGACCGCGCGGTATCGAGTCGAAGCTTTGGAACGCGAACTGGATGATGACGCTGCCCGTGAGCGGCTGATGTCAGCGCTCATCTCCTTGGGGCGGAAGATGACCAAGCTCGCCCAAGAACTGAACCTCGAGAACTCCGAGGAGAGTGTGCGCCTAGATTTGGCAAAGCTAACAGTGGCGACTGACACGCCAGAAGGCCCTGTTCAGCTGTCGTCGTTGGGCTCCGGGGCAAACTGGCTCGGGTATCATCTTGCTACCCATCTGGCGCTCCACAAAACGTTCGTGGAACAGAACGCGTCCGTTCCTCGAATACTGATGCTCGATCAGCCAACACAGGTGTTTTACGAGTCGAAGCCCAAGGTTGTTAGAGACGAGATCGAGGAAACCGGCGTGCCGGCAGACGAAGATCATGAATCGGTCACGCGCATGTTTAGGTTGCTGCACGACTTCGTGCAGGAGCTCGCGCCAGACTTCCAAGTGATCGTCAGCGATCACGTCGATCTAACGGAAGAGCCGTGGTTCCAGGACTCAATCGCCTACAACTGGCGCGGAGATGCGCTTGTGCCTGCCGATTGGGTTGAAGAGTACTGAGTGCCGGTTCTGTGCCGGTAGCTCTGCTGAAACCACCCTCACTCAGCCGCGACCAACTGTGACCTCTCCCGCGGAATCACGCGGCAAACGGCGACCAACAAGTACTCGTCAGCCCACGGAATCTAACTCATAATCGTGAGGTCGCGGGTTCAAGCCCCGCTCCTGCTACAGATGAAAACCCCGGTTCGCCGGGGTTTTTCTGCTTCCGGCGGAGTTTTTCCCGGCGACCTGCGACCTATTCCGCGGGCGAGTGCGAGGGCTGTGCCCTGGGCGCTCTCGCGACGGGAGGCCACACGACGAGCAGAAAAGCGGCGATCGGGCCGAACAGGAGCGTCAGAAGGAACCACGCCCACGCGGACCTGTTGCGCGTCCGGGCGAATCCGCCGGCGAGGATGGCGACGGTCAGCCACATGGACGACACGACGACCCCGAGGTACTCGACAGTCATGCCCTCGAGGCTACGACGGTGTTCCGACACCTCCCGCAGGTGCCGGGGCGTGTCGGTGGTGTCGCGCGCCCGCCCGCGGCAGACCGGCGGGGGGCCTATCGTGGCAGGGGAATCGATTGAGAACGAACAAGGAGCGGCATGCGCATCGCACTGCACTCGGTGATCGCAGAAGGTGCGATCGACGACTACCGGACCCACCATGCCCGCGTCCCCGATGGGCTGCGGGACCTGTTCGGGGTCGCCGGGATCGAGGATTGGACCATCTGGCGCTCCGGTCGCAACCTCTTCCACATCGTCGAGTGCGAGGACTTCGACGCGGCCATGCGGGTAGTCAACGCCTCGCCGGCGAACGATGCGTGGCAAGCCGACATCGGCCGTTTCGTCGACGGGTTCCACGGGCCTGACGGGGAAGACGGGTTCACTCCGATCGAGCAGGTGTGGGCGCTGTCGACGCAGCGGAGTTCCGAAGGCTGAGATCCGCGCCACCCATCAGTATCTTTTGGATACTAGGAGCGCTTGCGGGTAACTAGAGGGCTTCGGATAGCGTGGCGCGCATGGCAACCACGAACCTTCCGGAGTCCTCTTCCACCCCGCTGTCCCTCCCTGAGCGGATGCCCGCGATCGGCGCCCGCGGCAGCCGTCCCGTGTCGGCCCCCGACGCGCTCAGCGATATCGTCCTCCCCGTACCGAGGCCTGCGGGCCGTGATGTGCTCGTCGAGGTGCAGGGTGTCTCGGTGAACCCCGTGGATGTGAAGGTGCGTGCTGGAGCCCCAACCACGGGGGAGCCCCGGGTCCTCGGGTACGACGCGGCGGGAGTCGTGGTGGCCGTCGGCGATGAGGCCACGCGCTTCGCGGTGGGGGACCGTGTGTACTACGCGGGTCAGATCGACCGCCCCGGCACCAACGCCCGGTTCCATCTCGTGAACGAGAACATCGTCGGGCATGCCCCACGCACTCTCTCGGTCGCCGAGACGGCCGCTCTGCCGCTCACCGTCATCACTGCGTGGGAGAGTCTCTTCGACCGGCTCGCGCTCACCCGGGAGAGCGAGGGCGTGCTCCTCGTGATCGGGGCCGCAGGCGGCGTCGGCTCGCTGATCATCCAGCTCGCGAAGGCCCTCACGCGTCTCGAGGTCATCGCGGTGGCCTCCCGGCCGGAGACCGCGGAGTGGGTGCGGCAGATGGGGGCCGACCACGTCGTCGGCCGCGACTTCGCCTCCGAGGTCTCGGCGATCGCTCCCGCCGGCGTCGACTACGTGTTCACGTCATTCACCCCCGGCAACGTCCGGGCGATCGCCGACGTCATCCGTCCTCGCGGGCAGGTCGTCTCCATCGACGAGACCGGTGGCAGCATCGACGCGCTCAAGGCGAAGAGCGTGACCTGGCACTGGGAGCTCATGTTCACCAGGCCCGTCACCGACCCCGCCGACCACTACCAGCACGATCTGCTGGAGGCCGTCGCCGCGCTAGTGGACGACGGCACGCTGCGCACGACCGTGACGACCCACCTCACGCCGCTGGATGCGGCGACCATGCGTCAGGCGCACGAGATCGTCGAGGCCTCCCGCACCATCGGCAAGGTCGTCGTCACCGACTGGCCCGAGGGGAATCGATCGGCCTGAGGATCGTGGGGACCGCGGCCGCTCGGCATCCGTCAGGCGGCGCGGTCCTCGACGAAGGAGGGGTCGGCGTCGCCCACCCGGCCGCGGATGAAGAAGATCAGCACGGCCGCAGCGACGATGACGACGATATTCCCGAAGCCGGCGAACGCGGTGAGAGCGCCTTCGGCAGGGTGCGCGGTCTGCAGGAAGATGCTCGGATCGGTGCTGGCGTGCAGCAGGATCGGCGCGAGGATCGTCCCGGTGACCCGGAGCGCGAGGTACATCAGGATGCCGAACGCGAAGGTGTACACGAGCTGGAACGCGGTCGCGAACACCGACTGCCCGTTCAGGAGGTTCCCGGCGTGCAGGCCGGCGAACACGGCAGCCGAGAGCACCGCGACGACGATCTCTCGGTATCCGGCCTTGCGGGCGAGGTTCACGACCAGCCCCCGGGTGAGCACCTCTTCGGCGAATCCGATGAGGAGTCCGGCCAGCAGCCAACTGGCCACGACGTCGAACCCGACATCGCCGTAATCGATCGTGGCGAAGCGCAGGATGTTGAACAGGAGCACGACCACGATTGCGATCCACATCCATCCGCGTCCTCGGATCGGCTGCGGACCGAGGACATCGCGCCACCACCCGACCGACGCGATGAAGCCGACGAGCAGCAGGCCGCCGACGACGAGCGGCAGGACGTAGTACACGACGACCGCGGCGGCGCCGGTCGGATCGTCGAGCTGAAGAGCGAGGGGAGTGAACGCGAGCGAGAGCAGGTCATAGAGCACGAAGTACACGGCCGCGAGGACGAGCGCACGCGACCAGCCGCCCTTCTCCCAGAACCTCTTCCAGGGGGACGTGTCTGCGGGGGTCGACATGGGGAGGCTCCAGACCGTCGGCGGGTGGGGGCGGCCGACTACCCGTCAGTTTGACGCACCACGGCGGTCAGCGTCCATCCGGAGGATCCGGCGAGTGTCGCACGGCTCACCCGCGCAACCCCCTCGGGCCACGCGCCGGGGGCAGGTGGGGGATCGGGATCGGACGTGTGGCGCGGGAGCTGTCCTGGAACCTACGCACGGCCTCGAGAACGTCGGCGGCCGAGGAATAGCGCAACGCGAGCGGCAGGTCGCGGCGCCACAGGACCTCGACCTCGGTCGGGGCGTCCTCGAAGATCGTGCAGACGACGCGGCGGTGGTCGTTCTCCGGGTACTGCAGATCGTGGATGGTCCAGTCGGTCGCGCTGACCTCGACCAGCGTGAACCTGCGATCAGGATCGTGCTCCATCATTCTCCTCGCTGTCCCCACCGTGAAGAATGCGGGATCCACGCCCGGAACGGGAGCCCCTTGACAGACGGCGGCCCCTGCCCACGTCGGGGCAGGGGCCGCCCTTCTCAGCTCGTGCGCGGTGTGGTGTCGGTGTCCGTCGGGTCGGCATCGGCCGCCACGGCGGTCGCCGAGATGCCGTCTGCGCGCCCGACCCCGCGCTGTGCGGCCTCCAACCTCTCGGCCTCGTCGCCACTGACGGCTTCGCCGCGTGCGACGAGTCCTGCCTGATCCGACAGCGGGATCTGCTTGAGGAACAACGAGAGCAGCAGCGCGAGCACGACGAACGGCACGAGGTACCAGAAGACCGGCGCGAGAGCGTCCGCGTAGGCGGTGACGATGCCCTCCCGTACTTCGTCCGGCAGCGAGTTGAGGGTCGACGGATCGATGGTCGATGCGGCCTCGGAGGCGGCTTCGGGGGAGGCGCCGGCGTCGGCGAAGACGCCGAGCAGGTTCTCGGTCAGACGTGTGGTGAAGATCGTCCCGAACACCGCGGTTCCCAGAGACGCCCCCACCTCGCGGAAGTAGTTGTTCGTGCTCGTCGCCGTGCCGATCTCGCCGGCGGGGACCGCGTTCTGCACGACGAGGACGACGACCTGCATGATGAGGCCGAGCCCGGCGCCGAACACGAACAGGAACACGCAGATCAGCCA
This sequence comes from Microbacterium sp. UCD-TDU, assembly GCF_000340625.1. NCBI lineage: Bacteria > Bacillati > Actinomycetota > Actinomycetes > Micrococcales > Microbacteriaceae > Microbacterium > Microbacterium sp. UCD-TDU. Next base: position 178,404 of record NZ_AOSO01000005.1, read on the forward strand.
GATCGGCGTCGACGCCGACAGGGTGGTCATCGAGACCATGGCGATGCCGGTGATGATGGTGCCGAGGATCGGATAGAGCCTGTACTTGCCGGTCTTCGAGATCGCGATGCCGGAGAAGATCGAGGTGCCCATGAGGCCCACCATCATCGGGATCATCAGCAGTCCGGATTCCGCTGCAGATGTGCCGGAGGACATCTGCAGGAACGTCGGTACGAAGCCGATCGCCGCGAACATCCCGATTCCGAGCACCAGCCCGATCGCGGTGGCGTTGACGAAGATCGGGTTGCGGAACAGGCTCAGCGGGATGATCGGGTCCTGAACCCGCGATTCGGTGATCACGAAGGCGGTCGCGGCGACGACCAGCCCGGCGCCCCAGGACCAGGTCGCGAGCGAGTCCCAACCGAATTCCTTGTCTCCGCCGAAGTCCGTGAAGAAGATCAGGCACGTGGTCGCGATCGAGAGGAAGATGACGCCGAAGATGTCGATCGGCTTCTCGGCCTTCTTGCTCGGCAGCTTGAGTGCGACCAGCGCGATGATGAATGCCGCGATCCCGACGGGGATGTTGATGTAGAACGCCCACTGCCAGGTCAGGTGGTCGACGAAGTAGCCGCCGAGGAGCGGGCCGGCGACGGCGGACAGCCCGAAGACCGCACCGAGCGGCCCCATGTACTTGCCGCGCTCGTTGGCAGGGACGATGTCGGCGATGATCGCCTGGGACAGGATCATCAGGCCGCCACCGCCGAGGCCCTGCAGAGCGCGGAAGACGACGAACATCCAGAAGTCGGTGGCGAATGCGCAGCCGATCGAGGCCAGGGTGAACAGAGCGATCGCGATGAGGAACAGCGTGCGTCGACCCAGTACGTCGCCGAACTTGCCGTAGATGGGCATCACGATCGTGGTGGCCAGGAGATAGGCGGTGGTGATCCACACCTGGTGGTCGACACCGCCGAGCTGCCCGACGATCGTCGGCATGGCGGTGGACACGATGGTCTGGTCGAGGCTGGAGAGCAGCATGCCCGCGATGAGGGCGCTGAAGATGATCCAGATGCGGCGCTTCGTGAGCAGGAAGGGGGCGTCCTTCGTGGCGGTGGCGGACATTCAGTGCGCTTTCTGTGACGGTGCGTAGAGCGAGCGGGCGACGTCGAGGCGTCGGGTGAGGAGATCGGCGAACGGCTCGGTCGACTGGCGATGCAGCAGCTCGTCCATACTCATGCGCACGAGCGCGCCGACGGTGTGCACGACCACCTCGGCCCGCAGCTGGGCGTCGGGGGCGTCGGCGGTGCGATCGGCTTCGGCCGTTCTCCGGAGGATCAGCCCCACATCGCGCCTCTCGTTCTTCGCGAGATGCTCGAAGGCGGCCTTGAGCAGCCGCGGCTCCTGCTCGATCACGGCGAACATCGCCGGGGCGTCCTCGACCGGGTCGAACAGGTCGAAGCGGCGGAGCGTCAACCGGAGGAAGTCGTCGAGCAGATCTCCGCGTCGGGCGGCGAACTCCTCCTCGAGCGCCTCCTGGGACGAGTCGATCGTCGCGAACCCGAAGACCGCGCTCTCCTTGCTCTCGAAGTAGTTGAAGAACGTGCGTCGGGAGACTCCCACCTCGGCGCACACCTCTTCGATCGTGAACCCGGCGAACCCCTTCTCCGTCGTCAGTCGTCGCGCGGCGTCGGTGAGGGCGCGGGACGTCTCTCGCTTGCGCTGCTCTCGCAAGGAATCTGCACGTTCTCTCATGGAGTGCAATATTGCACTCTCAACCTTTGAGTGCACCGTGAGTGCTCCGTCCGGGCGGTCCGGAGATTTCTTTCGACGGATCTGTGACATCTGCCGTTCGGTATACGTCCTAGTGGTGGCGTCGCCGACCGCGACCTGCGCTTCGCACTGCGAGCGGCATGAGGAAGAAGGAGCTCACGATGACGAACACGACAGGTGGCACTCAGCCCGAGATTCAGGTCGTCACCCCGCCGCAGGGGGCTGCGGTGGGGACGACCACGATCGAGGATGCGGTGGTCGCGAAGATCGCCGGCATCGCTGCGCGTGACGTCAGCGGAGTCCATGCGCTCGGCGGGGGCGCCGCACGCATGGTGGGCGCGATTCGGGACGCGCTCAACACGACCGACCTCTCGCAGGGGATCAGCGTCGCGGTCGGCGAAGCACAGATCACCGTCGACGTGACGATCGTCGCCGAGTACCCCGTCGCGCTCCAGAAGGTCGCGGACGACGTCCGCGCCGCAATCCACCGGGACATGGTCGATCTGGTCGGGGCGGGAGTGGTCGAGGTCAACGTCACCATCGACGACGTGCACGTCCCCTCGGACGACGAAGGCGACACCGCAGACACGGACGAGGCACCGACGGCTTAAGCCGCCTCGTCGAGGACTCGGCCCCGAGACGCGGGGTCGGTGGAGAAGGAGAAGGAGAAGCCATGAGCGCTGAAGACAAGATCAAGGCCGCAGCCGAGAAGATCGCCGGCAAGGCGAAGGAGACCGTCGGCAAGGTCATCGACGACGACAAGCTCGTCGCCGAGGGCAAGGCGGAACAGGCCAAGGGCAACGTCCGCGATGCCGCCGAGAACGTGAAGGATGCGTTCAAGAAGTGACGATGCGGGGGAGAGGCCCGCACGGCCTCTCCCCGATCACTCACAGGTGGGTGAACGATGATCCGATCCAGTGGGGCATCTGTTCCGAATCCCTCAGGGGATCGGATCGAGGGGTGGGGTAGATGGAAGACGAACGCTTTCGCACAGCGCTCGAACACGCGGACGACGGCATCGTCGCCGGACGCGCGATGGATGGTGACGTCGAGGCCTTCGCGGTGCTGGTGCGCAGGTACACGCCCATGATGCGCGCATACACGCAGCGGATGCTGAATGCATCCGCTGATGTGGACGACATCGTGCAGGAATCCTTCGTCACCGCCTGGCAGCGGTTCGGCGAACTCGAGGATCCGGCCAAGGTCAAGAGCTGGCTGATGAGGATCGTGAGCCGGAAGGCCGTGGATCGCATCCGCGCGATCCGCCCGGCCGTCGACATCGATTCGATCGAGCGTCCGGCTCCGCTGCATGCCTCACCGACCGCGGTCGTCGAGGCGCGTGCGGGCGTCGCCGCGCTGGGGGCAGCGCTTCGAGAGCTGCCGGACGCGCAGCGCGAATGCTGGGTGCTGCGGGAGATCGGCGGCTACTCCTACGAGGAGATCTCCGAGGAGCTCGACATCCCCGTCTCGACCGCGCGCGGCCTGCTCGCGCGGGCCCGAAAATACATGATCGTACGGATGGAGGAGTGGCGATGACCGACGAGAGAGAGACTCGTGAAGTCCGCCGGCTCGGCCTGGAACCGACCGATCTCGACGGGCACACGCTCGACGAGCTCACCGACTATCTCGACGCGGGGCGACAGCCCACCGATCGCTCGATCGACGAGTCGCCCGGCTGTCAGCTGGCGCTGGACGCACTGGAACGGCTGCAGGGGCTCGGTGCTGAGCTCATCGCCGCAGAGGCCGCAGCCGAACCCCCGGTCGACGAGAACTGGGTCGATCGCATCCTCAGCGGCATCGCGATGGATGCGCGCGCCGGACGCCGCATCCCCTTCGAGTCGCCGGATCCGCACCTGGATCTCGCGATCACCGAGGGAGCGGTGCGCGGCCTCATCCGCTCGGCGGAGAACGCCGTGCCGGGACTCCTCGTCGGGCGCTGTCGACTCGACGGGGACGTGACGCAGGCGGGTGCGCCGATCCGGATCGAGATCGACGCGAGCGCTCTGCACGGTCAGTCGATTCCGAAGGTCGCCGACGAGTTGCGGGCCGAGGTCGATCGAGGCCTTCGCGCGCATACCGAGTTGAACGTGATCGCGATCGACATCGCGATCAAGGACGTCCGGGAGGTGTCGTCGTGGGCGGGAGAGAGCCGATGAGGGCGGAGGAGCGCGACGAGCTCGCCGCGGCGATCGAGGCGACGCTGCGATCGACACCCGGCGTTCGCAGCGTCTACCGATCGGGTTCCCTGATCTCCAACCTGCTGCGCGCAGGCGCCGAGGCGATCGGCGTGCGCAAGGACGACGAGCCGATCGTGTCGGTGGTTGCCGCGGGCGACGGGGTGGCCGTGGAGGCGACGATCGGTGTGGACTCCGGCGCGAAGTCGGCAGAGATCCTCCGCGCTGTGCACGCGGCCATCGATGCATTGCTCGGGGCGCGCGGCATACGGCGGGAGAGCATCACGCTCACGGTCGCGCACGTGCAGGCCGGCGCGTACGGGCAGGCGCACGTGGGTTCCTGAACCCGTGCCTACGACCACCGAGTGCCGCCGTCCGGGGGGACGGCGGCACTCGGTCTTGCGGAAGCGATCAGGCGGAGGCGGCGCGCAGTCCTTCGATGAGCGGGGTCGTCGGGCGACCGATCAGACGCGAGAGCGTGCCGTCGGTGTCGGCGAGTGCCCCGTCCTTGATGCCGGCGTCGAGCGCGGCGACGAATCCGGCCGTGCCCTCGTCGAAGCCGGCCTCACGCAGCGCCGCGACCTGGTCGTCGAAGCCGAGACGCACATACGAGACCTCGCGTCCGGTCAGTTCGGAGAAGGTCGCAGCGAGGTCGGAGTACGTCCAGGCGACGTCGCCCGCCAGCTCGTACACCTTGCCGATGTGCCCGTCTTCGAGCGCCACTGCGGCCGCAGCGTCGGCGAAGTCCCTGCGGCTCGCCGAGGCGACACGTCCGTCCCCGGCGCCGGCGGCGAGCACACCCGTCTCGGCAGAGCGGGTGAGGTCGGCGATGTAGTTCTCGGTGTACCAGTTGTTGCGGAGGATCACCGCGGGCACGCCTGCAGCGGCGATGAGCTCTTCCGTGGCCTTGTGCTCCGGCGCCAGGACCAGGTCGCTCGTGGTGGCTTTCGGCACACTCGTGTAGACGAGCTTGGAGACGCCGGCGGCCTTCGCCGCATCGATGACCGCTCGGTGCTGGGCAACGCGCTGACCGACCTCGGAGCCGGAGACCAGCACGACGGTGTCGATGCCTTCGACGGCGGTCGCGACCGAGGTGGGGTCGGAGTAGTCGAGGTGCACGACACGCACGCCCAGATCGGCGGCCTTTTCCGTGTTGCGAGCTCCGGCGACGATCGACTGCGGGTCGGCGCCGCGCTCGAGGAGGCCGGCGATGATGAGGCGGCCGAGGTTGCCGGTCGCACCGGTGACGAGGATGGTCATGAGGGTCCTTTCGTAAGTGACATCCTCGACAACCCGAGAGCGGGTATCCCGCATTCCAACCAGCGGGTACCCACTTTGAAGTAAGGTACCCACATGTCGGTTAGTTTCGCGCAGATAAAGGAATCCACTCCGTTCGTCTTCGATCAGAACTGCGGCACGCGCGTCATCCTCGATCACATCATGAGCAAGTGGGGCGTTCTCGTGCTCTCCTGCCTCTCCGACGGCACCCACCGCTGGGGCGCGCTGCGACGGGAAGTCGACGGCATCAGCGAGAAGATGCTCGCCTCCACCCTGCGTACGCTCGCCGACGATGGATTGGTGCACCGGGAATCCCTCCCGACCGTGCCGCCGCACGTGGAGTACAGCCTGACCCCGCTCGGGCGTGACCTGATGGAGAGGATGCTGCCGTTGATGGAGTGGGTCGCCGACCATGCTGACGGCATGCTCGAAAGGCCCTGATTCCACGGATTCCGTCGTGAAGGTCCATTCTGCGCTTCGGATTCAGATGGTCGAAGAAACCCGTTGACGCGATAACCGCAGTGGCTCTACTGTTCTGACATGGCAGCAACGACGCCGATTCATCTGGAACGACCCGACGGCAAAGGTCTGGCTGCGGGAACACTGGGGCTCTGGGGCTCGACCGTCATCGGGCTCGCCTCGACGGCGCCTGTCTACTCGCTCGTCGCGACGCTCGGCTTCGTGGTGCTCGCCGTGGGTGCCCAGGCGCCGATCGCCTTCATCATCGCCTTCGTCCCGATGCTCCTGATCGCATTCGCCTATCGCGAGCTCAACAATGCGGTCCCCGACTGCGGGACGACCTTCACGTGGGGGACCAAGGCCTTCGGCCCGTGGGTCGGGTGGATGGGCGGCTGGGGTGTGGCTGTGGCCGGCATGGTCGTGCTCGCCAACCTGGCCCAGATCGCCTCGGTCTACTTCTGGTCCCTGATCGGGCAGGACCTGGAGAACAACGACTGGCGGGTCGTCGCGGTGGCCGTGCTCTTCATCGCGGCGATGACCTGGGTCAGCTGGCGCGGGGTCGAGATCGGCGAGCGCATCCAGAACATCCTGCTCGGCATCCAGTACCTCGCGCTCGCGATCTTCGTCGTCACCGCGCTGTGGCAGTTCTTCGCCGGCACCGCACCCAATCCGACCCCGTTCGACTGGGAGTGGATGAACCCGTTCGCGTTCACCGACTGGTCGGGGTTCACCGAGGCCATCCTGCTCGCACTCTTCATCTACTGGGGGTGGGACACCTGCCTCGCCCTGAACGAGGAGACGAAGGACCCGAAGCGCATCCCGGGCCGCGCAGCGCTGCTGACGACCGTGATCCTGCTGTTCACCTACGTCGCCGTGACCATCGCGGCCATGATGTACGCCGGTCTCGGAGAAGACGGCACGGGCCTGGGCAACGAGGCGAACGCCGACGACTTCTTCCTGGCGATCAAGGACGGGCTGCTGGGACCGTTCGGCTGGGTGCTGGTGGTCTCGGTGATCATCTCGGCGATCTCGTCGACCCAGACCACGATCCTCCCCACCGCTCGCGGCACGCTCGCGATGGGTGTGTACCGCGCTCTGCCCGCCCGGTTCAAGGAAGTGCACCCGACCTACAAGACCCCGTCGTTCTCGACCATCGTGATGGGCGTGGTCGCATCGCTCTACTACGTCGGCATGACGCTGATCAGCGACAACATCCTGCAGGACTCGATCCTCTCGCTGGGACTCGCGATCGCGTTCTACTACGCCATCACCGGGTTCGCCTGCGTCTGGTACTTCCGCAAGGCCCTGACCTCCTCCGCCCGCGAGCTCTTCTTCAAGGGCCTGTTCCCGCTGCTGGGCGGGCTCATGCTGGCCTGGGCGTTCATCCAGTCGGCGATCGACATGTGGGACGTCGACTACGGCTACACGGTCCTGTTCGGCATCGGCGGCACGTTCGTGATCGGCGTCGGCTCGCTGGCCTTCGGTCTGGTGCTGATGTTCCTCTGGTACCTGTTCCCGCGATCGAAGCGGTTCTTCCGCGGTGAGAGCCTGAACCGGGAGACCCAGGTGATGGTGCCGGACGAGCCCGCCGTGACGATCCGTTCCATCGACGGAGGCATCTGAGGATGCCGGTCGCGACGGCGGATCTCTACGACGAGCTCGAAGAGGGGATCCAGTCGCTTTCGCTGCAGCTGCGCTCGTTCGGCCGCAGGTCGGCATTCGACGGTCCGATCCGCACGGTCCGCTGCTTCGAGGACAACGCGCTCGTGAAGTCCGTGCTGGCGACACCCGGTGCGGGCGCCGTGCTCGTCGTCGACGGTGCCGGCTCGCTCGAGACGGCGCTCATGGGTGACCTGATCGCGGCGTCGGCGGTGGCGAACGGATGGGCGGGCGTCGTGATCAACGGGGCGATCCGCGACCGCGTCGCGATCGATGCACTCGACCTCGGTGTCAAGGCGCTGGGCACGAATCCGCGCAAGAGCGCGAAGCTCGGTGCGGGCGAGGTCGACGTCACGCTCGTGATCGCTGGAGTGGTCTTCCGGCCCGGGGTGCATCTCTACAGCGATGAGGACGGCATCCTGGTCGAGCGCTGAGGGTCGCCCGGTGCTACCGGGGCGCTTGTCCTAGGCTTGCTGCGTGCGCATTCGGCTCGACATCGCCTACGACGGCACCCACTTCCGCGGGTGGGCGAAGCAGCCGACTCTCCGCACGGTCCAGGGGACGCTGGAAGCCGCGCTCGCGCGCATCGTCGGCTCCGACGTGCAGTTCGTGGTGGCAGGCCGCACCGACGCCGGAGTGCATGCGAGCGGGCAGGTCGCGCACGTCGACCTCGACGAGAAGCAGTGGTCGCGCATCGAAGCGAGGCAGGGGCGCGCACCGCTGGAGCCAGCCGAGACCATCGCCGGGCGCATGCGGGGGGTGCTCGGCGCCTACTCCGATGTCACCGTGACCCGCACGTCGATCGCTCCTGAGGGGTTCGACGCCCGGTTCTCCGCCGTCTGGCGACGCTACCGTTACCGTCTCGCCGATGGTCAGGCGGGCTACGATCCGCTGCGCCGCCACGACACGACCGTCGTCCGCGGTCGCCTCGACGAACGCGCCATGGATGCCGCGGCGAGGACCCTGATCGGACTGCACGATTTCGCGGCGTACTGCAAGCCGCGTGAGGAGGCGACGACGATCCGCACCCTGCTCGACTACCGCTGGGAGCGCGATGCCGACGGCGTGCTCGTCGCCGAGGTCAAGGCCGATGCGTTCTGCCACAGCATGGTGCGCGCGCTCGTGGGCGCCTGCGTGGCCGTGGGCGAGGGGCGCCTCGGCGTCGACGACCTCGTGGTGCTGCGCGATGCGCTCACCCGGACCAGCGAGTTCAAGGTGCTCGCTGCTCGCGGCCTGATCCTCACCGAGGTCGGCTACCCCGCAGACGAGCTGCTCTCGTCCCGCGCCACTCAGACCCGAGCCCGTCGCGATCGAGCGAGCGGCTGAGATGACGGCGCCGACCGGTGACCGGCGTCGTCGCCGGCATCGTGACGTTCGCGCGCTCTCGGTGCGGGCATTCTCGGAATCCGCTGGGGATACGACGACGATCCGGAGCCGGGGCACAGCAGGGGCGAGTAGCGTGGAACGGTCATGAAGGTCATCTCGTACAACCTCCAGAAGCACCGGGCCGCCGGCGAACTCGCGGCGCTGGTGGGCGAGCACGATCCCGACATCCTCTGCCTGCAGGAGTGCGATGTGCCTGAGCTGCCGGCGCAGATCGGCGATCTCGTGCTCGCGGACGCCACCCAGGGCAACCGCCTCGGACTCGCGCTCTTCTATCGTGCGAGCACGTTCCGCCTGCAGGCGATCCGCATGCTCGGCCTCAAGAAGTCGCTGCACGACCGCATCGCGAAACCGGCGCACGAGCGCGTGCTCGGCGCGCGACTGAGCGACATCGACGACCGCCAGGATTTCATCGTCGCCTCGTTCCATGCGGCCCCGCTGACCGCGTTGAACTCCCTGCGACGCCACCAGATCCGTGCCGCGCTCACCGAGCTCGCGGCACTCGGCGAAGGTCTGCCCCAGCTGATGGTGGGGGACTACAACTACCCGATCTTCAAGGAGAACCTCGGCCAGGCCGTGCGCGATCACGGATACGCGCTCTCGCTCAGCGACGACCACACCTACACGCGCTACCGCGTCTTCCGCGGGCACTACGACTTCGCCACCTCCACCGGGTTCGAGATCGAGCGCATCACCACGCTGCCGCAGGGGGCGAGCGATCACCGGCCGATCCTCGTGACGGTCAAGCCCGACTGAGCCCGTGGTTTGGGCATACGGCGCGGCGTGGCGTATGATTTCTCTTTGGTGCCTTTCCCCGCTCGCGGAGAAGGGGCATCGTCCGAACGTGAGCCCTCCACTGGCGTGTTCCTCCCTGTCGGGAAGAACCACCCCGGAGTGGGATTCACGAACTTCTCCGTTCGACACAAGAAAGCAGCACTATCGTGACGCGCACTTACACCCCCAAGGCTGGCGAAGTCCAGCGCGATTGGGTCGTCATCGACGCCACCGACGTCGTTCTCGGCCGTCTGGCTTCGCACGCCGCTACGCTCCTGCGTGGCAAGCACAAGCCGACCTTCGCCAACCACATCGACTCGGGTGACTTCGTCATCATCGTGAACGCGGAGAAGGTCGCGCTCACCGGTCAGAAGCTCCAGAAGAAGATGGCCTACCGCCACTCCGGTTACCCGGGCGGCCTGAAGTCGGTCACCTACGCCGAGCTCCTCGAGAAGAACCCGGTCCGCGCTGTCGAGAAGGCCATCCGTGGCATGCTCCCCAAGAACAGCATCGGCCGCCAGCAGCTGTCCAAGCTCAAGGTGTACGTCGGTGCCGAGCACCCGCACGCCGCGCAGCAGCCGACGCCGTACACCCTCGACCAGGTCGCCCAGTAAGCGCCGTAAGACTTAAAGGACATACTCGTGGCTGACATCCAGGACACCACCGAAACCCCCCAGAACTTCTCGACGTCGACTCCCGAGACCGACGTGGTCGAGGCGGCTCCCCGCCCCGTCCTCAGCGTCCCGGGTGCCGCTGTCGGCCGTCGCAAGCAGGCCATCGCCCGCGTGCGCATCGTCCCCGGCTCGGGAACGATCACGGTCAACGGCCGCACGATCGAGGACTACTTCCCGAACAAGCTGCACCAGCAGCTGATCAACGACCCGTTCACCGTGCTGAACCTCGCCGGTGCATACGACGTCATCGCGCGCATCTCCGGCGGCGGCCCCTCGGGCCAGGCCGGTGCGCTTCGCCTCGGCATCGCCCGTTCGCTGAACGGCATCGACGAGGAGAACAACCGCCCGACCCTGAAGAAGGCCGGCTTCCTCTCGCGCGACGCTCGCGTCAAGGAGCGCAAGAAGGCTGGACTCAAGAAGGCCCGTAAGGCGCCTCAGTACTCGAAGCGTTAAGGTCAACTGCTCCGATGCCGATCTTTGGCACGGACGGTGTGCGAGGACTCGCCAATGGCATCCTCACCGCCGACCTGGCGCTCACCCTGGCCCAGGCGACTGCTGTCGTCCTGGGCCAGGGCCGTACTGCGGAGGCTCGCAAGGCCGAAGGCAAGCGACTCACCGCAGTGGTCGCCCGAGACCCCCGGGTCTCCGGACACTTCATCGCCGCGGCCGTCGCCGCAGGTCTCGCCTCCTCCGGAGTGGACGTGCTCGAGGCGGGAGTCATTCCGACGCCCGCGCTCGCATTCCTCGTCGCCGACCGTGACGCCGACTTCGGCGTGATGATCTCGGCGTCGCACAATGCTGCGCCCGACAACGGGATCAAGATCTTCGCCCGCGGAGGCCGCAAACTTCCCGACGTGGTCGAGCAGCGCATCGAAGAGGCCATGGCCGGCGACAAGCTGCGCCCCACGGGCGCCGGAGTCGGTCGCATCGATCGGTTCTCCGACGCCGAGGACCGCTACGTCATGCATCTCCTCGGATCGCTCCCGAACCGCCTGGACGGCATCCATGTGGTGCTCGACTGCGCCCATGGCGCGGCATCCGGCGTCTCGCCGGAGACGTTCCGCGACGCCGGCGCCGAGGTGACCGTCATCGGGGCCGACCCCGACGGCTGGAACATCAACGACGGTGTCGGCTCGACCCACCTCGACAACCTCGCCGAGGCCGTCGTGCGTCTGGGCGCCGACATCGGCATCGCCCACGACGGCGACGCCGACCGCTGCCTGGCGGTGGATGCCGAGGGAAACCACATCGACGGCGACCAGATCATGGCCATCCTCGCGGTGTCCATGAAGGAGCGCGGTCACCTCACCGACGACACCCTCGTCGCGACGGTGATGAGCAACCTCGGTCTGCACGTCGCGATGCGCGAGCACGGGATCACCGTCCGACAGACCGCTGTCGGAGACCGCTACGTGCTCGAAGACATGAACGAGGGCGGCTACGCGCTCGGCGGCGAGCAGTCCGGTCACGTCATCATGAGCGAGTACGCCACCACGGGTGACGGAATCCTCACAGGCCTGCATCTGGTGGCCGAGATGGCGCGGCAGAAGAAGTCGATCGCCGAGCTCGCATCGGTGATGACCGTCTATCCGCAGGTTCTCATCAACGTGCGCGATGTCGACAAGGACCGCGTCGCAGACGACGAGGTCGTGCAGCAGGCCGTGCGCGACGTCGAGATCGAGCTGGGTGATTCCGGACGCGTGCTGCTGCGCAAGTCCGGCACCGAGCCGCTGGTGCGTGTCATGGTGGAGGCGGCCGACGCAGAGTCGGTGCATGCCTATGCCGGACGACTCGCGGCGGTGGTGCAGGAGCGCCTGTCGCTCTGACGCCCGCGCAGATTCAGTGACGGCCGACCGCTGTGATCAGCGGTCGGCCGTCTCGTTCTGGGGGCGTTGCGCGGCCTCGCGGTGCGCGCGGAGCGCGCGGGGAGTGGCGCCGTACTCCTCCTCGAGTGCGCGACGCAGGCTGATGGGGGACGGGAAGCCGGCGCGCTGCGAGATCTGCTCGATGCTCAGCGAGTCGAACCGGCTGTCGAGCAGGAGCGACTTGGCCAGACGCGCCCGCTGGTGCCTGATCTCGCCGGCCACGCTGTTCTCCGCCTCCGCGAAGACCAGCTGCAGCTGGCGCAACGACGATCGCACTTCCCGGGCGACCCGTGCGGGGTTCAGCGCGGGGTCGCTGCACTGCTGCGCGATGACGGCGACCGCCTTGTCGCGCAGAGCGGCGTGGGGGGAACGGTGCCCGGATGCCCCGTCGGTGCGGTCGAGCAGGATGGCCCCGCTCATCTCCACGATCAGGCGCTCGATCGCGTACCGTTCGGTCGCGGTTGCCGTGTCCTCGACGGCCAGGACCTGTTCGACGAAGGCCTGCATCGCGCGGTCCAGGGGGCGTCGCTCCTCGAGGACCTGAGCGGAGGCGGGCAGGGCCGCGACGAATGCTCCGAGCGTGGCCCGGGGGACATACGCGGCGGTGATGCTCCAGGAGCCTGCGCACCGCACGTGCTGGGCGATCCCCGGCGGCGCGACAACGAGTCCGCCCTCGACGGGCATCCACGGGCCGTTCGGCTCTTTCGTCACGAGTCTGGCGGCATCGACGAAGGCGAAAACGGCGTGGTCGGGGCGTGCGGTGACGGTGTCGATGGACAGTTCACTGGCTGCCCCCTGCATCGACAGCAGGATTACGGGGCCGGGCGTTCGCTGCGTCGCCGTGATCCTCGTGCGATCGTCGACGACGTGCACGCCGTGTGAGAGCAGCTCTCCGGAGCCGATCTCCCTCACATCTCCCGGACTCACGCGGCCTCCCCCGACGCCGATGACCATGGGGCGTCCCCGACACTGGGCCGGTGCTCGCCGGGCTCGTGCCTCCCGCGCCCCGTTTCGACCGGCCGGGGGAGGTGCTCGCTTGGTCAGAGGATACCCGCGGCGACGGAGGCGGCAACAGAGGCCGTCCCTCCGTGCGCCCGGTCGCTCAGCGTCGGGATTCGTTCCAGCCCAGCTGCTCGATGTACCGCAGCAGCACGCCTTCACGCAGCGCCCACGGCGACACCTCGAGCTCGTCCACGTCCAAGGCGGTCATCGCGGCGTGCAGCGACACGGCGGCGGCGACGATCTGGAACGTGCGATCCGGAGTGATGCCGGGCAGCTCCTGACGCGCGGAGGCGGGAAGGCGTGCAAGGCGTGGGATCCACGATCCGAGCGATGCGCGCGGGAGCAGCATCCGCTCGCTTCCCGACCACCCCGGTGCCGGGTAGCCCACCAGTCGGGCCAGAGAGCGGATGGCCTTCGATGATCCCACCACGTGATCAGGCCGGGGGAGCGCGACGAACCGCGGGAGGACATCGGCCAGGGTCGTCGCCGCGTGGGCCCGCAGTCGTTCCACATCGCTCTCGCCCGGGGGATCGTTCGGCAGGAACTGCACCGTCATGCGCCCGGCGCCGAGGGGGACGGATGCCGCGGCGTCGGGCATCTCCTCCGCGCCTGCGGCGATCTCGAGTGAACCGCCGCCGATGTCGAGGAGCAGGATCTGTCCGGCCGACCAGCCGAACCAGCGTCGTACCGCCAGGAATGTCAGCTCGGCCTCGGTCTCCCCATCGAGCACCTGCAGGGGCTGGCCGAGAGCCGCTTCGATGCGGGCGATGACCTCGGCCCCGTTGCGCGCATCGCGGACGGCGCTCGTCGCCGTGGCCAGCAGCGCGTCGACGCGCTCGCTCTCCGCCACACGCCGCGCCTGCGCGACCGCGGACACGAGGGCGACGACGCCTTCTTCCGAGATGGAGCCGTCGGGCGTGAGGTAGCGCATGAGGCGCAGCACCGTCCTGTCGCTCGTCGTCGCGAGCGGCCGTCCGCCGGGGCGGACGTCGGCCGCCAGCATGTGGACGGTGTTGGATCCGATGTCGAGGACTCCCAGGCGCACGGAAAGAGACTACTCGCCCCCCGATACGATGTACTCCGTGACCACCGCCGACCCCACGCTGCCACTGTCGCCCTATCGGGAGATCGGACGCGCGGAGTGGGCGCGCCTGGCGGCCGGGCTCGACCAGCCGCTCACCGAGACCGAGGTTGTCGAGCTCCGCGGCATCGGGGACCGCCTCTCCCTCACCGAGGTGCGCGAGGTGTACCTGCCGCTGAGCCGTCTGCTCAGCCTGTACGCGACCGCGACGAAGCGACTGGGCGCCGCCACCTCGTCGTTCCTCCAGGAAGATGACACCACGACGCCGTTCGTCGTGGGCGTCGCCGGTTCCGTGGCTGTGGGCAAGTCCACCATCGCCCGTCTGCTGCGCGAGCTCATGAGCCGCTGGCCGGGAACGCCTCGGGTGGAGCTGGTCACCACCGACGGATTCCTGTACCCGAACGCCGAGCTCGAGCGCCGCGGCATCATGGATCGCAAAGGGTTCCCCGAGTCGTACGACCGTCGGGCGCTGATCGAGTTCCTCACCGAGGTCAAGAGCGGCGCCACCGAGGTGCGCGCCCCGTTCTACTCCCACATGCGCTACGACATCGTGCCGGATGCGAACGTCGTCGTGCGCCGGCCCGACGTCGTGATCGTCGAGGGACTGAACGTGCTGCAGCCGCCGCCCGCTCCGAACGATGTCGCCGTGAGCGACCTGTTCGACTTCTCGATCTTCGTCGACGCCGACACCTCTCACATCGAGAAGTGGTACGTCGACCGCTTCCTCGCGCTTCGCCAGGCCGCTTTCAGCAACCCGTCCTCGTACTTCAACGTGTTCGCGCACCTCACCGACGAGGAGGCGATCACCACGGCCCTCGGCTACTGGAACGAGATCAACATGCCCAACCTCGTCGAGAACGTGATGCCCACGCGGCACCGTGCGCGGCTCGTGCTGCGCAAGGGCGCCGACCACGATGTCGAGACGGTGCTGCTGCGCAAACTCTGACGCCGCAGCCGGACCATCGCCGTCCGAAGAATGTACGGACGACTCGCAAAAAAACCGTCTTACTCTTGATCCCATGTGTGGAATCGTCGGATACGTGGGCCCGCGCCCCAGCCAGGACATCCTTCTCGCAGGCCTCGCCCGCCTCGAGTACCGCGGATACGACTCCGCGGGTGTCGCCGTCATCGACGGAGACGGCGCGCTCGGCATGCGCAAGAAGGCGGGCAAGCTCGCTGTGCTGCGCGACTCGCTCGCCGACGCGCCTCTGCCCGACGGGTCGACCGGGATCGGACACACCCGCTGGGCGACGCACGGCGGACCGACCGACGGCAACGCGCACCCGCACCTGGCAGACGACGACAAGCTCGCCGTCATCCACAACGGCATCATCGAGAACTTCTCCGCGCTGCGCGACGAGCTCCTCGCCGACGGCGTGGTGTTCCGCAGCGAGACCGACACCGAGGTCGCCGCTGCCCTGCTCGGACGTGAGTACGCCGGCAACGGCGGCGACCTGCAGCTGGCCTTCCGCAGCATCGTGAACCGCCTCGAGGGTGCGTTCACCCTGCTGGCGATGCATCAGGACCACCCCGGCCTCGTGGTCGGCGCCCGTCGCAACTCCCCGCTCGTGATCGGCCTCGGCGAAGGGGAGAACTTCCTCGGATCCGACGTCGCCGCGTTCATCGAGCACACGCGCAAGGCGCTCGCGATCGGCCAGGACCAGATCGTCTCGATCACGCCGGAGTCCGTCACCGTCATGGACTTCGCCGGCACGCCCGTCGAGCCCGAGCCGTTCGACGTGTCCTGGGATGCCGCCGCCGCCGAGAAGGGCGGATGGTCGAGCTTCATGGCCAAGGAGGTCGCCGAGCAGCCCGAGGCCGTCGCCAACACGATCCGCGGACGCATCCACGACGGCCAGGTCGTCATCCCCGAGCTCGACGGACTGGACGAGCTCTTCGTGGGCATCAACCGGGTCATCATCACCGCCTGCGGCACCGCGTCGTACGCGGCGCTGGTCGGCAAGTACGCGATCGAGCAGTGGGCACGCGTCGCCGTCGACGTCGAGCTGGCGCACGAGTTCCGCTACCGCGACCCGGTGATCGGCGCCGACACGCTCGTCGTCTCGATCAGCCAGTCGGGCGAGACCATGGACACGCTCATGGCGGTCAAGTACGCCCGCGAGCGGGGCGCCCGCACGCTGTCGGTCTGCAACACGCAGGGCGCCACGATCCCGCGCGAGTCGGATGCCGTCGTCTACACCCACGCCGGACCCGAGGTCGCCGTGGCCTCGACCAAGGCGTTCTCCGCGCAGATCACCGCGCTCCTGCTGCTGGGCCTGCACATGGGGCGGGTGCGCGGCGCGATCGCCGACGCCTCGGTCGACGTCGCAGAGCTCGCGGCGCTTCCGGAGAAGATCGCCAAGGTGCTCGAGAGCGAGCAGGAGCACGTCACCCAGCTCGCCGGATGGATGGCGGACACGCGTTCGGTGCTGTTCCTGGGGCGCCACGTCGGCTACCCGATCGCGCTCGAGGGTGCGCTCAAGCTCAAGGAGATCTCCTACATCCACGCCGAGGGCTTCGCCGCCGGTGAGCTCAAGCACGGTCCGATCGCGCTCATCGAGCCGGGGCAGCCGGTGTTCGTGCTGGTCCCCTCCCCGCGTCACTCGGCACTCGTGCACTCCAAGGTCGTCTCGAACATCCAGGAGATCCGCGCGCGCGGTGCCCGGGTGATCGTGATCGCCGAGGAGGGCGACGCCGCGGTGCTGCCGTTCGCCGACGAGGTCATCCACATCCCGCTCGCCGGGGCGATGTTCGAGCCGCTGCTCGCCGTCGTGCCGCTGCAGATCTTCGCGATGGCACTGGCCACGGCCAAGGGCCTCGACGTCGACCAGCCGCGCAACCTCGCCAAGTCCGTCACCGTCGAGTAAGGCTTTTCTCGAATCACCTGAATGGCTTCGTTTCCACGGGAACGGAGCCATTTGGGCGATTTCAACGGAACGCACGCTCGGTAGGCTGAACGGGTGATCATCGGCACCGGCATCGACCTCGTGGACATCCCGCGGTTCGAGCGCACGATGGAGCGGACTCCGAGGCTGCGTGAGCGTCTCTTCGCTCCTTCCGAGCGCACTCTCCGTCTTCCCTCCCTCGCCGCGCGCTACGCCGCCAAGGAGGCGCTGATCAAGGCGCTCGGCGGTTCGGACGGCGTGCACTGGACCGAGATCGAGATCGCCTCCGAGCCCTCGGGGCGCCCGCACTTCGTACTCTCCGGGTCGACGGCCGCGGTCGTCGAAGAACGGGGCATCCTCACGCTGCATCTCACCCTCACCCACGACGCCGGTCTCGCCGCGGCGTTCGTCGTCGCCGAAGGAGCACCGCTGTGACCGCCCCCTTCCGTGAAGCGAGCATCGACCTCGACGCGATCGCCGACAATGTGCGGCACTTCCGACGCCTGACCGGTGTCGAGGTGATCGCCGTCGTGAAGGCCGATGCCTACGGGCACGGCGCGGCGATGGCTGCGGTCGCGGCGCTCTCGGCCGGTGCCACCCGCATCGGCGTCGCCGAGATCCCCGAGGCGCTCGAGCTGCGCCGGCAGGGTGTGCATGCACCGATCATGGCGTGGCTGCACGCTCCGGGAGAGCGGTTCGAGCAGGCGGCGGCCCAGGACATCGAAGTCGGGATCTCGTCGTTCGATCAGCTCGAGGCGGCCGCGACCGCTGCTGCGGTCGACCGCCCGGTCGGGGTGCACCTGAAGTTCGAGACCGGTCTGTCGCGCAACGGCATCGCCCCGGCGGACTGGGGGCGTGTGCTCGCCGAGGCCGCGCGCCTCGAACGCATCGGACGCCTGCGCATCGTCGGACTGTTCAGTCACCTCTCCAACACCTCGGCGGAAGACGACAGAGCAGCGCTCGCGAAGTTCGAAGAGGGGGTCGCCGCCGCAGCGTCCTTCGGCGTCCACCCCGAGATCCGGCACATCGCCGCGACCGCCGCTGCCATCGATCTGCCGGAGATGCGCCTGGACGCGGTGCGCATCGGCGTGGGGCTCTTCGGCCTGTCGCCGTTCGACGATCGCAGCTCCGCCGAGCTCGGCCTGCGTCCGGCGATGACGCTGCGGGGGGCGATCGCCGCCGTGCGCAGAGTGCCGGCCGGGACGGGCGTCTCCTACGGCTACGACCATCGAACGGATCGCGACACGACGCTGGTCCTCGTGCCTCTCGGATACGCCGACGGGGTGCCGCGCAACGCGTCGGGGAAGCTCCCGGTCTCCATTGGCGGACGCCGGTTCGTGAACGTCGGACGCATCGCGATGGATCAGTTCGTCGTCGACGTCGGAGACACCCCGGTCTCGATCGGCGACGAGGTCGTCTTGTTCGGCGACCCCACCCTCGGCGTGCCGTCAGCGGCGGACTGGGCCGATGCCGCCGACACCATCAACTACGAGATCGTCACCCGCATCGGTCCCCGCGTGCCCCGGCGGGCCTCGTGAGCGTGGACCCCGCGTTCCTCGGTCGTCGGGAGATCGCGACTGCCGAGGAGATGGAGCAGCTGGGTCTGCGCATCGGCGAACAGCTGGAAGCCGGCGACCTGCTCGTCCTGACGGGTCCGCTCGGAGCGGGCAAGACCACCTTCACCCGCGGGCTTGCCGAGGGTCTGGGGGTGCGCGGTCCCGTGCAGAGCCCCACTTTCGTGATCGCCCGCACGCACCCCTCGCTGGTCGGGGGAGCGCCACTGGTGCATGTCGATGCCTACCGCCTCGGTTCGGCGGCGGAGCTCGACGACCTCGACCTCGACCTCGACCTCGAGCGCTCCGTCGTGGTGGTCGAGTGGGGCAGAGGCATGGCCGAGGAGCTGGCCGACTCCTGGTGGGACATCGAGGTGGAGCGGCCCGTGGGGTCCTCGGACGACCTCGATCCTTCGGAGCTCGATTCCGACGCGCCGAGGATCGTCACGATCGTGCGCGAGAGCACCGCATGACCTCCACGTCGACGCCCGCACTCGTCGCCGTGATCATCGAAGACGATCCCGACGTGCGATCGCTTCTGGACGAAGTGTTCCTCGCCGCCGGCTTCGAGACGATCCTCACGGGCTCCGGCGTCGAGGGACTCGCTGCCGTCGAACAGCACCATCCGGTGATCACGACCCTCGACATCAACCTCCCCGGCATCGACGGCTTCGAGGTCGCCCGGCGGATCCGGCGGGTCAGCGACACCTTCATCATGATGCTCTCCGCGCTCTCCGAAGAGTCCGACGTGGTCCTCGGGCTCACCTCGGGAGCGGACGAGTACCTGGTGAAGCCGTTCCGCCCGCGCGAACTCCGCGCCCGTATCGAGGCCCTTCTGCGGCGTCCGCGGCTTGCGGCCCCCGGCGTCGCCGACGCCCGCGTGCCCACCCCTCGAGTCCCGGACAACAACCGGTCCGATCCCGGCGCAGAGCAGGCGCTGGACGGAGCGACGGTCCTGACATGGCGTGGCAGGGTGCACCGCGATCTCAGCCTCGACCTCGACACGCGACTGGTCCTGATCGGCCAGCGACGCATAGAGCTCACACCGACCGAGTTCGATCTGCTCGCGATGCTGCTGGAGGCCGGGAAGCGGGTGTGCAGCAAGGCCGATCTCGCCCGAGGCCTGCGCGCTGCGCCGCCGGGGTCGAACGACTACGTGAGCGAGCCGGACAAGCGGGCGATCGAGACGCATATCGCGAACCTGCGACGAAAGCTCGGCGACAGCACGACGCAGCCGCGCTACATCGAGACCGTGCGCGGTGTCGGCTACCGGCTCACGTCGGACGAGGGCTCGTGAAGACCGAGGGGGCGGGGCCGTGGTTCCCCAACCACGGCCCCGATCGCCTGCGAATCCCCACTCGCGCGGCCCCAGCGTCTGCGTTGTGCCCCAGTCGCAGTATCGGCCCCCACTGAGAATGCTAGGGGCGAGAGGCCGCCTGAAGAGCGGGCTCGAACGATCTTTGAGTAATCTTGCGGCAAAGCTGAGGTTCGAAGGGGAGGGTGGACACTGATGGTCCGCACGGTGTCCATCTGGCGCTGGCAGCTCGTCTTCACCGGCAGCATCGTGGCGATCGTCGTCATGATCACCGCTTTCAAGCCCCAGACCTTCGCGAACCCCCTCGTGGTCGCCGGATTCGGTCTCGTCATTCTGACCACGGTGGCGACCCTCGCCGTGCCGTGGCATCGACTCCCGCGCACCGCGGCGACCGCCGTGCCGCTTCTGGATGCGCTCGCCGTGGGGTTCACCACCAACGCCCCCGACATCAGGCTCGGCTTCCTCTGGGTCTTCCCCGTCGTCTGGCTGGCCACCTACTTCACATTGCCGTGGGTGCTCGGCGGCATCGCCTTCATCAGCGCCACCCTCGTGGCGTTCGCGGACCACAACGGCGCTCCGGCCGACATCCTGCTGCGACTGCTCACCCTCGTGATCACACTGGGCTTCCTCGGGGTGACGATCCGCATCGGCTCACAGCGCTCCCGCGCCGCGCGACGGCTGCTGCAGCGTCGTTCCGAGCAGGTCAATCGTGCGGCAGAGCGGGCCGAGGCCAATCAGCGACGGGTCGTCCAGATCGTCGATGCACTGAGGGTCGCGCTCGTGGTCGTGACCACCGGCGGGCGCATCCTCCAGATGAACGACGCCTACCGTGCGCTCTACGGGCGCGACCGCTTCGGCGCGGCGCTGCCCTCGGCCTCCGTCGAGTACGACGCGCGGCGCGGCACCGCGTTGCCGCCCTCGCGCACCTCCCTGGCGCGGGCAGCCAGCGGGGAGCAGTTGCAGGCGGAGCGGGTATGGCTGTTCGACGGTCGGGGGCAGTGGCGTGCACTCGAGGTGAGCACGCAGTCGATGGCCAGCGCGGGGGAGGGGGAGGACATCACGCTCGTCGTGATCGACGACGTGACGGCCCTGCTCGAGGCCGACGAGGAGCGGCGCGCCTTCAACGCCGTCGTCTCCCATGAGTTGCGCAATCCGCTCACGGCGATCATCGGACACGTCGACCTGCTGCGTGAGCGCGAAGACCTTCCCGGGCGCGTGCCCGCGCAGCTGGACATCATCGCGCACGCGGGCGAGCGCATGCAGGATCTGGTCGCGAGCATCCTCCAGCAGACGAGCCGCAGCGCGCAGGAGCCTTTCGCCCCCGTGGACCTGCGCGAGGTCGTCGACGAGGCCGCCGCCTCGTATGCGCCCGTCTTCTCGGGCAACCGGCAGGAGCTGGTCATCGCCGGAGCGACGAGCCTCGTGATCTCCGGCGACCCCTTCCGGCTGCGACAGGTGCTCGACAACCTCCTCAGCAACGCCGCCAAATACACCCCGGCCGGCGGGCGCATCGACGTCGCGATCGATACGGCCGCCACCGGCCAGGCGGAGGTCTCGATCATCGACACCGGGTTCGGCATGACACCCGAGGAGTTGTCACGGGTGTTCGAGCCGTACTTCCGGACGGAGAGCGCGGTGCGCGCCGGCATCAGCGGCACAGGGCTGGGCATGGGGATCGTGCGGGAGATCGTGGCCGCGCACGAAGGCAGCATCGATGTCTCCAGCGAGCGGGGGATCGGCACCCGCGTGACACTTCGATTCCCGCCACGTTCCGCTGAGGAGGTACAGGCGTGAGCCCGCTCGTTCCCGTCAACGTCGACATCACCACCAGCATGGTGGCCGTGGTCACGGTGCTCACGGTCATGGTCGTGGGGCTCGGCACACTCGCCCGCCCGAGCAGGGCGACGGTCGCCTGGGGCGGCGCCTTCGGCTTAGGGATGCTCGGGGCCTACCTCTGGCTCGCCGGCCAGCAGACGGACATCGCGATGCTGCGAGGGGCGGCGTCCGCACTCCTGCTGTGCTTCGAACCTCTCGTCTGGATCGGACTGCGGTTCCACTTCGGGCGGCGGGCGCGTCGGTGGCCGATCGTCCTGTTCGTCCTGGCCGCTCCCACCCTCCTGGTGACCACGGCCGGCACCGGCTGGTACATGCCCGCGTTCCAGCTCGTCTTCCTCAGCAGCGCCGTCTTCGCGGGTCTGGTGGCCTACGAGCTGCTGCGCGATGGACCGGCCGTCAGAGACATCGTGCTGCCGCTGGCCCTCGCGTCGTGCGGCTTCGTGGTGGTCGCCCTCGTGAGCGCCGCGACCGCGCTGATCTCCGGTGGTGCCGGCACCGAGGCCCAACTGAGCGCACTGCGGGGGCTCAACGCGGTCGGCACCGTGGTGGTCAGCACCTGTGCGGCGTTCACCCTGGTGCTGCTGGTGCGATCGGAGCAGAAGAAGGACGATGCCGGTGACATCGCCGAGCGGGCGCGTCGACGGCTGCGCAAGGCCGAGGCGCAGAGCGATCAGCCGTGGTCGATCCTGGACATCCGGCTGGACGATCCCGCCGACCTTCGCGAGGCGTCCACGGGGGCGGCGTTCGCCCTCATCGTCGATCGCTTCCACCAGGACATCGAGGACGCCCTGCCGGCATCGGCCGATGCCGATCGGGTCGCCGACGGCCGTGCGATGGTCATCATCCGCGGCAGCGACGATCTGGTCCGCCATCATCTTCGGGAGATGCTGACGCGCATCTCGGTGATCGACACCGAGACCGCGGTGACGGGCATCCGGTCGTCGGCGAGCATCGGCTGGGCGACCGCATCGGTGTTCGGCTACGACTACGATGCGCTCGTCACGGCGGCGGGCAGTGCGGCGGCCAGGGCGCGAGCTGCCGGCGGCGACCAATGGAAGCGGGCCACGGTGGCGGACCTGGCATCCGCCTGAGGTCGACGTTCTACGAGGAGGGGCGGGCTTCCCGGCGCCGAGCGAGGGCAGCGGCGATGGCCTCTTCCGCACCGGCATCGGTCTCGGCGGCGGCGGACACGTTCTCGGCGACGACGGCCTCGATGATCTCGGTGCGCTGGATGCGCGTCTCGCGGGGCGCCTTCACACCGATCCGCACGCTGTCGCCCTTGATCTCGAGCAGCGTGATCTCGATGTCGCCGTCGATGCGCACGCTCTCACCGATCCGCCTCGTCAAAACCAGCATTCGTTCAGCCTAGTGCTGCAGGGACGACGCCGACCGCAGGGGCGGGGATGTCCCGCACGACCCCGACCGTCTCGATCGTGAGGGCGGCGGCGGTCGCCTCGGTGTAGGAGAGTACGGGAAGACCGTCCGTCTGCGCCGAGACGAGGCGTCGCACGGCCGGCCGCAACGACGGGGCGCACACCAGCACCGGCTCTCCGCCCTCGCGCACCGAGGAGACGGCCTGCTTCACCGATTCGACCACGGCTTCCATGCGCTGCGGGTCGAACACGATCTGGCTGCCCTCGTCGCCCGGACGCAGGCTCTCGAGCATCGCCTGCTCGAGAAGCGGATTGATCATCACCACGCGCAGCGTGCCGGCGTCTGCGAACCGGGCGGCGATCGCGGGACCGAGCGCGGCTCGGGCGGCCTCGATCAGGCCCTCGGGGTCGGTGGAGGCCCTGGCGCGCAGTGCGAGAGCCTCGTAGATGCGACCGAGGTCATTGATCGGCACGCGTTCCGCGAGGAGACCCTGCAGCACGCGCTGGACCTCGGCCAACGACAGCAGCGCCGGTGTGAGCTCCTCGACCGCGGCGGGGGAGACCTGCTTGAGGGCATCGGTGAGCTGGCGCACGTCCTCGCGGCTCAGCAGGCGTGCGGCGTGGGCGTGGATCACGCTGGACAGATGCGTGATGATCACGCTCGCGCGGTCGATCACCGTGGCACCGGAGAACTCGGCGCTGTGGCGCATCTCCATGGGGATCCACTTGCCCTCGAGCCCGAAGACCGGGTCGAGCGTCGCGGTGCCGGGGAGGGTGTCCAGGCCCTGACCGAGCGCGAGCACGGACCCCGCCGGTGCGGTGCCGCGGCCGGTCTCGACCCCGGCGATGCGGATGACGTAGGTCGCTTGCGGCAGCTCGATGCTGTCGCGGGTGCGCACCGGCGGGGTGATGAGGCCGAGATCGAGGGCGATCCGGCGCCGGAGGGCCTTCACACGCGCGAGCAGGTCGTCAGGGCCCCCGGTGACCATGTCGACGATGTCGGGGGCGAGCAGGATCTCGAGTGGATGCACACGCATCTTCTCGATGAGCTCCTCCGGCTGGTCGGTCGGCACGCTCGAAGGGCTCTGCGCGGCCGCTGCGGCCTCCTCCCGCTTCTGGGTCGCCTTGATGCGCTGTGCGATGAGCAGGAGCAGCGCCCCGATCGCGACGAACGGCAGCATCGGCATGTGCGGGATGAGCGACATGATGATCGCGGCGCATCCGGCGATGATCAGCGCGTTGCGGGACTGGCCGAGCTGGGCCGACGCCGCCGTGCCCATCTCCACCTCAGCCGTGGAGCGGGTGACGATCATGCCGGTGGAGACGGCCATGAGCAGGGCGGGGATCTGCGTCACGAGCCCGTCGCCGATCGTGAGGAGGCTGTAGGTGCTCACCGCTTCGTCGATGGTCATCCCGTGCTGCACGATGCCGATCGCGATGCCGCCGACGACGTTGATGATGATGATGACGAGACCGGCGATCGCGTCGCCCTTCACGAACTTCGACGCACCGTCCATCGCGCCGTAGAAGTCGGCTTCGGCTGCCACCTCGGCGCGGCGCTCTCGGGCCTCGGCGTCGGTGATGAGGCCGGCGTTGAGGTCGGCGTCGATCGCCATCTGCTTGCCGGGCATGGCATCGAGCGTGAACCGCGCGCCGACCTCGGCCACGCGCTCGGCTCCCTTGGTCACGACGACGAACTGGATGACGACGAGGATCAGGAAGACGACCGCGCCGATGATGAGCGAGCCGCCGACGGCGATCGCGCCGAACGCCTCGATCACCTGCCCCGCATACGCCTCCCCGAGCACGAGACGGGTCGAGGCGACGTTGAGTCCGAGCCGGAACAGGGTCGCCACGAGCAGGAGCGATGGGAACACCGAGAAGTCCAGCGGCTTCTTCACGAACATCGACGTGAGCAGGATCACCAGCGCGAACATGATGTTCAGGATGATGAGGATGTCGAGCAGGAACGGCGGCACCGGCACGACCAGGAGCATGATGATGCCCACGACTCCGATCGGCACCATCAGCTTGGTCATCAGCTGTCTCATGCGGTCCTCCGGTAGGGAAGGGAGTGGATGCCGCGCGCGGCTCCGCGTCGTCGCAGCGAGTCGACGAACACGAGCACGCGTGCCACGGCGTTGTACAGGTCTTCGGGGATCTCCTGGCCGAGATCGCAGGCGGCGTGCAGGGCCCGGGCCAGGGTGATCTCGCGCACGAGCGGCACGCCGGCGCGCACGGCCTCGTCGCGGATGCGTTCGGCGATCACACCGCTGCCCTTGGCGACCACCTTGGGGGCGGCGCGGCCGGGCTCGTAGCGCAGTGCGACCGCGATGTGGGTCGGATTGACCACGACGACGTCGGAGCCGGCGACCGCGGCGATCATCCGGTTGCGACTGACGGCGAGCTGCCGCGAGCGTCGCTGCTGGCGGATCAGCGGGTCGCCTTCGGAGTTCTTGCTCTCGTCGCGGATCTCGCGCTTGGTCATGCGCGTGTGCTTGCGGTTGCGCCGCATCACCACGAACATGTCGATCGCGGCGAGGGCGAGGCCGACGCCGATCGCGGTCTGCAGCAGCGCGGTGGTGCCCTCGCTCGCGGTGCCGAGCAGGCGGGAGATCGAGTGCGCGCCGCTCGCCGTCAGCACGGGCATCAGGCTCGCGATCACGAACCATAGCGCGATGCCGATGGCCGCGGTCTTCATGAGCGCCTTGGCACCCTCCCAGAGGGCCTGCATGCCGAACACCCGCCGGATCCCGGTGACGAGGTTGAACTGCTCGAAGCGTCCGGTGAGCGGCTTCAGATGCACGCCGCCTTGGACGACGGCTCCGATGAGGGTGACGATCGCGACGGCGGCCAGCATCACGGTGATGGTCGGGAGCACGGAGGCGAGGCCACGGCCGAGGGCTGCGAGTGCCGCCTGCGGCGTCGGGGCATCGACCAGGGAGGTCAGAGTGAGCATCTGCTCGCTGCCGGCCGATGCGCCCAGGGCGATGGCCGCAGGCATGGTGACCGCCGCCGCGCCGATCCCCAGCCAGGCGGTGAGATCCTGGCTGCGGGACAGGCGTCCCTTCTTGCGTGCTTCGCTGAGGTGCTTGTCGGTCGCCTTCTCGCTGCGTTCGCCGCTGTCGGTGCCGCTCACTGGTGCACCCCCTGCATCATGCGCAGGGCCTGCGCGGCGAGGGCATCGACGATGCCGGGGAGCACGGCGTACACTGCGCCGGCGAGCAGCAGCGTCAGCAGGATCTTCACCGGGAAGCCCATCGCGAACGCGTTCAGGGCCGGGGCGACGCGGGTGATGAGTCCGAGCCCGACGTCGGCGAGGAACAGCACCAGCACCAGCGGCCCCGCGATCTGCACGGCCGCGAGCACCATCTGGGAGACCCCGTCGACGAGGAGCTCGGCCGGGCCCGCCGCCTGGAACATGCCGTCGACCGGCACGGCCTCGAAGCTGCGGGCGAGCCCGGCCAGGATCAGCTGATACCCGCCCGAGGCGAACAGCAGGGTCAGCGCGGTCAGATGGAAGAGCCGGGTGAACTGGGCGCCGTTCACGAGCGAATGCGGATCGAACGCCTGAGCGAGCTGGAAACCGCCGAACACGTCGATCAGGCTTCCGGCCGCCTGCAGCGCCGAGAAGCACAGCAGCACGAGGAATCCGAGCAGGGCGCCGGTGACCAGCTGCAGCACCAGGGCGCCGAGGAACGGCCCGGTGTCGAGGTTCTCGTAGCCGGGAGCGACGGCCGTGCCCACCGCGAGCGACAGGCCGATCGCGAGCATCGCCTTCACCCGCACCGGGATCGCCCCGTAGGAGAACGGCGGAGCGATCATGATGAACGCCGTGATGCGCACGGCGGCGAGCATCGTGGCCTCCAGCCAGGCGAAGTCGATCGGGATGTACACGGGGTCATCCGCTCAGCAGCGAGGGGATTCGGGCGAACATCTCATTCGTGAAGGCGATCATCTCCGCGATCATCCAGTTGCCGGCGATCAGCAGCGCGATGCCGACGGCGACGATCTTCGGCACGAACGACAGCGTCACCTCCTGCACCTGGGTGATGGACTGCAGCAGCGAGATGGCGAAACCCACCACGAGGGCGGTGACCAGTACGGGCGCGGCGAGCTTCGCGGCGATGATCAACCCCTGCGTGCCGATGTCGATGACGGCTTCGGGACTCATCCGACCCCTCCGTAACTCTCCAGGAGGGCCCGGATGATGAGCCCCCAGCCGTCGACGAGGATGAACAGCAGGATCTTGAACGGGAGCGAGATCATCACGGGCGGGAGCATCATCATGCCCATCGACATCAGCGCCGCGGCCACGACCAGATCGATGACCAGGAACGGGATGAAGATCACGAAGCCGATGATGAACGCGGCCCGCAGCTCGGAGATCATGAACGCGGGGATGAGGGTGTACATCGGGACGCTCGAGGGATCCTCGGGGTTGGGCTGACCCGCCATCCGGGTCATCAGGGCGAGGTCCTCCTCGCGCGTGAAGCGGAGCATCCACTCCTGCAGCGGAAGCTGGCCGACGTCGATCGCCTGCGTGAAGGTGAGGCCGCCGTCGATGTAGGGCTGCACCGCGACGGTGTTGATCTCGGTCAGCACCGGCCACATGATGAACAGCGACAGGAAGAGGGAGAGGCCGGCCAGCACCTGGTTCGGGGGGATGGTCGGCAGGGAGAGGGCGTTCCTGGTCATCGCCAGCACCACGAAGATCTTCGTGAACGACGACATCATCAGCAGAAGCGCCGGGGCGACCGAGAGCAGCGTGATGCCCAGCAGCGTCAGGATGGAGCCCGAGGGGCCGCCGTCGACGCCGTTGATGTCGATCGTGACGCCCTCGCCCTGGTCGTCCGGGGTCACCTGTGCCTGGGCGGCCGTGCCCGTGACGAGTGTGACGACGACGACCAGCGCGAGGGCCGCGGCGATGAGCAGGGCGATCCGTCGCAGCGCGCGAGCGTCGCCGACCACGCGGGCGACGCTCATCGGTTGCGCCGGATGGCCTCGGCGGTCTGCCGCCAGGTTTCAGGGGAGAGGATGGAGCCGCGCAGCGGATCGTTGCGGTGCCGCACCCGACGCTGCGGCGTCGGCGACGCGGGTGAGACGGTCGTCGACGCGGTCAGGGCGGTGGCCGCGAGGATCCGGTCGAACTCCTCGGCGTCGGACGCCGCCTCGGCGCTCGCCGCCGACCACGTCGGATGCGCGGGGTCGTCCTGCTCCTGCGTGGGCACGATCGGCAGGCGGTCGACGACGTTCACGCCGTGCTCGGTGACGCCGAGCACGTACCGGGCATCCGCCGTCTGGATCACGACGATCTGCGCCTTCGGGCCGACCCCCTGGCGTCCGAGCACCGTGATCGCCTCGCTGTCGCGACGACGCGCCTGCGTGCGTGCGACGCGGCGCTGGAGGAACCACAGCACCCCGAGCACTGCGGCGAGCGAGAGCACGACCCGCAGGCCGAGCAAGAGGTCGTCCAGGGTCAGGCCTCGACGTTCTCGAGGATGCGGGTGATGCGCACCGCGTAGTCTTGGTCGACGACGACGACCTCGCCGTGCGCGATGATGCGTCCGTTGAGCTTGATGTCGGCGGGTGCGCCGGCCGAGCGGTCGAGTTCGACGATGCGCCCTGGTTCCAGATCGAGCACGTCGCGCACCGCCATCCTGGTGCGTCCGATCTCGACCGTGAGCTCCATCTCCACGCCCGCGATGCGGTGCAGTCGGCGCGAGGAGTGGGAGGCGCCAGCCGGCGCGCGCGTGACGACGACGGCGAGTCGGCCGACCGTGTGGCCGGCATCGTCCTGCAGATCGAAGAGCTGCACAGCCGGATCGGCGAAGAGCGTGGAGGCATCGCCGGTCGTCGCCTCACCGAGGGCGCCGGAACCCAGTGCGCTGGTCGCGGTGTCGAGGGCGTCGCGCAGACGGTCGGCCAGGGGGGTGCCGCCGAGTCCGTCGACCAGGATCTCGGGCTCGAACAGCTGTACCGCCAGGTGCGCGCTCGCCTCGCCCACGAACGGCACGATCAGGGCATCGCCGGTGTCTCCGGAGACCTGCGAGGCGCGTGCGACGAGAGGAGAGGCCGTCGGCAGCGACGCGGCGAAGGCGGCGGCGACGGCGGACTCGTAGGTGGTGGTGCTGGTCACGCGGGCTCCTCGGCGAAAGCGGGATCGGGGACGATGGTGGTCACGACGCAGGCCAGTCGTGCGCCTGCGGTGCCGACGGCCGCCGTGGCGACGCTCTGATCACCGACGACGAGGGTCATCGGTCGGTCGGCGGAGTGCGGGAACGCGATCACGTCGCCGACGGACAGATCCAGCACCTCACGCGGCAGCACGGCGCGGGGCGCGAGTCGCAGCGCGAGCTCGACGGGGGCGAGATCGACCTGACGACGGATCCGGGCCGGGGCGGCTGTGCGCTCGTCCTCGGAGGGGCGCACGGTGAAACCGGCGAGCACGGAGGCCGGCAGCATCACACTGGTCGGCACCGTGCGACCGGCGAGGCGCATCGAGAAGCGCGCGACGATGACGGGCTCTCCGGAGGCCGCGACCTGGGCGAACTGCGAGCTGTACTGGATGCCGCTGAAGGAGACCCCGGTCGGGAGCAGCCCGTCGAGCGCTCCGGTGAGATGGTCGATCGCATCGACGATGAGCGAGCGGATGAGCGCCTGCTCGATCGGGGTGAAGGTGCGCTCCTCCGACGCGGCGGATACCCGTCCGCCCACCATCTGCACGATCCAGGCGGTCGCGGCCGATGTCGGCAGCTGCACGATGAGACGCTCTTCCGAATCCGGAAGCGCGCACACGATCATGGTGGTCGTGGTCGGCAGGGACTCGGCGTACTCGCCGTAGGTCATCATCCCGACATGCTCGACCGCGATGGTGGCACGCACGTGGATCTTCGCCGACAGCTGCGCGGACCATTGCCGGGAGAACGTCTCGAAAGCCAGTTCCAGGGCACGGGTGTGTTCACGCGAGAGGGTCGCCGAACGGCCGAAGTCGTACACCTCGACTTCGGCGGTCCTCTCCACCGTCCCTGCGCGCGCTTCGGAGCGCACGCTGTCCTCGATCACCACGAACCCGACTATCGGGCGGCGATCGGCGTGCGTTAGGTGAGGGGGCGGGTCAGGAAGACGGCTTTCCCGCCTGTGCCTGGGGGATGAGCGCGCGCACCTCCTCGTTCGCGTCGGAGAGCACGACGATGTCGACCCGTCTGTTCTGGGCCAGCGCCTCGGGAGCGTCGCCCGCGGCGACCGGGCGGGTGTCGCCGAAGCCGACCGACTTCAGGTGCGCCGGCGGAAGCCCCGAGGCCTCGACGAGGTGCCGCAGCACCTGGGTGGAGCGACCGGCGGACAGCTCCCAGTTGGTGGGGTACGGTGCGACCGATCCGCGGACGTCGGCGTGACCTTCGACCGAGATCTCGTTGGTGGCGGTGACCAGCACCGAGCCGAGCGCGTCCAGGACCAGGACCGCCTTCGCACTGAGGGTCGTGCTGTTCGTGTCGAAGAAGGTCTCGGCGCTCACGAGGCCGATCGTGAGGCCGCGCTCGTCGATCGTGAAGGTGACGTCGGCTTCGAGCCCGTTCTCGGCGAGGACCTGACGCAGCCGCTCACGCAGAGCAGACAGCTCGTCGAACTCGGTCTGCGCCGCGGCCAGGTCGACGTCGGCGAAGTCCTCGCCCTTCTCATCGACCAGCTCCGGTGGCACGACCACACCTGTGGTGGCGTCGATCTCGTCCGACGGCTCCTGCCCGAAGCCGGTCGCGAGGGAGGCGCTGAGAGCCTCGAACTTCTCCTGGTCGACCGTGGACATCGCGAACAGCACGATGAACATGCACATCAGCACGGTCACCATGTCCATGTACGACGCCATCCACCGCTCATCCGGACCGCTGTGCTCCTCTTGCGGCACGCGGCGACGGGCACGGACGCTCATGACGCCTGCTCCGTCTCCTCGGCTGCTCGGGTGCGGGCGCGACGGCCAGAGCGGGCGGAGGAGCGCTCGGACACGAGGGCTCGCAGGCGCTCTCCGACGAACTGCGGCGGGGCGCCGGCCTGGATCGCGAGCATGCCCTCCATGAGCACGGTCATGCGTTCGAGCTCGAGCTCGCCGAGACGCTGGAGGCGTCCGCCGATGGGCAGCCAGATGAAGTTGGCCGAGAGCAGACCCCACAGCGTCGCGACGAATGCTGTCGCGATCATGGGGCCGAGCGTGTCGGGCTTGTCGAGCTTCTCCAGCACGTGCGTGAGGGAGACGACGGTGCCGATGATGCCGACCGTGGGCGCGAAGCCGCCGAGCGTCATGTAGAAGCGTGAGGCGGTGCGGTTGCGGGCGGCGGTCGAGGTGAGCTCATCCTCCAGCAGCGTTCGCAGGTCTTCGGCGTCGGTGCCGTCGGCGATGCTCTGCAGTGCCTGGCGCAGGAACGGGTCCTTCTCGTCCTCGAGTCCCTGCTCGAGGGCGAGGAGCCCTTCGGCGCGCGCCTTCTCGGCGTAGCCGACCACCGTGTCGATCATGCTCGACGCGGTGCGGCGCTCGCCGCGGAAGGCGCGGGGGAGCGACTTGACCGCATGCAGCGCATCGCGCACAGTGCCGCTCGCGATGCCGACGGCGATCGTGGCTCCGAAGACCAGCACCATCGGGGCGGGGATCAGCAGCGATCCGATGGTCGCGCCTTCGAGGTTGATCATGGCGATCAGGGCGCCGAACGCGAGGACCAGTCCGAGGATGAGAGACGGATCCATCAGAGACCGACCTCGGAAGCGTGGGCGTCTGCGTCCGTTCCGGCGGTGCTGATCAGGGCGGCGGCCGTGGCGAGCACGCCGGCGCGGAACCGGGTGATCTGGGCGATCACGTCATCCATCGTCTCGGTGACCACGAAGGTCGCACCGTCGACCATGATGAGCGTCGTGTCCGGCGTTGCCTGGACGCGTTCGATCAGGTCGGGGTTCACCGCGAACCGCGAACGGTTCAGGCGCGTGAGGACGATCATGGGCTCCATCCTGGAAAGATCCGTCCGCGTTCCGGGGAGCGCGGACCCGACGGCCCGTCCTGGGCTGTCGGAGGTGACTGTCGGCTGGAGGGCGTCAGTCGTTAGTCGTGCCCGTGGCGGAGGATCCTCCGTGAGGGAGGACGATCAGCGCTCGGCGAGGAGGTGGTCCCGCACCTGCCGACGCAGCACCTTGCCGATGAGGGAGCGGGGGAGGTCGTCGACGGCGGTGATGCGGCGCGGCACCTTGTAGGGCGTGAGCCGGGTGCGGCAGAAGTCGCGCAGCGCGTCCACGTCGAGAGCCGCGCCGTCGCGGAGCACGACGGCGGCGGCGACCTCTTCCCCGCCATGAGGTCGCGGAAGACCCACGACTGCGGCAGCCACGACATCGGGGTGCGCGATGAGGGCGTCTTCCACCTCGCTCGGCGACACGTTGAAGCCGCCGGTGATGATGAGCTCCTTCAGGCGGTCGACGATGCTCACGAACCCGTCGGGGGAGACCTGGGCGATGTCGCCGGATCGGAGCCAGCCGTCCGGCAGCAGGGCGTCGGCCGTCTCGCCGGGACGCCCCCAGTACCCCTGGAAGACCTGCGGGCCGCGGATGAGGAGCTCACCGGGTTCGCCGGAGGGCACGTCGACCGTCGGGTCAGCGGGGTCGACGACGCGGATCTCCGTGCTCGGAAAGGGCACGCCGACGGTGCCGGGACGACGGGTGGGACCCATCGGGTTGCCGAGCGCGACCGGTGAGCTCTCGGTCATGCCGTAACCCTCGACGAGCAGACCGCCTGTCGCCTCCTCCCAGCGCTTCACGGTGGCCACCGGAAGACTCATCGCTCCGGAGATCGCGAAGCGCACGGTCGAGAGGTCGATGGTCCCCCGGGAGGCTGCGCGGGCGAGAGCGTCATAGATCGGCGGCACAGCGGGAAGGAAGGTGGGAGGCGTCGAGCGCGCCGCCGCCGTGACCAGTCCCAGATCGAACGCCGGGAAGAGCACGAGCCGGGCCCCGATGCTCATCGCGAAGGTGAGGCACAGCGTCATCCCGTATGCGTGGAACAGCGGCAGCACACCGTAGAACGTCTCCTCGCCGTCGACGAGTCCCGGCACCCACGCTCGTCCCTGCATTGCGTTGGCCCGGAGGTTCGCGTGCGTGAGGATCGCTCCCTTCGGGACTCCCGTCGTTCCGCTCGTGTACTGCAGTAGGGCGACGTCGTCGAGTGTCGGCGCCGGCACCCGCCGTGAGATCCGCCGGTGATCGGCGAGGCTCTTCCAGGTGACGAGATGCCGCGCCTTCGGGGTGCCGGTGAGCTTCGCGCGGGCCTCGCGTGCCCGGGGCAGGGGCAGTCGCAGGGCGAGGCGCTTCGACAGCGGCATCGCCGCGGTGATGTCGACGCTCACGATGTGCTCGACCCTGACGTCGGTGGGGAATCCGGCGATCGTGTCGACGGCCTTGTCCCACACGATGGCGACGCGTGCGCCGTGATCCTCGAACTGGTGTCGCAGTTCGCGCGCGGTGTAGAGCGGGTTGTGCTCGACCACGATCGCACCCAGTCGCAGGATCGCGTAGAACGCGACGACGTGCTGCGGGCAGTTCGGCAGCACCAGAGCGACGCGGTCGCCGGCACCGACCCCGAGCCGGCGCAGGCCCTCAGCGGCGCGCTCGACCTGCTCTCCGAGTTCCCGGTACGTGGTCACCGCTCCGAAGAAGTCCAGCGCCGGGCGTCGGCCGAACGCCTTCACGCTCGCCGACAGCATCTCCGGCAAGGTCTGCGACGGATCCTCGATCTGCGCGGGGACGCCCTCCGCGTAGGAATCGAGCCAGGGCCGGGAGGCGAGGGGAGAGTCGGGCATGTCTCCATCCTCCCCCGGGATCGCGCTTCGCGGGTGCTGTGCCTCAGCCGACGAACAGCAGGATGATCGACACGGCGACCGCGGCCGCGCCGACGCCGGCCAGGGTGATCCCGAGCACCTGGAGCGCGTGGAGGAGGGGTCGTCGGGGTTCGAACCTCATCAGGCGCGGGTGTCGGGCGCTGATGAACGCGTCGGCGTCCTCCCTGCCGCGCCAATGGACCGACTCCTCCGCGCGGAGCGGCCGCTCCCAGAAGTCTCCGGCGGTGAACCAGCGGGCGCGCGCCCGGCCGTCCTCCTCCTCGACGATGATGACCTCGTGGGGCAGCCAGGGACCGTCGTGCACCTTCACCAGCAGCACGATCGTGAGCAGGGGGAGCCCGACACCGAGTCCGACCCATGAGAGGATCTCGGCGATCATCCCGACAGCATCGACCGCGTCCATGACCGCCTCCGTTCTCCCAGAGACGACAGTACCGGCGAAGTCGGGCGTCCTAGGCTGACGAGATGAACGAAGATGTGCGGAATGTGCAGGCGGCGCTGGCGACCATGACCGAGCATTGGCAGCCGCACCGGCTGACGAGCGTCAACGACTACGACGTCAAGGTCGTGAAGCTGCTCGGAGAGTTCGTCTGGCACACCCATCCCGATACCGACGAGCTCTTCATGGTGGTGCACGGGCGTCTGACGATCCAGTTGCGCGATCGTGATGTGGTGCTGGGGCCGAACGACGTCTTCGTCGTTCCGAAGGGCGTCGAGCACTGCCCGCGAGCCGACGAGGAGGTGCAGGCGATCCTGTTCGAGCCGAAGGGCACCGTCAACACGGGCGATGCCGGGGGAGAGATGACGTCGGAGCTCCGGGAGTTCGGATAGGTCGCGGGGCACGGCTGCGGCGGTGCGGTGGTGCGGTGATGCTCAGACCGCGCGGAGCGCGGCGGCTGCGGCCTCCATCGCGTCGGCGTTCAGCGCGAAGTACGCCCACTTGCCGCGCTGCTCTCGCGTGACCAGACCGGCTTCGGTCAGGAGCTTCATGTGATGGGAGACCGTTCCCTGCGAGAGGCCGACGGGCTCGGTCAGGTCGCAGATGCAGGCCTCACCGCCGGACCCGGCGGCGATGAGCGACAACAGTCTGACCCGCGTCGGGTCTCCCAGCGCCTTGAACACCCGGGCGACGCGCTCTGCATCCTCGACGGTCATCGTCGCGGTGACAGGAGGGACGCAGCAGGTGCGGGCTTCGATCGTCGTCGGCAGGGTCACCCGTCCATCCTGTCACGTATTGACAATCTTCGATAGGTGGGGGACAGTCTTCATATTGAAGATTCTCAATCTGAGGAGATGTGATGTCTGAGCTTCCCGTCGTCGTCATCGGAGCCGGCCCCCAAGGCCTCGCCGCCGCGGCGCATCTCGTCGAACGCGAGGAGGACGTGGTCGTCGTCGAGCGCGGCCGTGGTCCCGCGGCCGCCGTATCCGAGTGGGGTCACGTGCGCCTCTTCTCTTCGTGGCCGGAGCTCACGGACGCGGCCGCGCGCCGCGTTCTCGAGCCGACCGGTTGGACCGCGCCCGCGGCGGGGTATCCCACGGGGGCGGAGTGGGTGAGCGGCTACCTCGCGCCGCTCGCGGAGGTTCTGGGCGAGCGGATCCGGTACGCGACGACAGTCACAGGAGTCGCACGTCAGGGACGCGACAAGGTCGTCGACGGAGGGCGCAGGAGCCAGCCGTTCGTCGTGCATACGGTCGACGCCGATGGTCGGGAGTCCCGACTCCTCGCTCGCGCCGTCATCGACGCGAGCGGCACCTGGGGTCTTCCCAACCCGGCCGGGGCCGATGGCTTCCCGGCTCTCGGAGAGGCCGCGGCGGCCGGCGCGATCTCCTATCGGATCCCGGCCGATGTCTCGGAACTCGCGGGTTCGCACGTCGTCGTCGTGGGGGCCGGGCACTCCGCCACGCATGCCGTGCTGCGCCTGAGCGAGCTGGCACGGCGCGCCCCGGGAACACGGGTGACGTGGATGCTGCGCCGGGGGAGCGCCGCGAACGTGTTCGGTGGCGGTGCCGGCGACGAACTGCCGGAGCGCGCGGCTCTCGGCTCTCGCGCACGAAAGGTGATCGACGACGGAGTCGTCGACCTGGTGACCGGATTCCGCGTCGCCGAGTTCCGGCAGGAGGCCGACGGTCTGACGGTCATCGCCGAAGACGGGCGCGTCGTCAGGGGCGTCGGGCGCATGTTCGCGCTCACGGGTTTCCGGCCTGACCTGCAGATGCTGCGCGAGCTCCGGACCGACCTGGATCCCACGCTCGAAGCCGTCGCCGGTATCGCATCCGAGATCGATCCGAACATCCACTCCTGCGGATCCGTGGGTGCGACCGGGGCGCGTGAGCTCGTGCAGCCGGAGCGAGGATTCTTCATCGTCGGCGCGAAGTCCTACGGTCGGGCGCCGACCTTCCTCGCGCTGACGGGCTTCGAGCAGGTGCGCAGTGTCGCCGCTCACCTCGCCGGCGATCACGAGGCAGCTGATCGCCGCGAACTCAGGCTTCCGGACACCGGGGTCTGCGGAGGGTCCGGCGACTTCGATGACAGCGCGGGCAGCTGCTGCGCCGCCCCCTCCACGCTTCAGATCGGTGCGCGGCCCGTCGTCGTCGGCTGAGGGTGGGTGGGCGATGCCTGTGCGCCAGGTGACGAACAGGTGAACTGCTCCGGCAGCGGTTGCCCTCGATATCGATGAGTGTCAATATAGACGCATGTCGATTCAAAAGGTTGAGCTGGTCATCATCGGGTCCGGCCCGGCGGGGTACACCGCGGCCGTGTATGCCGCACGGGCGGGGCTCGCGCCCGTGGTGCTCGCCGGTTCCGTGACCGCGGGCGGCGCGCTGATGACCACGACCGAGGTCGAGAACTTCCCCGGGTTCGTCGATGGCGTGCAGGGGCCCGAGCTGATGGAGTCGATGCGCGCGCAGGCGGAGCGCTTCGGGGCCCGCATCCTTCTCGACGACGCGATCCTGGTCGACCTCGACGGCCCCGTCAAGACCGTGGAGACGGGCTCCGGCGAGACCTTCCTCGCTCGCGCCGTCATCCTGACCATGGGCTCCGCCTACCGCAAGCTCGGCATCGCGGATGAGGAGAGGCTCACCGGCCGCGGCGTCTCGTGGTGCGCCACGTGCGACGGCTTCTTCTTCCGCGAGCAGGAGATCGTCGTCGTCGGCGGCGGGGATTCTGCGATGGAGGAGGCGCTGTTCCTCACCCGCTTCGCCTCGAAGGTCACCGTCGTGCACCGTCGGGGTGAGTTCAGGGCCTCGAAGATCATGGCGCAGCGCGTGCTCGACCACCCCAAGATCGAGATCGCGTGGAACAGCGAGGTGGCAGGCCTCATCGGCGCGGAGAAGGTGGAGGCGGTGGAACTGCGCGACACCGTGACCGGTGCCGAGCGGAAGCTGCCGGCCACGGGAGTCTTCGTCGCCATCGGGCACGATCCGCGCTCCGAGATCGTCGCCGGACTCATCGACACGGATGCCGACGGCTATGTGCTCGTCGAGCACCCCTCCACTCGCACGAACGTATCGGGAGTCTTCGCCGCCGGTGATCTGGTCGATCACACCTACCGCCAGGCGATCACCGCCGCAGGCACCGGATGTGCTGCAGCACAAGACGCCCAGCACTACCTCGCGGCTCTCGACGAGGCAGAGCCCGTCATCGCGGAGAAGCGGGAGGCGCTCCTCGCATGAGCACCGCAACCGTACCCACCACCGCACCTTCCGCGCGCCGACTGTCGACCCTCGACCGGTGGTTGCCGCTCTGGATCGGCCTGGCCATGATCGGCGGCATCGTCATCGGCCGCTTCATCCCCGGCGTCTCCGACCTCCTGGCCCGCCTCGAGGTCGGTGGGATCTCGATCCCGATCGCCCTCGGCCTGCTGGTGATGATGTACCCGGTGCTCGCGAAGGTCCGCTACGACAAGGTCGCTGCTGTCACCGGAGACAGAAAGCTTCTGATCTCGTCACTGGCGCTCAACTGGCTCGTCGGCCCGGCGCTGATGTTCGCCCTCGCCTGGGCGTTCCTGCCCGACCTGCCCGAATACCGCACGGGCCTCATCATCGTGGGGCTCGCGCGCTGCATCGCCATGGTCGTCATCTGGAACGACCTCGCCTGCGGCGACCGCGAAGCGGCGGCTGTTCTCGTCGCCATCAACTCGGTCTTCCAGGTCATCGCCTTCTCGCTGCTCGGCTGGTTCTACCTCACCGTCCTCCCGGGTTGGCTCGGGCTCGACTCGCAAGGGTTGGACATCTCGATCGGACAGATCGCGCTGAACGTCCTGATCTTCCTCGGCATCCCCCTCGTCGCGGGATTCGCCTCCCGCTTCATCGGGGAGCGTACGAAGGGACGCGACTGGTACGAAGAGAAGTTCCTTCCGAAGATCGGCCCCTGGGCGCTCTACGGCCTGCTGTTCACCATCGTGCTGCTGTTCGCCCTGCAGGGTGAGCAGGTCACGAGCCGTCCGTGGGATGTCGCCAGGATCGCACTCCCGCTGCTGGCGTACTTCGCGCTCATGTGGTTCGTCGGCCTGTTCACCGGCAAGGCGCTCGGCCTCGGATACGCACGATCGTCGACCCTGGCGTTCACGGCCGCCGGCAACAACTTCGAGCTCGCGATCGCCGTCGCCATCGGCACGTTCGGTGCGACATCCGGCCAGGCCCTCGCCGGGGTCGTGGGCCCGCTGATCGAAGTCCCGGTGCTGGTCGGGCTCGTCTACGTCTCGCTCTGGGCCGCCCGGCGCTGGTTCCACACCGACCCGTACACCGCTGAGAGGATCTCGTCATGAATGTCACCCCGACGATCGCAGACGACACCTGCAGTCCCGTCGCCACGCATGCGATCGGGCAGGAGGCTGCCTCCTCGGTTGCTGCGACGTTGAAGGCGCTGTCGGATCCGCTGCGGCTGCGGATGCTGTCGGCCATCGCGTCCGACCCGCGCGGAGAATCGTGCGTGTGCGACCTCGCCGAGCTCGCCGAGGTGTCGCAGCCGACCGTGTCTCACCACCTCAAGGTGCTCAAAGGCGTCGATGTCCTCACCTCCGAGCGGCGAGGAACCTGGGTCTGGTACCGGATAGCCCCGGGCCGGCGCCGCGCGGTCACGGCATTGCTGGACTCGTTCGCACCCGCCACGGTCGCGCCCTGGAGCGTCTCCGCCGACGACGAGGGTCGGCGCCCCGACTTCGACGCGCGCGTCACCCGTCTCGCCCATGAGCTTGCCGCGGAGGTTCCGGAGCTGGATTCCGACGTCGTGCTCACGACCGTCCGCGAGTCGTACACGGCGCTCGCGCGCAGCGCCCGCGTCACCTCCGCTCTCGTGCCGCTCACGGAGCGCTTCGCGCGTCAGCGCCTCGCCGACCTCACCCGCGATCGCGATGCCGCGGTCCCGCAGGTGCTCTTCGTCTGCGTCGCCAACGCGGGGCGTTCGCAGCTCGCCGCCGCGCTCGTCAACAAGCTGGCGGCCGGCAAGGTCGTGGCTCGCTCGGCAGGATCGGCCCCCGCCGACGTCATCCACCCGCACGTCCGCTCGATCCTCGCGGAGATCGAAGGCGACCTGGCCGCCGAGCGCTTCCCGAAGCCTCTCACCGACGACGCGGTCCGTGCAGCCGATGTCGTCATCACCATGGGGTGCGGCGACGTCTGCCCGATCATCCCCGGCGTCCGCTACGACGACTGGGCCGTCGGTGATCCCGCCCTCGCCTCGCGGGAGGGCGTCGAAGCCATCCGCGACGACATCGCCGCACGCGTGCGCGCGCTCGTCGACGACCTTCTTCCCTGACCACATCTCTCACCAGGAGTCACCATGACCGACACGACCACCACGCCCTCCGTCCTCTTCGTCTGCGTGCACAACGCCGGACGCTCCCAGATGGCAGCCGGGTTCCTCCGCGATATCGCGGGCGACCGCATCGAGGTCCGCTCCGCCGGCTCCATGCCCGCCGACCAGATCAACCCCACCGCAGTGGAAGCCATGGCGGAGCTCGGCATCGACATCACCGCCGAGCAGCCCAAGGTGCTCACGACCGAGGCCGTGCAGGCGTCGGATGTGGTGATCACGATGGGCTGCGGCGACGCGTGCCCGTTCTTCCCCGGCAAGCGCTACGAGGACTGGAAGCTCGACGACCCGGCCGGCCAGGGGATCGACGCCGTGCGGCCGATCCGCGACGACATCCGGGCGCGCATCGAGCAGCTGGTGAGCGAACTGCTCTGACCGCAGGCGGCGGCGCGGCGGTGCGTGACCTCACGCGCCGCCGCGCCGCCCCACGGCTCAGCGCTTCAGGTTCGTGAGCTCCTGCAGCACCTCGTCGCTGGTGGTGATGATGCGGGCGTTCGCCTGGAAACCACGCTGCGCGACGATCAGATTGGTGAACTCCTGCGACAGGTCGACGTTGGACATCTCGAGCGCGCCGCTGATGATGCCGCCGAGGCCGTCGGTGCCCGCCTGCCCGAGCGTCGGCTCGCCGGAGTTGCCGCTCGGGCGGTACTGCGACGAGCCCGCCTTCTCGAGTCCTCCCGGGTTGACGAATCCTGCCAGGGCGACGCGGGCGAGCACCTCGGTGTCGCCGTTGCTGAAGGTGCCGACGAGGCTGCCGTCGTTCATCAGCGCGTACGAGCTCAGGGTGCCGGCCGGCTTGCCGTTCTGCTCCTTGATCGCGACGTCGCTGACATCCGCGAACCCGGTGACGGCGGAGAGGTCGACCGTGACACCGCCGGAGACGATGGCGGAGGCCGCCGCCTGCTTGCCGTCGGTGAACGTGAGGGCGGTGTTCGTGCCACCAGGCTCGGTGACGCTCCAGCCCGTGGCGGTGCGGGTGAAGGTGAGGCGCAGCGACGTGGCCGTGCCCTCGGCGTCGTAGGTCTTGATGTCGCGCACCAGCTGCTCGCCGACCGCTGCGCCGGAGGGCAGGTTGCCGGTGACGCGGGCGGTGGTGGTCGCGGTCGCGGGGCTCAGCGCGCCGACGGGGAGCCTGATGTCGCCGATGCCCTGACCGGGGACGATCACGCCGTTCTGGGCCGTCCAGCCCTGCACGAGCGCGCCGTCTGCCGAGACCAGCTTGCCGCTCGCGTCGAACGAGAATCCGCCGTTGCGGGTGTACAGGGTCTCGCCGCCCGAGCGGACGACGAAGAAGCCGTCGCCCGCGATCATGAGGTTGGTCGGCACGCCGGTGGGCTGCGGTGCCCCGGAGGCGAAGTTCGTGCTGATGCCGGCGACCTGCACGCCGAGACCGACCTGGGCGGGGTTCTGACCGCCGACCGCCTGCTGCGGCATCATCGAGTTGCGCACGAGCTGCGAGAGCGAATCCTGGAACTGCACGGCCGAGGCCTTGAAGCCGGTGGTGTTGACGTTGGCGATGTTGTTGCCGGTGACGTCGAGCATGGTCTGGTGCGAACGCAGACCCGAGATTCCTGCGAACAGAGAGCGGAGCATGGTGATGCCTTTCTGGAAGGGACTGGTCAGGACTGCGAACGGGGGGGCGAGGGAGACGCCGGAGACGGCGTCGAGAGGGATGGATGCGTCGCCGATGGTGACGAGCGGAACGGCGCCGGCGTAGGAGACCGAGGTGACGATGCCCTTCTGGGTGACGCCCTTCTCATCGACGTACTGCGCTTCGTGGCCGATCAGCGCGGCGGCCGTCTGGCGCATGCTGAGCGCGAAGCTCTCGGTCGAGGTCGCCGTGAGCGCGGTGAGCTGCTCCATCGAGGCCAGCTGGGTGGTCTGCGAGATCATCTCGTTGGTGTTCATGGGCGAGCTGGGGTCCTGGTTGGTCAGCTGCGTCACCAGGAGTTTCAGGAAGACCTCCGAGTCGAGCGTCTTCTTGCGCTCGGTCGGGGGAGTCGTGCTGCCCGTCTGCACTGCGGAGGGCGGGATGGTGCCGGAGATGGGGTCGACCGTGGTCATGGATTCCTCTCGGATCAGGCGAAGACGTCGATGCCGCCGTGCGGCGAGATGAGGGGGATGGGGGATGCCGGATCGGTCGGCGATGTCAGCTCGGCGGACGCTCTGTCGCCGGACGAGGGATGTGCTGCGTCTCGGCCTCTCGCGTCACCGGCTCCCGGCTCGCCGCTGCTCGTTCCGGTCGTGGCACCGTTCGAGGAGCCGGTCCCGCCTCCGGAGCTGTGGGGCCCGGAGTGCTGCGGGTTCGAGGATGCGGGCCCGTCGTCCGAGGTCGACAGCAGGAGCGAGGCCTGCGGTGCCGCGGCTGCGAGGTCGCGGCGCAGGTCGACGAGGATCGCGCGCAGCGCCTCGCGACCGAGGTCGTTCGGGGCGTGCAGCTCGATGTGGATGGCCCCACCCGAGATGTGTGCGCGCACGGTCACAGGACCGAGGTTCTCCGGCGACACCGTCAGGGTGAGGCTGTGGTCTCCGTCCGGAGCCTGCGCGAGCGAGATCACGGGTGCGGTGATCTGCGGGAGCAGTGCCGGCCGTGGGGCGGCGGCAGCGGCCGGGACTGCGGCGGCGACGGGCATCGGCGAAGGAGTACTGCCGACGGCCGCGGGCGGAACGGGCGCGTCACCGGTGGATGCCGAGGCCGCGGGGGCGGGAATGGACGTCGAGATCGCGGGCGCGGCGGTCGTCCGGGCGTCCGGGGAGAGTGCGGGAGGCACCGCGTCCGTCTCTGGTGCTCCTGCGTGAGCGGTCGGGACGGGGCCGCTCGGCGCTCCGGTGGCGACGGGGATCCCGCTGATCGGACCACTGCTGACGCCGAGGCGGGAGGCCGTCGAGGCAGTCCGGGGCAGGGCCTGCTCCGCCGTGCCGCGCACGGCCGTCGCCGTGGGCCCGGCGGGGTGCGACGCAGCCGTGGCCGGAGCATCGAGGGCGGAAGTCGTCGTCGCGAGTGGGAGGCTCTTCGTCGTCGCGGAGACCGCGGTCTGGGCGGGGGCAGTCTCGACGGGGCCGGCCGGTGCGGCCGTTCCCCCGGTAGCGGCAGGTGCTCCGCCCGAACCGGCGGATGCGGCGGACTCCGCTGCCACGACCGCGACCGTGACCGCTCCTTCGGGGGCATCCGCCGCCTCGGCCCCCTGTGGTGCCGGCATCATCGCGGCGGGCACCTCGCCTCCGGTGTCACCGATCGGGACCGCGCTCGCGGGGAGCACGAGAGCCGGCTCGGGCAGCGGGACGATCGCCGGCGGGGTGTTCGTGGCGGGGGTGGAAGGAGCGGCGGGGGAGGCATCCGCGGCGTCGGAGTCCGTCGATGCTCCGGCGAACGTCCCCTCCGCGGCGTCGGAGTCGACGCGGGAGGCGTCCAGGATCACGTCGGCGAAGGCCGCGGCCCCCGGGGTGATCTGCCGGGAGGGCGAGGGGGAAGCCGCTGCGCGCTGGAGCCGCGGATCGAGCAGGTCCACGATGCCGAGAGAGGTCATGCCTGGTCCTCCGCACGGATGCGCGAACCGATCTCGTCGCGCTCCGCC
Source organism: Microbacterium sp. UCD-TDU (assembly GCF_000340625.1). Taxonomy (NCBI): domain Bacteria; kingdom Bacillati; phylum Actinomycetota; class Actinomycetes; order Micrococcales; family Microbacteriaceae; genus Microbacterium; species Microbacterium sp. UCD-TDU. The sequence goes on from NZ_AOSO01000005.1 coordinate 221,716, forward strand.
TGTTCTGACTGCAGCTCGGCCGTCCGCACCTGCAGAGCGTGCGCCTGGGAGAGACGGTCGAGTCCGCGCATCGCCCTCCTCGCCTCGGCGTGCTCCGTTCGGGCCAGATCGACCGTCTGCTCCTGCAGCTCCGAGAGGGTCGTGAGATCGGCCAGAAGGGTTCTGCCGGCCACTCTGGCTGCGGCGAGGGCGGCGAGGGAGCGCACATCGACGGCCTCGCTCCCGACGCCCGACAGGTGGGCGCGCAGCGACCGGTCGCGGGCCTCGGTGTGTTGGGCGTCGATCACCGCGCGGGAGAGTCGCTGGGCGGCTGCGCGCTCCTGGATCTCGCGCACGCGCAGGAGCCCGGCCAGGGAGAAGGACCGCGTCATGACACTCCTTCGAAGGAGGCGACGAGATCGTCGAGACGGCGCCACGATTCGCCGATCTCGCTCGTCTCGTCGAGGGGCTGGGTGAGGAAGGCGCTGATCGCCCTCTCGTGGGCGATCGCCGCGTCGATGCGGGGGTCCGCTCCGGGCTGATAGGCGCCGATGTCGATCAGGTCGTTCGCACGACGACGAGCCGCGAGCACGGCTCGGAGCGTGGCGGCGTGCGCTCTGCGCTCGGGGCCGGTGATCTTGCCGGCCACCCTCGAGACGGAGCCGAGCACGTCGATCGCCGGATGGTGACCCGACAGCGCGAGTGCGCGATCGAGCACGACGTGGCCGTCGAGGATCGACCTGACGGTGTCGGCGATCGGCTCGTTGTGGTCGTCGCCGTCGACGAGCACGGTGTAGATGCCGGTGATCGAGCCGCGCGTGTCCGTGCCCGCCCGTTCGAGCAGTCCCGCCAGGAGTGAGAACGTGGAAGGAGGATAGCCGCGGGTGGCAGGAGGCTCCCCGGCCGAGAGGCCGATCTCGCGCTGCGCCATCGCCACGCGGGTCAGCGAGTCCATCATGAGGATGGCATGGGCCCCGTCGTCGCGGAAGGCCTCGGCGATCCTCGTGGCGGTGTACGCCGCACGGATGCGCGCCATGGCCGGTTGGTCCGATGTCGAGACCACGACGACGGAGCGGGCGAGCCCTTCCGGTCCCAGGTCGTCTTCGATGAACTCGCGCACCTCGCGACCGCGCTCGCCGACGAGGGCGATCACGGTGACCTCCGCCTCGGTGCCGCGCGCGATCATCGACAGCAGGGAGGACTTTCCGACCCCCGATCCGGCGAAGAGTCCGACGCGCTGGCCGCGGCCCACGCTGACGAGGGTGTCCAGGGCCCGCACGCCCAGCGGAAGCGGTGAGTCGATCCGGTCGCGGCCCATGATCGAGGGCGGCGCGTGATCGAGGCTCACCGGGATGACGCCCGTCAGTGGTCCCTTTCCGTCGATCGGCCGGCCGAGGCCGTCGAGGACCCGTCCGAGCAGAGCAGCACCGGTCGGTACGCGCAGCGCCCCTCCGCGTGATCGCGCGGGGGCGCCGACCGTGAGACCTGCGACCGGGGCGAGCGGCATGCAGCGCAGTCCGCCCTCGCCGATCGCCACGACTTCGGCATCCATGCCGTCGAGTGCCACGACGTCGCCGACCGCGCCCTCGAGACCGCGCACCTGCACGCTCAGCCCGCGCACCTGCGACACCTCGCCGATGCGCTCCGGCCGCACCGCTTCGCGCACCGCCGCCCAGACACTCATACGCCGGCCTCGGCGACGGCGTGGCGGGCGCGCTCGAGCGCACCGGCGACACGGGCATCGATGCGACCGTGGGCCAGGACCGCGACGGCGTCGCCCCGGTCGAGGGCGTCGTCGGCGACGAGGGCGATCCCGGCGAGGTCGCCGGCGGATTCGCGGAGTGTGCGCAGGTCGTCCGGGTGCAGTCGTACCTCGCGGACCTCGGCGGGGTCGGCGCCGGAGAGAGCGCGCCGTGCGGCGACCGCGGCGGAGGCGCCGGCGTCGGAGAGTTCGCCGACGACGATCAGCTCGGCGAGCTCGATCGCACAGCGCACCACCTGGTCGTGCGCGGCGGCTGTCAGCTCGCGTTCCCGATCGCCCAGCGAACGTGCGGCCGCGTGCAGCGCCGCCACAGCGTTCTCGAGCTCCCGGGCCGCAGCCGCCTCGCGGGCGGTCCTGGCCTCTTCCGCCGTGCGCTGCGCGACCTCGGCCTCGGCGCGGCCGACACGGAAGCCCTCCGCATGTCCGTCGGCATAGCCGCGCATCCGCGCCCTGGCATGCTCCTCGCCGCCCTCGCGTCCGTCGAGACGCGGGAACAGCACCGGCGAGAACGCGTCAGTAGACATACTCGTCCTCGTCGGCGCGTTGCACCGTGATGTCCCCGGCCGCCTCGAGCGCGCGGATCGTGCGGACGATCTCGGCTCTGGCCTCTTCGACCTGCGACACGCGCACGGGGCCGAGCGTGCGGGCCTCCTCGTCGAGGTTCTCCCTGTTGCGTTCCGAGACGTTGCGGCGGATGAGGTCGGCGATCGGCTGGTGCGCGCCCTTCAGCGCCAGCGCGAGCGAGCGGATGTCCATGCCCCGCAGCACACGCTGGGTGTCGCGGTCGTCGAGTTTGACGATGTCGGCGAAGGTGAACATGCGCGAGCGGATGTCCTCCGCGAGGGCGCTGTCCCGGTCTTCGATGCTCGCCAGCAGTGCCTTCTCGACTGTTGCTCCCGAACGGGCGATGATCTCGACCAGAGGCTCCACCCCGCCCAGCACCTCGGGGGTGTCGCGTGCGGCGAAGGTCCCGGTCCGCGCCTTGAGCGCATCGGCCACGATCGCGATCGCCTCCTGCGACGCGGTCCCCATCGTCGCGATCGCGTGGGCGACATCGGTGCGCGTGGGGTCGGGCAACGCGGCCAGGACCGCTGCGGCGCGGTCGGTCGGCAGATGGGCGAGCACGAGGGCGACCGTCTGCGGGAGCTCGCCGTCCAGCAGCGTCGCCAGCTGCGCAGGATCGGCGGACCCGAGGAACTCGAAGGAGGAGTTCATCGAGGACGAGCCGACCCGGCCCAGCACGGCAGCCGCGCGCTCGGCGCCGAACGTCGCCTCCAGCAGTCCCGCGGCGATGTCGCGGCCGCCACGGGCCGGTGGCAGGTGTCCGGAGGCGATCCGGTGGAACTGCCCGAGAGCCTGCGCTGTGGTCGCCGCATCCAGGTTCTGCAGGTCGATGATCTCGGCGGCGACGGCCTCCGCCTCGGACTCGGAGAGGTGCTTCATCACCTCGATGGCCTGTGCGCGATCGAGGTTCATGAGCACGACGGCCGCCGTCTGCCGATCGGTCAGTCCGGTCATACCTGCTGCCTGTCGTCGATGAGGGTGCGCAGCAGGTCGGCGGTGCGCTTCGGGTCCTGCCGGGTGAGGGAGTCGATCTCCGCGCGGCGGCGCTCGAGACTCACCTGCGCGGGCTCGGGCGCCGGTTCCGGTTCGGGGTCGGGCGCCGTCTCGAGGAACGCCAGCGGCGTGGTCGGCGACTGATCGATCGCCGCGGTCGCCCCGGCGTCGAGGGCGGAGAGCGCGGGCGGGCGGGCGCCGAAGAGCTGCTCGAACTCGCTGTCGGCGCTGCTGCGTCGGCGGGCACGCATGATCAGGGCGGCGAGGGCGGCGAGCAGCGGGATGGCGATCGCGGCGGCGATGATGAGGGTGTTCAGCAGCACGGCCTGGCGTTCGGCGCCCTCGGCGTCCTTCGCGGCCTGGAGGGCGGCCTGCGCCGCTTCGGAGCTGGTCTGGTTGAACGAGACGAGCTCGACGGCGATCGAGTCGCCGCGGTCGGTGTCGATCCCGGCCGCGGTCTCGACGAGGTCGCTGAGCTGCGCCGTGCTCAGATCGCCGCCCGCCCCCGCATCGACCGCGACCGAGACCGACTGACGAAGCAGGGATCCGGCCGGCGTGGAGGTGCTCTGCGTGCTCTTGTTGACCGCGTTGGTCTTCGACGTCTCCGTGGACTCGGAAGTGCCGTCGCCGTCGGCCGACGGAACCGCGATGTTGTCGGGCCCGAGCACTCCGGCATTCGAGCTGGAGCCGTTCTGCGTGTCGGTCCTGGTCTGCTCGGTGAGCGGGGGAGCGCCCTCGGCCGGGGTGTAGGTCTCTTCGACGCGCTCGTTGACGGAGTGGTCGATCTCGGCGACGACGGTCACCTTGGCGTTGCCCGGTCCGACGACGGTGTCCAGCATCTGCTGCACGTTCGCCGTCACGCGCGCCTCGTAGTCGCTCGCCTGCTGGTCGATGCCGCCGGTGGTCCCGACTCCCGCGGCCGAGAGGGTCTGACCGCTCTGGTCCACGACGGCGACGTTCTCCGGCTTCATGCCGCTCACCGCTGCGGAGGTCAGATGCACGATCGCCTCGACCTGCTTCGGCGAGAGCGTCGAGCTGCCGGAGGTCTCCACGAACACGGAGGCGGTGGGGTCGACGGTCTCCGAGACGAAGACGCTCTCCTCGGGGATCGCGAGCTGGACCGATGCCGCCGTCACGCCCTTGATCGATGAGATCGTCGCGGCGAGTTCCCCCTCGATCGCGCGCTTGAAGGTCACGGACTGCTGGAACTCGCTCGTGGTGACGCCCATCTTGTCCAGCAGCGAATAGCCGCCGGAGCTGGTGCCCGGGAGTCCTGCCGAAGCGGCGGCGAGTCGCTGGTCGTAGACGTCCTTCTCGGGCACGAGCACCGTCGCACCGCCGTCGGCCAGTTCGTAGGGCACCGACGAGGACCGCAGCTGCTCGACCACGGCGTTCGCATCCGAGGCGCTCATCCCGGAGAACAGCGGCGTGTACGTCGGGCGGCTGAGCCAGCTGGAGAGGGCGACGATCCCGAGCGCGAGCACGGCGACGCCGATGATGGCGATCGTGCGCTGCGCGAGCGAGAAGCCCGCGATCACGCGCCCGATCCGCTGGAACACGTTGGTGACGGCCTGGGGCATCAGGCTTGCATCCGCATGATCTCGTTGAACGCGTCGACGCCCTTGTTGCGCACGGCGGCGACGAGTTCGAGGGTGACCGCCGCGCGGGAGGACGCGATCATCGCGGAGTGGATGTCATCGAGGTCGCCGGTGACCGCGGCGACCTTGAGCGTGTCCGACTCGGACTGCAGCGACCTCAGCTCGTCGATGGCACCGGTCACGCTGCTCGCGAAGGCGCTGTCGTCGGTGGCCTTCGCCGATGCGGGGGCGGGCGCGGCGAGCGTGAACCCGGAGGAGATGGCTTCGATGCCGGCGAGTGAGGCCATCAGCTGCGTCCGATCTGCAGGGCGGATTCGTAGGAGTTGCGTGCGCGGTCCACGATGGCCGCGCTGGCCTGGTAGCCGCGCTGGGCGAGGATGAGCTGGCTCATCTGGTCACCGAGATCGATGTCGGGGTAGCGCACGTAGCCGTCCGCGTCTGCGAGGGGATGGTCGGGCTGGTGCACGAGCCGTCCCTGCGCGCTGCCCTGCGCGGTGCCGGCCACGTAGACGCCGGGGGACTGATCGCTCGTCTGGGCGAGGATGTACCGGGCACGGAACGCCGCACCGTCGCTCGGAGCGGCGGTGTTGATGTTGGCGATGTTGTCGCTGATGGCGTCGAGCCATTTGCGGTGCACCGTCAGTCCGGTGCCGGCGATGCCGATCGCGTCGAAGGTCATGAGGTCCTCATCGCGGTGCGCATCGATGTGAACGAGCCGTTCACGGCCTGCGTCGCGAACTGGTAGCGCAGCATCGTGTCGATGCTGGAAAGCGTCTCGGTGTCGAGGTTGACGTTGTTGCCGTTCAGGCGTGTGGGCTCGAGCGAGGTGCCGACCGTCGCCGCGACCCGACCGTCCCCCGCATCGATCGAGCGTGCGAGCGCCTCTTCGAACTGCACACGCTTGGCGTGGTAGTTCGGGGTGTTGATGTTGGCGATGTTGTCGGAGATCGCGCGCTGGCGCTGCGCGAGGCCGTCGAGCGCGCTCGTCAGCGCGTTGATGGTCACAGAATCGAACACGAACCGGCTCCCCGTGTGTGGCTGGTGTGGCCGATCCATGGCCGAGTCTTGCGAGCCATCCGTGCTCTCCCTGCTCTATCGGCAGGATCTTCCGCGATGTTAGAGAGCGGTCTCACCCGTCGACGTCGAGATAGGCGGGCTCCTCCGGGCGGCGGGTGCTCGGGATCCGGCTCACGGCGCCCAGATGCTGACGCAGGCCGTCGAGGTCGGCCCGCGTGCGCTCCATCGCCGCACGCTGGAGCTCGACGACGTGCCTGGCGCGGTCGGCGAGAGCGGCGGGCAGCGGTGTGGTCGGCGGGGTCCACGGGGCGATGTCGGTGTCGGCAGCGGTCCCGGGGGCGGCGGCGAGGATCCGTCCGGCGTCCTGTTCCAGCCGGTCGAGCATCGCCGTCCACTCGTCGAGGCTCATGATCGCGCCTCGGCGACCGTGCGGGCGGCCTCGTGCCACGCCTCCCGCAGGGGGGCGATGATCTCGTGACAGGCACGTGTGCGCTCGGGGTCGCGACCGATGTTCGCTCCGATGAGGGTCTGCGAGAGGAACACGTACAGCGAGCGCAGGCCGGCGCTGCCGCTCCACTCGTCGGTGAGCGACGACGACAGTTCCGAGACGATCGCCTGTGCATGCTGGAGCTGGGCGTTGGCTTCCTCCCAGTCCTCGGAGCGCTGCGCGCTCTCCCCGCGCTCGATGTCGAGCAGGAGACGGTCGTAGAGCATCGTCACCAGGCGCTCGGGCGGTGCGGACAGCACGGCGTCGTCGCGGTAGCGCTGTTGGGCGCGCAGGGCGGCGTTCATGCTCACTTCCCCGAGTTCGAGCTCGAGCCCGGCAGGGCGGCGATCTGCGACGACAGGTAGGAGGACTGCGACTGCAGCTGCGACAGCATGACCTCGAGGCGCGCGTAGGTGCGCTCGAGAGTGGACTTGCGCTGCGCGAGACGTACGTCCCACCGCTCCATCTGCTCGCCGAGACCCTTGACCTCGCTCTCCTGCCCGGTGATGCGTGTGGTGAGCAGGCCGTCGTACTTGTCGGAGTAGACCTTCGAGGTGTCCTGCACCCGCGCGGCGATGTCGGAGAACAACCCGGCGACGGCGTCCGGGTCCTTCGCGAGCGCCTCGGCGAACTTCTCCTCATCGAAGCTCAGCACGCCGTACATGTCGGTCGAGATGCCGATCGTCGAGGGGGAGACACCGTTCACCGGGTGCTGCACCGCGTCGGCGAGGGCCGTCCGGAGCCCGCGGACCGCGCTGTCGCCGGTGAAGACGCCCAGCGTGGTCTTGTCTCCCTGTTTCGCGGCGACGGTGGCCTTCGAGCCGTTGTCGATCCGGGTCAGGATGTCCTTGACCGCGGCGACGAAGTCGGCGGAGGCCTTGGTGCGCGCAGCGGTGTCGACCGCGACGCCGATGGTGACGGGGGCGGTCGAGACAGCGGAGACGGTCACGTCGACACCGTCGAACAGGTCGGTGAAGGTGTTGCTCGATGAGGTCAGCACCTGCTCGGCGCTGGTGCCGGCCCACAGCCGCACCTGGGCGTCGGCGCCGACATCGATCACGGCTGCTCCCGCTTCGGCGGAGATGTCGGAGGCTGTGCCCGCCGCGACGGCGGCGATGTCTGCGCTGTAGGCGCGGAACTGTCCGGCTTCTCCGGAATCGGCGGCGCGCAGTTGCAGGCGGTGCTGCATGTTCCCGGCAGCATCGCGCCCGGCGGGAACGGCGGTGGCGACGATCCCGAAGCCGGCTTCGTTCACCGCGCGTGCGACGTCCTGCATCGAGGAGGAGTCGGCCGTCACCTGCCGGCGCTCGCCCTTCGCGTTCTCCAGGGTGATCACGGGAGGGTCTGCGGGCCAGCCGGTGGAGACGGCGGAGACGATGGTGTGGTTCTTGGCGACCTTGTCGACGACGATGTCGGCGGAGAGCGCAGCGGCGCCGGTGCGGGTGGCGACGGTGACGGTGGGGGACGACGACGTGGTCGTGAAGCGGGCCAGCCCGTCGCGCGTCGCGGCCTTCTCTGCGGCCGTGGCGAGGTTCTGCACCGCGGTGTTCAGCGTCCGGAGCTGGGTGACGACGCCGTTCTTGTCGTCCATCTTCGCCTTGAGCAGCGAACGGGGGATGGCCGCGACATCCATCAGCGCCTTGATGACCTCGGTGGTCTTCAGGCCGGAGACGAGTCCGTCGAGCGAGAGGGACATGATCGCCTTTCCGTGTCGGGGGCGGACAGGGTCCGGGCGCCGGTGGGCGCCCGGACCCTATGGCGTGGTTCAGCGCAGGAGCTGGAGCACGCCCTGGTTGGCCTGGTTGGCCTGGGCCAGCATCGCCGTACCTGCCTGGGACAGGATGTTCTTCGACGTGAACTTGACCATCTCGGACGCCATGTCGGTGTCGCGGATCCGGCTCTCGGCGGCGGCGAGGTTCTCCGCCGACACGTTGAGGCTGTTGATGGTCGACTCGAAGCGGTTCTGCAGCGCACCGTAGCCGGCACGTGCGGTCGAGACCGCCTGGATCTGCGTGTCGATACCGGCCAGCGCGGTGCCGTACGTCGCCGCGTCCGTCATGGTCGCCGCGAGCGTCTTGATGTCGGCACCGAGGGTGGCGAAGTCGGTCAGGGCGACCGAGATCTGGTCCTCGGCGGCGACGGAGCCCGCACCGACCTGGAACGTCAGCGTGTCGCCGCCCGAGAGCAGCTTGATGCCGTTGAAGTTCGTGCTGCCGGCGATCCGGGTGAGCTCATCACCGAGGGTGTTGATCTCCTTCTGGATCGCGTCGCGCGACTTCGCGTTGTTCGAGTCGTTCGCACCCTGAGCGGTCAGGTCGCGAACGCGCTGCAGGATCGAGTGGACCTCGGTCAGGGCGCCTTCCGCGGTCTGGATGACCGAGATGCCGTCCTGGGCGTTGCGTGCCGCGACGTTCAGGCCGTTGACCTGCGAGCGCAGGCCCTCGGAGATCGCGAGGCCTGCCGCGTCGTCGGCCGCGCGGTTGATGCGGAAGCCGCTGGACAGCTTCTCGAGCGACTTCGACACGTCGTTCTGCGTGTTGGACAGGTTGCGGTAGGCGTTGAGTGCCGACACGTTCGTGCTGATCTGCATACCCATAAGGGTTCTCCTCCGTGAATGGTGTTGTGCGGGAGACCATCCGTGGTCTCCCGGTCACACCTATCGGCGGAGGGTGAGCTCGCGTTAGCCGTGCGCGCCGGTGATCGTTTCAGACGGCGGCCGATTCGCGGAAGGCGCCGGCGATCCGGGAACCGGCGCCGTCGGCGATCCGTGTGAAGTACGCTTCACGGGCGCCGGGGGAGACCCGGGTCGTGGCAGCCGGTGTCGGGCCCTCGGCGAAGTATCGATCCAGGGCGTCGCGCAGGAGTCGGATCGCCTCCGAACGCTGCTGCGACACCGCGGAGTGCGTCACCCCCAGCTCCTCGGCGATCTCCTTGACGGGGCGTTCGTCGAAGTAGACGGCCAGAACGATGCGGCGCATGCGCTCGGGAAGGGCGGCGACGGCCTGTTCGAGCACTTCGCGCCGTTCGCCGACCAGCGCCGATTCCTCGGGGAGGGGGATCTCCGCGGCGACATCGCGTGCCGAAGGCTCATCGAGCGTCGTCAGGGTCCTGGCGGCATCGCCGAGCGCTTCGACGACGACGTCTTTCGGCACACCCATCGCCGTGGCGACCTCGGCGGCCGTCGCTGTCCTGCCGAAGCCGGCGGTCAGGGCGTCGCGCACGGCGACGGTCTCCTTGATGCGCTTGCGGATGCCGCGTGACGCCCAGTCCATCGAGCGCATCTCGTCGGCGAACGCCCCGAGGATGCGGCGGCGGGCGTAGGCGCCGAAGGGCACGCCGAGTTCGGGATCGAAGGCTTCGGCGGCGGTCACGAGCGCGAGCGCTCCGACGGCGGCGAGTTCGTCGCGGGGGATGTGGGTGGCTCGGGAGTGGGTCTCGGCGGCGAGGTATCCGACCAGAGGGAGGTTGCTCTCGATGAGCAGATTGCGCTCAGCGCGCGACGACATGGGGGATGATCCACCTCTCTGGATGCACTCCGGAAGTTCCAAGGAGACGGACAGATGCGCATATCACACTTATTGTGATCTGTACATGGGGAGAACTGCCTATCGCCGTTCCACATAGTAACGTTAGGCAAGCGCTGGCCGATAGTGACCTTTGGCCGCGTGGTCACGCGTGGCGATCACTGGGGAAAAGGGGATCATGGGAGCCAACGAACTATCGATACAGCTGTGGCGCGAGCGTGAACTGCTCGAGATGCTGCTGTTCAAACTCGACGAGCAGCAGCTTCTTCTCGCCGCAGGTCGATCCCAATGGATCCAGTTTGCCGCGCGGGAGATCGATCAGGTCCTCGACAGGCTGCGCGGCGCGGGACTCGCCCGCACCGTCGAGGTCGTGACCGTCGCGGAGGAGTGGGGAGCTAAGGAGGCCTCGACCATCCGTGAACTGATCGAGCACGCGCCCGAGGGGGCATGGCAGGAGGTCTTCGCCGACCATCTGCGTGCGCTCACCAAGCTCGCCGCCGAGGTCGAGCAGATGCGCGACGCCAACGCGGAGCAGCTCAGTGGAGTGCTCCGCGCCACGCAGGAGACGATCGCCGCACTCGGGCACGACACCGGCGAGTACACGACCAAGGGTGACCGCGCCCGCGACGACGCCGCGCGCATCATCGACACCGAGATGTGACCGAGAGGGGATCATGTCGACCTTCAGTGGACTGAACACGGCGGCCAGCGCCCTGGCCGCCGCGCGGCGCGGGATGGACGTGGTCGGGCAGAACATCGCCAACCAGAAGACCGAGGGGTACACGCGTCAGCGTGTGACGACCTCGGCGGTCGCCGCGATCGCGCAGACCGGACGGTTCAGCGTCGGCGCCCTGCCAGGGCACGGCGTCTCGATCGACGGCGTCGCGCGACTCGGCGACGCACTGCTCGATGCCAGGGTGCGCGACGCCCTCGGCGCCTCGGGCTACTGGTCCACGAGGGCGCTCGCGGCGACCACCGTCGAGGCGTCGCTGGCCGAGCCCACGGCGAACGGGCTCGCAGCCCGGCTGTCGAAGTTCTGGTCCGGCTGGCAGGATCTCGCGAACACCCCTGATTCGGGGGCCGCGGCATCGAGCATCCTGGAATCGGCGAAAGAGCTCGCCTCCCACATCGCCGGCGGATACCGCAACGTCGCCACGCAGTGGACCAACGCGCGTGACTCCGCCGACCGCACGGTCTCGCAGGTGAATGCGACCGCCGACCAGATCGCGGTGCTCAACGACGAGATCCGCGACGCCCTCGCGTCCGGCCGCTCGGCGAACGAGCTGATGGACCAGCGCAGCGTCCTCGCGCAGAACGTCGCCAGGATGTCGGGCGCGGCGGCCACGATCGAGAGCGACGGCACCATGACCGTCCGCCTCGGCGGCAACGCGCTCGTCTCCGGTTCCGATTCCCGTCATCTCGTGCTCACAGGGCCGGCGTCCATCGACTCGGGCCAGCGCTTCCGCCTCTCCTGGGCATCCGCACCGGATCTTCCCGTCTCGATCGACGGCGGTGAGCTCGGCGCTTCACTCTCGGTTCTCGCACCGGCAGCCGACGGCGGCATGCTCGCGGGGCTCGCGGGCACCTACGACAAGGTGGCGACGGCGCTCGCGGAGGCGATGAACGCCCAGCACCGCGCTGGCGTCACCTCCACCGGCCAGGCCGGCGGGGACTTCTTCACCGTCCCGGTCACCGGGTCGGCAGCGCTCGGTCTCCAGGTCGCCGTCGCCACGGCGGCCGAGCTCGCGCTCGCCGCACCGGGGGCGGGACCGCTGGATGCGACGAATGCCGACCTGATCTCCCAGATCGGCCGGCGTGCAGGCTCTCCCGATGCGCTCTGGTCTGATCAGGTCACCCGGTTCGGGGTCGCGACGGCGGCCGATGTGCAGCGCGCGAAGCTCTCCGATTCCGCAGCGGTCGCCGCCGTCGGTGCACAGCAGTCGGTCGCCGCCGTCGACGGCGACGAGGAGACGATCAGCCTGCTCACCTACCAGACCGCCTACCAGGCCGCAGCCCGAGTGATGACGGCGGTGGATGAGGCGCTCGACGTGCTCATCAACCGCACGGGTCTCGTCGGACGCTGAGCGAAGGAGCCTCATGATCTCTCGAGTGACCTCGTCCGCGATGACGCAGACGGCCATGCGCCAACTGCAGTCCAACCTCTCCGAGCTGGCGCGTCTGCAGGAGCAGGCGACATCTCAACGTGCGTTCGCCGCTCCGTCGGACGACCCCGCAGCAGCCGCAGCGGCCCTCGCGCTGCATGCCGAGCAGCGCCGCACCGAGCAGTACGCCCGCAACATCGACGACGGTCTGGCCTGGGTCACCGCAGCCGACACCGCGATCACCGCGAGCACGGCCCTGCTGGGGCGGATTCGCGACCTGACCGCGCAGGGCGCGAACGACGGCGCTCTCGACGCCACCGCCAAGGAGGCTCTGGCGGTCGAGCTCGAAGGCATCGGCCGGGAGCTTCTCGCCCAGGCGAACACGCGGCTGCTCGGCCGCTCCGTGTTCGCCGGCACGTCCGACACGGCGGCCTTCGCCGCGGACTACAGCCACAGCGGTGTGCCAGGAGCCGAGGTCACCCGCCGTGTCTCCGATGCGGCATCCGTCCGTGTCGACACCGACGGTGCCGCGGTCTTCGGCACCGGAGACGACTCGGTCTTCGCGCTCGTGGACAAGATCGTCGCCGACCTCCGCTCCGGCACCAACGTCGGCCCCCGTCTGGGCGAGATCGACAGCCGCCGCACGGCCATGCTCGGCGTGCAGGGCTCGGTGGGAACCAGACAGTCGCAGATCGAACGCGCCAAGGAGGCGGCAGTGCACAATTCCGTGTCCCTCGAGTCCCGCAGGACGGCGGTGGAGGACGTCGATTCGATCGAGGTGCTCGTGCGCCTGCAGGCGCAGGAGCTCGTGTACCGCTCCGCGCTCGCGGTGAATGCGCGCGTGCTCCAGCCCTCACTCATGGACTTCCTCCGATGACCGCCGCACTGACCTTCCTCGCCCCGCCGCCAGGACTCGCCCCCCACGTCGATTTCGCTCTGACCCCCGTCGACGGTGCCGACGGGCTGTTCTCGCTGCGGGCCGTGGACGACGCCGAGCTGCGTCTGTACCTGGTGGATCCTCGAACGGTGCTGAGCGCGTACGCGCCGACCCTCACCGACGAGCAGGCAGACGGTCTGGCGCTCGCATCGCCGGACGACGCGCTGATCCTCGTCGTCGCCCATCCGTCCTCCGAGGGCGTGAGCGTGAACCTCCTCGCCCCCGTGATCGTCAACCAGACGACGGGAGCCGCCTCGCAGGTGATCCTGGAGGATCAGGACTACCCGCTGCGCGCTCCGCTCGGCTGACCCCGGGGCCTCCAGCGCCTGCGGGGAGCTCCCTGGCGGGACGGCGGCTAATCTGGAGTCGTGATCCTTGCCGTCGACACTTCCCTGGGCACGGCTGTCGCCCTCATCGATGCCGACGGGGAGCGACGCGCCGAAGCCGGTGCCGTCGACCCTCTCGGCCACGCCGAGGTCATCGGCGACCTCCTCGTCGACGTGCTCCGCGAGGTGGGTGACGCGAAGATCACCCACGTCGTCGCCGGCATGGGGCCCGGCCCCTTCACCGGCTTGCGTATCGGCATCGCCGCGGCGCGTGCCTTCGCACTCGGACGCGGCCTTCCCGTCGTCCCCGTCCCCAGCCACTTCGGCGCGGCTCTGACGGCGCTGGAGAGCGAGACCGCTCCCTTCGCGATCGTCACCGACGCCCGTCGGCGCGAGGTCGCCATCACCGTGTTCGACGGTCTCGACGACGACGGCATCCCGGTCGTCGTCGCCGACACCGTGCTCGTGCGGGCCGCCGACGCCGACGCGCATCTCGACGGCATCCGACGCATCGATGTGACGACGCTCTCCGCATCGGATCTCGCGCGGGTCGGGGTCCGTGCGCTCGCCGCCGGTCGTACGCTCGCCGGCGAGGAACCTCTCTACATGCGTCACCCCGATGTGACGCTTCCCGGTGCGCCGAAGAAGGTGGGGACATGACCCTCCGCGACGCGACGGTCGAAGACCTCGACGCGATCATGGCGATCGAGAACCGGTCCTTCCCGACAGACGCCTGGAGCGCGGAGACCATGGCCGCCGAGCTCGCGAGCCCACACGGCCGCTACCTCGTGGACGAGCACGACGGTGCGGTGATCGGATACGGCGGAGTGCGCGCCCTCCACGGCAGCGCCGACGCCGACATCCAGACCATCGCCCTGCTCGCCGAGCACCGCGGCCAGGGGCGGGGCAGGATCCTGCTGCGCGCGCTGCTCGCGGCGGCCGCAGCACGCGGTGCACGAGAGGTGTTCCTCGAGGTGCGCGCCGACAACCCTTCGGCCGAGGGACTCTACCTCGCCGAGGGATTCGAGGAGATCGCCCGCCGTCCCCACTACTATCAGCCCGACGACGTCGACGCGATCGTGATGCGTCTGGATCTGCGCCGTCGCACGGTGCCCGTCACCGCCACCGAGGAGGCGAAGGCATGAGCGAGCCGCTGGTTCTGGGCATCGAGACGAGTTGCGACGAGACGGGCATCGGCATCGTGCGCGGACGCACCCTGCTGTCGAACACCATCGCGTCGAGCATGGACGAGCACGCCAGGTACGGCGGGGTCGTACCGGAGGTCGCCGCCAGGGCACACCTGGAGGCGCTGCAGCCCGCGATCGATGCCGCCCTCGCCGAGGCGGGTGTGCGCCTGGACGATCTCGATGCCGTCGCGGTCACGAGCGGCCCAGGACTCGCCGGAGCACTGATGGTCGGCGTGGGGGCGGCGAAGGGCCTCGCCGTCTCGATCGACAAGCCCCTCTACGCCGTGAACCACCTCGTCGGCCACATCGCCGCCGACATCCTCACCGCCGACTCCGCTCCGCTCGAGTACCCCACGATCGCCCTGCTCGTATCCGGCGGTCACACCTCGCTGCTTCATGTGCGCGACCTCACCACCGACGTCGAACTGCTGGGGGAGACGATGGACGACGCCGCGGGCGAGGCCTTCGACAAGGTCGCCCGCCTTCTGTCGTTGCCGTACCCGGGTGGTCCGGAGATCGACCGTGCAGCCGCCGACGGCGACCCGGAGGCGATCCGGTTCCCCCGTGGCCTGTCCCGTGCTTCCGATCTGGCGAAGCACCGCTACGACTTCTCGTTCTCGGGGCTGAAGACGGCCGTGGCCCGCTGGGTCGAGCGCTGCGAAGCCGAGGGGGTCGAGGTTCCCCTCGCCGATGTCGCCGCGAGCTTCCGTGAGGCGGTCGTCGACGTTCTGGTCACGAAGGCGCTCGCCGCCTGTGCCGACCTCGGTGTGCCGCGACTGCTGCTCGGCGGGGGAGTCATCGCGAACCGGCGTCTGCGCGAGGTCGCTCTGGAGCGCGCCGAGGCTGCAGGCGTCACGGTGCGCATCCCGCCGTTGTCGCTGTGCACCGACAACGGCGCGATGATCGCCGCCCTCGCATCCGAGCTCATCTCCTCCGGCCGGCGCCCATCCACCCTGGCGTTCGGCGCGGACTCGACGCTGCCCGTGACCGAGATCCAGATCGCGCAAGCGGTGTCGGTATGAGCGACGTCCCCGGTACTCCCGAGGCGCGGTCCTCGGCGACGCCGGCGGCGCGTATCGAGGGCCCCAGCGACGAGGTCGAGCACCCGGCAGGGTCCGCCCGTCTTCCCGGTGCCCGCCGAGACGGATACACCAGGCTGCCGACGGGTCCGGTCGGCATCGAGCCGGTCGTCGCGACCGGTCCCGACATCGATGCTCCCGACGACACGGAGTGGGAGCCGTCGACGGGATCCATGCCGGTCGACGACACCCGATTGGCGCCGTGGGCGCTGCTGGCGGCGATCGTCGCGCTCGGGGCGTCGTTCTTCGTCGGCTGGGGCATCCCGGTCGCCGTGGTCGCGGTCGTCGCAGCGATCATGTCTCTGCGTCGCCCTGTCGAGAGTCGCGCGATCGCCCGCTGGGCGCTCGTGCTCGGACTCTGCGCGACGGTCTACAGCCTGGGCTGGCTGGTCTGGGCCGGCATGCAGTTCGAGAGGCTCGGCTGAGCCGATGCTGGACGCGGACGAGCTCGAGGAACTGCGCTCCCTGCAGGCGCGGGCCTACGGCCGCGAGGCGTCGCTCAGCGATGCCGACGCCGTGCGACTGCGCGTGCTGGAGGAGCGCCGTGTCGCCCCGGGTGTCGAACCCGTGGGGCTCGACTTCGCCCCGACCGCCGATGCGGTGTCCCCTCCCGACTCCGGGGAGTCGCCGGATGACGCTGATTCCGCGAGCGCTGAGGCTGGGCATCAGGGCGTCGAGGCCGCGGCACTCGATGCTGCGGAGCCGCGCCCGTCGCCTGTCGCAGAGGGCTCACCGGGGACCGGGGAGTCCGTGAGATCCCTGTGGCGCGCGCATTGGCGGCCCGCCGTGCTCGCCGTCGCGGCATTGCTCATCGTCGGGGTCGGCGTGGGCTGGCTGCTGTTCGGCCGGTCGGCTGCGACCTCGGTCGCCCTGAGCGCGCAGCAGCAGGAATGGCAGAGCGCGTTGATCGCCGGAGGGCGCTACGACCCGGGATCGGTGCGCGCCCTCGCCGTCGAGCAGGGGGCGGTCATCTCCGCGGCGACCAAGGACGACGGCGCGATCACCTGCCTGCTCGTGGCGACCTCCGCGTCGGCGCTGCCCAACTGCGAGCGCACGCAGACCGTCGAGGGCTCGGGGCTCTTCGGGGCGGTCACGGTGGAGTCGAAGGACGACATCCGGCGCGAGCTCAACGTGCAGATGATGTTCACCGCGTCCGGCGAACCCGCCGTATCCACCCACACGGCGGAGTACGGACCCGGTACCACCAACGGTGTGACATACGCGAACGCCGGTGAGGCGGAGAAGGCGAAGCGCATCGCGGCGCAGGGGTTCGAGATCAACTCGCTCTGGGTCATCGGCTACGACGGTGAGGTGCCGGTGTGGACGGGGATGGCGCTCGATTCGTTTCAGACCTGTCTGATCTACGACGGCTCGGATGACCGGTTCCCTCGGGTCTGCGCCGATGCGCTCACCCTGCAGGAGCAGCGCGCCACGCTGGTGCTGAACGTGGTCGATGAGGAGAGCGGCGAGGTCGCACGCCTGGAGGTTCCGACCTGGAGCGACGGGAGCTCCTCGCTCATGATCACACGTGAGGGGGGTGCCGACGGTGCCGGCGGAGACGGACGCTGACGAGCTGCGGGCGCTCCAGCGCCGCGCCTATGGCCGTGACGGCATCCTCACGGCTGCCGAGACCCGGCGGCTGCGGGAGCTGGAGGATGCGAGACGGTCGTCGGCGACGCCTTCCGCTGTCGAGACCCGTGTGGAATCGTCGCCAGAGCAGTCGTCCCCCGCTCCGGCCGATGTTCCCGATGATGATGGCGAGCCCGCCTTCGTCGACGCTCCCGAGCCTGAGGAGATCACCGAGGATCGGCGCTCGCTCCGCGCCTTTCGTCGTGTCCTGCGGAGGTACCGGGTGGGCGTGTCGGCGCTCGCGGTGGTGACGGTGGCACTCGGCATCGGCATCGGCGGAGCGCTGTTCGCGACACGCGCCGACGGCATCGCCCTGTCCGCCGCGCAGCAGGAGCGCCGTGATGCGCTCGCCGCCGCCGACTTCGACAGCGGATCACTCCTTGCGGTCGCCCAGGACGAGGATGCGGTGGCCTGGTACGCGACCAAGGACGATGGCGGCGTCGTGTGCCTGATCCTCGACATCGGCGACCGTTCGCAGTCGAACTGCCTTCCCACCGGCGACATCGGGCGTGGCCTGAGCGTGTCCTTCCCCGTTCCGATCGACGATCCTGAAGGCGACACCCAGGGTCTGGGGGGTGTGAGCGCGACGATGCTCGTGTCGACAGCGGGGGAGCCGATGGTCGCTCTCCAGCGGTGGTCGATGTCGTCGGCCCTGTCCTCGCAGTACGCCGGCGCAGAGCGCGCACGGGCCGAGGAACTGGCCGACGACGGTTTCGCCTTCTCCCTCACGATCGTCGGATCATTCCGGACGCAGCCGGTATGGGTCGGCGACCGCGTGTCGGAGCAGGGCGAGGTCGAGAAGTGCCTCATCGTCGACGCCGGTGATCTGACGACGTGCGAGTCTCCCAGCGATGCGGGGGAGTCGGGGATCGAAGCGCGGATCGACGGCGTCGGTGGCGCGGAGGTCGGCTCGACGGTGGTCGAGGCGCGATTCACGAGGTGGCAGACGCCGTATCTGGTCATCCGCGAGGCGCCAGCCTCCTCAGGAGTGCCGCAGGAGACCGTACGGGTCGAAGCGCCTCCGGGTGACCCGATCGTGGTCGAGCCGCCGGGCCGCGACCCCGACGGCTGAGCGGATCTCAGCCCGCCGCGGGTACCCGGTCGGCGAGGATCGCGCGACGCTGATCGCCGATACGGGCGAGGATCAGCGTCGCCTCCTGGTCGCCGCGCAGCGTCAGCTTCTTGCGGAAGGCCGCGGGATCGACGTCGACGCCGCGCTTCTTGATCTCCAGGCGTCCGATGCCGTGCGCCTTGAGAGCGGCGCTGATCGCTTTCGGGTTCGCCGGCAGGGTCTCCCGCACGCGGAAGGACTGCACGAACGGGCTCGTCAGCGCGGCATCCGAGGTCAGGTAGGCGATGTGCTCGTCGAGCATCCCCGCGTCGAGACTTCGAGCGACCTCGCCGATCAGACGCGCACGGATCACGGCGCCATCTGGTTCGTGCAGGAAGGCGCCGAGCTCGCGCACCGGCTCGTCGGCGGCGTCCGCCGGGGCGGTGAGCTCGTGCGAGCGCTCGTCGCGGATCACCAGGGCCGCGCGGCGGACCCCTTCTCGGGTGAGCGCGCCGCTCCAGACGACGAGTTCGACGACGCTGCCGTCGGCGCTCACCCACTGCGCTTCGGCGTCGGCCGGCAGCGCGTCGCGGTCGTGCGCGGGTCCGAGTTTGATGCCGGTCGGATGGCTCGCTGCCACATCGAACGCCCAGTCCAGCGAGGGGGAGTAGTCGTCGGCGGAGACTCGTCGTGTCTCGCTGTGCCCCGAGGTGCGTCGGGCCGGATCCATCCAGATCGCACTTCCCGCTTCCACCGACGAGAGGGCGTCTTCCGCCGTGAGGTGGCCCACCGCGGCGCTGTCGCCGAAGGGCGCCAGGTTGTAGGCGGCGATGGCCGAGGTGACCTCATCGGCGTCGACGGCGTGCACGTCGAGCGCCGCTCCGGCAAAGGCGAGCGCGTCGCCGCCGATGCCGCAGCCGAGGTCGGCGACGCGGGTGAATCCGGCGTGCCGGATCCGCTGCGCGTGACGGGCTGCGACCCCGAGTCTCGTCGCCTGCTCGAGCCCGGCGCGGGTGAACAGCATGCGTGCGGCGAAGGGCCCGAACTTCGCTGCGGCCCTGGATCGCAGGTGCGCCTGTCCGACGACGGCGGAGACGAGCTCGGGGGAGTGGCCGGCCGCGCGCAGCCGCGAGACGGTGCGGGCCACGTCGGCGGTCGATTCGATGGGCCCGACCGCGTCGAGCAGCTCGAGACCGTCGGGGGTCAGCAGGGCGCGCAGCTCGGACATCTCCACGTGCTCAGCCTAATTGCCCGTCCGGCGGGACTGCCCGCGCCGCACGCTGGCACTCGCATTGCGTGAGTGCCAGCCGAGCGCCTAGACTGGATTAGCACTCTCGGGTTGAGAGTGCGAACAAGTCTTTCGTGTCAGCGTCAAGAAAGAAGAGGTAGACCGTGTCGGTTTCCATCAAGCCGCTCGAGGACCGCATCGTCATCAAGCAGGTCGAGGCCGAGCAGACCACCGCGAGTGGCCTGGTCATCCCCGACACCGCCAAGGAGAAGCCCCAGGAGGGCGAGGTCGTGGCGGTCGGCCCCGGCCGCATCGACGACAACGGCAACCGTGTTCCGCTCGACGTCGCCGTCGGCGACCGTGTGCTCTACAGCAAGTACGGCGGCACCGAGGTGAAGTTCGGCGCAGACGAGTTCCTCGTCCTGTCGGCTCGCGACGTCCTGGCGGTCGTCGTCCGCTGATCTGCGGAATCTGATTCGCACCCCTCGTGCAGGGGTGAGGTCAACGTCCTCGAAGGGGCCCGGATGCGCTTCGCATCCGGGCCCCTTCTGCGTCCGCCACCGGGCATCGGTTTCCTGCCGAACTCTGCCCCAGCGGCCGGCGGCCGAGGGCACGATGCCGCCGCGGGCGTAGGGTTGTGCGGTGCCCCCAGAGACGACTCGTGCCACGCAGACCGCCGGAGTGGCCTATGCCGGTGCCGCGTACCTCCTCTGGGGAGTGCTTCCGCTCTACTTCCTGCTCCTCGTTCCGACGGGGCCGTGGGAGGTCGTGGCCTGGCGCGTGCTGCTGTCGTTCGTGTTCTGCCTCCTGCTGCTCACGTTCACGCGCGGCTGGGCGGCATTCGGCGTCATCCTCCGACAGCCGAAGCTGCTGGGGTGGACGGCCCTGGCCGGTCTTCTGATCTACGTCAACTGGCAGGTGTTCCTGATCGGAACCCTCAGCGAGAACGTCGTCGAGACGAGCCTGGGCTACTTCATCAATCCGATCACGACCGTGCTGCTGGGCGTCTTCGTGCTGAAGGAGCGCATCCGCAGGTTGCAGTGGGCCGCGATCGCGATCGCGGCGATCGCGGTCGTCGTCATCGTCGTCGCCTACGGCGATTTCCCCTGGATCGCCCTGTCGTTGACGGCGTCCTTCGGGGTCTACGGGCTCATCAAGAAGAAGATCGGTCCCGCCGTCGATGCGGTCAGCGGTCTGACGCTGGAGTCCTTCTGGCTCATCCCGATCGCCGTGGTGCAGCTGATCGTCGTCGCCCAGACGACGGGGATCACGATGGGGGCGAACGGGTGGCCGCACGCGCTGCTGCTGGCATTCGCCGGCGTCGCCACAGCGGTGCCCCTGCTGCTCTTCGCCGCAGGAACCCGACGCATCCACCTCACCGTGATCGGAATGATCCAGTTCATCACCCCCGTGATGCAGTTCCTCATCGGCGTCGTCGTCCTGCACGAGCCGATGCCCCCGGAGCGTTGGGCGGGCTTCATCATCGTGTGGATCGCGATCGGGGTGTTCGTCGTCGACCTGCTGCTCGCCGCGCGTCGGGGGCGCAGGATTCCGCGTGTCGAAGCGGCCTGAGCCCGAGGGTCATCCGTCGGGGAACCCGGTGTCGGATCGTTAACGCACCGAGATACTTGCGACCCCTGCGCGCAGGACTCACGGCCTAGTGTTAGAGCACCCGATTGTGGCCCGAATCCAGGTTCGGTCGCAATCCACGTTCAGTTACGCAAGGGAGCATCATGAACGCATTGAAGGGCTCGCGCACAGCGAAGGTCTTCGCCGGGATCGCACTGATCAGTGCATCCGCCATCGTCATCGCCGGCTGCAGCAGTACTCCGAGCTCGGAGAGCGGCGGCAGCGACAAGCCCGCAGCCGATCTGACGCTCAAGCTCGGATCGCTGCTTCCGCAGACGGGGTCGCTGGCATTCCTCGGCCCGCCCATGGAATCCGGCGTCGGACTCGCGGTCCAGGAGGTCAACGACGCCGCTGCCGGTGTCACGATCGACCTGACGGCCGAGGACGAGGGCGACACCGACACCAAGGCCTACGAGACCTCGATCACCAAGCTGCAGGGCGCCGGCGTCTCCGCCATCGTCGGAGCCGCCGCATCGGGCGTCTCCAAGCTCATCCTCGACGGGAACGTGAGCGCGGGGATCCTTCAGATCTCGGCGTCGAACACGTCTCCCGACTTCACCACGTGGGATGACAACGGCCTGTACTTCCGCACCGCCCCCAGCGACCTGCTGCAGGGAGAGGTGCTCGGCAACCTGATCGCCGAGGACGGCGCCAAGACCCTCGGCATCATCTACCAGAACGACGCCTACGGCACCGGCCTGAACGACGCCATCACGACGACGTTCGAGGGCACCGGCGGCGAGGTCGTCGAGTCGGTCTCGTTCAACGTCGGCGACGCGCAGTTCGACGCTCAGGTCGAGTCGATCAAGGCTCAGAACCCCGACGCTGTCGCGATCGTGTCGTTCGACCAGTTCAAGACCATCGCGCCGCTGCTGGTGAACGCCGGAATCTCGGCCGACAAGTTCTACATGGTCGACGGCAACCTGTCCGACTACGGCTCGGAGATCCCGGTCTCGCTCGAGGGCGCGCAGGGAACCAAGGCCGGTCCTGCTCTCGCGGACGACTTCACCACCCGTCTCCAGGACTACTGGACCGGCGAAGGCAACCCCGAGGTCAAGGACTTCACCTACGCGGCAGAGGCGTACGACGCCGTCATCCTCGTGGCTCTGGCCTCGCTCGCGGCCGGCTCCACCGAGGGCGCGGACATCGCGGCCAAGATGCAGGAGGTCTCGGGCGGTTCGGGCGACGGCAAGAAGTGCACCAGCTTCGCCGAGTGCGCCAAGATCATCAACGACGGCGGCGTGGCCGACTACGACGGCTACTCCGGCGACATCACGTTCGATGAGGCCGGCGACCCCCAGGGTGCCTCGATCGGTATCTACAAGTACGGTGCCGACAACATGATCACCCGCACCAACTGATCACACGATCACATGACGAAGGCCCCGGATCCGATCCGGGGCCTTTGTCGTGGTGTCGAGTCGGTGGCTCAGGCCGCGTCGGTGCCGAGGGTTCCGAGGTAGAGACCGATCACCTTCGGGTCGTTGAGCAGATCACGGCCGGTGCCCTCGTGGGCGTCCCTGCCCTGATCGAGCACGTACCCGCGGTCGCAGATCTGCAGGCAGCGTCGGGCGTTCTGCTCGACCATGATCGTCGTGACGCCGGCCTTGTTGATGTCGGACACCCGGATGAACGCGTCGTCCTGCCGCACGGGGGAGAGCCCGGCCGACGGCTCGTCGAGGAGCAGCACCGACGGATCCATCATGAGCGCGCGCGACATGGCGACCATCTGCCGCTCACCGCCGGAGAGGGATCCGGCGCGCTGCTTGAGGCGCTTGCCCAGCTCGGCGAAGATGCCGGTGACGAACTCGAGCCGTTCCGTGTAGATCTTGGGGTTCTGGTAGAGCCCCATCTGCAGGTTCTCCTCGATCGACAGCGACGGGAAGACGTTGTTCGTCTGCGGCACGAAAGCGACCCCGCGTCGGACCAGCTTGTCGGCCTTCAGACCGACGATGCTCTCGCCCTTGACCGTGATGTCGCCGCTGCGCACGTTCACGAGCCCGAAGATCGCCTTCAGCAGGGTCGACTTGCCGGCGCCGTTCGGGCCGATGATCCCGATCAGCTCGCCCTGGCGGGCGACGAGGTTCGCGCCGTTGAGGATGTTCACCCCGGGGAGATAACCGGCGTGGACGTCGGTCAACTCGACCACGACGTCGTCCTGAGGCGCGCTCTGCGGTGCGTTCGTCGGCGATTCCGCGCTCATGCGGTGCCCTTCCCCTCTGTGTCGGAGGCGGGATCGCTCGCTTCGAGCTCGGCCTCCGCCTCTGCTTCGATCTTCTCGCGGAGTCGGATCGCGGCGGCGTCCTCGAGCACCGGGATGCGTCCGGTGACCGCGCCCAGGTCGAGATCCTGGTGCGCACCGAGGTAGGCATCCACGACCGCGGGGTTCTCCATGACCTCGTCGGGTGGTCCCTCCGCGACGACGCGTCCCTCGGCCATGACGACCACCCAGTCCGCGATGTGGCGGACCATGTGCATGTCATGCTCGACGAACAGCACCGTCATCCCCTGCTCCTTCAGATCGAGGATGTGGTCGAGGAGCGACTGCGTGAGAGCGGGGTTGACGCCGGCCATGGGCTCGTCGAGCATCACCAGCGTCGGGTCGCTCATCAGCGCCCTGGCCATCTCGAGGAGCTTGCGCTGGCCTCCAGAGAGCGACGCCGCGAAGTCCTTCTCCTTGGCATCGAGCTTGAAGCGCGCGAGCAGTTCGCGCGCCTTGCCTTCGATCTCGGTGTCCTGCGCTCGCCAGAGGAAGGGGAACAGGCTCGACCAGAAGCCCTCCCCGCGCTGATGCGGTGCTCCGAGCTTCATGTTCTCGAGGACCGTGAGCAGCGAGAGCGACTTGGTCAGCTGGAACGTGCGGACCTGTCCCATCCTCGCCACCTTGAACGACGGCACTCCCGAGAGGCTCGTTCCGTCGAAGGACCAGGTACCGCTGTTGGGCTTGTCGAAGCCGCAGAGCAGGTTGAACAGCGTGGTCTTGCCTGCTCCGTTCGGGCCGATCAGCGCGGTGATCGCTCCTCGCGGGACTTCGAGGTGGTCGACGTCGACGGCGGTCAGACCGCCGAAGCGACGCTGGACCGCATCGACGACGAGGATCGGATCGACCTTGGCGACCCCCGGCTTCACCTCGCCCTTGGTCAGACCGGTCGTCTTCGGGCGGCGGATGCTCCCTGTGGCGGGCGCGGCGTTAGCCGTGCCCTCGACAGAGCCGGGGACCTGTTCCGGGGTCAGTTCATTTGACAAAGGTCATCTCCCTCTTGTCTCCGAGGATGCCCTGCGGGCGGAAGATCACGAGCAGCATCAGAGCGATGCCGACGAAGACGAAGACGAGCGTCGATGCCTGGCTGTCGGACATCGGCAGCAGGCCTGCTTTCGCCATGGAGGGCAGGAGGTTGGCCATGAAGGCGAACACCACCCAGAACAGCACGGCGCCCAGCGTCGGTCCGAACACCGTGGCCGCACCGCCCAGAAGGAGGATGGTCCACAGGAAGAACGTCAGCGACGTCGAGTAGCTGCCGGGGACGACGGCGGAGGGGAGGACGAAGATGATCCCGCCCGCGGCCCCGATCACGCCACCCACCACGAGCGCCTGCATCTTGTAGGCGAAGACGTTCTTGCCGAGCGAGCGCACGGCGTCCTCGTCTTCACGGATGCCCTTGAGGACGCGACCCCAGGGGCTGCGCATCAGCGCCCACACCAAGAGGATGGCCGCGGCGAGCACGATCACGCCGAAGACCCGGTTCCAGAGGTCGTTGGCGCTGTACGTCCAGGGTCCGAACCCGTAGGTTCCGGGGGGAATGGGGTTCGCGTCGCGGAACCCGCCGTTGTACTGGGCCAGGCCGTCGGCGCTGTTGGTCCATTCGTCGAACAGCTGCGTCGTGAACAGCAGGCGCACGATCTCACCGGCGGCGATCGTCGCGATCGCCAGGTAGTCGGCGCGAAGTCGCAGCGTCGGGATGCCGAGCAGGACGGCGAAGAGTGCGCCGCCGAGCAGACCGATGAGCATGCCGATCCACCAGGGCAGACCGAAGCTCAGCACCGAGATGGCGTAGCCGTAGCCGCCGATGGCCATGAAGGCGGCCATGCCGAAGTTGAGCAGTCCCGCGTATCCGAAGTGCACGGCCAGGCCGGTCGCCGCGAGGGCGTAGGCGATGGTGACAGGGCTGAACAGGTAGACGGCCGTGTTCGAGAAGATGCTTCCGAAGTCCATGGCGATCAGCCCAACCTTTCCCTGCGTCCGAGCAGCCCTTGCGGTCTCACGAGGAGGATGACGATGAGCACCACGAGGGCGCTCGCATACTTCAGGTCGGACGGGATCCACAGGGTGGAGACCTCGACCGCCATCCCGACGATGAGGGAGCCCACCAGAGCACCGAATGCGGTGCCGAGGCCGCCGAGCGTGATGGCCGCGAAGATCAGCAGCAGCATCTGCATGCCCATGTCCCACTTCACGCCGGGACGGAAGTAGGCCCAGAGGATGCCGGAGATGGCAGCCAGGGTGCCGGAGAGGATCCAGACGTAGCGGATGACCTTGTCCACATCGATCCCGGAGGCGGCGGCGAGCTGCGGGTTGTCGGAGATCGCGCGCGTCGCCTTGCCGATGCGGGTGCGCGTCAGGAAGAAGGCCACGGCCAGGATCACCACGATGCTCACCCCCATCGCGATCATGTCGATGTAGGACAGCGAGATCGGCCCGAACTGGATCGGTGTGGGGCTGGCGCCGGGGAGCTGGTAGGTGCCGCCGCCGATCATGAACTGGAAGGCGTAGCGCAGCGCCAGCGAGAGTCCGATGCTGACGATCATCAGCTGCACGACGCCGAGACCGCGTCGTCGCAGGGGACGCCAGATGCCGGCATCCAACGCCCACCCGAACAGGCCGCCGCCGATGACGGCTGCGGCGACGCCGAGCCACAACGGGAGGTGCCAGAACGTGGTCGTGACGAGGGCGACGAGGCCGCCCCAGGTCACCATCTCGGCGTGCGCGAAGTTCGACAGCCGCGTGGTGCCGTAGATGAGAGCGGCACCCATCGAGGCCAGTGCCAGCAGCAGGCCGAAGTTCAGGCCGCCGACCAGTCGCGAGAGCAGCTGATCGATGAACGAGACGGTGATCCGCTGGCCCTCACCGAGGAACAGATTCATGATCTTGGTCCCCGTGAGACCGAACTCGACCTCGAAGGAGGCGGTCGTTCCCGCGATCGGCTGCGTGCCCGGTGGCAGCAGGCTCGCGTCGACGATCACACCGTCGGGGAGAGTCGACTCGTCGACCGTCAGCGTGTACTTCTCCTTCTCGGGCACGTACAGGCGCCATTTGCCTTCGGCGTCGGTCTCGGTCTCGCCCTTGAAACCGTTGCCTTCGATCGCCATGACGACGCCTTCGACGGGTTCGTCATCGAAGGTGACGACGCCGGCCAGGTAGAAGTCCGTGACTTCCTGCCCGTCGTCTGTCGTCTCGGCCGAGGCCGATGAGGGGGGCATGAACACGAACGCGCTGAGCGCCATGAGGACAGCGAGCAGCGCGACCACCCAGGGGCGCTTTCGCTGCACGGCGATTGTTGTGGGTCCCACGCAACCTCCACTTTGAGTGCTGTGTCTCTGCGATGTCGGGTTCGACCGCAGGGATGGACGACGCACTTGAGCGTAATGCGCGATCGGCGATTCACCTACGGTCCGTGTCAACAGTCCGATAACGGCGGGGCTCTGGGAATGTTCTCGGGCGTGTCTCGCTTAGAATCTTCATACGGGCCGCGGCCCCGCACCGGCCGACGTCGACCACCCCCTCGCACTCGGACATGCGCGACTCGCGCAGAAGGAGAATCCATGGAACAGCACGATCCCTTCGGCTTCGTCGGACTGACGTACGATGACGTGCTGCTGCTCCCCGGGCACACCGATGTGATCCCCAGCGAGGCCGACACCTCGTCGCGGATCACGCGCCGCATCTCGGTCGCCACCCCGCTGCTCTCGAGCGCGATGGACACGGTCACCGAGTCGCGCATGGCGATCGCGATGGCGCGAGAGGGCGGCATCGGCATCCTCCACCGCAACCTCTCCATCGCCGACCAGGCCGCGCACGTCGACCGCGTCAAGCGCAGCGAGTCCGGCATGATCACCGACCCCATCACGACGACGCAGGACGCGACGGTCGAAGAGGTCGACAACCTCTGCGCGAAGTACCGCATCTCGGGTCTTCCCGTCGTCGACGACGAGGGCAAGCTCGTCGGCATCATCACGAACCGCGACATGCGATTCGTCTCGGGCTTCGAGCGTCAGACCACCTTCGTCAAGGACGTCATGACCAGGGAGAACCTGGTCACGGCCCCGGTCGGCGTGGCCGCGGGCGAGGTCATCGCCCTGTTCGCGAAGCACCGCGTCGAGAAGCTGCCGCTCATCGACGGCGACGGCAAGCTCGCCGGCCTCATCACGATCAAGGACTTCGACAAGAGCGAGAAGTACCCGCTGGCCACCAAGGACGACCAGGGTCGTCTGCGCGTCGGCGCAGCCATCGGCTTCTTCGGCGATGCCTGGGAGCGTGCCGAGGCGCTGCGCGACGCCGGCGTCGACGTTCTCGTGGTCGACACCGCCAAC
Source organism: Microbacterium sp. UCD-TDU (assembly GCF_000340625.1). Classification (NCBI taxonomy): domain Bacteria; kingdom Bacillati; phylum Actinomycetota; class Actinomycetes; order Micrococcales; family Microbacteriaceae; genus Microbacterium; species Microbacterium sp. UCD-TDU. The sequence goes on from NZ_AOSO01000005.1 coordinate 249,396, forward strand.
GGGCAGTCGCAGGGCGTGATCGATCTCGTTCGCAGGCTGAAGGCCGACGAGTCCTTCGCCCACATCGACATCATCGGCGGCAACGTCGCGACCCGCGAAGGCGCCCAGGCCCTGATCGACGCCGGCGTCGACGCCGTCAAGGTCGGAGTGGGCCCCGGGTCGATCTGCACCACACGCGTCGTCGCCGGTGTCGGAGTGCCCCAGGTCACCGCTGTCTACGAGGCGTCTCTCGCCGCCCGCCCCGCCGGCGTCCCCGTGATCGCCGACGGCGGCCTGCAGTATTCGGGCGACATCGCCAAGGCGCTGGTCGCCGGTGCCGACGCCGTGATGCTCGGCTCGCTCCTGGCCGGAACCGACGAGTCTCCCGGCGAGATCGTGTTCCAGTCCGGCAAGCAGTTCAAGCAGTACCGCGGCATGGGTTCGCTGGGTGCGATGCAGACCCGCGGCAAGCAGACCTCGTACTCGAAGGACCGCTATTTCCAGGCCGACGTTCCCAGTGACGACAAGCTGATCCCGGAGGGCATCGAGGGGCAGGTGCCCTACCGCGGACCGCTCTCCGCCGTCGCCTATCAGCTGGTCGGCGGACTGCGACAGTCGATGTTCTACGTCGGCGCGCGCACCATCGAGGAGCTCAAGACGCGCGGCAAGTTCGTGCGCATCACGTCTGCGGGTCTCAAGGAATCGCACCCGCACGACGTGCAGATCGTGGTCGAGGCTCCGAACTACAAGAAGTAGTCGTCAGCCTAAGCACGAGGGACCGGATGCATTTCGCATCCGGTCCCTCGTGCTTCGTGCGTCGCGCACGGGTCAGCCGCAGGTATAGGTGACCCCGTTGACCTCCCAGACGCCCGTGCCGAGTTCGGCGCACATGCCGAAGATGGCGGCGAAGAAGGCGATGAAGAGAATGATCCCGATGATCTCGATGATCGTCAGGACCGCGCCGACGACGATGCCGGCGATCGCGAGCCCCTTCGGCTGTCCGCCCTTGCCGAGCTTCACGGCGGCGACGATGCTCAGGATGAGGCCGATCGGGGCCGCCACGAACGCGAGGACGAGTCCGATGATCGACAGCACGCGCCCCGGTGGGCTCGGCTCGGGCTGCGGATACGCAGGCGCGGCGGGCGCCGCATAGCCGGCGGCGGGCGCGGCACCCGGCCCGGCGTCCCACGTCGGAGGTGCGGCCGGAGGTGCGGCCGGAGGTGCCGGGGGCGCGGTCGGTGGTGGTGTCGCCGGGTTCGAGGAATTCGGGACGGGCGGTTCGGGGAACGGGGGATTCGTCATGTTCTGTCCTGTCGACGGGGTGAGAGGTCACGCGCAGGCGGTTCCGGTAGCCCCGAGCGTAGCGAGGGCCCTCCGCTCGCACCATCCCCCACGGTGCGCGGCCGGTGGGCCGGGGCGGGCTCCGGTTCCTGCCCTTCCGTCGATCGGCGAGCGGGCGTAGCGTGCGGGTATGTGTCGGAACATCGTCCCGTTGAACAATCTCGAACCCGCAGCCACCGATGAGGAATGCCACGATGCCGCCCTGCAGTTCGTGCGCAAGATCGCCGGGACCACGGCGCCGTCCCGCGCCAACCAGGCCGCCTTCGACAGTGCGGTCGGCGAGATCGCCCACGTCGTGAGCCGTCTTCTGAGCGAACTCGTGACCACCGCGCCACCGAAGAACCGCGAAGACGAAGCGGCGAAGCGGCGGGCGAGGTCCGCGGAGCGCTACGAGGCGATCCGGGTCTTCCAGCAGGAGAAGCGTGCCGCTCGCGCGGGAGGGTAGGGGAAGCGCCGTCGGCGACGGCGACGCCGTATGCCAGAATCGACATACCCCGCTCGACTTTCCCTGCGGTCCCGGTGTTGAAGGCGCCGAGATCGCGTGACCGATCCCCATCGGTCAGGGAACCTCCCCAAGGAGAGCTGTAGAAAATGTCTGAGGATTCTCCTCGCGTACTCGTCGTCGATGACGATCCAGACGTCGCCTTGCTCGTGAAGACCGTGCTCGAGCGGCGCGCCGGATGCATCGTCGATGTCGCCGGAGATGGTCTGTCGGCTGTGGAGCGCGTCGCCGCCGTGCGTCCCGACGTCGTCGTGACCGACATCGAGATGCCGGGGCTCAGCGGTCTGGAGCTGCTGGCCGAGCTGCGGCGCACGGTGCCCTCGGTTCCGGTCGTGGTGATGACCGCTCACGTCTCCGTCGAGTACGCGGTCTCCGCACTGCGGGCGCAGGCCGATGAGTTCCTGACCAAGCCGCTCGACAACGGCAAGCTCGTCGAGGCGGTCATGCGTCTCGTCGAGGAGGGCCGTCGTCGTCGCGAAGAGACCCGCAAGCCCGAGCGCGTGCTCGCGATCGGAGCGCACCCCGACGATGTCGAGATCGGCGTCGGAGGACTGCTCGCCGCGCATGCCAGGGCTCAGGACGAGATCACGATCCTCACTCTCTCCCGCGGAGCCAGAGGGGGAGATGCCGACAGCCGGCAGAACGAGTCCCTGGCGTCTGCCGACATGCTGGGCGCCCGTCTCTTCCTGAAGGATCTCGTCGACACCGAGATCTCGGGAGGCGGCTCCACCGTCCGGATCATCGAAGAGGTCGTGCAGGAGGTCCAGCCGACGATCGTCTACACCCACTCGAGCCACGACCGCCATCAGGATCACCGCGCCGTGAGCGAGGCGACCATCGTGGCCACGCGGCGCGTGGGAACGGTGGCCTGCTACCAGAGCCCGTCCTCGACGATCGACTTCCGCCCCACGCGGTTCGTGCGCATCGATCACTTCCTCGACGACAAGCTCCGGCTGCTCGAACGCTTCGGCTCCCAGACCGCGAGTCGTGACTACCTGGAACCCGAGTTCGTCACGGCGACGGCGCGGTACTGGTCGAGGTTCGGCGGGGGCACCGCCGTCGAACCCCTGGAAGTGGTGCGCGAGACAGCCGAGTTCATCGGCGCCCACGAACTCACACGACGGGAGAGCTGATGACCACGCGTGTGCTGGTGACGGGTGCGGGCGGACCGGCGGGCGTCGCCGTCATCCGATCGCTGCTTCGCCGATCCGACCTGACCGTGTTCGCCGCCGACATGGACGGCTGGGCGAGCGGCATCTACCTCGTGCCTCCGGCGCAGCGTCGTCTGGTGCCGCCGGGGAGGGATGACGACTTCGTGCCGGCGATCGCCCGGATGGTCGCGGAAGACGACCTCGACCTGGTGATCTCGACCGTCGACGTCGAACTCATCGCCCTCGCGGGGCGCCGCGACGAGCTGGCTCCCGCGGTCCTGGCGGCGCCGTCGGCGGAGACTCTGCACACCGCGCTCGACAAGCTCGCTCTCGCCGAGCGCTGCGCACCGACCGGGCTCACCCCGCGCACCGTCCTCGCCGGACCGGACGCCGAGGCTGTCGACTGGGAGTTCCCGGTCTTCGCCAAGCCGCGTCAGGGGGCGGGCAGCCGCGGTGTGCGGCTGGTCCCCGATCGTGCAGCCCTCGAGGCGCTGCCGGGTGACGAGGGGCTCATCGTGCAGGACTTCCTCCCGGGGGAGGAGTATTCGGTCGATGTCATCGCCGACGCCGCTGGCGCCATCGTCGCCGCCGTGCCCCGCACCCGCGCCAGAGTCGATTCCGGTGTGGCGATCGCCGGACGCACCGTGCGCGACCCCGAGCTTGAGGAGACGGCGGCATCGATCGCGCGCGCGATCGGGCTCGTCGGCGTCGCGAACGTGCAGCTGCGTCGCGATCGCACCGGCCGGGCCGTGCTGCTCGAGGTCAATCCACGCTTCCCCGGTGCCCTGCCCCTGACGATCGCGGCCGGCGTCGACATCCCGTCGCTCGTCGCCGATCTGTTCCTCGGACGCGAGCTGCCCGTGCGTATCCCGTTCCGCGAGATCGCCTCGGTGCGCTTCCTGGAGGATGTGATCGTCGAGATCAACGACGTGCTGGTCTCCGACCATGCGGGGCACCAGGAGGAGCTGTGAGCCACGCGCTGCTTCGCGGCGACCACCATGTGCATTCGACGTACTCGGACGATGCGGTCTCGACGCTCGCGCAGAACGTCGAGGCGGCGGCATCGGCCGGGTTGACGACGCTGCGGCTGGTCGATCACGTGCGTCGGAGCACCACCTGGGTGCCGGAGTACCTCGCCGCCGTGCGTGCCCTCAGGGTTCCCGACGGCCTCACCGTGCTCACCGGGGTGGAGGCGAAGATCCTCGACGTCGCCGGCGCACTCGACGTGCCGCCGCTTCCGGACGGGATCGATCGGATCCTCATCGCCGACCACCAGTTCCCCGGCGTCGACGGCCCTCTCGGCCCCTCCGCCGTGCGGGAGCGGATCGCCGCAGGCTGGGCGAACGACGACGTGCTCGATCAGTTCGTCGACGCGCTCATCGCGACGATGCGTCGGTACCCGGGGAACCAGCTCGCGCATTGCTTCTCTATCCTCCCGAAGATCGGGCTGTCGGAGGCCGACGTGGGCGCAGAGCGGACGGATGCCTGGGCACGAGCCGCCGCCGAGACCGACACGCTCGTCGAGGTGAACGAGAAGTGGGGCTGCCCCGGGGCCGGGGCCTTGGCCGCATTGCGTCGTGCCGGCGCGACGATCGTCGCCTCCACCGACAGCCATGACGCCTCGGAGGTCGGCCGATACTCCCGGATCCTCCCGTTGCTCGACGCGGGGGAGGCATCCTGATGACGGACCTCTCGGTGCTGGAGACCGTGCTGGTCATCCTCCTCCTGCTGTGCGTCCTGGTCGGCACACTGCCCGTGATCAACACCGGATTGCAGTTCCTCGCGCTGCCTCTGCACGCGTTCCGCAACCACTACGGCAAGGCTGCGCCGTACCACCCGAACGTCGCCGTCATCATCCCGGCGTGGAACGAGGGGGCGGTGATCGGCCCCGCGATCGAACGTCTGCTGCAGTTGGAGTACCCCGCCGAGCGCCTCCGGATCTTCGTCGTCGACGACGCCTCCACGGACGACACCCCCGCGATCGTCGGCGCGAAGGCGCAGTCCCACCCCGGTCGCGTCGTGCATCTGCGGCGCGAGAAGGGCGGCGAGGGCAAGGCGCACACTCTCAATCACGGCCTCGACGTGGTCCTGGCCGACTCCTGGACCGAGTCCGTGCTGATCATGGACGCGGATGTGATCTTCGCGCGCGACTCGCTGCGCAAACTCACCAGGCACCTCGCCGATGAGAAGGTCGGCGCCGTCACCGCGTACATCGCGGAGGGCAGCCGCGACCGCAACTACCTCACGCGGTTCATCGCTATCGAGTACGTGATCGGGCAGCTCTCCGCCCGTCGCGTGCAGAACGTGGGCGGCGCGATCGCCTGCCTCGCCGGCGGTGCGCAGCTGCACTCGCGGGCGAACCTCGAGGCCATCGGCGGACGGATCCCCACGGGAACACTCGCCGAGGACACGATGACGACGTTCGAGGGGCAGCTCAAGGGGCGGCGGATGGTGTTCGAGCCGCACGCGGTGGTGCTGGCCGAGGAGCCGCGGACGATCGACAGCCTGTGGAAGCAGCGGCTGCGCTGGGCGCGCGGGAACGTGCAGCTCACCTCGATCTACCGCAAGCTCTGGTTCCGTCCGAGCCGGGAGCACAACCTGGGCAGCTTCGGGTTCGGTCTCGCGTGGTTCACGATCCTGCTGCTGCCCGCCTTCATGCTCCTGGCCGCGGCGGGGATGCTCGCACTGCTCGTCCTGCACAGCGACATCGCCGAGTTCGTCTTCCGCTTCATGTGGATCTCCGCAGCCTGCATCTACCTCTTCTCGATGCTGTACTCGGTGCAGCTCGATCCGCGGACGGGCCGGCATTCCTGGCGCGAGGCGATCATGTTCCCGGGGCTCGGGGCGTTGATCCTGATGGCCATCGCACTGTTCCCCTGGGCGTTCGAGTCGCTCCTCACCGTGATCGGGCTGGGGCTCACGGATCAGTCGCGCTTCATGTGGGCCGTGATCTTCTACCTGTGGGGACCGATCTCGATGCTCGGCATCTGGCTGGCGCGTGCCGTGGAGCCCCTTCCCGGCGGCCGGTTCTTCGCCGGCCTGCTGCTCTACGTCTGCGGGTACGGCTCCCTGCTGTGCGCGATCACGGTCGATTCCTACATCAAAGAGTGGCGTCGGGCTGATGCCTCCTGGATCAAGACCGAGAAGATCGGACGTGTCGACTCATGACCGAAACCCCGCCGCATGATGCCGAGGAGGACGAGATCGTCGAGGACGCCAGACGAGAGCGCCGGCTCATCCCGCAGGCGCTGCTCGCCCTCGCCGTCGTGGTCGTCGTCGTCGTGGTGCGAGAGCTGTTGCTTCGATGACCGGCAGGCCGCTGGCCCTCGTCGTCGAGGACGCCCCTGACCAGGCCGCGCTGCTGCGCCGCTACCTCGATCGCGAGGGCTTCGACGTCTTCGTCGCCCGCGACGCGGAGTCGGCGATCGCGGAGTTCCCCGAGATCGACCCCGCCCTGGCTGTGCTCGACCTCCTCCTTCCCGGCATCTCGGGTCAGGAGTGCGCGCGCGCAGTCCGGGAACGCTTCCCGGAGTGCTTCCTCGTGATCAGTTCGGTGCTCGACGCCGCCGACTATCCGCCGGCCGACGCCGTCCTGCCGAAGCCGATCACGGGCTCCGATCTGCATGCCATCGTGGAGAGGGCTCGACGATGAGGGCGACACCGCTGGATCGCGCGGAGAACCGCTGGTACCAGGTCTTCGACAACCCGAGCCCGCTGCTCAAGCAGGCGCCGACGGTCATCGCGACGGTCGTCGCGGCGATCCTGACCTGGTGGGTCCCCGATCTTCCGATCTCTCGCATCGCACCGGCGGTGGCAGGGGTCGCCGTCGTCCTCGTCGCCACGGTGGTCGCGGCCGTCCTCACGGTGCGCGGGGTCCATGAGGGCTGGGTCGTGCTGCTCATCCCCATCGTCGACATCGCCGGCCTCGGGCTCTTCCGCACCGGCACCGGGGGTCCTGCCTCGCTCTTCTCGTCACTCGTGCTGCTGCCCGTGGTCTGGCTGGCTGCGGCCCCCGGCATCCGGTGGGTGTTCGTCGTCGGCGGATTGACCTCCATCGCCCTGCTGATGCCCTACTTCACCGACCCGCCCGAGACCTCGGTCGAGTGGCTGCGCGGGGTGGTGGGTCCCCTGGTCTTCTCCGCGGTGGCCGCCGTCATCAACCAGCTCTCGCGGCAGCAGCGCATGCGCGTCGAGCAGGCGGAGGAACTCGTCGCCGAGCGCACCAGGTCGCTGTCGGAGAACGTCGCGATGATCGTGCAGCTGCGCGACAAGGAGCGTCAGTACCGAGAGCTGTTGGACTCCTTCGAGAGCCTGTGGTCATCGATCACGGCGCAGGCGGTGATCGCCACGGACCGCGGCGGCATCGTGACGGCCTGGAACCCCGGGGCCGTCCGGCTTCTCGGTCTGCCGGTCGACGAGGCGCTCGGCGGTATCCGCATCGATCGCTTCTTCTCGAGCGCCGCGCTGTCGATGCTGGCGGCGGACAACGCGGAGTCCCCGCACGCGGTCGACGGCCTGCCGATGGCAGACGGCGCGCTCGCCCCCGGCATCAGGGCTCTGTTCGCCCAGGCCGACGCGGGGCTCACCGTCGACGGCGACATCGAGGTGGTCACGGCCGGAGGCACCACGGTTCCGGCGCGCGTGACCGTCAGCCCGCATAAGGACGGCGCCGGCGCGCAGCAGGGCTATCTGTTCGTGCTCACCGACGAGACCAGGGCCGTCGAGGTCGCCCGCATGAAGGACGAGTTCGTCGGGATGATCTCGCACGAGCTGCGCACGCCCCTGAGCGCGATCATCGGCTTCCTCGACCTCCTCCAGAACGATCCGGCGCAGCCGCTCACCGACGATCAGCAGGAGTTCGTCGGCATCATCGAGCGCAACGCGCAGCGTCTGCTCAACCTCGTCGGCGATCTGCTCTTCACCGCTCAGGTCGAATCCGGGCGATTCCCGCTCGAACGCGAGGAGGCCGACGTCGCCGCGCTGGTCCGGTCGGCGGTGGCGTCGGCCGGCCCGCACGCGCAGCGAGAGGGGATCGAGCTCGTGGCCGAGGTCGAGCCGGGTGCCGTGCCCGTCTTCATCGACGCCGGCAGGGTGGGGCAGGCCATCGACAACCTGCTCTCCAACGCCATCAAGTTCACCCCGCGCGGGGGCACGGTCACCGCCCGCGTGCGCGCGGTCGACGGCGGTGTGGAGTTCTCGATCGCCGACACCGGGGTCGGCATCCCCGAGGACGAGCAGGGGATGCTCTTCACCCGCTTCTTCCGCGCATCGACCGCGACACGCAATGCGGTGCCGGGGGTGGGGCTCGGTCTCACGATCACCCGGGCGATCGTCCTGGCGCACGGCGGGACGATGGAGGTCTCGAGTCAGGAGGGCGTGGGAACGGAGTTCCGCTTCATCCTGCCGGCGGCTCCCCGCACCGAGGTGCTGATGAGTCTGAGCCGCGCCGACTGATCGCAGTTCCGGAGGCGAGGACACCGCCGTGACGCCGTGTGTCCGGGTGTGAAGCCCGATGACGGACGGCAGGCGCCACGCGGGCGCTGCTCGCTAGCGTCGGGCCATGACTCTTCTCCAGGAACAGCTCGCGGGTGTCGCCGACGTCACCGCGGCCGAGCGTGCACAGCGACTCACCGACGCCGGAACGGCGTGGAACGAGCGGATCGCGGCGGACGACGCGAACGCCCAGCTCACCTACCGGGTCAGCGGTCGGGGCATCGGGTCCGTGGCGACCGAGATCCGTGCGGGAAAGCACCGCTTCCTCGTCGACGAACCGGGTGCGCTCGCCGGTGACGATGTGGCGGCGAGCCCGGTCGAGTACGCGCTGGGCGCGCTGGTCTCGTGCCAGGTCGTCGTCTACCGGCTGTACGCGCAGGCTCTCGGACTCACGATCGACGAGATCGAGATCACGGCCGAGGGCGACCTCGATGTGCGCAAGCTCTTCGGCATCGATGAGTCGGGGCGCGCCGGATTCCACGACGTGCGGGTGTCGGTCGACATCACGGGCCCGGACGGTGCGGAGCAGTACGAGAACCTGCGCGCCGTCGTCGATGCGCACTGCCCGGTGCTCGACCTGTTCGCCGCGCCCGTTCCGACGTCCAGCGTTCTCGCCTGAGCGGAGTTCGGAGCATCGCTGCTCCGCCTGATAGCCTGGTCGGCTCGGCATGCGCGGGCGGAAGGACGGCCACGCACCGTGGGCTCTATCGATGTATCCAGCGTCTCCTTGACGCTTCCTGACGGCAGACCGCTTCTCGATGAGGCGAGCTTCCGTGTCGGCGCCGGCTCGACGAGCGCGCTGATCGGCCCGAACGGCGCAGGCAAGACCACCATGCTGCGGATCATCCGCGGCGACCAGGCCGCCGATGACGGCGTCGTCACGATCGACGGCGGGCTCGGCGTCATGGACCAGTTCGTCGGCCACGGCGAGGCCGGGGAGACGGTGCACCAGCTTCTGGTGCGCGTCGCCCCTGCACGCATCCGCGGGGCTGCCGAGGCGCTCGAGTCCGCCGAGAACGCGCTGATCGAACGCGACGAGCACGACACGCAGATGGCCTACGCCTCGGCGATCGCCGAGTACGCGGATGCGGGCGGCTACGAGCACGAGACCGTCTGGGACCAGTGCACGATCGCAGCCCTCGGTGTGCCGTACGAGCGCGCCAGGTATCGCGAGCTCACCACCCTCTCCGGCGGAGAGCAGAAGCGGCTCGCACTCGAGGCCCTGCTGCGCGGCCCGGATGAGGTGCTGCTTCTCGACGAGCCGGACAACTACCTCGACGTGCCCACCAAGAGGTGGCTGGAGGAGCAGTTGCGGCAGACCTCGAAGACCGTGCTGCTGGTTTCGCACGACCGGGAACTGCTCGCACGCGCCGCCGATCGGCTCATCACGCTCGAGCCCGGAGGCGCCGGTGCCACGGCCTGGGTGCACGGCGGCGGATTCGGCACGTACCAGCAGGCGAGGACCGACCGGATGGACCGGCTGGACGAGCTGCGCCGGCGCTGGGACGAGCAGCACGAGAAGCTGCGCACCCTGGTGGCGAACCTCAAGGTGAAGGCCTCGGCGAACGACGGTTTCGCCTCGCGCTATCAGGCCGCCCAGACCCGCCTGCGCAAGTTCGAGGAGGTCGGCCCTCCCGAGGAGCGCCCGCCCGCCCAGGAGTTCGACATGAGGTTGCGCGGCGCCCGCACGGGCAAGCGGGCCGTGGTCGCGCAGCGCCTGGAACTGACCGGGCTCATGCGTCCGTTCGACACCGAGGTCTGGTACGGCGATCGGGTGGCCGTGCTCGGATCGAACGGATCGGGCAAGTCGCACTTCCTGCGTCTGCTGGCCCGCGGCGGCAGCGACCCCGACTCGACGCTGGGCCATGTCACCTCGACGGGCGAGCAGCTCGGCCCGGTGGAGCACACGGGCACCGCCACCCTCGGAGCGCGGGTCGTTCCCGGACTGTTCGCGCAGACGCACGCGCATCCTGAGTTCGTCGGGCGCACGCTGCTGGAGATCCTGCACCGCGGAGACGATCGTCGTGCCGGGATGCCGCGGGACGCCGCGAGCTCGGCTCTGGACCGCTACGGACTCGTGCGGCAGGCCCAGCAGACGTTCGACTCGCTCTCGGGAGGACAGCAGGCGCGGTTCCAGGTGCTCCTGCTCGAGCTCTCCGGTGCGACGCTGCTGCTGTTGGACGAGCCGACCGACAACCTCGACCTGGAATCGGCCGAGGCGCTCGAACAGGCACTCGCGCGCTTTGCGGGCACGGTGCTCGCGGTCACGCACGACCGCTGGTTCGCGCGGTCCTTCGACCGGTTCCTGGTGTTCGGAGGAGACGGCGAGGTCTACGAGTCGGATGAGCCGGTGTGGGACGAGAAGCGGGTGACGCGCACGCGGTGATGCCTCCGGGCGCTCAGGGCAGCCGGAAGGGCTCAGCGGCGCGCGCGTCGGGGTCGGTGGCGAGGTCGGCGAGCACTGCACCGACGCCCGGTGCGAACTTGAAGCCGTGGCCGGAGAATCCGGCTCCGACGACGATCCGGCCTTTCCGGTCGAGCACGAAGGTCCCGTCGTCGGTCGAGGTGTAGGTGCAGCTGATCGGCACCGCGGATGCCGGGTCGAGGCCGGGCATCCACTCCCGCACGTAGTCGGAGAGCGCGCGCTGGTGCGTCGGCAGGTGCGGCCGGGCATCCGGGTCGACGGCGTCGCCGACACCGTGGAACCCCACCTTGACCCCTTCGCCGGGTGTCGGCATGCCGTACACGGCCGCGGGGTACACCTCCGGGTCGACGTCGTGGTTGAACGACGGCCACGGGGCCTCCGTCAGCGGCAGGAAGTGCGCCGGCGTCTCTTCGGTGACGGTGAGGGCCGGCAGGTCGAGGCGCGGGAGGAGCGTGCGCGTCCACGCGCCGGCCGTCACGACGAGGGTCTGCGCGCGCAGCCGGGTGCCGTCGGCGAGGCTGACCTGCGCACCGTCCGCCGTCTCGGCGATGTGCGCGACCGGAGTGCTCCAACGCACTTCGCCGCCGTCGGCGACGATGCGCCGCTCCAACTCCCGCAGCGTCTCGGTCGCTCGTACGACCCCGCCATCCGAGGACCACAGCACGTCGCCGTCGAAGCGCATGCCCGGCCACCGGGTGCCCGCCTCGACGGGGGAGAGGACCGTGTTCGGGATGCCGCGGGCATCGAGCCCCTCCTGCACGGCTGCCATGTCGATACGGCCGTGCGTGACGAGTCCGTGCAGACGCAGAAGCGGCTCGCCGTCGACGTCTCCGAGCGCATCCCAGCCGGCACGGGCGCGCACGAGCAGGTCGAGGTAGTGCTCCTCGCCATAGGCGTTGTTGAAGTTGCGGGTCGCGCCGTGCGATGCGCCTTCGTGGTGTCCGCGGGCGAATCGCTCCAGCACCACGGGTCGAAGGCCTCGGCGCACCAGCTCCCAGGCGGTGGCCAGGCCCATGACGCCCGCGCCCACGACCACGATGTCCACGTCGTCGGTCCTCATGCTGCCTCCCGGTCTCGGATCCAGTCTCCCAGCACGGGCGACGGCGGCCGCCGGGTAGGCTGGAGGGGTGACCATGGAGATCGAGCTCGGCCGAGGAAAGCGTGCACGTCGCGCGTACACGTTCGATGACATCGCGGTGGTGCCTTCCCGGCGCACGCGCAACCCGGAGGATGTGTCCACCGCCTGGACGATCGACGCCTTCGGCTTCGGCATCCCGGTGCTCGGCGCACCGATGGACTCGGTCGTGAGCCCGCAGACGGCGATCATGCTCGGTCAGCTCGGCGGTCTGGGCGTGCTCGACCTCGAGGGTCTGTGGACGCGCTACGAGAACCCCGAGCCGCTGCTGGCGGAGATCGCCGGCCTCGACGCGGCGACGGCCACCGTCCGCATGCAGGAGCTGTACTCCGAGCCGATCAGGCCCGAGCTCATCACCCGTCGCCTCGCCGAGATCCGCGAGGCCGGCGTCACCGTCGCCGGGTCCCTGACCCCCCAGCGCACCCAGGAGTTCTACGACACCGTCGCCGCCGCCGGCGTCGACCTGTTCGTGATCCGCGGCACCACGGTGTCGGCCGAGCACGTGTCGAGCGTGGCAGAGCCCCTCAACCTCAAGAAGTTCATCTACGACCTCGACGTCCCCGTCATCGTGGGCGGTGCGGCGACCTACACCGCTGCCCTGCACCTGATGCGCACGGGAGCCGCCGGTGTGCTCGTCGGCTTCGGCGGGGGAGCGGCATCGACCACCCGCGCGACCCTCGGCATCCACGCGCCGATGGCGACCGCGGTCTCCGACGTCGCCGCCGCACGCCGCGACTACCTCGACGAATCCGGTGGACGCTACGTGCACGTGATCGCCGACGGCGGCGTCGGCACGTCCGGCGACATCGTCAAGGCGCTCGCGATGGGCGCCGATGCGGTCATGCTCGGTGTCGCGCTCGCCCGCGCCACCGACGCGCCGGGCCGCGGGTTCCACTGGGGCCCCGAGGCCCATCACCCCAAGCTGCCGCGCGGTCACCGTGTCGAGGTCGGCGGTATCGGCACGCTCGAGGAGATCCTCTACGGTCCTGCGCCCGTCGCAGACGGCACCGCGAACCTCATCGGTGCGCTGCGCAAGTCGATGGCGACCACCGGGTACTCCGACCTCAAGGAGTTCCAGCGGGTCGAGGTCGTGCTCGCACCGTACGAGGCCTGAGGTCCTGCGCTTCACCGTGACCACTCCTGCCCTGTTCCCCCCGACGCTCCGCGAGGTCATGCTCCGGGGACGCTGGATCGCGATGCTCCTGCTCTGCCTGCTCGTGGCCGGAGTCTTCGCCTGGCTCGGTCAGTGGCAGCTGGAGCGTGCGATCGAGACCGACCCGCCCGCGCCCGGTGCCACCGAAGAGGTGCAGCAGCTCACGGATGTCCTCGAGCCCGGCCAGTATCTCCCCGAGCCGCTGGTGGGCCAGCGCGTCGAGACCACGGGGGCCTGGGTCCCCGGCGACTTCATCGTCGTGTCGAGTCGGTTCAACGACGACGTCCAGGGGTACTGGGTCACCGGTCAGCTCCGGGTCGACGACCGTGTCTCCATCGCCGTCGCGATCGGCTGGGCGCCGGACCGTGAGACCGCGGATGCGGCCGTGAAGGACCTCGAGGCCGGCGCCGACGGCTCCGAGGTCGACATCACCGGACGCATCATCTCGGACGAGGGCCCTCGGGTGCCGCCGCATTCCGATCCGCAGCAGCTGGACCGGATGTCTCCCGCTGCTCTCCTCAGCCGCTGGCACGATGCCGACGGTCTCGACGTGTATCGTCCGTACCTCGCCTCCACGACCGCCACCGCCGGGCTGGTCGACATCTCGTCGCCGGCTCCCGATGAGATGTCGCCGGTCAACTGGCTCAACGTGTTCTATGCGGTCGAGTGGGCGATCTTCGCCGGCTTCGCCTTCTACCTCTGGTACCGCCTCGCGAAGGACGCCTGGGAACGCGAGGTCGAGGAGTTCGAAGACGAGGCTGAGGCCAGAGCCACTGCCGGATAACCCGCGCATTCGCGCGCCCCGAGCTGCGCAATTGTGCGGCGCGGCAGGTCGTTAGCGACCTTCGTCAGGGGTCGCTCGGGCCATCCGGTGATCGCTCGATGACGAATCGGAAAACTCCGTTGAGGATGTGGGGACCGCTCCGTATGCTCGCACCATGTGAGCATGCTGGGAGTTTCCCCTGTGTGCCGTGACAGTCCTGAGAAGTGTCGAACCCGATCGAGGAGACAGCACCGATGATGTCCGCTCCAGAGGACGAGAACCGCGCGGTTCCCGTCTCGCACCGTAGAAGTCGGGGGCGCATCGGCGCTCTCGCCGTGACCTGCGTCGCCGCGCTGAGCCTCGGCTCGCTGGCCGCGGTTCCCGCCACAGCCGACACCACGGGCACGGGGGTGGTGATCAACGAGGCGTATCTCTCCGGCGGCAGCGCAGGGGCCGCGTTCAAGAACAAGTTCGTCGAGCTGTACAACCCCACCTCTGCCCCGATCACCCTGGACGGGATGTCGCTGCAGTATCGATCGGCCACCGGCTCGGCCGCCTTCAACGGTGTGGCTCCGCTCACCGGCGTGATCCCGGCCGGCGGCTACTACCTGGTGCAGGGCAACAGCAACGGTGCGAACGGCGCCGAGCTGCCTGCGCCCGATGCCGTCAGCGCCCTGACCCCGAGCGGCACCAACGGCACGCTCGCGCTCGTCGAGGGCACTGCGGCTGTGAGCCTCGCCCCCGGTTCCGTCGTGGGCGTCGACGGCGTCGTCGACCTGCTCGGCTACGGCTCCTCCAACACCTTCGAGGGCACCGCCGCCACCGCACCGGCGGGCAACACCGACGTCAAGTCGCTCAACCGCACGGGCGGCGTCGACACCGACGTGAACAGCGCGGACTTCACTCTCTCCGCCACGATCACCCCGCAGAACTCCGGCGACACCGACCCGGGGACCGGCCCGGGCACCGACCCGACCACGGCCACAATCGCCGAGGTCCAGGGAACGACCGACGTCTCCCCGCTGAACGGGCAGACCGTGCAGGTCGAGGGCGTCGTCACCGCCGACTACCGCACCGGCGGCTACAAGGGCATCGTCATCCAGACGCAGGGCTCCGGCGGCGCGACGGATGCCACTCCCGGCGCCTCGGACGGCGTGTTCGTCTTCCTCAACGCCTTCAACCCCACTCTCGCGATCGGCGACCTCGTCTCGGTGACGGGCGCTGTGAGCGAGTACTTCGGGCAGACGCAGATCAACCCGGCCGCGGCCGGTGATGTCTCCGTCGTCACCGCCGGCGTCGGCGTTCCCGCCGTCACCCCGCTGCCCGCCGCGGTGCAGGGTGCCGACCGTGAGCAGTACGAGAACATGTACGTGGCGCCGGAGGGGACCTACCGTCTCGCCTCCAGTCACCAGCTGTTCAACTTCGGCACGCTCTGGCTGAACGCCGGCGACGCACTCGCCGTCAAGAGCACCGAGACCACGCGTCCGGGCGACGCGGCCGCAGCGATTGCTGCAGCGAACCGCGCCAACCGCATCCTGCTCGATGACGGCTGGTCCATCCAGGTCACGAACAACGGCCACCCCGGCGAGCAGCCCTACTTCACCAAGGACACGGTGGTCCGCAACGGCGACACCGTCGACTTCGGCGACAACGGCTACGTGCTGCAGTGGGGCTTCAACGACTGGCGCCTGCAGCCGGTCGTGCCGATCGACGACTCCTCGTCGGCCGACCTCAAGGTCGGCTTCGAGGCGATGAACCCGCGTACCGACAGCGCACCGTCCGTGGGCGGCGACGTCCAGGTGGCATCCTTCAACGTCTACAACTACTTCACGACGCTGAAGAGCGAGAATTCGAGCGCTCGGGGCGCGGCGAACGCGGCGCAGTTCGCGATCCAGAAGTCCAAGATCGTCGCGGCGATCAACGGACTCGACGCCGACATCGTCTCGCTCATGGAGATCGAGAACTCGGTCAAGCTGGGCAAGCCCATCGACACGGCCCTCAAGGACCTGGTCGCCGGGCTCAACGCCGACGCCGGCAGCGACGTGTGGGGTTACGTGCCCACGCCCTCCGCGTTGAACGACGCGGCGACGACCGACTTCATCACCAACGCGATCATCTACAAGAAGGATGCGGTCAAGCGGGTCGGCGACAGCGCCACCGTCACCGACGAGACCGTGTGGGGCAACGCCCGCGAGCCGATCGCCCAGGCGTTCGACATCGACGGCCGCGTCGTCACCGTCGTCGCGAACCACCTGAAGTCGAAGTCGCCGCCCGAGGGCGCGGGGGCGGAGCCGGCCGACGGCCAGGGCTTCTTCAACGCCGACCGCGTGAAGCAGGCGAACGCGATCCTCGCTTTCACCGCTGAGCTCGAGCAGACGACCGGCAGCGGCGACATGCTGCTGATCGGCGACTTCAACGCCTACGGCAAGGAAGACCCGATCGACGTCTTCACCTCCAACGGGTGGAGCGACCTCGTCGCCGACAAGGCCTCCGGTCAGTACACGTACACGTTCGACGGCGAGCTCGGCTCGCTCGACCATGTGATCGCGTCGCCGTCGCTCGCCTCGTCGATCACGGGCGCGGGCGTGTGGGGCATCAACTCGCCGGAGTGGAGCGATCGCGGCTACGCGTTCGGTGCCACCGAGCAGGGAACGCCCTACCGCTCCAGCGACCACGACCCGATCATCGTGGGCGTCTCCTCGGAGATCCCGCCGGTGAGCATCGACGTCGTCACGGTCAACGACTTCCACGGTCGGATCGAGGCCGACGGCGCCGCCGCGGGTGCTGCGGTCCTCGCCGGTGCGGTCAAGCAGTTCCGCGAGGCGAACCCGAACACGATCTTCGCCGGAGCCGGCGATCTGATCGGTGCATCCACGTTCACCTCCTTCATCAACGATGACAACCCCACGATCGACGCGCTCAACGCGGCTGGCCTCGACGTCAGTGCGGCGGGCAACCACGAGTTCGACCAGGGCTGGGAAGACCTTCGCGACCGCGTGCAGGAGCGCGCGGACTGGGAGTACATCTCCTCGAACGTGTTCGTCACCGAGACCGGCGAGCCCGCGCTCGCACCGGCTTGGGTGAAGGAGCTCGACGGGGTCAGGGTCGGATTCGTCGGTGCGGTCACCGAAGACCTCGACTCGCTGGTCTCGCCCGAGGGCATCAAGGACCTCGAGGTCCGCAGCATCGTCGACTCCGTGAACGCGGTGGCCGACGATCTGCGAGACGGCGACGAGTCCAACGGCGAGGCGGATGTCGTCATCCTGCTCGTCCACGAGGGCGCTTCCAGCGTCGAGCTGTCCAGCATCACGCCGGACTCGCCCCTGGGCGAGATCGTCTACGGCGTCGATGACGACGTGGATGCCATCGTGTCGGCGCACACCCACCTCGCCTACAACCACGTGATCGACGGCCGCCCGGTCGTCTCCGCGGGGCAGTACGGCGAGAACCTGGGCCTGATGAACATCCAGGTCGACCCGAAGACGAAGGACCTGATCTCGATCACCAACGAGATCAAGCCCCTCACCGCTGCGGGCAAGCCGCTGTATCCGGCCGTCCCCGAGGTGGCCGACATCGTCGCCAAGGCGAAGGCCGAGGCCGATGTGCTGGGCGCGATCAAGGTCGGAGACATCACCGCCGACTTCAACCGCGCGCGGCAGACGAACGGATCCGAGAACCGCGGTGGCGAGTCCACCATCGGCAACTTCGTCGCCGACGTGCAGAAGTGGTCCACGGGTGCCGATGTGGCGATCATGAACCCGGGTGGTATCCGGGCGAACCTCACGTACGCGTCGGCCGGAGCATCCGATCCCGACGGCAACGTCACCTACCGCGAGGCGGCGACGGTCCAACCGTTCGCGAACACGCTGGTGACGCTGACGCTCACGGGTGCGCAGCTGAAGGGCGTTCTCGAGGAGCAGTGGCAGCCGGCGGGTTCGGCTCGCCCGTTCCTGAAGCTCGGCGTCTCGGAGGGACTGGTCTACACCTACGACCCCGCCGCGGCACAGGGTTCGAGGATCACCTCGATCACGCTCAACGGCACACCGCTCGACCCGGCGGCGAACTACACCGTCGCTGCCAACTCGTTCCTCGCGGCCGGTGGAGACAACTTCTTCACCTTCAAGCAGGGCACGGGCAAGCGCGACACCGGCAAGATCGACCTGCAGTCCATGGTCGACTGGTTCGACGCGAACAAGACCGCGAGCCCCGACTACGCCCAGCGCGCGGTCGGCGTGACGGTCACCCCCGCGGACGCCGACGGCTACAGCGCCGGCGACCAGGTCACCGTGTCGCTCTCCTCGCTGGCGTTCAGCGCCGGCGAGCCGGCCCCGGGTGAGGTGTCGCTGTCGCTCGGCGGCACGCAGCTCGCGGCCGGTGCGATCGACCCGGCGGTGGTGGACACCACCGACGAGGGCGGGCGCGCCAGCCTGACCTTCACGGTGCCGTCCGGCGTCTTCGGGGAGCAGGTGCTCACGGTCGCCGTGGCCGGCACCGGAACGACGGTGCAGGTGCCGTTCACGATCGCCGGCGAAGAGGAGTTCGCGGGAACGATCGCGCTCGGCTCGTCCAAGGTGACCGCGGGCAAGAGCCTCAAGGTCACTGGTGAGGGCTACGTGCCCGGCGAGACCGTGAGCATCGAGCTGCGTCCGAAGAAGGGCAAGCCGGTCCAGGTCGGCACGGTCCAGGTGCGCGCAGACGGCACGTTCAGCGCCTCGGTCACCGTGCCCAAGAGCGCCCCGTCGGGCAAGTACACCGTCGCGGCGTCGCAGGCCGACGGAGACGCGGCGACAGCCACCGTCACCGTCAACCGCGCCGGAGGCATCATCGGTGCGATCCTCGACTGGCTCTGGGAACTGCTGACCCGGTGGTTCTGATCCGGGAAGAACGGTTCTGATCCGAGAGCCGGATGTCACAGCCGAAGGCCGTCGGGAGCGATCCCGGCGGCCTTCGGGGTGCAGAGAGCGCGCCGCGCCCGGCTGCTAGAGTTCCCCGCATGGGGGTAACTGTCGAGGTCGACTTCGACCAGATGCAGACGATGATCGATGTTCTTCTTGCGGCGCTGTCCGATCTTCACGGGGCGGGGGCATCGCTCTCGCGCGAATCGCAGCTTCTGCTCGGTGGCTGGGACGGCGAAGCCGCCGACGCCTATGCGGGCAGGCACGCGAGCTGGCAGACCGCACACGGTTACACCGCCGACGAACTCACGAGCGCGATCACGTCGCTGAAGCGCGCACTCGCGAGGTACCAGGACGCTGAGGCGACGATCCTCGATCTCGTCGTCTGACCATCGAGCCGACGGAAGAGCAGACCATGAATTCCTCTGGAGACAGCACCGCGCGCCTGGAGCACCTGCGCCAGCGTTCCCGCCAGGTGGCTGCGACCTTCGCCGCCGAGATGGAGCGACTCACGAGTGAGGTGACGCGGCAGGTCGCCTCCGTCACGATTCGCGTCGACGAACGGGGAAGAGTCGCAGGCGTCGAGGTGGATCCGGCCGCCTTCGGTCGGATCGCTCCGACGGCGCTCGCTGCCGCCACGACCTCGGCGCTCGCATCCGCCGGCGTCTCGGCGATGCCCGACTACTCCGCGGAGGCGCGGCGGGTCATGGCGATGCTCGAAGAGGGCATCAGCGCGACCGAGGCGCTCCGAGCCGTCACGGACGAGGCGACTCCGGAAGCGCTCGATCACCATCGATTCGAGGAGATGACTGTCGACGTCGACGGCAGAGGCGCGTTCTCGGTGGTGATCGAGGGGGGATGGCTCGAGCGCTCCACCGCAGCCGAGTACGCAATGGCCGTGCAGGAGAACGTGAACGCCGTACTGGCTCGGCGAGAGCCGACCGAGAGGAACGATCATGGGTGACGGGTTCACGGTCGAGACCGGCGCGTTGCGCGCTGATGCCGCACTGTGGGAGGGCTGGGGAGATGCCCTGGCGGAGGGGGCCGCGAGCATCTCCGACCAGTTCGAGTACTGGGCATTCTCCGATCAGCCGGGTTTCGAGACTCTGCGTGACGAGTACTTCGCCGCCGCAGCCGACCTGCGGCAGAAGGTGCAGGACGGCAGTCGCATCATGCAGGCGATGGGGAAGCGCTTGGAGCAGATCGCCACCATCTACGAGAACGTCGAAGACGAGAACCGTCTCGACATCCAGGGAGCGTGAGCACATGCATCCGGAAGCCATGGGGCAGTGGATCATCGACGTCGTCGACGACGGACTCAGCGAACTCGACAAGGCGGAGCGGGGGGCGCCCGTCGTCGCCCGGGCATGGGCGGACAACCTCGAGACCTTCGGGGTGCCGTGGCCGGACTGGGCCAAGGACGCGGCGTACCATGCCGCGATGGCGGCGTTGCTGGCGAACATCGGCATCATGCGAGAGATCCTCAACGCGATGCGCGATGCCGTGGCCAAGATGGGGTTGCCCACAGTGCTCCGCTCCCAGGCGACTGCTCTGGAAGCCGGTATCGGCACCGTGCAGAGCAGGATATCGCGGGAGTGCTCGTCGGCCCGGCTGCAGGCTCTCGCCGCCGACAGCTGGGACTCCGATGCGTCGCCGCATTACCTCGCCGCCTACGAGGGGCAGGAAGACCAGATCGACGACCTCGAGAAGTCGGTGAACGGATTGGTCCGTGTGCTTCGTGACGCGGCGGCGTCTCAGGATGCGTGGTACTCGTCGAACCTGTTCAATGCGATCGGCGGTGTGGTCGGCATCGCCGGACTCGTCGTCGCCGTCATCGGCGGGTTCGCCACCCCGGTGGCCTGGGTCGGTCTCGCGATCGGCGTCATCGGACTGCTGCTCAATGTCATCGGCTACTTCATCGGACGGGGCGACTCGGAGGCGAGAGCGACCGTGCTGTCGGATGTGCTGTCGTCGACGAGCATGACTCCGTGGGCCAAGCCCTCCTTCGCCCTATGAACGCCGCCATGCCGACCGGCGCCGGCTGGTACGAGGTCGCACGGCAGACGCAGCGGTGGTGGGACGGTCATCGCTGGGGCGAGGATGTCATGCGGCAGGGACGGCGGACCACGGTGACCGAGGTGCGACGAGGGGCGACCCGCATGCAGTGGGCGACGGTCGTGATCGGCATCGCCGCGTGGGTGGTCTTCCTCGCGCTGTCGTTCAGCTTCGGCGTCAGCGCCGCCTTCGCGCTCGCGGTGCTGCCCCTCTTCGGCAGCGCTGCGATCGTCTTCGGGGCGATCGCCGGTTCGAGGCTGATCGCCGCCCTTCCTCCCACCTCGGGCGAGGGCACGCCACCACAGCAGGCGCCATAGCCCTCAGGCACTCATCGCGACAGGAGTCCACACGAAGCCGTCGGGATCGCCGGTCGCACCCCGCACGCCGGTGACCGTGATCCGGTGCGAGCCGGAGCAGTCCGCCGGCACACCCGCGTCCAGCCGGCGGCGTCTCCATCGAGCACGTCGTGGGTCAGGGAATCGATGGGGGTGTTCCTGTCGGCGACGCCGCGGCTGCGGCCCCGCGCACGCTTCTCGGTTCCTGTCCGATGCGCGGGCGCCCGGATTCGACGCGATGTCCCGGCGGCTAGACTGGAGGCATGCCCGAACCGAAAGTCGCCAGCTTTCCGGCGATCCGCGGTGCGCTGAAGTTCTACCAGATCGCGTCGATCATCACAGGAGTCATGCTGCTCCTGCTGCTCGCCGAGATGGTGCTGAAGTACACGCCGATCCACCTCGAGCTCTTCCTCGGAGGCTCCGGGGGGCCGCTCTGGTTCGCCGGCGTCCTCGCCGGGCCCGACTGCCAGTGGTGGTCGCTCTTCGCCCCGTGGACGAACTCGTGCGAGATGACCTCGCTCGGCGACGGGTTCAACCTGTCGCTGTTCATCCTCGTGGCGCACGGCTGGTTCTACGTCGTGTACCTGTTCTCCTGCTTCCGCATGTGGAGCCTGATGCGCTGGCCGTTCCCGCGCTTCATCCTGCTCGCGCTCGGCGGTGTCATCCCGCTGCTGTCGTTCTTCATGGAGGCGATCGTCGCCCGTGAAGTGAAGACCTATCTCGCCACCAGGGAGTCCGAAGCGACTTCCGCCCCCGCCCCGGAAGGTGTCCGTTGACCGAACAGTTCGAGACCCAGCAGCGCCCTGCGCTCGTCGTCGACTTCGGCGCGCAGTACGCGCAGCTGATCGCCCGTCGCGTCCGCGAGGCGGGTGTCTACAGCGAGATCGTGCCGCACACCGCCACGGCCGAGGAGATCGCCGCCAAGAACCCGGTCGCGATCATCCTCTCCGGTGGTCCTTCGTCGGTGTACGAAGAGGGGGCTCCGCGCCTGGACCCGGCGGTCTTCGACCTCGGTGTGCCGACCCTCGGCATCTGCTACGGCTTCCAGTACATGGCCCAGACCCTCGGCGGCGAGGTCGCGAACACCGGCCTGCGCGAGTACGGGGCGACGGATGCTGTGATCACGGGTGACGGCGGAACACTGCTGGGTGGCCAGCCCGCGCAGCAGAACGTCTGGATGAGCCACGGCGACCAGGTCGCCAAGGCCCCGGAGGGCTTCGACGTGCTCGCGACGACGGATGCGACCAAGGTCGCGGCGTTCGCGAACGAGGAGCGCGGCTTCTACGGCGTGCAGTGGCACCCCGAGGTCAAGCACTCGGACCACGGCCAGCGCGTGCTCGAGAACTTCCTGCACAAGGGGGCGGGCCTCGCCTCGGACTGGAACAGCGGCAACGTGATCGCCGAGCAGATCGAGCGCATCCGTGAGCAGGTCGGCGACGCTCGCGTGATCTCGGCCCTCTCCGGAGGGGTCGACTCCGCCGTCTCCACGGCCCTCGTGCACAAGGCGATCGGCGACCAGCTCACGGCGGTCTTCGTCGACCACGGCCTGCTCCGCAAGGGCGAGCGCGAGCAGGTCGAGAAGGACTACGTGGAGTCCACCGGTGTGCGACTGATCACGGTCGACGCGGCCGACACCTTCCTCGGCCACCTCGAGGGTGTGACCGACCCCGAGGAGAAGCGCAAGATCATCGGGCGCGAGTTCATCCGCGCGTTCGAGAAGGTGCAGCTCGACCTCGTCGCCGAGGCCAAAGCCTCGGGCGGCGCCCCGGTGAAGTTCCTCGTGCAGGGCACTCTCTACCCCGACGTGGTCGAGTCCGGCGGCGGTGCGGGTACGGCGAACATCAAGTCGCACCACAACGTGGGCGGTCTTCCCGACGACCTCGACTTCGAGCTGATCGAACCGCTGCGCGCCCTGTTCAAGGACGAGGTGCGTGCGATCGGTCGCGAGCTCGGCATCCCCGAGGCGATCGTCGGACGCCAGCCGTTTCCGGGGCCCGGTCTCGGCATCCGGATCATCGGCGAGGTCACCGCTGACCGTCTCGAGATTCTGCGTGAGGCCGACGCCATCGCCCGCGAGGAGCTGACGAAGGCCGGTCTCGACCAGGAGATCTGGCAGTGCCCCGTCGTACTGCTGGCAGACGTGCGCTCGGTGGGCGTGCAGGGCGACGGCCGCACCTACGGTCACCCGATCGTGCTGCGCCCGGTGTCGAGCGAAGACGCCATGACGGCCGACTGGACCAGGCTGCCCTACGACGTTCTGTCGAAGATCTCCAATCGCATCACCAACGGCGTCCGTGACGTCAACCGCGTCGTGCTCGACGTCACGTCGAAGCCGCCGGGGACGATCGAGTGGGAGTAGGGAGCGCGACGCTCCCCGACGCGGCGCCGGCTCTTCCCGACGCCGCGTACGTGGTGCTGTCCAGCCGGCTGATCCCCGGCATGGACGGCGGCTACACGATCGCTACCCTCGCACGTGCGCGTCAGCTCGCCGGCGCCGGTGTCGCCGACGGCACGGGACCGCAGCTGCTCACCTTCGATCCGGGAACAGCCTCCGACCATGCCGAGCACCGGCGGGCTTTCGCGGAGCAGGGCGCACTCGCCGACCCTTCGCGTCTGCGCAATCTGTTCGATGAAGCGGTTGCGCAGGACGGGGGAGCGGCCGACTGGCTGCGTGCCGCCGCCGACGACGCCGTGAGTGCCGATCCCGACGTCGAGTACCGGGTGCTGGCTGATCCCGAGGGCCGACCCTTCGTCGCCCTGCCGGTGATCCCGGGGAACCCGGATTGGCATCTGACCGAGGAGCCCGTGCTCGTGTACGACGCCGCGGGTGCGGTGGCCGGGGCTCTGCACGGGTTTCGCGGCCTCTACCGGGCCTGGCTCGACACGGTGACCGAGGCGTTCGGCGACCGGCAGATCATCGTGATCTGCGAGTCCCGACAGCTGGGCGAGCTCATCGCCGACTGGTCCGACCCGCGCGTGCGCATCCTGCACACGATCCACACCATGCACGTGGAGGCGCCGTACACCCCGGATGCGCCGATGAACACGCTCTGGACGCGGTGGTTCCGCGTGGCGGACAGGTTCGACGCCGTGATCTGGCCGACCGCCACGCAGCGTGACGACGTGGTGGCACGGTTCGGCTCCTCGGCCTCTCACGTCCTGGTCCCGAACCCCATCGCGCCGGTCGAACGCCGCGATGATCTGCGCGAAGACGGCCTGGTGGTCGTGCTCGGCCGCCTTGCACCCGGAAAGCGCATCGATCATGCCATCCGCGCGTTCCTCGCCGCAGGCGTTCCCGGCACCCGGATGGAGATCTGGGGCGGCGGCCCCGAAGAGGACCGACTGCGGGCACTGATCGAAGAGCTCGACGCCGGCGACCGCGTGCTGCTCGCCGGCTACACCGATTCACCGGGGACCGTGCTCGACCGGGCATCGATGGTCGTCACCGCGACCGCCTTCGAGGGGCAGCCGTTGTCGATCGTGGAAGCGCTCCTGCACGGTGCGCCCGTCGTGTCGTACGACGCCCGTTACGGCATCCGCGACGTGCTGGAGCAGGGCGGCGGCGTGCTGGTGCCCAGCGGCGACGTCGATGCGCTCGCCGAGGCGATCCGCGCACTCCTGACCGCCCCGGAGCGACTCGCGGCGCTGAGCGCCGAGGCCCCGTCGGTCGCTGCCGCGTGGAGTCCTCGGCGTTCGCTCGACGCGCTCGCCGCCGTGATCGCCGATGCCGCCGCGCGCCCGTCGCGTCGCGCCTGACCGTCATCGAGCGATCCCTCGTCGAGGGACCATCCCGCACCACGACGCCCGTGAGAAGTTTCTTCGGAGAGAATTCCGGGATGATGTCGATCCTGGCCGTTCCCGTTCGACGTCATTGATGAGAGGGTCGAGAGACGGCCCTTCGAACAAGGAGAACATCATGAAGTTCATGCTCATCATGCGCGCGACCGACGAGGCCGTCGAGGCGTACAAGGAGATGCCGTTCGAGCAGGTCATCGAGGCCATGGGCAAGTACAACGAGTCGATGATGAAGGCCGGAGTGCTCGTCGCCGGCGAGGGTCTGACCGACGCCGCCGAGGGTTTCGTGGTCGACTTCAGCGCCGAGAAGCCGCTCATCACCGACGGCCCCTACGGCGAGACCAAGGAGCTGTTCAACGGCTTCTGGATCCTCGAGGTCTCTTCCCGCGAAGAGGCTGCGGAGTGGGCCAGCCGCGCGCCTCTCGGACGCGGTTCGTACCTCGAGGTGCGCAGGGTGACCGGAGTCGAGGACTTCCCCGCCGACAACGAGTGGATCGAGAAGGAAGCCGGCTGGCGCGAGGAGCAGGCCCAGCGCGCTCAGCAGTGAGGCGATAGCGGCGATGCACGCTTCCGCTTACGGTGAGACGGCGCGTCCGGCACCCGACGCCGGGTCTGCGCAGCGCGCCGTCGCCGCCGTCTGGCGCATCGAGTCCGCCCGTATCGTCGGCGCTCTCACCCGGATGGTCGGCGACTTCGGTCTTGCAGAGGATCTGGCCCAGGAAGCGCTCGTCGATGCGCTGCAGCAGTGGCCGACGGAGGGGGTTCCTCGCAACGCCGGTGCCTGGCTCACGGCGGTGGCCAAGCGCAGGGCCGTCGACCGGTGGCGACGGCAGGAGCGCCTCGAGGGGCGTCTCGCCCTGCTCGCGCACGACCTGGAGCAGGAACAGGGGAAGGGCGGAGAGCTGCTGTGGGACCCGGATGCCGTCGATGACGACGTGCTGCGTCTGATCTTCATCTCCTGCCACCCTGTGCTCTCTCGGGAGGCGCAGGTCGCTCTGACCCTGCGTGTCGTGGGAGGGCTGTCCAGCGAGGAGATCGCGCGCGCCTTCCTGGTGCCGACGGCCACCGTGCAACAGCGCATCGTCCGCGCGAAGAAGACGCTCGCCGCCGCGAACGCCCCGTTCGAAGTTCCCCGTCGTGAGGAACGCGCCCAGCGCATCGGTGCGATCCTCGGCGTGCTGTACCTGATCTTCAACGAAGCTCATGCCGCCAGCAGCGGTCCTGAGTGGATGCGTCCGGAGCTGAGTGACGAGGCCATCCGCCTGGGCCGGGTGCTCACCGCACTGATGCCGCAGGAGCCCGAGGTGCACGGGCTGCTGGCACTGATGGAGCTGACGGCGGCGCGGTTCGCCGCGCGGGTGGATCGCCACGGCGACCCCGTGTTGCTGGCCGACCAGGACCGCAGGCGCTGGGACCGCAGCCGCATCGCGCGGGGGCGGGCGTCCCTGGCGAGAGCGGACGCGCTCGGACGCGGACGCGGCGCCTACTGCCTGCAGGCGGCGATCGCAGAATGTCATGCGGTTGCCCCGTCGGTCGACGAGACCGACTGGGACCGGGTCGTGCTCCTGTACGAGGCGCTCGGCCGCATCTCCCCGTCGCCGGTCGTGGAGCTCAACCGTGCCGCAGCCGTCGCGATGGCCACCGGGCCCGCGTCCGCGCTGCGCATCGTCGATGAGCTGACGGGTTCGGGGGCGCTGCGCGGCTACCACCTGCTGCCGGCGACGCGGGGCGAACTGCTGCGTCGGCTCGGGCGGGAGGAGGAGGCGAGGAGCGAGTTCGTCGTCGCCGCCGGTCTCGCGGGTAACGATCGGGAGCGAGCGCTGCTGAAGCGGAAGGCGAGCGGGGCCGAGAAATGACTCGTCCCCCTCGGAAGACGGAGCTGCCGAGGGGGACGAGCGGTGGGGTCGACGTGCAGGACGTCGATTCCACGGTGGGTCAGTTGCGCGCCTTCTGGCCGCGACCGGCGATCAGGCCGTAGATCAGGAGCACGATGATGGAACCCCCGATAGCGAGGAGCCAGGTGCCGAGGTCCCAGAACTCGGTGAGCGGACGGTTGAGGATCAGACTGCCGAGCCAGCCGCCGAGCAGCGCACCGACGACGCCGAGGAGCAGCGTGATGAACCAGCCGCCACCCTGCTTGCCGGGAAGGATCAGCTTGGCGATGGCACCGGCGATGAGGCCGAGAAGAAGAAAGCCGAGAAAACTCATGGTCAGCTCCTGTGGATCGGGAGCCCCGGGGTGCCGGGGCTTCTGACATCCACATTGCCGATGTCGACGCCCGAGTGCCAACCCCTTGCGCACACGCCCCCGGGTATGCAAAGAGGCCCGCCTCCCTCGGGAGACGGACCTCTTCGTGATCTCGTGACGTGCGACGTCAGTTGTTGCCGCGGACGATCGCGATGATGCGCAGGATCTCGATGTAGAGCCAGACGACCGTGACCATGATGCCGAAGGCGCCGAGCCAGCCGTACTGGCGGGGAGCGCCGTTACGGACGCCCTGCTGGATCTGGTCGAAGTCGAGCACGAGCGAGTACGCCGCCATGATGACGACGAGGACGCCGATGATGACACCGAGCGGGATGCCCATGATGTTGGCGCTGAGCATTCCGAACGCCTGTCCCTCAGGCAGCACGCCGGTCCACATGAGCACGACGTTCAGCAGCGAGAAGACCAGGTAGCCGATCATGGCGATCATGAAGATCTTGGTCGCCTTCTTCGACGCGCGGATCTTGCCGCTCGCGAAGAGGGCCAGGGTCACACCGACGACCGAGACGGTCGCGAGGGTCGCCTGGAAGACGATGCCGGGGTAGATGACCTCGAAGAAAGACGAGATGCCACCGATGAAGAGGCCCTCGAACGCGGCGTAGGCGAAGATCAGCGCGGGCCGGACCTTCTTGCGCGACGTGAACGTGATGACCATCGCGAGCACGAAGCCGCCGAGTGCGCCGACGATCCACGGCAGCATGTTGGGCTGGAAGTCGCTGTACGGGTTGTACTTCGGCACATCCAGGCCACCGAGCGTCAGCACCCAGCCGATCGCGGCGGTGACGAGAAGGATGCCGAACAGGCCGGCGGTCTTCCACACCGTGTCCTCGACCGACATGCGGTCGGTCTCGATGGCACCGGCCGGCGGGGCGGCGTACATGCCTTCGAGCTGTGCGTTGGCCGCGGCGTCCATCGCCCCGTGCTGGAGCGAGGCGCTCTGCGCGCCCTGGGCAGCCTGAGGTCCGCCCGGGTACGTCGCGACGTTGCGCGGGTCCTGCTGCTGGAAAGCAGGGTTGTTGAAAGCGAAGTTGCTCATTGGTGGGCCTCACTCCAAAGGGGGGTAGTAGGTCTCTTCCCTCAACGATACTCGGGAGGGGGCGTCGACGGGGTGTTCTACGCTGAGAGCGTGCCCAGGAAATCGCCCCTCGTCATCGGGCACCGCGGTGCGCCCGGCTACCGTCCGGAGCACAGCCGCTCCTCCTACGAGCTCGCGCTCGCCATGGGAGTCGATGCGGTCGAGCCCGACGTCGTGGCGACGAAGGACGGTGTGCTCATCGTGCGGCACGAGAACGAGATCTCGGGCACGACCGATGTGGCCGAGCATCCCGAGTTCGCCGACCGCAAGACGACCAAGCGCGTCGACGGGCAGGCGCTGACCGGATGGTTCAGCGAGGACTTCACCTGGGCCGAGCTGTCCACCCTGCGTATCCGCGAACGGCTGCCGGAGGTGCGGACGTCGAGTGCGAGCTTCGATGGCGCCCAGCCGATCCTGCGCCTGCGGGACGTGCTCGACATCGTGCGCGACGGGTCGGCGGAGCACGGACGCGAGATCGGTGTGGTGCTCGAGGTCAAGCACGCCACGTACTTCGCGAGCATCGGCCTCGACCTGGCCCCGCTGATCGACCGCGAGCTGCGCGAGGCCGGATGGGCGGAGGGCGAGCTGCCGCTGGTGATCGAATGCTTCGAGTCGACGGTGCTCGGTCAGCTGCGCGAGCGCGGGATCTCTGCGTCGTACATCTATCTGATCGAGGCATCGGGGCGTCCGTACGACCTCCTGACGGCCGAGGGCTCGCACGCGCTCACGTACAAGGCGACGGTGAAAGCCCAGGGACTCGACGGCCTCGTCGGGCGCGTCGACGGCATCAGCGTGAGCAAGAAGATGCTGCTCGACCGCGGCAACACGATCGTCGCCGACGCCCACGCACGAGGCCTCCAGGTGTTCACCTGGACGTGCCGCCCGGAGAACGCCTTCCTGGCGGCGGAGTTCCGCGGCCAGGGCGGACGCGGCGACTACGGCGACTACGAGGCGGAGTGGGGAGTCATCGCCCGCCAGGGCATCGACGGCGTGTTCGTCGATCATCCGGATCTGGGCGTCGCCTTCTTCCGCAGCTGACCTGCGCGCGGGCTCGGAGTGCGTGGAGCCCGCTCAGAGCGTGCGGTCGAAGGCGCCCCTGCGGGTGGAGACGATCTCCTTGCCGAGCGGCATGAGAGAGACCGGCACCATCTTGAAGTCGGCGATGCCCATCGGGATGCCGATGATCGTGATGCACAGCAGGATGCCCGAGACGATGTGGCCGATCGCGAGCCACCACCCAGCGAGGATCACCCACAGCACGTTGCCGAGGAACGACCCGACGCCCGCGGTGGGCTTGCTGATGACCTCGCGGCCGAACGGCCAGATCGCGTAGGCGGCGATGCGGAAGGAGGCGATCGCCCACGGGATCGTGATGATCGGGATGCACAACAGGACGCCGGCCAGGACGTACCCGAGGAAGAGGGCCCATCCGGCCAGGATGACCCAGATGATGTTGAGGATCGTGCGCATGAGCTGATTGTGTCACCTGTGTTCGGGTGGGCCTGAGCATCCGCCCCGAGGTCCGGGGTGCGACGGCTCCCCGATGCCAGACTGACCGCATGACCGGAATCGTGGTGCAAGACGTCAGTAGAGCGTTCGGGACGGTGCAGGCGGTGAGGGGGGCCACTCTTCGGGCCGAGCCCGGCCGCGTGACCGGCCTCGTGGGGCCGAACGGAGCGGGCAAGACGACGCTGCTCCTGATGCTCGCCTCACTCCTCGCCCCCGACACCGGGACGATCAGCATCGGGGGTGTCGATCCATCCGTCGATCCGCTGGCGGCGAGACGTCTTCTCGGATGGATGCCGGACGCTCTCGGCGCCTGGCCGTCGCTCACGGCGCGGGAGACCATCGTCACGACCGCCCGCCTGTACGGCATCGACAAGCCCGAGGCCGCGGTCCGTGCCGAGCAGCTGCTGGCGCTCGTCGGGCTTGCCGACCTCGCCGATTCCCCCGCGAAGGTGCTGTCCCGCGGGCAGAAGCAGAAGCTCGGACTGGCCCGTGCCCTCGTGCACGACCCGAAGGTGCTGCTCCTCGACGAGCCGGCTTCCGGCCTCGACCCGGAGGCGCGTGTGCAGCTGCGCGTGCTGCTGCGCCGTTTCGCGGCGGAGGGCCGCACGGTGCTGATCTCGAGCCACATCCTCTCGGAGCTCGAGGAGGTCGTCGACGACGCGGTGTTCCTCGTCGCCGGTGCCGTCGTCGATGCCGCTCCCGCGCTGAGCATGGTGCGCGCCTGGCGGGTGCGCCTCGCCGGCGCGACCGAGGAGCGGATGAAGGCCGATGCCTGGCAGGTGGCCTCGAACCTCGGCATCGCCCCCGAGTCGCTCGCCCAGGATCGTGGCGCTGTGCTCGTCGGGTTCGAGGGGGAGGACGCCGCGGCGCAGGCCCTGCGGCATCTCGTCGAAGCGGGACTCCCTGTCGTGGAGTTCGCACCGGCGCAGAGCCAGCTGGAGCACACGTTCCTGAACCTGCAGCACGCGACACCACACCAGGCACCCAGCGGAACGGAGGCGGGCGCATGAGTCTCGCGAACATCGGCATCATCGCCCGACTCGAACTGACCCAGCGCCTGCGCAGTGTGGGCTGGTACGTGCTGCTCGGCGTCTTCGCCCTGGTGCTGCTCGGCGTCACGGCCCTCTCGTTCGCCGTGTACTCCTGGGGTGATGCCATCGGCGCAGGCGTGTACTCGATCGTCGTCAACATCGTGCTGCTGCTCGTCGTGCTGGTGTCGCCGACGCTCAGCGGCAATGCGATCAACGGGGATCGGGATGCGGCGACGCTCGCCGCGGTGCAGGTGACCGCCGCATCGACCGGTGACATCATGCTCGGCAAACTCGTCGCGGCGGTCGCCACCGGCGGAGCGTTCCTCGTCGTCGCGCTGCCTTTCCTCGCCCTGTCGCTGCTGGGAGGAGGAGCGAACCCGGTCGTGCTGCTCGTCTCGCTGCTCGTGCTCGCGGCGGAGATCATCATCGTGGCCGCGATCGGCGTGGGTCTGAGCGGACTCATCGCCCGTCCGCTGTTCTCGGTCGCGACGACCTATCTGGTCGTCGCCGCGCTCGTGTTCGGAACGCTCATCGCGTTCGGGCTCGGCGGCATGGCGGTGCGCAGCGAGGCGACGGTCTATTCGCGTCCGTACGACGCCAACGGCAACCCCGACTGCGATCGCTGGGAGGTCAACAGCACGCAGGAGGTGCCGCGGTTCGACCTGGTCTGGTGGACGCTCGCCGCGAACCCGTTCATCGTCCTCGCCGATGCGACCCCGACCGAGTTCTCGCCGGAGGGGTATCCGGTCGACATGTTCGGTCAGATCAAGTACGGCCTGCGCAGCGCCCAGCAGTCTCCGCTCGAGCAGCGCTGGGACCCGTGCGACGGGGATGGCCAGACACCCACGGCCGAAGAGGTGATCGCTTCGTCGGTGCCGAGCTGGTTCGTCGGCCTCGGCGTGCAGGTCGTCATCGCGGGATCGCTGTTCGCCGGTGCCTGGGCGCGCACCCGGACGCCGGCTCGGCGCCTGCCTCCGGGAACCCGCATCGCCTGAATGCTCCGACCGCACATCCTCTCGTGCTGAGCCGTGGCAGGCGACAGGATGTGCGACCGGAGCGGCACCGAGTGCGCTGACGAGGAGGGTGCGGGCAATCGCCACCTCCCGTTCATCTGCCGTGCACCCGAGGGATCCTCTGCGGCCACGCGGGATCGGTGGTCTGGGCTGGTACCCGACTGAGTCCCCTCCCGGTCGGCCCCGCCACCAGCGGGGACCGCCGGCCCAGCCACCCAGGAGTCCTCCATGCCCCGCCTGCACAGTGCAGCGGCGGTCGCGGCGGTGTGCGCCTTGAGCGCCGCCGCCCTGATCGCCACTCCCGCCGCCGCGATCGGTGCCGATCCCGGAATCCCCTCCGAGACGGTCTCGGCCGCTCCGAGTCTCGTGCTGAACGAGATCGTCTACGACGACGCGGCGACCGGTCTCGCCGACCAGGTCGAGATCTACAACGCCGGAGCGGAGACGATCGACCTCACCGGATGGACCATCGCCGATGAGAAGCGCGACAGCTTCGGCACGGCTCCGCAGGGTACCTCGCTGGCTCCGGGGGAGTTCCTGGTGCTCGTGAAGGATGTCGACTTCGCCTTCGGGCTCGGCAAGGGCGACGAGGTCGTGCTCTTCGACCCGAGCGGCACCGAGGTCGACTCCTACGCCTACGAGAACACCGCACCGTTGTCGGTGTGGGCGCGCTGCCCCGACGGCACGGGGGCCTGGGCCCCGGCGACGGCGGCCACGCCCGGCACCCCCAACGACTGTTCGGTCGCACCGGTCGCCGGCTCCATCGTGATCAACGAGGTCGATTCGCAGCCTGCCGACTGGGTGGAGTTTTACAACCCCGGCACCGAGGAGCTCGACATCTCGGGCTACGAGATCCGCGACAACTCCGATGACCACCGCTGGCAGTTCCTCGACGGCACGCAGATCGGAGCGGGACAGTTCCTCGTCGTCGAGGAGGGGACGATGGGTCTCTCCGGCGGTGTCGAAGCCGCGTTCCGTGAGCCGATCGGCATCGGCAGCGCCGACCGCATCCGCCTCTACGACGCCTCCGGCACGATGATCGACGACACTCTGCCGTGGCAGGGGCACGCCGCGATCGACGGTGACTTCGCTGCAGCCACCCTCGCCCGATGCCCGGACGGCGTCGGCGCCTTCGTGCTCGCCCGACCGACTCCGGGTGCGACGAATTCGTGTGTCATGCCCGACGTCGTCATCAACGAGATCGAGTCGAACGGCGACGCCACCGACTGGGTCGAGGTCGTGAACACCGGCACCACGTCAGTGGACCTGTCCGGCTGGACAGTGATGGACAACGACCCCGCAGGCCATGCAGCCGAGACCACACCGCTGCCGGCGGGCACGATCCTGCAGCCGGGCGGCTACTTCGTCTTCGATCAGCCGGCGAACTTCGTCTTCGGACTCGGCAACGGTGACACCGTCACCGTCCGTGACGCCAACGGCAACGCGGTCGACGAGCACACGTACGCCGCGCACGCCGCCGGCGTCCTCGCCCGTTGTGCGGACGGCACGGGCGATCTCATCGACATCGCCGTCTCCACCAAGGGACTGCGCAACGCCTGCGGCAACCCCGTGCGCATCAACGAGGTCGAATCCGACGGCGGCTCGCCCGACGACTGGGTGGAGCTGGTCAACCCGACCAGTGCCGCGCTCGATGTGTCGGGCATCGTGGTGAAGGACGACGACGACACCCACGCCTACGCGATCCCGGCCGGCACCAGCATCGGCGCGGGGGAGTACCTCGTGATCGAGCGGGCCCAGCTCGGCTTCGGCCTCGGCGCCGGCGATGCGGTGCGGGTGTTCGACGGAGACCTGCTCGTCGACGAGGCCTCCTGGGGCGACAGCCACGCGGCGACCACCTGGGGCCGCTGCCCCGACACCACGGGCGCCTTCGCCGGCACGGCCGAATCCACGAAGGGCGCGGCCAACGTCTGCGCGGGAGAGATCGCGGTGGCGACGTGGCCCGGCTCCGCCGACGTGCACGTGATCGACAGCATCCCGACGTTCCTCGAAGACAGCTCAGGACTCGACGTGCAGGAGACCGCCGATGGCGCCTTCCTCTGGGCGGTCGACAACGGCGAGGGCCGGATCTGGAAGCTCGAGGCCCACGCCGACGGCTCGATCGAGAAGGCCGACGGATGGGATGCGGGCAAGCGCGTGCGCTTCCAGAAGGATGCCGCGAACCCGGCGGCCGCGGGCCCCGACACCGAGGGCATCACGGTCGACGGCGACGGCTTCGTGTACGTGGCCTCCGAACGGGACAACAGCGCCAAGGGTGTGAACCAGAACGTGGTGCTCAAGGTCGATCCCGACGCCTCGAACGGCGACCTCGTCGCTCAGCAGGAGTGGGACCTGACCTCTCTGCTGCCGGCCGTGGGTGCGAACCTCGGCATGGAGGCCGTGCAGTGGGTGCCGGACTCGGCGCTGGCCGGGAAGCTCTTCGACGACAGCAAGAGCGCGGCGTACGACCCGAAGAGCTACGCCGATCACGGCGGTGGGCTGTTCTTCGTCGCGGTCGAGGACAACGGCCACGTCTACGCCTTCGCCCTCGGATCCGACGGTTCGGCGACGCTGGTCTCGGAGATCGCCCCCGGTCTCACCGGAGTGATGGCGCTCGACTACGACAGCGTGCGCAAGACGCTGTGGGCCGTGTGCGACGACGGCTGCCAGGGCCGCTCGGCGGAGATCACGCTGAACGGCACCGCGCAGCCGGGCACCGCCCACTACGCCCGCCCCGCCGGCATGCCCGACATCAACAACGAGGGCTTCGCGACCGCGCCGGCCTCGCTGTCGGTCGACGGGCAGCGTCCGGTGTGGTGGTTCGCCGACGGCTTCGCGTCCGAAGCGCTGCGCACCGGGACGCTCCCCGGAGCCAGCGGTGAGAACCCGGGCGGCGAGACCCCGCCGCTTCCGGGCACCGGCCTCGTCGACGACAACCGCAACGGTCTGACGGTGGACCCCTCCATCGCGACCCCCGGGCAGAAGGTCACCGTCACCGTCGGTGTGAAGAGTGCGGGAGCGCAGGTGTCGGTGTGGATGTACTCCGACCCGTCGCGTATCGCGTCGGGGACGCTCACCTCCGCGGGCACGATCGCGGTGACGATCCCCGCCGACGCCCCACTCGGCGCGCACCGGATCGCCGTGTTCGACGCGAACGGTGGGATCCTCGGCTGGGCGGACATCCGCATCGCCGCAGGGACGGGCACCGGTGCCGGGATCGGGACAGGTGCCGATGGACTCGCCACCACCGGCTCCGAGCTCCCCGTGGCCGCCGTCGCCCTGGCACTGATGCTCCTCACCGCCGGTGCGGTGGTCGTCCGCCGTCGGAAACGCGAGGCCTGAGCCGGAGGAGGGGTGCGCACGCCGGCCGCGCACCCCTCCTCCCGCCGTCTGCGCCCCGGGATCCCGTGCCGTGGTGTCGGTGCCGACGCCTAGACTCATAAGGCCATGACCGAAGCTCCTCTCATCGTCCCCTCCACCACCGGTCCTCGCTCGTCGGGAGCCCCTGGACAGGACGATCTCCTCGCCGGCCTCAACCCGCAGCAGCTCGAGGCCGTCACCTATCGCGGTCCGGCGCTGCTCATCGTCGCGGGCGCCGGATCGGGCAAGACCAGCGTGCTCACCCGCCGCATCGCCTCGCTGCTGCGGGGACGCGAGGCGTGGCCGAGTCAGATTCTCGCGATCACCTTCACGAACAAGGCCGCAGGCGAGATGCGAGAGCGCGTCGAGGGACTGATCGGCGACGCGGCGCGTGGCATGTGGATCTCCACGTTCCACTCCGCGTGCGTGCGCATCCTGCGCCGCGAGGCCGAGCAGTTCGGATACACGAAGTCGTTCACCATCTACGATTCGGGCGACTCGCGCGCTCTTCTTAAGCGCCTGGTCAAGGAGCACGAGGCCGACGCCTACGGCCTCACGCCCGCGTCGGTGCAGTCGCGCATCTCCAAGCTCAAGAACGAGCTGTCGGACGCCGAGTCGTATGCGCGCCAGGCCAACATGAGCGATCCGGCAGAACGGGTCTTCGTCGAGGTCTTCGCCGACTACCAGCGACAGCTGCAGAAGGCCAACGCCTTCGACTTCGACGACCTGATCGGGCAGACCGTGTACCTGTTCCGGGCGTTCCCGCAGGTCGCCGACACCTACCGCCGCCGTTTCCGGCACATCCTGGTCGACGAGTACCAGGACACCAACCACGCCCAGTACTCGCTCATCCACGAGCTCACGCGCCCCGTGTCGGGAGCTGCGGGTTCTGCTCCCGATCCATATGCCTCCAACGGCATGATGATCTTCGAGCCCGACCCCGCGCCCACGGCTGATGCCGGAGAACCCGGCGCCTCGCTCACCGTGGTCGGCGACTCCGATCAATCGATCTACGCGTTCCGCGGCGCGGACATCCGCAACATCAGCGAGTTCGAACGCGACTTCCCCGGCGCCCGGGTGGTGCTGCTCGAGCAGAACTACCGGTCGACGCAGAACATCCTGTCGGCGGCGAACGCGGTGATCGGCAACAACTTCGACCGCAAGGACAAGAAGCTCTGGAGCGACAAGGGCGACGGTGATCCCATCATCGGCTTCACGGGCTACTCGCAGCACGATGAAGCGCAGTTCGTGGCCGATGAGGTCGAGGCGCTGCACCGGGCCGGTATGCCCTACTCCGAGATGGCGGTGTTCTACCGCACGAACTCGCAGTCCCGTGCGCTGGAGGAGATCTTCATCCGCTCCGCGGTGCCGTACAAGATCATGGGCGGCACGAAGTTCTACGACCGTGCCGAGATCAAGGATGCGCTCGCTTATCTCGTCGCGGTCGCGAACCCCGCCGACGAGATGTCGGTGCGGCGCATCCTGAACAAGCCACGGCGCGGCATCGGAGACGTGACCGAGACGGCCATCGCCCGGTTCGCCGAGGAGAACGGCATCAGCTTCCGCGATGCGCTGTCGATGCCGGGCCAGCTCGGCGTCGGGCCGAAGATCCAGGCGGCGATCGGTCAGCTCGACGCGGTGCTCGCCGAAGCTGCCGCCATCCTGACACCCGCCAGCGGCGAGCTGCCGCCACCCACCGCGGTAGCCGACGGCCTGAGTCTGCTTCTGGGCAAGAGCGGCTATCTCGACGCACTGCGTGCGAGCCGCGATCCGCAGGACGAGGCGCGCGTGGAGAACCTCGACGAGTTCGTCGCCGTCGCCCGCGACTTCGCGCGCAACAACCCCGAGGGCACGATCGTCGACTTCCTCACCGAGGTCGCCCTGGTCTCCGATGCCGATGACCTCGACGACGAGTCGGGCTCGGTCTCGCTCATGACCATGCATACGGCCAAGGGTCTGGAGTACGACGCCGTGTTCGTCACCGGCGTCGAGGAAGACCTCATCCCGCACCGCATCTCGGCCGGCGAGCCCGGGGGACCGCAGGAGGAACGTCGACTCTTCTATGTGGGCATCACGCGTGCCCGCAAGCGTCTGCACCTCTCCCTCGCGATGACGAGGGCGCAGTTCGGCGAGGTCACTGTCGCGATGCCCAGCCGCTTCCTGCAGGAGATCCCGGCGGGCCTGATCGACTGGCGACAGTCGCCGGGCGATGTGAACTCGCGCGGCGGCATGCAGTCGCGCGCACTGAACGCACGTCGCCAGGGCGGCTTCGGCGGTTCGGGTTCCGGCGACCGGTTCGCGGTGAAGTCGCTGCCGGGGCGCGACTCCCTGAAGCCGCTGTCGACGGCGATGGACAAGTTCCCCAACCGGGTCACGGCCAAGATGCGCGACAACGGCGACCTCGAACTCGCCGCCGGCGATCGCATCCGTCACGTCGACTTCGGTGAGGGGCGAGTGGACGCGGTGACGGGTGAGGGTGCGAAGCGCATCGCCCACGTGCGATTCGACTCGGCAGGACAGAAGAAGCTCCTCATCAAGGTCGCACCGATCGAGAAGATCTAGCCCGCCGCGGGTGTTTCCGCTTCGGCGAAACACCGGTCGGATTGCCGGTTAGGCTGGCTCATATGGCCCTCTTCTCCCGCCGCAAGAAGTCCGGTGACGATGCCGTCGCCCCCACCGCCGAGGCCGTCGAGACCGACGCCGCGCACGACGATACGCGCCCGACCGACGCGCCCACCGTCGAGGCGGAGCAGCCCGTCGCGGCACCGTCGATCGGCATTTCGGTGCAGGCTTTCCGGGGCGTCGGCGCGGAAGCGGGGCCCGAGGTGGCGCTGCCGAGCGCCGACGGTGCGCCGACCACCGACGCGCAGCCGGTTGCGGCGCCCGCCGCACCGCGGACCACGCCGCCTCCGACCGCTCAGCCGCAGGCGCCAGAGGAGCGGCGTCTGCCTCTCGCCTCCGCGATGCCGCCCGAGCAGACCGAGACCGTCGCCGGCATGAAGGACAACGTGCTGCTGCGCGAAGCCCTCACCGAGATCGAGGCGGGTGCGACCAACGACCAGCTTCTCGGCGTGATGCGTCAGGCGCTCCAGGGTCACCTGTACATCCGTGTGAACGGCGATGCGCGCGCACAGATCAGCGAGGGCAAGCCGCTCTCCGTCGCCGTCGTGCGCGACGCTGAAGACCGCCAGTACATGCTGGCGTTCAGCTCGGCCGGCGCGGTGCGCGATTCCGTGCAGCTCGAGGCGGACCCGTCGGCGACGTCGGCCGTCGCCCAGCCGGTCACCTCGGTGCTGCAGCAGGTCGTATCCGGCGACTTCGCCGGACTCATCGTCGACAACGCCTCGGCGCCGCACCGTGTGGTGTTCCCGACCGAGCTTCTGCAGAAGACCCTCGAGCAGGCCGATGTCGACATGACCGTGAAGAGCATCCTCGCCGCCCCGCGCGAGCAGGATTCCGTCGTGAGGGTCGGCGAGGCCCTCGCCACGAAGCGCATGTGGGTGGCGGTCAACGACGGATCCGGTGGTGGTCCCGTCGGCATCGCCGAGGCGCAGACCACCGACGGCCGCCGCTTCCTGCAGCTGTTCTCGCACCCGCTCGAGGTCATCGCGCTGGGGCGCGGCGACCGTCCGCTCCCGTTCGCGCCGGAGCAGCTGGCGAAGGTGCTCACCAGCCACGCCGACATCGCCGGCGTGATCGTCGACTCGGCCGGCCCCTCGATCGTCGTCGAGCGGGATGCGCTCACGCCGGTTCTCGTGCTGGCGGTCGA
The DNA here is from genome assembly GCF_000340625.1 of Microbacterium sp. UCD-TDU. NCBI lineage: Bacteria > Bacillati > Actinomycetota > Actinomycetes > Micrococcales > Microbacteriaceae > Microbacterium > Microbacterium sp. UCD-TDU. The sequence goes on from NZ_AOSO01000005.1 coordinate 288,437, forward strand.
CCTCGGCGACTGATCCGACGCGACCGATGCGAACCCCGCGCGCCGTCGAGGCGCGCGGGGTTCCGTCTGTCCGGGCGGCGCTCTAGGGTCGGAGCATGGCCTCAGAACGTGTGACCCTGATCGTCGCCGACTCCGATGGTGAGCGTGAGGTCGCGCTCTCCAGCCCGAATCGAGTGGTGTGGCCCGACCTCGGCATCACCAAGGCGGAGCTGGCGGAGTACGTGCAGCTGGTGGCGGTGCCGTTCCTGGCGGCGAACGGCAACCGCCCGGTGTCGCTCGAGCGGTTCCGCGACGGCATCGGCCCCGCAGGCGGAGCGCGGGCCGAGGGTTTCTTCTCGAAGAACCCGCCCAAAGGGACACCGGACTTCGTCGACGCCGTCACGGTGACCTACAACAGTGGGCGTCAGCATCCGCAGATCGTCCTGAACCGGGCGAGCGCGATCGTGTGGGCCGTGCAGATGAACACGATCGTGTTCCACCCCTGGGCATCGCTCGCCACCGATGCCGACAACCCGGTCGAGCTGCGCATCGACCTCGACCCGCAGCCCGGCACCGACTTCGCGGATGCCGTGAGAGCCGCCCACGCGTTGCGCGAGGTGCTGCGCGAAGCCGGGTTGGACGCGTTCGCCAAGACCAGCGGCAACAGAGGCCTGCACGTGTTCGCACCGATCGAGCCGACGCACGAGTTCCTGGACGTGCGCCATGCCGTGATCGCCGCCGGCCGGGAGCTGGAGCGGCGGATGCCGGATCAGGTCACGACGAACTGGTGGAAGGAAGAGCGCGGCGAGCGCATTTTCGTCGACTTCAACCAGGCCAACCGCGACCGCACGATGGCCGGCGCCTACAGCCCTCGCGCGCTTCCCGGCGCGACCGTCTCGACACCCGTGGCGTGGGACGAGCTCGACGGCCTCGAACCGACCGCGTTCACGGTGCGCAGCATCCCGGAGCGCCTGCAGGAGGTCGGCGATCCGTGGGCTGCGATGCAGGACGCACCGGGACGCATCGACACACTGCTGGAGTGGTGGGAGCGCGACAGGGAGAACGGGCTGGGAGAGCTTCCCTTCCCGCCGGAGTTCCCCAAGATGCCCGGAGAGCCCCCACGCGTGCAGCCGAGCAAGAAGGTGGCGGCGAACTGGGACGACGACGGCGCCCCGGCGGAGAAGGACTGACGTCCCTCGGCTCAGGACAGCTCAGCTCAGAACATCCGCGAGGTCGTAGCCGGCGACGGTGTCCAGCTGCTCGTAGGTGCACGAGCGGGCATCGCGATCGGGGCGCCAGCGCTCGAACTGCACGGTATGGCGGAAGCGGGCGCCTTCGAGCTGGTCGTAGCGCACCTCGAGCACCCGCTCGGGGCGCAGACGCACGAAGCTCACATCCTTCGACCCGCTGAACCGGGACCTCTCACCCTCCGCGGTCACGGCATCTCCTGCCTCGTCACGTTCGACCAGCGGGGCGAGCTCCTCGACGAGCTCCTGCCTGCGGGCGTCGCTCCACGCCGCCACCCCGCCGACCTGACGAAGCACTCCGTCGTCGCCGTACAGCCCGACCAGGAGCGAGCCGACTCCTGAACCGGACTTGTGGATGCGGTAGCCGAGTGCGACGACGTCGGCCGTGCGGGCGTGCTTGACCTTGAACAGGGTGCGCTTGCCCGGGGCGTAGGGCTGGTCGAGCGGCTTCGCGACGACGCCGTCGAGACCCGCGCCCTCGAACTCGGCGAGCCAGCGCACTGCCGCATCCCGATCACGGGTCGTGCGCGTGAGGTGCAGCGGATGCTCGACCCCCGCCAGGAGAGTCTCGAGGCGTGCCCTCCTGGTCTCGAAGGACTCGGCGAGCAGATCGTCTTCCCCTGCGGCGAGCAGGTCGAAGGCGACGAACATCGCCGGTGTCTCGACGGCGAGCTTCGCGACCCGCGAGGCTGCCGGGTGGATGCGCTGGCTCAGCGCTTCCCAATCCAGGCGCTGCGATCCATGGGGCCCGGTGGCGACCACGATCTCGCCGTCGAGCAGGCAGGGCCCGGGAAGTAGATCGGGGATCGCCTCGACCAGTTCGGGGAAGTAGCGGGTCAGGGGCTTCGCGCCGCGTGACCCGATCTCCACCGTCTCGCCGTCCCAGGCGATGAGCCCGCGGAACCCGTCCCACTTCGGTTCGTACAGCAGCCCGCCGGGGGTCTTCGCCGGGTCGGGGACCGCCGGCACCGCCTTGGCGAGCATCGGAGCGGGGATCTCGTAGCGCATGGTCCCATCCTGGCCGCAGGCGATCCGCGGCGGAAGGGGAGGGGATCAGTCGAAGAGGTCGGCCAGGGTCGCCGGTTCACCGGCATCCCGCAGAGCTGTGCGGGCAGCGTGCCAACCGGCCATGCCGTTCACGGACGGACCCGGGGGTGTCGCGGCGGATGCCAGGTAGACGCCGTGCATCGGTGTGCGCCAGGGGGTGGGGGAGAGGATCGGGCGCCGCAGCGCCTGGCGCATGTCGAACACTCCGCCGGAGATGTCGCCACCGATCTCCGTGGGGTTGACCGCCTCGCGCGACGATGCCGGCACCGCGTGGTGGGCGAGGATGAGGTCGCGGAAGCCCGGTGCGAAGCGCTCGACCTGCGCGGTGATCGACTCGGTCGGGTCGAGGTCCGATCCCGGCGGCACGTGGATGTAGGCCCAGAGCACGGCCTTGCCCGCGGGAGCGCGGGAATCGTCGAGGATCGAGGGCTGCACGGCGAGCACATAGGGTCGCGCGCTCACTCGTCCGGCGGCGACGGCGTCCTCGCTCGCCCAGACCTCGTCACGCGTGCCGCCCAGATGCAGGGTCGGCGCGTGGGCGACCTCGGGGTTCGTCCACGGGACCGGTCCGTCGAGGGCGAAGTCGACCTTCGCGGCTCCCGGCCCGTACCGGTGCGAACGGAGCGCGCGGGCGTAACCCGCAGGAACGTCGGGGTGGGTGAGCGCGAGCCGCGGTGAGGTGTTCAGCAGCAGCAGGTCCCCGCGACGAGGATCGCCCCAGTCCAGGGCCCCCAGGTCGGAGACGGGCGCGCCCGCCTCGACCGTGCCGCCGTGCTGCTCGAGGTCGGCGACCATCGCATCGGCGATGCGCTGCGCTCCGCCCCGCGGATACGGCCAGCCGCCCGCGTGCCCGAGTGCGGCGAGCAGCAGACCGGCAGCGGCACCCGCCAACGAGGGCAGGGCGGAGTTCGCGTGGGCGACGACCCCCGAGAGCAGAGCCGCTGCCTCTTCGGTGCGGAAGGCGCGAGCGGCCAGGGGTGTTCCCTGGTCCATCATGCGGATCGCGAAGCGCGCGGCGGTCACCGGGTCGCGGGGGAGGCGCAGCAGCTGATTGCCGGTGAAGTCGACGACGCCGTCGATGTGCGTGCTGAGCGGACGCAGGCGCGAGGTCCAGGCAGAGCCGTCGACTCCGAGCGCGGCAGCCGTGCGCTCGATGTCGCGCCACGCGATCGCCGCGCGTCCGTCGTCGAGCGGGTGGGCGTACGAGGCCTCGGGGCGGATCCACTCGATGCGCCGGTCGAGGCCGAACGCCTGGAAGAAGGGGGAGGCGAGGGCGGCCGGGTGCACGGCGGAGCAGACGTCGTGCCGGAACCCCGGAAGGGTGGATTCGTGGGTGCGCACGCCGCCGCCGATCGTGTCGGCGCCCTCGAGCACTCGCACCCGGTAGCCGGCGCGGGCGAGCGTGACGGCTGCGGCGAGCCCGTTTGGGCCGGAGCCGATGATCGTCGCCTGGGCCATGACGTCAGTTTGGCACGTCCACGAGCGGAAAACGGTCGATCGCACCCCTCCGGGCGTGCGATCCTGGAACTGATGAAAGAAGTACAGGGGCCGACCCCCGCAGGCACCTCCCGTCCATACCGTTCCCTCCAGGAAGCGTTGCGCGCGCACCGCATCGATCCGTCCAACCACGCGTTCATCACCGCCATCGTCGAAGAGATCGGGATCAGCTCGTTCATCGACCGCGGTCGCTACATCGAGGCGATCCGCCGTGGCGAGGGCGCTCCGCTGCACATCGGGCGCACATACACGAACGGCTTCACCGAGGACGAGCGTCTCGTCGTCGGATCCGCCCCGCTGCGACTGCAGCCGAGCGAGGGGCGCGCACCGTACTTCTACGTCAGCCACCCGAGCGAGTTCATCCCGCTGACGCCGCCGCGCGCGGCGAAGCGCACGACGACTCCTCGTGTCTCCGCGCCCCGCGCCGAGAAGGCGCCCAAGCCCGTGGAGGAACGCGACTACGGCGTGTGCGACGTGTGCTTCATGGTGAAGACGCCGTCCGGCGGCTGCGGCTGCGACTGAGTGTGAGCACCGCTGCGGGATCGGCGCTCGACCGACCGCTGATCCGCCTCGCCGACCTCACGGGACCCGACGCGATCGAGGTCGGTGCGGCCGTGCGCGCCTATCTGCAGCAGACCGAGCTCGAGAAGAGCCTGCAGGAGCACGGGACCGCCCCCGATCCTGTGCCGCCGTTGCCCGAACGCTACCTGCGCGAGGTCGAAGACCCTGCGGCGGCGTACGCCGCGCACCGGGTGCGTGTGGCGCTGCTGGACGAACGTGTCGTCGGCGTCGTGGTCCTCTCGGTGCGCGACGAGGTGGCCGAGGTCAAGCGCCTGTGGGCGGACCCCGCGGCGCGTGGTCGCGGGGTGGGCTCGGCGCTGCTGGACGCCGCCCTCGACGATGCGGCCGCTCTCGGTGCCGTGCAGGTGCGCCTCTCGGTATGGGACTGGCGCGAAGGCGCTGTGCTCCTGTACGAATCGCGCAGCTTCGAGCGGGTGCCCTCCTGGGACGATCGCGACCGGCTCGTGTGCATGGTGCGTCCGGTCTGAGCCGACCGCATCACGCCCAGTGCTGGGAGAGGCGGTAGCGGCCGGGGGTCATCCCCACGAGCGGTGTGAACTGCTGGATAAACTGGCTGGTCGTCGCCCAGCCGCACGCCGCGGCCGTCTCGGTCACCGAGGTGCCGTCGGCGAGCAGGACGAGCGCACGATGCACGCGCAGCTGGAGACGCCATTGCCGGTAGCCCATGCCGGTCTCCTGAGGGAACAGGCGGCTCAGGGTCCGCTCGGGGGTTCCGGTGCGCAATCCGAGCTCGCCGAGGCTCACGGGCGTGGCGAGGTCGTCCTCGACGATGCGGGCCGCCCGACGCAGACGCGGATCGTGCGGTTCCGGCAGATGCAGCGGCTGCTCGGGGGCGGTGATCGCCTCGTCGACGATGACCCGGCGCAGGTGCTCCAGCGCGCCCGCGCTGCGCGGGCGGTCGGATGTCATCGCCAGGACGGCCTCTCGCGCGAGCGGCGACGCGACGAGGACGGCGGGGGTGGCCGGCAGCCGCGCGGCGAGCTCGGCGTTCAGGTGGACGATGCGCATGTCGGTGCGTCCGTGCGCGCGATGACGGTGCTCTGCGCCGGCGGGCACCCACGCCATACGTGTCGATGGCGCGATCCAGGCCCCGTCGTCGGTGAGCAGCGACAGCACCCCCGAGGCGGCATGCACCAGGTGGCCGAGCGGATGGGCATGGCGCGGTGAGGTCTCGGCGTGCGCGAAGCGGTAGGCGCCTTCCATCGGCAGAGTGGCGAGGGCGTCGAAGTCGACCAGGCTCAGATCGACGAGCCGAGTGGATTGGCGTGTATTCGACATCGCTTTGCAGTTTACGTGTTTTCTGATGCGGTGCCCGAGTGCTGGACTCGAAGCATGACCACGATGCACGAGCCGCTCGACACCGCCCCGACCCCGCTGACCACGCCGTCGGCTCGTCACGGCGGCGTCCTGTTCGGCGTCTACGTGGGCATCGGGCTGCTGCTGATCGCGCTGAATCTCCGCATGGGTGTCGCCTCGGTCGGCCCGGTGCTCCCGGCGATCGAGCACGACCTCGGCATCCCCGCCGCGGCGGCAGGTCTGCTGACGACGATCCCCGTGTTCGCCTTCGGCGCCTTCGCCTTCCTCACCCCCACCCTGACTCGCCGGATCGGGCTGCATCGGCTGCTCGCGCTGACGATGGTCGTCGTGGCGGTCGGCATCGGCATCCGCCTCCTCGACTCTCCGGTGGCGCTCTTCGGCGGCACGGTGCTGGTCGGCGCGGGTATCGCTGTCGCGAACGTCTGCATGCCCGCCGTCATCAAGCAGGACTTCGCGCACCGTCTCGGTCTGATGATGGGGCTGTACTCCACGGCGCTTTTCGTGGGTGCTGCCGCGGCCGCCGCCTTCACGGTGCCGCTCATGACCGCGCTCGACGGGTCGTGGCGTGGCGCGCTGGCGTTCTGGGCCGTTCCCGCGGTCCTCGCGCTGCTGGTCTGGCTGCCCCGGGCGGTGCGCGGGTCCGCGAGCGTGGCCGGAACGCCCGGCGACGCGATCGTGGAGCCTCGGGACGAGCCGCGGATGTCGGTGCTGCTGCGCGACCCGGTCGCGTGGGCGGTCACGGTGTTCATGGGGCTGCAGAGTCTGAGCTACTACGCTGCGCTGACCTGGATCCCGACGATGCTGCAGGACGCCGGAGTGCCCGTGGCCGATGCCGGTCTGCTGCTGTCGTACTCGAGTTTCCCCGGAGTCGCGGCAGCGCTCCTCGCGCCGATCATGCTGCGACGTATCCGGCCGACGTGGCTGCCCGTCCTGCTCTCGACGTTGCTGTGCGCGGCAGGGCTGATCGGCCTCCTCGTCGCGCCGGGAGGAGCCGCGCCCTGGGTGTGGATGACGCTGCTCGGTCTCGGTCAGGGCGCCGCCATCACGCTGTCGCTGACCTACATCGTGCTGCGCGCTCCCGACGCGGCGCACACGGCGCACCTGTCGACCATGGCCCAGGGGATCGGCTACCTGCTCGCCGGTTTCGGCCCTATCGGACTCGGCATCCTGCATGCCGCCGCCGGAGGATGGGCGCTGCCGGTCGCGGCGCTGGTCCTCCTGCTCGGTGTGCAGAGCTTTGCGGGAGCTGCGGCGAGCAGAGAGCGCCACGTGCGCGCCGGCGGCCGGTGAGTCGACCCCGGCGGACCGCGGCTCAGACGAACGCGCTCATCCCTGTGATATCGCGCCCGAGCAGCAGCGCCTGCACGCTCTCGGTGCCCTCGTAGGTGTGGATGGCCTCGATGTCGGCCATGTGCTGCATCACGCCGTTCTCGAGGAGGATGCCGTTGCCGCCGAGCATGTCGCGGGCGGTCGAGGCGATCCGGCGCGCGGCTCGCGTGTTGTGGAACTTCGCCAGCGACGCCTGGGTCGGGCGCAGCTCGCCCGCCGTCTCGAGGTCGGCCATGCGCCGGCAGTACAGCTGCATGGCGGTGAGGTCCTCGAGCATGTGGGTGAGACGCTCCTGGACCATCTGGAACTTGGCGAGCGGCTTTCCGAACTGCACCCGCTGGGTCGCATACGCCAGCGCCGCCTCGTAGCAGGCGGTCGCGTGTCCGAGCGCCGACCACGCGACGCCCGAGCGGGTCGCGTACAGCACGATGGAGGCATCCTTGAAGCTCTTCGTCCCCGGCAGCACGGCGTCGAGCGGGACCCGCACGTCGTCGAGGACGATGTGCGCCTGGTGGATCGCGCGCAGCGAGGCCTTGCCGCGGATCACGTTGCCGGTGTAGCCGGGGGTGTCCTGTTCCACGAGGAAGCACCGCACGGCGCCGTGCTCCTCGGCGCCCTCGTCGTCGACGCGCGCCCAGACGAACGTGATGCCGCCGGAGGCGCCGTTGCCGATCCACTTCTTCGTCCCGCGGATGACCCACTCGTCGCCGTCGCGGCGGGCCACGGTCTCCAGTGAGACCGAGTCCGAGCCGTGGTCGGGCTCGGTGAGGGCGAACGACCCGAGCACCGAGCCGTCGGCGACGCGAGTGAGCCATTGCTCCTGCTGGGCGGCGGAACCGAACAGCGCCAGCGTGCGCAGCGCGAGTCCGCCCTGCACCGCGAGGATCGTGCCCAGCGATCCGTCGCCGCGGGAGATCTCCATGTTCACCAGGCCCGCGGCCAGCGGGGACAGGCTCGTGAGCGCGGGGTGCTGGACGCCGTCGACGACGAGATCCATCTCGCCCATTCGCCGGGCAGCCTCGAGCGGATACTCCGCACGGTCCCAGGCATCCGCCATCTGCGGGGCGACCTCGTCGATGTAGGCCTTGGCGCGGTCCCACGCCGCACGGTCGGCAGCGGGGACGTCGGAGAAGACCGCGTAGTAGTCGCTGTCCTGACGTCCGGTGATGTCGTACGACGAGACGCGCTCGCCGGGGAAGGGGGAGGCTGCAGTGCTCATGGGGCTCCTTCGTGGCACCAAGTATCGTACTCCTCGATACTCGGTTCCACGACCCTCGCGAGGCTAGTCGAGCTGGGACTGCAGCCGGCGACCGACTTCGGCGATCGGCATGGAGCGGGGGAACACCGCCACGACCATGTCGTCCGGGGCGGCTACCGCATCGTCGCCGGCGACGCCGTAGCGACGACGCACATCGGCCAGTGCCGTCTGCAGTGTCGCCAGCGGCACCTTCTTGCGGCCGCGCAGCAGCTGGCGCAGCACGTGGTTGTGCACCGCCGTCACGAGGGCGGCGAAGCCGACCGCATCCAGCGGGTCGACACCGGGGAGCGCGCCGCGTAGATAGTCGTCGAACAGGCGCTCATAGCGGAAGACCGTGATGATCTCGCGTTCGCGCAGCACGGGGACCTGACGCACGATCTGGTAGCGGCGTCTGGCGAGCTCCGGGTCGTGGGCGAAGTGGGCGAAGACCGACTCCGAAGCCGCGCATACCGCGCCCCACGGATCGTCGTGGCCCTCGTCGAGGAACTCTCTGAGCTGCTCCAGGAGCACCTCGTGATCAGCGAAGACCACGTCCTCCTTGCCGCCGAACTGGCGGAAGAACGTCGACCGGGAGACGCCGGCTGCCTTGGCGATCTGTTCCACCGACGTCTGGTCGAACCCCTGGGCGCTGAAGAGTTCGAGCGCCGCGGCGACGACGCCGGTGCGCAGTTCTGCGGATTCGTGCATGGCGAAAGCCTAGACCTCGCCCTGCAGAGACGCCGATCCGCCGCCGTCATACTGAGGAGCGTGAGCGATGACAGGGTGGGCGCCGGATGGTACGAGACGCGACGACGCGGCACCCTGCGCTGGTGGGACGGCACGGGATGGACCCCTCGTATCGAGGTGCGCGGTCGAGAGACGACACTGGCCGCGGACAGCGCTTCGGTGCGCAGACAGCTTGTCGTGACCGAGATCGTCCTCGTCGCCGTCCTGGCGGGCGCGCTCCTCATCGCCCTGTGGGGTTCTCTCCCGGTGGTCGTGGTGCGCCCCGTGATCATCGCCTCGGGCGGCGCACTTGTGGTCATGCCGCTCATGGTCGCTCGGCAGCTCCGGCTGGTCGCCCTCCCCGCACGTCGCGCCGGAGTGCAGACCCGACGCTGACCGGTCGGGGTGCCGAGGCCGCAGGAGCCCTCAGAGCGAGGTAGTAGGCTGGGGGACTGGTCGATGTCTCGACATCGAGAGAATTACCAGACAGCAGCCCAGTGAAGGAACCACAGTGGATCTGTACGAGTACCAGGCACGAGACGTTTTCGAAAAGTACGGAGTGCCGGTTCTCGCCGGCATCGTCGCGGACACCCCTGAAGAGGTGAGGGCGGCTGCCGAGAAGATCGGCGGAGTGGTCGTCGTCAAGGCTCAGGTGAAGACCGGCGGCCGTGGAAAGGCGGGCGGCGTCAAGGTCGCCAAGACCCCCGACGAGGCGTACGAGGCAGCGAAGGCCATCCTCGGCCTCGACATCAAGGGCCACGTCGTCAAGCGCGTCATGGTCGCGCAGGGTGCGCGCATCGCCGAGGAGTTCTACTTCTCCGTGCTGCTCGACCGCGCCAACCGCTCCTACCTGAGCCTGTGCTCGGTCGAGGGTGGCATGGAGATCGAAGAGCTCGCCGTCGAGCGTCCCGAGGCGCTCGCACGCGTCGAGGTCAACCCGCTCACCGGCATCGACAAGGCGAAGGCTGTCGAGATCGCCCGCGCGGCGAACTTCCCCGAAGACCTCGTCGAGAAGGTCTCCGACGTCTTCGTGAAGCTCTTCGACGTCTACAAGGGTGAGGACGCGACGCTGGTCGAGGTCAACCCGCTGGTGCGCACCGAAGAGGGCGACATCATCGCGCTCGACGGCAAGGTCACCCTCGACGACAACGCCTCCGAGATCCGTCACCCCGAGCATGAGGCGCTCGAGGACAAGGATGCAGCCGACCCGCTCGAGGCCAAGGCCAAGGCATCGGGTCTCAACTACGTGAAGCTCGACGGCGAGGTCGGCATCATCGGCAACGGCGCAGGGCTCGTCATGTCCACGCTCGACGTGGTCGCCTACGCGGGCGAGAACCACAACGGTGTGAAGCCGGCCAACTTCCTCGACATCGGCGGTGGCGCCTCGGCTGAGGTCATGGCCGCCGGCCTCGACGTCATCCTCGGCGACCCGCAGGTCAAGAGCGTGTTCGTGAACGTCTTCGGCGGCATCACGGCGTGCGACGCCGTCGCCAACGGCATCAAGGGTGCCCTCGAGACGCTGGGCGCCGCGGCGTCCAAGCCGCTCGTCGTGCGCCTCGACGGCAACCGCGTCGACGAGGGTCGTGCGATCCTCGCCGAGTACGCGCACCCGCTCGTGACCCTGGCCGCCACCATGGACGAGGGCGCCGACAAGGCCGCCGAGCTCGCCAACGCCTGAGACTGAAGGACGAGAAGAATGTCGATTTACCTCAACAAGGACTCCAAGGTCATCGTCCAGGGCATCACCGGCGGCGAGGGCACCAAGCACACCGCACTGATGCTCAAGGCCGGAACCCAGGTCGTCGGTGGCGTGAACGCCCGCAAGGCCGGCACCACGGTCTCGCACACCGACAAGGACGGCAATGCCGTCGAGCTGCCCGTCTTCGGCTCGGTCGCCGAGGCCATGAAGGAGACCGGCGCCGACGTGTCGATCGCCTTCGTGCCCGGCGCCTTCACGAAGGACGCGATGATCGAGGCCATCGACGCCGAGATCCCGCTGCTCGTCGTGATCACCGAGGGTGTCCCCGTCGGCGACTCGGCCGAGGCCTGGGCCTACGCCCAGAGCAAGGGCAACAAGACCCGCATCATCGGCCCGAACTGCCCCGGCATCATCACGCCGGGCGAGGCGCTCGTGGGCATCACGCCGGCGAACATCACGGGCAAGGGACCGATCGGCCTCGTGTCGAAGTCGGGCACCCTGACCTACCAGATGATGTTCGAGCTGCGCGACCTGGGCTTCTCCACCGCCATCGGCATCGGCGGCGACCCGGTCATCGGCACCACGCACATCGACGCGCTCGCCGCGTTCGAGGCCGACCCCGAGACCAAGGCGATCGTGATGATCGGCGAGATCGGCGGCGACGCCGAGGAGCGCGCGGCCGACTACATCAAGGCGCACGTCACCAAGCCGGTCGTCGGGTACGTCGCGGGCTTCACCGCTCCCGAGGGCAAGACCATGGGGCACGCCGGTGCGATCGTGTCCGGTTCCGCCGGTACCGCTCAGGCGAAGAAGGAGGCCCTCGAGGCCGCCGGCGTCAAGGTCGGCAAGACGCCGTCCGAGACGGCAGACCTGATGCGCGCGATCATCGAAGCGCTCTGATCTGAGCTACGCTTGATCTGAAGGCCCCGGACTCCACTCCGGGGCCTTCTTTCATGCCCGTTCGCTCGGTCTGGCTGCTCGGCGGCGGGCGGCGCGCCCTGGCTCAGCTCCGCGGTGCCACGGCGTTCAGGAGGCGATCCAGCGCCGCGTGCGCATCCGATCGCGCGTCGTCGTCGTCCGGGCGGGCGGCGAGCCAGAGGGCGAGCTCGTTCATCGCCCCGGACAGCGCCGCGGTGAGCGGGCCCAGGAGAGCGGGCGCGACGCCGGCCTCGCGCACGCCGTTGCGCAGCTCCTGTTCTGGCCCCTCGCCGTCGAGTCGGCGCCACTCCTCCCACCCCAGAACGGCAGGACCGTCGACGAGCAGCACGCGCGACGCCGCTCCTCGGGTGATCGCGTCGAGGAACGCGTGGCTGCCGTCGCGGAGCGCGGTGTCCGGGGTGCTGTCCGCGGTGGCGGTGATGATCGCATCGGCGACGATCCGCTGCTGCTCCGCGGCGACGGCGGCGAACAGCAGCGGCTTCGACGTGTAGTGGTGATACACAGCTCCACGGGTCACCGCAGAAGCGCTGGCGATCTCGTCGACGGATGCTGCGCCGTATCCCTGCGCGGCGAAGTGGGATGCGGCGGTCTCGAGAATGCGTCGCGCAGTCTCGGCGGCGTCGACCGCGGATGCTCGGGGCATGGTCTTCCTTTACGTGCAGGGTGTATGTATTCTAATCCCGCCAGATACAAACACAGTGCACGTAAGAGGGAGAGTCATGCAGATCACGAGCTTCTATCCGGTGCTGATGGTGGACGATGTCGCCACCGCCGCGCGCTTCTATCGGGAGGAACTCGGCTTTGAGGTGGTGTTCGAGGCCGACTGGTACGTGAGTCTGCGCGACCACGACGGCGGCGGCGAGCTCGCGATCCTCGAACGGGCGCACGAGACGATTCCGGAGGGCTTCCGAGAACCCGTGCGCGGGCTGTTGCTGAACGTCGAGGTCCCGGATGCGGCTTCCGAACATGCGCGGCTGGTGGGGGAGCAAGGTCTTCCTGAACGACTGCCCCTTCGGGATGAGGCCTTCGGGCAGCGGCACTTCATCATCGAGGCGCCCGGCGGCGTGTTGATCGACGTGATCGAGCCGATCGAGCCGTCGCCGGAGTTCGCGGCCGCCTACGCCTGAGCCTCGAGAGGTGGCCGTCCTCGTCAGATGCAGGACCTCTTGACGGATGCAGGGCCGCTCGGGGCGTGTGCTCCTGCATCTGGAGGTACGAGAGAGGGGCGGATGCCGCAGCACCCGCCCCTCTCTCGTGATCTCGGATCGCTGTCAGATCCCGACGCCGAAGAGGGCCTCGATCGGACCTCGGGCGAAGAAGATCAGGAAGCCGGCGCCCACGACCCACAGCAGCGGGCTGATGGTCTTGGCCTTGCCCGAGAACGCGTGGATCAGCACCCAGCTGACGAAGCCCGCCCCGATGCCGTTCGCGATCGAGTAGGTCAGAGGCATGACCGAGACGGTGAGGAACACCGGCAGCAGCACGCGGAAGTCGCTGAAGTCGATGTAGCGGATCTGCGCCATCATCATCGCACCGACGATGATCAGCGCCGCGGCGGCGATCTCGGTCGGGACGATCGAGGTCAACGGGGTCAGGAACATCGCGATCAGGAACACCACGCCGGTCACGACGTTCGCCAGACCCGTGCGGGCGCCCTCGCCGATGCCGGCGCCCGACTCGATGAAGACCGTGCTCGAGGACGAGGAGGTCGCACCACCGGCGATCGCACCGACGCCCTCGACGACCAGCGCCGACTTGATGCGCGGGAAGTCCCCGTTGTCGTCGGCGAGGTTCGCCTCCTTGGCGAGGCCCGTCATGGTGCCCATCGCGTCGAAGAAGTTCGTGAACAGCAGCGTGAAGACGATCATCACGATCGCGACGAGGCTGACCTTGCTCAGGTCGAAGCTGAAGTCGACGGCGCCGATCAGGCTGAGATCGGGAACGCCGATGGGCGAGCCGCTGAGCGCAGGTACCGTGAGGCCCCAGCCGCCGGGGTTCACCACGTTGCCCTCGTCGTCGAAGCCGCGCGCTCCGATGTGCCAGATCGCCTCGACGATGACCGCGAGCACGGTGCCGCCGATGAGGCCGATCAGCATGCCGCCCTTGATCTTGAGAGCGACGAGGATGCCCGTGAGCAGCAGCGTGATCACGAACAGCAGGGTCGGTACGGTCGCGACCGAGCCGTTCACACCGAGGCCGACCGGGGGAGATGAGGCGCCGGTCGCGGTGACGAAGCCCGAGTTGACGAAGCCGATGAAGGCGATGAACAGGCCGATGCCGACCGTGATCGCGATCTTCAGCTGGAAGGGGACGGCGTCGAAGATCGCCTTGCGCAGCCCGGTGGCGGCGAGCAGCACGATGACGACACCGTTGATCATGACGAGTGCCATCGCCTCGGGCCAGGTCACCTGACCGACGACCGAGAACGCGACGAAGGCGTTGATGCCGAGTCCTGCGGCGAAGCCGAACGGCAGGCGCGTGACGAGCCCGAACAGGATCGTCATCACGCCCGCGGTCAGGGCGGTGGCGGCGCCCACGGCATTGAAGCTGAGCATGTCTCCGGCGACGTCGGGCTTGCCGGAGAGGATGATCGGGTTGAGGATCACGATGTAGGCCATCGTGACGAACGTCACCAGACCCCCTCGGATCTCGGTGCCGATCGTGGATCCGCGCTTGCTGATCTCGAAGAAGCGGTCCAGGGAGTTCTTGGGCTCGGTGGATGCCGGGGCGGGCGGGGCAGTTGTCATCGGGAAACCTCCGGAGAAACGCTATCGTGTCGCCGACCTCACGCGCGCCCCCGGGGCTTCGTCGGCAACTCGTCGTAGTCTCGAAACGCTATGCAACGCCTCCTCGTCGCGCTCCTCGCCGCCTTCGACGCCGCCATCGCCGCGGCGGTCGGTCTCGTCGTGCTGCTCGCGCCGCTGACGCTGCTGTGGACGCTCGCCTTCGGCATCACAGCCGACTGGGGCGCACTCTGGCCGCTCACCGGGACGCTCTGGGAGTTCGGCCACGGGGTGCCGCTGGCGGTCACCATCCCGGACGAACTCCTCGTCGCTCTCGCGATCCCGTCGGAGGCGGCCTCGTTCGCGGTGTCGATCACCCCGCTGGCGTTCCTGCTCTTCACGCTGCTCTTCGCCGCGCGCTCGGGGTCCAGGGCCGCATCGGCCGGGACCTGGCTGCTCGGATCGTTGTCGGGCACGGTGGTGTTCGCCGCGATCTCCACGGGCGTCGCGCTGACGGCCCGGCTGGATGCCGCGCAGACCCCGCTGCTCCTCGCGATCGTCCTCCCCTCCGCCGTCTACCTCGTCGGCACGCTCTGCGGCGCCGTCCGTGTCGCGTGGGAGGAGGGCGACGGCGGCATCCTCGACCGTCTCCACGATCGCATCGACGCCCGCGAGGACTGGGCGCCCGTGCCCGTCGCGATCGTGCGCGGCACGGCCTTCGCGCTGGTGGGCGTCGTCGGCGCGGCAGCCCTGGCGCTCGCCGTGATGACGCTGTTCCGCGGCGGCGAGGTCGTCGCCCTGTTCCAGTCCGCCCGCGTCGATGCGCTCGGTGCGACCGTGATGACCCTGGCACAGCTCGTCTATCTTCCGACCCTCATCGTGTGGGCGGCGTCCTGGCTCGCCGGTCCCGGCTTCGCCGTCGGAGCGGGAACCGCGGTGTCGCCCGCGGGCACGCAGCTGGGCGTCGTGCCCGGCATCCCCGTGTTCGGGCTGCTGCCCGAGAACAGCTCGATGTGGATGCTGATCGTCGTGCTCGTCCCGATCGCCGCCGGGGCGTTCGCAGGCTGGGCCGTGCGTTCCCGTCTCGTCTGGGAGGGCACGCCGCTGGGCATGATGCAGCGCGCCGCGATCGCGCTGGGGATCGCCGGCGCGAGCGCGGGCGTCTTCGGCCTCGCGGCCGTGTTGGCGAGCGGTTCGATGGGTCCGGGTCGACTGGCGCAGGTCGGCCCCTCGGCGCCGGCGTTCATGCTCGCGCTGGGTCTGGAAGTCCTCGTCGGAGCGGCGATCCTGCTGCTCTCCCCGCGCCATCGCGATGAGTTGGCCGAGGAGCGCACCGACCGCTGGATCGCCGAGATGACGGAGCTCGACCCGAGCCTCACATCGGCCGGTGCACCCGCGGCCGGCGCGGTGCCGGGGATCCCCTTCTCCGACACGCAGGCCTTCGACGAGACGGCACCCCTGGACGATCTCCGCGGCTTCACACCGCCTCGAGTCGACCGCGACTGACGCCCGCCGCGCATGTGCGGACGTCGGGCGGAACAGGTCGTCGCGCCCCGGTAGACTGGGCGCGTGCTCACGGTCGCCGTTCTCATCTCGGGCACCGGCTCGAATCTTCGCGCCCTCCTCGAGGCCGCTCGTCATCCCGATTTCCCCGCCAGGGTGATCGTCGTCGGAGCCGACCGCGAAGCCGACGGGCTCGCTCACGCCGAGGAGTTCGGCATCCCCAGTTTCACCGTGCCGTGGCACGAGCACGACAGCCGTGAGGCGTGGGGCGAAGAGCTCGCGCGCCAGCTCGCCGTCTGGAACCCGGACCTCGTGGTCCTCAGTGGACTCATGCGTCTGCTGCCGCCGTCGCTCGTCGCGCAGTACTCGCCGCGTCTCATCAACACCCATCCCGCATTCCTGCCCGAGTTCCCCGGCGCGCACGGCGTCCGCGACGCGCTCGCCTCCGGTGCGGCCGAGACCGGCGCCAGCGTCATCGTCGTCGACGACGGTGTCGACACCGGCCCGATCCTGGCCCAGGAACGAGTCCCGATCCTCGACGGCGACACCGAGCACAGCCTGCACGAGCGGATCAAACCCGTCGAGCGCCGCCTGCTCATCGACGTCGTCCGCGCGATCGCCGACGGTGATCTCGCCCTCAGCCCTTCTTCCTGACCCCCTCCACCCGACGCCCCCGCACGAAGGAGCCATCATGGCCGGCCCCCGCCACGACCCCACGCTCTACCGCGACCGCGACACCGTGCCGATCCGGCGCGCACTCGTCTCGGTGAGCGACAAGACCGACCTGCTCGTCCTGGCCGCGGCTCTGGCCGATGCGGGTGTCGAGATCGTCTCGACCGGTTCGACGGCGTCGACCATCCGCGATGCGGGCTTCCCCGTCACAGACGTGGCCGCCGTCACGGGCGTCGCCGAGATGCTCGACGGACGCGTCAAGACGCTGCACCCCAAGATCCACGGCGGCCTTCTCGCCGACCTGCGCCTCGAGGATCACGAGCGCCAGCTCGCCGAGCTCGACATCACCCCCTTCGAACTGGTCGTCGTCAACCTCTACCCCTTCGTCGAGACCGTCGCCTCGGGCGCCGTCGGCGACGACGTGGTCGAGCAGATCGACATCGGCGGACCCGCGATGGTGCGTGCCGCGGCGAAGAACCACGCCAACGTGGCGATCGTCGTCTCGCCGCAGTCGTACCCCGGGATCATCGCAGCGCTCACCCAGGGCGGCACCTCGGTCTCCCAGCGCCGCGAGCTCGCCGCGCGTGCCTTCGCGCACACGGCGGCCTACGACACCGCGGTCGCCTCCTGGTTCGCCGAGGGCACGCTGCAGGACGACGGCGACCTCCCGACCCACCTCACGATCCAGGCCGAGCGCCTCGCCACCCTCCGCTACGGCGAGAACTCGCACCAGCGCGGCGCGATCTACACGCGCGCCGGCGGTCACGGCATCGCTCAGGCCAGGCAGCTGCAGGGCAAGGAGATGTCGTACAACAACTACGTCGACGCGGATGCCGCCCTGCGCGCCGCGTACGACATGATCAAGCCCGCCGTCGCGATCATCAAGCACGCCAACCCGTGCGGCATCGCGACCACCGCGCCGAACGCCCTCGACCCGATCGCCAGCGCCCACCTGCGCGCCCACGAGTGCGACCCGGTCTCGGCCTACGGCGGTGTGATCGCGGCGAACGGCACGGTGACGCTCAAGATGGCGGAGAACCTCAAGGACATCTTCACGGAGGTCATCGTCGCGCCGTCGTTCGAGCCGGCCGCGCTCGAGGTGTTCAAAGCGAAGAAGAACCTGCGTCTGCTGCAGCTGCCCGAGGACTGGCAGCAGGAGCGCATGGATGTGCGCCTCGTCTCCGGCGGACTGCTGCTGCAGGATGCCGACCGCTTCCCGGACGACATCGTCTCGGTCGCGAAGAACTGGGAGCTCGTCTCGGGAGAGCGTCCGAGCGACGAGGAGATGGAGAACCTCATCTTCGCCTGGAAGGCGTGCCGCGCGGTCAAGTCGAACGCGATCGTGCTCGCGAAGGACAACGCCACGGTGGGTGTCGGCATGGGCCAGGTCAACCGCGTCGACTCGTGCCGCCTCGCGGTCGAGCGTGCGGGGGAGCGCGCCGCCGGATCCGTCGCGTCGTCCGATGCCTTCTTCCCGTTCGCGGATGGGGCCCAGGTGCTGATCGACGCCGGAGTCACGGCGATCGTGCAGCCGGGTGGCTCGGTGCGCGACGAGGAGGTCGTGGACGCTGCGCGCAAGGCCGGCGTGACGATGTTCTTCACCGGGGAGCGTCACTTCTTCCACTGAGCGCTCGCCGTCGTCGGGAACGCGTTCCCGACGCACGCCCGCCGTGCACCTATATACTGGGGGCTCACTGGGGCGATGGGGCGACAGTATGGAAGCACAGGCGCGTGCGACGTCGGGCGAAGGCATGTCGGCTATGCCGTGGCTGAGACCGACGTCCTATTGGATGCCGGCGCACTTCGTGGATTCGGCGTGGGTGACGCACGGCGCGTTCGCCGCCTGGCTCATCGACGTGCTGCGCCCGCGAGACGTGGTGGAACTGGGCACGCACAACGGCTTCTCGTGCTTCGCTTTCGCCGAGGCCGCGAAGAGGCTCGGGCATCCGCTCACCATCAACGCCCTGGACAGCTGGGAGGGCGATGACCACGCGGGCTTCTACGACGATTCCATCTACCAGTCCGTGCGTTCGATCGCGTCGCGCGACTACCCGTCGTCGGTCGAACTGCACCGCGGCTACTTCTCCGACACACGTCCGCGTTTCGCCGCGGCGTCCGTCGATCTCCTGCACATCGACGGACGCCACGGGTACGAGGACGCCCGCGAGGACTACGAACAGTGGCGGGACACGGTTCGCGACGGAGGTGTGATCCTCTTCCACGACATCGCCGAGCGACGCGACGACTTCGGCGTATGGCGCCTCTGGGAGGAGATCTCCGAACCAGGGCGCATGTTCGCATTCGAGCACGGGCATGGGCTCGGTGTGCTCGCGGTGGGGGATATCCGGCACGAGCCGCTGCGCGCGCTCTTCGAGGCGGAGACGTCGGTCGCCGACCGGGTCCGCGCCGACTTCGAGCGTCTCGGCGAGATGATCGCGCAGGTCGCGCGCATCCCGCATCTGGAGGCGGAGGTCGCGTCGCTGCATGACGTCGTGGACATGCTGCAGACGGAGCGGGCGCGCCTGTCGGATGTGATCGTGGCGCGCGACGACGCCATCGCAGCGGTGCACCGCAGCGCGAGCTGGAAGGTGACGAGGCCGCTGCGCGCAGCCGGGCGGATGGTGCGACGGGGCCGCTGACGGCAGGGTGAGCCGCCTCGCGACAGTCATGTCCGATTTCCGCCAGTCGACGTCGGTGGAGGGTGGCAGAGTGGGGGCATGACCTTCTCCGCGACCGGCTTCGACGAGCGCTACCGTGCGATCAGCGCACGCGACACCCGCTTCGACGGGCAGTTCGTGACGGCCGTGCGCTCGACCGGGATCTATTGCCGCCCGAGCTGTCCTGCACGCACGCCGAAACCGCAGAACGTGACGTTCTATCCCACGAGCGCCGCCGCGCATGAGGCCGGGTATCGGGCGTGCAAGCGCTGCCTGCCAGAAGCCGCGCCCGGCTCTCCGGCGTGGGACATCCGCGGCGACACCGCCGCGCGTGCGATGCGCCTGATCTCCGACGGCGTCGTCGAGCGCGAGGGCGTTCCGGGGTTGGCCGCGCGCCTGGGGTACTCCAGCAGGCACCTCACGCGCCTGCTCAGCACCGAGCTCGGCGCCGGCCCTCTGGCGTTGGCCAGGGCGCATCGAGCGCACACCGCGCGGATGCTGCTCGTGGGCACCGACATGCCCATCTCCGACGTCGCCTTCTCCGCCGGGTTCGCCAGCATCCGCCAGTGCAACGACACGATCCGCGAGGTCTTCGCCCTCACACCGGGTGAGCTCAGGGCACGCCGCCGGTCGCACGCGTCGGCGGCACCCGGCGCGATCGACCTCGTGCTGCCGTACCGAGGACCGCTCGACGCGAGCGGCATCTTCGCCTGGATGGCGGCGCGCGCCGTGCCCGGAATCGAGGAGGCCACGGTGACGTCGTTCTCCCGGTACCTGCGCATGTCGGGCGGTCCCGCCTGGTTCGAGGTGCGCCAGGACGAGGCGGCGCGCCTGCACCTGCGCGCCCGCGTCGCGCGGCTGGGCGACCTGGCCCCGCTGGTGTCGACGGTGCGGCGCATCTTCGACCTCGACGCCGACCCGCTCGCGATCGACGAGGCGCTCTGCGCGCACCCCGAGCTCGTGTCGCTCGTCGCCCGCACTCCGGGCATCCGCGTGCCGGGATCCGCCGATCCGCACGAGATGCTCATCCGTGCCATGGTCGGGCAGCAGATCACCGTGGTCGCCGCCCGCACGGCGCTCATCGCCCTCGCCGAGGCTCTCGGGGAGCGCACCGACAGCGGGCTGCTGTTCCCGACCATGACGGCGATCGCCGAGCGCGGTGCCGAGGTGCTGCGTGGACCCGCCGCCCGTATCCGTGCGATCACGGGCGCCGCAGCCGCTCTCGCCGACGGATCCCTGCGGCTGACGGTCGGCGACGACGGTGCCGAGCAGCGTGCCGCGCTGCTCGCGATGCCGGGCATCGGCCCCTGGACCGCCGACTACGTGCGCATGCGTGTGCTCGGCGATCCCGATGTGCTGCTGCCGGGTGACGTCGCACTGCGCGCCGGCGCGGCGGCGGCGGGCCTGCCCGGGGAGGCCCGAGCGCTCACGGCGTGGTCCGAGCGCACCGCACCGTGGCGCAGCTACCTCAGTGCGCACCTGTGGCGCGCCGCCCCGGTGCGCCCTGCCGCACGGCGGCGACCCGCATCCGCAGTACCTCGCGCGGACACGACCGTGAAGGAGAACTCATGACCGCCCTCATCCAGACCATCGCCACCCCCGACGGCGCCTTCACGGTGCTCGCCGACGACCGTCAGCGCGTGCTGTCCTCCGGATGGACGTCCGATGTCGAGACCGTTCTCGGACGGCTGCCGGCGGCGATCCGCCCCGAAGCACTCCGCGAGGCGGAGACGGATGCCGCAGCGGCGGCGCTCGCCTACTACGCCGGCGACCTGTCGGCCATCGACGACGTGGCTGTGAAGCAGATCGGGACGACGCTCCAAATCGCCGGCTGGTCGGCGCTCAGGGCGATCGAGCCCGGCGCTCCGCTCACGTACACGAGCTTCGCGGCGAGATTGGGCAGCCCTCGCGCCGTGCGGGCGGCGGCATCCATCTGTGCCCGCAACGCGCCCGCGCTGTTCGTGCCCTGCCATCGCGTGCTGCGTACCGACGGCAGCCTCGGCGGATTCGCCTGGGGTCTCGACGTCAAGGAAAGCCTGCTCGCCAGGGAGAGCGCCGGCGTTTGAGTCGCGCGTACCACGACGGGTTGTCGTCATGGTGCCCGTCGACGAAGCATCCGCACCGACGCGGCCATAGGCTCATCCCGTGACCGCCAACGATGCACTCGCCCTCCACCGCCGCGCCGTCGTCGCCGACGCGCACAACGACCTGCTGTGCTCGGTGGCCACCCGCCCCTCGGATGAGTGGTCGGACTACTTCCGTGCGCAGTGGCTCCCGCAGCTGCAGGAGGGCGGTGTGGACCTTCAGGTCCTGCCCGTGTTCATCGACGACGTGTACCGCCCGGAGGGGGCACTGCGTCGCACCATGCGCATGATCGAAGCCGCCCACCGGCTGGCGGAGGGCAACGCGGACGCCGTCGGGCTGTGCCTGGACGGCGATGACATCGACCGCGTGATCGGCGAAGGGCGCATCGCGCTGGTGCTCGCCCTGGAGGGGATGCCCGGAATCGCCGATGACGTCGAGCTGTTGGAGACCGTGCATCGCCTCGGGATCCGGATCGGCGCGGTCGCGCACTTCGGACGCAGCGCCTTCGCCGACGGCAGCGGCGAAGACGCCGCAGGCAGCAGGCTCACCCGCACGGGAATCCGGGCGCTCGCGGAGATGGAGCGCGTCGGCATGATCTTCGACATCAGCCATCTCGGAACGGGCGGAGTCGACCACGTGCTCGAGATCGCCACACGACCCGTCATGGCCACGCATTCCTCGGCGCGTGCGCTGTTCGACCACCACCGCAACCTGACCGACGCGCAGATCGCCGGGGTCGCGGAGAGCGGGGGAGTCGTGTGCGTCAACTTCTTCGCGCCCTACCTGCACGAGAGCGCCTACACGATCGACACCCTGATCGACCACTTCGAGCGGGTGGTGTCGGTCGCCGGGATCGCGCACGTCGGGATGGGGCCGGACTTCGTCCGCGAGGTGATCGCGGACACGACGGCCCCGTGCTGCGTGCAGACGACGATCGAGGGAGTCCCCGCCGACCGGTACCTCCCGGGACTCGAGGGCCCGACCGGGCTTCCGCTCGTGACCGAGGCTCTGCTGCGTCGCGGCTGGCCGGAGGCGGACATCCTCGCCGTGCTGGGCGGCAACCTGCAGCGCTTCCTCCGGTCGGAGCTCGCCGCCACCGCCGGCGCCTGAGCGTCGAGAGGCCGCGGTCCTCGCGATCTCGACGATCTCGGTGCAGGAATCGGGAATGACTCTTGCTTTCAGCTGGTTCACAGCAATAGGCTGGTGGGCTGTCGCGCCAACCGGACGACATCGCCGAGCCCCTGAGGAGGACACCATGACCACGATCGCCATCGCGCGGATCGCAGCTCTCGGCTCGACCACGGCGCGTCCGCTCTCCTAGAGCCACCCCGCCCCTTCTTCGTCGGATGCCGGACTCTGTGAGTCCGCTCTCGCATCCGTCCCCTTCCGCACCCGCTGTTCATACGAAACTCGTCTGAGAGACATGTCTTCCTCGCCTTCCGCGCAGAACCCCTCGCCGTCATCGACCCTTTCCACTCCGGCCGCACTGTGGCGCCTGAAGCCCTTCGTGAAGCCCGTCATCTGGCGGCTCGCCGGCGGTGCCGCCAGCGCGCTCATCGCCGCCGTCATCGCCCTGATGATCCCGATCGTGCTCGAGCAGATCATCAGCGGTCCGGTCTACTCCGGTGATCTCAGCGCCATCGTCTGGGGCGCCGTCGCCGTCTTCGCCCTCGCTCTCGGCGAGGCGCTGATGGTCTGGCTGCGTCGCCAGTTCGTGCTCAACCCCTCGACCGAGGTCGAGTACAAGATGCGCACCGAGCTCTACTCGCGCCTGCAGACCCTTCCGGTGTCGTTCCACGACAGGTGGGGCTCCGGTCAGCTGCTCAGCCGCATGATGCAGGACATCGGTCTCATCCGCCGCTGGCTCGCGTTCGGCCTCGTGCTGCTCGTGGTCAACATCCTCACGATCATCATCGGATCCGTGCTGCTGTTCCGGTGGCACTGGCTGCTGGGCACCATCTTCCTGGTGACGGCGATCCCGCTGTGGATCCGCGGGTACCTGTTCGAGAAGCGCTACGGCGCCCTCACCCGTCGCAGCCAGGATCAGGCCGGTGACCTCGCCACCAGCGTCGAGGAGAGCGTGCACGGCATCCGCGTGCTCAAGGCGTTCGGGCGCGGCAAGCACGCCCTCAGCCGCTTCAGCCGTCAGGCCGAGACCCTGCGCGAGACCGAGATGAGCAAGGCCGGCGCGATCGCGTCGATCTGGTTCTGGCTCGACCTCATGCCGCAGATCGCGTTCGGTCTGAGCCTGATGTCGGGCATCTGGCTGATCTCGGTGGGACAGATCGACGAGGCGCAGCTGTTCGCGTTCTTCGCGATGGCGGTCGTGCTGCGCTGGCCCATCGAGTCGATCGGCTTCCTGTTCTCGTTCATGCTCGACGCCCGCACGGCGACCGACCGCGTGTTCGACATCTTCTCGGAGACCAACACCATCACCGACCCGGAGAACCCGGTGCACATCGAGAACCCCCGCGGGGAGCTCGCGTTCGAGAACGCGCACTTCCGCTACCAGGATGCGGGCGCCCACGAGCGCGATCTGCTCGACGGCATCGACCTGGTGCTGCGCCCCGGTGAGACCATGGCGCTGGTCGGACTCACCGGCAGCGGCAAGACCACCCTCACCACGCTGCCCACGCGTCTGTACGACGTGACCGGTGGCAGGGTCACGCTCGACGGCGTCGATGTGCGCGACCTTCCGCTCGCGGAACTCCGGCAGCACATCGCGATGGCGTTCGAGGACGCGACGCTGTTCTCGGCGACGGTCCGGGAGAACGTGCTCCTCGGCCGTGCCGAGCTCGATGTGCACAGCGAGGAGGGGGAGCGGGTGCTGCGCGAAGCCCTCGACGTCGCCCAGGCGTCGTTCGTCGATGCGCTGCCCGACGGCGTAGAGACGGTCATCGGCGAGGAGGGGCTCAGCCTCTCCGGCGGCCAGCGTCAGCGACTGGCCCTCGCTCGCGCGGTGGCGGCGAACCCGAAGGTGCTCGTCCTCGACGACCCGCTGTCGGCGCTCGACGTCGACACCGAGGCTCTCGTCGAGGAGGCCCTTCGCCACGTGCTCGCCGACACCACGGCCATGATCGTCGCGCACCGGCCCTCGACCGTGGCGCTCGCAGACCGCGTCGCCCTGCTCGAAGCCGGTCGCGTGACGGCGGTGGGCACGCACTCCGAGCTGCTGAAGACGAGCCGGCACTACCGCCACGTCATCTCCAGCCTGGAGGCGGAGGAGGCGGCGCGCACCGGGACGATCCCGGTGATCCGCGATGAACAGGCCGAGATCGACGAAGAGGTCCAGGAGGGCCTCGGCATGCGAGCCGCCGACGAAGACCCGATCACCGAGAAGGAGGTGCAGCGATGAGCTCCGCCATCACCGGAACCCAGAACGAGGACCGTTCCGAATACACCCGTGACGAGAGCAGGGAGATCCGTCGTCGGTCCCTCCGACTGCTCGGATCCCTGGTCAGCCCTCTGAAGCCGCGGATCGTGCTGGCCGCCGCGGTGCTGGTCGTGTCGACCGCTCTGCAGGTCGCCGGCCCCATCCTCATCAGCATCGGCCTCGACCGCGCGCTGCCTGCGGCCATCGACCGAGCCGACTGGATGCCGACGTTCATGATCGGCGGCATCTACCTGCTGGCGGGAGCGCTGGCCGCCGTCCTGATCGCCTGGTACGTGATCATCGCTGCCAAGCTCACCCAGGCGGTGCTGCTCGATCTGCGCAAGCGCATCTTCCTGCACACCCAGCGCCTCAGCCTGGAGTTCCACGAGTCGTACACGTCTGGTCGCATCATCTCGCGCCAGACGAGTGACCTCGACTCGATCAAGGAACTCTTGGACGGCGGCCTGAACGAGCTCGTCTCCGGTGTGCTCTTCGGCCTGTTCACCTTCATCGCCCTGTGCGTGTGGGACTGGCAGTCCGGACTCATCCTCGCGATCGGCGGAGTGCCGCTGTTCTTCCTGATGAAGTGGTTCTACTCGCGCTCGCAGCTCGTCTACCGCGAGTCGCGCGTGATCAGTGCCAAGGTGATCGTGCAGTTCGTCGAGACGATGACCGGCATCCGCGCCGTGAAGGCGTTCCGCAAGGAGCCCCGCAACGACAAGGCGTTCCAGGAGATCGCGGGCGAGTACCGGGATGTCAACCGTCGCTCGATGCTGCTGTTCGGTACGTTCGAGCCCGGACTCATGGGCGTGGCCGCGCTGGTGCTCGGCATCGTCGTGCTGTGGGGCGGCATCCGCGTCTCCGAGGGGGCGCTCACGGTCGGTGTGCTGCTGTCCGCCGTGCTGTACGTGCGCAACTTCTTCGCTCCGATGCAGGAGATCGCCATGTTCCTGAACTCCTACCAGTCGGCGACGGCTGCGCTGGAGAAGGTGTCGGGCGTGCTCGAAGAGGTGCCGACGGTTCCGGACCCCGAGAAGCCGGTCGACCTGTGGGAGTCGCGCGGACACATCGAGTTCGACGAGGTGACCTTCGGCTACAGCGGCGAGAAGACGATCCTTCCGAACTTCTCGCTCGACATCCCGGCAGGGCAGACGATCGCCCTGGTGGGAACGACCGGTGCCGGCAAGTCGACGCTCGCCAAGCTCATCTCGCGCTTCTACGATCCCTCCGAAGGGCGGGTGACGCTCGACGGGGTCGATCTGCGCTCGCTGCACCCGAAGGATCTCCGTCGCGCGATCGTCATGGTCACGCAGGAGGCCTACCTGTTCAGTGGGACCGTCGCCGACAACATCGCCCTCGGCAAGCCGGAGGCGACGCTCGACGAGATCAAGGCCGCGGCACGCGCGGTGGGGGCTGACGGCTTCATCTCATCGCTGCCGGACGGCTACGGCACCGATGTGAACAAGCGCGGTGGACGGGTGTCGGCCGGCCAGCGCCAGCTCATCTCCTTCGCCAGGGCGTTCCTCGCCGACCCCGCGGTGCTGATCCTCGACGAGGCCACGGCATCGTTGGACATCCCGTCGGAGCGTCTGATCCAGGATGCGCTGCAGACGCTCCTCAAGGACCGGACGGCGATCATCATCGCGCATCGCCTGTCGACGGTCGCGATCGCCGACCGGGTGCTGGTGATGGAGCACGGCCGCATCATCGAGGACGACACCCCCGCCGCGCTCATCAGCGGCACCGGGAAGTTCGCGCAGCTGCACGCAGCCTGGCAGGAGACGCTCGTCTGACCACTTGCTCTACCGCTGCGGCCATGCCCGACCTCGCCGGTGCGCGCGGGGCCTTCATGGCCGCAGCGGTCGAGGGTGGGCGAACACCCGGGGATGAGCGTCGAGCGCGGCGCGTGGGTAGCATCGAGGTATGGACCCGTTGCTGCTCGTCGCCGAGTGGTGGTGGATCGCGCCGACTGCGGTCGCCGCGGGGACGGTGGGTGTGATGGGAATACGTCGTCGCAACAGCACGGTCAGCGGACGCCGCCTCGCGGTCGACGCGGCACGTCACGACCTCAGGGAGGCGCAGCTGGCTGCGGCCGAGCGGCGCACCGCGTGGAAGATCGCGCGTGCCGACCTGGCTCGCGTCACCGCCGAGCGGGCAGCCCAGCGTGCGACCGCCGAACAGGTGGCGGGAGCGCGACGGATGCTCAAGGAGCGCGAGCGCGATGCGAAGGCCGCCTCGGCCGATGTGCGCGCGCGTCAGGTCCGCCTCAACGCCGCGAGAGCCGCGGTGCCCTCGGCTTCGGAGCCTCGCCCCCTGGAGCGCCTGCACGCCGCGCATGAGGCCGTGACCGCCCGGTGGATGCGGTACGAGACCGATCCCGCCCTGCAGATCTCCTATCCGGCGATGACCGATGTGAAGCGTCCGGAGACGGCGGCATACCTCCGCGTGGCAGGTCACGCGGCAGAGATGCGCCGGGCGGCAGCCGGGCGCATCACCCCGGCGGAGTTCGCCGCCTATCGCGATGCCGTCGCCGACCTGGAGCGCGCCTTCGAGGCGGCAGAGCACGCGGCCAAGGTGCAGGCAGGGGAGGCGCCGGAGACGGCGGCGTGGCAGGACGCCGCGCAGGACATGCTCAACCGTTCGGCCGAAGCGATCGATCGGGCCGCCGGCGCTGCCGCCGCGGCGCTGTCGTCGTGGACGAGCCGGCGCAAGCCCGGTGGCAAGCCGGACGATCGCCCCTGACACCAGGAGCGCGACGGCGTGAGAGCGCTCCGCTCGATCACCGTGAAGGGCGACGAGGTCTCGATGGGGGAGGGGATTCGAGACCCCGCCGCCCGGTCTAGGTCGTGACGCGGATCTCGGCGATGACCTCGCCGTAGGCGGTCTCGCCCACGGGAGTGAAGCCGACGCGGTGGAAGAAGGTCTCCGGCCCGCCCTCGCCGGCCTCGTAGATCACGTTGACGTGGTCGACGCCGCGTTCGCGGGCTTCGTCGACGAGCGCCTCGACGGCGAACCGGCCGACACCGCGCCCCTGGTCGTCGGCGTCGACGTTGATGCGCCACAGCACGGAGCGGAAGTGCTCCTCCGGTGCCTCGGCGTCGAAGTTGGCGCTCACGAAGCCGACGACCTCGTTGCGATCCAGGATCACCCGCTGCCAGGAGGTCTGCGGGTTGATGACGGTCGCTGCGATCCCGTACGAGACCGGAGCGAGGAACTGCTCCTGTCCGGGCTTGAGCGACAGGTTGTTCACGGCGACGATCGTCGCAGCGGAGAGTTCGACCATGCGCAGTTCGGACATGGACCAAGGCTAACCCCTCCGGGCCCACTGGACACGTTTCAGGGGAACATTTCGCCGTGCTGTGGCCGTTCGTCGACATCCGAACGGCCATCGGTCGCAGGCCGGGGCCACGGCGTCAGACCTGCTCAGGTATCTTGGTATCGAGACAAATAGCCCCGTGAACGGAGAACCTCCCGGTGACCGACGACGCCATCATCTACACGCACACAGACGAGGCACCGGCGCTCGCCACCGCCTCGTTCCTTCCGATCATCCAGGCATACACCGGCCAGGCCGGCATCGAAGTCGAGACCCGCGACATCTCGCTGGCCGGCCGCATCCTCGCCGCCTTCCCGCAGAAGCTCACCCCGGAGCAGCAGGTGGGCGACTCGCTCGCCGAGCTCGGCGGTCTCGCCACGCTCCCCGAGGCGAACATCATCAAGCTGCCGAACATCTCGGCCTCCATCCCGCAGCTGAAGGGGGCGATCGCCGAGCTCCAGAAGCAGGGATACGACATCCCCGACTTCCCGGACGAGCCGTCCTCCCTCGAGGAGAAGGACGTTCGCGCGCGCTATGACCGCATCAAGGGCTCCGCCGTGAACCCGGTGCTGCGCGAGGGCAACAGCGACCGTCGTGCCCCGCTCGCGGTGAAGAACTACGCCAGGAAGCACCCGCACCGCAACAAGCCGTTCGCCGCGGGATCCAAGACCCGCGTGGCGACACTCGGCCACGATGACTTCAAGCACAACGAGCGCTCCTGGGTCGCCGCCCACGACGACGTGCTGAGCTTCCGCCACACGGCGCACGACGGCACGGTCACCGTGCTGAAGGAAGGCCTCAAGGTCCTGCCGCGCGAGATCATCGACGCGACGTTCCTCTCGGCCAAGGAGCTCGACGCCTTCCTCGCAGAGACGCTCGCCCAGGCCAAGGCCGACGACGTGCTGTACTCGGTGCATCTCAAGGCGACCATGATGAAGGTCAGCGACCCGATCATCTTCGGTCACGTCGTGAAGGCGTTCTTCGCCGACGTGTTCGCGCAGTACGGTGACAAGCTCGCCGCCGCCGGACTCAGCGCCAACGACGGTCTCGGCTCGATCCTCTCGGGTCTGGCGAACGTCGCGGACGGCGCGGAGATCGCCGCCGCCTTCGACAAGGCCATCGCCGAGGGACCGCGTCTGTCGTACGTGAACTCCGACAAGGGCACCACGAACCTGCACGTGCCGAGCGATGTGATCGTCGACGCGTCGATGCCCGCACTCGTTCGCAACGGCGGCAAACTCTGGGGCAAGGAGGGCGAAGAGGCGGACACGCTCGCCGTCATCCCCGACTCGTCGTACGCGGGCGTCTACCAGGCCGTGATCGACGACGTGATCGCGAACGGCCCGCTGGACCCGGCGACCATCGGCACCGTCCCCAACGTGGGGCTCATGGCGCAGGCGGCCGAGGAGTACGGCAGCCACGACAAGACCTTCGAGATCGCCGCAGACGGCATCGTGCAGGTCCTCGACGGTGAGGGGACCGTGCTCATCGAGCACACGGTCGGCAAGGGCGACATCTGGCGCGCGACGC
Source organism: Microbacterium sp. UCD-TDU (assembly GCF_000340625.1). Lineage (NCBI taxonomy): Bacteria > Bacillati > Actinomycetota > Actinomycetes > Micrococcales > Microbacteriaceae > Microbacterium > Microbacterium sp. UCD-TDU. The sequence continues at coordinate 317,895 of NZ_AOSO01000005.1, forward strand.
AGACCAAGCACATCCCGGTGATGGACTGGGTCAAGCTCGCGGTGACCCGCGCCAGGGCGACCGGCGACCCCGCCGTGTTCTGGCTCGACGCGAACCGCTCGCACGACGCGCAGATCATCGCCAAGGTGCACCAGGGTCTCGCGACGCTCGACACCAAGGGCCTCACGATCACGATCCTCGCGCCCGAGGAGGCCACGCGCTACACGCTCGCACGCATGCGCCACGGGCTCGACACGATCTCGGTCACCGGCAACGTGCTGCGCGACTACCTGACCGATCTGTTCCCCATCCTCGAGGTCGGCACGAGCGCCAAGATGCTCTCGATCGTGCCGCTGCTCGCGGGCGGCGGGCTGTTCGAGACCGGCGCGGGCGGTTCCGCCCCCAAGCACGTGCAGCAGCTGGTCGAGGAGAACTACCTGCGCTGGGACTCGCTCGGCGAGTTCTTCGCTCTGGCCGCGTCGCTCGAGCACTTCGCCGACCGCACGGGCAACGACAAGGCCCGTGTGCTCGCCGAGACGCTGGATGCCGCCACCGGAACCTTCCTCGAGGAGGACCGTTCGCCCGGCCGTGCCCTGGGTACGATCGACAACCGCGGCAGCCACTTCTATCTGGGCCTGTACTGGGCGCAGGAGCTGGCGAAGCAGACGAAGGACGCCGAGCTCGCCGCCGCCTTCGCGCCGATCGCCGCCACGCTGGCGCAGAACGAGGAGACCATCGTCTCCGAGCTCAACGCGGTACAGGGCACGCCGGTCGAGATCGGCGGCTACTACCGTCCGGACGACGCGCTGGTCGAGGCCGTCATGCGTCCCTCCGCGACACTGAACGGCATCGTCGACGCGCTGCGCTGACATGAGAGAAGGGGGCGGATGCTGCGGCATCCGCCCCCTTCTTCGTACCCGGGCGGCTCCGGGAGACGGCCTGGTGCCATCGGCGAAGGGCGCACCGGCCTCGGAACCGTGCCGCCGTCACGAGCGCCACTGGACGGAGCTCTCGTCCCACCGCTCACAGGACGGCGGGGAAGGAGCGTTCGTCAGTAGTGGACGGCGACCTCGAGGCCCTTGGGAGACCAGTCGTAGACGTACTTGGCGAGGTCGATCGGCAGGTTGACGCAGCCGTGACTCATGCGCTGGCCGAAGTTGTTGTGCCAGTAGGTGCCGTGGAATCCGATGTTCGGAGCGAACCACGTGATCCAGGGCACGTCTTTCGTGCAGTACGGGGCGCCCTCGTAGCAGCCCATGTCCTGGATGCGCGTGTGCGCGAAGACCTTGAAGTTGCCGGTGGGAGTCAGTGTTCCCGGGAGGCCGGTGGAGACGGCCCAGGAGTTCACGACCTCGTTGTTCTCGTAGAGGACGGCCCGCTGCGAGCTCAGGTTGATGTCGATGCGGCGGAACAGGCTCACCGTCTCGAACGGGGTCTCGGTGACCGTGAGGGCGAACGTGCCGTCGCCGGCCGCGAGCTTGTCGGCGAACTGGTCCGCGATGTCCGAGGTGTCGCCGAGAGCGCGGCCCGCGACGCCCTCCTGCTCCGCGCGGAGCACGTTTCCGGCGGAATCGACGATGTTGGTCGCGTTGACCGGAGCACGGTCCACGAGAGCGGGAAGACCGTCGACGGTGGCCTGGATCGCCTGCGGGTCGGCCTCGATGCGCAGCTGGCCGTCGTCGTCGACGACCGAGAGCCAGGACGCGGCGACGGCGGGATCGACAGGAACGGTGCGCTCCTCGCCGACGTAGAAGCCGACGGCCGGGAGCATCGTGTTGAGCGTGGACGCGGTGGCCGTGGCGTCGTCGTCGGAGACGGCGGGCTGAGCCGTGGCGGCGTCGCCCGAGTACTCGAGCGTGGTGCGGCCTTCGCCGACCGCCTCGGTGAAGGCGGCGTTGAGGCCGGCGACGTCGATCCCTGTACCGGTCTCCGACGGGGTGATGACGAAGGTGCCGCTGGCAACGTCGAAGACCACGCCGGCGTCCACGGGGTCGTCGAAGCTCGTCGGCACGGCGGCGCGCAGTGCCGCGGTCGCCTTCGCGGAATCGAACGCGATCTCGGCCGGTACGGGGTCGCCCATCCAGGCTCCGAGGTTCCAGAGCGGGTGCTCGGCGAAGGCCGTGTCGGCGAGAGCCGTCGCGTCGACGCTCACACCGAGGTCGGTGCCGGTCAGCACGGTGCCCTCTCCTTCACCGGTGAGGGTGACCTCGGTCTCGGCGAGGTGGGCGTTGATGGCGTCGGCCGCGGCGCCCGGGGTCATCCATCCCACGGGGATGCCCGCGACCGTGGTGCCGGGCGCGATGAGGATCATCGAGGCCGCGCCCGCACCGATCGCGATGACGCCGAGCCCCAGACCGATCCAGAGGCCGAGGCGGCGCTTCTTGGGCGACGGTTCGATGGGTGCCCAGGCGAGGGGCTGTTCGCCGGTGGACGGCGGGACGGTCTCCGTGGGAGCTCCCGTCGGTGCGAGTACTGCGGTGGGCGCGGAGTCATGTCTGTGCGCCTCGGCTGCGCCCGGCGCAGAAATCAGATCGGTCACGAACTTCACCCCCCGGCTCTCAAACGTGTCCTGACGTTCAATGGTACGGGATGGGAGGTAACGGGGAGGCAACGGTCCGTGATAACGTGCCTCCCCGCGTCAGGCCCGTCAGTCGATGATGGCGATGCCGTCGATCTCGACCAGCATCTCCTCGCGCGGCAGACCGGTGAAGACGGTGGTGCGCGAGGGCAGGACCCCATTCGTGGTGTGCGCGGTCACGAAGGCGCCGTAGGCGTCGTTCATGATCGGGAAGTCCTCGCGCTTGGTCAGGTAGACGCGCAGCATCACCACGTCGTCGAACGTCGCACCGGATGCCTCGACGATCGCCTTCACGTTCTCCAGGGTGCGGGTCGTCTGGGCGGCGACGTCGCCGGGGAACAGGTACTCGTTCGTCTTCGGGTCGACGGGGCCCTGGCCGGACACCTGCACGAACGGGCCCTTGCGGATCCCCTGCGAGAAGGTGTGGGCGGGGGCGGGAGCGGCGTCGGTGGAAACTCGGATCTTCGCGGTCATGCCGCCAGCCTAGTAGCCTTGTTAGATGCCTCTACAAATTCCGGATCCCGTTCTCGGCGCCTGGACGAAGGGCTTCCCGGCGCGTGCTGCGGGCCTTCGACTCTCGGAGGTGGCCGACGCCGATCTGCACCTCTCCGACCTGGTCACCCCGGTGTTGACGGTGCACGAAGACGCCCTCGCCCACAACGAGGAGACCGTCCTCGCCTGGGCACGGGAGCAGGGGGTGCTGCTCGCTCCGCACGGCAAGACCACCATGGCCCCCGCGCTGTGGCAGCGGCTGCTCGACGCCGGTGCCTGGGGGATCTCGGTCGCGACACCCTGGCAGGCCGAGGTGGCCATCGACGCCGGCGTCTCGACCGTGCTGATCGCCAACGCGGTCACGGACCCGGCTGCGGTGCGGCGGCTGGGGGAGCTGCTCGCCGCCGATGAGGGACTGCGCGTGCTGTGCTGGGCGGACTCGCTCGCAGGCATCGCGATCCTCGCGAAGGAGATGCGCGACGCCGCACGGCCGCTGGATGTGCTGGTCGAACTCGGTGGGGCGCACGGTCGTACCGGCGCGCGCACCGTGGAGGAGGGAGTGCGGATCGCGCAGGCCCTCTCCGCCGCGCCCGGCCTGCGGCTCGCGGGTGTCACGGGATACGAAGGACCGTTCGGTCCGGACCGCAGCGAGGCCTCCGTCGCCGCCGTCGATGCGTACCTGCGAACACTCGTCGAACTGCACACGCGCCTGGACTATCCCGACGATGTGCGCCCGGTGCTCAGCGCCGGCGGCAGCTCCTTCCCCGATCGCGCCGCAGCGGTGCTCTCCGAGGCGGGCGCCGAGGCCGATGTCGTGCTGCGCTCCGGTGCCTTCCAGATCCACGACGACGGCTTCTACTCCCGGATGTCGCCGTTCGGCCCGCTCACCGGGACCGCGCCGCTCCGTTCGGCGATGCACGCCTGGTCACGGGTGGTGTCCCAGCCGGAGGACGGCCTCGCGCTGCTCGATGCGGGCCGACGCGACGTGCCGTTCGACCTCGACCTGCCTGCTCCGCAGAGCGTCGCGGGCGAAGTCACCGCGCTGAACGATCAGCACGCTTTCCTGCGTCTCGCGGACGATGCGACGGTCGCCGTCGGCGATGTCGTGCGGCTGGGACTCTCGCACCCGTGCACGGCCTTCGACAAGTGGCGGGTGGTCGCGGTGATCGACGACCCCGATGCCGCCGACCCCCGGGTGATCGGAGCGGTGGCGACATGCTTCTGAGCGCGCACAAGGCTGCGGCCGGGCTCGTACGGGTCTATCGCGAAGCCACCGTCATCGACGGCACGGGGGCGCCGCGGTACGTCGCCGACGTCGCGGTGGAGGGGGCGAGAGTCGTCGCGATCCTCCCCGACGGTGTGGAAGGGGCAGAACTCGAACTCCCCGACGGCGCCGTGGAGATCGCGGCCTCCGGGCTCGTGCTGGCCCCGGGTTTCATCGACATGCACGCGCACAGCGAACTCGCCGTGCTGAGCGGTGCAGCCCACGACGCGAAGATCCGCCAGGGCGTCACGACCGAGGTGCTCGGCCAGGACGGCCTCGGCTACGCACCCCTCGATGATGCCGCGGCCGCCGTCATCCCGGCGCAGATCGCCGGGTGGAACGGGATGCCTGAACGAGCGCCATGGCGGACGATGGACGATCTGCTCGCGGCGATCGACGTCGCGGCTGTCGCGAACGCCGCGGTCCTCGTCCCGCAGGGGAATCTGCGGATGATGGTCGTCGGTCATGAGAACCGTCCCGCGACGCCGACCGAGATCTCGGCGATGGCCGATCTGCTGGGGGAGGCACTGGATGCGGGAGCGTTCGGCATGTCGAGCGGCCTCACCTACACCCCGGGGATGTACGCCGACACGGCGGAGCTCGAAGCCCTGTGCCGCGTCGTCGCCGACCGCGGCGGATACTGGGCGCCGCACACACGCAGCTACGGGGGAGCCGCACTCGAGGCGTATCGGGAGGCGCTCGAGATCGGACGTCGGACCGGCTGCCCGGTGCATCTCACCCACGCCACCATGAACTTCGCCCCGAACCGGGGTCGCGCGCACGAGCTGCTGGCCCTGATCGATGAGGCGATCGCGGACGGCGTGGACGTGACGCTGGACACCTATCCCTACCTTCCCGGCGCCACCACGCTCTCCGCGCTGCTGCCGAGTCGGCTGGCGGCTGGCGGCGATCTGCTGGGCGCCATCGCCGCCCTCGACGCCACGGGCAGGGAAGCCGTGCGCGTGGAACTCGAGGAGCTCGGCTGCGACGGTTTCCACGGTGAGAAGGCCGATTGGACGCAGATCCAGATCTCCGGCACGGCGAACCCCGCCCTCGCCGCTCTCGTCGGACGCTCGATCGCCGAGATCTCGACCACGACCGGTCGCCGTGCCGTCGATGTGGTGCTCGACACGATCCTCGAGGACGCCGGCGCCACCGGCATCCTCATGCACATCGGGGATGAGGAGAACGTCCGCGCGATCATGCGCCACCCGCAGCACTCGGGCGGCAGCGACGGGATCCTGATCGGCGCCCGGCCGCACCCGCGGGGGCGCGGCACGTTCCCGCGGTACCTCGGGCACTATGTGCGGGAGCTCGGCATCCTCACCTGGGAGGAGGCCGTCCGTCACCTGGCCGGGACTCCGGCGAGGCGGCTGGGCCTGGATCGCGGAGACGCTCCCCGCGGAATCGTCAGACCGGGAGCGACCGCCGACCTGGTGCTGTTCGACCCGGAGACCATCGCAGCGGGGGCGACGTTCGAGACGCCTCTCACCGCCCCGAGCGGCATCGTGGAGGTGCTGGTCGGCGGCGTGCCGGTGGTGTCGGACGGCGACGTGACCGGCCTCACCCCCGGGCGTGCGCTGCGGATGCCGCCGCCTGCGCACCGCGCGACGGTGCCTCGTGTCGAGGCTGTCATCGATCCGGCCCTCCCCGCCTTCGTATGGACGGCCCGGACGCCGATCCTCGCCTCTGCCGATCTCGCCGCCTCCGCGGCGCGCCTGGGCGGCGGCGGGGGAGGGGGCGACGCCGAGCTGCCCCCGATCCGTCTGTGCGTGGACGAGACCCTCGGCGCGGAGGCCGCAGCGGCGGGCCGTATCGCCGATGAAGCCTTCCGCGTGAGCGTGAGCGGCTCGGGCATCGAGGTCAGGGGTGCGAGTCCGGTCGGAGTGTTCCGGGGCGTCACCGCGCTGCGACAGCTCAGGGACCCCGAGGCTTCGACGGCGGTCATCCCCGCCGGTGTCTGGGAGGGGGCGCCCGCGTACAGCTGGCGCGGGACGATGCTCGACGTCGCCAGGCACTTCCGCACGGTCGACGACGTCCGCCGTCTGATCGATCTGCTCGCCGACCATCACCTCAACGTCCTGCATCTGCACCTCACCGACGATCAGGGCTGGCGCTTCGAGGTGCCGGGCTTCCCCCGGCTCACCGAGGTGGGTGCGCGCCGCGAGGCGACGCAGCTCGGGCACGGGCCGCTCTCGACGGTCGAGGCCGGCCTGCACGAGGGCTTCTACACCACCGCGCAGCTGCGAGAGCTCGTCGCCTACGCGCGTGCGCGATTCGTGACCCTGGTGCCCGAGGTCGAGCTTCCCGGGCACATCCAGGCGGGTCTGGCGGCCTACCCCGAACTCGGCAACGTCGATGTCGGGGAGCCGATCCTCTCCGCCTGGGAGCGCTTCGGGGTGAACCCCCGCACCCTCGCTCCGACGGATGCCGCCCTGGCGTTCGGGCGGGCGGCGATCGATGCCCTGTGCGACGTGTTCGACTCGGAGTGGATCGGGATCGGCGGCGACGAGGTGCCGGTGACCGAGTGGGCCCAGAGCCCCGCGGCCGCCGAGCGGATGCGACAGCTCGGGCTCGACACTCCGCACGATGTGCAGCCGTGGTTCACGGAGCATTTCGTCGCGCACGTCCGTGCCCGCGGTCGCGTCGCCCTCGCCTGGGACGAGGTCCTCGAGGGGGATGTCCCCGAGGGGGTACGCATCCTCGCGTGGCGTGGTCCCGCCGCGATGCGCGAGGCGCTCCGCCGTGGAATCGAGGTCGTGGCGTGCCCCGATCTCGAGGTGTATCTCGACTACCCGCAGTCGGACTCGGAGGAGGAGCCGATCAGGGTCGGTCCGCCGCTGTCGATCGAGCGCGCCTACACGTTCCGCATCGAGGACGGCGCGGTCGGGGGGCAGGCGAACGTGTGGAGCGAGCATCTGCCGTCCAGGGATCGCGTCGATTTCGCGATGTTCCCGCGCCTCTCGGCGATCGCCGAGAGGCTCTGGGAGGGCGGGGACCCCGCGCCGTATGCGGACTTCGGGCGGCGTCTGCCGACGCACCTGCGCCGGCTCGCCGCGGCCGGGGTGCGGTATCGTCCCCTTGACGGGCCGGAGCCCGGACAGCGCCGCCCCGGCGTGCCGGGCAAGCCGCTCACGATCGAGGCTCGGGAGCAGATCGTCGCGGGGCTCGTGGAGCGTCTCATCGAGCGCTCGAAAACGGTCGTCACCGACGACCGGAAGTAATGTAACGTTTCGGTAACCCTCCTCGCGCGTCCGCGAGCAGAGGTTGCGCAAATTTTGTTCGTAAGGTCTACTAACAAACATGTCCGTTTCGGATGAACAGCGTTCCGCATCGCCGTCAGAGTACGTCGGTGCGAATGCGCACGCCTTCGGCCCAGGGCGCCACCTGCGCTCGCGATCCAAGGTGCTGCCCGAGCACGCGCGCGGTCACAACCGCGCCCTGGTGCTGCAGACCTTGTACCACGCAGGGGCGATGAGTCGCGCCGACCTCTCCCGGGAGACGGGGCTCACCCGGGTCACCATCTCCGACCTGGTCGCCGAGTTCATCGCCGACGGCATCGTCATCGAGATGGGTGTGCGCGAGGCCGTCGGCCCTGGCAAGCCGCCCATCCTCATCGACATCGATCGGTTCGGTCACCAGATCGTCGGTCTCGACCTCTCCGGACCCGACGCGTTCACCGGCGCGGTGCTGAGCCTCGACGGCGACGTGCTCGAACGACGTGCGGTGCCGCGTCCGCAGTCGCCCGACGGCGAGGCGGCGTACGCATCCCTTCGGGAGCTCGCGCAGACCCTGGTCGCCGCATCCACCCAACCGCTGCTCGGCGTGGGTATCGGCACCCCGGGCGTCGTGCGCCCTGACGGCCTCGTCCTCAGCTCTCCCAACCTCGGCTGGACGAACTTCCCGCTCGAGGAGAAGCTCGGCGTCGATCTCGACCTGCCCGTGCTCGCGCGCAACGACGCCAACGCGGCGGTGCTCGCCGAGTACACCTTCGGCGATGCGAAAGCCGACTTCATGCTCATCAAGATCGGCAAGGGCGTCGGGGCCGGCCTCATCACCGGCAGCCAGCCTCTGCTGGGTAGCCGCTTCGCGGCGGGCGAGATCGGGCACGTGGTCGTCGGAACCGACGGCGGACCCCGCTGCGCGTGCGGAAAGGACGGCTGTCTCGAGGCGTGGCTCAGCGTCAGCCGCCTCGGTGCGGCGATCGCGGCGGAACCCGATACGCGCGACGAGATCCTCCGCGATGCCGGAACGCGCATGGCGATCGCCATCGCTCCGATCGTCGCGGCCCTCGACCTCTCCGAAGTCGTGCTCTCCGGACCTGCCGATCTGCTCGACGGCGTCCTGATCGATGCGGCGATCGAGACTCTGCACGCTCGCACCCTCGAGGGTGTGTTCGAAGACGTCGTGGTGCGCCTGACGCACCAGGAGGACATCGTCCTGCGGGGAGCCGCGGTCATGGTGCTCTCCGGGCAGCTCGGAGTGTCGTGATCGTCACCTCCTCCCGCACCGGCACGACGGGCAGCGGCATCCGATGACGGGTGCAGACACGGCCGACCGCTCCGGTCGGCAGGTTCGAGTGGGCCTGGACGTCGGCGGCACCAAGATCGACGCGGTGGCCGTCGACCCCTCCGGTCACATCCGCGGACGACTGCGACGACCCACCGGATGGGGCGATGACGCCGTCGTCGAGAGCATCGTGATGGCCGTTACGGCCCTCGCCGACGAGAGCGGATTCCCCCTCGCCGACGTCGGCTCCGTCGGCATCGGCATCCCGGGGCTCGTCGACGCCGAGGCCGGTCGGGTGGATCACGCGGTCAACCTCGGCGTGGAGTCCCTGGACCTCGCCGAGAAGGCCGAACGCGCGCTCGGCGTGCCCTTCCGGGTGGAGAACGACGTGAAGGCCGCAGCCCTCGGCGCTGCGGTGCTGAGCGGGATCGCCGGCTCCATGGCGTATCTGAACCTCGGAACGGGCGTCGCCGCCGGCATCGTGATCGACGGGCGCATCTGGCGTGGCGCCCGGGGAACAGCCGGCGAGGTCGGTCACCTCTCCGTCGACCCGCACGGACGCCTGTGCGGCTGCGGACAACACGGATGCGTCGAGACCTTCTGCGGCGGCGGTGCTCTGGCCAAGGCCTGGGGACGCCCTGGCGCGCTGCCGATCAGGGACATCTTCGACGCGGCGGAGGCCGGCGATCCGCTGGCCCTCTCGCTTCGCGACGACCTGTACCACGGCGCCGCAGCCGCCGTGCGCGTGCTCGTGCTCTCCGCCGACGTCGAGACGGTGGTCATCGGGGGAGGGCTCACGGCTCTCGGCGACCGGCTCGAGAACGGCATCCGCGCGGCCCTGCACGCCGGCGCCGAGGCGTCACCGTTCATGCGGTCGCTCCGCTTGGATGAGAGAATCGAACTGCTCCCGGCGGGGTCTCCCGCCGCCGCATTCGGCGCCGCACTGGTCGGCGCCTCCATCACCGAGAAGGAGATCGTTCCGCATGGCTGAGGTCGTCATCGTCGAGAATGCCGAGGCCGCCGGCGCTTTGGTCGCCACCGAGATCGTGGAGCTGATCGCCCGTCGTCCCGACGCGGTCCTCGGCCTCGCGACCGGGTCGACCCCGCTGCCGGTGTACCAGGCGCTCCGCTCCCAGCTCGCGGGGCGCGACGTCTCGCAGGTGCGCGGCTTCGCCCTCGACGAATACGTCGGCATCGACCCCGCGCACCCGGAGAGCTACCGCTCCGTCATCACGCGTGAGGTCGTCGAGCCGCTCGGACTCGACCCGCAGCGCATCCATGTCCCCAACGGCGCGCAGGCGACGATCCAGCACGCCGGCGACGACTACGAAGCAGCGATCGCCGCCGCAGGCGGTGTCGACCTGCAGATCCTCGGCATCGGCACGGACGGGCACATCGGCTTCAACGAGCCCGGATCGTCCTTCGCATCGCGCACTCGCGTGAAGACGCTCACGGAGCAGACCCGCGAGGACAACGCCCGCTTCTTCGACTCGATCGACGACGTGCCCATGCACTGCATCACGCAGGGGCTCGGGACGATCCTGAAGGCGCGTCACCTCGTGCTGCTCGCCTTCGGCGAGGGGAAGGCCGCAGCCGTCGCCGGCGCGGTCGAGGGGCCGCTCACGGCGCTGCTGCCCGGTTCCGCGATCCAGCTGCACCCGCACGCGACGATCGTGGTCGATGAAGCCGCAGCTTCGCGCCTCGCGCTCGCGGACTACTACCGCTACACGTTCGCGAACAAGCCTTCCTGGCAGGGCATCTGACACCTGCCCGACGCCCGGCCCGCGTTCAGCCCGCCGACGCGGGCCAGGCGATCGGGAGCAGGTGCTCGAGGCTCAGGGGCGCCAGCGGGAGTGTGGCGATGTCGTCCGGGGTGATCCAGCGCAGTTCGGCGAGCTCGGCTTGCACGGTGACCGCCCGGGGGTCGACGGACGTCGCGAACGCTTCGGCGACGACGCGGTGACCCGGCTCGTTCGCGGCCGCCGACACGAAAGAGCCCAGCGGCTGGAGATCGTCCTCGTCGAGCTCCAGCCCCAGCTCTTCGTGGAGCTCGCGGATCAGCGTCTGCGCCGCAGACTCGCCGGCTTCGGGCTTGCCGCCCGGCTGCATGAACATGCTCGTGCCCTGCTTGCGGACCACGAGCACTCGTCCGGCCTCGTCGACGATCACGGCCGCGCTCACATGGATGTCAGGCATCGAGGCTGAACACCTTTCCGGGGTTGAGGATGCCGAGGGGATCGAACACGGCGGCGATCTGACGCTGAAGCTGCCATTGGTCATCGCCCAGCTCGTCGGCGAGCCATCGGCGTTTCAGGACGCCGATGCCGTGCTCGCCCGTCAGGGTGCCCCCGAGGCGGATCGCGGCGCGGAAGAGATCATCGGCCGCCGCCCAGACGTGCGGCGGGGTCTCCGGCCCGTCGAAGATGAAGTTCGGATGCAGATTGCCGTCGCCGGCGTGGGCGACCGTCGGGATGGTGATGCCGTACTCGCGTTCGATGCGTGCGATCTCGTCGAACATCGCCGGCATGGCGCTGCGGGGCACCGACACGTCTTCGATCAGCGTCGTTCCCAGCGAGGCCATCGCCGCGTGCATCGACCGCCGGATGGCGAGGAGGCGCTCGCCCTCGACACGGTCATGGGAGACGACAGTGTCGCCGTCGTGAGCGCGCAGGATCGCGGCGATCGTGTCCGCCTCTTCAGCGGCAGCCGGCCCATCGGTCTGGATGGTCAGCTGGGCCGTGCCCGCAGACGGGACCGGGAGGGCGAGCAGGGCGTGCACGGCAGCGAGGCTGGCGGCATCCATCAGCTCCATGATCGCCGGCTGCACACCCGCCGCCGTCACGGCGGCGGAGGCTGCGGCAGCGCTGCGCACCCCGGGGAAGGTCGCGGTGACGGTGCACGTCTCGCCGGGCACGAGCCTGCGCAGCTTGAGGGTGGCTGCGACCACGACGCCCAGTGTGCCCTCCGAGCCGACGACCAAGGCGGTGAGATCCAGGCCGGTCACACCTTTGACGCTGCGGTGACCGAGGTGCAGCAGCCGGCCGTCGGCGAGGACGAGATCGACGCCGAGCACAGCGTCCCGCACCACTCCGTACTTGGCGCACAGCAGACCGCCGGCGCCCGTGGCGATGTTGCCGCCGACGGTGGAGATGTCGCGGCTGGCGGGATCCGGAGCCCACCAGAGGCCGTGCCTGGCGAGTTCGGCATTGAGGTCGGCGTTCAGGATGCCCGGTTCGACGACGGCGAGCAGGTCGTCCGGGCGGATCTCGCTGATCGCGGTCATCCGCCGCAGCGACAGCACGATCTCGCCGGCCCCGGCGTTCGCGGCTCCGGCGAGACCGGTACCGGCACCGCGAACCACGACCGGTGTGCGCGTGGCCGTCGCGATGCGCATGGTCTGCTGCACGTCTTCGACACGCTCGGCGTGGACGACGGCGAGAGGTCGCCCCGCAGCGGCGTGGCCGGAACGATCTGCTCTGGCCTCCTCGAGCGACGCCTCATCGGTGTCGACGAGCGCGCCGAGGGACTCCTGCAGGAGTGCCAGGACGCTCACGACGGTGCGCTCACGAGGGGAGCCTCACGACAGCGCGCGGCGACCGCTGAGCACGCCCGCGACCACGGCGACGAGGGCGAATGCGGTACCGATCAGCGCCTGTCCCATCGACCACCACGCGATCGTGACGCCGACGTAGATCAGCAGCTCGACGGCTGCGCGCAGGAAGGGGTGCACACGCAGCACCGGGCGTGGCGAGAGGAACAGCGCCCAGACCAGGATCACGAGGACAGGCGCTCCGACACCGATGACGATGTTCCAGGGAAGATCCCAGCTCGCGAAGCCCCACAGGGCGAGAGAGGCCACAGCGACGACGAGGACGACGGCGCGGACGATGTCGAGAGCGGTGATGACCGGACGCTCGACGCCGGGAACAGGAGCGGGATCCGAGGACATGGATCCAGTCTATTCGGCGACGGGGGAGTCCTCGGTCGGGACGGCACTCGCCTCGACGGGCGCGGCGACATCGGCGACCCTGGTCGTGATCGGCGCCTGCTCCACGGGAGCGGGAATCACCGGCGCGACCTCGACGGGTGCGACCTCTGCGGGTGCGACCTCTGCGGGTGCGACCTCGACGGGGGCGACATCGACGGGGGCGACCTCCGCCGGAGCTTCGTCGACCGGAGCGACCTCTGCGGGAGCATCGGTCGTGATGACGACATCGTCGACAGGAGCGGAGCTGACCGGGTTCTCTTCGACGGGAGTCTGGTCGGACTCCGTCGGGTCTTCCTCGACAGGAGCCTCTTCGATCGGGATCTCGATGCCGGGGCGGTTGGGCTGCAGCGTGAGGAGAGTCGTTTCAGCGAAGGGCGCATCGCCCGTGTCGAGGACGTACCGGAAGGTGACCTTCGTCGAAGCGGCGAAGTAGTACTGGAACAGGCCGGGGCGGAGGTCGATCTCACCCGCTCCGGAATCGTCGAGCACGATCGAGTCGCCACCGCCGTGGCTGCCGTCCAGAAGCGCTTCGACCGTCGCTCCCGGTGCGCCGGTGATCGGCACGCGGTAGTGCACGGTCAGCTCGTCGAAGATGATCGTCGCGGTCGTCCATGTCGGTGCTTCCGTGGGAATACCGGGCTCGACGGGGTCGACGGGCTTCTCGGGCTCGACCGGCTTCGTCGGTTCGACGGGAGCCGTGGGCGGCGTCGTGACGGGTGGCGTCGTGACGGCAGGTGCGGATGACGGGTCCTGTCCGGGCGCCGCCTGCTCGTCGGTCGGGGGCGCGGGCGCCTCCTCCGGCACGACGACGGGCGTTTCGATGATCACGGGCTCGTCGAGGCTCATCTTCTCGTCGGGCCCGACGTCCGCGGAGATCGAGGACGGGTCTTCGTCCCCGGCGTTCGGGAGCGACGTCGCGGGATCGGCTCCGGCGAGTCCTGGGATGATCGTGGAGGCGGCGACGACGCCGGCGACGACCAGTGCGGCCGAGCCCACGCCGACGAGTGCACCGATGCCGGTGAACACCCCGCCCGCCGCGCCGGCACCGGCGCCGGCGGAAGAGCCCGCCGTGCCGCCTGCCGAGCCGCCGGCGCCGGAACCCGAACCGCCCGAAGCGGCGAGGCCCGTCGCGGCGTGCGTGACACCGGGGTCGCCGGCGAAGACGGCACCGGGAATGCTCGACGGCATGGCCGCCAGAGCGACGATGGGCGTGCCCGCACCCTGCAGCGTGGCGAGGTAGCCTGCGGCGCCGGTGACGCCGAGCACGAGAGGCAGCAGCACCAGGGCGAGGCGCTTGGAGACGTCTTTCGCCTCGGCGGCGACGATCATGCAGCGGGCGCACTCGTCGAGGTGGAGCTCGAGTCGCTTGTGATCGCGGGTGCTGAGGTTGCCGCGAGAATAGGCCCCCAGGTGCTCGATGGTCCACTGGCATTCGGAGCCGTCTTCGGCGCTGCGCAGATGCGCCTGGATCCAGGCTTCACGAAGGCCTTCACGCGCACGGAACGCCAACTGCGACACGGCGCCGGCCTTCATGCCGAGGAGAGGCCCGACCTCCTGCGGCTTCATCTGCTCGATCTCGGTGTACCAGAGCACCTCCTGCCAGCGGCTGGGGAGACTGCGGAAGGCCTGCGCGGTGAGGCTGCGATCGAGCGCCTCGCTCGCAGCCTGGTCGGTGGTGTCGGGGTCGGCGACGGTGTCGAGTTCGTCGATCGCGGTCTCGCGACGAGCACGTCCCCACCCTGCCGCCGTGTTGCGGATGCTCGTGAAGAGGTAGGCGCGGAAGGAGCCGTTGGGGCCGCCGCCCTTGATGATCGCCTGATAGATGCGCGTGTACGACTCCTGCACGAGGTCATCGGGATCGATGGAAGAGGTGACCGAGCGCGCCACGGAGAGCCCAGACGGGTAATGCCGTCTCCAGAGTTCACCGAACGCCTCCGTGTCTCCCGAACGGGTGCGGAGGATCAGGTCGGCGTCGCCGATCGTTTCGTCGTGAGTCGTGTTCTCTTCGTGCACAATCATCCATCTGTCGCCGGGCGCGGGTGCGCCTCTACGGGAAGAGACGCATGAGAGCGCCTCTCATCACGCGACTTCTCCATTCTCTCGCGAATCTCCCAGGGAAGCCACCCTCTCCGCGAACTCCAAGCCGATGCCCGGGTTCGCGCGAGGGTGCCTCCGGCGGCGTCTGCGGACGGTCTCCGAAACTCCTTCGAAGATTTTCGAGAAGTCGCGTAATGAATCGGGAGGGGCGTCGTCTCATCCCATAGAGATAGCCGTGAGGATCCCACCGGGGGGCGGGATCCAGGCACTGGTGCGGGGGGTATTCGCACCGGTCGGGCGGGTCGGGAGCCTCGGGGGAGGAGAGCCCGGCCGCCCGTCTCACGAGGGGGAANGGGGGGCGGGATCCAGGCACTGGTGCGGGGGGTATTCGCACCGGTCGGGCGGGTCGGGAGCCTCGGGGGAGGAGAGCCCGGCCGCCCGTCTCACGAGGGGGAATGAGGCCGCCGATCTGGGGAACGGCGGCCTCCCACACGTTTCGATCCGAGGATCGGGATGACTTCTCGAAAGAATTTCGAGAAGTCGCGTAATGAATCGGGATGAGCATCGTCTCATCCCATAGAGACAGCCGTGAGGATCCCACCGGGGGGGCGGGATCCAGGCACTGGTGCGGGGGGTATTCGCACCGGTCGGGCGGGTCGGGAGCCTCGGGGGAGGAGAGCCCGGCCGCCCGTCTCACGAGGGGGAANGGGGGGCGGGATCCAGGCACTGGTGCGGGGGGTATTCGCACCGGTCGGGCGGGTCGGGAGCCTCGGGGGAGGAGAGCCCGGCCGCCCGTCTCACGAGGGGGAACGAGGCCGCCGATCTGGGGAACGGCGGCCTCCCGCCCCATCACACACGTACGACCGGAGAGCGCAGAGCTGCGCGTCGCGCGCGGCGCCGTCTCAGACGAGCAGCCGTGGTCCTGACCACACGCGCGCGACGCGCAGATCCGCATCCAGAAGCACGGCATCGCCGAGCATTCCGGTGGTCAGGCTGCCGAGGGAGGCATCGCGTCCGATCGCACGTGCCGGTGTCTGCGTGAGTGCGCGAACGGCTTCAGGAAGCGCCACGCCCGCCTGCACGGCGCGCTGCAGGGCCACGTCCTGCGTGAGCGTGGAGCCGGCGATCGACCCGGTGTCATCGGCCCTCGCCACGCCGTTCTCGACCGTGACGCGCACGGCGCCGAGGTCGTAGTGGCCGTCGGCGCTGCCGGCAGCCGCCATCGCATCGGTGATCAGCGCCACGCGTGCGGGCGCGGAGTCGAACACGAGCTTGACGACGTGCGGATCGAGATGCACGTTGTCGGCGATGGCCTCGAGCACCACCCGGTGATCGGCCGCCGCTGCCAGCACCGGTCCAGGAGCACGGTGATGGATGCCCGGCATCGCGTTGAACGCGTGGGTGAGGATGGAGGCCCCCGCCTCGAAGGCGGCGACGGCCATCGTGGCGTCCGCATCCGTGTGGCCGACGGCAGCGGCCGAACCCGCGGCCACGATCTGCCTGATCGCGTCGAGCCCGCCGGGCAGCTCCGGCGCGATCGTGATCTGGCGGACGGTGCCGCGTCCGGCATCGAGCAGGAGGGCGACATCCGCCGACGTCGGGTGACGCAGCAAAGACGGTTCGTGCGCGCCGTGGTGCCCGGGGTCGAGGAACGGACCCTCGAGGTGCGAGCCCAGGATGTCCGCATCCGTCTCGGTGAGATCGGCGATGAGCGCGACACTGCGGGCGAGGGATTCCAGGGGCGCCGTGACGAGCGAGATGACCGCGCGGGTGGTGCCGTGCGCACGATGCATCTCGCGCCCGGTGCGGATCGCCTCCACGCCGTCGTCGAACGCGGCGCCGGCGCCGCCGTGGCCGTGGATGTCGATGAATCCGGGAGTGAGCAGGGCGCCGGGGCCGGCGAGGGCCACCGCATCGACGACTTCATCCGCCGCCGTCCACTCCGATCCCGTCCCGCGGCCGGTGACGACGCCGTCCTCGATGCGGACCCAGCCGTCCTCGACGATGTCGCCGCCGTCGACGATCCGTGCGGAGTGGATGACCAGCGAACCGGTCGCGGAGGAGTGGGTGATCAACGTGCGCTCCAGGGGATCTCGTCTGCGGGGTGGAAGTCGATCCCCTCAGCTTTCCACAGCGGAGCGAGCGCACCGACGCGAACGCGAAAGGACTCCCATCCGCGTTCGGGCGCTTCTCTCGGCGACCAGGCGACCTCGGCCTGAGCCGCCGCACGGGGGAACACCAGCTGTTCGACCTCGCCGAGCGTGCGGGTGGTCTCGGACCAGAGCGGGGCCTCGACGCCGAGGATCGCAGTGTCCGGCACGTCGAGGACGGCGGTCGGCTCCCATTCGTAGGCGGAGCGGACGTCGATGGTCCCCGCCCAGGTGAGTCCGAGGGGGAAGTCCTCCGCGTACTTCATGTCGAGGTAGGTGACGTCAGCCGCCGACATGATGAGGGCGCCTCCGCGCTCGACGAAGTGCGCGGCCTCCTCGGCATGCGTGCCCTCGGGGGTGGTCTTGCCCCAGTACTGGCCGACGGTTCCCTCGGCGATGTTCGTCGCGGATCCCATCTCATGCCAGGCCATCGGGATCTTGCCCGCCTCCACCACGATCGCGGTCGCGCGCTCGGCGAAGAGGTCGAAGTCGGCCTGGGGTGTGCCGAGGGACTCGTCGCCGCCGATGTGGATGTACGCACCCGGGGTCATCTCGGCCAGCTCGTGGACGACATCGCGCACGAAGTCGTAGGTGCGCTCCTCGTGGATGCGGACGCTGGAGTGGCCGACGCCCCAGCCCAGGTACGTCTCGCCGGCGACGGGCAGCGGCTGGCCGAGCCGCGCGGAATCCGCGATGAGGTTGTCGTTCAGCACCGGCGCCTCGACGAGTTCGGGGTAGGCCACACCGATCGCGTGGGTGTGACCAGGCAGGTCGATCTCGGGGATGACGATCATGTGACGCGAGGCGGCGTACGCCACGATCTCGCGGTAGTCGGCCTTGGTGTAGAAACCGCCGGGGTCGCCGCCCACCGATGTCGCGGAGGCCCGTTCCGTCAGCAGCGGCCAGGCATCGATGTGCACGCGCCACCCCTGGTCGTCGCTCAGGTGCAGGTGCAGGTGGTTGAACTTGAGGGCGCTCGTGCTGTCGATGAACCTCTTCACGTCGCCGACGCCGAAGAAGTGCCGGGCTACGTCGAGCATGACGCCCCGTCGCGGGAAGCGCGGCGAGTCCGCGACATCGGCGCCGAGCAGTGCCCAGCCGGAGTCGTCCTGTCGCAGCAGCTGCAGCAGCGTCTGCACTCCGTAGAAGAGGCCCGCCTCATCGGCGCCGACGATGATCGCACGCTCGCCGATCTCGAGCGTGTACCCCTCCGGCGCCGAGGAGCCGTGGTCGATCAGCAGCTCGATCTCGCCGGAGGCCTCGTCAGTGGCGGAGAGGCGGATGCCGGTGCGGCGCTCGACCGCGTCGATCAGCTGGGCGACGGCGGGGGAGGGGCCGTGCACACGCGTCGTCGCGGTGATCGGCATCCGTTCCTCTCGCGCGGTGGCGGAAACGGGCGCTGGCACGAGAGGAAGAGGATGAGGAAGGACCATGAACAAAACCTACCCGTCGGCATCGCTCAGGGGAATGGCGGAAGTCGAATCGATTCTGCGACGATCATGGACACGCCGGCGTGCGTGGTCGTCGCATCGGCTATGCTCGTAGACGTCGCGACTGGCGTCTGGGTGGACTACCACCGGGGAGCGACTGACCACGGAATTCGACCGCGCGCCTGGGCCGATAGGAACACCCCTTTCGAATCCGTTGTCAAAGGAGCACGTCATGACCGACCGTTACTTCAACGCCCCGCTTTCCGAAGTCGACCCCGAGATCGCTGAGGTCCTGGATCGCGAGTTGACGCGCCAGCAGACCTTCCTCGAGATGATCGCCTCGGAGAACTTCGTGCCCGTCTCCGTGCTGCAGTCGCAGGGCTCCGTTCTCACGAACAAGTACGCCGAGGGCTACCCCGGACGCCGCTACTACGGCGGCTGCGAAGAGGTCGACGTCGCGGAGTCCCTCGCGATCGAGCGGGCGAAGAGCCTCTTCGGCGCCGAGTTCGCGAACGTGCAGCCGCACTCCGGTGCGTCGGCGAACGCGGCGGTCCTGCATGCGATCGCGCGTCCCGGCGACACTCTGCTCGGCCTGTCGCTGGACCAGGGCGGCCACCTGACGCACGGCATGAAGATCAACTTCTCCGGTCGTCTGTACGACATCGTCGCCTACGGCGTCGACCCCGAGACCTCGACGATCGATATGGCCGAGGTGCGCCGTCTCGCGATCGAGCACAAGCCGAAGGTCATCATCGCCGGCTGGTCGGCCTACCCCCGCACGATGGACTTCGCGGCCTTCCGCGCGATCGCCGACGAGGTCGGTGCGCTGCTCTGGGTCGACATGGCGCACTTCGCCGGTCTGGTCGCCGCTGGTCTGCACCCGAACCCGGTGCCGCACGCCCACGTCGTCTCCTCGACCGTGCACAAGACGATCGGTGGTCCGCGCTCGGGCTTCATCCTCACCAATGACGCCGATCTCGCCAAGAAGATCAACACCGCGGTATTCCCCGGTCAGCAGGGCGGCCCGCTCATGCACGTGATCGCCGCGAAGGCGACGGCGTTCAAGCTCGCGGCTACGCCCGAGTTCAAGGAGCGCCAGGAGCGCGTGCTGCGTGGCGCGAAGCTCATCGCGGAGCGTCTGTCGCAGCAGGATGTGAAGGATGCCGGCATCGCGGTGCGCTCCGGCGGCACCGACGTGCACCTGGTGCTGGTCGACCTGCGCGACGCCGAGATCGACGGCAAGCAGGCCGAAGACCTGCTGCACGACATCCACATCACGGTGAACCGCAACGCCGTCCCGAACGACCCGCGCCCGCCGATGGTCACCTCGGGTCTGCGCATCGGCACCCCGGCGCTCGCGACCCGCGGTTTCGGCGACACCGAGTTCACCGAGGTCGCCGACATCATCGCGCTCGCGCTGCTTCCCGGCGCTGACGTCGAGTCGCTGCGCGCTCGCGTCGACGCCCTCGCCGCCGCGTTCCCGCTCTACCCCGACCTGCAGCAGTGACCGCGAAGATCCTCGACGGGAAGGCGGCGTCCGCCGCGATCCGTGCCGAGCTGACCGAACGCGTGGCCGCACTCAAGGCGCGAGGGATCACGCCGGGCATCGCGACCGTGCTCGTGGGTGCCGACCCGGCCTCGCAGCTCTACGTGGGCATGAAGCACCGGCAGTCCGAGGCGATCGGGATGAACTCGATTCAACGCGAGCTGCCCGCCGACGCCACGCAGGCCGACGTCGAAGCCCTGATCGACGAACTCAACGCCGACCCCGCGTGCCACGGGTACATCGTGCAGCTGCCGCTGCCGAAGCACCTCGACACCGATGCGATCCTGGAGCGGATCGACCCGGCGAAGGATGCCGACGGCCTGCACCCGACCAACCTCGGGCGTCTGGTGCTCAACGTCAACGGACCCATCCACACCCCGCTGCCGTGCACACCGCGAGGCGTGATCGAGCTGCTGCTGCGCAACGACTACGACCTCGGCGGGAAGCACGTCGTCGTGGTCGGGCGCGGGGTGACGATCGGCCGCTCGATCGGGCTGCTGCTCACGCGACGCGACCTGAACGCCACGGTCACGCTCACGCACACCGGAACCGTCGACATGCCGCGCTACCTGCGAGAGGCCGACGTGATCGTCGCCGCCGCCGGGGTCAAGCACCTCATCCGCGCGGAAGACGTCAAGCCGGGCGCCGCCGTGCTCGACGTCGGCGTGACGCGAGAGACCGACCCCGAGAGCGGGAAGAGCCTCGTGTTCGGCGATGTCGCCCCCGACGTCGCCGACGTCGCCGGGTACATCTCCCCGAACCCGGGAGGCGTGGGCCCGATGACGGTCGCGCTGCTCATGACGAACGTCGTGGAAGCGGCTGAGCGGATCGCCTGAGGCCAGCGCGCGCACCGCATGCGAAAGGCGCCCGTCCTCCGCGGAGGATGGGCGCCTTTCCACGTTCACAGCCGGTCTGTCGCACCGGTTCAGCCGGGTTCGGGTCGGCTCTTCGTCCTCAGCCCAGTTCGTCGAGCATGCGCCGCTGCTCGGGTGTGAGACCGTCGTCGAGCTCATCGCGCGCGGCGCGTGTCTCGGGCGACTCCGCCGCGGCGGTGGTCGGAGACGTCGTCGTCGTCTCGCCACCCTTCACCCGCGCCTGCACCGCGTCGTAGATCTCTCCCGCCTTGGCGCGCAGCCGGTCGTCGATCTGGTCGTAGATCATCCATCCGAACAGCAGCGCGAGCGGCGGCAGCACGAACGCCCAGAAGCCGGAGGCGCGCACACCGCTCAGCCACACGGTGAGCACCCACACGATCAGCTCGACCAGGTACACCAGCACGTACTGAACGACCTTCTCGCCGGCCTTGGTGCGCTCGGCGGCCGACTTCGCCGCCGACCTGCGGAAGGCTCCGGCGAGCAGGGGCTTCACGAACAGGGCGGCGAGGGTCAGGATGACGGATGCCCACAGGGCGTTGAACCCGACCGAGACGCCCGGCAGCAGCAGGCCGATCACCAGCAGTGCGGCGACATTGAACACGTAGAGCGCGGCGAACCGGACGATTCCGTTCTTCATGCGACCAGAATCCCACATCCTCCGGCGGACGATCACCCCTGCGCGTGCAGCGTGCTCTCGATCCCGCTGATGCGGGCCTGCTCGTCGAAGCGGAAGGTCGCGGTGCCCGTGGCGTCGGAGACATCGGCGCCGGAGAACGCGTCATCGGTCCAGGCGAGGGTCCAGCCCGCGAGTCGGGCGAGGTCCCACACGGAGGTGCGCGCATCGGGGAGGCTGATGCCAGAGAGAACACGGGGCAGCGCCATGACCGCATCCGCCACGGTGAGCGGTGCCAGCGGAGCATCGAGAACGAAGACCGCACGGGTTCCGTTGCCGACCGGGGCGGAGTAATAGGGGGAGCGTCCGGTGAGCTCGACCGCGACGGCGCCGATCGTGTGCGCGGCCTGTGCGATCCAGTCGTCGTCGCCCGAGACCTCGGCGGGGAACGGCACCTCGGGAGCGGTCAGCTCGGCGATCCCGTGCTCGTTGCCGTAGGCCTGCAGCTGCGCCGCGACACCCTGTGCATCGCCGCTCGGGTGCGCCCAGGCCCACAGGAGTGAGCGGGGTCCAGGGGCGATCGTCGCGATCAGGTGCGCGCGCGCCACGAGCTGTCGCGACGGGTCGGCGTCGGCCGTGAAGGTGAGGGTGCCCGCGGCCAGGTCCGCGTCCCAGCGGTGCTCGCCGAGGGCGTCGGCGGCTGCGGAGAGAGCGTCCTGACGGAGCGCGACGAAGAGGGCGGCACGGTCGGCGAGGGGCTGGAGCGCGGCGAAGGTCA
This sequence comes from Microbacterium sp. UCD-TDU, assembly GCF_000340625.1. Lineage (NCBI taxonomy): Bacteria > Bacillati > Actinomycetota > Actinomycetes > Micrococcales > Microbacteriaceae > Microbacterium > Microbacterium sp. UCD-TDU. The sequence continues at coordinate 340,134 of NZ_AOSO01000005.1, forward strand.
TGCCGACAGTCTCGCGGTCGATGCTATGAATCCGCTAGTTCAGGCGTCGCCGGCCCCAGGCCGCAGGCACACGACCCCGCGGATCAGTAGCTGGCGCGGGAGCCGTCGTCTGCCGAGGTGAAACGCGCGGCGAGAGCCTCGGAGGCGCGGGCGAGCAGCGCCACATCCGCCCCGACCGCGACGAAGTCGGCGCCGGCGGCGAGGTAGGCGTCGGCGGCTGCCGGGTCGAACGCGTTCACGCCCACGGCCTTGCCTGCGGCCTTGACCGCGGCGAAGACCCTCTCGACCGCGGCCGTGACATCGGGGTGGGTCTGCTGACCCAGCAGGCCCATCGACGCGGACAGATCGGAGGGGCCGACGAACACCGCGTCGACGCCGTCGACCGCGGCGATGTCGGCTGCGGCCTCGACGCCCGCTGCCGTCTCGATCTGCACCGTGAGGGAGACGTGCTGCGCGGACTCCTGCAGGTACCGATCGACACGGTTCCAGCGCGCGCTGCGGGCCAGAGCACTGCCCACGCCGCGCACGCCCTCCGGCGGGTACCGCGTCGCGGACACCGCGGCGCGGGCCTCGTCGGCCGACGACACCATCGGCACGATCAGGTTCTGCGCCCCGAGGTCGAGGACCTGCTTGATCGCGACGGTGTCGTTCGACGGCACCCGCACGAGCGGGGCGATGGGGTACGCGGCGACCGCCTGCAGCTGCACGAGAACGGAATCGAGGGTGTTCGCCGAGTGCTCCATGTCGATCAGCAGCCAGTCCAGCCCCGACCCCGCGGCGACCTCGGCGAGCAGCGGGCTGCCGGAACAGACCCACATGCCCACGAACGCTCGATCGGAGGCCGCGAGCTGCTCACGGAACGAGGGGTCTAGACGAAGCGGCATGCGATTGTTCCCATCGGTCCGTAGTCGCACAGCACCTCGTCGCCGCGCGACACCCACATCGGGCGTGTGAACGATCCTGCCAGGATGATCTCCCCGGCCTCGAGACGCGCGCCGTGCTGATGGAACTTGTTCGCGAGCCACGCGACCCCGGTCGCCGGGTGGCCGAGCACTCCGGCGGCGACACCGGTCTCCTCGATCTCGCCGTTGCGGGAGAGCACGCCGGGAACCCAGCGCAGATCGATCTCGTCGGGACGCCGGTGCACCGTGCCGAGCACCATCGCGCCGTACGCGGCGTTGTCGCTGATCGTGTCGACGATCGTGCGGCCCTCCAGCTCGATGTGCGAGTTCAGCACCTCGAGTGCCGGCACGGCGTAGTCGATCGCCGCCAGGGCATCCTCGAGGGTGCAGTCCGGGCCCTCCAGCGGGGTCTTCAGCACGAAGGCGAGTTCGACCTCGATGCGCACGTTCGAGAAGTGATCGACCGGGATCTCGGCGCCGGACTCGTACACGGTGTCGTCGAACATCACGCCGTAGTCCGGCTCGGTGATGCCCGTGGCCTGCTGCATCGCCTTGGACGTCAGCCCGATCTTGCGGCCGACGAGTCGGCGACCCGCGGCGATCTGGGAGTCCCTCCAGACACCCTGGATCGCGTAGGAGTCCTCGACCGTGGCCTCCGGGTACCGCGCTGTGATGCGCGGGATCACCGCGTGCGTGCGGTCGGCCTCCGCGAGCTCCGCCGCGATCTGCGTGATCGTGTCTGCTGACAGCATCCGTGCCTCCTAGAGCTGGTGGCCCAGCTTGTACTCGCCCTGCTTGTACTCGGGCATGTCCTTGTCGTCGTCCGCTCGCGTGTACGAGAAGCCGTCGGCGCCGATGGTCACCGCCATCTCACTGGAGTCGGTGCGGGCGACCACCGGCTGCGGGTTGCCGTCGAGATCGAGCACCAGCGACGCATCCGTGTACCAGGACGGGACGACGGGGTTCCCCCACCAGTCGCGGCGCTGGTTGTCGTGCACATCCCAGGTGATGACCGGGTTGTCGGGGTCGCCGGTGTAGTAGTCCTGCGTGTACACCTCGACGCGGTGCCCGTCGGGGTCGCGCAGGTAGAGGTAGAACGCGTTCGAGACGCCGTGACGGCCGGGACCGCGCTCGATCGAGTCGGAGCGGCGGAGGGCTCCGAGCTTGTCGCAGATGGCGAGGATGTTGTGCTTCTCGTGCGTGGCGAAGCACACGTGGTGCATGCGGGGTCCGTCGCCGCCGGTCATGGCGGTGTCGTGCACGGTGGGCTTGCGGCGCATCCAGGCGGCGTAGACGGTGCCCTCCTCGTCCTGGATGTCCTCCGTGACGCGGAAGCCGAGGTCCTGCATGAAGCCCACGGCGCGCGGCACGTCGGGGGTGACCTGGTTGAAGTGGTCCAGGCGCACCAGCTCGCCGGGGATGTGCAGGTCGTAGCGCCACGACATCCGCTCGACGTGCTCGGTGGCGTAGAAGAACTCGTACGGGAAGCCGAGCGGGTCGACCACGCGCACCGAGTCGCCGATGCCCTTGACGAAGCCGTTCTCGTTGCGGCGCACGTCGCAGCCGAGCTCCGTGTAGAACTCGACAGCGCGGTCGAGGTCTTCGGGGGTGCGGACCCGGTACGAGAAGGCGGCCACGGCGGCGATCGGGCCCTTGCGCAGCACCAGGTTGTGGTGGATGAACTCCTCGGTCGAACGCAGGTAGATCGCCTCGTCGTCCTCCGCGGTGACGTAGAGCCCCAGGACGTCGACGTAGAACTGGCGGGAGGCGGCGAGGTCGGTGACCACGAGCTCCATGTACGCGCAGCGGAGGATGTCCGGCGGCGAGCTCTGCGGCGTCGCGATCGGGTTGTCCGAGCGGATCGGCGCCTCCTGGGAGACGTAGAAGCCCGAGGAGGTCAGGGTCATGTCGTCGCGGTGTGTCATGTCAGCGTCCTTGCGTGAGGGTTCCGGTCGCACTTTCTGTCGCATCCGCGTCGGCGGGGCGGCACCAAGTGCGACCGGAACGAGACAGTGGGGTCAGTTCTTGCCGAAGGTCGGGTTGTGGGAGTGGGCCGCGAGCGTGATGTGCACGCTCTGCTGGTCGGTGTAGAAGTCGATCGAGCGGTAGCCGCCCTCGTGACCGAGGCCCGAGGCCTTCACGCCGCCGAACGGGGTGCGCAGGTCCCGCACGTTGTTGCTGTTCAGCCACACCATGCCCGCCTCGACCGACTGCGCGAAGTTGTGCGCGCGCTTGAGGTCGTTCGTCCAGATGTAGGCGGCGAGCCCGTACTTGGTGTTGTTCGCGAGCGAGAGCGCCTCCTCGTCGGAGTCGAAGGGCGTGATCGCCACGACGGGCCCGAAGATCTCCTCCTGGAAGATGCGGGCATCGGGGGAGACGTCGGCGAACACGGTCGGTGCGACGAAGTTGCCCTCCTCGAAGCCTTCGGGGCGACCGCCACCGGCGACCAGGCGGCCCTCCCTCTTGCCGATCTCGACGTAGCTCATGACCTTGTCGTAGTGCTCGGGGTGCACGAGCGCGCCGACCTCGGTGGCCGGGTCGTGCGGGTAGCCGACCTTGACCCGCTTCGCCTGCGCGGCGTAGCGCTCGACGAACTCCTCGTAGATCGAGCGCTCGACCAGGATGCGGGAGCCGGCGGTGCAGCGCTCGCCGTTGAGGGAGAAGACGCCGAAGATCGTGGCGTCGACCGCGGCCTCGAGGTCGGCGTCCGCGAAGACCACGGCGGGCGACTTGCCACCGAGCTCCATCGACAGGCCCTTGAGGAACGGAGCGGCGTTGCCGAAGATGATCTGTCCGGTGCGGCTCTCGCCCGTGAACGAGATGAGCGGCACGTCGGGGTGCTTCACGAGCGCGTCGCCCGCGTCTTCGCCGAAACCGTTCACGAGGTTGAAGACGCCCTTCGGCAGCCCCGCCTCCTCGAAGATGCCGGCCCACAGGGATGCCGACAGCGGCGTGAACTCGGCCGGCTTGAGGACGACCGTGTTGCCGGTCGCGAGTGCGGGCCCGAGCTTCCACGACTCGAGCATGAACGGCGTGTTCCACGGCGTGATGAGGCCGGCGACGCCGATCGGCTTGCGGTTGACGTAGTTCATCTGCTTGCCCGGCACCTTGAAGGCGTCGTCGGACTGCGCGACGATCAGGTCGGCGAAGAACCGGAAGTTCTCGGCGGCGCGGCGGGCCTGTCCCAGCGCCTGCGTGATCGGCAGGCCGGAGTCGTACGACTCCAGCTCGGCCAGGCGTGCGTCGCGGGACTCGACGATGTCGGCGATCCGGTGCAGCACGCGCGAGCGCTCGCGGGGGAGCATCCGCGGCCAGGGGCCCTCGTTGAACGCGCGCGTGGCTGCGGCGACGGCGAGTTCGATGTCGGCCTTCTTGCCGGCGGCAGCGCTCGTGTAGGTCTGGTTGGTGACCGGATCCAGCACGTCGAACGTGTCGCCGTCGACGGAATCGACGAACGCGCCGTCGATGTAGTGCTGGATGTGGTCGGGGAGGTCGGCGGGGATGCGCGAGTCGGTCATGAGATTTCTCCGGTCGTCTGGGCGGAACGGGTGTGCAGTGCGTCGAGGAACGCGTCCATCGTGCGCCAGCGGTGATTGCGGGCGGCGAGTTCGATCTCGAGCGGGTCGGCGCCCGCGCGGATGAGGTCGAGGATCTCGGTGTGCTCCTCGACCGAGTGCTGGGCGCGTCCGGGGATCGACGCGAAAGTCGTGTCGCGGATGGCGGAGAGCCGCGACCAGCCGCGGTGCACGAGGTCGAGCAGGTGAGGGTTGGGGCACGGCTCGAACAGCACCGAGTGGAACTGGCGGTTGAGTTCGGTGAAGGCGTGGGCGTCGAGATGATCGAGCATCTGCGCCATGCGCTCGTTGATACGGGCGGCCTCCTCGAGAGCGTCCTCGTCGAGCAGGGGAGCCGAGAGTGCGGTGGCGCACCCCTCGACCAGGCCGAGCGTCTGCATGGTGTGCGCGTACTCGCTCTCGTCGACGAGGGTCACCCGCGCTCCGACGTTGCGCTCGAACGTCACGAGCCCCTCGGCTTCGAGGCGGCGGATCGCCTCGCGCACGGGGACGACGCTCATCTTCAGATCCTCGGCGATGGAACCCAGCACCAGCCGGTAGCCGGGGCTGAACATGTGCCCCGTGATCCGCGAGCGGAGCCACTCGTACGCGACCTCGGACTTGCTGGCCGCCGTCGTGGTCATCGCGTGCTCCCGTGCGCCGTGGCCTCTTCGTAGCGGGCGCGCCACTCGGCGTTCAGGGGGAACAGGCCGTCGACGGGGTGACCCGCGGCGACCTGCTCGGCGATCCAGGCGTCTTCGATCTCCTGCGCGACGGCGCTGGCGGCGACCTCGGCGGCCAGGGCCGGCGGGATCACGATCACTCCGTCGCTGTCGCCGACGATGATGTCTCCGGGCTGCACGGTCGCGCCGCCGCAGGAGACCGTGACATCCACGTCCCACGGCACGTGCTTGCGGCCGAGCACCGAGGGGTGCGCGCCCTGCGAGAACACGGGGAGTCCGATCTCGGCGACCGCGTCGAAGTCGCGGACGCCGCCGTCGGTGACGACCCCGGCAGCGCCGCGGACCTTCGCGCGCAGGGCGAGGATGTCGCCGAGGGTGCCGGTCGTGGCATCGCCTCGGGCCTCGATGACGATGATCTCGCCGTCTTCCACGGCATCGAACGCGCGCTTCTGCGCGTTGTAGCCGCCGCCGTGCGCGGCGAAGAGGTCTTCGCGGAAGGGCACGAATCGCAGCGTCTTGGCGGTGCCGACGATCTTGCTGCCGGTGATGTTGGCCGACACCCCGTCGATGAAGCAGGAGTGGTGTCCGCGCTTGCGGAGCTGGGCCGAGAGACCGGCCGTCGGGGCGGCGAGGAGCTGGGCGCGCAGTTCGGGGGAGAGAGCAGGAACCTTCTCGATGGGAGGCAGGCCCGCCTCTTCGCGAGAGCCCCAGGCCTCGGTGCGCTGCAGGTCGTCGACGGCGGGGAGCGATCCGATCTCCCCGTCGAGAGGGGTCTCGCCCTGGGTCACGGTGGTGACGAGGCGCCCGGACGTGGGGGCGCCGGGGGCATCCGGGGCGTCCACCTCGACCTCGACGACGTCGCCGGGGACGATGACCGATGAGCCTGCGGGGGTGCCGGTGAGGATCACGTCGCCCGGTTCGAGGGTGAAGTGCTGGGAGAGGTCGGCGACGAGCTGCGCGAGCGGGAAGATGAGTCCGGCGGTGGTGTCGTCCTGGCGGAGCTCGCCGTTGACCCAGGCGCGCACCCGGAGGGCCGCAGGGTCGACGGTGCGGGCATCGATCAGGTCGGGGCCGAGCGGTGTGTAGCCGTCGCCGCCCTTGGAGCGGACGTTGGAGCCCTTGTCGTTGGCGCGCAGGTCGTACAGTCCGAGGTCGTTCGAGGCGGTGACCCACCCCACGTGCCCCCAGGCCTCGTCGAGCGAGACGCGGCGCGCGGCCGTGCCGATCACGAGGGCGATCTCCCCTTCGAAGGCGAGCAGCTCCGTGCCGGCCGGTCGCTCGACGGTGCCTCCGGAGACGCCGACGGAACTGGCCGGCTTGAAGAAGTACGAGGGCGAGGCGGGGCGTCTGCCGCGCTGATCGGCGCGTGAGGCATAGCTCAGGTGGATCGCGATGATCTTGCCGGGGCGGTCGATTTTCTCCGTCACGGGGCGCCTCCTCGCGCTCGTCTGCGTTGTCGTGCGGGACGCCTTGTGCGTCGTATTCGAAATCATATATCATCGGTTCACCCCTCGGCAAGCACTTCGGATCCATTCCGCTGCACGCCGTGACAATGCGGTCACAACCAAAGGAGACACCCCATGAGCGGGCAGTCACAGGCTGGGTTCACACCCACCGGAACCATCGCGACGGCGGCCGATCGACGCCGCGTCGTGTTCGCCACCGTCGTCGGCACCACGGTCGAGTGGTACGACTTCTTCATCTACGCGACGGCCGTCGGGCTCGTGTTCGGACAGCTCTTCTTCGCCCCGCTCGGCGAGAACAGCGCCCTGATCGGCTTCGCCACGGTCGGCGTCAGCTTCCTGTTCCGCCCCCTCGGCGCGTTCCTCGCCGGGCACTACGGCGACAAGCTCGGGCGCAAGACCGTGCTGATGTGGACGCTGATCCTGATGGGCGCCGCGACCGCGCTCATCGGTCTGCTGCCCACCTACGAGACGATCGGCATCATGGCGCCGGTCCTGCTGGTGCTGCTGCGCATCATCCAGGGCATCTCGGCGGGCGGTGAATGGGGCGGCGCGGTGCTGATGGCCGTCGAGCACGCTCCGCGCCGCAAGCGCGGCATCTTCGGTGCCTCGCCGCAGATCGGCGTGCCCCTCGGTCTGCTGCTCGCCTCCGGCGTGATGGCGCTGATGACGGTGATCGCCCCCGGCGACCAGTTCCTCGCCTGGGGCTGGCGTGTGCCGTTCCTGCTGAGTGTCGTGCTGATCCTCGTCGGCTACTACGTGCGCCGCAAGGTCGAGGAGAGCCCCGTCTTCACCGAGCTCGCAGCCCGCAAGGAGAAGGCGCGGATGCCGATCGCTCAGCTGTTCCGCAAGCACCTGCTGCTCGTGATCATCGCCGCATTCGTCTTCGCCGGCAACAACGCCGTGGGCTACATGACCACCGGCGGGTACATCCAGGGCTACGCCACGAACCCGGAGGGGCCGATCGGCCTGGAGCGGGGCCCGGTCCTCTGGGCCGTCGCCGGATCCGCGGTCACCTGGCTGCTCACGACGCTCCTCGCCGGCTGGCTGTCCGACCGCATCGGCCGTCGCACGACGTACGTCATCGGCTGGGTGCTGCAGCTGGTCGGTGTCTTCACCCTCTTCCCGCTCGTCAACACGGGCGAGATCGGTCTGCTGTTCGCCGGGCTCGCGATCCTCACGATCGGTCTCGGCTTCACGTACGGACCGCAAGCGGCGCTGTACGCCGAGCTGTTCCCGGCGAGCATCCGCTTCTCCGGCGTCTCGATCTCGTACGCCATCGGCGCGATCGCCGGTGGGGCCTTCGCGCCGACCATCGCCACGGCCATCGTGAGCGCCACCGGGTCGACCCAGGCCGTCACGTGGTACCTCGCGGGCATGACCGTGCTCGGTCTCATCGCCACGCTGCTGCTGCGCGACCGCTCGGGCATCCCGCTCGGACCGGATCACGAGGAGGAGCAGTCCGTCAGCCCGATCTACGGACTCGCGAAGGCCTGATCTCCTGAGTCACCCGAATGCGTGAGCACGTCCCCCTCGGGTGGGCGTGCTCACGCGTCGTTGCGGCGGTCAGCCGTCGAGGGATTCGCGGATGACGGATGCCGAGCGCTGCAGCCGCACGGCGATCTCGGCGTCGTCCAGGTCGGTGGCCACGTGCACGACCGCGATCGCGGCGGGGCGCTGGCCGCGCAGGGCGAGGGGGACGGCGACGGACTGCACGGTGGGGATGACCTCGTCGTGGCTCGTCGCATATCCGCGGCTCCGGGTCGCCTCGACATCGGCCGGCAGTGACGACGGCACCGCTTCGGGCCACTCGTGCTCGGGGAGTTGCGCGAGGATCGCCTTGCCGGGAGCTCCGACCGTCACCGGGTGGCGGGCGCCGGGGCGCTGGGCGACGCTCGCGACGGCGTGGCGGGGCTCGACGCTCGCCAGCGTGATGCACTCCTCGCCGTCGAGCACGGCGAGGAAGCAGGTCATGCCCAGCTCGTTGGCGATCGCGGTGAGCTCGGGGAGGGCCTCGGCCTGCAGATCGTGGGCGACTCCGGCCGCGAGCGCCGCCATGCGGGCGCCGAGGCTCACGGCGCCGGCCGCGTCTCGGGAGACGAGCCCGTGGTCTTCGAGGGTGCGCAACAGGCGATAGGCGATCGAGCGGTGCACGCCGAGGCGTGAGGCGATCTCGTCGATCGTGAGGGTGCCGCGTGCGTCGGCCAGCACCTCAAGGATGCGGATGCCGCGGCTGAGGGTCTGCGAGGCGGGGGAGGCGGCGGTGTTCTCGGGCATGCGGGCGCTCCCTTGCGATCGCGGACGGCGAGGTTTAGGCTGTGTTCAATAGTAGAACTCAGTGTTCGAATATAGAACACGCGGGTTCAGGATGCAAGACCCGACAAGCAACACCCGACGAAGAAGTCCGGAAGGAATCGACGACGATGCAGTTCCACCACCACGGCTACGTCTCCGCTGACCCGCGCGTGCAGGACGCCGCCGGTATCGGCGCCGCACGCTCCGCCGACCTTCCCGACCAGATCGACGTGCTCATCGTCGGATCGGGGCCGGCGGGAATGCTCCTCGCGGCCCAGATGGCGCAGTACCCCGGCATCTCCACGCGCATCATCGAGAAGCGCGACGGCCGCCTCCCGCTCGGCCAGGCCGACGGCATCCAGCCGCGCAGCGTCGAGACGTTCCAGGCGTTCGGTTTCGCCGAGCGGATCATCGCCGAGGCCTACAACATCGGCTGGATGAACTTCTGGGGGCCGAACCCCGACAAGCGCGACGAGATCGTCCGCACCTCACGCACCTCCGACTACGCCTACGACATCTGCGAGTTCCCGCACCTGATCGTCAACCAGGCGCGAGTGCTGGACTACTTCGCCGAGGCCGCGGCGAACGGCCCCGGCCGGATCGTGCCCGACTACGGGGTCGAGTTCACCGGTCTCACGGTCCATGACACGGGGGAGTACCCCGTGGAGGTGGGGATCCGCTACGTCGCCGGCGAGCGGGCGGGAGAGGCGAGGACCATCCGCGCCAAGTTCGTCGTGGGGTGCGACGGTGCCCGCAGCGGTGTGCGCCAGGCCATCGGGCGCACGCACGTGGGCGCCTCGGCCGCGCACGCCTGGGGCGTCATGGACGTGCTCGTCAACACCGACTTCCCGGACTGGCGCACCAAGTGCGCCATCAACTCGGAGGCGGGCAACATCCTGCACATCCCGCGCGAGGGCGGCTACCTCTCGCGCATGTACATCGACCTCGGCGAGGTCGCCGACGACGATGACCACCGGGTGCGGCAGACGCCCATCGAGGAGATCATCCGTCGCGCCAACGAGATCCTGCACCCGTACACGCTCGACGTGCGCGAGGTCGCCTGGCACAGCGTGTACGAGGTCGGACACCGCGTCACCGACGGCTTCGACGATGTGATCGACGGGTCGGGGCGGACGCCGCGCGTGTTCCTCACCGGAGACGCCTGCCACACGCACAGCGCCAAGGCCGGCCAGGGCATGAACGTATCCATACAGGACGGTTTCAACCTCGGCTGGAAGCTCGGCTCGGTGCTCACCGGCCGCGCGTCCGAAGACCTGCTGGCCACGTACGGTGCCGAACGGCGGCCCGTGGCGCAGCAGTTGATCGACTTCGACCGCGAGTGGTCGAGCCTGATGGCCCGAAAGCCCGAGGAGATCTCCGACCCCAACGAGCTGGCCACCTACTACCTCGCGACGGCCGAGTTCCCGTCCGGATTCATGACGCAGTACACCTCGTCGATGATCACCGGGTCCGACACGCACCAGTCCCTCGCCCCGGGATATCCGCTGGGCAAGCGGTTCAAGTCGGCCGAGGTCGTGCGGGTCGGCGACGGCAACGTCGTGCACCTCGGACACCACGCGAAGGCCGATGGGCGCTGGCGCGTCTACGCCTTCGGCGACCGCACCGGCGACGCGCTCGCCGCGTGGGCCGAGAAGGCCGAGCCCCTGTTCGCGCGCTTCACCCCGGCGGACGCCGATGTCGATGCGGTCTTCGATGTGAAGGCCGTCTACCAGCAGCCGTTCGAAGAGATCGAGGTCACCTCGGCGCCCGCGCTGTTCCAGCCGAAGACCGGCCCCCTCGGACTCACCGACTGGGAGAAGGTCTACGCCGCAGGCCCCAGCAAGTGGACCGAGACCGACATCTTCGCCGCGCGCGAGCTGTCCCGCGAGGGCGTCGTGATCGTGGTGCGCCCCGACCAGTACGTGGCAGCGATCCTTCCGCTCGACGACACGACCGAGCTGGCCGCGTTCCTCGAGGGGGCCCTGCTGCCTGCACGCTGATCCCGTCCTCGACATGACACGTGTCATGTCGAGGAGATGACACTGCCCTCCGGTCTCCTCGCCCTCGGCGCAGGAGGCTGGAGGCATGAACAACACCTCCGTGGACGGGTCGGTGACGCGGGCCACCGCTCGACCGGTATCCGTCGCCCCGAACGATGACCCGCTGGTGCTCGAACTGAGCGCCGTGAGACGACACTTCGGCACCGGCGATCGCCGCGTGCAGGCCGTCGACGGGGTGGACCTGTCGATCCGGCGCGGGGAGGTCGTCGCACTGCTGGGGCCCAACGGCGCGGGCAAGACCACCACGCTCGACATGCTGCTGGGACTCACGCAACCCAGCAGCGGCACCGTGCGGGTGCTCGGCGTCGCACCGGAGCGCGCCACCGCGAGCGGGGCGATCGGGGCGGTGCTGCAGACCGGCGGGCTCCTGGGCGACCTGACCGTCGGCGAGACCGTGCGCCTCATCGCCTCTCTTCACGGCCCACAGGCCCTCGGCAGAGTGGACGAGGTCCTCTCCAGAGCCGACCTGGAGCACCTCGCCCGCCGCCGGGTGTCGAAGTGCTCGGGCGGGGAGCAGCAGCGCGTGAAGTTCGCGCTCGCGATGGTCTCCGACCCCGACATCCTGGTGCTCGACGAGCCCACCGCGGGCATGGATGTCACGGCACGCCGCCACTTCTGGGACGTCATGCGTGCGGATGCGGATGCCGGACGCACGATCATCTTCGCCACCCACTATCTCGAGGAGGCGGAGCAGTTCGCGCGCCGAACCGTGGTGATGCACCGGGGGACCGTGGTCGCTGACGCCCCCACCGCGCTGCTGCGGGCCAGCCTCGGCGAGCGGACCGTCTCGGCGACGGTCGACGAGGGCGCAGCAACCCTCGTCGCGACCCTGAGCGCGACCGACGGCGTCGTCGCCGTGCGACTCGACGGAGATCGTCTCAGCCTGCGCGCCGCGGATTCCGATGTCGCCGCCCGCATCCTGCTCGAAGGCGGCGCCCACGACCTGGAGATCGCCGCCCCCACCCTGGAAACCGCCTTCGCTGCTCTGACGGAGAACTGACATGCTCGTCTCACCCACCATGCTGCGCATCGAAGGCGTCCGCCAGCTGCGCAACCCCTACACGCTCGCGTTCACCCTGGCGATGCCGGTCGCGATGTACCTGCTGTTCGGCGCCGGGATGGGGTACGGCTCGCTCTCCGCCGGCCACGGGAACGTCTCGTTCTACGTGATGACCTCGATGGCCGCCTACGGCACGGCGGTGGCGATGAGCTCGCTCACATCGCTCGCCGCGACCGAGGCGAAGCAGGGCTGGGGGCGCCAACTCGCCATGACCCCGCTGACCACCGCCGGATACGCGCTGACGAAGCTGCTCACCGCCGTGACCTTCGCGGCGCTGGCGCTGGTGGCCGTGTTCGCCGCCGGGATGATGACAGGCGCGCAGGCGGAAGACGGCTGGCGCTGGGTCGCGACGGCGGGCATCATCCTCGGGATCGGCCTCATGTACGGACTGTTCGGGCTCGGCGTCGGGCTGTTCTTGAGCTCGGACTCGGCGGCGGCTCTCGCCTCGATCTCGATGACGTTCTTCGCGTTCTTCGGCAACGTGTTCATGCCGCTCGACGGCGTGATGCTCGACATCGCCCGATTCACGCCTCTGTACGGCTTCGTCGCCCTGAGCCGCTGGCCGCTCACCGACGGGGTGCTCACGACAGGACAGACCGACCCGCTGTGGATGCTGTTCCTCAACGTCGTCGTCTGGCTCGCGCTGTTCGCCCTGCTGGTCATGATGGGCATGAAGCGCTCCAGGGCACGGCAGTAGCGGTGCCCGGCGACAGTAGGTTGGACGGATGACGCCACACGCGAAGCGCGAGACGAACAGCGCCACGGGGAAGGACCCGTGGGCGCGGTTCGGATGGCTGATGGCCGTGATCTGGCTCGTCTTCCTGGTGTATCCGGTGATCGCGCTCCTGCGATCCGAAGCGCCGCCGGCCTGGGTGATCGTGGGCTGGGTCGCCCTGGTCGCGTTCATCGTGCTGTACGTCACCGGCTTCATGCACGGCATGCGCGGTGGCGGGGGACTCGGACGTACGCCGTCGACACGGCAGTGGATCACGTTCGTAGCGCTCATCCTGTGCGCACTGCTCTCGGTACCGGCGGAGGGCGGATCGGCGCTCAGCTTCCTGCCGTTCGTGATGTCCTTCGCCTCGTACGGTCTGACGCGTGCGTGGCATTGGATCACGACCATCGCCGCGGTCGTGGTCACGGCGCTGTGCGTGTTCCTGCTTCCCGGGGGGATCAGCTACCTGTCGATCCTCGCGATCGTGGCGCTTCTCGGAGTGGTCAACACGGTCTCGACCTGGCTCATCCTGCGCTCGGCGGAAGCGGAGCGGCTCGGCCTCGAACTGGCGACCAGCGAGGGGCGCGAGGCCGTGGCTCGTGACGTGCACGATCTGATCGGTCACTCCCTGACGGTCGTCGGCCTCAAGGCGCAACTGGTGCGGCGGCTGATGGACTCCGATCCGGAACGCGCCAAGGCGGAGCTCTCCGACATCGAGCGGCTCACGGCGGAGGCGATCGCCGGGGTCCGCTCGACGGTGGCGGGAGCGCGGGTGACGACGCTCGTCGAACAGCTCGCGTCTTCTCGGGACTCGTTCCGCGCGGCCGACATCGAGATGCAGGTCGAGGGGGAGCCGAGCGCCCTGTCGCCGGTGCAGGCGATCACCGCGAGCTGGATTCTCCGCGAGGCGACGACCAACACCCTCAGACATGCGCGCGCACAGACGGTGCGGGTGCTGCTGCTGCCGGGGCGGCTGGTGGTGGAGGACGACGGGGTGGGCATCGGTGCGGCCGAGGGCAACGGCATCCGCGGCATGCGCGAGCGCGCGGCGGCGGCGGGCGCGGCGTTCGCGCTCGGCGCGACGGAAGACGGGGGCACGCGCGTGAAGGTGACGTGGTGAGCGTCTCGGCCGGCGATGTCATCCGGTTGCTGATCGCCGACGACCAGGCGCTCGTGCGCGGGGCGCTGGGGGCGCTGCTCGAACTCGAGCCCGACCTCACCGTGGTCGGCATGGCCGCGGATGGAGCGGAGGCCGTGCGACTCGCGGAGGAGCTTCGTCCTGATGTGTGTCTGATGGACATCCAGATGCCGGGGATGGACGGCGTGGAGGCGACGCGACGCATCAGGCAGGCGAGCGAGGGGACGCGCGTGCTCGTGGTGACGACGTTCGCGCGCCCCGGCTACCTGCGCTCCGCCTTGGATGCCGGAGCGAGCGGCTTCATCGTGAAGGACACCCCTGCCGAGGAGCTCGCCGAAGCCGTGCGGCGTGTGCGGTCGGGACTGCGGGTGCTGGATCCGGTGCTCGCCGCCGACAGTCTGTTCGACGGCGCGAACCCTTTGAGCGACAGGGAACGGGAGGTGCTGCGTCTCGCCGCGGACGGGCGCTCCGCCGCCGCGATCGCCTCCGAGGTGTTCCTGTCGGCGGGAACCGTGAGAAACCACCTCTCGGCGGCGATCGGGAAGACAGGGGCGGCGAACCGGGCGCAGGCCGTGCGGATCGCTCAGGACAAGGGATGGATCTGACGCCGCTTCAGTGTGGCGGTACGTCGGTGGCCGCGCGTACGGTGGACGCCGACGGGCGACGGCGCCCGACAGGAGGAGTGCGTGATGGACTGGAAGATCGAGCTCATCTTCGTGCCGGTCACCGATGTGGACCGCTCGAAGCAGTTCTACGAGAAGATCGGCTTCAGCGCCGATTGGGATCAGACGCCGACCGAAGGGCTGCGCTTCGTGCAGATGACACCACCGGGCTCGGCGTGCTCGATCGTGTTCGGCACGGGGCTGGGCATCGACCTCGAACCGGGCATGCAGAACACGATCCAGGTCGTGGTGCCGGATGCCGACGAGGCGCTGGCGCACCTGCAGGGCCTCGGCGTGGAGGCACGCGGTGTGCAGGACCTCGACTGGGGACGGTTCGTGTCCTTCGACGATCCGGACGGCAACTCCTGGACGCTGCAGGAGCTTCCTGACTACGGCGCCTAGACGACGACGTCCGCGACGATCTCGATCTTGAAGCCTGCGGCGTTCTCGAGCCAGCCGGCGTAGTGCCGGTCGCCACCGGCGTGCGGGTAGCGGTCCGTGTAGAGCGGGTGCCAGCCGTGGGCGGGCGCCTCGGTCATGATCGCATCGACCGCGTCGCGGGCACCGCCGTGGAACGCGAGGTGGTTGAGGCCGGCGCGTCGGCGATCGTGTGCGGCGTCTGACAGGTTCGGCGACGTCGTGAGGGTGAGGTAGGCGTCGCCGGCCATCCAGGACTCGCCGCCGGGCCACTCGCCGTCGAGCGTGAAGCCGAGCCGGCCCAGCACCCAGCGCCACTGCGCGCGCACCTCATCGAGGTCGGCGATCCACAGTTCGACGTGATGGAGACCCGGCATCGTCCGAGTCTGCCAGGTGAAGGGCCGGCGACGGATGCGTCAGGAGTTCACGCGGATGATCTCCTGCTGGTACGGAGCGATGACATCGCCCGAGATGCGCAGGTCGAGCAGCAGGAAGCGTCGCGTCGCCGCGTCCTCCTCGGCCCAGCTCGCGAGGCGGTCGAGGTCGGAGAGCGTGCGCACGACGACGCCCTCGGCTCCCACGGCCGCGCCGAACGCGGCGAAGTCGACCTCGGGGATGCGCATCGGACCCTCCGCCAGCCCCTTGAGGCCGTAGAGGTTCACCTCGGCTCCGTAGGCCGCGTCGTTCCAGACCACGGCCATGCCGCGGCCGCCGGCAGCGCGCACGGCGGACTCCAGATCGGCGATCGCCATGAGTCCGCCGCCGTCACCGGAGGTGAGCACCACGGTCGACTCGCGCCGAGCCAGGGCCGCGCCCACGACGCTCGGCCATCCCTGTCCGATCGACTGGAACGCCGTGCCGACCATCATCATGCGGTCGGGAGCCGCAACAGGCCAGTACATGTTCGCCCACCCGATGAAGTGCCCGCCGTCGGAGACCACCACGCGGTCTTCCGGCAGCAGCTCGGCGATGCGTCGGGCGGCCGAGCGCGGGTCGAGCCGTCCGTCGGGAGCGAGGTCGTCGCCGGCGTCGTACGTGCGCGCGGCGGCGACGTCGACCGTCTCACGCCAGGGGTGCGCCGACCCGGCTGTACCGATCCGGGCCACGAGCTCCTCTCCGGCGAGCCGGGCGTCGGCACGCACGAAGCCTCCGACGTGCGCGTGCGTCGCGGCCGGTGCCGTGTCGATCTGGAAGACGCGCGTGCCCGGCGCGAACAGCTCACCGAAACGCATCGTGAACTGGTTCAGTGCGGCGCCGAACACGACGGCGACATCGGCGGAGCGCACGAGCTCCATCGCGCCGTCGGCACCGAAGCCGCCGGTCACTCCGAGGTCGTACCGCGTGTCGGGGAAGACCCCGCGGCCGAGCGCCGAGGAAGCCGTGAGCGCCCCGGTCGCTGCGGCCAGCTCTCCCAGTGCGGAGCTCGCTCCGGACAACCATGCTCCGCGACCGGCCAACAGGAAAGGCCGCTCGGCGCCGGCCAGAGCGGCGGCGATCTCGTCGAGCATCGCGTCGGCGAATTCACCGCGCGGGGCGAGAGGTGCGGGGATGCGCGGCGACGGCGCCTCCGGCACCTCGCCGGCTTCGAGAGCTGCGACGTCATACGGGATCGCGAGCACGACCGGTACCCGGTAGGTGAGGGCGTGCTCGATCGCGATGACGGTGGTGGCGGCGGCATCGGCCCGCCCGACGGTATAGGTGCGGGCGCCCACGGCGGAGGCGAGAGCGATCTGGTCGACATCCCAGGGGCGGGGACCGGAGGTGGGTTCGTCTCCGACCACGAGCACGAGCGGCACGTGCGCCTGCACGGCCTCTGCGAGCGCGGTCAGGGTGTTCGTGAAACCGGCACCGTACGTCGACGTGCCCGCGGCGATGCGGCCGGACGCGCGGAAGTGGGCGTCGGCGGCGACCACGGCACCCTGCTCGTGGCGCACAGCGGTGAACACGGCATCCGTCTGCGTCTCGATCGCGTCGAGGAAATAGGCGTTGCCGTTGCCCATCACCCCGAAGACGGCGTCGATGTGCTGAGCGAGGGTGAGGGCGACGTGCGCGGAGACGGTGGGCATGCGAAAGCCTTTCGAGACAGGGACGGAGGAACTGCGGGATCCGTATGTGTCTCGCCTCCGCGTCTTCGCGAAGTGCTTCGTGCCTCTTTTTCAGGCACCGGCCGGGCCGGACCCGCTCAGTCTACCGGCGGGGGAGCAGCGCAGGATGCGGGAGAATGCAGGAATGACTGATGCAGAGATCGAGCGCGAGACACTCACCTGGGACGGCTTCGGGGCGGCGACGCGCGATCTCGCGCGCGACATCCTCGACAGCGGTTTCCTGCCGGAGGTCGTCGTCGCGATCGCGCGTGGCGGTCTGCTCCCCGCCGGAGCAATCGCGTACGGACTCGGCGCCAAGAACTGCGGAGCCATCAACGTCGAGTTCTACACCGGGATCGGCACTGTGCTCGACGCCCCAGAGGTTCTGCCTCCCGAGCTCGACATGGCCTATCTCGACGGCCGCCGGGTGCTGCTCGTCGACGATGTCGCCGACTCGGGTCGTACACTCGCGCTCGCCGTGCAGCTGTTGAAGGACAAGGGCGCCGACGTGCGCTCGGTCACGATCTACACCAAGCCCTCCACGATCATCCAGCCCGACTTCGCGTGGAAGGACACCGATCTGTGGATCGACTTCCCGTGGTCCTTCCGCGGGACGGTCCGCGAAGAGGACCAGGGCCTCGCGCCGTCGGCGTGAGGCGGGCGGGTCAGCCGCGCAGCAGGGAACGCAGCGTCTGGATGGTATCGGCCTCGGCCGGCGACTTGTCCTGCCGGTAGCCCTTCACCCGGGCGAATCGCAGGGCGACGCCCCCGGGATATCGCGGTGAGCGCTGCACGCCGTCGACCGCGATCTCCACGACGAGTTCGGGGCGCAGGAACACGGTGGACGCCGTGCGGTGCGACTCATGCTCGGGGAACTCGGCGGTCTGCCACCGCAGGAGCTCGTCGGTGAGGCCCTTGAAGGTCTTTCCGACCATGACGTAGCCGTCGGCGTCGGCGAATTCTCCCGAGGGATCACGGGCGCCCAGATGCAGGTTCGAGAGCCATCCGCGGCGGCGACCGGAGCCCCACTCCGCCCCGAGCGCGACCAGGTCGAAGGTCAGCACCGGTTTGACCTTCACCCAGGACTTGCCGCGCCGGCCGGCGGCGTACGGCGCATCCACGGCCTTGACCACGACGCCTTCGTGTCCGGCGGCGAGAGCATCGCGCGACAGCTGCTCGGCGGCATCCGCATCGTCGGTGACGATGCCCGGTATCCGCCAGTCGCCGACCACGCGTTCGAGCTCGGCCAGACGGACGGAGAGCGGTTCGTCGATCAGGTCGCGCCCGTCCACGTGCAGCACGTCGAAGAACCACGGTCGCAGCACGAGCTCGCGCGACACATCGGCACCGAACCGCGACATGGTCTCCTGGAACGGGCGCGGCCCGCCGTCTTCGTCGAGCGACAGCGTCTCGCCGTCGAGGATGACGTCGTGCGCCGGGAGAGCGCGCACGATCTCGACGATCTCGGGCACGCGGTGCGTGATGTCGGCCAGACTCCGCGTGTAGACGCCCACCTCCTCGCCGTGCCGATGCACCTGGATGCGGGCGCCGTCGAGCTTGTACTCGACCGAGGCCCGGCCGGTGACCTCCAGCGCGGCAGAGGGCGTCGCGGCCGTCGCTGCCAGCATGGGCAGAACCGGGCGTCCGACCCGCAGGCCCACCGCCTCGAGGTCGCCTTCGTCTCCGGTGAGTGCGATGCGGGCGGTCTCGCCGAGGTCACCCGAGAGCATGGCCGCACGCCGGACGACGGCCGCAGGGCGGTCGGCCGCCCGCGCGATCGCGTCGAGGAGCACGCCCGAGAGGGCGCCGGTGCGCAGCTCGCCGAGCATCGCGCGGGCGAGGAAGTCCCACTCCTCGGCCGTCGCGCGCGAGGCGAGGTCGCCGAGGATCCCGCTGCGGGCTGCCGCCGAGCCGGTGCCCGATGTCGTCGCCAGCGCGTCCAACGCCTGGTCGACCTCGCCGACGGTCAGCGTCGGGCTGTCGGCGTGGGTGATGTCGAGGGCGGAGATGCCACGCCACCCGACCCCCAGCCTGCCCTGGCGGGGCGCCGCGAGCAGCAAGCCCATGACGGCGGGGATCTCGGCTGGATCTGCGCGCGAGAGCAGATCGGCGAGGGCATCGATCTTCGCGAGCCTCGACGAGGTGGCCCCGACCCGGTCGGCGGTGGAGACGAGCTCTGCGAGCATCATGGGGGAATTCTCGCACCGGTGTCGGACATTCGTGTCGCGCCGGTGCCGCGCGCTCAGCGCCCGCGGAAGACGGGCGTGCGCTTGTCCTGGAAGGCCGCGAACCCTTCGCGGTAGTCATCGGTGTCGCACAGTGCGGCCTGTGCGGCGTTCTCGATGCCGACCGCGTCCCACAGCGCGAGCCGCTCGTCGCGGATGCGGGCGATGAGCTCCTTGCTCGCGAGGAACGCCGCCGTCGCGCCGCGGGCGGCGGTAGCTGCGGCGTCGGTCGTCGCCTGCACGACCTCGTCATCGGGGAAGACGCGCGAGAACAGGCCGGAGGCCACGGCCTCGGCGCCGCTCATGAGGCGCCCCGTGTAGATCAGATCGAGTGTCTTGTGCGCCCCCAGCCGGTCGAGGAACAGGGCGTGTCCGCCCGAGTCGAGGGTCGCGCCGAGTGCGGCGAACGGGGACCCGATCTTGGCCGACTCCGCGACATACACGACATCCGTCGCGATGAGCAGCCCGAGTCCGACCCCGAGGCAGGCGCCGTGCGCGACGGCGAACGTCGGTGCAGGGAAGCGCGCCATGCGCTGCAGCAGCGGGGTGACGAGGCCGCCGAGATAGCCGAGCACATCGTCGTCCCGAGGATCGACCCCCGAGATGTCCCGCCCGGCGCAGAACGCGCGCCCTTCGCCGCGGAGCATGAGTGCGCGCACACCGGCGCTCTCCGCCGCCTCGTAGGCGGCATCCAGATCCGCCAGGGCCCTCTCGTCGAGCGCGTTCAGCTTCGACGGTGCGTTCAGGACGATCGTCGCGACGTCGTCGGCGATGGCGAGGTCGATCATGGGGGCCTCCGGGTCAGACGTCGTAGTCCACGACCACGCGGTCGCTGGTCGGATGGGACTGGCAGGTGAGCACGAATCCGCGCTCGAGCTCGTCGGGCTCCAGGGCGTAGTTCTCGGTCATGGTCACGCTGCCCTCGATCACGCGGGCACGGCAGGTGCCGCAGACACCGCCCGCACACGCGAACGGCGCATCGGGTCGCACGCGCAGCGCCGCGTTGAGCACCGACTCGTGCGCGTCGACCGGGCTCTCCACGGTCGAGGAGACGCCGTCGAGCGTGACCTCGATGCGCACGGTCTTCTCGCCGGCGCGCACCTGCACGGGTCGGGCCGCGCGAGCCGGTTCGTCGCCGGTGGTGAACAGCTCGAAACGGATGTGCGAGCGCTCGACCCCGACGTCGGCCAGCACCTCGCGGCAGAGGTCGACCAGGGCGAGCGGCCCGCACAGGAACCACTCGTCGACGCTCGACGGCGGGATCAGCGTGCCGAGGATCGTGCGCAGCTTCTCCTCGTCGATCCGCCCGGTGAGCACTGGAGCCGCCCGCTGCTCGCGGGAGAGCACATGGTGCAGCACGAGTCGGGTCGGGTAGCGGTCCTTGAGGTCGGCGAGGTCTTCGAGGAACATCACGTCGAGCGTGGCCCTGTTCGTGTACAGCAGTGTGAACCGCGACGTCTCGGACCGCGTCAGCACCGTGTGGGCGAGCGCCATCAGCGGCGTGATGCCGGAGCCGGCGGCGATGCCCACCACGTGGCGGTCGTCGAGGTCGTCGAGCGCCGAGGTGAACGTGCCCTGCGGGCTCATCACATCGATCTCGAATCCGGCGTGCAGGCCGGTCTGCGCCCAGGTCGAGAAGAGTCCGCCCTCGTCGCGTTTCACGGCGACGCTCAACCGGGTGTCCTGCCCGTCGTCGCGGTGCTCCGGCGCACGGCACAGCGAGTAGGAGCGCCGCACCTCGACGCCGTCGAGGGTGGTGCGCAGCGCGACGTACTGACCGGGAAGGTGGTCGTACTCGTCGGCGAGCGCGGCGGGCACGGTGAACGTCACCTCGACCGCGTCGTCGGTGAGCGGGCGCACGTCTTCGACGGTGAGGGTGTGGAAGCGGGCGCGCGTGCGCGGAGCGGCCGCGCGCGGCGTCGTCGCACGCGGGAGGGACGCCGGCGCGGAGGTGAAGAGCGACATGTCAGTGCACCTTGAAGTGATCGAAGGGCTCGAGGCAGGCGCGGCACTCGAACAGCGCCTTGCACGAGGTCGAGCCGAAGTGGGAGACCTCGCGGGTGTCGAGCGACCCGCAACGAGGGCAGCGCACACTCAGCGAGAGGCGGATGGGGCCGGTCGAGACGGCAGCCCGGCCGGAGGGCGGCGCGATGCCGTAGGCCGCGAGCTTGGTCTTGCCGGCCTCCGTCATCCAGTCGGTGGTCCAGGCGGGGGAGAGGACAAGGCGCACCTCGACCTCGTCGAAGCCGGCGGCGGTGAGGGCGAGGATCACGTCGTCGCGGATCGTGTCCATCGCGGGACAGCCGCTGTAGGTCGGGGTGATGTCGACGTGGACGCTGGTGCCGTCGACCTCGACCGCACGGAGAACGCCGAGGTCCTCGATCGTGAGGACGGGCACCTCGGGGTCGGGGACGGAGGCGGCGATCCGCCAGGCGGCCTGCGTCGGGGTGAGGGTCACCATGTCGCCCCCGGATGCCGTCGGGCGAGCACCTGCATCTCGGCCAGGATGTGCCCGAGCGGCGTCGCGTGCGCGCCGTCGCGCCCACCCGCCGACGAGGACATGACGGCGGGAACCGACACGTCCGCCTCGGCGAACACGGTGTCGACCACGCGGTCGAACGCGGGGCGCAGGCTCGAGGGCGGCGCGGCCGCATCTCCGAGCCGGTCGATCAGGTCGTCGTCGCGGAACAGCTCGTCGACGTACGGCCAGACGTCACCGATCGCCCGGATGATGCGGGTGCGGGACTCCTCGGTGCCGCCGGCGAGTCGCAGCATCCACTGCACGGCGTGATCGCGGTGGTAGTCGACCTCCTTGAGCGACTTCTCGGCGATCGCGGCGAAGGTCTCGTCGCTGCTGGCGCGCAGGGCCGAGTACAGCTCGAACATGTAAGTGGCCACCACGAACTGCCGCGCGATGGTCTGGGCGAAGTCGCCGTTGGGCTGCTGCACGATCCAGGCGCAGCGGAACTCGGGCTCGTCGCGGAAGAAGGCGAGATCGTCTTCGCTGCGGCCGTCGTACGAGCCGGCATAGTGAAGGAAGGAGCGTGCGTGGCCGAGCAGGTCGAGCGCGATGTTGCCCAGGGCCACGTCCTCCTCCAGCTCGGGGGCGCGTGAGATCCAGGCGCCCAGCTGCTGGGACAGGATGAGCGCGTCATCGCCCAGGCGCAGTGCATACTCGGCGATGTCGGCCGACGCGGCGACCGCACCGGTGCCGGAGAGCTCCTGCGAGAGGCGGATCTCGTCGACGGAGACGTCGCCGTGGATGTCGCCGTGGACGTCGGTGCCCTCGTGCGCGGTGGGCGGGTGCGGTGCGCTCACAGGTGCGGCACTCCCTCGGAGGCCGTGTAGTACACGGCGTGGCGGTAGTTCTTGCCGGCGGGGCTCTCGAAGTACGCGCCCTTGGCATCCGGGTCGCTCGTGGTGATCGCGTCTGCCGGCGCGACCCAGATCGAGACGCCCTCGCCGCGGCGCGTGTACAGGTCGCGGGCATTGCGGATCGCCATCTCGGCGTCCGGCGCGTGCAGCGAGCCGACGTGCACGTGGCTGAGGCCCCGGTTCGCGCGCACGAAGACCTCCCACAGGGGCCAGGGCTCGCGCTCGTCCGCTCCCGGCGTCGCCATCACGCCACCGCCTTCGTCTTGAGGGACTGCTTGCGCGCGTACTCGGCCGCGGCCTCGCGCACCCAGGCGCCCTCTTCGTGCGCGGTGCGGCGCCGTTCGAGACGCTCGGCATTGCACGGTCCGTTGCCGCGCACCACCTCGAAGAACTCGTCCCAGTCGATCTCGCCGATCACGTACTGGCCCGTCTCCTCGTCGAGGCGCAGATCGGGGTCGGGCAGGGTCACGCCGAGGATCTCGGCTTGGGGCACGAGCATGCCGACGAACCGCTGACGCAGCTCGTCGTTCGAGAACCGCTTGATCTTCCACTTCATCGACTGCGCCGAGTTGGGGGACTGGTCATCGGGCGGCCCGAACATCGCGAGACTCGGCCAGTACCAGCGGTTCACCGCATCCTGGGCCATCGCGCGCTGCGCCTCGCTGCCCTGCATGAGGGTCAGCAGGATCTCGAAGCCCTGGCGCTGGTGGAACGACTCCTCTTTGCAGACCCGCACCATGGCGCGCCCGTACGGGCCGTACGATGCCCGGCACAGCGGTACCTGGTTGCAGATCGCGGCACCGTCGACGAGCCAGCCGATCGCGCCCATGTCCGCCCAGGTCGGGGTGGGGTAGTTGAAGATCGACGAGTACTTCGCCTTGCCGCTGATGAGCTGATCCATCATCTCGTCGCGCGTGGTGCCCAGGGTCTGCGCTGCGGAGTAGAGGTAGAGGCCGTGGCCGGCCTCGTCCTGCACCTTCGCCATCAGGATCGCCTTGCGCTTGAGGCTCGGCGCGCGCGTGATCCAGTTGCCCTCCGGCTGCATGCCGATGATCTCGGAGTGCGCGTGCTGGGAGATCTGGCGGACGAGCGTCTTGCGATACGCCTCCGGCATCCAGTCGCGCGGCTCGATGCGCTGCTCGTTGGCGATGAGCTCGTCGAAGAGACGTTCCTCATCGGAGATCTCGCCCACCAGGGACAGGTCTGCGGCACTGGTCATCGTCGACTCCTCGGCATCCGGTCAACTTTACTGACCGATCGTTAGGTAATTCTGACACAGAGAACGGCCGGATTCAAGACGCGGCTCTCAGAGCGAGCGGGAGATCAGCTCCAGGAGGGCTCGCCCGTAGGCCTCGGAGGGGTCTGGATGCTCGAACGCGAGTGCATCTGCGCCGATCTCGATGTCGACCCGGAAGGTGTCGTCGAGGCGCACCAGTGCACGGAAGGTGCCCCGGAGCAGGTCGCGCAGCTGATCCTCCCTCGGCAGCCACACCGCATCCGCGAGCGTGACCGCGTCGAGAGCCCACTCGGTGGTCCCGTTGAACGCCAGGTCGGTGCCGCTCGGAGTCTGTCGGGCCTCGATCGTCATCTCGCTGACGGTGAAGACCTCGGCCTCCGCCTCGAGTTCCACATCGTCCGGCAGGTCGAGCTGGAACCGATCGCCCTCCGCGGGGTGCCAGACGAGTCCGCGGTCCCGCAGGGCGACGGCGAGCTCACGTGTGATCATGTCCTCACGCTAGACGAACGGACGCGCCCAGGGGCCGGCGAACCTGGGGATGCCGCCACCGGGGTGTCGGCGGGGTGGGGCAGAGTGGGGGCATGACCTCCGCAGCCTCCACCGACACTCGCGAGGCCGCCCGCGCGGCACTGCGCGAGCTCGTCGGCCGCTCAGACGCCGACTTCCACGACGGCCAGTACGAGGCGATCGAGGCCCTCGTCGAGGGGCGCCGCCGCGCGCTTGTGGTGCAGCGCACCGGCTGGGGCAAGTCGGCGGTCTATTTCGTCGCGACGCTGCTGCTGCGGCGTCAGGGTGCGGGGCCCACCGTGCTCGTGTCGCCGCTGCTGGCGCTCATGCGCGACCAGATCGCGGCCGCCGAGCGTGCAGGGGTGCGTGCGGTCGCGATCAACTCCACCAATGCGCACGAGTGGACCGACGTGCTCGGGCAGCTCGACCGCGACGAGGTCGACGTCCTGCTGGTCTCGCCGGAGAGGCTCAACAATCCGGCCTTCCGCGAGCAGCAGCTGCC
This sequence comes from Microbacterium sp. UCD-TDU, assembly GCF_000340625.1. Classification (NCBI taxonomy): domain Bacteria; kingdom Bacillati; phylum Actinomycetota; class Actinomycetes; order Micrococcales; family Microbacteriaceae; genus Microbacterium; species Microbacterium sp. UCD-TDU. Next base: position 365,013 of record NZ_AOSO01000005.1, read on the forward strand.
GGCGCTCGTGCGCCGCATCGGGATGCTCGTCGTCGACGAGGCGCACTGCATCAGCGACTGGGGCCACGATTTCCGCCCCGACTACCGGCGGTTGCGCGACCTGATCGCGCAGATGCCCGCCGATGTACCGGTGCTCGCGACCACCGCGACGGCGAACAGCCGGGTCGTGGCGGATGTGGCGGAGCAGCTCGGCAGCCTTCAGGCGGGTGGCGATCTGCGCGGCGATGCCGGAGCCGAGCCGGTGCTCACGATCCGCGGACCGCTCGCGCGCACCTCGCTGCGCCTCGGCGTGCTGCGCCTGCGCGATTCGGCGAGCCGCCTCGCGTGGCTGCTGAGCCACCTCGACGACCTTCCCGGTTCCGGCATCATCTACACCCTGACCGTCGCGGCTGCCGTCGACACCGCCCGCCTGCTGCGCGATCACGGGCACGACGTGCGGGCGTACACCGGGCAGACCGACACCGAGGAGCGCGCCGAGTCCGAGGGCATGCTCAAGCGCAACGAGGTCAAGGCCCTGGTCGCCACGAGTGCGCTGGGCATGGGCTTCGACAAACCCGATCTGGGATTCGTGCTGCACCTCGGAGCACCGTCGTCTCCCGTGGCGTACTACCAGCAGGTGGGTCGTGCCGGCCGTGCCAGCGAGAGCGCCGACGTGCTGCTGCTGCCCGGCATCGAAGATCGCGACATCTGGCACTACTTCGCGACCGCCTCAATGCCGGATCGGGAACGCGCGGAGCGGGTGATCGGCGCGCTCGGCGATGCTCCGATCTCGACGCCGGCGCTCGAGGCGATGGTCGACATCCGCCGCACGCCGCTGGAGCTGCTGCTGAAGGTGCTCGACGTCGACGGTGCGGTCCGGCGCGTGCAGGGGGGATGGGTCGCGACCGGTGAGCCGTGGACCTACGACGCCGAACGCTACGAGCGCATCGCCGTCGAGCGGCTCGCCGAGCAGCAGCACATGATCGAGTACGAGCAGACCGACGGATGCCGCATGGAGTTCCTGCAGCGGTCGCTCGACGACGACACGGCGGCGCCGTGCGGGAGGTGCGACAACTGTGCGGGCGGGTGGTTCCCGCGCGAGATCGGCGAATCCGCGAGTACGCAGGCGGCGGAGTCGCTCGACCGCGTCGGCATCCCGATCGAGCCGCGGCGCGCATGGCCGACCGGAGCCGATCGGCTCGAGGTGCCGGTCAAGGGGCGCATCCCCGCCGACGAGCAGGCGGGGGAGGGGCGGGCGCTCGCGCGTCTCACCGACCTGGGCTGGGGAGGGGCGCTGCGGGAGATCTTCGCCGCCGGTGCGCCCGACACCGCGGTGACGCCCCAGCTGCTCCAGGCCTGCATACGCGTCCTCGCCGGATGGGGGTGGGAGCAGCGACCCGTCGCCGTCGTCGCCATGCCGTCGCGTTCGCATCCGCTGCTGGTCGACTCGCTCGCCCGAGGGCTCGCCGACGTCGGCCGCCTGCCGTACCTCGGCGCGCTCGACCCTGTCGCGGGTGGGCCCACCGGAGGGCCGGGCGGGAACAGCGTCTTCCGTCTCGCCGGGCTCTGGGACCGTTTCAGCGCTCAGCACCTCGAGGTGCCGCCGGGGCCTGTGCTGCTCGTCGACGATCTGGTCGACAGCCGGTGGACGATAACGGTCGCTGCCCGCGTGCTCCGTCAGGCCGGGGCGACCCAGGTGCTGCCGTTCGCGCTGGCGCTGCGCGGGTGAGCTCGATCCACCTCGCCGGGTCGCGGTGAGAGCCTCTCAGTCGTCGGCCGGGGCGACGCGCGGCGGCCACGTGGTGGCGCCGAGCTCGCGCGAGATGTTGCGGGCCGTCTCGCGCAGGGCGTTGAGGATCGCGTCCGAGGCGGGCGTCTGCGAGGTCGGCAGCACCACGGCGACGGCGGCGACGATGGCGTTCGAGGCATCCGCGACGGGGGCCGCGATCGACGACTCGCCGAGCACCGCCTCGTCGAACTCCCCGGCCATGCCGCGTTCGGCGATGGCCGGCAGCTCCAGGGTGAGGCGGGCGAGGTCGGTCACCGTGTCGCCGGTGAGGCTGCGCAGGGGCTGTTCGAAGACGCTCTGCTGGAATCCCTGATCGTAGGCGAGGAGCACCTTGCCCATCGCCGAGGCGTGGGCGGGGATGGCGACTCCGGTCTCGAGCATCTGCTGACTGTCATCCGGGCGCAGATTGTGGTGGATCACGAGCACGTCTGTGAAGTGCGGGGCGCCCAGGCGCACCGAGAGATCGGTGCGGCGTGCGAGTTCCTGCGTCCATCGCATCGCCCGCGCTCGCACGTCGAGGGTGTCGAGATAGACGTTGCTCAGGCGCAGCAGGGTCGGACCGAGCATGTAGCGCTGGCCGCCCCGCTCCTTCGCGACGAGTCCGTGCGAACGCAGCGACTTCACGATCCCGTGCACGGTCGACGGCGGCAGACTGAGAGCCGCGGCGAGGTCGGTGATGCCGAGGTGGCGTGCTCCCTGGAGCAGTTCGAGGACCTTCGCCGCGCGATCGATCGCCTGGATCACGGGAGGCCTCCTTCCGGTGCGTCGTCGAGCCGGTGCAGATGGAGCCGGGCTTCACGAATGATCTTGACAACCCGGCAGGCTCCGAGCATATTCGACATTAACGAATTACTTTCGGATTTTTGCGAAAGACACCACGAAGGATCAAAGGAGATCGAATGATGAAGAAGCTCATCAACGCCCCGGAAGACGTTCTCGTCGAATCCCTGAAGGGCGTCGCGCTCGCTCATCCCGAGCTCTCCGTCGACCTCGACAACCACGTCATCACCCGCGCCACCCCCAAGGCGCAGGGCAAGGTCGCCATCGTCTCCGGTGGTGGCTCCGGGCACGAGCCCCTGCACGGCGGCTTCGTCGGCACCGGGATGCTGGATGCCGCCGTGGCCGGTGAGGTGTTCACATCGCCCACCCCCGACCGCGTGCAGGTGGCCACCAAAGCCGTGGATCGCGGAGCCGGTGTGCTCCACATCGTCAAGAACTACACCGGTGACGTGCTGAACTTCGAGATGGCCGCCGAACTCGCCTCCATGGAGGGGATCGAGGTCGGCAGCATCATCGTCGACGACGATGTCGCGGTGCAGGACTCCCTCTACACGGCCGGACGCCGCGGAGTGGGTCTCACTGTGCTGCTCGAGAAGATCGTCGGTGCGGCCGCGGAGGAGGGGCGCGACCTCGCCGCCGTGGTCGAGCTCGCCAAGAAGGTGAACGGACAGGGCCGCTCGATGGGCATGGCTCTCACCAGCTGCACGGTCCCCGCTGCGGGCAAGCCCACGTTCGACCTTCCGGATGACCAGATGGAGATCGGCATCGGCATCCACGGCGAACCGGGTCGTCATCGCGAACCCCTCGCCCCGGCGTCCGAGATCGCCCGGCAGCTGGTCGAGCCGATCCTCGCCGACCTCGATGCCGCAGGGCCCGCGATCGTGATGCTCAACGGCATGGGGGCGACGCCGCTCATCGAGCTGTATCTCATGTACGGCGAGGTCGCAGCGCTTCTCGAGAAGTCCGGCGTGCAGGTGGCCAGGAATCTCGTCGGCAACTACATCACCTCGCTCGACATGGCCGGCTGCTCGGTGACGCTGCTCAAGGCCGACGATGAGCTGCTGCGGTTGTGGGATGCCCCGGTGAACACCCCCGGTCTGCGGTGGGGCGTCTGATGGCCGCGGTCGACACCGTCGTGCTCGCCGACTGGGTCTCCCGGTTCGGTGCGGTCGTCACCGAGAAGCGCGACTGGCTCACCGAACTCGACTCGGCCATCGGCGACGCCGACCACGGAGCCAACATGGCCCGCGGCATGAGCGCCGTCGGCGAGAAGCTCTCCGCCGGAACGCCAGGAACGGTCGATGAGCTGCTCAAGACCGTCGGGATGACTCTCGTCAGCTCCGTCGGTGGAGCCAGCGGTCCGCTCTACGGAACGTTCTTCCTGAGGATGGGGATGGCGGCGGGGCCGGTGGCGGACCTCGACGGCCCCGCTCTCGCGGGCGCGCTGCGGGCAGGACTCGACGGCATCGTCGCGCGGGGCAAGGCCGAAGCGGGGGACAAGACCATGTTCGACGCGATGGCGCCAGCGGTCGACGCGATGGACGCCGCGCTCGCCGCGGGGGCATCGGTTCCGGACGCGGCCAAGGCCGCCGCCGACGCGGCCACGGCCGGACGCGACGCCACTCTGCCTCTCGTCGCCCGCAAGGGCAGGGCGAGCTACCTCGGGGAGCGCAGCGCCGGGCACCTCGACCCGGGGGCGGCATCGACGGCGATCCTCTTCGACACGCTCGCCGCGGCGGTCGCGGACGACGCCTGATGATCGGCATCGTCGCCGTCTCCCACAGTGCACGGCTCGGGGAGGCGGCGCTGGAGCTTGCCCTGCAGATGGTCCATGACGGCGGTGTGCGGGTGAAGGTGGCGGCCGGAGCCGGCGTGGATGCCGATGGCGTACCGATCCTCGGAACCGACGCCGTCGCGGTGGCAGCGGCCATCGATGAGCTCGCCGCGGACTGCGACGGCGTGCTCGTCCTCATGGACCTGGGTTCCGCTGTGCTCAGCGCCGAGCTCGCTCTCGAGCTGCGATCCAGCGTCGTGCCCGTGCGGCTCGCGCCGGCCCCGTTCGTGGAGGGACTCCTCGCCGCCGCGGTGTCTGCGGCGGCCGGCGGGTCGCTCGACGACGTCGCCTCGGAGGCGACGGCCGCGCTCGGAGCGAAGACCGGCGCGCTCGGTGTCGAGGAAGAGCACGTATCGGGGACCCCTGATACGCCGGTGTCGGACGCGGACGCGGACGTCCAGGTGCGCCGCGTGCGCGTGCGCAATCCGCTCGGCATCCACGCGCGTCCTGCGGCACTGATCGCCAAGGCGGCGGCAGGAGCGGACGTGCGCCTGCGTCGCCTTCCCGATGGCCCCGATGCCGCGGCGGCGAGCCTGACGCGTCTCCTGGTCCTCGGCGCGCGGCACGGGGACGAACTGGAGCTTTCCGCACATGGCGATGGCGCGACGGAGGTGCTCGATCGCCTGGTCGCGCTGTTCGACGACGGCTTCGGTGAGGGCACCGACGACGTGAGTCAGGAGAGCCGACCCGAGAGCGACGCCGTACCGACGACGAGAGCCGCGGAAGCTCCGCCCTCGACGCCGGAGAAGGGGACGGGTCCGACGCGCGAGTTCGCGGCCGGCTCCGTGCTTCGCGGGCGCGGGGTGAGCCCCGGCCAGGTCGCCGCCCGTGTCGTGCACCTCGCACCCCCGCTTCCCGAACCCGACCCCGACACGGTCGTCGCCGAGGCGGATCGGGACTCCGAGGTCTCCGCCATCGAGTGGGCAGCCGTCGCCGTCGCCGATCAGCTGCGCTCGCGCACCGCGCAGGCGACGGGGGAGACCAAGGCGATCCTCGATGCCTCCCGCCTGCTCGCTTCTGATCCTGAGCTGGTGTCGGAGGCGACCGCGCTCGTGCGGTCGAAGGGACGCAGCGCTGCCCGCGCGGTCTGGGAGACGGCCGTCGTCCACGAGAAGGCTCTCGCTGCGCTCGGGGGTCGGATGGCCGAGCGCATCGCCGACATCCGCGATGTGCGCGACCGGATCATCGCCGAGATCCTCGAGGTCGACATGCCGGGCGTCCCGGAGCGCGATGAGCCCTTCGTCCTGGTCGCCCCCGATCTCGCCCCCGCCGACACCGCGCTGCTCGCCGGGGGAGCATGCGTCGCCCTCGTGACCTCTCAGGGCGGGCCGACTTCGCACACGGCCATCATCGCGCGCTCGCTCGGTCTGCCTGCCGTGGTCGGTCTCGACGACGCCGAAGCGATCCCCGCCGGCGTGATGGTGCTCGTCGACGGCGACCGGGGGACGGTCGAGGTCGAGCCTGCCGAATCGGTCATCGCGCTGGCGCGCGCGTCGGCGACCGCCGTCGACTTCGACGGTGTCGGCGTGCTCGCCGGAGGGTACCGGATCCCGCTCCTCGCCAACGTCGGCGGAGCAGCCGACGCGGTCAGCGCCGCCTCGGCCCATGCGGAGGGCGTCGGGCTCTTCCGGACGGAGTTCTGCTTCCTCGACCGCGTCGATGCTCCGAGCATCGACGAGCAGGTCGCCGCCTACCGCGGTGTGCTGGCCGCCTTCCCCGAGCGCAAGGTCGTCGTGCGCACCCTCGATGCGGGAAGCGACAAGCCGCTGCCGTTCGCCAACGCCGACAGCGAGGACAACCCCGCCCTCGGCGTGCGCGGACTGCGGATCGCGCGCCGCCGCCCCCAGCTCCTCGACGACCAACTGTCTGCGCTCGCTCGGGCGGCTGCCGAAGAGGCGGCGCACGTCGAGGTGATGGCTCCGATGGTGGCGACGGTCGATGAGGCCGCTGGCTTCGCCGAACGGTGCCGGGCCGCAGGTCTCGACCGTGTGGGCATCATGATCGAGACGCCGTCGGCGGCTCTCCTCGCCGCCGAGCTGTTCGAGGTGGTCGACTTCGTCAGCCTCGGCACCAACGATCTCGCGCAGTACACGATGGCGGCGGACCGGCTGCTCAGCGACCTGGGAGATCTGAACGATCCCTGGCAGCCCGCGGTGCTGAGGCTCATCGGTATCGTCGGCGACGCGGGCAGCGCTGCCGGCAAGCCGGTGGGGGTGTGCGGCGAGGCCGGCGGTGACCCCGAGCTCGCACCCGTGCTGGTCGGATTGGGAGTGACATCCCTGTCGATGGCCTCGCGTTCGCTGGGACGGGTCGCTGCGCGGTTGAGCGCGGTGTCCCCGGCGGCGTGCCGTCGAGCGGCGGCAGCCGCGATCGCTGCTCCCTCCGCGGCCGCAGCGCGGGCCGCCGCCGCGGCGGCGCTCGCCGAGTCCGTTGACTAACTGACCGATCGTTCGGTTAGTATGAGCGGGTCGGATGCCACAGGTGCGGCATCCGACCCGCTCGACGAGGAGGTCGACGATGACACAAGCGACGACGCAGGCGACCGACGCCGTGCGACCCAATCGCGCCATGATGGAGCGCGACCGCGCCTCGGCCTCCTTGGGCCTGATCGTCGAACGCGACGATCCGGGGCACGCGGTCGTCTCGATGCGCGTGCGCGATGACATGACCAACGGCTTCCAGATCACCCACGGCGGATTCGTCTTCGCCCTGGCCGACACCGCCTTCGCGATCGCGTGCAACGAAGACGATCGGGTCACGGTCGCTGCCGGCGCGGACATCTCCTTCCTCAAGCCGACCGTCTCCGGCCAGACGCTCACCGCGACAGCGATCCGGCGAGCGCGCACCGGACGCTCCGGCATCTACGACGTGACCGTCGTCGACGAGCAGGGCGACACCGTCGCCGAGTTCCGCGGGCGTTCCCGCACCACCAGCCAGACCTTCTGACCCCCCTGGAGTCCCCGTGTCGATGACGACCGCAACATCCTCCCGTGTCCGCCCGCCCGCATCTGTGGAGCTCGATGCCGAAGAGCGCATGGGTCGCGACGAGATCGCCGCGCTCCAGCTCGCCCGACTGCAGCAGGCCGTGCGCCACGCTTACGCGAACGTGCCCCTCTACACGCGCAAACTCGATGAGGCGGGGGTGCGTCCGGAAGACATCCGCACCCTCGACGACGTGCAGCTGCTGCCCTTCACGACCAAGGAAGACCTGCGCGAGACCTACCCGTTCGGGATGTTCGCGGTGCCGATGTCCGACGTCGCCCGCATCCACGCCTCCAGCGGCACCACGGGGCGACCCACGGTCGTCGGGTACACGCGGGGCGACCTCGACAGGTGGGCCTCGCTGGTGGCACGCTCTCTGCGTGCGAGCGGGATCCGCCGCGGGATGAAGGTGCACAACGCCTACGGATACGGGCTGTTCACCGGCGGTCTCGGCGCGCACGCGGGCATCGAAGCGCTCGGAGCGACCGCCATCCCGATGTCGGGCGGCCAGACCGCGCGCCAGGTGCAGCTCATCCTCGACTTCGAGCCGGATGCGATCCTGTGCACGCCGAGCTACCTCCTCACGATCGCCGATGCGATGGCTGCGCAGGGCGTCGACCCGCGTTCCACATCGTTGAAGGTCGCGGTGCTGGGCGCCGAGCCGTGGTCGAACGAGATGCGTCACGAGCTCGAACAGCGTCTGGGGATCGACGCCCTCGACATCTACGGGCTCAGCGAGGTCATGGGGCCGGGAGTGGGCAATGAGTGCCTCGAGACCAAGGACGGCCCGCATCTGTGGGAGGACCACTTCCTGCCGGAGATCATCGACGGGGACAGCGGGACGGCGCTGCCGGACGGCGAACTCGGCGAGCTCGTCTTCACCTCCCTCACCAAGGAGGCGTTCCCCGTGATCCGCTATCGCACCCGCGATCTCACCCGGCTGCTGCCGGGGACCGCGCGTCCGGGGATGCGACGGATGGAGAAGATCACCGGTCGCAACGACGACATGATCATCCTGCGCGGTGTGAACCTGTTCCCCACGCAGATCGAGGAGCTGGTCCTGGGGATCGAGCAGCTGACCCCGCACTTCATCCTCGAGCTGTCGAAGGAAGGGCGGATGGACACCCTGAAGGTGCGCATCGAGCGCCACCCCGACCTGTCGGTGGAGACCTGCCAGAGCGCGGCGGAGGTGCTCGCGCAGCGGATCAAGATCTTCGTGGGATCGACCGTCGCGGTGCAGCTCGCCGAACCGGGGACGCTGCCTCGGAGCGAGGGGAAGTACAAGCGGGTGTACGACCTGCGGTGACGATGTGCGACACCGCGGTCGCCTCGCGGCCGATGCTCCGGTGCGCACGCCCCATCGGGTGCGAGACTGTGGGGTGATGTCCGAGATGCAGAGCACACGACGAGGCCGCCCCGGGTACGACCAGCAGGGGATCCTCGGTGTCGCCGTCGCCGCCTTCAACGAATACGGGTACGACGCCACATCGATCGGCATGCTCGCCGAGCGGCTCGGTCTGTCGAAGTCGGCGATCTACCATCACTTCGGCTCGAAGGACGAGATCCTCGACCTCGCTCTCGACGCGGCCCTGAGCGGCCTCGAGGCCGTCGTGGAGAACCCGCTTCCCGAATCGGCCCAGGGGTCGGCTGCGCCCAGCGCGGTCGACAGGCTCGAGCACGTGCTCCGCGGCGCCGTCCGTGTGCTCGTCGACCAGCTGCCGGCCGTGACGCTGCTGCTGCGCGTGCGCGGGAACACCGACGTGGAGCGCAAGGCGCTGATCCGCAGGCGGGCCTTCGACCGTCGGATCACGGCGCTCGTGTCGGAGGCGCAGAGCGAAGGCGCGCTGCGTGCCGACATCGATGCGAGCGTCGTCGCACGACTCGTGTTCGGGATGATCAACTCGATCGTCGAGTGGTACCGCCCCGGCGGACGCGAGGGTGCCGACCGTCTCGCCGACGATGTGGTCGCCCTCGCCCTCGACGGGCTGCGCACGCGCGGTGAGGCCGGAGCCGCGGCCGTCTGACCCCGACTCCGGCGCCGCCGCTACGCCGCCGCCTGCTCCTTCGCGACCAGCGTGAGCACGTCGTAGGTGGCCACGATGTCATCGTGCTGATTCTTCAGCACGGCGTCCCAGCGCACCTCTCCGTACTCGTCGGTCTCGCGCGGGGTGATCTGCTTCGCGGTGAGCTCCACACGGATGTCGTCGCCGGGGGAGACCGGCGTCACGAACCTCAGGTTCTCCAGCCCGGAGTTCGCCAGCACGGGACCGGGCGCCGGGTCGACGAAGAGCCCCGCAGCCCATGACACCAGCAGATATCCGTGCGCGACGCGTCCGGGGAAGAACGGGTTCGCGGAGGCTGCGGTCTCATCCATGTGCGCATAGAACGTGTCGCCGGTGAACGCCGCGAACGTCTCGATGTCGTCGAGGGTCACGGTGCGCGAGCCGCTTCTGACCTGATCGCCCACGTGGAGCTCGGCCAGAGACTTGCGGAACGGATGCACGCCGCCGTCCTGCTCGTAGGGGCGGGCGGCCGCGCCCTGATGCCAGACGCCGGTGAGGGCGGTCATCATCGTCGGAGAACCCTGCACGGCCGTGCGCTGCATGTGGTGCAGCACCGCGCGGATGCCGCCGAGCTCCTCACCTCCGCCCGCGCGGCCTGGGCCGCCGTGCACGAGGTTCGGGAGCGGGGAGCCGTGCCCGGTCGAGCTGCGGGCATCGTCGCGGTCGAGGAAGAGCACGCGTCCGTTGTAGGCGGCCATGCCGGTCGCGAGCGCGACGGCGACCTCGGGGTCGTGCGTGGCCACACTCGTCACGAGCGAGCCGCCGCCGCGTGCCACCAGCGCGCTCGCCTCGTCGAGGGTGCCGTAGCCGATGATGCTCGACACCGGGCCGAACGCCTCGATCTCATTGACCGCCGGGCTCTGGGCATCGGGGAATCGCAGCAGCATCGGTGCGACGAAGGCGCCGTCGGGGGCGGGTCCGTCGCTGCCGTCGACGTGGCGCACGATCGGGGCGTCCGTCGTGCCGATCACGAGTTCTCCGCCGCCGGCCTGCAGGCGCCCCACCTGACGCAGCACCTCCTCACGCTGCGCGGTCGAGGCGAGCGGACCCATCGTGACCCCCTCGGCGCGCGGGTCGCCGAGGACGACCCGCGCGGACAGCCGCTCGCGGACCGCGGCGATGACGTCGTCGACGGCAGCCGTCGGCACGATCGCGCGACGGATGGCCGTGCACTTCTGCCCGGCCTTCGTGGTCATCTCGGCGACGAGCTGCTTGATGTAGGCATCGAACTCGGGCGTGCCGGCGACGGCATCCGTTCCGAGGATCGACGCGTTTATCGAGTCGGTCTCGCTCGTGAAGCGCACGCCTCCCGTCTGCACGCACTCGTGCGCGCGCAGCTGCTCTGCTGTCGACGCCGAACCGGTGAAGGCCACGAGGTCGCCGAGCCGCAGCTCGTCGAAGAGATCGGGCACGCTGCCGGAGACGAGCTGCAGCGAGCCGGCGGGGAGCAGACCGGACTCGACCATCACGCGCACCATCGCCTCGGCGAGATACCCGGTCGGGGTCGCCGGCTTCACCAGGGTGGGGACGCCGGCGAGGAATGCGGGAGCGAACTTCTCCAGCGCCCCCCAGACCGGGAAGTTGAAGGCGTTGATCTGCACCGCCACGCCCCGCAGGCGCGTGTAGATGTGGCGGCCGAGGAAGGAGCCGTCCTTGGAGAGGTTCTCCACGCCGCCGTCGACATAGACCTTGGCGTTGGGCAGCTCGCGACGGCCCTTGCTGGAGTACGCGAACAGCACGCCGATCCCACCGTCGATGTCCACCCACGAGTCCTGTGTCGTGGCGCCGGTGCGGCTGGAGAGCGCGTACAGCTCGGCCTTGCGTTCGGTGAGGGCGAGGGCGAGTTGCTTGAGCCGCACGGCGCGCTGGTGGAACGTGAGCTCCCCGAGCGAGGCCTGCCCGACCGTGCGGGCGTGGTCGAGCGCGGCACCCAGGTCGAGTCCGTCGGTCGAGACGCGGGCCACGACCTCTCCCGTCGAGGCATCGCGCACCTCGGTGGCCCGAGCCGCGGACGCCGGCGTCCACCACTCTCCCTCGACGTAGCTGGGGAGGATCTCGGTCATCTCAGTTCCCTTCATGAGGCGTCCCATTCATAGAAGCCGCGTCCGCTCTTGCGGCCGAGGTGCCCCTCGGCGACCAGGCGGCGCAGCAGGGCCGGAGGTTCGAAGCGCTCACCCAGATGGGCGGCGAGGTACTCGGCGATGCCCAGCCGCACGTCGAGTCCGACGATGTCGGTGAGGCGGAGTGGTCCGACCGGGTGCTTGTATCCGAGCGTCATCGCCGTGTCGATGTCTTCGGCGGAGGCGACGCCCTCCTCGAGCATGCGGATCGCCTCGAGTCCGAGCGCGACACCGAGCCGGGACGACGCGAAGCCGGGAGCATCGGCGACGACGATCGGCGTCTTGCCGAGGGCGGCGACCCAGCCGCGGGCGGAGTCGACGAGCGGGGGAGCGGTGCTCGCTCCGCGCACGATCTCGACGAGCGTGGAGGCAGGCACGGGGTTGAAGAAGTGCATGCCGAGCAGGTGCGAGGGGCGATCGAGCACGGCGGCCAGCTCGTCGATCGAGATGGAGGAGGTGTTCGAGGCGATCACGGCGTCGGAGGCGACGTGTGCGTCGACTCGGCGGAGCGCATCGATCTTGAGCGCGAGATCCTCGGGCACCGCCTCGACGACGAGGGTGCACGGGGCGAACAGTGCGGCATCCGTTCCCGTCGAAAGACGCTCCCGATACTCCTCGACGGGTGCGAGCGCCGTGCCTCTGGCGATCGATGAGTCGACCGACTCGAGCACACGGGCGGCAGCCGCCTGTGCGGCGTCGGCATCGCGCTCGACGACGGTGACCCGGGAACCGGCGAGCAGGAACGCGTGGGCGATGCCGGCGCCCATCCGTCCGCCGCCGAGCACGCCCACGTGCCCAGGGGCGAGGGAGCTGGTCTCGGTCATCGGTCTCTCCGCTCCAGGAAGTCGGTCATCCGTCGGAATTTCTCCGGGCTCTCGAACAGCTCGGCCTGTGCCTCCAGGTCGACGGCGGGGTGGTGGTCACGAGGCGCGCGGAACACGCGCTTGGTCGCGATGGTGGCTGCGGGGTCGTTCCGGACGATGCGATCGACGATGGCGTGCGCGGCCGGCAGCAGCGCCGCCTGCTCGTGGATCGCCGAGACGAGTCCGATGCGCAGCGCCTCCTCGGCCTTCACGGTGCGACCGGTGAGCAGCAGCTCGATCGCCCTGGCATCTCCGACGATCTCCTTCAGCCGCCATCCGGCTCCTGCCGCGGCGAGGATGCCCAGTCCGGTCTCGGGGTTGCCGATGGCGATGGACGGGGTCGCGATGCGGATGTCGGCGGCATAGGCGAGTTCGGCTCCGCCCCCGAGCGCATATCCGTCGATCGCCGCGATGACCGGCATGGGCAGTTCGGCGAGGCGGATGAACGCGTGGGCGTTGATACCGCGCAGTGCGTCGGCCGCGCGGCGCTCGCGCAGCTCGGCGATGTCGGCCCCGGCCGCGAACACGCCGCCGGCGCCGGTGAGGATCAAGGGGCGCGGTGCGGCTTCGAGCTCGGCGCACAGCGTGTGCAGCGCATCGATGGTGGCCTGGTCGATCGCGTTGCGCTTGTGCGGACGATGGAGCGTCGCGACCACACGGTCGCCGTGCCTTTCGACGAGGAGGGGCTCGCCGGTGGGTGAGGGTTCCGACATCACACCTTCTCCACGATCAGGGCGGCACCCTGTCCGACGCCGACGCACATGGTGGCCAGGCCGTAACGCGACCCCTCGCGTTCCATGCGGCCGAGGAGGGTGACCAGCAGTCGGGACCCGGACGAACCGAGCGGGTGGCCCAGGGCGATGGCTCCACCGTCGGCGTTCACGCGCGATTCGTCGAGGCCGAGCCGTCGGATGCAGGCGATGGATTGCGTGGCGAAGGCCTCGTTGAGCTCGATCGAGCCGATGTCGTCGATCGACAGGCCCGCCCGTCGCAGCGCCTTCTGCGTCGCGGGAACCGGACCCAGGCCCATGACCTCGGGTGCGAGGCCCGCACTGGTGCCGGCGACGATGCGAGCACGCGGCACCAGACCGTAGCGCTCGACTGCCGCAGCGCTCGCCACCACGATCGCGGAGGCGCCGTCGTTGAGGGCGCTGGAGTTGCCCGCGGTGACGACCTGACCGCCGGCCACGACGGGTCGCAGCCGCGCGAGGCCCTCGAGCGTCGTCTCCGGGCGCGGACCCTCGTCGACCGTGACCTCGCCGGAGCCGACGGGTACGCCGACGATCTCCGCCTCGAACCTTCCGCCGGCGACCGCCGCGGCGGCCCGCTCCTGCGAGCGCAGCGCGAAGGCATCCGCCTCGTCTCGGCTGATGCCGTCGATGCGGGCGACTTCCTCCGCCGTCTCCGGCATCGAGAACGTCGCCTTCTCGCGCGCCAGGAGGCGCGGATTCGGGAAGCGCCAGCCGATCGAGGTGTCGAACGCGGCACCGGGCTTCGCCCAGGCCTTCTCCGGCTTGGCCTGCACCCAGGGCGCGCGGGTCATCGACTCGACCCCGCCGGCGAGGATCACATCGGCGTCGCCGGCGCGGACGGCCTGCGCCGCCATCGTGACGGCGGACATCCCCGAGGCGCAGAGCCGGTTGACCGTGATTCCGGGGACGCTGTCGGGAAGCCCCGCGAGCAGCACCGCCATCCTGGCGACGTTGCGGTTGTCTTCCCCTGCTTGGTTGGCGGCACCGAGGATGACTTCGTCGATCTCGACCCGCAACGGGTCGACTCCCGCGCGCAGTGCCGCTTCGCGCACGACGATCGATGCGAGGTCGTCCGGGCGGACGGAGGCGAGGGCGCCACCGTAGCGTCCGACCGGGGTGCGTACGCCTCCCACGAGGTATGCCTCGGTCATGCGGAACTCCTGACTGCGTTGTCTCGACGGGTGGCCCGTGTCCGGACGATCGATCCGAATTACTGACCGATCGTCCGGTAATTATGTCACAGACTCAGGGATCGCTGTGATCCCTGGTGGTCGACCCGTTGCTCACGTGAGCAGATCGACGCCCTTGGTCTCCTTGACGAGGGAGACCCCGATGAGCGAGATCACCGCGGCGACCGCGATGTAGACGCCGATCGTCCAGGCCGCGTGGAACTGGTTCATCAGCGCTTCGGCGATCATCGGCGCGAATGCCCCGCCGAGGATCGCGCCGAGGGCGTAGCCGATGGAGACTCCCGAGTAGCGCACGTTCGCGGGGAACATCTCGGCGTAGAGCGCGGCCTGGGGCCCGTAGGAGAGGCCGAGAGCGAACGTCATCACGAACAACGCCACGAAGTACCAGAGGATGTTCGCGGTGTCGATCAGGAACCACATCGGCACCGCCCACAGGGCGAGTGCGACGTACCCGATCTGGAAGGTGCGGATGCGACCGAGTCGATCGGAGAGGTGTCCTCCCCAGAGGGTGAAGATGAGCCATCCGAACGACGCGAGCGTCGTCGCCAGCAGAACCGGAGGGCGCTCCATGCCGAGCGTCGTGACGGCGTAGGTCGCGAAGAACGCGATGAGCAGGTAACCCGCCGCGTTGTTGGCGATGAAGATGATGGCGGTCAGGACCACCTGCTTGGTGTTCTGGCGGAACAGGCGGCTCAGCGGAGCGGATGCCTCCTTGCGGCGACGTCGCAGATCCTCGAAGACCGGGCTCTCGTCGACGGCACGGCGGATCACGTAGCCGACCGCGATGAGCACGATCGAGAGCAGGAACGGGATGCGCCAGCCCCACTCGAGGAAGGCCTCCGGCGACATCGAGCTGGTGAGCACCCACAGGGTCGAGGTGGCGAGGATCATGCCGACCGGGACGCCGATCTGCGGGAACGCGCCGAAGAGTCCTCGTCGGTTGCTCGGCGCATGCTCGACCGCCATCAGCGCGGCTCCGCCCCACTCTCCGCCCGCGGAGAATCCCTGCACGATGCGGAGCAGGATCAGCAGGATGGGCGCGGCGACGCCGATCGTGGCGTAGGTCGGGAGGATGCCGATGAGCGACGTGGACAGCCCCATCATGATGAGGGTGAGCACGAGCATCTTCTTGCGCCCGAGCTTGTCGCCGAGGTGGCCGGCGACGATCGCGCCGAGGGGGCGGAAGAGGAAGGAGATGCCGATGGTCGCGAACGAGAGGACCTGGGCGAAGCCGGGGCTCTCCTGGGCGATCGGGGCCAGGAACAGCGGTGCGAGCACCAATCCCGCGGCCTGGGCGTAGATGAAGAAGTCGTACCACTCGATCGAGGTGCCAACGAGGGTGCCGGCGAGCACCCGCCGTTCTTCGGCGGGCATCCGTGCGGACGAGGTGCGGTCGGAGACTGCTGACGTCATGCGAACTCCATTGTTCTGCGATTCCGGGAGGGGAGGGCGCCGAGGCGCCCCGGCTATTCATGACCGAATGGTCGGTCAGTAATTGCCGAGCGTAGCGCATCGGCGCCGTCGGAATCGAGAACCCGCGCTTTCGGTCAGACCCTCCCGAACGCTCGCAGTGGGTGCTCGATGAGTTCGGTCACCCGCCGCAGGAAGCCGGCGGCGTAGCCGCCGTCGCACACGCGGTGGTCGAACGCGAGCGAGACCTGGACGATCCGGCGAGCCACGATCGCCCCGTCGACCACCCACGGGCGCTCGATGATCCGGCCGATGCCGAGGATCGCCACATCCGGGTGATTGATGATCGCGGCCGAGCCGTCGACACCCAGACCTCCGTAGTTGTTGAGCGTGAAGGTCGACCCGCGCAGGCGCTCCGGCGGCATCGCGCCGGAGCGCGCCGTGACGGTGAGTTCGCGCAGCGCCGTGTCCAGCTGCGCCACGGTGAGCTCGTGAGCGCGCGGGAGCACCGGCACCAGGAGCCCCCGTTCCGTATCCGCGGCGATCCCGAGGTTCACGCCGTCGAAGGAGATGATCTCGTCTCCGCTCTCGCTGAGCCGCGACGCCAGCAGAGGATGGTCCTCCAGCGCGAGCAGCACGAATCGGGCGAGGAGTGCGGTCAGGGACGGGGCCTTCCCGCCCTCGGGGGCCATCTGCCCGCGCAGGTCCCACAGGGCCGTGGCGTCGACGTCGACCCAGACGGTGGCCTCGGGGATCTCGGACCTGCTGCGGGTGAGCTTGGCGCTGACGGCCCGACGCAGGGGAGACATCCGTTCGCGGGCGCGCACCCCGAGCCCGTCCACGGTCTCGCCGGCTCGAGGTCCTGTGGTGCCGGCGTGGTGGGCGGCGCCGTCGACGGCGCTGTCGACGGCGGCTCGCAGCACGTCGGCGCGGGTGACGGCGCCGTCGGCGCCGGTCGCGGTGATCGCGTGCACGTTGAGACCGAGATCCCTGGCGAGTCGACGCACGAGCGGAGAGCGGACGGCGACAGGTCGGCGGTCGGCCGGATCCGAAGGTGCGCGAGCCTCGGAGGTGCGGGGCGCCGCATGCGACGCCCCCGGCGCCGGCGGCGACACCTGCTCGCGCGGCGCGGACACCGAGGCGGCGGACGGGCGGCGTCGTCCCTTCGTGGTGCGCGCGGTCGTTCCATAGCCGATGAGGACGTTCCCGGAACCCGCGCGCTCCTCCTCGCGGTACGCCTCATGCTCGGGCTGGGCCCCAGGAGACGGGGCGGACGGCGCCGGCGACGTCAGGGGATCGGCCACTTCGAGCACCGGGGCGCCGACGTCGATCGTGTCGCCGGCGGTGCCGTGCAGAGCGGTGACCACTCCGGCGAAGGGCGACGGCAGCTCGACGATGCTCTTCGCGGTCTCGACCTCGGCGATCGGCTGATCGGTCGTGATGGTGTCGCCCACGGCGACGAGCCACTGCACGAGGCCCGCCTCGGTCAGGCCCTCACCGAGGTCGGGGAGCCGGAACACCCGGGCGCCCGCATGCGGCTTCAGCGGAGTGCTCATGCCTCGTCCTCCCAGTGCAGCGTGTCGATCGCGTCGAGCACGCGGTCGACGTCGGGGAGGTACCAGTGCTCGAGCTTCGGAGGGGCGTAGGGGGTGTCGAAGCCTGTCACCCGTCGTACGGGCGCGGCGAGGTACTCGAAGCAGCGCTCGAACACCCTGGCCTGGATCTCGGATGCCACGCTCACGTAGCCCGGCGCCTCGGCGATCACGACGGCGCGACCGGTCGACTTCACGGCGGCGGTCACGGTGGCGTCATCGAACGGCGAGAGCGAGCGGACGTCGACGACCTGCACGCTGCGTCCTTCGGCGGCGGCGACCTCGGCCGCTTCGAGCGCCAGAGGCACGGAGGCTCCGTAGGCCAGAAGCGTCACATCCGTGCCGTCGCGGGCGATGCGTGCTGTTCCCAGCTCCACCGTGATCGAGGTGTCGACCTCGCCCTTGGCCCAGTAGAGCTTCTTGGGCTCGAGGAAGATCACAGGGTCGGGGGAGGCGATGGCCGCACGCAGCAAGGAGTAGGCATCCTGCGGCGTGGCCGGGCTGACGACGGTGAGGCCCGGCGTGTGCGCGTAGTAGGCCTCGGACGAGTCGCAGTGATGCTCGACACCGCCGATGCCGCCGCCGAACGGGATGCGGATCACCAGAGGCATCCGCATGCCGCCGCGGGTGCGGTTGCCGAGCTTGGCGACATGGCTGACGACCTGCTCGAACGCGGGGAGCGCGAACGCATCGAACTGCATCTCCACCACGGGGCGCAGACCGTTCATGGCCATGCCGACGGCGGTGCCGACGATGCCGGATTCCGCGAGCGGGGTGTCGAAGCAGCGCTCTTCGCCGAAGCGCGCGGTGAGTCCGTCGGTGATGCGGAAGACGCCGCCCAGCGCGCCCACGTCCTCGCCGAAGACCACGACATCCGGATCGGACTCGATGGCGTCGGCCAGCGCTCTGTTGAGCGCGGCAGCCATCGTCATCGTCGTCGTGCCGGACGCGGTCTCGGTGCGGGTGTCGTCCTGTGCGATCGTCATCGGTGGCCTCCGTTCAGGGTGCTTCCGGCATCGACGAGACCGGAGCGCTCGATCTCGTCACGCAGCAGGTGCCACTGCTCATCGAGCTGCGGGGATCGGGTCGCGGTCACGAAGCGGAACAGGTCTTCGGGATCGAGGTCGGCATCGGTGTTCAGGGCGGCCCTCATCGCGGTCGCGATCTCCTCCGCGCCCGCCGCGAAGCGCTCCTCGGCCTCGGCGTCGAGTGCGCCGGTGGAGGTGAGGTGTGCGCGCAGTCGCACCAGCGGATCGCGGGCGACCCAGGCCTGCACCTCGTCGCGCTCGCGATAGCGGGTGTCGTCGTCGGCGTTGGTGTGCGCCTGCATCCGATACGTGTGCGCCTCGATGAGGGACGGGCCGCCACCGGCACGGGCGCGGGACACGGCATCGCCGAGCACGGCGAGGACCGCGGCGACGTCGTTGCCGTCGACGCGCTGTCCCGGCATACCGTAGCCGACGGCCTTGTGGGCGAGGGAGGGGGCCGCCGTCTGCCGCGCGAGCGGGACCGAGATCGCGAACTCGTTGTTCTGCACGAAGAAGACCACGGGGACGTGGAACACCGCGGCGAAGTTCATCGCCTCGTGGAAGTCGCCCTCGCTGGTCGCACCGTCGCCGCAGAGGGCGAGCACCACGGTGTCCTCGCCCCGATGCTTCGCGGCCTGGGCGAAGCCGACCGCATGCAGCAGCTGCGTGGCGAGCGGCGTGGCCTGTGGTGCGACGCGATGCGCGCGCACGTCGTACCCCGAGTGCCAGTCGCCTTTGAGCAGGACCATGGCGTCGGCGGGCGCGACCCCGCGAGCGATCACGGCGACCGAGTCGCGATAGGTCGGGAACAGCCAATCGGTGGAGCCGAGCACCATCGCGGCGCCGACCTGGCAGGCCTCCTGGCCGTGCGAAGACGGGTAGACGGCGAGGCGCCCCTGGCGCACCAGGGCTCCGGCCTGATCGTTGATGCGTCGGCCCTCGACCAGCCCGCGGTAGGCGGCCAGGAGGGTGTCGGTGTCGGGGAGAGCGTACCGGTCGTCCCCGACCGTCGCTCCGCTCTGGTCGATCAATTGCACCGCGGTGTCTCGCGGGAGCAGGTCGGTGTGCAGCATGCGTTCGCCCTCCTTGCCGAACTCGGTGAGGACAGCTTGCCCGCGGGGCGACAGTCATCCAAGATCTTTTGGAGAATCCTGGATGAATGCGGCCGGAGTAAGGCATTCTTGATCGAAGTGTCAGAAATACTGCGCTGAGGAGAGGGGTCGCATGGTCGCTCTGGACGAGACGGATCGCGCGATCCTCGAAGAGCTGCGCCATGACGCGCGGGCATCCATGACGGCGATCGCGGACGCGGTGCACATCTCCCGCGCCGGCGCCCACGCGCGCATCAAGCGCCTGACCGATGCCGGCGTCATCACGGGGTACTCCGTGCGCACCGATCCCGNGAAGTGTCAGAAATACTGCGCTGAGGAGAGGGGTCGCATGGTCGCTCTGGACGAGACGGATCGCGCGATCCTCGAAGAGCTGCGCCATGACGCGCGGGCATCCATGACGGCGATCGCGGACGCGGTGCACATCTCCCGCGCCGGCGCCCACGCGCGCATCAAGCGCCTGACCGATGCCGGCGTCATCACGGGGTACTCCGTGCGCACCGATCCCGTGCTCCTCGGGCACCACGCCAGTGCGTATGTGACCCTCGCGATCGAGCAGGCGACGTGGCAGGCCGTGAGCGAACGGCTGCGCTCGATACCCGAGATCGAGCACATGGCACTGGTCGGGGGCGACTTCGACGTGATCCTGCTGGTGCGGGCGAACGATGCTCGCGATCTGCGTCGCATCGTGCTGGAGGACATCCAGGCGATCCCGTCGATCCGCTCGACGAAGACCACGCTCATCTTCGAGGACTACCCCCGCAACTGAGCCCCGACCGGATCATCCTTCGCACTCGGACATCTGCGGCGCGCTCCGGGACAAGTGCGGTGACGGTGCTCGTCCGAGAATGAGAGGACGACCGGCGTCCACCCCGCCGCCGGCCAGCGCCACGCTCGAAGGAGAGACACCGATGTCCGATTCCGCAGCTTCCGCAGCCGCAGCGCTGCTCGCCCGCATCCAGGCCCCCGAGGGTGCCGGCCGCGAGATCCCGGATGCCGCGACCCGCGAGGTCATCGGCAGAGCACCCGTCGCCACGGTCGACGACCTCGACGACGCGATCGCGAGGGCGAAGGCCGCGCAGCCGGGGTGGGAGGCGCTCGGGCACGAGAAGCGCAGCGCGCTGCTGCTCGCCGCGGCCGACGCGATCGACGCCAACGCCGAAGGCCTCGCCCATCTGCTCTCCCGCGAACAGGGCAAGCCGCTCAACGGTCCGAACGCCCGCTTCGAGCTGGGCGCCTGCTCGGCGTGGCTGCGCACCAACGCCACCACGGTGCTCGAGTCGCAGGTGCTCGTCGACGACGACACCATGCACGCCGAGCTCGTCTACAAGGCCGCAGGCGTCGTCGGCGCGATCGGCCCCTGGAACTGGCCGCTGATGATCACGATCTGGCAGATCGGCCCGTCGCTGCGCATGGGCAACACGGTCGTGGCCAAGCCGAGCGAGTACACGCCGTTGAGCGTGCTCGCGATGATCGCCGTGATGAACGAGGTGCTGCCGGACGACGTGCTGATCGGCGTCTCCGGCGACCGCGAGGTGGGGGCTCGACTGTCGTCGCACCCCGACATCGACAAGATCATGTTCACCGGATCGACCGCCACCGGCCGCCGCATCATCGAGAGCTCCGCCGGCAACCTGGCCCGTCTCACCCTCGAGCTCGGCGGCAACGATGCGGGAATCGTGCTGCCGGGCACGGACGCCGCCGCCATCGCGGAGGACCTGTTCTGGGGCGCGTTCATCAACACGGGTCAGACCTGCGCGGCGATGAAGCGTCTCTACGTGCACGACTCCGTCTACGACGATGTCGTCGACGCGCTGGCGGCGATCGCCGGCTCCGTGCCGATGGGCAACGGCCTCGATGAGGGCAATGTGCTCGGACCGCTGCAGAACCGTCCGCAGTTCGACATCGTCAGCCGCCTGGTCGACGATGCCAAGAGCCGCGGCGCGCGCATCGTCACCGGTGGCGAGGCGGCGCCCGAGCTCGGCGAACTCTTCTACCGGCCCACCATCGTCGCCGACATCGACAACGATGCGGCACTGGTGCAGGAGGAGCAGTTCGGCCCGGCGCTTCCCGTGATCCGCTACACCGACGTGGATGAGGCGTTCACCTGGGCGAACGCGGTCGATGTGGGGCTCGGAGCGTCCGTGTGGGCGAGCGATCCCGAGGCGGCGCGCGATGCGGCGTCGCGGATGCAGTCCGGAACGGTGTGGATCAACTCCCACGGCGGGCTGCACCCGATGGTGCCGTTCGGCGGTGTCAAGAGCTCGGGCTACGGCCTGGAGTTCGGCGTCGAGGGGCTCAAGTCCGTGGCCGTCACCCAGGTCGTCTCCGGCCCCGCCAGGAAGGCCTGACCGATGCGCTCCGTCATCGTCGTCGGTGCAGGGACCTCGGGCGCGATCATCGCACGACGCCTGAGCGACGCGGGGGTCGATGTCACCCTCATCGAGGCCGGCGGCTACGACACGAACCCCGCCATCCACGATCCGTCCCGTGCGGGGGAGCTGTGGCACTCCGCCGAGGACTGGGACTTCTTCACCGTCCCGCAGGAGCACGCGGGCGGTCGTCGCCTGCACCTCCCTCGAGGGAAGGTGACGGGCGGATCGCATGCCCTCAACGCCATGATCTGGGTGCGCGGCGCCGCCTCCGACTACGACGCGTGGGAACGCGCGGGGGCCACGGGGTGGGGCTGGTCCGAGGTGGAGCCGGTGTATCAGGCGATCGAGAACGATCTGCTGCCCGTGACCGACGACTACCCCCTCTCGCCGATCCAGGCGTCGATCATCGACGCCGCGGTGCAGGAGGGCCTGCCGCACAACCCCGACTACAACGGGGGAGTGCTCGACGGCGTCTCGCAGGAGCAGGTCACGATGCGGGACGGGCGTCGTGTCAACACCTGGACCGCGTACGCACAGCCGGTGGCCGAGCGCATGACGATCCGCACCGGCGTCGAGGTGCATTCGGTGATCGTGCGCGACGGCCGAGCGGTCGGCGTGCGCCTGGGGGAGGGCGAGGGTGCGGAGGAGGTGTTCGCCGACGACGTGATCCTCTCCGCGGGGGCGATCGGTTCCCCTGTGATCCTGCTGCGCTCCGGGATCGGCCCCGCGGCGGACCTCGCCGCGCTCGGGATCCCGGTCGTGCACGATGCACCCGGTGTCGGCGCCAACCTCCACGATCACCTCCTCTCGCCCGTGATCTTCACCACCCGCCGTCCCGTCGGGCCCCCGCAGCCGGGAGTGTCCGTCACTCAGACGCATCTCTTCTGGCGAAGCCGTGACGAGCTGGCAGAGCCCGACACCCAGCCGATCCACTTCTCCGTTCCCATGTGGGGCGAGCTCGACCCTCGTGGTGACGACGGGTTCACGCTGATGGCTGGCCTGGTGACGCCGCACAGCCGGGGGCGTCTGACGCTGTCCGGCCCTGGTCTGGCCGACCCGCCACTGATCGACCTCGCCGCGCTCCAGGACGATCGCGACGTGGCCGCGCTGGCCGCCTCCGTGCGTCAGTGCCGTCGCATCGGCGCGCGTCCTGCGCTGAGCGAGGAGTGGGGGGCGATCGAGGTGTACCCCGGTCCCGAGGTCGCCGACGATCAGGTCGAGGACTGGGTGCGTCGCACGGCCATCACCTACCACCATCAGGTCGGCACCTGTCGGATGGGGTCCGACGCCGACGCCGTGGTCGATGCCCGCCTGCGCGTGCACGGGGTGGAGGGTCTGCACGTCATGGACGCCTCGGTCATCCCGACCGTGCCCACCGGCAACACGAACGCACCGGCCGCGTTGATCGGCGAGCGCGGCGCCCGATTCCTCCTCGAGGACTGAAGGTCCGGCACAACGCCGACACGCCGAGGCATGGCGCCACGCGGTGCCCCTGCTCGACGACGAGGGCCCGCTGCTCCGGATGCGGCCCGACGCCGAGAGCTGCCGTCTGCGCCGATCGACCTCATCCTGGTCGGTCTGCCGAGGTGACCGTGCCGGGTTCGGTCACATCAGCGGGAGCGCCACGGCGACGAAGATCACCGCAATCGCCCCGAAGCCCGTCGCGAACACGCTGAGCAGGAGCAGGAGGGCACCGCCGGGAAGCGCGCCCGCCGCGCTCCGGGTGAGCACCGCGGTCGCGCGGCGCTGTCGTCTTCGTGCCGCGACCCAGAGCACACAGGCGGTGCCGACGCCGACGACCCCCGGAGCGAAGCCCCAGGCCGCGAAGGCGGGAGGCATCACGAGGGGGAAGACCCGCAGCGAGAGCAGCGAACCGATCGCGATCGCGAGCGCGGTGCGCCGCCACGCCAGCTCGGTCCGCTCCGGCTGCAGGCCGGGGTCGTACAACCGGTGTGGTGACGCGGTGCGGCGCATCATGATCCCGTCGCGTTCAGCGCCACAGGACGCCGGCCAGGACCAGCAGCCCGACCGTCACGACCACGACGGCGAGGAGGATCGCGGACAGGGCTCCGGGCAGCGGCCGCGACTGCCGCAGCGCCCGTTCCGCGCGCATCCACTCCCACCAGGCGAGGGGTGCGACCACGGTCCCGGTGACCATCAGCAGTAGTGAGGCCGCAAGACGGAAGCCCGGATGCAGATCCAGACCGAGCACCTCGAGAGCCACGCCGCCGGCGATCAGTGCGAGCGCGGTTCGGGTCCAGGCCAGGAACGTCCGCTCGTTGGCGAGCGAGAATCGCGGATCCGGCTCTTCTCCGACGGAGTACACGGACGAGGGGAAGCGTCGCATCGCCTCATCGTATCGGCGCGCCGCATCCCCGATCAGTCTCCGTGCACACGGCGGCCGGCGAACCACGTCGACACGACCGGGGTGCGCACGATCTCATCGGCGGGCCCGGCGATCGCATCACGCGCGAGCACGACGAAGTCGGCCGACTTCCCGGGGGTGAGGGAGCCGGTCTCGGCGCCGAGGCCCATCGCGGTCGCCGCGTTGATCGTGAAGACCTCCAGCGCCTCCTCGGCCGTGATGGCCTGTTCCGGCCAGAGCGTTCCCGGAGCGCGGCCGAGAGGATCGGCTCTGGTCACCAGGCCCTGCAGTCCCTCCAGGGTGTTCGGGGACTCGCTCACCGGCCAGTCGCTGCCGCCGGCGACCAGCGCTCCGGCGTCGAGCAGCGCGCGGTTGGGCTGAGAGTGCTCGGCCCGATCGCCGAGCACGTCGGCGAGGGCCTGCGGGATCACTCCCGGGTACCAGATGAACGGGGAGATGTCGGCGGAGACGTTCAGCGCCGCCAGACGAGGGATGTCGGAGTCGGCGAGGAACTGGCCGTGCGCGATCTGCACGGGCGTGGTGAAGCCCTCCGAGCGCAGCCGCTGCGCGGCATCGAGAACCAGGCGGGCCGAGCCGTCTCCCGTGCAGTGCACCTTGGCCCCGAGTCCCCGCTCGGCGACGGCGCGCAGCCACCCGGTGAGCTCGTCCAGGCTCATGGTCGTCTCGCCGTGGAAGTGCGCACCGTGGGCTGCGTCGGCCGGATAGGGGTCGAGGAATGCGGCCGTGTGCGCCGGCGGAACGCCGTCGAGGAAGATCTTCACGAAGTCGGGACGATGATGCCGGGAGCGGAACTCCTCTCCGCGGTCGAGGAGAGCAGCGCCGATCGGGTCGAAGCCGAAGATCTCGTCGTTGATCAGCAGGGACGACACGACCCAGGCGTGCAGCTCGTCGGCGCCGTCGAGATCGGCGAGCGCGCGGAGGATGTCCACCGAGACACCCGCATCCTGGAACGTCGTGACGCCGTAGGAGTTGAGGATCTCGACGCCGCGCCGTGAGGCCGCCGCGTGCTGCTGCGACGTGAGGCCGCCCGTACGGTCGTACGCCTCCTGCACGGGGATCCCCGCGGCCTCCAGCAGCACGCCGGAGGGCGTGCCGTCGTCGGGGTCGAGCAGCGTCACACCCGCGTCGGGAATGCTCTGCGCCGTGATCCCCGCGAGCTCGAGCGCTCGGCTGTTCACCCAGCGGTTGTGACGCGAGTCCTCCATCAACATCACAGGACGCCCTCCGCTCGCCTCGTCCAGACGACGGCGACTGGCGGTGTTCGCGAGGGCCGGCAGCAACGTCGTCGCGACAGCGCCGCCGACGATCCAGGCGTCCTCCGGCAGATCGGCGGCCTTCTCCCGCACCCGGTCGAGCACCTGGTCGAGCGTCGACGACGGAGCGAGCGACAGCTCGAACAGGTCTGTGCGCCCGGCGAGGGCGTGGTGGTTGTGCACGTCGACGAAGCCGGGATACACGGCCGCGTCGCCGACCTCGAGCAGGCGGGTCCTGCGCCCGCGGAGACCCTCCAGGTCGGAGCGCGCCCCGACGGCGAGGATCCGGCCGTCGCGCACGGCGAAGGCCTCGACCACGGGGTTCGCACGGTCGGCCGTGCGGATCACGGAACCGGTGACGATGAGGTCGGCGACGTCGGTCATCTCACACGCCTCCGAAGCTCGCAGGCTCCAGCTCCGGCGCATGCAGCGTCGTGGAGAGCAGGCGTCCGTGGGCGCCGAACGTGAAGTGCGTCGGCACCTCTCCGCTCTCGTCGAGGCCGAACAGCACCCCGTGCGAGCGGATGGCGTTCACGTCGCGGTGGTCGGCGATGGTCACCGACGCGCAGGGGATGACCTTCTCGCGCCAGGCGAACACGTAGATACCGGGGCGGATCTGCCACACGCTGTTCTCGTCGGTGTCGGCGAGCCCGCGCTCGGGGCCGGCGAGGCACTGCCACGAGTACCACCGCGACGACAGGTAGACGTGCTCGTAGGCGTGCTCCTCGCTGTAGACCCACTCGACGCGGCGACCGATGAGCGTGGTCGTGGGAGCGGCCTCGGCTCCGCGCGGTTCGATGCCCTCGATCACGCCGGGGGCGAAGTGGTGCTGCACCCGGGTGCGGCCCTGCTCCGGCGCCGGCAGGATCTCGGAGAGGACAGCCAGAGCGCGTCCCTGACGCAGGTCGAGCACGAGCGAGACGGCCTCGTTCGGCAGATAGCGGTGGTGGAACTGCACGAAGTAGAGCTGCTCGTCGACCTCGAACGCCTCGTAGTCGTCGGTGTCGGATGCGGCGTCGGTGTCGTCCTCCGCTCCCGGGTGGTAGTCCCAGGTGACGGTGGACTCGGCGAATCGGTGCACGATGCGGGTGCCGCGCCCGTCGACGACCGTGACCTCGGTGCCGCTCAGCGCGGTGGAGTGGGGGGCCTTGTTGGCGTCGAAGCCGGGAGCGAGCCCCTCCAGCGGCAACCAGGTCGAGGTGTCGGCGGGGTTCAGCGTGGTCATGGGTTCTCCTTAGGTGGGGGAGCCGGTTCAGCGGTGGCTGAACTTCTCCAGGTCGGTGGCGAGGCCCTCGTAGACGGCCGGCTTGGTGCGCTTCAGGTAGGCGCCGTACCCGATGCCGCCGATGAGGGCGACGACGAGGAGCAGGGGCATCAGACGGATGGCGAGCTCCTCCGATCCGGCGACGATGTTGAAGTTCACCACTGCGAGGACCGAGATCGCGGCGATGCCGAGGAAGCCGATGCCGGGGGCGATGAACGTGCTCCACCACCGCGGGTCCTGGCGCCGACGGAAGTACACCACGATCGAGATCGCGGCCAGACCCTGCAGGATGAGCACGCTCAGGGTGCCGAATCCCAGCATGGCGGGGACGAGCGTGAGGATCGGGTCCGCGCCGGCGAGAGCGAAGATGATCGACACGACGGCGGCGAACCCGGCCTGCACGATCCCCGCCAGCTGCGGGGCGCCGTTGGGGCGGGTGCGCGCCAGAGCCTGCGGGAGGATCTTCGCCCGTCCCAGCGAGTACAGATACCGGGTGGCCGAGTTGTGGAACGCGAGCATGGCGGCGAACAGGCTCACCAGCAGCAGGATCATCATCACGGTCGTGAGCGGGCCACCCAGGTACTGCTGCGAGATGGAGAAGATCAGGTCGCCGGTGGGCAGGTGCTCCAGCGCCGTGGCCTGGGCCTGCGCCACACCGGTCGCGCTCACCACCGCCCACGTGGTGACGCCCAGGATGACGCCGATCGCGATGATCGAGGTGTAGGTCGCCCGGGGGATCGTGCGCAGTGGCTGCTTGGCCTCCTCGCTGAACAGCGCCGTCGCCTCGAAGCCGAGGAATCCGGTCGCCGCCAGCAGCAGGCCGATCGGCAGCGATCCGGAGAACACGGCCTCGGGGCTGAACGCCGAGACGTCGTAGCCGGTCTGCACGAGGACCGAGATGTCGAACACCACGAGCATCAGCACCTCGAGCACGAGGCAGACCCCGAGGATCTTCGAGCTGAAGTCGACGCCGACCCTGGCCAGCACGAAGCACACGACGATGGAGAGCAGACCCCACACGAGCCAGTGCACGTCGAGGCCGGTGAGATCGCGGATGATCGTCTGCATGAAGAACCCGCTGGTTCCGATCGTGCCGACGACGAAGAAGTTGTAGCCGAGCGTCGCGATCAGACCCGCGATCAGCCCGCCGGTGCGACCGAGTCCCTTCACGACGAAGGCGTAGAAGCCTCCCGCGTTCACGAGCTGCTTCGACATCTGGGCGTAGCCGATCGCGAACAGCAGCAGGATCGCCGCCACCAGGAAGAACGACACGGGCGTGCCGCCGCCATTGCCCAGCGCGATCGCGAGCGACGCCACGACCACGATGCCGGTCAGCGGGGCGACAGCGGCGAGGACGAGGAAGACGATCCCGGCGACGCCGAGGGCGCCGGGTCGGAGAGAGGTGTGCGTGTGCGTCGTGGACGCGGATGTCGGGTCTGCCACGTCGGCTCCTTTGCTGGGTGACGGCCGTGCGGACACGGCATCGACGACGAGGGGGATCGTCGATAGAGCGAGTCTGCTCGTGCTGTCGGCGGTGCGCTTGACCGTGAGGGAAAGACGATGGTGTCAGCGTGCACAGCCCGCTCCGGTGCTTTCGACACCGCACCGGCGGGGGAGCAGGATGGCCGTGATGACACCGCCGTCCTCCTGCCGCACCGCCGGTGCAGCGACGGCCTGCGAAGGACGAGATGGATCTGCAGCTGCACGCCAGGACGGTCCTGATCACGGGCGCCGGGAGCGGCATCGGCCGCGCCACAGCCTGCCTCCTGGCGCAGGAGGGCGCCCGCGTGGCGCTGCTCGATCGTGACCGTGCCGCCCTGGACGCCACCGCCGACGTGGTGCGGGCATCGGCCGGGTCGGCGCAGGAGACGGTTCGCGTCGTCGCCGACGTCACCGATGAGGAGCAGGTGCGCGCAGCCGTGTCCGCCGCGGTCGCTGCCCTTGGTGGACTGGATCACGTCGTGTGCTGCGCGGGGGTGTCCGGTCCGGTCGGTTCACCGATCGAGGACACCGACCTCGCCGACTGGAACGCCGTGCTCGCGGTCAACGTGACGGGACCGTTCCTGGTGCTCAAGCACGCGCTCCCCGCTCTGCGCCTCGCTGTCGACGCCTCCGTCGTCCTGCTCGCCAGCGATTCGGCCTCCGTCGCCTCTCCCGGGATGGCGCCGTACTGCGCGTCGAAGGCGGCGCTCGTGCAGTTCGGACGTGCGCTGTCGGTCGATCTCGCAGGCGCCGGGATCCGTGTGAACTCGGTCGCTCCGTCGATCGTCGACACGCCGATGAGTCGCGGCGACCTGGGCGAGGCCGCCCTCGACGAGCCGGCGTTCCCCGTGCAGACGGCGCACGAGGTGGCCGCGCACGTGGCCTACCTGCTCTCACCGCATTCCCGAGCCGTGAACGGCACGACCCTGATCAGCGACTTCGGGTACACAGCCCGGTCGGGATTCCCCGCCTGACGCGACCGCGTCAGCGAAGACCACGCGCACACGCGCGTCGGAGAGAACACAGGAGAAGACATGGGACTCGTGGTCGGATCGAGCGTCTCGGGGCGCGTCGTCGTCATCACCGGAGGGGGCACCGGCATCGGCGCCGCGATCGCCGAGCGCTACGCGGCGGAGGGGGCGCACGTCGTGGTCGTCGGCAGGAGGGCGGCGCCCCTGCAGGAGGTCGAGCGGGCGGTCGGCGCGGTGCCCGTCATCGCGGATGCAGCGGACACCGCCTCGGCGAACGCGGCGGTCGCCGAGGTGCTGGCCCGGTTCGGGCGCATCGACGTGCTGGTCGCGAACGCCGGGGGCCACGGGTTCTCACCGGTCGGTGACACCGACGATGCGAGCTGGGAGGCCGCGATCCGCGCGAACCTCACCACCGCGTTCACGATGGCGAGGGAGGCCCTTCCCGCCCTGATCGAGGCGAAGGGGCAGATCGTGATCGTCTCCTCGCTGGCCGGGCTCTTCGCCGGTCCATCGGTGGCCGGCTACACGGTGGGCAAGCACGCCCTGATCGGCCTGACCCGCACTCTCGCGCGCGACTACGGTCGGCACGGCGTCCGGGTCAATGCGATCTGTCCCGGCTGGGTGCAGACACCCATGGCCGACGACGAGATGGACGAGTTCGCCTCGCACGCGGGTCTCGGATCGCGCGAGGAGGCGTACGCCGCGGTGACCGCCGACGTGCCGCTGCGGCGCCCGGCCCGCCCGTCCGAGATCGCCTCGGTGGTGCGCTTCCTCGGCTCAGGGGAGTCGTCCTACATCACGGGCGCCGTCATCGTGGCGGACGGCGGCTCTCACGTGGTCGATGTGCCCACGATCGCGTTCGATCACGCGGGGATGTAGTCGTCGGCGCCGCTCACGCGCGGGGGTCTCAGCCGATCGTGAGCGTGAATCCGTCGCCATCGGCGTCGATCTTCACCTGCGTCAGATCATCGACGAGGAAGGTGGGCTCGTGCGCCGTGGCGTGCGGTCCGACCCCGATCACGCGCATCCCGGCCGCGAGCCCCGCGCGGATGCCGGCCCCGGAGTCCTCGAACACGACGCAGTCGGCGGGGGCGACTCCCAGCAGCTCTGCGCCCCGGAGGAAGCCTTCCGGGTCGGGCTTGGATGCGGAGACGTTCTCCGCGGTGACCGCGAGGGTGGGGACGGCGAGCCCGGCCTGGCGCATCCGTGCCGTCATGAGGGCGACGTTCGCCGAGGTGACGATGGCATGCGGGAACGGCTCGAGGGTGCGCAGCAGAGCGTCCGCTCCGGGGATCATGATGACGCCGTCCACGTCTTCCGCCTCGTTCGCGAGCATGACGTCGTTCTCGCGCAGGTTGATCGCGTGGTCGCGTTCGGGCAGCATGATCGCCATGCTCTGGTGCCCCTGGCGGCCGTGCACCACGCTCAGCACCGTCTCCGGTGCGATCCCGTGCGGCTCCGCCCACGCGAGCCAGAGCCGTTCGACGACCGACGTCGAGTCGACGAGGGTGCCGTCCATGTCGAGGAGGGCGGCGCGGGCGTGGATGATCTCGGTCACCCCTTCAGGCTAACCCCACGAACGCTCAGGGAGAGGACGCGGCGCTCAGCCGCCGAGGTAGGCGCGGTGCAGCAGCTCGGGGTCGGCCTGCAGCGCCTTCGCCGTCCCCTGGAAGGAGACGCGCCCTCCGGCGACGACCACCGCTTCCTCGGCCAGTCCGAGGGCGAGCTGGGTGAACTGCTCGACCAACAGTACGCCGACACCGGACTCGGCGATCGACTGCACGATCGGCATCAGCCGCAGGAACACCACGGGGGCGAGCCCGAGCGACATCTCGTCGATGAGCAGGATGCGGGGTTTCGCGGCGAAGGCGCGGGCGAGCACGACCATCTGCTGCTCCCCGCCCGACAGCAGGGCGGTGGGTGCGTCGATGCGCTTCTCGAGCTCGGGGAACTGCGCCAGCACCGCGTCGAACTCCGACGGGGTGCGTGCGGTGAGTGAGATGTTCTCGCGCACCGTCAGCGAGGGGAACACCGCTCGCCCCTGCTCGATGTGCACGATGCCGCGGCGCGCCCGCGCCACGCGCGAGAGCTTGTCGATCGGATCTCCATCCAGGATGATCGTGCCGGCGGAGTGGGGCGTCACCCCCGACACCGACTCGATCAGACTCGTCTTGCCCGCGCCGTTGGGACCGACCAGCGCCAGCACCTCTCCTCCGGCGACCCGCAGCGAGACGTCGGAGATCACGGGTCCGGCGCCGCGGCTCACCGTCACGGCGTCCAGTACGAGTTCGCTCATGTCAGAAGCTCCGTCTCTCCCATGTACGCCTTCACGACGTCGGGGTTCGCGAGGACCTCGGCCTGCGGTCCGCTCGCCAGCACTCGACCGAAGTCGAGCACGGTCAGGGTGGGGCATACGGAACGGACGAGATCGAGGTCGTGCTCGATGATGATCAGGGCGACGCCGTAGCGTGCCGGCAGGTCGCGCAGCCGCGCCGCGAGCGCCAGGTGCTCCTCGTGCGAGAGGCCGGCGGCGGGTTCGTCGAGGATGAGCAGACGCGGACGGGCGGCCACGTTCGCGGCGACCTCCACCAGTCGACGCGTACCCACATCGACGCTGGAGAGGCGCGCGCGCGAGGACGGGCATCCGAAGAACGTGAGCACCTCATCGATGTCGGAGGTCGCCAGGCGGCGCCGGGCTACGAAGCGCACGTAGGCGCCGACCGTGAGAGCGGGCGGAACCCTGTCCTGCTGGAAGGTGCGCCGCAGACCCCGTCGTGCGCGCCGGGTGGGGGAGAGCCCCGCCAGATCACGGTCGCCCAGCAGCACGCGCCCGCCGTGCTTCGGCAGGAACCCGCTGATCGCATCGACGAAGGTCGACTTGCCGGCTCCGTTGGGTCCGATCAAGCCCATGATCGATGCGGCCGGCACGTGGAACGAGACGTCGTCCAGTGCCTTCAGAGCGCCGAACTGCACCGTGAGCCCTTCCACGGTGAGCACGGGCGCGCCGCTCAGAGCAGCCTCGTCGACCGTCGCGGTGGTGGTCGTGGTGATGGCGGCCTCGTCTGCGCCGGCATCGGGCGGCAGGGCGGTGAGCTGCGCGTTCGCTGTTCGCCGGTCCGCGCGGCGGTAGAGCAGGTTGCGGATGCCCTGACCCAGGTTGGTACCGCTGGTGAGAGCCTGCACGCCGAGCACTCCGAAGACGACGAAGCCCCAGTCCTGCGGGATGCCCCAGCGCTTGAGGAGTTCGGGCACCAGCACCCACAGCAGGCCGCCGAAGATCGCCATGTCGATCAGGTGGGCTCCCGACATGATGGCCAGCACGTAGAGGGCGAGGGACTGCAGAGGCGTGAAACTCGATGCGAACGGCAGCTGCACCTGTCCGGCGAGCAGCCCGCCGGAGATGCCGCCGAGGGCCGCCGACACCGCGAAGGCGGTCAGCTTGGCCGTCTGCACGCTCTGGCCCGCAGCGGCCGTTCCGCGCTCGGAGAACGCGACGGCCTTCCAGCTCGACCCCCAGCGGCCGCGCTGCAGGAAGAACACCCCGAGTGCGCAGACCGCCAGCACCACGATGGAGAGGAAGAAGAACTGCCGGTCGTTCGAGAACATCGCTGGCCGCTCGATGGCGGTGCCCTCGGAGGAGCCGGGGAACTGGATCTGCACCAGGGTGACATCGGCGGCCGCGGCGAATCCGAGGGTCACGACCGCGAGGTTCACACCGCGCAGGCGCAGAGCGGGAAGCCCGACGAGGATGCCGACGAGACCGGCGGCGATGCCGCCCAGCACAAGCCACACGATGAACCCGCCCGGCGCCTGCATCACGTTCAGCAGCGACACGATCCACGCGCCGACGGCGGCGAAGGTGAGCTGGCACAGCGCGATCATTCCCGCGGAGCCGGTCACGATGCCCAACCCGAGGATCGCGATCGCGGCGGTGACCGCGCTGATCGCGAGGAAGACGAAGTATCCCGGCAGGGCCGAGCTGAGGATCGCGCCGACCCCGATGCCGGCGAGGGCGACGGCGAACGGCCATGTGACGCGGAACCACGAGCGGTCAGCGAGCGGCATCCCACACCTCCTTGCGCTGCGTCCACAACAGGAGGACGACGATGAACAGGAACGGGAGGAAGTTGCGCACCAGCGCCACCTCGTCGATCTGGGCGACGAGTCCGCCCAGCACCCCCAGGACGAGTCCGCCGACGACAGCCAGGTCGAGGCGGCGGAAGCCGCCGAGCAGCGCGGCTGCCGCGGCGGGGACGATGAGCATCGACAGGCTGGTGGCGTCGTTGGACTGCGACGGCGCCACGATGATGATCGCGATCGCGCTGATCACCCCCGTGACGAACCACACCGCGATCGAGAGCGGTCGGGAGCGGATGCCGAGCAGTTCCGCCGTCGTCGGACGCTCGGAGAGGGCGCGCAGCTGCGTTCCCACCCTGGTGCGCCGCAGGACGATCCGGACGGCGACCGCGGTCACGATCGCCATAGCGACCGTCGCGACGGTGACCTGGCTGACCACGACGCCGCCGATCGAGAACGCGGGACCGGCGATGATCGGAGCGAACGGCTGCGGCTTGTTGCCGAACAGGATGAACGACATCGAGATCAGCAGCAGGAGCGGTCCGACCGTCATCGCCGAGCGGGTGGTCGTCGATGCCTCGGACAACCATGTCGCCGCGATGAAACCGATCGCCGCGGCGAGGAGGCCTGCCACGAGCACACCGAGCACGGAGCCGGCCCAGATGGGCAGTCCGAGCTCGCGCACCAACCAGACGGCCGTGAAGCCGCCGAACATGCCGGTCGCAGCCTGGGCGAAGTTCACGACCCGCACCAGACGCGACATGAGCGTCAGGCACACGCCGAGAACCGCGTAGAGGCCGCCGGCGGCGAGTCCGGCGATGGCGCCTTGCAGCATGGGGCGTCCTTTCTGTTCCGTGGGGGAGGGGGAAGGGCCTGCCGCCGGTAATGCGCCCGGCGGCAGGCGGTCTGTGGGGTTACTCGCCGATGCGGAGCCAGTCGTCGGCGACCTGCTCCCAGGCGTGGGTGCCGGACTTGAGGATGATCGGCCAGCCCGCGGTGTTCTGCGTGCCGAACGCGTAGGGCGTGCCGACCATCGGGTTCTCGATGGGCTCCATGCTCTTCAGCGCCGCCGACACGCTCTCGCGGGTGATGTCGCCGTCGATGCCCTTCAGCACCTCGATGAAGTAGGTCGCCGCGAGGTAGCCGCCCTGGCTGAACGAGGTGAGCGGGATGTCGTTGTCCTCCATCAGCGTGCGCCAGTCGGCGTTGATCTCGCTGTCGTCGGTGAACGGGTAGAACTCGGCGGGCACGTAGATACCGGCGCCCGCGTCATCGATCGCCTCGGCGAAGTTCTCGCTGTAGACGCTCGTCAGGTACAGCCAGGTCACGTCGTCCCAGCCCTGTGCGTTGGCGGCTTTGACCTGTCCGATCGCGTCGGGCTCGACCGGGTTGATCGCGAGGGCCTTGCAGCCGGCCTCGCGCGCCTTGACGATGTAGGGGGTGTAGTCGGATGCGCCGTACGGGACCGTGTCGTCGACGTACTTCGGCTCCTTGCCGGTGATCTCGGACCACTTGTCGATCGCGGCCTGGTAGGTCGGACGGGTGGAGCCGGCGATCTCGAGCAGGATGCAGATGTCGTCGAGCCCGAGCACCTCCGACCCGTACTGCAGTGTGAGGGTCATGTCGTTGAAGGGGCCGACATTGGCGGGCGAGATGTTCTCGCTGTCGAAGCACCCCGTGTCCACGCCGATTCCGGGCATCGAGAGGATGCTCTCCTGCTCGTAGTACTTGGCGTTGATCTCGCACTCGATCAGACTCGCGGAGCCGACCAGGGCCACGGCGCCGTCGCTGCCCACCAGCTCCCGGGCCGACGCCGTCGCCGTCGCCGGGTCACCCTTGTCGTCGAGGGTCTTGTAGTCGATCTTGCGCCCGTCGAGTCCGCCGGCGTCGTTGAAGGCGTCGAAGACGGCTGCCGCGGCCTGCGAGGCCTCGGGGAACGTCGCCGGTCCACTGATCGTGTTGATGGACCCGACCACGATCGGGGCGCCTTCGCCTCCGCCGGATCCGCCGTCTCCACCGGCGCAGCCGGCGAGGGCGAGGGCTGCCACGGCGATGAGTGCCGCGGTGCCGGATACTCGCTTGTTCATGTGATTCCTGCCTCTCGTGTTCGGGTGGTGCTGTGTGTTCGGGTGGTGCTGTGCGTTCGGGTGGTGCTGGAGGTGAGGGACTCAGTCGCGCAGGGCGCGAGCCACGAGCTCGGTGTCGGTGAACTGCTCGAATGCGACGACCTCGCCGTCGGTCAGGCGCCAGACATGGGCGACCCGCGCGGTGAAGAACCGCCCGGTGCGCCGGAACGTGCCGGAGTAGGTGCCGATTCCCACGACCACGTCGCCCGCGTCGATGACCTCGTCGATCGCCACGGTGTAGTCATCCCAGTCCTCCTGGATCCGTCGGAAGACGTTCGCGGCGACGGCATCGGGACCGATGTACGTCCCCGCGTAGGGGAAGCCAGCGGCTTCGGTCCACCGCACGTCGGGCGCGAACGGCGCGAGCATCCCGTCGAGGTCGCCGCGGTCGCTCGCCGCGTAGTGCTCGCGGATGATGTCGGCGTTGCCCATGGTGTGTCCTCTTCTCGTCGTCGGTCAGACGGGTTGTGCGTCGGGGTAGGCGACGGACCCGAGCGGATAGATGTGGCCGCCGGCCCGCGAGTGCTCGGAATCGCCGTCGCCGTTGAGTCCGAGGAAGATCCCTGTCGTCATCAGCTGGTAGCCGAGGTCGTGCAGCCAGACGCTCGCGACCGCGATGCGGAACTCGCGGAAGCAGAACAGATACAGTCCGTCGGCGAACTTCCACACCGTCGACAGGTCCATGTCGCCGTGACCGCGCTGCACGCCCTCGAGGCACTGCCACGCGTAGCGTTGGCTCGACACGTACACGTGCTCGTACAGGTGGTGCGGGCTGTAGCGGTAGATGTTGCGCTTGCCGATCAGATCGCGGCTGGGACCGGGGACCTCGCCGGTGACCGGCCCCGCATCCGTCGTCGCCGCCCAGAAGTCCTGGCCGACCTGCGGTGTGCCCTCCACGGCCTCTGCCGCGATGCGTGAGCGGATGACGGTCGCGCGATTCGTGGTGGAGGAGACCACGAGGGTGAGCGCCTCGCGTTCACGGCTCTCGAACGGGATGTTGACGAACACCACGTCGTCGCGCACGCGGACGGCGTCGTAGGGGTCCCGGCCGGAGGTGCCGAGGCCCTCCCACGTCACGGCGTCCTCGTCGAAGCGGAGCGCGAGGGTACCGCCGTCGTCGAGCGTGAGGGTCAGCGACGTTCCGGCCAGCAGGATGCTCGGCAGGCGGAAGGTGTCGATTCCGGCGGCGAACTCGTCGTAGGTGCGCCATTCGTCGAGGGCCGGGTCGGTCGTGATGTCGGTCATGCGGGTCCAGACGTCGCACGCGGCAGGGCCTCTTCGCCCCGGGCACCGCGTCGTCGCGATGCGCTTGCCTCATGCTCCGTCCGGCGCCGCCCGGCGCTCAAGATCGCGGCACCCATCGCGCGCCGAGAGTCAACCGGCGTGCCGTACCGGGCAAGCGGTGGCTCTCGGCGCGCGGCGACTCAGTGCGCCGCGCGGTACTCGCTGGGGGAGATGCCGAACGCCGACTTGAATGCGCGGCTGAAGTGCGCGGCGTCGACGAAGCCCCAGCGGGCGGCGATCGCGGCGACGGGCCGGTCCGCGAGCATGGGGTCGAGCAGGTCGCGCCGGCACTGCTCGAGGCGACGCGTGCGGATCCACGTCGACACCGTGACGCCCTGCTCCTGGAACAGCCCGTGCAGATGGCGGGTGGAGATGAAGTGGGCCGAGGCGATCGTGGCGGGACCGAGGTCGGTCGACGCCAGATTGCGGTCGATGTAGGAGCGGATGCGCTGCACGAGGGCCCGGTGCGGATCTGCCGAGACGCCGTCGAGGCCGAGCTCGCGCGTGAAGACCGTGGAGACGAGGTCGAGGGCGCTGTGGGCCAGGCGGGCTCCCGTGGTGCCGGCGAGTTGGTCGAGGTTGCCGGCGAGCTGCGTCAGGTACGGCACCACCATGCCGCCCAGGCCCTCCTGGCCGGAGATGCGCACGGCGGTGAGCTGGCCGACGACGTCGGGGGGCAGGCTGATGAGGTGCTTCGGGAACATCACGACCATCGTGCGGAACCCCTCGTCGAAGACGAGCGAGTAGGGACGATCGGTGTCGTACACGGCGAGATCACCCGCCTGGAGCACGGCTTCCCGGTCGTCCTGGATGAGCAGACCGGTGCCGGCGAGCATCAGGCTGAGCTTGAAGTACGACCGGTCGCTGCGGGCGATCAGCTCGGGCGTGCGCTCCACGACGTGCGAGGTGGCGCGCACCTCTGTCACATGGACCTCATCGACCGACGCGCCGCGGATGACGCCGCGGAAGTGGTCGGGCCCTGCCGTGGAGACCTGCAGCGGGACGAACGACTCGGAGACCGCGGCGCGGAAATCACTGATGTTGCGCGCGACGAGAGTCGATACCGATTCGGCAGGAGCAGCGGGTGCACCGTTCATGACTGATCACCTCGGGTGGTGGAACGACGACGTTGTATACGATCCGTTCCGTGATGCTACCACCGGCTGCGGCCGAAGTGCTCCGCTCCTATGATGTGGTCGGGAAGGACGACGATGAACGCGCTCGCGAGCAGGGTCATGCAGGTGCTGCGTCAGGTGCGCGGTCCGGAGACGGCGGAGGCCGTCTTCGAGGCGACAGCGCTGATCGTCGGTGCCGGCTTCTTCGTGGCGGGCTTCGTGATCGGACTCCCGGTCTTCTGGGGCCACGAGCTGGCGATCAGCGGCAGCGGGTCGATCGGGGTCTTCGCCGCATACGGTGGCGCGATCACCGCGGTGATCGCCTTCGCCCTCGGACGCGTCGCGGTGCGACCGGCGCAGCCGAACCCGCAGCAGGCACGCGACGGATTCAGCGTGCCGGGGGATCGGCTGCGATGGTACGACCTCACCGCCATCGCCTTCGCCCACGCGGCGATCGCGTATCTGGGCTGGCTCGGCATCGCGGAGCTCCTCGAACGGAGCTTCACCGACGCTCCGGTGTTCCCGTTCCCCGGCGCGATCCTGGTGGCGGTCGCCTTCGCACTGACCGGATACGTCTCGTTCCTCAGCGCCGTCGCCCTCACCCCGATGGTGCTGTCGCTGGTGCTCGCGGTGTTCCTCGTGGTCGGCGCATTCGCCAGCATGCTCGCATCCAGTGACGTGCACTGGTGGCGCGACAACCTCTCGGCCCTGGGGATGAGCACGAACAGCGCATCGGTCGCCTTCAACGTGACGCTCGTCATCGCCGGTGTCATGATCACGACGATCTCCCGGTACGCGACAGCGGGGCTCCCGGCCGAGAGCGCCGACGAGCGTCGTGGGCGTTTCATGGTCCGCGGCGGTCTGATCCTGATGGGGATCTTCCTCGCGTGCGTCGGCATCTTCCCCGTGGACGAGTTCTTCCTCCTGCACAACACCGTCGCGACGGGCATGGCCGTCGTGTTCGGGATCGTCGTGGTCGGACTGCCGTGGTTCCTGCCGACCATCCCTCGCGTGTTCGTGGCCTTCGGATGGATCTACGTGCTGGTGATCGTCCTGCTCGCCGCCTTCTTCGCGGTCGGCTACTACAACCTCACCGCGGTCGAGTTGATCGCGGCCGTGCTGATCTTCAGCTGGATCATCGTCTTCCTGCGCACGGCGGGGTCGGTCACAGCCCCCGCCGTCACGGACGGTGCGTCAGCGGAGGCGAGCTGAGGGAATCCTTCTCGCCCTAGTCCCAGATCGGGTCGTCGGGGTCGGGGGAGTCCGTGCCGTCGGCGTCGGTCATGATGCGCGCTTCGGCGATCCATGACGTCAGGGAATCGTCGTGGAGCATGTGCGGTCGCGGTGAGCCCAGGAGGTCGGGGTCCGTCACGACGTCCAGCGGCTCATCGCTGGCGAAGATGACGACGTTGCCGAGTGGCCCTTCGTCATCTTCCGGTTCTGCATCGAGAACGACCGCGATGTGTTCGAACACGGAGCTCAGCGTGGCCGCCTGTCGTCGTGAGTACTCGAACGGGTGCCCGTCGAGCAGGTTCACCGCCACGATTCCCCCTGCTGCGGAGCGCGCGGCGACGCGGCGGTAGAACTCCTGGCTGGCCACGCGATGCCGGATGACCGCGGCATCCCACAGATCGACGACGGTGAAGCGCGCATCCACCCAATCGGTGTCGACCGCGGTGCTGCCGGATGCCGCCGCGACGAGCGCCGAGGATGGGGATGGCGGCGCCGACGGTCGCTTCCCGTCCAGAAGGTCCGCGTCGGCGACCGCTCGCGCATCGCCGAAGATGACTCGCAGATCAGCACCGGGGGGCAGGGGCAGCGCCGCGATCACCGCGGCATAGAGAGCGGGCTCGAACTCGACCGCGAGCTGAGGCGATCCGGGACGCGTGGCCTCGACGTAACGTGCGAGCGTGAGTGCTCCGGCCCCCAGATGCACGGTGAACAGCGGTGCACCGGGTTCGGCCGCGGCATCGATCGCTCTGGCGATGTGCTGGATGTAGGCGTATTCGAGTGAGGTGGGCTCGGTCATCGAGACGACGGACTGCGGAATCCCATCGACGCTGAGCTCGAAGCGACCGGGTCGCCTCTTCGACTCCATCAGCTTCGCCTTGCGATTGTCGAGCATGAGCGAGAACACCCGTCGATTCCTTGGCACCCGTCGATCCTAGATCGGGCGACGTCGGTCGGAGGTCACCCTGCCGGGCGACGGCGGGCCGGATCCCCGCACGCGGCTACCCTGGAAGGAACATGGCACATCTTCTCGGCGCTGAGGCGCTCCACCTCGAATATCCGACCAGGGTCGTCTTCGACTCCGTGACCCTCGGCATCGAGGAGGGCGACCGCATCGGCATCGTCGGCCGCAACGGCGACGGCAAGTCGAGCCTCCTCGGCATGCTGGCCGGCATCAAGGAGCCGAACTCCGGCCGCGTCACCGTGCGCGGAGGCACGCGGATCGGCGTGCTCGATCAGGCCGACAACCTGCCGGACGATCTCACGATCAGCGCAGCGGTGGTCGGTGACACCCCGGAGTACGAGTGGGCGGGTGACGCGCGCGTGCGCGACGTCATCGAAGGACTGCTCACCGACCTGCCGTGGGACGCGGAGATCGGATCCCTCAGCGGTGGGCAGCGGCGCCGGGTCTCGCTCGCGAAGCTCCTCACCGGGGACTGGGACGTCATCGCGCTCGACGAGCCCACCAACCACCTCGACGTCGAGGCGATCACCTGGCTCGCCGGGCACCTCAAGAAGCGCTGGTCGCCGAACTCGGGGGCCCTCATGGTCGTGACCCACGACCGGTGGTTCCTCGACGAGATCAGCACCGAGACCTGGGAGGTGCACGATCGCATCGTCGAACCCTTCGAAGGCGGCTACGCGGCGTACATCCTGCAGCGCGTCGAGCGCGATCGCATGGCGGCCGCGACCGAGGCGAAGCGTCAGAACCTCGCCAAGAAGGAGCTCGCATGGCTCCGCCGCGGCGCTCCCGCCCGCACGGCGAAGCCCAAGTTCCGCATCGACGCGGCCAACGAGCTCATCGCCGACGTGCCCGAGATCCGCGACAAGGTCTCGCTGCAGTCGCTGGCCGTCTCGCGGCTCGGCAAGGACGTGGTCGATCTCCTCGACGTCGGTGTGACCTACCCGACGGCGGACGGCGGCGAGAAGGTCGTGCTGCGCGACATCGAGTGGCGCATCGCGCCGGGCGAGCGCACCGGCATCCTCGGCGTGAACGGTGCCGGAAAGTCCACGCTGCTCGGACTCATCTCCGGCACCGTGGAGCCGACGGTCGGCCGCGTCAAGCGCGGCACGACCGTGAAGGTGCAGACCCTCACGCAGCGGCTCGACGAGCTCACCCAGCACTGGAACGACCCGGTGCGCGTGATCATCTCGGGCCTTCGCACCTCGTACACGATGGGGGCCGGTTCCAAGGCGCAGGATCTCACTCCTGGGCAGCTGCTCGAACGGCTCGGGTTCGACTCCGCCCAGCTCTCCACTCCGGTCAAGGACCTCTCGGGTGGCCAGCAGCGCCGTCTGCAGCTGCTGCTCGTGCTGCTCGACCAGCCGAACGTGCTGATCCTCGACGAGCCGACCAACGACCTCGACACCGACATGCTCGCCGCGATCGAGGATCTTCTCGACTCCTGGTCAGGCACGCTCCTCGTCGTCAGCCACGACCGGTACTTCCTGGAGC
This sequence comes from Microbacterium sp. UCD-TDU, assembly GCF_000340625.1. Classification (NCBI taxonomy): domain Bacteria; kingdom Bacillati; phylum Actinomycetota; class Actinomycetes; order Micrococcales; family Microbacteriaceae; genus Microbacterium; species Microbacterium sp. UCD-TDU. The sequence continues at coordinate 406,522 of NZ_AOSO01000005.1, forward strand.
GCGTCACCGACCAGCAGTACGCGATCCTCGACGGTCACCTGCGCCACCTGCCCGGCGGGGTCGACGAGTACCTGCGGTTGCGCCACCTTCAGGCCTCCACGGGGTCGAAACAGACCGCGACGGCCGCCGCGACGGCGACGGCGACGGCGACCGCCACGGGGCTCGACGGTGCGGCCCTGCGCACGGCGCAGAAGGAGGTGTCCGCCCTCGAGCGACGCATCCAGAAGCTCACGCAGCAGGTGAACGCCGCCAAGACCGCGCTGGCCGACCACGACCAGTCCGACTACGAGGGTCTCGGCGAGCGGATGAAGAAGATCAGCGAGCAGCAGGCCGAGATCGAGGAGCTGGAGCTGCGCTGGTTCGAACTCACCGAGGAGATCGGCTGACGGAGGAATATCCTTCTCCCAACGCTGTTGGGAGGTAGGGATGGAAGGCCTCGAAGTAACAGTCCTGCTCGGACTCACGATTCTCGTCGGAACCCTTATCGCCCCGCGCGTGCGTCTCGCGCTGCCCCTCGTCCTGGTCATCTTCGGGCTGCTGCTGGGCTTCGTGCCGCAGCTGCGCGAGGTGCAGCTGCCGCCCGAGACGGTGCTGCTGCTGTTCCTGCCGGTGATGCTCTTCTGGGAGAGTCTCACCACGTCACTCCGGTCGATCCGGCGGGACTTCCGCTACATCCTCCCGATGAGCACCGTGCTCGTGGTCGCCTCGGCGTTCGCGGTCGCCGGCATCGGGGTGCTGTTCGGGATGCCGTGGGAGATCGCCCTCATCCTCGGGGCTGCGGTGGCTCCCCCCGATGCCACGGCCGTCGCCGCCCTCGGGCGCCTGCTGCCGCGCCGCATGTTCATGAAGCTCAAGGCCGAGAGCCTGACCAACGACGGCACGGCCCTGGTGCTCTACGCGATCGCGGTGTCGCTCGCCCTCGGCGGTCAGATCACCCCGTTGTCGGTCACGCTCGACGTGCTGCTGTCGTATGTCGGCGGCATCGCCGGGGGCGTCGTGGTCGCCGGCCTCGGCTATCTGCTGCTGCGGCGCACATCGTCGACGATCGTGATCAACGTCGCTCTGCTGCTGATCCCGTTCACGGCGTTCCTCGTCGCGGAGATGGTGCATGCCTCCGGTGTGCTCGCGGTCGTCGTGGCCGGACTCATCGTCGCCTACGTGGCGCCTCGTGTCACGACCGCCTCGTCGCGACGGCAGGCGGATGCGGCCTGGCCGTTCGGCGTCTTCCTGCTCAACGGCGCCCTGTTCGTGCTGATCGGCCTCGAGGTGCAGTACGTCGTGCACGAGATCTCGGCGGCGGCGATCGGGCGCCTCGTGCTCCTCACCCTCGCGGTGTGGGTGACGCTGCTGGTCGTGCGCTATCTGTTCCAACTGCTCAACGTGCTCGTCCAGCGTCCGGCCGGCCTTCGTCCGGCTCCCGGCGCTCGGGCACGGGCCAGAGTCGTCTCCACGGTCGCCGGCATGCGCGGTGCCGTGTCACTCGCGATCGCGCTGTCGGTCCCCGCTGCCGTCACCGAGGGCGGGGCCGTAAACGGACGCGATGAGATCGTGTTCGTCACCGCCGGTGTCATCCTCCTGAGTCTGCTCGTGCAGGGTCCGCTCCTGCCCGCCATCGTGCGGTGGGCGCGGTTCCCCGTCGATCATGTCGAGGACGAGGAGTACGAGCTCGCGGAGCGGGCGATCTCCGGGGCGGCGCTCGCCGCTCTCGACGACCTCGCCTCCGAGCACGGCGTCGGGCAGGAGGTGCTCGACCACGTGCGGTCCGAGGGGTATCGCATGCTCGAGGTCGCGAACGCCCGTGCCCTGGCCCGCGAGCAGGCTCTGGTCGACGCGGAGGCCGATGCGCTCGACGAGATGCTCGGCGAACCCGACCCGCTCGGCGCCGGAACCGCGGGACCGACCCGCCCCGTCGCCCCAGGAGCGGATCAGGACTCCGACGGCGGCACCGCGCAGATCGCGGCGGCCGACGCCACCGACGGCGGGGTGCTGCAGATCATCGCCACTTCGGCGGACGTCGATCTCGCCCAGCGCTCGCCGCTGATCCGCCACGACGAGCACACGAGACTCAAGCTCGCCCTCATCGACCGCAAGCGCGAGGTGCTGCTGGGGCTGCGCGGCTCCGGCACCGTCGATGACATCGTCGTGCGCCGCATCTCAGCCCGCCTCGACCTCGAGCAGGTGCGCCTGCAGGGGATCGAGGAGTACGACTGAACGTCGGCGGCAGCGAGCCCCGGTACGACGATCGGCGAACCCCGCCGAGGAAGACGAGGAGTGCGATGTCCACGACCATGAGAGCCATCGTTCTCGACCGGTTCGGCGATGAATCCGAGCTGCGCGGGCGTTCCGTTCCGACTCCGACGGTGGGGGAAAGCGACGTGCTCATCCGCGTCGATGTCGCCGGCGTCGGGTCCTGGGATCGGGTCGAGCGCGAAGGCCACTTCGAAGGGTCCTTCGGCGTCCCCTCGGCGTTCCCCTACATCCTCGGATGGGAAGGTGCGGGAATCGTCGAGGATGTCGGCGCCGAGGTCACGCGCTTCACGCGGGGAGACCGCGTCTACGCGGCGTCGATGCCCGTGCCGAGAGGGGGGTTCTATGCCGAGTACGCCGTGGTCGATGAGGAACACGTCGCACTCGTACCCGAACGCCTCACGAACGAGCAGGCGGGTGTTCTCGCCTGGGATGCACTGACCGCCGCTAGCGGACTCGACGTGATCGATGCCAGACCCGGCGACGCGGTGATGATCTTCGGTGCGAGCGGGGGGATCGGGCATCTCGCCGTGCAGCTTGCCAAGCATCGCGGGCTCCGGGTCCTCGCGGTGGCCTCAGGACGGGACGGGGTATCGCTGGCCGGAGGCCTCGGTGCCCATGCCGCCGTCGACGGTAGGCGGGACGACGTGCTGGCGGCCATCGAGAGCTTCGCTCCGGATGGCCTCGACGGCGCACTCGTCACCGCCGGAGGTCGGGCGGCCGAGGATGCGCTGCGCGGGGTGGCATCGACGGGGCGCATCGCGTGGGCGCACGGCGTGAATCCGCCGCCGTCGGCCGACCTCGTCGAACGCGTGTCGTTCTACGACGGCGACCGCAGCCGGGAGGCGCTGCAGCGTCTGAACGAGGTCATCGAGTCCAGTCTCATCGCCCCGCACGTGGCGCAGGTGTTCGAAGCTGATGACATCGTGACGGCGCACCGGGCGCTGCGAGGCCATTACGTGGGAAAGCTGGCGTTGCGCGCACCGCGCTCCTCGCGCCCGCTGTGACGCCGTGTGACACTCGATTCCGCGTGCGTCGCGCGGCCTGCCTAACGTATTCGAGTCCCCCCAAGAGAGGAACTCCTTCACATGTCACGCCGCACCACTTCCATCCTGGCCGCGCTCGCCGCGGTCCCGCTCTTCGTCGCACTCACCGGGTGCGCCACGGGGTCGTCCGATGCCGGATCCGGCAGTGAGGGATCGTCGGAGAACGAGGTCGTCAAGATCGGCGTCGTCGGCGAGAGCGATCCGCAGTGGCCCGCGTTCGTGGATGCGGCTGCGGCGGAGGGCATCACCGTCGAGCTCGTCGATTTCGGTTCGTACGAGCTTCCGAACCCCGCGCTGAGCGAGGGCGAGGTGGACCTCAACCAGTTCCAGCACATCGTGTATCTGGCGCAGTACAACGAGGCGTCGGGCGATGACCTTGCCGCGATCGGTTCGACGCAGATCTACCCGCTGGGCCTCTACTCGACGAAGTACGACTCCGTGAAGGACATCCCAGAAGGAGAGACCGTCGCTGTGCCCGATGACGCCTCGAACCAGGCCAGGGCGCTGCTGGTGCTGCAGGCCGCGGGGCTCGTCGATCTGAAGGACGGCGGTACCGCGTTCTCGGATCTCGCTGACGTCGATGAGAGCAAGTCCAAGGTCAAGGTCACAGCGCTGGAAGCGGCCCTCACCCCTGAAGCCCTGCCCGATGTCGCAGCGGCCGTCATCAACAACGACTTCGTGGAGGACGCAGGGCTTTCGTTCGATGACGCGCTTTTCACCGACGACCCCAAGGACCCGAGCGCGCTGCAGTATGTGAACATCTTCGCGTCGCGCGCTGAAGACGTCGACAACAAGACCTACCTCAAGCTGGTGGAGATCTTCCAGACCGACAAGGGCGTGCAGGAAGGCCTGGCGAAGTCGTCGGGCGGCACCGGCGTGACGCTTCAGACTCCAGCCGACGAGCTTGCATCGCTGCTCAAGGATGTCCGGAAGGACGTTGCCGCCAACGGCTGATCAACGTGACCTGAGAGAATCGGGCGACGCATGCGCGTCGCCCGATTCCGCATCTTCAGGTCGACCACGCCCTTCTCCCCTCTCAAGACCGGAGCACCCCATGCCGATCGTCTCCCTCGAGAATGTGTCGAAGAAATACCCATCCCCGGCGGCGGCCGACGAGCAGATCACGGCGGTCGACGACGTCACGCTGCAGATCGATCAGGGTGACGTCTACGGCATCATCGGCTATTCGGGGGCCGGCAAGTCGACCCTCGTGCGTCTCATCAACGCGTTGGAGCCTGCCTCCGAGGGGCGTATCACCGTCGACGATGTGGAGATCACCGCTCTCACGGAGCGGGAGCTGCGCCGCGTGCGCAGCGGAATCGGAATGATCTTCCAGCAGTTCAATCTCTTCTCTTCGAAGAGCGTGCGGGCGAACGTCGGGTACCCGCTCAAGCTCGCCGGATGGTCGAAGCCCGACATCGAGGCGCGAGTCGCCGAGCTGCTCTCCTTCGTGGGTTTGAGTGACAAGGCGCGGTCGTACCCCGAGCAGCTCTCCGGCGGTCAGAAGCAGCGCGTCGGCATCGCCCGCGCCCTCGCCACGAGGCCGGCGATCCTCCTCGCAGACGAGGCGACCAGCGCGCTCGACCCGGAGACCACGCACGAGGTGTTGTCGCTGCTCAAGAAGGTCAACGAGGAACAGGGCGTGACGATCGTCGTCATCACGCATGAGATGGACGTCATCCAGACGATCGCGACGAAGGTCGCCGTCATGGACCGCGGTCGCGTCATCGAGCAAGGCGACGTGTTCGAGGTCTTCTCCAACCCGCAACACGCGGCGTCGCAACGCTTCGTCGGCACGGTCGTGAAGGGGGTACCGTCTCCGTCCGAACGTGCTGTGCTCCGCGAGCGCCACGATGGACGCCTCGTGACGTTCTCGTTCCGCGACGGCGGTCCGTCCCAGGCGCAGGTCTTTCTTCAGCTCGCCGATGCGGGACTGGAGTTCGAGCTCGTGTTCGGGGGAATCAACGACATCCGCGGGCGGGCCTTCGGGCACCTCACTCTCGCGATCCGCGGCGAGGACGGAGTCATCGAGCGGACGCTCGCGAGCATCGCCCAACATGTCGACGTGTCCGACATCGACAGCGAGGAGGTGCGCTGATGGATCGTCTCATCGAGCTGGGGCCGGAGTTCTGGACGGCTGCTGTCGAGACTCTCTACATGGTCTCTCTCACGCTGGTGCTGGGCGGCCTGCTGGGTGGTCTGATCGGCGTCGGTCTGTACCTCACTCGGCCGGGAGGGATGCTGCAGAACCGCGCTGTCTCCGCGGTGCTGAATCTCTTCATCAACTTCTTCCGCCCCATCCCGTTCGTGATCCTGATCACGGTGCTGATCCCGTTCTCACGCTTCATCGTGGGCACTGGCATCGGCACGAACGCCGCGATCGTCGCGCTGGTCGTGGCATCGATGTTCGCGATCGGTCGTATCGTCGAGCAGCACCTCGTCGGGGTGTCGCCCGGAGTGATCGAAGCTGCCCGCGCCATGGGAGCGGGCCCTTGGCGCACGCTCTTCACCGTCGTGATCCCGGAGGCACTGGGCCCGCTCATCCTCGGATACACTTTCGTCATCGTCGCGCTCATCGACATGACCGCAATGGCCGGGTACATCGGCGCCGGCGGACTCGGCAATTTCGCGTTGACGTACGGCCGTCGTCAGTTCGAGCCCGTGGTGATGTGGGCGGCCGTGCTGCTCATCGTCGTCTTCGTGCACGTGGCCCAGACGCTCGGAACGCGCCTGGCGCGCAAAGTCATGCGCCGCTGACGGGATCTTCGCCGACGGGATCTTCGCCGGGGGGCGCGTGCTGCAGCGTGCGCCGCGTGGTGAACACCCGCTCCTCGCCGCTCAGCGGGTCGACGAACCGCAGCTCCCGCGCGAGCAGTTGCAGGGGGCGGTCGAAGTCGTCGGGCAGGTCATCGAGCAGCTCGGGGTAGAACCTGTCGTTGAGGATGCCGATGCCGAGGGCCGCGAGGTGCACGCGCAGCTGGTGCATCTTTCCGCTGTGCGGTCTGAGCAGGGTGTGCACCACGCGATCGTCGCTGCTGATCAGCGCGATCAGCGTCTCGGCGTTCGGTTCCCTGGAGTCGTCGACCTGCACCCGCACCTGGGCCCGCGGCTTCTCGATGTGGTTGCGATACACGAGGGGGAACGAGGGCAGCCCGCCGCCCTCGGGGAGTGCGGAGACCGCCTCGTAGACCTTCTGCACGTGCCGGTTCTCGAACATCAGCTGGTAGGCACCGCGGGTCGCCGGCCGCGTCGAGAACATCAGCAGCCCGGCGGTCGCACGGTCCAGGCGGTGGATCGGCGCCAGGTCGGGATTGTCGAGGAGATTGCGTAAGCGCACCAGCGCCGAGTTCTGCAGGAACTTGCCGCCGGGAGTCGTCGGCAGGAAATGCGGCTTGTCGACGACCACGAGGTGCTCGTCCTGGTGCAGGACCTCGATCTCGAAGGGGATCCGCGTCTCGACAGCGGGTTCGCGGTAGTACCAGACGAACTCGACGCTGCCCAGCGGGGCGTCGCGAGGGACGGGGGAGCCGTCGGCCCGCACGATCTCGCCGCGGTCGAACCGCGCGAGCAGACGCTCGGGATCCAGGTGGAAGAAGCGCTCGACCATGTAGGCCGCGGCGGTGGGCCACGGCCCGGTCAGCGGCACGTGCAGTCGAGTGGCTCCCACGCCGTCGCGCACAGGGAGGGGGGAGGGCATGCCCATCAGATGCGGCCGGTCACGAGTCGAAGCTCAGGCTCAGCTTGCGCAGCAGTCCCGCGAGGCGATCCCGGTCCGAGCGGGAGAGGGCCTGCAGCAGATCCGCCTCCACGTCGACCAGACGCGTGATGGCGGCATCCACACGGATGCGGCCGTCGTCGGTGAGCGTCACCAGCACACTGCGGCCGTCACCGGGGTCTGCCTCGCGACGCACGAAGCGCCGTCCGACGAGACGGTCGATCCGGTTGGTCATGGTGCCGCTGGACACCAGTGTCTGCTGCAGCAGTTGCTTGGGGGAGAGCTGGAACGGCGTGCCGGCCCTGCGCAGCGCCGACAGCACATCCCACTCCCAGTGCTCCAGATCGCTGCGACGGAACACATCACGGCGGGCGCGGTCGAGGTGTCGCGACAGACGATCCATCCGGGAGAGGACCTCGAGGGGCGAGAAGTCGAGGTCGGGGCGCTGGGTGTTCCACGCGCCCACGATCCGGTCGACCTCATCCGCCTCGCTCATCCGCCCATTATCGCGTGTGCGGGTCGGCGATCACGGACGCGGGGGCAGATCGAGCGTCATGAAGGTGCTGTACGGGTCGGCGGTGTAGCCGCCGAACGGTCCGCATTCACGGAAGCCGACCGCGTGGTACAGGGCTCGTGCCGGGGCGAAGAAGTCGACGCTCCCGGTCTCCAGGGAGATCCGGCGGATGCCGCGGGCCTCGGCATCCGCCAGGAGGAAGCCGAGCATCGTGCGTCCGAGGCCGCGTCCGCGCAGAGCGGGGTCAGTGCGCATGGACTTGATCTCCTCGTGTGCGTCCTCGACCGCTACCAGCGCTCCGGTGGACACGGGGCGGCCGTCGAGGTGACCGGCGAACAGCCGCACACCGGGGGCGAGCAGTCGCTCGAACACCAGGGCGTGACGACTCTCCGCCGGTGCCGTGTGCTCCATCTCCGCGTGATGGGCGACCAGGAACTCGGCGAGGGCGGGGCTCGCGGTCTCCACCCGCTCGATCACGATGCTCATCTCGTCAGCATCCCAGAGCCGTGTTTCCGACGGATGACGAGCGGTGGTGTCAGCGGATCCGGGGTCGGAGCATGGCAGACTTGTCCCCGCGGCGTCCTCGGGGCGGCGCGGTCCGCCGTGGTGTAATGGCAGCACGACAGCCTTTGGAGCTGTTAGGTCTAGGTTCGAGTCCTGGCGGCGGAGCATGACTGGGAACAATCTCGCCATCATCGTCCTCGCCGCAGGCCAGGGCACCCGCATGAAGTCGCGCCTGCCGAAGGTGCTGCACCCGATCAGCGGTCGTCCGCTGGTGGGTCACGTCCTCACCACGGCGGGGCGGCTCCAGGCCGCGCACGTCGAGGTGGTCGTGCGGCACGAGCGCGACCAGGTTGTCGCAGCTCTCCAGGCCGACTACCCGGATGCGGTGTTCGTCGACCAGGACGACATCCCCGGAACCGGACGTGCGGTGCAGGTGGCCGTGGACGCTCTCCCCGCCGACTTCGACGGCGACGTGCTCGTGCTCTCGGGCGACTGCCCGCTGGCCGATGCCGACACCCTCTCCGCCTTCCTCGCGGAGCACCGCGCCTCGGGTGCTCCGGCCACGCTGATGACGGCCCTGGTCGACGATCCGACCGGCTACGGACGCGTCGTGCGCGATGCCGACGGCGGCGTCGATCGCATCGTGGAGCAGAAGGACGCCAACGCCGAAGAGGCAGCCGTGCGCGAGATCAACGCCGGGATGTATGTGTTCCGTGCTGCGACGCTTCGGGACTACCTGCCCAGGGTCGGCGTCGACAACGCTCAGGGCGAGATGTACCTGACCGACGTCCCCGGCCTGCTGCGCCGCGACGGCGACAGGGTGGCGGCGTCGGTCGTCTCCGACATCTCGGTCACCTTCGGCGTCAACGACCGTGCTCAGCTGGCCGAGGTCGGTCGTCTGCTCAACCAGCGCATCGTGCGCCGCTGGCAGCTCGAGGGTGTCACCGTGATCGACCCGACCACCACCTGGATCGATGACGACGCGACGCTCGCGCCCGACGTCACGATCCTCCCGAACACGCAGATCCTGCGGGCCACGGCGATCGCCTCCGGCGCCGTCATCGGTCCGGACACGACTCTGGTCGACTGCGAGGTCGGCGAGGATGCGATCGTCCGCCGCACCGACGCCACTCTCGCCGTGATCGGCGCCGAGGCGACGGTGGGCCCGTTCTCGTTCCTCCGCCCCGGCACGGTCCTGGGCGCCAAGGGCAAGATCGGCGCCTACGTCGAGACCAAGAACGCCGAGATCGGCGCAGGCAGCAAGGTGCCCCACCTCTCGTACGTGGGCGACGCCACGATCGGGCGCGGCGTGAACCTCGGCGCGAGCACGATCACGGCCAACTACGACGACGTGAACAAGCACCGCACCGAGATCGGCGACGAGGTGCACACCGGGTCGCACACGGTGCTCGTCGCGCCCGTTAGGCTGGGAGCCGGTGCGAAGACCGGTGCAGGCGCCGTCGTCCGCAAGGACGTCCCCGCCGGCGCTCTGGCCATGAGCGTCGCGCCCCAGCGCAACATCGAGGGCTGGGTCGAGAAGAACAGAGCAGGGACGGGCGCGGCGGATGCTGCGTCCCGCGAGAATTCGGCGGAATAGGCGGACATGGCGCGCAAGAAGAAGACGGTCGATCTGGATCGCGACAACGGCGTGGCCCCCGGGATCATCGCCAAGACCAAGAAGCGGCTCGTCGTCGCCGGCGGTCGTTCGCACCCCGAGCTCACCGCAGCCGTCGCCGAGGCGCTCGGCACCGAGATCGCACCGGTGGAGCACCGCACGTTCGCATCGGGTGAGATCTACGCCCGCTTCGAGGTGTCGATCCGCGGCGTGGATCTCTTCCTCATCCAGACGTTCGGCGAACCGGTCAACGAGTGGCTCATGGAGACGCTCATCATGATCGACGCCGCCAAGCGCGCGTCGGCCAAGCGCATCACCGTCGTCGCGCCGTACTATCCGTATTCGCGTCAGGACAAGAAGGGCCGCGGCCGTGAGCCGATCAGTGCCCGCCTCGTCGCCGATCTGCTGAAGACCGCAGGCGCCGACCGTGTCATGAGCGTCGACCTGCACGCGGCGCAGATCCAGGGGTTCTTCGACGGTCCCGTCGACCACCTGTTCGCCAAGCCCGTCCTCCTGGACTACTTCGAGCGCACCCTGTCGCCGGCCGACCGGGAGATCCTCACCGTCGTGTCGCCGGACATGGGCCGCGTGCGTGTCGCCGACACGTGGTCGGACAGCCTCGGCGCTCCGCTCGCGATCATCCACAAGCGCCGCGACCCGAAGGTCGCCAACCAGGTCTCCGTGCATGAGATCGTGGGTGCCGTCGACGGCCGCACCTGCCTGCTCGTCGACGACATGATCGACACCGGCGGCACGATCGTCAAGGCGGCCCAGGCGCTCAAGGCGAACGGCGCCCACCGCGTCATCGTGGCGGCGACGCACGCGATCTTCAGCGATCCGGCATCGGAGCGGCTGCAGGACTCGTCCATCGACGAGGTCGTGATCACCGACACGATCCCGCTCACCGAATCGCGTCGCTGGGACAACCTGACCATCCTCCCGATCGCCCCGCTGCTCGCACGCGCGATCCACGAGGTGTTCGAGGACGGCTCCGTGACGAGCATGTTCGGCGGCGACGCGTAACGCATCGTCACGGCACAGCCCGCGCATAGCCGCCGTGCCTACGGTCGAATGGTCGACGAGCGCGTCGGCCGACACCGAGCCGGGAGGACCACAATGATCCGCACGACCGTACCGACCTCTGTCCGCAAGGGAACCGCACTCCTCGGGATCGCGGGACTCTTCGTCCTCGCCGGATGCTCCGGAACCGCTGACGCCGAGACGCCGAACAGCACCGGCAGCACGCCAGATGCCGGTTCTTCCTCCTCGTCGTCCGGCGGCGATTCCACGGGGACCTACGCCGACGGCACCTACACGGCCGAGGGCTCGTACCAGACGCCGGAGACGGTCGAGGAGATCTCCGTCACCCTCACGCTCGCCGACGGCGTCGTGACAGACGTCGAGGTCACGGGAGACCCGCAGGCCCCCGAGAGCAAGCAGTACCAGGGGCAGTTCATCGCCGGGATCGCCGACGAGGTCGATGGCAAGGCACTCGACGACCTGAACGTCAGCCGCGTGGCCGGCTCGTCGCTCACCAGCGGCGGGTTCAACAAGGCCGTCGAGTCGATCAAGGAGCAGGCCGCCTCCTAGGCGCCTGACTTCCCCATGGCGAGCTGGCGCTTCGAGGCCATCGGAACGCACTGGGAGATCGAGACGACGGACGCGCTTCCGGAATCCGCGACGGCAGCGGTCTCGGCGGAGATCGAGCGCTTCGACCGCGAGTGGTCCCGGTTCCGCTCGGACTCGGACGTCTCGCGCCTCGGTCGGGAGGGCGGCGCTCTGACTTCCACCGATGCCGGGCCCATGCTCGACGCGTATCGCGAGCTCTCCGCCGCGACCGGGGGAGCCGTCAATCCGCTCGTCGCCGACAGCCTCGACGCGCTCGGATATGACGCGGACTATTCGCTGACTGCAGGGGATCCGGTGCGCGCTCCCGATACCTGGGCGCAGGGCCTGTCCTGGACGGACACCGGGGTCACCGCATCCACCCCGGCCCTGCTCGATGTCGGCGCGCTCGGCAAAGGACGCCTCGTCGACCTCGTGACGGCGGTCTTGGCGGGCGTGCCCGGAGATCTCGTGGTCGACGCCGGCGGCGACATCCGCGTCCGCGGGTCCGGTGTGCGCATCGGCCTGGAGCATCCGTTCGACCCGACGAAGGCGATCGGGGTCGTCGAGGTGCAGGATCAGGCACTGTGCGCCTCGGCGATCAACCGACGGGCGTGGGGGAACGGGCTGCATCACGTGCTCGACGCCCGCACCGGACTCCCGGTGCGCACCTGGGCCGCGACCTGGGCGTGGGCACCGGAGGCGATGACGGCCGATGCGGTGGCGACGGCCCTCTTCTTCGACGGCGGCGACGAGATCGCGACCGCCTGGGGCGTCGAGTGGGTGCGGATGAGTACGGACGGACGCGTGCAGCGCTCGCCCGAGTGCCCGGCCGAGCTGTTCCTCGCCGCGGGGGAGTCGTCCCCGGCAGCCCAGAACTAGGGAAGAGTGGAAACGTGATCACCTCATTCGCCGCCGCACGTCAGCGGGTCCTCGCGGTGCTGGGCTCGCTGTCGATGTACCGCCTCGTGCTGTTCGCGCTCGTCGCTCTCGCGGTCGTCGCCTTCGTGCTCTCGCTGTTCGGCGTGATCGTCTCGCCCACCCCGCTCGAGCTCGTGGCATCGTTCCTCGTGCTCGCGGTCGTCATCTCCGCCGTCGACGCCGCGGCGCAGCGCATGCTCCGGCTGCCCTGGCGCATCGAGTCGTCGCTGGTGACGGCGCTCATCCTGCTGTTCGTGCTCCGACCGGGCGTCGAGGCCGGCGCGCTGCTCGGTCTCGCGCTCGCCGGTGCGGTCGCGAGCGTCTCGAAGTACCTGATCGCCTGGCGCGGGCGTCACATCTTCAACCCTGCCGCGTTCGGCGCCGCCGTGGTCTCGATCCTCGGAGCGTTCGGCGCCTTCGAGTGGCTGGGCACGTCGTCGTCGTGGTGGGTCGGCACGCCGGTGCTCACGATTCCCGTGGCCGTGCTGGGCCTCGCAGTGCTGTGGCGCACCGAGAAGATCCGAGTGGTCCTGGTGTTCCTCGCCGTCGCCGTGGCCACATCGGTCGTGCGGCAGGCCGTGCAGGCCGTGGAGTTCGACATCACCTTCGACATCGCGACGGCTCTGCAGTTCGCGCTGCTGCAGTCGCCGTTCCTGTTCCTCGGAGCGTTCATGCTGTCGGAGCCGCTCACCCTCCCGCCGCGCCGCCGGCAGCAGCTCGTGGTGGCTGTCGTCGTCGGGCTGCTCGCGGGGTGGCCGATCTCGGTGGCCGGTCTCTTCACGCTCGGTCAGGAGCGCGCCCTGCTGATCGGCAACCTGGTCGCGTTCGCCTTCGCCCTGCGCGGTTCGGTGCGGCTGGTGCTCGAACGGCGCGAGTTCGTGACCCCGACCGCCCAGGAGCTGACGTTCCGCGCCAAGGGCCGGGTGCGTTTCCTGCCGGGACAGTACCTCGAGCTCGACGTCCCGCATCACCGACCCGATGCCCGAGGAACCCGTCGGGAGTTCAGCATCGTGTCGGCGCCGGCCGATCTGCCGACGCTGCGCATCGCCTACAAGAACGGCGACCAGAAGCATCCGTCGAGCTACAAGCGTGCTCTCGCCGCGGCCGAGCCCGGTGCGACCTTCGCGGTGACCGGAACCTGGGGCGACTTCATCCTGCCCCGCGGGGAGCAGCCGGTGCTCATGGTCGCCGCCGGCATCGGGGTGACGCCCTTCGTGTCGCAATTGCGCCAGCTGCAGGCGACCGGGCAGCAGCGCGACGTGGTGCTCGTGTACGTCGCCTCCGACGCCTCCGAGCTCGCCTTCCGCGAGGAGCTGGCAGCGACCGGCGTGCGCACCGTCGTGTTCACCCGTGATGAGCCCGCCGACCTCCCGGCGCACTGGTCGTGGGCGCAGGGCGCGCGTCTGGATGCGGAGACCCTCGAGCGCACCGTCGCCGACCTGGCCGCGCGTCACGCCTTCATCTCCGGCCCGCCGCGGCTCATCGCCGACCTCGCCCCCGCCCTGCAGAAAGCACGGAGCCTCACGACCGACGCCTTCGCCGGATACTGATCCGGCCTACCCGTCGGGTCAGGCCGCGGGGGTGCCGCCGGTCGTCGCCGGGTTCATGGGGATGCGGACGGTGAAGGTCGTGTCACCGGGCTCGCTGGTCACGGTGATGAAGCCGTGGTGGCCCTCGACGATGGCCTTCGCGATCGCGAGCCCCAGCCCGGTGCCGCCGGTCTGACGAGCCCGCGAGCTGTCTCCGCGGGCGAAGCGGGCGAAGAGCTCGTCGCGGATGGCGGGGTCGATCCCTGGGCCGTCGTCGTGCACGCGCAGCACGGCATCCTCGCCCTCCTGAGCGACGCTCAGAGTGACGGTCGTGCCGGCGGGCGTGTGGGTGCGGGCGTTGGCGAGCAGGTTCGCGACGACCTGGTGCATGCGTCCGGCGTCTCCCACGATCGTCACGGGCTCGTCGGGCACGTCGATGTTCCAGTGGTGGTCGACCGCGGTCGGCCGCGCGTCCGAGAGACCCTCGAGGGCCAGCTGGGTGAGGTCGACGGTTCCGTAGACCAGCTCCCGGCCCTCGTCGAGACGCGCGAGCAGCAGCAGGTCCTCGACGAGACGGGTCATGCGCAGCGACTGGGCCTGGATGCGCTCCAGCGACGACGTCGTGCTCTCGATGACCTCGGGCCGCTCCGCCTCCTGGTCCGACTGGCGCAGGGCGCGCAGCGACAGCTCCGAGTACCCGCGGATGGACGCGAGCGGGGTGCGCAGCTCGTGGCTGGCGTCGGCGACGAAGCGCCGCATCCGCTCCTCGTTCTTCTGCCGGGAGGCGAGCGAGGTGTTCACGTGGTCGAGGAGCTTGTTCAGCGAGGCTCCGACGAGTCCGGTCTCGGTACGGGGATCGGCTTCGGAAGCGGGAACGCGCTCGGTGATGGTCACCTCACCGCGGTCGAGTTGCTGATTCGCGACCCTGGTCGCGGTCAGTGCGACGGCACGGAGGGGACGCAGGCTCACGCGGATGGTGATCGCCGTGGTCAACGCGAGGAGGATCAGACCGCCGATCGTCGCCAGGGCGATCACGGTGAGCAACTGTGTGAGCTGGTTCTGGATATCGTCGCGGGGGAGACCGGTCACCACGATCAGGCCGTTGCTCGTCGGCAGCGCCATGACGCGGTACGAGCCGAGGTCGGTGAGGGTGACGGTCGCGACGGAGACGTCTTTCAGCGCGGTCGCTGCTTCCGCCATCTGGGCGCCCGTCAGCGTCGTCAGCAGGCCGCCGATACCGTCGTCGGCCGTGGCCGATGTGGCCGATGCGGTGAGCCCGCTGTACCCCGTGACGGGGCTCCACACTGCGAAGAGCAATCCCGGCGGCGGTGTGGAAGGTCCGTCCAGGATGTTCTGCGCGGTGGCCGACGAGGGTGCGAAGGCCTCGGTCGCCCGGACGAGCTGGTGGGCGTAGGTGCTCAGCTTCTGGTCGAGCTGGTCTTCCATCGTCTTGCCCAGCGTCGCGCTGGTGATGACGGCGACGATGATGAGGATCAGCGACACGAACCCGATCACGGCGGTCATCAGCCGTGTCTGCAGGCTCATCGGCCTTCTCATCATCGTCGCTGAGCTCACTGCGGGGCCTTGATCATGTAGCCGACGCCGCGCACAGTGTGCAGCAGCGGCGTGCGTCCGGCGTCGATCTTCTTGCGCAGGTACGAGATGTACAGCTCGACCACCGACGACTTGCCGCCGAAGTCGTAGCTCCACACCCGGTCGAGGATCTGCGCCTTCGACAGCACTCGGCGCTCATTGCGCATCAGGTAGCGCAGCAGCTCGAACTCGGTCGCGGTGAGCTCGATCTCGGTGCCGTCTCGCACGACCTCGTGGCTGTCCTCGTTGAGGGTGAGGTCGGCGACGCGCAGGATCGACTGTCCGTCGTCGGCGGTGGCGTGGCCGGTGCGGCGGATGATCGCCCGCAGCCGTGCGATCACCTCCTCCAGGCTGAACGGCTTCGTGACGTAGTCGTCGCCTCCGGCGGTGAGACCGGCGACGCGATCGCCCACGGCGTCCTTCGCAGTGAGGAACAGCACGGGGACGAGGTTGCCGGACTCCCGCAGACGCTTGAGCACGGACATCCCGTCGAGGTCGGGCATCATGATGTCGAGCACGAGCGCATCAGGTTCGAACTCGCGCGCCACCTGGAGCGCCTCCATGCCGGACGAAGCGGTCCTCACCTCCCAGCCCTCCATGCGCAGTGCCATCGCGAGCAGGTCGGTCAGCATCTGCTCGTCGTCGACGGCGAGGATGCGCAGGGGGGAGCCGTCGGGGCGGCGCAGTTCGGGCAGGTCGCTGGTCATGTGCCTATTCTGCGGAATCTCCTATGCGATTTCTATGGAGAACGCTATGCGTTGTCTGGGAGATCCGCAGGAGCGCTCAGATCACGCGCTCGTCGGGGAGCGCGAGGAAGTCCATGCCGTCCTGCAGGGCGAGGCGGTCGGACAGCTCGCCGAGGGGTCCGTCGAGATGACCGCAGGCTCGCACGCCGAGGCGCTTCGGGCCCGGCAGCGCGTGATACACCGCGAACTGCCCGCGCGGGTCGACGGCGGGATCGAGCACGGCCGCACTGACGTGCACGGGAATGCGCAGACGACGTGCCGCGATCGCCGCGTCGAAGTAGTCGAGGACGGGGCGAACCTCTGGATGGTCGCGCAGGTGCCCGCGAACGGCCTCTCCGCTGCCGGTGCAGCGCCGCGAGAGGCGCACGTCGTGGTTGCCGAAGCTCGGGACGTCGAGGACCGCGCGTCGGAACCGGGCGTCCCAGGGAAGGGCCAGGGCGCCGATGCCACCGCCGAAGCTGCCGCCGCTGAAGTCGAGCGATCCCGCCACGGCGGGCGCGATCTCGAGGAGGATCGTGGCTGCGCGCCAGATGTCGGCTGCGCTGAAGCGATGCGAGTAGGTGTCGCGATGGGCGATGCCGGCCAGGACATGCTCGTCCGGCGATGCGGGGAAGCGGCTGGCGGTGCCGACGTGCGTCCCGGGGGCGACGGGGAAGATCGCCGCGGTATGGGCGGGCACCCTCTCGACGTCGGGTCCCGTGCGACCGCCGTAGCCGTGCCCGACGACGAGGCCGCGCCGCGCGTCGGTGACGGCATGGGGCCGCATCACGAAGGCGGTGGCGTGTTCATCGGCCGAGGAGCGGAAGCGGATCTCCATCACGCGATGCGTCGCGGTCTCGGGGTGCTCACGAATGAGCTCCCACGCCACCGCTCCCGCACCGAACTCCTGAAAGGTGCCCCGCCAGAAGGCGTCGAAGTCCTCGGGCTCTGCCGGTGATTCGGGGGGAGTGAGGAGCGCACTCAGCGAGTACTCCGTCATCTCCTCGCGAGGGGTCTGGGTCACCGCGGGCGTCCTTTCGGGGTGGTCTGCCTCGACGACGCTACCGGTGTCGAGCGGAAGCGTCGGTGGGAGGATCGGTGAGGCGCGTTCCATTGACATGATCGCATATGAATTGCAGTATGTGGATCATGGATTCAATAGCTGGCGATGGAGCCGAAGACAATCCCCTGATGTGGAGCCGACGCTCCGTGCTGCGAATGCTCGTGATCGCCGGTGTGCTTCCTCCGGTGCTCGGCTCGTCCTCCGGCTCGGCACCCGCTGCGGCCACCGAGCTCACCACGCCGGGCGGGGTCTATGCCGATGCGCTCCGCCGCCTGGAGAAGCCGAATCTGGCGTTCTCGCAGGTCGCCCAGCTGGTCGGCCAGAACCACCGGATGACCTTCCTCCAGGCGACGTGGGACGGCGGGGCGACCATTGTGCGCGACCTGGAGATCAAGCACAACGGCGGCTGGTTGTCGATCACCGACCCCGCCCATCGGTTCGACGAGCAGTGGCTCGTGCTGGAGGGGGCACTGCCGACGGGGAGCGCCCCGGAGCTGTACGGGCCGCTCACCCCGAGCTGGCTCGGTTTCACCTCCTACCAGGTGCTCGGGCCGCAGGCCATCGAGCTGACCACGAGCACCGACGATGTCGATCTGGTCGTGCGGTGGAGGCTGGAGGGCGCTCACCCCGAGGCCCACCACGTGCTCACGGCCAAGACCGCCGGCGACTACATCGTCGGCTACCAGAGCCAGGACACGAGGTCGCTCGACGACCTCGACGAGGTGCTGTGCGGTTCGTACCAGCATGCGCTCTCGGTGCTCGACGGCTCCGCGCCCCTGGGTGCCTGGGAGCTCTTCGCGCCGATGGCGCTGACGCAGTACTCCGTCGGCGGCGTCGCCGTCACCTCGGGGGTGTACCTGCCGTCGGAGGTCGCCGAGTTCGTGCATGAACGTCAGCTCATGGCGGACCGGCAGCCGTACGGCATGAGCCTGCGCAACGACAGCCTCGACATCGTGCCGTCCATGTACTCGCCGCAGCCGGGCCTGCGCACGGCCATGACGGGCGGACAGCAGCGGGGATTCGCGTTCGGCATCGCCGCTCGTGCGGACACGCTGTACGGCACCTACGCGCAGCTGTGCCGGAACGAATACGGTCTGAGCGCCTATCGGCACAACGTCTACGACCGATCGCTCACGGATGCCGTGCACGCGATGACAGCGCTGATCGCGGTGGAGCCCAGCGGCGACGACTCCGTCGACTACGTCCCGTCGTACTCGGGCTGGTGGAACCGCGCGAAGGGCTTCGTCGACGTCGAGAACGAGGATGCGGTCCGCGCCGCGGCGAGCGGGGTCGTGCTCGCCGCGCACTATCTGACCGGAACCGCCGACAGCACGCTGTACGAGCGTCGCGCGCGGCCGCTCGTGGAGTATCAACTCTCCCGCAAGGGCATCGGGCACACGCCGATGATCGGCAGCCCGGTCTACAACGACAAGACCCAGTACCGGATCGGGCGGATCCCCACCGATGCCGTGAATCTCGCGTCGCTGTACCAGCTCACGCACGGGCGGAATGCGGGCATCCAGCGGCTCGCGGTACAGGCGACCAAGGCCGGCGTTGTCGGTCAGAGCAGGGCGCCGTTCTCGAACGCGCTGGCGACGTACCGGGTCACGGGGGATCCGGCCTATCTCGCGGAGGCGACGCTGATCGCGCGGCGCTACTCGCAGGAGCAGATCCTCACGCCCTATCGGAGCAACGGACAGCCGCCGGGCGGGTTCGCGTACAGCTTCTCGAAGTACTGGGTCGACCTGCTGGAGATGTTCGAGGCGACGGGCGAGACCGAGTTCCTCGACGGGGCATATCGCGAGGTGCAACGGTTCATCACGCAGACGGCGGTGCGCCCGGTGCCCGACACCACCGTCACCGTACCCGTCGGGTCGGTCATCACGCAGCAGTACGACTGGGAGTCGCGTTCGTCTCTCCCGTCGTACCCGACGACGAACGTTCCGACGGAGACTGTGCCGGCCTGGTACGTCTCGCCCTCCGGCCTGACGTTCGAGGCGCTGTCGTCGTTCAAGCTCGGCGTCAGCACATTGACGAACCCGGGCGGAGGCTACGTGTTCAACCCCTGCTGGGCCGGAGCTCTGCTGCGCCTGGCGCATCACACCGGTGACGAGCTGCTCGCCGACATCGCGCACAACATGGTGATCGGGCGCTTCACCACGTATCCCGGCTATTACGGGCGGCAGTTCCAGGTCGCGCACATGAAGCCCGACTTCGCGACCAGCGGGCCGGTCGGCATCACCGGGTACTACTTCCACCACGCGCCCGCCCAGCTCGGTCTCGCGATGGACTATCTGATCAGCGAGAGCTTCTACCGCAGCGCCGGCGCGATCGAGTTCCCGCACGTGTTCGAGGCGGACTTCGCGTATTTCAAGTTCTTCGCCTATGGTCACGCGCCGGGGACGTTCTTCGGCGAGGACGGCGTGTGGCCGTACTTCCCCGAGGGGCTCATCGAGGTCGACAACCCTCTGGTCAACTGGATCGGCGGCGTCGGCAACGAGGCCCTGTACGTGAGCCTCACGAACTCCGCCGGCACCCCGCAGCAGGTGGTGGTCGACCTCTCCACCGACCTGACGGGCCTGCCCCGCAGCTCGTCGAACGCGGTCGAGGTCGTGGCCGCGAACGGCGCCCGCTCGACCACCGCGGCCCAGAGCGGCCGCGTCACCGTCACGGTGCCTGCCCGCGGGTTGGTGGCACTGGTGGTGCGGAACGTCACGGTGCAGAGGCCGGGGCTGCCCTTCGACGACATCGTCGATCACGGGGGCGACAGCTTCCACGAGGTCGACTCCGATCCGGCGACCGAGTACGGGGTCGCGCGCGGGATGCTCCTGGTCCGTCCCGACGGGCAGGGGTACGACGCCTACGTGCAGATCGACACCGAGCAGCAGGCCACGCTGTCATATCGCATCGGCACGCAGGCGGTGCAGCAGGCGCCACAGAAGGCGTACCCGTTCGAATGGACGATCCCCGTCGACGACCTCACCAAGACGTTCCGATACACGATCACCTCCGGGGGCACGACCACGCCCGAGGTCACGCTGCGACTGCCCGCGCGGATCAGCGGAGCGAATCCCGGTCTCGCGGGCGACGTCATCGCGCAGGCGACGGGAACCGCGGGCGACCGCGTGCCGCTGATCATCGAGGTGCGAAACGCCACCGACGATCCGATCACGGGCACCGTGGCGGTGACCCTGCCGTCTGGCTGGCAGATCGAAGGTGCGGTCCCGTCGCTCTCCGTGCCCGCACAGGGATCTGCGCGGGTGGAATCCGCGGCCGTCATCGCGACGGCCGCAGCGCTCGGCGAGGTCGAGGTGAAGGCGAAGCTGACGATCGCCGGCGAGGACCCCGTGACGCTGCGCCCCGCCGCGATCGAGGTGATCGACCGGCGCCGGCTGGTGTCGCTCACCTCGGACGTCGAGATCGTCAGCGGCCCCGGCGCGGTAGCCACACTGACGGCTCTGGTGATCAACACCGGGGTCACCCCGCTGCAGGGAACCCTCGCGCTCTACGGCCTCACGGGCTGGAGCGTCGGGCAGCAGAGCGCGACGATCACGGTGCCGCCGAGGTCCGATCTGACCCACACCTGGACGGTGACGGCAGGGGTCGGCGTCGCACCGGGGTCATCGACCCGATTCGAGGCGCGGCTGGATCAGACGCTGCGTCGAGGGGTGCTCGTGCGGGTCGCCGACGAGGGCGTGATCGCCCACACCCAGTCGCCGTGGCCGGGCTACCTGGAATCGGGCAACTGGTACCCCAGCGGGCTCTCGGGCTGGAACGGGACCCGTACGCGGTACAGCGATTCCGACTCGGTCGGCAGCACCGTGACGTGGAACGTCGATCTGCCGCAGGCGGGGCTCTACCGCGTCTCGGTCTGGTATCCGACGAACCCCACGACCACGACGTCGGCGGCCTACGTCGTGGAGCATCAGAACGGAAGCTCCGAGGTGATCGTGGATCAGACGCAGGGAGCGGCGGCCTGGCGCTCGCTGGGTTCGTTCCGCTACGGCGCGGGGGCGACCGGGACCGTGCGGCTCGAGGTGCGCAACACCAGCATCCACCGGGTCAGTGCGGCGCAGTTCGTCCGTATCGGGGACTGACATGACGAAGGGGTGGGCCGGCCGGAGAGATCCGGCCGGCCCACCCCTTCGTGGTGCGTGTGGAGGGGGGTCAGTGTCGCACGTACTCCTTGATCGCGTCCTCGTCGACCGTCACGCCGAGGCCGGGACCGGTCGGGACGACGAATCCACCGTCGGCGCGCACCTCGAGCGGCGTCGTGAGCAGGCGGTTGGCGACCGGGAGTGTGAACGGCTGGTATTCGAACGCGAGGAGCGAGGCGGCGCTCGCTGCGACGTGCACGCCGGCAGCCATCGCGATGCCGAAGGCGGCCGAATGGTGAGGTGCGACCTGCACGTGGAATGCATCGGCGACCGCGGCGATCGCGAGGCCCTCGGTGATGCCCGTGCGACCGATGTCGGGCTGCGTGAGTCCGACGGCGCGGCGGGTGAGCCAGTCGGTGAACTCGAAGCGGCTGCGCATCGCCTCGCCGACCGCGATCGGGGTGGCGAGCGCGGTCGACAGATCACGGTGGCCCTCCACGTCTTCGGGAGCCAGCGGCGCCTCGAAGAACCAGGCCTTCCGGTCGTCGAGCTCCCGACCGAGTGCCCGCGCCTCGCCGAGCCGGTACGTCCAGTGCGCGTCGAGCGCGACGTCGAGGTCGGGGTGGACGCTGCGGACAGCGTCGTAGGTGGCGAGGTCGGTGCGGATGTCGACGCCGAGGTGCAGCTTGATGCGGCGTACACCGCCCTCGACGAGCTCGGCCGCCTTCTCCGCGCGCTCGACGTCATCGACGCCGCGGATCCCCGAGACGTAGGTAGGCAGCACCTCGTGGAAGCGGCCGCCGGCGAGCTCGGACACCGACAGGCCGGTGGCGTGACCCCAGAGATCCCACAGCGCGATGTCGACGGCGGACATGGCGTCGGCCTGGTGGCCCGTGAGGTGACCGCGCTCGCGCATCGACTCGGTCATGCGGTGCCAGAGCGTGCGCACCGAGCGAGGGTCCTCGCCGATGATGAGCGGGGTGAGCAGGTTGTCGACGATCGCGGCCGCCACGACGGGGGCGACCGGCGCCAGTGCCTCGCCCCAGCCGACCAGACCGCCGTCGGTCTCGATCTTCACGAGCAGGGTCTCGTAGCCGGGGGAGTACAGGCTCCGCCAGGGCGGGCGGATCACGTAGCCGCGGTGGTCGACCGCGGTGTCGCCGGCGTAGGAGTTGTTCGCCTCCTCTTTCGACAGGTAGAGCGGGAAGGTCTGGACGCGCGTGATTCTCACAGGGGTCTCCAAAGACATCGATGGGCGAGCGGCCGGCGGCTGGTGCCGCGGTCAGGGATCAGGGGGCCGCCTCGCGGCCGGACGTCAGAGCGCCGCGAAGGCCGACGCGGTGCGGGACGGGCTGTAGCCGAGAGCCACGGAGATCTCGTCGGCGGCCTCGATCAGCTGCAGCGCGAGTTCCTGGTGCGGGGCGTGCAGGTCGAGCACCGAAAGGGGGCCGCTGGCCGAGATGCCGGCCACGATCTCGCCGGCACGGTTGCGGATCGGGGCGGCGATGCAGGCACGTCCGAAGGCGAGTTCTTCGATCTCGGTCGAGTAGCCGCGACTGCGCGTCTCGTCGAGCGCGAGCTGCATGCTGTCACGGTCGACGATGGTGTGCGGAGTGAAGCGCTGCGGCGCCTGCGCGAAGTACTCGTCCACCTGCGCGTCCGTCATACCCGAGAGCAGCGCCTTGCCGATGCCGGTGGCGTGCAGCGGGCCCGTGCGACCTGCCATGTCGAACGACTTGGGTGCGAGTGCTCCCTCGAAGTTGCACAGGTACATGAAGGTGAAGCCGCTGAGCTCGGCCACGTTCACACCGATCTCGATCCTGCGAGCGAGGTTCTGTGCGATCTGCCGCGATGCGCGGAAGATGGGCGAGCCGTTGAGGGCGATCGTGCCCAGGGACACGGCCGCGGGGCCCAGGCGGTAGAGCCCGGTGCGTGAGTCCTGCACCACGAACTTCAAGCGATCGAGCGCCGACATCATGCGCGAGACGGTGGACTGGCCGAGGCCGGTAAGAGTGCACAGCTCGGAGACCCTCAGCTCACCGGATTCCTCGGTGAAGCATGCGAGCAACGACATCGCCCGTTCGACGGTCTGGGTGCCGCCCACCGATTCCGATGCCATGGTCACTCCTCCTCAGTGCTGCCGCCGCGGATGCGACGCCGCGGTCGATCGCCGCTGCCAGTCATCCTATTCAGAGAAATGGCTTCAAGCAACACAAATGTGGGTGTCTTATGCATCTTGTGGATTTCGCATCCGCATTGTGGTTAACTGGCCGCACGTCGACGTTGACGACTGTGACGACGACGCGCAGGGCCCCACGGGGTCGTCTCTACTGGAAAGTGACTGCAATGCAACAAGCCATACTCGAGCGGCCCGCAGAGAGCGAGCAGAAGGCCGTCGAGCCACGCTCCGGGCGACGCTCCACGCTGGGCGCGAAGGATCGCACCTTCGGTTTCATGATCGCACTTCCCGCGGTCCTGCTGTTCCTCGTGATCGCGATCTTCCCTCTCGTGTCGAGCATCTTCACGAGCCTCTTCGACCAATCGCTCCTGCGCCCCGAGCGCACGTTCGTGGGTTTCGACAACTATGCGGCCGTCTGGGAGGAGTTCTTCGCCCGGCTCGGCACGACCGTCGTGTTCGCGTCGCTCGCCACGGTCTTCCCCCTCGTCCTCGGCGTGGCGCTGGCACTGCTGCTGAACGCCCGCATGCGCGGACGCAACATCCTGCGCGGCGCCCTCATGCTGCCGTGGCTGCTCCCTGGTGTCGTGGTCTCCTTCCTCTGGGCGTGGATCTTCAACGACAGCTACGGCGTCGTCAACCATGTGCTCTCGGTCTTCGGCCTGCCCGAGGTGAGCATGCTCGGCACCCCCACCGGCGCCATGGCCGCCGTGGTCATCGCCAAGACCTGGCACTCGTTCCCGTGGATCATGGTCGTCGCGCTCGCGGTGCTGCAGACCCTCCCGAGCGAGCAGATCGAGGCCGCCACGATCGACGGCGCGACCCGCGCGCAGCGGTTCCGTCACATCTCGCTGCCGCACATCGCCGGCCCCGTCACCCTCGTCGCGGTGCTGGAGTTCATCTACAACTTCGGCAACTTCGACACCATCTTCGTCATGACCGGCGGCGGACCCGGCAACTCGACCACGACGCTCGCGGTCAGCCTCTACGACCTCGCCTTCGGCAGCTACGAGCTCGGCAAGGCCTCCGCCATGGGCGCGCTGTGGCTCGTGCTGCTGGCGATCATCACGAGCGGATACCTGTTCCTCAACCGACGGCTGGAGAAGTGATGCGCCGTAGTCGCGACGTGGGGGAGTCGATCATCCGCCCCCACCTGTCCATCCCGGGGCGCGTCCTGCTCCTCTTGCTGGCCCTGTTCGGCCTGCTGCCGGTGTACTGGCTCACGGCCACCGCCTTCACGAAGAAGGAGGACGTCTTCTCCCTCGACCGTCCGTTCTTCCCGGTCGACCCGACGTTCGAGAACTTCATCGGCTTCTTCCAGAACGACCTGCTGCTGAAGAACCTGCTCAACAGCATCATCGTCTCCACCGGCACCGCCCTGCTCGCGGTCCTGGTCGGCGGGCTGATGGCCTACTCGCTGTCGAAGTTCCGCTATCGCGGGCGCAACGCCATCATGTTCATGTTCCTGATCGGCCAGCTGATCCCGGGTGCACTGCTGCTCATCTCGCTGTACCTGATGCTGAGCTCGGCCGGTCTGCTGTACAGCTACACGGCGCTGATCATCTCGTTCACAACCTTCACGCTGCCGCTCGCGGTGTTCCTGCTGAAGGGCATCATCGACGCCCTTCCCGACGACATCCTCGAGGCGGCCAAGGTCGACGGGCTCTCGCGCACGGGGACGATGTTCCGCATCGTGTTCCCGCTCGTGGTCCCCGGCCTCATCACCGCGGGCATGTTCGCCTTCATGCGCGGGTGGAGCGATCTGCTCTTCGCGCTCACGCTCGCCGGCCCCGACAAGCAGACGCTGCCCGCCGGTCTCACCCAGGCGTTCATCCGCGAGGGCACCGCCGACTGGCCGGCGCTCATGGCGGCGTCCCTCATCACTTCCCTGCCGCTCGTCCTCATCTTCATCCTCCTGCAGCGCTACTTCGTGTCCGGCCTCGCCGCCGGAGCGGTCAAGGGATAGCGATGCACCGCAGAACAGCTCGTCCCCCTCACCCCGAAGGAGCAGTCTCATGAACCTCTCGAACTCGCAGCTGAGCCGCCGAGCCTTCCTCGGAGGCGGAACCGTCCTGGCCGCGTTCGGCGCTCTCGCGCTCGCCGGCTGCGCGACGCCCGCCGCGCCCGGCACCGGCGCCGGGGCCACGGCCGCCGGAGCCACGAAGGCCAAGACCATCAACTTCTACGGCAACTCGCTCGGCGAGGAAGCCCTGAAGTCGGCGTGGCAGGGCATCCTCGACGGCTTCTCGAAGCAGGAGGGCGTCAAGGTCGCCCCGGTCATCTACCCGTACGATCAGGCCGCCACGCAGCTGGCCCTGACCGGACGCTCCGGCAACCTCATGGGCGTCGGGCAGTCGGGCGGCTGGCAGGTGCTGACCCCGATGAACGTGCTCGCCGACCTCTCCGACCTCGCGAAGGGGCTGGGCATCCCGCAGGGCGTGCTCGACTCGTACACGATGGACGGCAAGCTGCTCGTGCTGCCGCTGACGGCCGCCGGCATCGGCATCATCACGAACGGCGAGATCGCCAAGAGCGTCGGCATCACCTCGGGCATGACCGTGGAGCAGTTCGCCACGGCGCTCGAGAAGATCAAGAAGCAGGACTCCTCGCTGATCCCGTACGCCGCTGTCACCAAGAACCCCGACCTGAAGGACGCCGTCCCGTGGATGTGGGGCTTCGGCAGCGATGTCGTCACCGACGACCTGAAGTGCACCCTGGGAGACGCCGAGAGCGTCAAGGCGGTCACCTGGTACAAGTCGCTGCAGGACGCCGGGCTCACGCAGACGAACGTGGCGCGCAGCGATGCCCGCATCCTGTTCGCGAGCGGGCGGGCGGCCCTGTACGACGACGCCCCGCTCGCGTCGACCTTCGTCAAGACGAACGGCGCCGCCCAGAACATCATCGACAACATCGGTGCCATCTCGCGTCCGACCGCCGGTGGCAAGGACTCGTACAACCGGGCCTGGGGCAGCGGCGTCTTCGCGACGGCGGGTGAGGGCGAGCTCACGAGCCGCGACTTCATCCTCTACGCGGCGACGAACGTGGAAGCGGCGACCGCGCTCTACGAGAACTCTGCCGTGGCGCCCGCCGCCAAGAGCGTGGCCGACAAGATCCCGGCTCTCGCCGCCGACAAGTTCCAGGGCGCGTTCCGCACCGAGGTCTCCGAGCACGCGCGTGGTGCCGCGTGGGACCGGGTCGCCGTGACCGCACAGATCGATGCGGCGATCGGAGCGGGGGTCGCGACGATCCTCGCGGGTCAGGTCGAGGCGCAGGCCGGCCTCAACGCGCTGAAGAAGGAAGTGCAGGGGCTCCTCGACGCCAACGCCTGATCCGAGCGTTGCTCACGAAGAAGGCCGCGTCCCGGGAGGGGACGCGGCCTTCTTCGTCGATGTGCGCGGCTCAGAGCCAGCGTTCCCGCAGTACCGGCTTCAGCCAGGCCGCGGGGGAAGAGATCGACAGCCCCCCGTCGACGGCGATGGAGGTGCCGGTGACGAAGGAGGCGGCGTCGGAGGCGAGGAACGCCACCACCGACGCCACCTCCTCCGGGCGGCCGATGCGTCCGAGCGGGTATCCCTCGCTCTCGCCCGTGTCGGCGGCCGAGATGCTTCCCGGTTGCACGGCGTTCACGCGGATGCCGCGGGGGCCGTTGTCGAGGGCGAGCTGCCGGATGAGGCCGTCGACGCCCGCCTTGGCGGCCGCGTACGCGGGGAGGGCGGGTGCGGCGAGGGACGAGTTGACCGACGTCACCGCGACGATCGACGATCCCGCGGAGAGCCGGGGGAGGGCCGCTCGCGCCACGAAGAACGCGGAGTCGAGTGTGGCGCCCACCGCGCCGCGCCAGTCCTCGTCGCTCGTGTCCTCCGCGCGGGCGATCGGCATACGCCCTGCTGCGAGAACGACGACGTCGAGTCGGCCCAGCGCCTGCTCCGCGTCCGTGACGGCACGGTCGGCGGCCTCGGGTCTGCTGCAGTCGGCGACGAGGTAACGCGCGAAGACGGGGTCGTCGGAGTGCTCGAGCCCCACTCCGACGACGGCGTCTCCGCCGTCGACGAAGGCGCGGGCGATCGCGAGGCCGATGTCGGAGCTGCCGCCGATCAGCAGAACACCGCGGCCGCTCACACGCGCACCGTGGCCGGGATCGGCGGAAGGGCGAGCTCGTCGATCACGAGTTTGACCGAGGCGCGGCTGCCGGCGTCCAGGCGTGAGGCCGGGTAGCGCACGGTCGCATGATCGATCACGCCACGCGCGACGAGGACCTCCTTGTGCACCGCCCACGCGATGCCGCCCTGCAGACCGATGAGCACGAGAGGGAGCATACGACGGAACTCGGCGCGAGCCTCGTCGACGCGCCCCTCGAGGAACTGGGCGAGCACGGGGCCGAGGAGGTCGGGGAACTCGCACGCGGGCATGGTGCCGACGGCGCCCCTGGCGTATTCCTCAAGGCAGAACTGGGCGTTCTGCCCGCCGAGCACGGCGAAGGCGGGATCGCCGATGGCCGCGACCACCGCTCCGACCTTGGGGGCGGTCGGGGGAGCTTCCACCTTGACGGAGTCGACGCCGTCGAGGCGGGCGATCTCGGCGATCAGCGCCGGTGCCATCACGACGCCGGTGACGCCGGGGGCATCCTGCACCATGACGGAGAGCGAAGTGGCGTCGGCGACGTCCCCGTAGAAGTCGACGAGCGTGCCGGCCGGGGGCTTCACCATGAACGGCGGAAGCACCATGAGGGCGTCAGCGCCCCCCTCTTCCGCGAGCAGCGCCTGCTCGATCGAGGTCGCCGTGGAGGTGCCGTTGACGCCGGCGATCACGGGGACTCGGCCGTCCACCACCCGGACGACATCGTCCAGGATCGTGCGTCGCTCCTCGGTGGTGAGGGCGAAGCCCTCGCTCGCCATGCCGAAGACGGCGACGCCGTCGACGCCGGACGCGAGCTGGAACTCGACCAGCCGGCGCAGACCCTGGCGGTCGAGGGCGCCCGACTCGTCGAAAGGTGTTGCCAGGATGGGCATCAAGCCGTGGAGTGTCGGAGCCATCAGCTGTTTCCCCGCTTCATCATCGTGTGTCCACATTTCTCGCAAGTGTTATGCATATTGTGAGATAGTCTGCCACATAACGGTTACGAGCTACCAGCAAAGGATGACCCGGATGCCGCACACCCAGACCTCCCGACGCGTCGAGATCCTCTCCGACGCCCGTTACGTCCAGGCCGAATCGCCGCGCTGGGACGGTCGGGACGGGAGCCTCGCCTGGATCGACATGGCGACCGGTTCGCTGCATCGCGGACGCATCGAAGACGGACGGGTGGTTCCCGAGACCGCGGTCGTCGTCGGCGCGCAGATCGGCGCCCCGATCCCGCTCGCGCAGCCGGGGGCGGGCTGGCTCGTCGGCGTCGACCGCCGCGTGGTGCATGTCGGTGATGACGGCGTCGTCTCTCCCCTCACGGGCGACATCGCGGGGCCGGGCGACTACATGAACGACGGCGGCGGTGATCCGTCGGGGCGGTTCTGGGTGGGCAGTCAGTCGATGCCCCGCGACCCCCACTGCACGCTGTGGAGCGTCGGTCCCGACGGCGAGCCGACCGCTCGCCTCAGCGGGGTGACCGTGTCGAACGGACTCGCCTTCGACCGCACCGGCTCGACGCTGTACTACATCGACACGCTCCCGCACCGCAGCATCGAGGCCTTCGACGTGGCGCCCGACGGCGAGCTCTCGAACCACCGCACCCTGTGCCGGGTCGAGGGCGGCAACCCCGACGGCATGGCCATCGACCTCGACGGCATGCTCTGGGTCGCGGTCTGGGACGCCTCCGAGGTGCGCCGCTACTCGCCCGCGGGTGAGCTCGTCGAGACGATCAGCCTTCCGGCGAAGCGGCCCACCGCGGTGGCGCTCGTGGACCGGCTGCTCGTGATCACGACGGCGAGCATCGGGCTCTCCGACCCCACGGATGCCGACGGCGCCCTGCTCGGCGTGCGGGTCGACGTCGGCGGTGCACCCGCTTTCCCCTGGGGAGGCGGGGCGCCGATCGTGGCATCTGCCGGCTCCGTGGAGGAGGACGCATCGTGAGCACCGTCGACAACGCCGAGCTGCAGGAGCGGCTGCGCAGCACCCGGCTCGTCGCGATCCTGCGGGGGACGGATGTCGACGCCACGGTCGCCGCGGCGCGGACGCTGCTTCAGGTGGGCGTGCTCACCCTCGAGATCGCCCTCACCCTGCAGGACGCGGAGGAGGCGATCGCGCAGGTCGCGCAGGACGCCCCGGCGACGGCGCTGGTCGGTGCGGGCACGGTGCTCGACGAGGCCGATGTCGAACGAGCGGTCTCCGCCGGTGCACAGTTCATGGTCACGCCCACCCTCAGTGCCTCCGTCCCCTATGCGGTCAGCCAGGGCATCGGTGTGCTGGCGGGCGTCTACACGCCCACCGAGATCCAGCGGGGCCACGACCTCGGGAGTGCGGCTGTCAAGCTGTTCCCCGCGTCGGCGCTCGGATCCGGCTTCCTCCGTGCCGTGCGCGACCCCTTCCCGCAGGCGCGGATCATCCCGGTGGGGGGTGTGCGCGTCGACACGGTCGCCGAGTATCTCGAGGCGGGTGCTTTCGGCATCGGGGTGGGCGGGCCGCTCGTCGGAGACGCCACGGCTCCCGGCGGCGACCTCGAGGCGCTCGCGGTTCGCGCCGGCGCGTTCGTCCAGGCGTGCGCGCCGGATGATCCGCGCCTTCCATAGGTTCCTCATCACCTGTCCCTCGATCTCGCATATGCGCGATTCCTAACGTCGATCTCGCCCCGCGATGGCCGCGGCGGAAGGAGAGAGATGTACGGAACATATCTGCGGCGCGAACTGGCCGGCCGCAAGAAGCAGACGATGATCGTCGCGATCGGACTGGCGATCGCGATCGCCCTCGTGATCGTCGTCAACGCCCTCACCGCAGGAGTGCGCGACGCACAGGCGCAGGCCCTCGCCTCCGTCTACGGTGTCGGTACCGACCTCACCGTGACCGGCGCGACCACGGAGCCGGGCCAGGGCGAGGGGCCGCGCTTCGATTTCGATGCGGGCGCCGGGGAGAGCGACGGCGAGACCACCACCCTCGCGCAGTCGATGCTGCGGACCGATTTCCTGCGCGGCACTCTCGACTCCTCGGTGCTCGACACCGTCGCCGGCACGGACGGCGTCGCTGCCGCGTCTGGGGCGCTGAGTCTGACGAACTCCACCTTCTCCGGCGAGATGCCCAGTGGCGGTTTCGGACAGCAGGATGGTGAGCAGCCGTCCGCTCCCGAGGCCGGACAGGCACCGCCGGACGCCGGACAGGGCGGCGGAGCATCCTTCGGCGTCGATTCCTTCTCGGTGCTCGGGATCGATCCCGCCGAGACCACGGTGGGCCCGCTCGCCTCCGCCGAGGTGACGGACGGTCGCGGCTTCGATGCTGCTGACGATGAGGCGCTCGTCGCGCTGGTCGACCGCACCTATGCCGCCACGAACGAGCTCTCGGTGGGGGACACCATCGACGTGGCCGGCTCCGATGTCGAGATCGTCGGCATCCTCGGTTCGACCTCGGACAGCGCGGACACAGCGGCGAACGTGTACCTGCCGCTGAGCACTGCGCAGACGCTCGCCGGTGTCGACGACGTCATCTCCACCGTCTACGTGCAGGCGGACTCCGCCGCCTCGATCGACGCCGTGCAGGCGGCTCTCGCAGATGAACTCCCCGACGCGACCGTCACATCCCAGTCCGAGCTCGCCTCGACCGTCTCCGGCTCGCTCTCCAGCGCGACCGCATTGATCACGAACCTCGGCACGTGGCTCTCGATCATCGTGCTCGTCGTCGCCGTGGTGCTCTCGGTGCTGCTCACGCTGTCGGGCGTGGGGCGTCGCACGAGGGAGTTCGGCACCCTCAAGGCGATCGGATGGTCGAACGGTCGCGTCGTGCGGCAGGTCGCAGGCGAATCGATGGTGCAGGGGCTGATCGGGGGCGCCGTCGGGCTCGTCCTCGGCATCGCCGGGATCGTGCTGATCAACGTCCTCAGGCCCACGGTCGCCGCGAGCAGCGCGGGTCAGGGCGCGGGCCCCGCAGGCATGGGCGCCGGTCCTACCGGCGGTGGGGGCGGGATGCTCCAGACTCCCGCCGCCGACGTCGTCCTCCAGGCGCCCTTCACGCCGTGGGTGCTGGTGGCGGCGATCGGTCTCGCCGTGCTCGGCGGACTCGTCGCAGGCGCATTCGGCGGCTGGCGTGCCGCCAGACTCAGCCCTGCGGAAGCGCTGCGGTCGGTCGCATGAGTATTCAGCACACGGACGATGTCCCACAGCGCACGCCATTGCCCGAGCAGTCGTTCCACGAGAAGGAGAACCGCATGACCATCGCAGACCTCGAGCCGACGACGCCACGACGCGAGGACGAGCACCCGCTCTACCGCGTGGCGGGCGTCACGCGGACGTACACGCAGAAGGGCCGCATCGTGAAGGCGCTCACCGGAGTGGATCTCGACATCATGCCCGGCGAGTTCGTCACGATCCAAGGGCCGACAGGCGGGGGGAAGTCGACGCTGCTGCAGCTGCTCGGGGCACTCGACACGCCGTCGACGGGTTCGCTCCTGCTCGACGGCAGAGAGCTCGCATCGGCCTCGGCGAAGGAGCTCGGCCGTATCAGGGCGCAGGAGATCGGTTTCGTGTTCCAGGGGTTCAACCTGATCCCCACGCTCACCGCCACGGAGAACGTGGACATGGCGCTCGAGCCCCTCGGCCTCGACAGGGCGCAGCGCCGCACCAGGGTGGCCGAGGCACTCGCCCACGTCGGGCTCGACGACAGGGGTGACCATCTGCCCACCGAGCTCTCCGGAGGGCAGCAGCAGCGCGTCGCGATCGCACGCGCCATCGTGAAGAGGCCGCGCGTGCTCCTCGCCGACGAGCCGACGGGCAATCTCGACGAGAGCATGCGCGACGAGATCCTGACGCTGCTCGAATCGCTGTGCGCCGAGGGGATCACGATCATCGTCGTGACGCACGACTCGGCGGTCGCGCGTCATGCGACACGGCGGCTGCGTCTGACGAAGGGCGTGGTGCAGGACATCACGAAGTAGGGGAGTGCGGCATCGTGGTGCGATGCACGAAGGGCCGGGTACCTCGCGGTACCCGGCCCTTCGACGGCGAGACGTCAGTGCGTGTCTTCCGCCTCGATCTCGGTGCGGTCGCCCGACCACAGCGTGTGGAAGGTGCCCGGCTTGTCGACGCGCTTGTAGGTGTGCGCGCCGAAGAAGTCGCGCTGACCCTGCACGAGCGCTGCGGGGAGGCGGTCGGCGCGGATGCCGTCGTAGTACGACAGTGACGACGAGAACGCGGGCGCGGGGATGCCGGCCTCGGCGGCCGCGATCACGACGCGGCGCCACGGCGCCTGGGCGCGGGTGATCGCCTCGGTGAAGTACGGGGCGGTGAGCAGCACGGGCAGGTCGGGGGTCTCGGCGTAGGCGTCGGCGATGCGGTTGAGGAACTGGGCGCGGATGATGCAGCCGCCGCGCCAGATCTTCGAGATCGCGCCGAGGTCGATGTTCCAGCCGTACTCGGCCGCACCCGCGCGGATCTCGTCGAAGCCCTGCGAGTAGGCGACGATCTTCGACGCGTAGAGCGCCAGGCGCACGTCTTCGATGAACGCCTCGGTGTCCTCGACGGAGAACTCCTCCTCGGGGCCGGGGAGGTCGCGCGACACGGCGCGCTGCTCGGGGTGCGAGGAGAGCGAGCGGGCGAAGGTCGCCTCGGCGATGCCCGAGACGGGAACGCCCAGCGACAGTGCGGTCTGCACGGTCCAGGCGCCGGTGCCCTTGGCTCCTGCCTGGTCGAGGATCACGTCGACCAGCGGCTGGCCGGTGGAGGCGTCCACCTGGCGCAGCACCTCGGCGGTGATCTCGATCAGGTACGACTCGAGCTCGCCCTTGTTCCACTCGGCGAAGATCTCGGCGATCTCGGCCGGCGACTTGCCGGTGCCGCGGCGGATGAGGTCGTAGGCCTCGGCGATCAGCTGCATGTCGGCGTACTCGATGCCGTTGTGCACCATCTTGACGAAGTGACCGGCGCCGTCGTGGCCGACGTGGGTGACGCACGGCTCGCCCTCGGCGATCGCGGCGATCGACTTCAGGATCGGTCCGAGCGTGATCCAGGACTCGTCGGAGCCGCCGGGCATGATCGAGGGGCCGGTGAGGGCGCCCTCCTCGCCGCCGGAGATGCCGGCGCCGACGAAGTTGATGCCGGTCTCGCGCACGGCCTTCTCACGACGGATGGTGTCGGGGAAGTAGGCGTTGCCGCCGTCGACGATGATGTCACCCGGCTCGAAGACCTCGACCAGCGAGTCGATCACGGCGTCGGTCGGGCCGCCGGCCTTGACCATGATGATCGCGGTACGCGGCTTCTGCAGCGAGTCGGCGAACTCCTGGTAGGTGCGGGCCGGGACGAAGCCGGCCTCGGGGTGCTCGTCGAGGAGCGTCTGGGTCTTCTCGTAGCTGCGGTTGAAGATCGCCACCGTGTTCCCCTCGCGGCTGGCGAGGTTGCGGGCGAGGTTCGATCCCATGACGGCGAGTCCGACGACTCCGATGTTCGCTGATGCTTCGGGCACAGAAGGCTCCTCGATCGTGAAGAAGGGGTGGTTTCAGCGTATCGCTGTACGGCAGGTCAGTGGCCACCTGTGTCACGAGAGGCGATGAAGCGTCGTGACACGGCGATGTCGCGGTCACCGAGACCGGCGGCGACCAGCTCGTCGAAGGCTGCGCGCAGGGCGGGCAGCAGGACGGGGGAGGTGCCGGTGGCATCAGCGATGTCGGCCGCGAACCCGAGGTCCTTCACCATGTACCGCGCGATACCGCTGGGGGAGTCGTCGCCGGTGATGAGCTTCTCACGACGGCTGTCCAGAAGCCGCGATCCGGCATATCCGCCCGAGAGCAGCGACCACAACGCGTCGAGATCGAGGCCGGAGCGGTCGGCGAGCACGGTGGCCTCGCCGAGCGCCATGATCGTCGCGGAGACCACGAGCTGGTTGCAGGCCTTGGCGACCTCGCCGGCACCGAGCGGGCCGAGCAGGACGGGTGTGCCGCAGGGGGCGAGCACCTCTGCCGCGACGGCCGCGTCGTCCGGGGCGCCGCCGAGCATGATCGAGAGGGTTCCGGCGATCGCCCCGTCCTCGCCGCCCGAGACCGGGCAGTCCACGACACGTACCCGGCCGTCCGTCTGGTCCGAGACACGCTCCGCGAACGCGCGGACGGCGGGCGCCGAGGAGGTGGAGCCGATGAGGATGAGCAGGTCGCCGGCATCGGCGAGCAGTCCGTCGGGGCCGTCGAGCATGGCCTCGAACGGAGGGAGGTCCGGCAGCATCATGAGCAGGACGTCTACTCTGGAGGCGAGCTCGCGTGGCGTCTGCGCCCAGGAGGCTCCGGCGGCCAGCAGTTCCGGCTGCGGGCGCCGCGCGTGGATGACGAGCCGGCCGTGTGCGGCGAGCAGATGGTCGGCCATGGGGCGGCCCATGGCGCCGAGGCCCACGACGCCGACGGTGACGGATGAGATGGTCATGCGCACACGGTAGCAACAATCCAACAGATAGAACAGTGTCCAACCTGCTGGAACTGGGCTAAGGTGAGGGATCCAGACTTCCCGAGGAAGGGACCAGCATGACGGGGACCGAGAAGAAGCTGCGCGCCGTCGTGGCGGTACCGCTGGCGGAAGACCTGTGTCGGCTGATCGAGGAGCTCGAGCCTCGCGTCGAGGTGATCCGCGATCACGCGCTCATGCCGCCGATGCGCGGACCCGCCGATTGGTCCGGCGACCCGGACCACGTGCGCACACCGAGCGAGCAGCAGGCCTTCGATGAGATGGTCGACTCGGCCGACGTGCTGTTCGGGATCCCCGATGTGGATGCGGCGGCGCTGGCGCGCACCGTGGCTGCCAATCCGCGGCTGCGCTGGGTCATGACGACCGCTGCCGGTGGCGGTGCCTCGGTCAAGGCCGCCGGTCTCGATCGCGAGCAGCTCGACCGCGTCGTCTTCACCACCAGTGCGGGCGTGCACGGCGGACCGCTCGCGGAGTTCGCGGTGTTCGGGGTCATGGCGGGCGCGAAGAACCTCCCGCGTCTTCTCGCCGACCAGGGCACCCGCACCTGGCCCGACCGCTGGGAGATGCGTCAGTTCGACGAGATGACCGTGCTGGTCGTCGGCCTCGGCGGCATCGGCGCGGAGTGCGCGCGACGTTTCCACGCGCTCGGCGCGCGAGTGTGGGGAACGACACGGTCCGGCGAGCCGGTGGACGGAGTGGATCGCCTGGTGCCGCTGGACGAGCTGATCGACGTGGTGGCCCACGTCGACGCGATCGTCGTCACCCTTCCCGGTACTGCGCAGACCCATCATCTGATCGGCGCCGAGGTGTTCGAGGCCGTGAAGCCGGGAGCGATCATCACCAACGTCGGCCGCGGCACCGTTGTCGACGAGACCGCTCTGCGTGGTGCGCTCGACGACGGTCGGATCGCGTTCGCGGCTCTCGACGTCTTCGAGCAGGAACCCCTCGATGCCGCCTCGCCGCTCTGGGGCCATCCGAACGTTCTCGTGAGCCCGCACACCGCGGCCCTCAGCTCGAAGGAGGAGGAGCGCATCGCCCGCCGCTTCGCGGAGAACGCGGCGCGCCTACTCGATGGCGAGCCGCTGACCGCCGTGGTCGATACGGTCGAGTTCTACTGATCGGCCTGCAGGCGGCGACCGCCTGCAGGAATCCCTGAAGGCGGAAGGCGCGGCCATGGACGACGACACCCGCGAAGGACGCGACCCCGCGCCGGCCGTGACTCGCAGCATCCGCCTGCTCGGCATCCTCGCCGAGGCCGGTGGCCCGCGTACCCTCACCGAGCTCGCGGGAGACCTGGGGCTGGCGAAGTCGTCGACGGCGAACCTCTGTCTGGCGCTCGAGGCCGGCGGCATGGTCGACCGCACCCCGCAGGGCTACCGTCTCGGGGTGCGCACCGCGGAGCTCGGAGGAGCGTTCGCGGCGCAGTTCAACCAGGTGCGCGAGTTCTACAGCGTGTGCGAGGCCTCCCCGCAGCTCGCCTCCGAGCTCGTCCAGGTCGCGATGCTCGACGGCACCGATGCGCTCTACCTCGCCAGGCACGAGGGATCGCGGTCGCTCCGGCTGGGCACGCCGCTCGGCTCGCGGCTCCCGGCCCCGCTGTCGGCGACGGGCCGCGCGCTCCTGGCGGCGATGAGTGACACCGAGGTGGTCGAGCTCCTCGGCGAGGATGCCGTCTTCCCTCAGCTCACCGAGCGGAGTGCGACCACCATGTCCGGCCTTCTGGAAGTGCTGGCCACGGCCCGCCGCCGAGGCTGGGCGCTGGACGCCGAGGAGTCCTTCCGTGGCATCGTCGGCGTGGCCGTGCCGCTGGAGGGCTGGGCTCCGACCGATCCGCCCCTCGCGCTGGGAGTGGCGATCCGCGCCGCCGAAGCCGACTACGAGCGCATCGAGCGCGTGGGTGAGGCTCTGCGCGAGGCCGCCGCGGCGCTGACGAACCCGTTCAGCGCCGCCGTCCGGCGCTGACCCCTCGCGCCGCGCAACCGGCGGAGCCCTTATGGAGGGCCATGCTTTTCGTGCGCCTGACTCCGGTCCAAAGGGTTGAACACAATCCAACGGGCTGGTACAGTCGGGGTCACGCCGCAGGCGAAGCCGATCGAAGGAGATGGCCGTGACCGACCCCCGCACCCCCGTCCGAGCAGCGTCCGATGACCCGGAGTACGCGGCGAACCTGCGTCGCGCGACACTCGCGTCGAGCATCGGCAGCGCGCTGGAGTACTTCGACTTCGCGCTCTACGGCCTCTCGACCGCGCTGATCTTCAACGTGCTGTTCTTCCCTCAGGACGACCCGGCCATGGCCACGGTCGCCGCCTTCGCGACCTTCGGCGTCGGGTTCCTCGCTCGTCCGTTCGGCGGCCTGTTCTTCGGCGTCCTCGGAGACAAGCTCGGGCGCAAGTGGGTCCTGGTCGCCACGATCGTGCTGATGGGCGGAGCCTCCACCGCGATCGGTCTGCTGCCCACCTACGCCGCGATCGGTGTCTGGGCGCCGATCCTGCTGGTGCTGATGCGTCTGCTGCAGGGCTTCGGGGCCGGGGCCGAGCAGGCGGGCGCGACCGTGCTGATGGCCGAGTATGCGCCGGTGAAGCGCCGAGGCTTCTTCTCGGCCCTGCCATTCGTCGGCATCCAGGCGGGAACGCTGCTCGCCGCGGTCGTCTTCGGCCTGATCACGCTGCTCCCCGAGGACCAGCTGCTGAGCTGGGGCTGGCGCGTGCCGTTCCTCGCCTCCTTCGCGCTGATCCTGCTCGCGCTGTTCATCCGGATGCGACTGCGCGAGACGCCGACGTTCATCGAGCTCGAGAAGCACGAGCAGGTCGCCGACCGCCCGATCAGGGAGATCTTCACGCACGGGCTGCCCGGTGTGATCGTCGGTGTGGGTCTGCGGATGGCCGAGAACGGCGGCTCCTACATGTTCCAGACGCTCGGACTCGCGTTCTTCGTCACCGTGATCGGCGACAACGCCGACAAGAGCCTGCTCACGTGGGGTGTCACCCTCGGATCGCTGATCGGCGTGTTCTCCGTGCCGTTCACCGGCCACCTCTCCGACCGCTTCGGTCGCCGTACGGTGTACCGCTTCGGGGCGGTGTTCATGCTCGTCTACACCTTCCCCGCGTGGTGGCTGCTGTCGCTCGGAAACTACGCCGTGGCGATCGGCGTGATCGCGATCGGCATCGGTGTCGCCGTGAACAGCATGCTCGGACCGCAGTGCGCCATGCTCCCCGAGCTCTTCGGCAACCGCCACCGCTACCTGGGTGTCGCGATGGCCCGCGAGATCTCGGCCGTGCTCGCGGGTGGTCTTGCCGGTGTCCTCGGTGCCTACCTGATCGCGGTGAGCGACGGCAACTGGGTGCTGCTGGCCATCTACATGGCCGTGCTCGCCCTCATCACCACCGCATCGACGTTCCTCGCGCCCGAGACCCTTCGTCGCGACCTCACCCGTGTCGACGACGCGATCAAGGTCTCGAGGGCCGAGGCCGGCGACGACGTGTTCGCCACCACGGTGTCGATCAAGGCCGTGGCCCGATGACCGCGCTGCCTGCGGGACTCGCCGCCTTCGATCTGACGGGGCGCACAGCGCTGGTCACGGGGTCGAGCCAGGGGATCGGCAGGACACTCGCCGCGGGGCTCGCCGGCGCGGGCGCGACCGTCGTCGTACACGGACGGGATGCCGTCAAGGCCCGGACATCGGCCGACGAGATCGCGCACGCCACGGGAGCCGTCGTGCACAGCGTCGTCTTCGACGTGACCGACGCCGCGGCGGTGGATGCCGGCATGGCCGAGGTCGAGCGTCTGGTGGGAACCCCCGACATTCTCGTGAACAACGCCGGGGTCCAGCGCCGCGCGCCGATCGCGGAGTTCGCCGACGAGGACTGGGACGCGCTCGTGCAGACCAACCTCTCCAGCGTCTTCCATCTGTCGCGACGGGTCTCCGCCGGGATGATCGCCCGCGGCTCGGGCAAGATCATCCAGATCGGCAGCGTGCAGTCGCAGCTCGCACGTCCTTCGATCGCCGCCTACTCGGCCACCAAGGGTGCCATCGTGATGTTCACGAAGGGGCTGTGCGCCGACCTCGCCCCGCACGGCATCCAGGCCAACGCGATCGCTCCCGGGTACTTCGCGACCGCGCTCACGAAGGCGCTCGTCGCGGACGAGCAGTTCTCGCAGTGGGTGCGCGGACGCACGCCCGCCGGCCGCTGGGGAGATACCCAGGACCTCGTCGGCGCCCTGCTGTTCCTCGCCAGTGGCGCGAGCGACTTCGTCAACGGGCAGACGCTGTTCGTCGACGGCGGCATGACGGCGGTCGTCTGATGCGTCTCGGGCGCATCGACACCGCCGACGGCCCCCGCTGGGTGCGCGAGACGGAGGAAGGGCTGATCCTGCTGGCCGATCCCTTCGTCGCCTTCGCCGAGGGGCGTCTGCCGAGCGATGAAGGAGACGCCGTCGACGCGGCGATGATCGCGCCGGTGGACCCCGTGGTGATCGTCGGCATCGCCCAGAACGGGCCGGAGCACGTGTCGCCGGTGCAGGCGTGGCTCAAGAGTCCGCGGACGGTGATCGGCAGCGGTGCCGAGGTCGTGATGCGTCGCGATGCCGGTGCCCAGGTCGCCGAGGGCGAGATCGCCGTCGTGATCGGGCGCCCCACTCCGGGGCTGACCGTGCACAACGCGCACGAGTACGTGCTCGGCGTCACTGCGGTGAACGACCTCTCGAGCCCGGATCGCGCAGCGTTCGACCCCCGCAACTTCGAATCGAAGTCGGGGGAGGGCTACACCCCGCTCGGCCCCTGGATCGACACCGAGGTCGGGATCGACGACGTGAGCCTCGAGGTGGAGGTCGACGGACGCCTCGTCGCCGAGACGGGAAGCAGGCAGTTGCCCATGTCGATCCGGGAATGCCTCGCCTACGTGGCCGCGTGGTCGCCGCTCGGACCGGGAGACGTCGTCATGACCGGCGCTCCGCACTCCCAGACACCCGTGGAGCCCGGGCAGACCGTGACCGTCAGGGTCGCGGGAATCGAGCTGGTCACGGCATTCGTGTGACCGAGGAAGGAGTGCGGTGAACAACCTCGCCGTGGTGGCGCACGCCGCCGAGGATCTGCGGATCGAAGACATCGGCGCCCCGGCGCCCCGACCGGATGAAGCCGTCGTGGACATCGCCTACGGCGGCATCTGCGGATCAGACCTCCACTATTGGCGCCACGGAGCCGCCGGTGCCTCGGTGCTGCGTGAGCCGATGATCCTCGGACACGAGGTGTCCGGCGTCGTCTGCGTCGCCGCGGCCGATGGCACGGGGCCCGCCGTCGGCACTCCCGTGGCCGTCCATCCGCTCACCGCGCACGGTGACGGACGCACCCCCTGGCCGGCGGCGCATCCCAACCTCGCGCCGGCGTCGACGTATCTCGGTTCGGCGATGCACCTGCCGCACACCCAGGGGGCCTTCGCGCGCCGCGTCGCCCTGCCCGCACGCATGCTGCACGCGCTTCCCGCCGGTCTCGACCTGGAGACGGCGGCGCTCGCCGAGCCCGCAGCCGTCGCCTGGCATGGTGTGCAGCGTGCGGGTGATGTGCGTGGTCTGCGGGTCGTCGTGATCGGTGCCGGCCCCATCGGCCAGCTCGTCGCGGCGGTGGCGCAGCGCGCAGGGGCCTCTTCCGTGATCGTCACCGACCTTCAGCAGCAGCCCCGCGACATCGCCGAAGCCCGCGGCATCCGGTCGATCGATGCACGGGCCGAGAGTGAGATCTCCGAGCTGCACGCCGACGTCGTGATCGAATCCAGCGGAACCGTCCCCGGGCTCTCGGCCGCCGTCTCCGCCGCCGCCCGCGGGGGCACGGTGGTGATGCTCGGGCTCCAGCGCGGAGGAGAGGTGCCGGCGCCGATGGCCACCGCCATCACCCGCGAGCTCACGCTGCGCGGTTCCTTCCGCTTCGGGGCGGAGTTCGACGAGGTCATCGCCGCCCTCGCCGACGGCAGCCTCGACGTGCGCGGTATCATCAGCCACGTGCTGCCGGTGGACGATGCGCTCGACGCCTTCGCACGGGCCGCCGACCCCGCGAGCTCCTGCAAGGTGCTCATCGACTTCGGCCGGGAGGCATGAGTGTGCGCATCGTCGTGATGGGCCCGAGCGGTTCGGGAAAGTCGACGGTGGGGGCGTTCCTCGCCGATGCTCTCGGTGCGCGGTTCATCGACGGCGACGACCTGCATCCGGCAGCGAACGTCCGCAAGATGGCGGCGGGAATCCCCTTGGACGACGCGGATCGGCAGCCCTGGCTCCGCCTCGTGGGCGAGACCCTCCAGGCCGAGGAGCGGATCGTCGTCGCGTGCTCGGCACTCCGACGTGCCTATCGCGAGGTCATCAGAGCCGAGGCGCCGGACACCTTCTTCGCGGAACTCGCGATCGGTCGGGCCGTGCTCGAGGAGCGGATGCGTCTGCGGACCGATCACTTCATGCCGGCGGCGCTCCTGGACTCGCAGCTCCAGACGCTCGAGTCCCTCGAAGCCGATGAGCACGGCATCAGGGTGGACGAGTCGGCGGACGTTCCGACCGCATCCGCCGTCATCGCCGCGGCGGCACGGCTGCCGCGCTGAGTCCTGCGGAGGTC
This sequence comes from Microbacterium sp. UCD-TDU, assembly GCF_000340625.1. NCBI lineage: Bacteria > Bacillati > Actinomycetota > Actinomycetes > Micrococcales > Microbacteriaceae > Microbacterium > Microbacterium sp. UCD-TDU. The sequence goes on from NZ_AOSO01000005.1 coordinate 448,040, forward strand.
AGTCCTTGCGGTACCCCGAGCGGCCCATCGCGAACAGTGCGATGAACGACGTGACGGCAGCGCACACGGTCATGGCGCCGATCAGCCAGAGGAGTGCGTGCGAGAGGAAGGCGCCGTCGAGCATGGGGGTTCTCCGTGTTCTGCAGAAAAAGGACCGGTGTCCTCAGCCTATCGGGTCATCCGGTACCATTGAGGCTGTACCTCGGCGAGGGATGCTTCTGCGCGTGCGCGAACATCCGTTATCGACGCGGCGAAGCAAGCCCGGTGGCTTTCCTCCTGCGTCAGCGAGTTCGAAAATTCCAAGACCACCGCGCGGCGCCTTCGCTGCGTGCCCCGAAGGAGAACCCCATGTCTGAAGACACCAAGGTCCAGGCCGAGCTCCGCGAGAGCTTCGGCAAGGGCTTCGCCCGCCGCCTCCGCGCCGCCGGCAAGATCCCCGCCGTCATCTACGGCCACGGCACCGAGCCGGTGCACGTCGCGCTGCCGGGCCACCAGGTCTCGCTCATCATCCGTCGCGCCAACGCTCTCCTCGAGCTCGACATCGAGGGCAAGGGCCAGCTCGCCCTCGTCAAGGACGTCCAGCGCGACCCGGTGCACCAGATCATCGAGCACATCGACCTGCTCGTCGTGAAGAAGGGCGAGAAGGTCGCCATCGACGTCCCGATCGTCGTCACGGGCGAGTCCGCTGCGGGCACCATCGTCAACCTCGATGCGACCACGCTGTCGATCGAGGCCGAGGCCACCCACATCCCCCAGAACATCGAGGTCTCGGTCGAGGGCCTGGAAGAGGGCGCGCACATCACCGGCGCCGACGTGAAGCTCCCCAAGGGCTCCACGCTGCTCTCCGACCCCGAGGTGCTCGTCGTCGCGATCTCCGTCCCGGCTGCACCCACCGAGGATGACGAAGAGGGCGAGGCCGCCGCGGCGACCGAGGCGGCAGAAGAGGCCGCCGCGGAGTGATCTCCGGCTGATTCATCACAGAGGGGGCGCGATCCGATCGCGTCCCCTCTGTCGTATCCTGACCGAGGCTCTGCACCCCGGGCAGTGAGAGGACGAGGACATGGCATCGACCTGGCTCGTGGTCGGGCTCGGCAACCCCGGCCCCCGTTATGAGGCCACACGGCACAACATCGGCCAGATGGTGGTCGACGAACTGGCCTCGCGACGCAGCGAGGCGTTCCGCGAGCACAAGGGAGGAGCGCGCGTCGTGGAGACGTGGTTGCGCCCCGGGGCGGACAAGGTGGTGCTGGCCAAGCCGAACACCTTCATGAACGTCTCCGGCACGCCCGTGGCGGCTCTGGCCCGGTTCTACTCGGTCCCCGCCGAGCACGTGATCGTGGTGCACGACGAGCTCGACATCCCGTTCGACACGGTCAAGCTCAAGACCGGCGGCGGTCACGGCGGACACAACGGCGTGCGCGATGTCGCACGCGCCCTGGGCACCGCCGATTTCCCGCGCGTGCGGGTGGGCATCGGCCGTCCCGTCGGGCGCCAGGATCCCGCGGACTGGGTGCTCGCCCCGTTCGGCAAGGAGGAGCGGCCGAACCTGCCGATCCTCGTCGCGGACGCCGCCGACGCGGTCGAGCTGCTGGTGGGCGAAGGCCTTCTCGCAGCGCAGCAGAAGCACCACGCACCCCGGTGAGCCGCGCGGCGACGCCCGACCGCTGACGACCGATCAGGCGGTGTAGCCGGCGAGGCCGGTGGCGCTTCCCGCGCCCAGCGCGATGACCAGGACGATCGAGAAGATCACCGCGCCGAGGACGGCCACGACGAGCGCCGCGATACCGGCCCCGCGGCCCTGCTTCTTGCGGATCGCGATGATACCGAGCACGATCGCCGCGATGCCGAGGATCGTGCCCGCCCAGAAGGAGAGCTCCGTCCAGAGCACCTGATCGCGTACCGGGGCGAAGATGCGCAGATCATCGCTGTACGTCGTCATGCTCGGCGGGATGACGCGGCCGATCGCGAAGGCGTTGATGCCCGCGACGATGGGCATCACGATCGCGGCGACGAGCGCGGAGATCAGCGCGAGCATCCCCATCAGCCCGGACCGACGGGGCGTCGTCTCCGGCACGGCGTACGCGCCCGCAGGTGCGGCGTAGCCGCCGACGGGCACCTGGTACGCCCCGGGAGGGGCCGCAGGGTATCCGGGAGCAGGAGCGGACGGGAGAGAGCCGGGCGTTGCCGCATACGCCGGGTGACCGGGGGCAGGAGGTGCGGCCTGACCTGCCGGGTACGCCGGCGGAACCGGATAGGCCGGCGGGACGGAGAACGCGGGCGGCGCGGGGAAGGCCGGAGGAGGTGGGACCGCACCTGCAGGCGCTGCCGGCACCGACGGGACCGACGTCTCGGGCGGCACCTGCGATTCGGAGGGCACGGCACCGGACGGGGGAGGCAGCTGCGGATCAGTCACGCCCCCATCCTAAGGCGAGCGTCAGACGCGCCGGAGCAGACCCACCCGGTCGTACACGTCCGAAAGCGTCGCGTCGGCGACGGCATCGGCGCGGGCGGCGTTCTCGGCCAGGATGCGATCGAGCTCGGCGGGATCGTCGAGCAGCTCGAGGGCGCGGGCGCGCACCGGCTCGAACTCGTTGACGACGACCTCGGCCAGGCCCTTCTTGAAATCGCCGTAACCGCGTCCCGCGTACTCGTCCTCGATCGCGGCGACCTGGCGTCCCGTGAGCGCCGCATAGATCGTGAGCAGGTTGGAGACGCCGGGCTTGCTCTCGCGGTCGAACCGCACGGAGCCCTCGTTGTCGGTCACCGCGCGCATGACCTTCTTCGCCGACTTCGCCGGATCGTCGAGCATCCACAGCACGCCGGCGTCGCTCTCGGCAGACTTCGACATCTTCGACGTCGGGTTCTGCAGGTCGTAGATGCGCGCGGTCTCCTTCTGGATGACGGGCATCGGCACCGTGAAGGTTTCACCGAATCGCGAGTTGAAACGCTCGGCGAGATCGCGCGTGAGCTCGACGTGCTGCTTCTGGTCATCGCCCACCGGCACCACATCGGTCTGGTAGAGCAGGATGTCTGCGGCCATGAGCACCGGGTAGGTGAACAGGCCGACACTGGTCGAGTCCGCACCGTAGCGCGAGGACTTGTCCTTGAACTGCGTCATCCGACCGGCTTCGCCGAAGCCGGTGATGGTGCTGAGAATCCACGCGAGCTCGGCGTGAGCGCGCACATGCGACTGCACGTACAGCGTCGACAGCGAGGGCTCGATGCCGGCGGCGATGTACTGCGCTGCCGTACGACGCGTCTTCTCACGCAGCTCTGCCGGATCTTGGGCGACGGTGATCGCGTGCAGATCGACGACGGAGAAATAGGCGTCGTAGGAACTCTGCAGCTCCCGCCACTGGAGCAGCGCGCCGATGTAGTTGCCGATCTGGAGGGAGTCGGCGGAGGGCTGCATTCCGGAGTAAAGGCGAGGTCTCGTCACGGGATCAATCCTATGGGGTGCGTGCTGTGCCCCTACGATGGGCGCATGGCTTCCGCTTCTCCTCTCCCACGGTCGCGAGGGGATCGGGCCCTCTACGTCGAGATCCTCATCCGCGCGCCCCTGGACGAGGTGTGGGCGCTGACCCAGGACCCGTCCTCGCACGTGCGCTGGGACGCGCGCTTCAGCGACATCGTGCCGCAGCGCACCCGGGCGGACGGCGCACAGGACTTCCGCTACGAACTCGACCTGGGGGTGCACACGATCCGCGGAACCGGCGTCTCGCTCGCCACGAAGCAGAGCCGCACGGGCGAGCGGACCTCTGCGCTCCTGTTCGACACGGACGACGCGCTCTCCCCGCTCGGTGCGGGGCGCGGGTATTGGCGCTACGTACCGACGGATGACGGCGTGCGATTCCTCACCGGCTACGACTACGTCCCGGGCTGGGGCTGGCTCGGGCGGGTGCTGGATCCGCTGATCACGCGGCGCTTCGTCTGGTGGCTCACGGCGCGGAGCTTCGATCGCCTGCGGCTCTGGGCCGAGCAGGGGATCGCGCCCGAGGAGACCAGCGGATGGCGATCGTTGCGCCGAGGTCACCGGCCTCGCGCACGAAACTGCCTCGCCCGGCCTCCGCGGCGCACCGGACACACGATCATGGAGGACGCACCGGAATCTCTGGAGGAGCTCGTATGACCACAGGCGCTGGGATCTTCGAGCGCGCGTTGGGAGCCGATTTCGCGCGACTCCACCCGCAGCTCCAGCGCCGGTTCGGGGTAGGCGTCGACGCCGGCTACGGCTGCGTCGGGCGCGGAGTGATGACCGAGGTGCGTCGCGGTCCGTGGTGGACGCTGCCGTTCCTGCTCATCGGGACGTTCCGGAACATCCTCTTCCCCGAGCGGGGACGGGACGTGCCGTTCCGGATCGACAACCACGCCTACGTCGACGACTTCGGCCGTGAGACCGTGACCTTCGTGCGGACCATGGATGTGCGCCCCGGTCGCCGTCGCCGCTTCGACGCGACCATGATCTACAGCGAGGCCCGGCGGCGAGTGGTCGACTACCTGGGCACCCACCAGCACCTCGCGGTCGACCTCGACCTCGCCGTCACCGATGACGGCGGGCTCCTGCTCACCTCGGGGGCACAGCGCTTCTACGAGGGGCGCGCCGCCTTCCGCTTCCCGATGGTCTTCAGCGGACGGGCGCGGCTTATCGAGCGCTATGACGACGAGCAGGAGTGCTACCTGATCGACCTCGAGATCCACAACGACGTCTTCGGGTTCCTGTTCGGCTATCGGGGTGCGTTCACGTGCGAGTTCGTCGACGGCCCCGCCCCGGAGACCGTGAAGCCGTACCGTGAGGAGGCCAGGGAGTGACCGCGCGTGGAGCGGCCTTCCTCGAAGCGCTGGGGGAGCAGGCGCAGCGGCTTCATCCCGAGATCCTCGCGCAGATGAGCGTCGAGGCGACCAGGGACAGCGCCGAGGGCGTGTTCGCGGTCGCCGGGAGCCGGTTCGGACGCGTCGCCGGTCTCGCCGCGCCCGTCATCGGTCCCGGCCTGCTGGTGACGCGGTTCGCGCGTGACGTGCCGTTCCGGATCGATACCGTGTCAGGCCGATCGCGCGCGGGGCGGGCGACGCTCGACACGGTCCGCGAGTTCCGCTTTCCCGGCGCGACGCAGTATGTGACGGATCGACTCTTCGCGACCGGTCACCCCGGCATCGTGCAGAACGCCTTGGGCGTGCGAGGGCGGGTGCAGATGCTCGAGCACTGCTCGGTGACCGACGAGGGTGCGTTGCGCATGAGCACTCGTGCCGTCGCACTGCGGCTGGGGCGGTATCGGATCGCGCTCCGCGGCATCCTGCGCATCGAGGTGGAGCTCGTCGACGGCTGGGACGAGGCCCGCCATCGACGCACCATCGACATGCGCGCGACGAGCCCCGTTCTCGGGACGGTCCTGGAGTACCGCGGGTGGTACCGCTATGCGGACCGTACGGCGCCGGACGTCACGGCCTCGGACGCGGGTGGCGTGTCCGACGTGGATCAGTAGCGGTAGTCGACGACGACGGGCGCATGGTCGCTCCAGCGCTGGTCGTAGGCCGCGGCACGCGCGACGTGGTAGCTCTCGACGCGTTCGGCGAGTGCGGGCGTCGCGAGGTGATAGTCGATGCGCCACCCGGAGTCGTTGTCGAACGCCTGTCCTCGCATCGACCACCAGGTGTACGGGCCGTCGATCTCGCCGTGGAACTTCCGGCCGACGTCGATCCAGCCGAGGCCGGTGCCCACGGTGCCGTCGACTCCGGAGACCTCGGCGCCCGCCTCTCCGAGGAATCGGTCGAAATAGGCGCGCTCACGGGGGAGGAAGCCGGCCTTCTTGCGGTTGCCCCGCCAGTTCTTGATGTCGAGCTCACGGTGCCCGACGTTGAGGTCGCCCGTGACGAGCGCGAGGGCGCCGTCGGAGCCGAGCTCGCCCAGGCGCGTCCCGAACGCGTCGAGGAACTTCCACTTCTCGTCCTGCTTCGGGGTGTCGGCCTCGCCGGAGTGCACGTAGGCGCTCACGACGGTGAGCGGGCGATCGCCGATCAGGAAGTCGGCTTCGATCCAGCGACCCTTGGAGTCGAAGTCGTCGGGGCCGAAATCGGTGCGGGAGGCCAGTGCGGGAGTGCGGCTGGCGATGGCGACGCCGGCCCGCCCCTTCGCTGTGGCCTCGTCGTGCACGAAAGACCAGCCGGGGAGTGCGGCCTCGAGGTGCTCGTCCTGCCCGCGGACCTCCTGGAGCGTGAGGATGTCGACGCCGGCACCGTCCAACCAGGAGCTCATCCCGTTGCGAGCCGCCGCTCGGATTCCGTTGACATTGACCGTGGCGATACGCAGATGAGGCATGGTCACAAGCCTAACGAGCGCCGCCGACATCCCGTCCCGGTCGATGCAGCTCCGTGAGCAGGCGCTGGGCCAGCGGGCCGCGCGGGTCGTCGGGTGGGGGAGGAGAGGCCTCGAGGGTCGCGAGCTCCTGCTCCGCGTCGCGCACGGCCCTCTCCGCAGCCCAGGCGCGGTACCACGGCGCACTCTCGCGGGCGGCGTGGGCTTCGCGCACCCGAATGCGCGCCGCCGTCAACAGTGCTTGATACTCGGCCACGCGGCGTTCGGCATCCGTGAGCGTCAACAGAGGCAGATCGCGATCCTGCGCGGCGACCGCGATCCAGGAGGACGCCACCAGCATCACCACCCCGTTCACGCGGAACCACAGCAGGAGCCCGATGAAGATGGCGAACGTGGCGAGCAGCGGGTTGGAGGGCGTGTAGCTCAGCAGGAATCCGGCCCCGTACTGGAGGATGGTCATCGCGCCGCCGCCGAGAAGCGCCCCCGGCCAGATCACGTGCCAGTGCAGTGACGTTCCCGTCAGGAAGCGCACCATCGCCGCCAGTGCCCCGGACATCAGAACGAACGACACCAGCACGGTGCCGATGCGGATGCTGATGTTGATCCCGTCGGAGCCGGAGTCCCACCCCAGCAGGCTGAGGAGCCAGCTCAGCACCGCCGCGCTGGCGGAGCTGAGCAGTGAGCCGACGACGAGAGAGACACCGAAGATCACGGCCGCCAGCAGGTCCCTGGCCTTCAGCAGCACGTAGCTGCGCCGGTCCGGCGGCAGGCCGAAGATGTCCCTGGTCGCTCGACGCGAGAACGTGACCCATCCGATGGCCGTCCAGATCACGGTGCCGAGCGCGATCAGACCGGTCACGCTCAGAAGCCCCGTGGTGTTCACCGCGATCTCCTGCACCTGTGCGGGCGTGAAGACACCGCCTTCAGGGAGGATCACATTGGGGATGTAGCGGTTGATCATGGCGATCAGGCCATCCACCGCCTCCTCGCTGCCACCGAGCCAGAGCCCGGCGATCGCGAAGACGAGATAGATCGCGGCGAAGATCGCGAACAGCGCCTGATAGCTGACGCCCGCAGCGAGGAGGAATCCGTTGTGCTGCAGGAAGTGGCGCCAGACCCGCACAGGGAACAGACCGAGGGTGCGCTGTGTCAGTGCGGTCGCGCGCTCGACGGCCGCATCGAGGCGACCGGACTCGGCCTCGGAGCCATCGGGTTCGGACACCTCCCCACCCTACCCAAGAGGTGGGGGCGAGGAGAGCGGTGGCGGATACGCGAACAGGCGGCCCCGGAAGGGACCGCCTGTTCGCATGCGACTGCAGAAGCGTCGTCAGGGACGTCCGCGCAGCACGGCCTGCTTGACCTCGGCGATGGCCTTGGTGACCTCGATGCCACGGGGGCACGCCTCGGAGCAGTTGAAGGTGGTGCGGCAGCGCCACACGCCTTCCTTGTCGTTGAGGATGTCGAGGCGGACCGCTGCGTTGTCATCGCGGGAGTCGAAGATGAAGCGGTGGGCGTTGACGATCGCGGCCGGGCCGAAGTACTGCCCGTCAGTCCAGAACACGGGGCAGGACGAAGTGCACGCGGCGCACAGGATGCACTTGGTGGTGTCGTCGAAGATCTCGCGGTCGGCGATGGACTGGACGCGCTCCTTGCCCTTCTCCGGCACGGAGCTGGCGACCAGGAACGGCTGCACCTCGCGGTACGACGCGAAGAACGGCTCCATGTCGACGACCAAGTCCTTCTCCAGCGGCAGGCCCTTGATCGCCTCGACGTAGATCGGCTTCGAGATGTCGAGGTCCTTGATCAGCGTCTTGCAGGCGAGGCGGTTGCGGCCGTTGATGCGCATGGCGTCGGAGCCGCAGATGCCGTGCGCGCAGGAGCGACGGAAAGTCAGGGAGCCGTCGACCTCCCACTTGATCTTGTGCAGGGCGTCGAGCACACGGTCGGTGGAGTAGAGCTCCACGTCGTAGTCGACCCAGTGCGGCTCGGCGTCGACCTCCGGGTTGAACCGGCGGATGTTGAACGTGACGACGAAGGACTGGATGCCGGTCTCCTCGGTCGTGTCGGCAGGTGCCTCTGCGATGGCGGTCGACATGCTCAGTACTTCCTCTCCATCGGCGGGTAGTTGAACTCGCCCTGCTCGTTCTTCGTGAAGACGACCGGCTTCCAGTCGAGCTTGATGTGATCGCTCGGCGTGGAGGAGTGCGGGTCACCGGTCAGGTAGGCCATGGTGTGCTTCATGTACTTCTCGTCGTCGCGCTTCGGGAAGTCATCGCGCATGTGTCCGCCGCGGCTCTCCTCGCGGTTCTGCGCGGCGTAGACGACGACCTCGGCGATGTCGAGGAGGAAGCCCAGCTCGACGGCTTCGAGCAGGTCGGTGTTGAACCGCTGGCCCTTGTCGTCGACGTGGACGTTCTTGTAGCGCTCACGCAGTTCGGCGATGACGCCGAGCACGTGCTGGAGGGAATCGTGCGTGCGGAAGACCTGCGCGCCCTTGTCCATCTCGTCCTGCAGGGTCTTGCGGAGCACGGCGATGCGCTCGGTGCCCTGGTTGTTGCGCAGGTCCTCGAGCATGCCAGACACGAATGCCGCCGGGTTCTCGGGGAGCGGCACGAACTCGGCGGTCTTGACGTACTCGACGGCGTTGCGGCCGGCGCGCTTGCCGAAGACGTTGATGTCCAGGAGCGAGTTGGTGCCGAGGCGGTTCGCGCCGTGCACCGAGACGCAGGCGCACTCGCCGGCGGCGTACAGGCCGGGGACGACGGTGGTGTTGTCCGCGAGCACCTCGCCGTCGTTGTTGGTCGGGATGCCGCCCATGGCGTAGTGCGCGGTGGGCATCACGGGCACGGGCTCGACGACCGGGTCGACGCCCAGGTACGTACGGGCGAACTCGGTGATGTCGGGGAGCTTGGTCTCGAGAACCTCAGCGCCCAGGTGCGTGCAGTCCAGCAGCACGTAGTCCTTGTGGGGACCGGCGCCACGGCCGTCGAGGACCTCCTGCACCATGCAGCGCGCGACGATGTCGCGAGGGGCGAGGTCCTTGATGGTCGGGGCGTAGCGCTCCATGAAGCGCTCACCCGAGGCGTTGCGCAGGATCGCGCCCTCTCCTCGTGCGCCCTCGGTGAGGAGGATGCCGAGACCGGCGAGCCCGGTCGGGTGGAACTGGAAGAATTCCAGGTCCTCGAGGGGGAGTCCCTTGCGCCACACGATGCCGACGCCGTCGCCGGTGAGGGTGTGCGCGTTCGAGGTCGTCTTGAAGATCTTGCCGAAACCGCCGGTCGCGAAGATCACGGCCTTGGCCTGGAAGACGTGCAGCTCGCCGGTGGCGAGGTCGTAGGCGACGACGCCCGAGACCTGGGTCTTGCCGTCGGCGTCCTTCACCGTGAGCAGATCCAGGACGTAGAACTCGTTGAAGAAGTTGATGCCGAGCTTGACGCAGTTCTGGAACAGCGTCTGCAGGATCATGTGGCCGGTGCGGTCGGCGGCGTAGCAGGCGCGGCGGACCGGGGTCTTGCCGTGCTCTGCGGTGTGCCCGCCGAAGCGGCGCTGGTCGATCTTGCCCTCGGGCGTGCGGTTGAAGGGGAGGCCCATGTTCTCGAGGTCGATGACCGCGTCGATGGCCTCCTTCGCGAGGATCTCGGCCGCGTCCTGGTCGACGAGGTAGTCGCCGCCCTTGACGGTGTCGAAGGTGTGCCACTCCCAGGAGTCCTCTTCGACGTTCGCGAGGGCCGCCGCCATACCGCCCTGCGCCGCACCGGTGTGCGAGCGCGTGGGGTACAGCTTGGAGATCACGGCGGTCTTCGCCCCGGGACCCGCCTCGATGGCGGCACGCATGCCCGCCCCACCGGCTCCCACGATGACGATGTCGAACTGGTGGTAGTGCACGCCGTCACGGACGACGGAATCCTGCGTCTCGGTAGTCACTTCTCGTATGCCTTCTTCTAGTTCCCGACGATCGCGGCGCATTCGGACCAGAGGACGCTGTCCTCGGTCACACCCAGGCACGGGTCGAACGTGAAGACCACGAGCGTGCCGAGGATGATGAGCAGGCCGGCGGCCAGCCCGAGCGCCCAGACCAGCGCCTTGCGCGCCGTGCTGTTCGTCACGTAGTCGTTCACGATCGTGCGCATGCCGTTGGCGCCGTGGATGAGTGCGAGCCACAGCATCAGCACGTCCCACCACTGCCAGAACGGCGTGGCGAACTTGCCGGCGATGAATGCGAAGTCGAGGGCGTGGATGCCTTCGCCCACCATGAGGTTGACGAAGAGGTGGCCGAAGATCAGCACGACGAGCACGACGCCCGAGACGCGCATGAAGATCCAACCCCACTTCTCGAGGTTGACTCCGCGGCGGCGGCGCACCGGGGCGGCCGCCATGGTCTGTGCAGACATCAGTGTCCCCCTCCGAACCCGGCGAACGCGAGCATCAGGTGGCGGGGCACGAAGCCGGCCATGATGATGCCCCACACCAGCAGGACGCCCCAGAATAGCTGACGCTGATACTTGGCGCCCTTCGACCAGAAGTCGACGGCGATGATGCGCAGGCCGTTCATCGCGTGGAACACGATGCCGGCGACGAGCACGACCTCACCGAGGGCCATGACCGGGTTCTTGTATGTGCCGATGACGGCGTTGTACGCCTCCGGCGACACCCTGATCAGCGCCGTGTCGAGCACGTGCACCAACAGGAAGAAGAAGATGGCGACTCCGGTGATGCGGTGAAGCACCCACGACCACATGCCTTCGCGACCCCGATAGAGGGTGCCGCGTGGGGTCTTGGACGTGGTTTCCGAAATCGACGGTGTCAAGCGGGCGCTTGTGGACACGGTCGTCCTCCCTGGATCGATGTGACTCGGTCGCGTGCACTGCTCTCGTTCAAGTGTGAGCCTGGCGAAGTCTCAGGCACGCCCGATCGCTGTCCATCTTATTCCTGTCAGATCACTGGGAGCGACGAAGGGGAGCCTAAGTCTCTCGATGTCGGCTCCTTCTCTGCGGCTAGCCTGGCAGGGTGAGCGCACCCATCAAGGATTTCTACGCAGTCATTCCCGCCGGCGGCATCGGCAGCAGGCTGTGGCCGCTCTCCCGGGCGGACGCACCGAAGTTCCTGCACGACCTGACGGGGTCCGGGCACTCGCTGCTGCGCGACACCTGGGATCGGCTCGTCCCGCTGGCCGGGGCGGACCGGATCGCCGTCGTCACCGGCCGTGCCCATCGCGCGGCCGTCGAGGCGGAGCTGCCCGGCATCCCCGACCTGAACGTCTTCCTGGAGTCCGAGCCGCGCGAGTCGGCGGCGGCGATCGGACTCGCCGCAGCGATCCTGCACCGCCGCAATCCCGACGTGATCATCGGCTCGTTCAGCGCGGACCACGTGATCCGCGGCACGCGCGTGTTCGAGTTCGCGGTGCGCGACGCCGTCGAGGTGGCGCGGGAGGGGTACATCTGCACGATCGGCATCACGCCGACAGAGCCGGCGATCGGTTTCGGCTACATCAAGATGGGGCCCGAGCTCGTGGTCGAAGGCGCGCGCGAGGCCGCCCTCGTCGAGAGCTTCGTGGAGAAGCCCGATCTCGAGACCGCGAAGTCCTACATCGCTGATCGCGGGTACCTCTGGAACGCGGGCATGTTCATCGCCAAGGCCAGCGTGCTGCTGGAGGAGCTGGCCGTGAACGAGCCCGAACTGCACGCCGGTCTGCTCGAGCTCGCCGAAGCGTGGGACGACCGCGATCGTCGAGGACCGGCTGTCGATCGGATCTGGCCGCGCCTGAAGAAGATCGCGATCGACTACGCGGTCGCCGAACCCGCCGCCCGCCGCGGACGCCTCGCCGTCGTCCCCGGCCACTTCGACTGGGACGACGTGGGCGATTTCGCCTCGCTGACCAAGCTCATCACCAACGGTCGCAAGAACGATCTCGCCGTTCTCGGCCCGAACGCGCGCGTTCTCACCGACGGCGCGAGCGGAATCCTCGTCAGCCAGACCTCGCGCGTGATCAGCCTGGTGGGGGTGCAGGACATCGTCGTGGTCGACACCCCCGACGCGCTGCTGGTCACCACCGTGCAGCACGCGCAGCGGGTCAAGGGCGTGGTCGAGTCGCTCAAGCTCACCGGTCGCGGAGACGTGCTCTGAGGCGTGCTCCGATGAGCACGCTCCCACGCTCATCGGCTGTCTTGATTTCAGCTTGGTAACCATTGGCCAGCACATGCGGGGCGGGCGTGCACAAAAGCCGAAACAGTAGGTAACTTTGATCGATCCGCGATGGCCGCGGTTTCGTTGAGGGAGGCATCAGTTGACCATCTCCACCACCAAGAAGCTGCTCGGCGTCACCGTCGCCGCTGGCGTCGTCTTCGCACTCGCCGGTTGCGGCCAGGCACCGACAGACAAGCCCGCCGGCTCCGGCGAGCCGGTCGCCTCCGACTTCCTTCCCTGCCTCGTCTCCGACGCCGGCGGATGGAACGACAAGTCGTTCAACCAGTCCGCCAAGGAGGGCATGGACAGCGCCGCCGAGGAGCTGGACATCAAGCCCCTCGAGTTCGAGTCGGCGAATGACAACGACTACGCGCCGAACCTCGAGACCGCGGTCTCCGAGGGCTGCTCGCTCATCGTCTCGGTCGGCTTCAAGCTGTCCGCCGCCACGGTCGAGTCCGCTCTCGCGAACCCCGACATCGACTACGCGATCATCGACGACTGGGCCGACAACGACTTCGACGGCACCGTCGATGCCCCGAACATCAAGCCCCTCGTCTTCGACACGGCTCAGGCCGCATACCTCGGCGGCTACGCTGCCGCTTCGTGGTCTGCCCAGAGCGGTGTGAACAAGGTCGGCACGTTCGGCGGAATGCAGATCCCGTCGGTCGCCGTGTTCATGGACGGCTACCAGCTCGGTGTCGAGAAGTACAACGAGGACAAGTCCGCAGCGGTCGAGGTCTTCGGCTGGGACGAGGCCACGCAGAAGGGCTCGTTCACGGGCGGCTTCGACGCGAACGACACCGCCAAGCAGACCGCACAGGGTGTGCTCGACCAGGGCGTCGACGTCATCCTCCCGGTCGGCGGCCCCGTCTACCAGAGCGCGGCTGCGGCGATCGCCGACAGCGGCAAGGACACCCTGATGCTCGGTGTCGACAGCGACCTCGCCGTCGCCGACCCCGAGGTGGCCGGCATCACGCTCGTCTCGATCATGAAGGCGATCGACGTCGCCGTGAAGGACGCGACTCTGGCCGCTGCCAAGGGCGAGTTCGACCCGGCTCCGTACGTGGGCACGCTCGAGAACGAGGGCGTCAAGCTCTCCGGCTTCGGTGACTTCGAGTCGAAGCTGCCGGAGGGTCTGACCGACGAGCTCAAGGCTCTGCAGGAGCAGATCATCTCCGGCGACATCAAGGTGGAGTCCCCGAACTCCCCGACCTCCAAGTAATTCCGTCGCAGTTCCCGCACGGGGCGAGTGGTGAGCAGGATGCCACTCGCCCCGTGTCGTGGACGGACGATGATTCTCCTGGACAACTCTTCTGGATAAGGTGCAGATATGAAGCTCGAACTTCGCGGCATCACCAAGCGATTCGGCACCCTCGTTGCCAACGACCACATCGATCTCGTGGTCGAACCGGGTGAGATCCACGCGCTCCTCGGTGAGAACGGCGCAGGCAAGTCCACCCTCATGAACGTGCTCTACGGCCTGTATCAGGCCGACGAGGGCGAGATCCTCCTCGATGATGAGGTGCAGCGCTTCCGCGGTCCCGGTGACGCGATGGCTGCGGGGATCGGCATGGTCCACCAGCACTTCATGCTCGTCCCGGTGTTCACCGTGGCCGAGAACGTGATGCTCGGACACGAACAGACCAAGGCCCTCGGCACGCTCGACATCGCGAAGGCGCGAGAGCACGTGCGATCGGTCGCCGCCCGCTTCGGTTTCGACATCGACCCCGACGCCCTCGTCGGAGACCTTCCCGTCGGCGTGCAGCAGCGCGTCGAGATCATCAAGGCGCTGTCGCGCGATGCGAAGGTGCTCGTGTTCGATGAGCCCACGGCCGTGCTCACGCCGCAGGAGACCGACGAGCTGATGAGCATCATGCGTCAGCTGCGCGACGAGGGCACGGCGATCGTGTTCATCACGCACAAGCTGCGCGAGGTCCGCGAGGTCGCCGACAAGATCACCATCATCCGTCTCGGCCGCGTGGTCGGCGAGGCGTCCCCGACCGCGACCAACGGCGAGCTCGCCTCGCTCATGGTCGGCCGAGCCGTCGAGCTCACCGTGCACAAGGAACCGCCGCGCCTGGGCGAGGGCGGGTTCGAAGTCAAGGGACTGCGCGTGCTGACCCCCACCGGGGCCATCGTCGTCGACGGCGTCGACTTCGCCGTCCGACCGGGAGAGGTGCTCGCGATCGCGGGTGTCCAGGGCAATGGCCAGACCGAGCTCGTGGAGGCCATCGTCGGCCTCGCAGCCCGCGTCGAAGGCAGCATCGAGCTCGACGGCAACGAGCTCGTCGGCAAGAGCGTGCGTGCGATCCTCGACGCCGGTGTCGGCTTCGTGCCGGAAGACCGCACGGAAGACGGCCTGGTGGCCGGTTTCTCCGTCGCGGAGAACCTGATCCTCGACCGTTCGGACGACCCGGCGTTCAGTCGCGCGGGAACACTGCGGCGCTCGGTGCTCGACGAGTTCGCCCGTGCACGCATCAAGGAGTACGACATCCGCACCCAGGGTCCGGAGACGGCCGCAGGAACGCTGTCCGGCGGAAACCAGCAGAAGGTCGTCATCGCCAGGGAGATGAGCCGCGATCTGCGCCTCCTCGTCGCGGCGCAGCCCACCCGTGGTGTCGACGTCGGCTCGATCGAGTTCATCCACAAGCGGATCATCGAGACGCGCGATGCGGGTGTGCCCGTGATCGTCGTCTCCACGGAGCTCGACGAGGTCGCAGCTCTCGCCGATCGGATCGCGGTCATGTACCGCGGCACGATCGTCGGCATCGTCCCCGGCGACACGCCTCGGGAGACGCTCGGACTCATGATGGCCGGAGCGGCCGAAGGGGAGGTGGCCGCGTGAGCGGAGCGACACCCGGCGCAGGAGATGTGACCAAGGGGATCCCGCCGCAGGAGCTCGCCACGAGCACCGGCACGGTCCCGCGCGACCCCTCCGACGTGCCGCCGCCCCCGCGCGGCAACGTCATCCTCAAAGAGATCCTCCGCGGCAATGCGGTCACCACGATCCTCGCGATCGTGCTGGCACTCATCGTCGGCGGCGTCCTGATCGCCTTCACGAACGAAGACGTGCTGGAAGCATCCGTCTACTTCTTCGCGCAGCCCGGTGACACGTTCGCCGCCGCGTGGAACGCCGTCTACAAGGGGTACGAGGCCCTGGTCCGCGGAGCGATCTTCAACGCCCGCGGCGCGGACTTCGCCGCGCAGATCCGACCGCTGACCAACACGCTCGGCTTCGCGGCGCCGCTCATCGCGGCCGGCCTCGGCGTGGCGCTGGCGTTCCGCGTCGGCCTGTTCAACATCGGTGCTCGCGGCCAGATGCTCATCGGTGTGGCCGTCGCCGCGCTGCTGACGTTCTCGCTCGACCTGCCGATCTGGCTGCACATCCCGGTCACGCTCATCGCCGGTATCGCGGGCGGTGCGCTCTGGGGCGCGATCGCGGGACTCATCAAGGCGCGCACGGGTGCGCACGAGGTGATCCTCACGATCATGCTGAACTACATCGCGTACTACCTGCTGCTGTGGATGATCCGCACCCCGGGTCTGCTGCAGAAGCCGGGGACGAACCAGGCGCTCGGATCGGCGACGCCGGAGAGCGCTCAGTTCCCGACGCTGCTCGGACCGCAGTTCCCGTTGCTCGACCTCGGCTTCGTGATCGTGATCGTGGCGACCCTGTTCGTCTGGTGGCTCATCGAGCGCTCGTCGCTCGGCATGCGCATGCGCGCCGTGGGGGAGAACCCGCACGCCGCGCGCGCCGCGGGCATCAGCGTGCAGCGCATCTACGTCTACGCCATGCTCTTCGCCGGCGGCCTCGCCGGTCTCGCGGGCATGAATCAGATCCAGGGCGCGGTCACCACGGGCGTCACCGAGACCATCGATGCCGGGATCGGCTTCGACGCGATCACCGTCGCCCTCCTCGGCCGCAGCCGCGCCTGGGGCACGTTCGCCGCCGGAATCCTGTTCGGCGCGCTCAAGGCAGGGTCCTTCTCCATGCAGGCGCAGGACATCCCGGTCGACATCGTGCTCGTCGTGCAGTCGCTCGTGGTGTTGTTCATCGCCGCGCCGCCGCTGCTGCGCGCGGTGTTCTTCCTCCCGAAGACCGATATCGAGAAGGCGGCCAGGCTCAGAGCCAAGGCCGCGAAGAAGGCGGTGGCGGCATGATGTCCCTCGTGCAGACTCAGGCCGCCGACGGCACTGTCCAGCTGGCGACCGTGAAAGAACGGCACCTCAAGGCGCCGATCGTCCTCGCCGGCGCCACCGTGCTCCTCGCGCTGCTGTTCCTGTTCGTGCCGCGCGACGGCACCAGCACGTTCCGCCTCTCCGACCAGTCCTCGGCGCTCGCGCTGCCGGACGTGGCGCTGCCGACGGCTTCGACCTTCTGGGTCGTGATCGGCATCCTCGTGGTGCTGACGGTGGGGGCGTTCCTTCGGGCATGGACCTACCGCGCGCCCTCGCTGTGGCTGGTGATCGCGTTCAGCGTGCTGGCCGTGTTCGCGTTCCTCGTCTGGGCCGCCGCCGGCGGACTCGTGCCCGTCACGAGCCTGCTGTTCGGTGCGGTCTCGCTCTCGGTGCCCCTGGTCTTCGGAGCTCTCGGCGGCGTCATCGGCGAGCGTGCCGGCGTCGTGAACGTCGCGATCGAGGGGCAGCTGCTCCTGGGCGCGTTCTCCGCGGCGCTCCTGTCGAGCATCACGGGCAACCCGTTCGTCGGTCTCGTCGGCGCCATGATCGGCGGCGTCCTGGTGGCGAGCGTGCTCGCCGCATTCGCGATCAAGTACCTCGTCGAGCAGGTCATTGTCGGTGTCGTGCTCAACGTGCTCGTCACCGGTCTCACCGGCTTCCTCTACGGCGCGCTGCTCGCTCCGAACGAGGCGACGCTGAACAGGCCGGTGCGCTTCCCGCGCGTCGAGATCCCGGTGCTCAGCGACATCCCGATCATCGGACCGGTGCTGTTCAACCAGACGTTCATCGGGTACCTGATGTTCATCACCGTCGGCGTCGTGGCCTGGGGTCTCTACCGCACCCGGTGGGGTCTGCGGCTGCGTGCCGTCGGTGAGCACCCGCAGGCAGCGGACACCGTGGGCATCAAGGTGAACCCGACCCGGTTCTGGAATGTGCTGCTCGCCGGCGCGATCGCGGGCATGGGCGGCGCGTACTTCACCCTCGTCTCGGTCCCGCAGTTCGGAAAGGACATGACGGCCGGGCTCGGCTTCATCGCCCTCGCCGCCGTGATCTTCGGACGCTGGGACCCGATCCGCGCGACGCTCGCGGCGCTGCTGTTCGGTTTCGCCACCAACCTGCAGAACCTGCTGTCGATCCTGAAGACGCCCATCCCTGGTGAGTTCATGCTGATGCTGCCCTACGTGGTGACGCTGCTCGCGGTCGCCGGGTTCGCCGGGCAGATCAAGGCGCCTGCCGCCGACGGCAAGCCCTACATCAAGTCGTAGCCCTGCAGGGAAGAGAGAACATCGCAATGACGGACATCGACTGGGATGAACTGCGCCAGGTCGCAACCGACGCCATGACCAAGGCGTACGCGCCGTACTCGCGCTATCGCGTGGGCGCGGCCGCCCTGGTCGGCGACGGCCGCATCGTGGCCGGCTGCAACGTCGAGAACGCCTCGTACGGCGTGACGCTGTGCGCCGAGTGCGCTCTGGTCGGCGACCTGCACATGTCTGGCGGCGGCCAGCTCGTCGCGTTCGTGTGCGTCAACAACGAGGGGCAGACCATCATGCCGTGCGGACGCTGTCGCCAGCTGCTGTTCGAGCACGCGATGCCCGGGATGCTGCTGGAGACCGTCTCCGGCATCCGCACGATCGACGAGGTGCTGCCCGACGCATTCGGGCCGCGCGACCTGGAGGAAGCACGATGACCGCTGCACAGGCTCAGGGAGCCATCGAACCGTTCGACGCGATCGATGTGATCCGTGCCAAGCGCGACGGCGGTGCCGTGCCGGAGCCCGCGCTTCGCTGGATGGTCGACGCCTACACGCGCGGCTACGTCTCCGACGCGCAGATGGCGTCGTTCGCCATGGCCATCTTCCAGCGCGGCATGGAGCGCGATGAGATCCGTGTGCTGACCGACGCGATGATCGCCTCGGGGGAGCGGATGAGCTTCGCCTCCCTCGGCAAGCGCACCGTCGACAAGCACTCCACCGGCGGCGTCGGCGACAAGATCACTCTGCCGCTCGCGCCTCTGGTCGCCTCGTTCGGCGTGGCCGTGCCGCAGCTGAGCGGTCGTGGACTCGGCCACACCGGTGGCACGCTCGACAAGCTCGAGTCGATCCCCGGATGGCGCGCCGCCCTCAGCAACGAGGAGATGTTCGCGCAGATGCAGGGCGACGTCGGTGCGGTCATCTGCGCGGCCGGTTCCGGGCTCGCCCCCGCGGACAAGAAGCTGTACGCCCTGCGCGACGTCACCGGCACCGTCGAGGCGATCCCGCTGATCGCATCGAGCATCATGTCGAAGAAGATCGCCGAGGGCACGGACGCTCTCGTGCTCGACGTGAAGTTCGGATCGGGCGCGTTCATGCAGGACATCGATCGCGCCCGCGAGCTGGCACGCACGATGGTCGCGCTCGGTACCGACTCGGGTGTCGCGACGACGGCGCTGCTGACTGACATGAATGTGCCGCTCGGGCTCGCGATCGGCAACGCCAACGAGGTCAGGGAGTCCGTCGAGATCCTCGCCGGCGGCGGACCGTCGGATGTGCGGGAGCTGACGATCGCCCTGGCACGCGAGATGCTCGCCCTCGCCGGGCAGCCGGATGCCGACGTGGAGGCCGCCCTCGACGACGGACGCGCGATGGACACCTGGAAGGCGATGATCCGCGCCCAGGACGGCGACCCGGACGCCGCGCTTCCGACGGCTCGCGAGACCCACCAGGTGCTCGCACCGGCCGATGGCATCGTCACGCGCATGGACGCCCTCCCGTTCGGCGTCGCCGCGTGGCGTCTGGGTGCGGGGCGCGCCAGGGCACAGGACCCGGTGATCTTCGAGGCGGGCATCGATCTGCACGCGAAGCCGGGTGACCGCGTCGTCGCCGGCCAGCCGCTCTTCACGCTCTCCGCCGCGGACGACGCCCGATTCGGCAGGGCGCTCGACGCTCTCGAGGGCTCCTGGGCGATCGGAGACGAGGCTCCGGTCACCGGTCCCATCGTCCGCGAGCGCATCACGGCGTGACCTTCGACCGCTAGCCTGAACTGAGCACATCCGCGACCGAGAGGATCACCATGTCGATCGATGCGAACGGCGACGTCACGCTTCAGGGCGTCTCCCTGCGGAGCCTGCCCAAGGTCTCGCTGCACGACCACCTCGACGGCGCGCTGCGGCCCGCCACGATCATCGAGCTCGCGGATGCGATCGGCCTGGAGGTGCCGGAATCCGAGCCGGCTGCTCTCGGGTCGTGGTTCGCGAAGCAGAGCGACTCCGGCTCGCTGGTCGAGTACCTCAAGACGTTCGACCTCACGACCGCGGTGATGCAGACGCAGGAGGGCCTCACCCGGGTGGCGCGCGAGTTCGTGCAAGACCTCGCGGCCGACGGCGTGATCTACGGTGAGGTGCGCTGGGCACCTGAGCAGCATCTGGCTCGCGGCCTCACCCTCGAGCAGACCGTGGAGGCCGTGCAGCAGGGCATCGAGGAAGGCGAGGACGCCGCGGACCGCGCGGGGCGCAGCATCCGTGTCGGCCAGCTGATCACCGCCATGCGACACACCGACCGTGCCCTCGAGATCGCCGAGCTCGCGGTCGATTTCCGCGGCCGCGGCGCCGTAGGCTTCGACATCGCCGGTCCCGAAGACGGCTTCCCGCCGTCGAACCACCGCAAGGCTTTCGACTTCCTCGCCGAGAACTTCTTCCCCGTCACGGTGCATGCGGGAGAGGCGGCAGGCCCCGCCTCCATCCGCTCGGCTCTGCTGGACGGACGCGCACTGCGCCTCGGACACGGTGTGCGCATCGCGGAGGACCTGGATGTCATCACGCAGGAGGGCGACGAGGTGCAGGTGCAGTTCGGCGACCTCGCGCGCTGGGTCCGCGACCGGGAGATCCCGCTCGAGCTCTCGCCGTCGTCGAACCTGCAGACCGGTGCGATCGCCGCGTGGGGCAACACCATGGTGGATCACCCCTTCGACCTGCTGTACCAGCTCGGATTCGCGGTCACCGTGAACGTCGACAACCGCACCATGAGTGCCACCTCTCTCACCCGTGAGCTCGCGCTGCTGGTGGAGGCCTTCGAGTACGATCTCGACGACCTCGAGACGTTCCAGTTCAACGCCGCGGCCGCAGCATTCCTCCCTGTCGAGGAGCGGGAGGAGCTCGTCGAGATGATCGCCGAGGGCTTCGACGCCTGATGATGGCTTCCGGGGGGAAGCGGCGCTCGCGTGCCGCGATCATCATCAGCGCCGCCGTGGCGGTCGTCGTCGTCGGAGGAGCGGCAGCCGCGTTCGTCTGGTTCACCCGCACGCCGGAGAACACGGTCCCGAAGGCGCAGTCCGAGGCGATCGAGCATCCGCTGACGCCGGCGGAGCAGATCGTGGCCGACGCGAACGACCCGCGCGCGTGTGCGGTCACGTTCACGGGCGAAGGTGCTCCTGCGGAGCCGATGCTGCAGTTCCAGGAATCTCTGTATCAGGGACTGCCGATCCCGCAGCTCGACGGCCGGGTCTTCGCCGGCTGGTACTCGAGCGCGGCGGACGCGGGAGCCTTCGCGGTCGCCGCCCGCGTGAACGGCGCCGATCCCGTGGTGTGCGTGGATCAGCAGGTCGAGCTCTTCGCCGCCTGGAAGACGCCGGAGGAGAACGCCGCGGAAGACGTGCGGGTGCCCATCCTCATGTACCACCAGTTCACGGCCAACCCCGAGGGCGAGAAGGGCTGGCTGCGCGGCAACTACGCGTACATCGGAGACTTCGACGCGCAGATGAACCACATCGCGACCACGGGCTTCTACCTGCCGACCTGGGATGAGCTCAGCGCCTTCATCGACGGACGGCTCTCGCTGCCGGCGAAGAGCGTGATCATCACCGACGACGACGCCGATCAGACGTGGTTCGACCTCGCGGTGCCGGTCGTCGACAAGTACAAGGTGCTCTCGACGTCGTTCATGATCACGGCCTATCGGCAGGATCCGGCGCCGTCGATCTACGTGCAGCGCCGCTCGCACACCCACGACATGCACCAGGCCGGCGACAACGGCAAGGGGCGGATGGTCAACTGGAGCGCCGACCAGATCGCAGCCGACCTCACGACCTCGGCCGACATCCTCGGCGTCGGTCAGGTGGTCGCGTACCCCTACGGGCACTACAACGACACGACCAAGCAGGGCGTCGCCCAGGCCGGCTACGAGATGGGGCGCACCATCGAGCCCGGATACGTGAAGATCGGCACGGACAAGCTCGCTCTTCCCGTGGTGCGCATCGACTACGGCATGGGGTTGGACGCGCTGGTCTCCCGCATCGGCTGAGGGGGACCGCACGGCAGGATGGTGTCATGCCTTCCGCCTCCGAATCCGCGTCCGTCTTCATCGTCGGCCCCGCGTCGTGGAACCGTATCGTCGTACTCGATCGGTTGCCGGAACCGGAGCCGCACATGCAGTTCGCCGAGGACACGTGGGAGACGGTCGGCGGGACCAGCGCCGGCAAGGCGCTCAGCCTGACCGCGCTGGGGCGCACGACGCGGCTCCAGGCCATCACCGGGACGGATGCGGAAGGGCGACGCATCCGCGAAGCCCTGCGTGCCTCCGGTGTGCGGACGCGGTGGAGCGACGGCATCACCGAACGGCATCTGAACCTCATGACGCGGGCGGGGGAGCGCGTGTCGCTGTACCTGTCGACGCCGCAGGAGACTCGAGGAGAGCATGACGAGGCGGTGCGCGACGAGATGACGGCGGCCGATGCCGTCGTGCTCGACCTCGCGGCGGAGCCCCTGCGGCTGCTGCCGGTCGCTCGAGCGACCGGCACCCCGATCTGGGTGGACGTGCACGACTACGACGGTATTGCGCCCTTCCACCGGCCGTTCCTCGACGCCGCTCACGCCGTGTTCTGCAATGCGGACCGCCTCGATGACCCGGTCGCGTTCCTGCGCTCACGCATCGCGGCGGGGGCCGGCCTCGCCGTGTGCACCCTGGGCGCCGACGGGGCGGTGGCGATCGACGGGAACGGCGACCTGCACCGGGTTCCGGCTGTGCCCGTGGCGGTCGTCGACACGAACGGCGCCGGTGATGCCTTCCTGGCCGGCGTGCTCGATGCGCGTCTCGACGGAGCGGACCTCACCGCCGCGCTCGAAGCAGGGGCCCGAGCTGCGGCGTCGGTTCTGCGCACACGGCACCTGCATCCGCTGCTCGACCCGATCCTCGGGACGGTGGGGGAATGACCCTCACGGGGCGAGCGGCGCGAGGAAACTCTCGGTCAGACGTGTGACCTCTGCGTGCATCTGCTCGCGAGAGATCGTGGGAGTGCCGTCCCCGTCCTGCGGGCCGTAGTCGCCGAAGGAGGCGTGCGAAGCGCCGTCGATCTCGACCATGTCGGCGTCGGCGGGCAGCTGGTCCCGTGCGTCGGCGATCTTCTCCGGGGTGGACAACCCGTCTTCGCTTCCGGACAGGCTGAGGACGGGGAGCCCGCTCTCGGACAGGTCGTTCGCACAGTAAGAGGCGAACAGCACGAGCGCATCGGCGTCGGCGGCGAGCTGGCAGGCGCGCACGCCACCCAGGGAATGACCGCCGACGCTCCAGACATCGACGTCGGGGACCGCAGCCGTGAAGGCATCGAGGCCGCGCGGATCGAAGAACGCCAGGTTCAGCCAGGGGCGGGTGATCACGACGGTGACCCCGTCCTCTGCGAGCCCCTGCAGGATCGCGGCGTATGCCCAGGGGTCGACCTTCGCTCCGGGGATGAACACCAGTCCCCGCTCCGACGCGCCGTCGGCCGGGGCGAGGACGATGCCCTCGTCCGCGTCGGTCACAGTGATCGCCGGGTTCTCCCGCACGGCCGCGAGCTGTTCCGGCTCCGCAGCCATGACCCCGATCTGCGACCACGCGAGCACGCCGCCGACGGCGAGCACCAGCACGATCGCGACACTCCACAGAACACGCTTCAGGATCCGGCGTCCACGCTTCTTCTGCATGGCTCCACGCTACTGCGCCCGGCGACCCTCCCGGGCGATCGTGGGGTGCGTGCGGAGGTACTCCTCGAAGGCCTGCCTGCTCGTGCGCAGCGGGGTGTAGCCGAACACCCTCTTGAGGTCTCTGTTGGCCAGGACCGGCCGGTACCGCAGGAAGGGGACCTTCTCCGGTCCGTGCTCCGTGAGACGCAGCATCCGCCCGATGCGCAGGGCCCCCGACAGCGCCCACGCCGGGAGGACGAGTTGCGGCTTCCCCAGGCGTTCGGCGATCTCGGGAACGGTCAGGCATCCGTCTCCGGCGACGTTGAAGATGCCCGGTGGGCCGTCGGTCGCCGCGCGCACCATCGCCGCAGCCACGTCGTCCACCCAGATGAAGACGAAGGGCGATGCGGATCCGGCTATCCGGAGTATCCGTCGCCCGTCCCAGAGCGCCGTTATCTGGTTCTGCACCGTCGGCCCGAGAATCGTGCCGATGCGGAACACCACCTGTTGGAGCTCGGGGTGAGCAGCCCGGTACTCCGCGAGCATCTCCTCGACCAGGCGCTTGTGCCGCGCGTACGGGAAGGCGTCGTTGCCGCGCAGAGGCTGATCCTCGTCGATCCACCGGGGATTGTCCGCGTGATAGCCGTAGGCGGCCCCGGAGCTGGAGACCACGATCCGACGGACACCCGCCTCCACGCACGCGGCGAGCACGTTCGCGGACCCGGTGACATCGACGCGGTACTCCTGCTCGACGTCGCGGCCGGGATTGACGATGGCTGCCAGATGCACGACCGTGTCGATCGCGTGCCGTCGCAGGAGCGGGGCGAGGCCGGCTGAGTCCGTCACATCCAGCGTCTCGTCGATGATGCCGTCGCGAGGCGCCCCGTGTCGAAGATCGCCGCAGACGACCAGCGCGACGTCGTCGCGGGCTGCGAGGGCCGCGGCGACATGCGAACCGAGGAACCCGCTTCCTCCCGTGATGAGCACGCGCGGCATCAGGCGGCCTCCGCCTTCGTGCGGCCGCTCGCGTCGCCGGACGAGGAGCCTGTTCGTCTTCTGGTGTGCCGCGCCCAGAGCCCGGCGAGCACGAGGCCGGCGATGATGTCCCAGATTCCCCACCAGCCGGCGACGACGGCCATGCCTCCGAGCCCGTCGAAGAACAGGAACACCAACCCGAGGCCCAGGCCGGCGTTGCGGATGCCGACCTCGAACGTCATGGCCTTGCGCTCGCGGGTGCCGAGCCCGCCGATCACCGCTGTGCCGTAGCCGAGGGCCAGGGCGACAGCGTCGTGCACCGCGACCACGATCAGGATGATGCCGAGGACCTGCACGAACACCGCCCAGTTGCCCACGAGCGCGGCGATGATGAACCCGAGCAGTGCGATGAGGCTGAACCACTTCACGAACGGCTGCACACGGGCGCTGAACCGCGGAGCCCCGGCGCGCAGCAGCAGGCCCAGCGCGAACGGGAGCCCCACGATGAGCAGGACCTCGAGCAGCATGCGCCAGGGATCGACGGCGACGTCGCGCAGCAGCGTGCGCGCCGTCGGGTGCAGTGATCCCCAGAAGGTGATGCTGAGCGGCATCGCGAAGATGTAGATCAGATTCCCGACCGCCGTGAGCGAGACCGAGAGGGCGACATTGCCGCCGGCGCGGTGGGTGAGCACCTGCGAGATGTTCCCGGGTGGGCAGCACGCCACCAGGAGCATGCCCAGCGCCATCGACGGCGGAACGGGAAGCACGAGGGTGAGTGCGAAGGTGGCGATCGGCAGCAGGAGCAGCTGTGCGAGGATCGCGATCACGAACGGTTTCGGATGCTTCGCCACGACACGGAAGTCGCTCGGTGAGGTGTCGAGGGCGATGCCGAACATGATCAGGCCGAGCACGACGTTGAGGATCGTGAGTGTGCCCGGCGTGAAGGACAGGACCACGTCGTCGACGTTCACGCCGACACCTCCAGCGCGCTCTTCTCGCGTCGCACAGCCCCCCGGTAGGCGTCCTTGTTGACGTAGTACGCCATCCGGTCCAGGCCCAGGTAGCGATAGCCGCCGGTCACATCGGGCCAGGGTGCTCCGGTCACCCGCTCGCGGAAACGGGCGGCGCGGGCAGGGTCCTCCTCGACGGCGGAGAGGTAGGCCGCGAGCAGCTCGGCCTGTTCGTAGCGGCCCTGCCAGCCGATGCCGGAGGCTTCGATCATGCCCATCACGTAGAGGCCGTTGAACGATGCGGGGAAGACGTTGAGGAACAGCCGGGGTGAGGCGCCGCGCCAGTGCAGGTGCTCCCTGTCCACGAACGGGTAGTCGAGGGTGTACCCGGTGGCGAGCAGCACCAGGTCGTAGTCGTCGGCGCTGCCGTCGCGGAAGTGCACCGTCGTCCCCTCGAAGCGGGCGATGTCCGGCCGGATGCGCAGGTCGCCTTGCCCGAGGTGATTCAGGATCAGGGTGTTCACGATCGGGTGCGACTCGTAGATGCGGTAGTCGGGCCGGGGGAACCCGAACCGCACGGGGTCACCCGTGAAGGCCCGTAGCACGCGGCTGTCGACCGCCTGCTTGATGCGCGCCGGCAGCGGGCGGCCCTGGTTGAGGGTGTCGCTGGGCCTGCCGAACAGGTAGCGGGGTACGAAGTAGTACCCGCGCCGCACACTCATGTCGATCGAGCTCGCATGGTGCACGGCATCCACCGCGATGTCGCAGCCGGAGTTGCCCGCCCCGATCAGCAGCACGCGCTTGTCCTTCAGCTGCTCTGGCGACTTGTAGGCACTCGTGTGCAGCAGCTCGCCGCTGAACTCCCCGGCGAACGTCGGCACGTTCGGCTCGGCGAGCGTCCCGTTCGCGAGGACGACTCCCGCGTACCAGCGGGTCTCGTTCCCCGTGGGGCCCGCACTGGTCAGGTCCCAGCCGCCGTCGCGCGGCTCGAGGCGGGTGACCCTGGTGTCGAACCGGAACAGCTCGACGAGTCCGAAGTGCTCCGCGTAGTCGTCGAAGTACTCCTTGAGCACCCGGTGACCGGGGTAGTCGACGCGAGAGCGCATCGGGAACTCGGCGAACTCGGTGGTCGTGCGCGAGGAGATGAGGTGTGCGGATTCGTACATCGTGCTGCGGGGGTTGGTGATGTCCCACAGCCCGCCGACGCCGTGCGACGCCTCGTAGCCGTCGACGGTGATCCCGCGTGTGTGCAGCGCACGTGCTGCGGCGAGGCCCGACGGCCCCGCGCCGATCACGGCATATCTGTTCATCTGGCTCCCCGCACATCGTCGTGCTCGAAAAACGCCCCCGCCCACCGATCGTATCGGCAGCGCGGGGGCGTGGATGAGCTGTGGGTCAGGCGATATCGAGGCCGTGCTGCCGGGCGGCGACGGCGTCGCGGACCGAGCGGAACAGCGGATGCTCGGGGTCGAGGCCCGTCGTCCTCGTGGTGAGAGCGTCAGGGTCCTCGGTCCGCAGCAGCTGCTGCAGCTCGACCGACTGCTCGTCGGCCGGGTCGTCGAACTCGAGCGCTGCCGAGACGGCCGCGACCAGAGCCTCAGTGGGCAGGCCGCGCTCTGCGGCCATGGCGGCAGGACCCACGAAGCGCTCGTGCCGGGAGATCTTGCGCAACGGTTGGCGACCGACCCGCTGGACGGTGTCGATGAGCGCGGGGTTGCGGAACCGATCGAGGATTGTCGCACGGTAGCCGGCGAGATCGTCCGGGTCCAAGCCGTGCTCTGCGACCAGCACCGCCGATGTCTCCTCGAGAGCCGCCGAGACGCTCGCCGCGATGGCGGGGTCGGCCAGAGCATCCGAGATGCGTTCGATGCCGGCGCGGGCTCCGAAGTACGCGGTCGCCGCATGCCCTGTGTTCACCGTGAACAGCTTGCGCTCGATGTACGGCGCCAGGTCGTCGACGAAGTGCGCTCCCGGGATGTGGGGCAGGTTCTCCCCGAACGGCCCTGACTCGATCGCCCATTCGAAGTAGGGCTCGACGGTGACATCGACCCCTGCTCCCTCCGGCTGTGCCGGCACGATGCGGTCCACGGCGGTGTTCGCGAAGACCGCTCTGGCCAGGAGTGTGTCGGCATCCGCCCCTGCGGCCGCGGCGATCTCGCGGCGGAGCAGGTCGGTAGCGCCGATCGCGTTCTCGCACGCCATCACCTGCAGCGGCCCGGCGGCGGGGGAGCGCAAGGCGAGCCCCGCGACGATCGACGGAGCCACGAAGCGCAGCACGGTCGGTCCGACCGCGGTCGTGACGATGTCGGCCGATGCGACCTCCTCGGCCACGACGGCGGGGTCCGTCCGGCTGTTCACCGCTCGGAAGCCGGTGACGACGTGATCGGTCCCTCCGGGGCCGGCCTCGTGCACGGTGTACGAGTCGACCGCGTTGATCGCATCGACCAGCGCGTCGGCGACGTCCGAGAACACGACCTCGTACCCGCCCTCGCGCAGCAGCAGACCGACGAATCCGCGCCCGATGTTGCCTGCCCCGAAGTGGACCGCCTTCATCCCTCGTTCACCTCCGAGAGGAGGGCGTAGAGCTCCTCCGAGGTCTGTGCCGCAGAGAGCCGTGCCACATCGTCCTCCTCCGAGAACAGGATCGCGATCCGGGAGAGGATCTCCAGATGCTCGTCGCCCACTCCGGCGATGCCGATCACGAACGTGGCCGGGTCGCCGGCCCAGTCCACACCACCGTCGTAGCGGACGACGGACAGCGCGGAGGCGAGGATCGTGTCCTTCGCATCGTTGGTGCCGTGCGGGATCGCCAGCCCGTTGCCCATGAAGGTCGAGACGGTCTCCTCGCGCTGTCGCATCGCATCGACGTAGGCCGGGGTGACGGCTCCGGCGGCGACGAGGATGTCGGTCGCCTCCTGGAGAGCCTCGTCCCGCGACGCCCCACCGGGGTGGATGCGGACCTGTTCGGGGGTGAGAACGCTCATTCGTTTTCCTTTCGCTGCTGTCGCACCATCTCGACGACCTCTTCGTACTTGGGCGAGTTCATGAAGTTGTCGACCGACACGTGGACCGAGTTCGGCGACTTCGCGGTGGCGCGCTCGGTGAGCTGCTGCTGCGTGATCACCACGTCGGCCGTGCCGTCGAGGTTCGCGATCGCCTGGTTGGTGACCGTGATGTCCTCGATGCCGGCCTTCTTGAGCTTGTTGCGCAGCACGCTGGCGCCCATCGCGGAAGAGCCCATGCCGGCGTCGCAGGCGAACACGATGCGCTCGATCGGCGCGGTCGCGACCGCCGTCGGGCTCGCGGCGGCAGCGGGCTCGGCGGCCGTGCTCGACGCCGAGGAGCGCAGCGCATCCATGGCCGCCGACGACTTGCCCTTGTTCGCCTCGGTCTGTGCGATCGCGGCGCCGAAGGTGTCGCTCTCTGCGGCGAGGTCGCGCTTGCGGGACGCGCGCAGGATCACGCCGGTGATGAGGAAGGTGACGGTGGCGGCGATGAGGACCGACAGGTACACGACCACCAGGTTGCCGACGCCGGCCCCGAGGGCTGCGAAGGTGACCGCGATGATGCTGCCCGGCGCTGCCGGGAAGGCCAGACCGCCGCCGAGGACCATGTTCGTGGTGACTCCGGCCGCGCCACCCGCGATGAGCGCGAGGATCGTGGTCGGCTTGCTCAGGGCGTACGGGAAGTAGATCTCGTGGATGCCACCGAAGAACTGGATGATGGCCGCGCCCGGTGCGGATCCCTTGGCGGCGCCGACGCCGAAGAACGTGAAGGCGAGCAGCAGACCGAGGCCGGGGCCGGGGTTCGCCTCGATGAGGAACAGGATCGACTTGCCGGTCTCTGCCGCCTGCTCGATGCCGAGCGGGGTGAACACGCCGTGGTTGATGGCGTTGTTGAGGAACAGCACCTTCGCCGGCTCGACGATGATCGACACGAGCGGCAGCAGCTGCAGCGCGACGAGCCAGTCGACAGCCGCGCCGAGAGCCGCGCTGATACCGAGCATGACGGGGCCGAAGGCGAAGAAGCCCACGATCGCGAGGATCATGCCGAGGATGCCGGCGGAGAAGTTGTTCACGAGCATCTCGAAGCCGGGACGGATCTTGCCGTCCCAGATGCTGTCGACCTTCTTCATGATCCACGCGGCGATCGGGCCCATGATCATGGCGCCCAGGAACATCGGGATGTTGGTTCCGACGATCACGCCGACGGTCGCGATCGTGGCCACGACACCGCCGCGCTCGCCGTAGACCATACGGCCGGCCGTGTTGGCGATGAGCAGCGGGAGCAGGTAGGTGACCATCGGGCCGACGAGGCCGACGTAGGCGAGGATGTTGCCGTCGGCTGCCTCGGCGGTTGCGGTCATGGCGCCCTGCCAGCCGATGACGGCGGAATCGCCGCCACCGCCGACGATCTCGGCCACACCGGCCCAGTGCCAGCCGAAGGGACTCTCCGCACCGAAGAATCCCTTGGGGATGAAGAGCATCGTGATGAAGCCCCAGGCGATGAAGGCCGCGATGTTGGGCATGATCATGCCCGAGAGGAATGTGCCGAAGCGCTGCACTCCTACGCGGAGGCCGCCGGGTTTGGTGGCGGCAGGTGACGTCGTCGTCATGATGTCGTCTCTTTCTTGTGGAGGGGGAGTTCCGCGGCGAGAGCTGCCACGGCGGTTCGGGCGGAGGAGGCATCATCGGCAGCCAGGGCGGCCGCAGCGAGGCTCCGCGCCTCGGACGGGGTGCGCTCGGACAGCGCGTGTCGCACATCGGCCAGCGCCGACGGGGCCATCGAGAGGCTGGTCGCGCCGAGCCCGACCAGCACGACGGCCAGCAGCGGGTCGGCTGCGGCTTCGCCGCAGATGCCCACGGGCTTGCCGAGACGCGCGCCCGCATCGCCGACCTCGCGCACGAGGCGCAGGACGGCAGGATGCCAGGGGTCCTGGAAGCCGGCGACCGAACCGAGCATGCGGTCGGCAGCCATCGTGTACTGCGTGAGGTCGTTGGTGCCGATCGAGGCGAAGTCGGCGTGAGCGAGAACGCGGTCGGCGAGCAGCGCGCTCGCCGGGATCTCGACCATGACGCCGGCTGTCTTCAGCCCGTACTCGCGGGCGAGGGTCGTGAAGTACACCGTCTCCTCGACGGTGGCCACCATCGGCGCCATCACCCACAGGTCGGCCTCGGTGGAGGCATCGGCCTCGGCGAGAGCCGTGAGCTGTTCGCGCAGGATGTCCTCGCTCGCGCGCAGCGCCCGCAGGCCGCGAAGACCGAGCGCCGGGTTCTCCTCGTGCGCGTCGTTGAGGAACGCCAGCGGCTTGTCGGCGCCGGCATCCAGCATCCGGACCACGACCTTCTTGCCGGGGAATGCCGCCAGCAGCTCGCGGTACGACTCGCGCTGCTGGGCGATCGTCGGCGCCTGTGCCGAGGAGAGGAACAGGAACTCGGTGCGGAACAGCCCGACGCCCTCGGCCCCCCGAACGACCGCATCGGCCGCGTCTGCGGGCTTCCCCAGGTTCGCGAGCAGCGCGACAGGCGTGCCGTCGGCGAGGGCGCCGGGAGTCGGTGGGGCGGAGTCGGCCGACCGGCGAGCAGCCGCACGCTCCGTGGCCCGCGCCTTCTCGTCGTCCGTCGGCTCGCGCGTGACGACGCCGCTGGCAGCGTCCACGATCACGGTCTCGCCGGTGGTGAGCATCTCGCCGTCGGCGACGCCCACGATCGCGACGATGCCCTTCTCCCTCGCGAGGATCGCGGTGTGAGAGGTGGGTCCGCCGTCGGTCGTGATGAGCGCCAGCACCTGGTCCAGGTCGAGGAGCGCGGTGTCGGCGGGGGCGAGGTCGCGCGCCACCAGCACGAACGGGTGTCCCGGGTTCGGCACGCCGGGGGCCTCGACGCCACGAAGGCGGGCGAGCACGCGCTGTGCGATGTCGTCGAGATCGGCTGCGCGCTCGCCGAGGTAGCCGCCGACGGCCTCGAGCGTGGCGCGGAAGCC
Organism: Microbacterium sp. UCD-TDU; assembly: GCF_000340625.1. Taxonomy (NCBI): domain Bacteria; kingdom Bacillati; phylum Actinomycetota; class Actinomycetes; order Micrococcales; family Microbacteriaceae; genus Microbacterium; species Microbacterium sp. UCD-TDU. The sequence continues at coordinate 479,531 of NZ_AOSO01000005.1, forward strand.
GGCGAACGCATCGTGCACGGCCCATTCCGCCGTCGCTCCGGCGTCGATCCGGGTATCGACCTCGTCCTGGAGCGTCGGGTCTTCGGCGATCATCGCCTGCGCCTCGAGGACCTCCTGCGCGGATCCTCCCGCGGCCTCCCCGCGCTCGTTGAGCTCGCTCGCGACGATCGAGACGGCGTCGCGCACCCTGGCGCGTTCGGCATCCGCACCCGCGGTGCTGGGAATGTTCTCCGGGGCGGGCATCGCCTCGGCCATGCGGACGATCGGCCCCTGGGCGACGCCGAGGCCGATCCCCACCCCGCGCAGCTCGCTCATCCGGCGGCGTCCTGGTCGTGGTCGGTGGTGAGGAGCTCGGTGAGCGTGTCCAGCACGTTCTCGGCACCGTCGCCGTCGGCCGTGAGGGTGACGTAGTCGCCGTGCTCGACCGCCAGCGCGATGACCCCGAGGATGCTGGCGGCGTTGACGGCCTTGCCTGAATCCTTGGCGATCGTCACGGGGATGCCGGAATCCTTGGCCGCCTGCGCGAAGAGCTTCGCAGGGCGCGCGTGCAGTCCGTGGGAGGAGCCGATACGGACGGTGCGGGTGGCGGTCATGATGTTCCTTTCGGGGTTTCGCCGGCAGCGGCGAGGATCGATCGGGCGAAGACGAGGGTGCGCGAGCCGTCGAGGTCGGCGAAGACGTCGTCCGGCAGCACCGCGACCGGCGCGCTCGCCTGGTCGCGGATCGCGGCGAGGCGTTCGGTCAGATGCGGGCCGACGAGGACGAGGTCGTGAGCGGAGCCGGCGACGGAGGTCTCCATGCCCGCTGCCGTCTCCCAATCGAGACCGGCCGCGGCTGCCGCGCGGCGCAGCCGCTGTGCGACGAACGTGCTCGATGCGCCCGCACCGCACACCACGAGAATCCTCATCGATGCCCACCCTTCCTGAGAACAGTCTGGGAACCGCCGAGGGGTCGGCGCCAACACGTTCCTTTCCGCCCCTGCGGAACAGGCTCTTCCGCCCGAGGACGCAGGGCACCTGACATCATGGAGAACACGTCGAGACAGTGCGGTCAGCACGCGGGAAGAGGAGGATCATGTCGCGCCAGCGCCAGGACCAGCTCCTCGCGGCGCTGCTGCGTCAGGAAGGATGGGCGACGGCCGCGAGCCTCGCCGACCTGATGGGGGTGACGCCGCGCAGCATCCGCTCCTATGTCGCGGCGCTGAACGCCCGCGCTCCCGGGGCTGCGGTGATCGAGTCGGGTCCCGCCGGCTATCGCGCCGGATCCGGTGCCCGCGGCGCGCTGCGGATGCGTCAGAGCGGAGAATCCGCACCGCGCGACCGCCTGCACACGCTCGTGCGTCTCCTGCTCGACGAGCACGGAGGGATCGACGTGTTCGACACCGCCGAGGATCTGCACGTCAGCGAGGCGACGCTCGAGGCCGACCTGGTGCGCGTGCGCGGTCTGCTCGACGGGACGGATCTGGTGCTCGAGCGAGAGCGCGAGACCGTGCGGCTGCGAGGCAACGAGACGGCGCAGCGTCGTCTTCTGAGCAGACTCGCCCATGACGAGATGGATGACGCCTCCTTCCATCCGGAGACATTCCGCCGCGCGCTCTCCGGCTCCGCGGTCGCTGCGAGCGCGGTCGGACCCTTCAAGTCGTCACTGGTGCGCGAGCTCGGCGAGCTCGGCTACTACGTGAACGAGCTCGCGATCTCCGACGTGCTGCTGCACATCGCCATCGCGGCGGAGCGGGTCGCGGCGGGGCACACCCTTGAGTCGACCCCGGCGGGTACTCGCGAGGAGATCCCGCGCGTCGGAACCGTCATCGCCCGCCTCGCTTTCGAGCACTTCTCCGTGGCCCTCGGCGAGGGCGACAGCGGCCACCTCGCCTCCCTGGTCCTCACCCGCATCGTCGCGCCGGGAGAGGATGCGACGCGCGAGGTCGCGCGCAGCGGTGTGGATCCGGCCGTCGAGGCGGCCGTGCGCGCGGAGATCGCACGAGCTGCGGAAGACTTCCAGGTCGACCTCGTGGATGAGACGTTCGTCCTCCGCCTCGCGGTCCACGTGCAGAACCTGCTGCGGCGAGCCGAGGAGAGCGCCCTCACCCGCAACCCGCTCACCCGGTCGCTCAAGACCACCTACCCGATGATCTTCGAGGTGGCCGTCTCGATCGCGAGCGGCCTGCACGACCGCGTCGGCACGCCCATCCACGACGATGAGATCGCGTACATCGCGATGCACGTGGGCGGGCGCCTCGAACGCAGTCGGAAGGCGGAGTCGATCCTCACCGCCACGATCGTCTGCCCGGGGTATCACGAGCTGCACGAGCTGCTCCGCTCCAGCGTCGACCGCTCGCTGGGCTCGGCGATCGAGGTCACGACCGTCGTGACGAACGTCGACCCCGACTGGTCGTCGTTCGACACCGACCTCGTGCTCAGCACGATCGAACCTGGGTCCTCCGGCGACCGTTTCGTGCGCATCCAGCCGTTCCTGACCGACGCCGACGTCGACCGCATCCAGCAGGCGGCGGCTCGGGTGCGTCGGGGACGACGTCTCACGCGCCTTCGGGGTGAGCTCGCCCGCTACTTCCTGGCCGACGCCTACGTGTTCCCGCTGCCGGACGAGGGGGAGGAGGCGATCATCCGACGCCTCGGCGGGCTCCTCGTCCAGGCGGGGCTGATCGGCGAGGACTACGTCGAGAACACCATCGTGCGCGAGCGGATGTCCTCGACCGCCTTCACGGATGCGCTCGCGGTCCCGCACGCGCTCCAGATGACCGCGAGCCGCACCGCCATCGCCATCGGCGTCGCCGACGGCTCTGCGGCGTGGGGCGGAGGACGCGTGCAGGTCGTCGCGCTCGCGGCCTTCAGCGAGAGCGATCGTGCGGCGTTCCAGACCGTGTTCGAGCAGCTGGTCGAAGTGTTCAGCGAGCGCGAGAGCGTGCAGCGGATCGTCCGGAAGGGGACGACCTTCGAGGCGTTCCTCGACGAGCTCGTCTCTGTGATCGACGGCTGACCGCGGTCGCCGTCATCCGCGGGGCGCGAGCACCTCCGCGAGCTGATCGAGAACGGCCTCAGCCGTCGCGGAGGGCGCCGTCTCGAGCACGACCGAATCCCCCGAGGCGATCCCGAGGTCCATGACCGCCAGCACACTGGTCAGGTCGACGATCGTGCCGTCGCCCGTGCGGAGGGTCACCGGAGCGGTGTGGGACTGCGCGAGTCGTACCAGTTCGGCTACCGGTCGAGCGTGCGCACCGTTGTGCGCGCTGACGACGAGGTGTCGGACGGGCATGCTCAGGAACGCTCGTCGAGCAGGGAGCGGACTCCGGCTTCGAGCTCTGCGACCGCCTCGCGCGCACTCTCCGCCGACTCCGCGCGGGCGTCGATGTAGACCTTGAGCTTCGGTTCGGTGCCGCTGGGGCGCACGATCACTCGTGATCCGTCGACGAGACGGTACCGCAGCACGTCGCCGGACGGCTGGCCCGGCGCGGACTGCAGAAGATCCTCGGCGGAGGCGATCGAACGTCCCGCGATGTGCGTCGGAGGAAGCGTGCGCAGCGCGAGCATCACGTTGCCGATGACCGCGAGGTCCTCGACGCGCACTGACACCTGGCCGCTCGCGAAATGCCCGTAGGTCTCTCCGAGCTCATCGAGCAGATCGACGAGCGTGGCTCCCCGGTCGCGTGCCTCCGCGGCGAGGCCGAGCATGGCGACCGCGGCCGAGACGCCGTCCTTGTCGCGCACGGTCTCCGGGTTCACGAGGTAGCCCAGTGCCTCCTCGAAGCCGAAGACGATGCCGGGGGCGCGCGAGATCCACTTGAACCCGGTGAGGGTCTCGTGGAAGTCGAGTCCGTGGTGTGCCGCGACGGCACCGAGACCGGGGGAGGAGACGAGGGAGCACGCGAGCGATGCACCCGGGGTTCCTGCCGCGGCGCGGGCAGCCCGAGCGCCGAGCAGGAGACCGACCTCGTTGCCGGTGAGACGTCGCCATCCGTCCGCTGTCGAGGCATCGGGCACGGCGACGGCCAGCCGGTCCGCATCGGGGTCGTTCGCCAGGACGAAGTCGGCCTTGACCCGGCGGGCCCTCGCGAAGGCGAGATCCATCGCTCCCGGTTCCTCGGGATTCGGGAACGAGACGGTGCGGAACGTGGCATCGGGGGTGAGCTGCTCGTCGACGACGAACGGCTGGGGGTAGCCGGCATCCTTCACGATGCGCGACAGCGTCTCCCAGCCGACCCCGTGCATCGCGGTGTACACCCACCGCATACCCGTGGTGCCTGCGGGCGCCGGGGCCACGGCGACGGTCGCGGCGATGTAGGCCTCGACGACCTCTTCACCGGCGGTCTCGTAGTCCGTGGAGCGCGGGAGCGTCGCGACGGATCCCGCGTCGGCCGTGCGCTGGATGTGCGCGGCGATCTCGGCGTCTGCGGGGGCGACGATCTGCGACCCGTGGTCGGCTCCGCCGAGGTAGACCTTGTAGCCGTTGTCGTTCGGCGGGTTGTGGCTCGCGGTCACCATCACGCCGGCATCGGCTCCGAAGTGGCGCACGGCGAAAGCGAGGACGGGGGTCGGGAGGAGCCGGGGGAGCAGGATCGCGCGCAGACCCGCGCCGGCGAACAGCTCGGCGGAGTCCGTCGCGAACACGCGGGAGTTGCGGCGTCCGTCGTAGCCGACGACGACTGTCGGCGTGCGTCCATCGGACTTCTCGCGCAGGTAGGCGGCGAAGCCCGCGGCGGCCTGCGCGACGAGCACCCGGTTCATCCGGTTGCTGCCGGCACCGAGCTCGCCGCGGAGACCGGCGGTCCCGAACGCGAGCCGCGTGCGGAAACGGTCCTCCAGGTCGGCGATCGCCCCTTCGTCGCCGGCGGCGGCACGGGTGATCACACCGGCCAGCTCGTCGCGCGTCTCGTGATCCGGGTCCTGTCGCAGCCAGGCCCTGGCCTGCGCGAGCAGCTCCTCGTTCACAGGGCCTCGACCACCCTCGCCAGGAGCGCGGAGATCACGGGTTCTGCCTCACGTCCGGCTTCGATCACCTCGCCATGGCTGAGCGGGGTCTGCTGGATGCCCGCGGCGAGGTTGGTGATGAGGGAGAAGCCGAGGATCTCCATGCCGGCCTCGCGGGCGGCGATCGCCTCGAGCGCGGTCGACATGCCGACGATGTGACCGCCGATGTGCTTGGCCATCTGCACCTCCGCCGGGGTCTCGTAGTGCGGGCCGCGAAACTGCGTGTAGACGCCCTCGTCGAGCGTCGGGTCGACGGTGCGGGCGACGTCGCGCAGGCGCTTCGAATAGAGGTCCGTGAGGTCGACGAACGTGGCGCCCTCGAGCGGGGAGTCCGCGGTGAGGTTGATGTGGTCGCTGATGAGCACGGGCTGACCGGGCGTCCACGTCTCGCGGATGCCGCCGGCGCCGTTGGTCAGCACCATGATCTTGGCGCCGGTGGCGGCGGCGGTGCGCACGCTGTGCACCACGCGGCGCACGCCGTGAGCCTCGTAGTAATGGGTGCGTGCACCGATGACGAGCACGTTCTTGCCGTCGGGGGTGCGGATGCTGCGCAGGGTGCCGACGTGGCCTTCGAGCGCGGGCTTGGAGAAGCCGGTGACCTCGGTCGCGGGGATCGTCGCGACGGTCTCGCCGATGATGTCGGCGGCCTTGCCCCAGCCGCTGCCGAGGGTGAGGGCGATATCGTGCTTCTCGACACCGGTCAGACGTGCGATGTCGGCTGCGGCCTGCGCGGCGACCTCGAACGGGTTCGCGGTCGGGTCGTCGAGGGGGTTGCTGTGCGTTTCGGGCATGGATCCACTCTAGGAAGGTGCAGGCTCGGGTGCCAGGATTGCGCGAGAATGGATTCCATGTCTTCCACCACTTTCGAGCGCACTCAGCGCGTCGCCGTCCTCGGCGGCGGTCCCGGCGGCTACGAGGCGGCCCTCGCGGCTGCCCAGTTGGGGGCCGAGGTCACCCTGGTCGAGCGCGTGGGAGTCGGCGGATCCGCCGTCCTCACGGACGTCGTGCCCTCGAAGAGCCTGATCGCCACCGCCGATGCCGCCGTCGCCATCTCCGAGGCGAGCGACCTCGGTGTGAACTTCTACGCGAAGGGCGATCACTCCAGGCCCCTCAAGCCCGAGATCGCGATCAACCTCGCCGCGGTGAACAAGCGCCTGCTCGCACTGGCGGGTCAGCAGTCCGAGGACATGCGTGCCACGCTCCTCGAAGCCGGGGTGCGCATCCTGTCCGGACACGGCCGCCTGGAGGGCCCCACCGCGATCATCGTGTCGACGGGCCAGGGCGGCACCGACTTCGACCGGGTCGAGGCCGACACGATCGTCGTGGCCGTCGGCGCCTCGCCGCGCGAGCTCGACTCGGCCAAGCCCGACGGCAAGCGCATCCTGACCTGGACCCAGCTGTACGACATGAAGGCCCTTCCCGAGCACCTCATCGTGGTCGGATCCGGTGTCACGGGTGCGGAGTTCGCCTCCGCCTACATGAACCTGGGGGCGAAGGTCACGCTCATCTCGAGCCGCGAGCAGGTGCTTCCCGGCGAGGACAAGGATGCCGCAGCCGTTCTCGAGAAGGTGTTCAAGCGCGGGGGGATGCAGGTGCTCTCCAAGTCCCGCGCCGACCGGGTCGAGGTCACCGACGAGGGCGTCACGGTCACGCTGTCCGACGGACGCACCGTCGACGGCAGTCATTGCCTCATGGCGGTCGGATCGATCCCGAACACCGCCGGCATCGGTCTGGAGGAGGCCGGCGTCGAGCTCGACGAGTCGGGGCACGTCCGTGTGAACCGCGTCGCGCGCACCTCGGTCCCCAACGTCTACGCCGTCGGTGACTGCACGAACTTCTTCCCGCTGGCCTCCGTCGCCTCGATGCAGGGCCGCACGGCCGTGTTCCACGCCCTGGGCGACATCGTCATCCCGCTCGAACAGATCAAGATCACCTCGAACATCTTCACCGCGCCCGAGATCGCCACGGTCGGCTACGGCGAGAAGGACGTGGAGGACGGCGTGGCCGACGGCCTGGTCTACAAGCTCCCGCTCGCGGCGAACCCCCGCGCGAAGATGATGGGTATCAAGGACGGCTTCGTCAAGCTCATCGCGCGCAAGGGGTCGGGCACGGTGATCGGCGGCGTGATCGTCGCTCCCAAGGCCTCGGAGCTGATCTACCCGATCGCGGTCGCCGTCGAGCGCCGTCTCACGGTCGACCAGGTCTCCCGGGTCTTCGCGGCGTACCCCTCGCTGTCCAGCAGCATCACCGATGCGAGCAGGGCGATGCACCTCGTGAACATCTCCTGATCCACGGAGACATGCGAAAGGCGCCCCACCTCGGTGGGGCGCCTTTCGCGTCGATACGGTGCGTCAGCTGATCGTGAGCAGCTGGTGCCCTGCGGAGACCGTGGCGCCGGCATCCGCGTTGATGTTGCCGACCACGCCGTCCTTGTGCGCCTGCAGCGGCTGCTCCATCTTCATGGCCTCGAGCACGACGACCAGGTCGCCCTTGACGACCTGCTGTCCGTCGGCGACGGCGATCTTGACGACGGTGGCCTGCATGGGCGACTTGACCGCGTCACCGGATGCTCCGGCGTTGGCGGTAGTGGCGTGGCTGCGACGCGACGGCGGGACGGCGGCAGGGCGCCCGGCGGTGCCGGCCGCGACCGCGACGCGATCGGGCAGGCTCACCTCGAGACGCTTGCCGGAGACCTCGACGACGACCGTGTGACGCGATTCGGCAGGCGTCGGCGCCTCGAGCTCGCCGTCCCACGCGGGGATGTCGTTGACGAACTCCGTCTCGATCCAGCGCGTGAAGACGCCGAACTCGCCGTTCTCCGCGGTGAACGCGGGATCGCGCACGACCTTGCGGTGGAACGGGATGACGGTGGGGAGCCCCGCGACCTCGAACTCGTCGAGTGCGCGGCGCGAGCGCTCCAGTGCTTCCGCCCTGTCTTTGCCCGTCACGATGATCTTCGCCAGAAGCGAGTCGAACGCACCCGAGACCGCGTCGCCGGCGGTGACGCCCGAGTCGAGCCGGATGCCGGGACCCCCGAACGTCTTGAAGACGTGGATCGGACCGGGCTGGGGCAGGAACCCGCGACCGGGGTCCTCGCCGTTGATGCGGAACTCGATCGAGTGCCCCTGCGGCTTCGGGTCGTCGTAGTCGATGGTGCCGCCGGCCGCGATGCGGAACTGCTCGCGCACCAGGTCGATGCCGGTGACCTCTTCGGAGACCGGGTGCTCGACCTGCAGGCGGGTGTTCACCTCGAGGAACGACACCGTGCCGTCGGCACCGATGAGGAACTCGCACGTGCCGGCGCCGACGTAGCCGACCTCCTTGAGGATGGCCTTCGAGGCCGAGTAGAGGAGGTCGGTCTGCTCCTGCGTGAGGAAGGGGGCGGGTGCCTCCTCGACGAGCTTCTGGTGGCGGCGCTGCAGCGAGCAGTCGCGCGTCGAGATGACGACGACATTGCCCTCGGCGTCGGCCAGGCACTGCGTCTCGACGTGACGCGGCTTGTCGAGGTACTTCTCGACGAAGCACTCGCCGCGTCCGAAGGCGGCGACGGCCTCGCGGGTGGCGGACTCGAACAGCTCGGCGACCTCGTCGAGCTCGCGCGCCACCTTGAGGCCGCGTCCGCCGCCGCCGTAGGCCGCCTTGATGGCGATCGGCAGACCGAACTCCTTCGCGAAGGCGATGACCTCGTCGGCGCCTTCCACGGGACCCGGAGTGCCGGGAGCGAGAGGTGCGCCGACCTTCTCTGCCACGTGACGCGCGGTCACCTTGTCTCCGAGCGCCTCGATGGCCTCGGGCGACGGGCCGATCCAGGTCATCCCCGCACCGATGATGGCGCGAGCGAACTCGGCGTTCTCGGCGAGGAATCCGTATCCCGGGTGCACCGCGTCGGCACCGGCGCGTCGGGCGATCGAGAGGATCTTCTCGATCTGGAGGTAGGTCTCGGCACTGGTCGAGCCGCCGAGGGCGTAGGCCTCGTCGGCGAGGCGGACGTGCAGAGCGTCACGATCCTGGTCGGCGTACACGGCGACCGAGGCGATTCCGGAGTCCCGGGCGGCGCGGATGATGCGGACGGCGATCTCGCCGCGGTTGGCGATGAGCACCTTGGCGATAGCAGGCATGCTTGCCAGCCTAGCGAGAACGATCCCGATCCCTTTGACGACTCCCCACAAGAAAGTCGAGAAAACGTGGAGGGGAGTCTACGACCACAGGTCCGTCCAGCGGACGCCGAGCTCCGCGGCCAGGCGGCGGACGGTCGACAGCGACATGCCGACGACCGTCGAGGGATCGCCGTCCACGCGCGTGATGAAGGCGCCGCCGAGGCTGTCGACGGTGAACGCCCCCGCCACGTGCAGCGGCTCTTCGGAGGCGACGTACGCGGCGATCTCCGCGTCGCTCACGTCGTGCGCGAACGTCACGGCGGCTTCGGCGACGGCGGTGGCTTCGGTGGGCTCTGAGCCGGGAGTAACCCGGAACACGGAGTGACCGGAGTGCAGGATGCCCGTCGCTCCGCGCATCTCCCGCCAGCGCCTGGTCGCCTCCTCCGGGGTGTACGGCTTGCCGTACACCCGCCCACCGAGGGCGAACATCGAGTCCCCGCCGATCACCAGGCCGTCGAAGGTGCCCTCGGCGGCGAGACCGCGCGCGACGGCCGCGGCCTTCGCGCGGGCGAGCAGCAGCACCAGTTCCGCCGGCGGCAGGGGTGCGCCGCGTTCCGCCTCTGCGGCGGCGGCGACGGCGTCCTCATCCACATCCGGCGACACCGTGAGCGGTTCGATGCCGGCCTGGCGGAGCAGCATGAGTCGGGCGGGGGAGGTGGAGGCGAGGCAGACGCGCATGTCCACCACCGTATCCTCGAAGAATGACTTCCTCCCCAGCCGACGTGCTCGAACTCGACATCACCGGCATCGCACACGGGGGCACCTTCGTCGCCCGCCACGAAGGACGCGTGGTCTTCGTCTCCGATGCGATCCCCGGTGAGCGCGTGCGCGCCCGCGTGATCGCCCCGCAGGAGGGTGCTGATGCGTCGACCCGCAGCTTCTGGAGGGCGGAGACCATCGAGGTACTCGAGGCCTCGGAGCACCGCCGCCCGCACGTGTGGGCGGAGGCCGACGTCTCCCGCGATCCGGCGGACCGCCCGGGCGGCGCCGACCTGGGCCACATCGATCTGGACCACCAGCGCGAGCTCAAGCGGCGTGTTCTGACCGAAGCGCTGGACCGATTCGCTGGCAGCGGCCTCGAGGCCCCCGAGATCGAGTCCGTGGAGTCGGGCGACGGCCTCGGATGGCGCACGCGTGTCACCCTGCACGTCGACGACACGGGAGTGGCCGGGCCGTTCGCCGCTCGCAGCCACCGCGTCGTCCCCGTGACCTCGCACCCGCTCGCACGGCCGGCGATCGCCGAGGCGGCACTCGCACTGCAGGGCGAGGCCCCTGGCCGCATCGAACTCGTCGAGCCCGCCGACGGCACGGTGCGCATCATCCGTCGCGAGGAGACCGAGCGCGCACCACGGGTGCAGAGGGGCTTCCGCAAGCGTCCCACTCCCGAGGTCATCCACGAGATGGTCAACGACCGGCGTTTCCAGGTCGACTCCACGGGCTTCTGGCAGGTGCACCCGCGCGCGGCCTCGGTGCTCGATGCCGCCGTCTACGGGATCCTCGACGGGCACGTCGACGAGCAGAAGTCGCACTATGACCTGTACGGAGGAGTCGGTCTGTTCGCCGCGACACTCGCCGATCTCGGCGGCACCGACATCGTGACGGTCGAGTCCAGCGCCCGCGCCACCCAGCACGCGGCCGCGAACCTCGCTCCCCTCGAGGTGAATGCGGTGACGGCGCGCGTCGATCGGTTCCTGGCCACGCAGAAGCGCGGGCGCACGGGAGCCGTGGTCCTCGATCCTCCGCGCGCCGGTGCCGGTCGTCAGGTGGTCGAGGCGATTCACGCGCTCGCGCCGGATGCCATCGCGTATGTGGCGTGCGATCCGGTGGCCCTCGCTCGCGATCTCGGCACCTTTCGGACGCTCGGATGGAACGTGGACCGCCTTCGGGGCTTCGATCTGTTCCCGCACTCGCATCACTTCGAGGTCGTCGCGCTGCTCACCCGGTGAGCGATCCTCGGCTCGTCAGGGGACTCAGTAGGCTGAGGGGATGAGCACGGTCGCACTCATCGACGATCACGAGTCCGTTCGCCTCGGTCTCGAGGCCGCGTGCGCGCGTGATTCGCAGACCGTCGTCTTCTCGGGGAGCACCGTCGTGTCGTACCTCGAATGGCGCCGTGCCACCGCGGCGCCGCCTGCCGAGGTCGTCGTGCTGGACCTCACTCTCGGCGACGGTACGACCGTGACCGAGAACGTGGCCTCCCTCGTGAACGACGGTGCGAGCGTCGTGATCCACAGCGTCGCCGATCGGCCGGCCGCCGTGCGCGAGGCGCTCGCTGCCGGTGCCGCCGGCGTGGTGAGCAAGTCCTCCGCCCTCGACGACGTCCTCGATGCGATCCGCACCGTGGCGCAGGGCGAGGCCCTCAACAACGTCGAGTGGGCGAGCGCCGTCGACGGGGACCGCGCCTTCGCCGATGCGCAGCTCGCCACGCGGGAGCGCGAGGTTCTCCGCCTGTATGCGACCGGCCTGCCGTTGAAGGCCGTCGCCGAGAAGCTGGGCGTCGCCTACTCCACCGCCAAGGAGAACATCACCCGCATCCGCGTGAAGTACGTCGAGGTCGGGCGCCCCGCGCCGACGAAGGTCGATCTCCTGCGCCGAGCGATGGAGGACGGGATCGTCACAGCTGACGAGGCACCCGGTGGCCGCTGAGCCGCTCAGCATCCGCGACGCCTGGAGCAAGATCCCCTCTCCCGGCAGCACGGAGACGGCGTACGAGCGCTTCACCGGCAAGCGCATGGAACGGATTCTCGCGATCGTCGTCGCGATCGGTTCGGCCGTCCTCGGTGCGCAGGCCCTGATCTCCGCGATGGGTTCCCTGTCCGCAGCGGATCCTGCGCACCTGGTGACGCTCATCGTGGTGTTCGTGCCGCTCGCCGCGATGCTGCTGGCCTGTGTGGTGGGCCGAGGTGTTCGCACCTTCTCCGGAATCTTCGCCGTGACCTACGTCCTCGCGCTCGCCGCCTGGCCGACCATCGTCGACCCTTCGGACAAGGGTGCGGGAGACCAGCCCTGGATCTTCTTCCTGGTCAACGTCGGTGTCGTTGCGGCCATGCTCGCGTTCCCGCTGCGGCTCCAGTTCGCGTGGGCTGCCGGGATGCCGTTCGTCTACGGCTACGTGCGCCTCGTCCAGGGGGAGTTCTCCCGTGAGTTCTGGGTGACGACCGCGTTCGATGTGTCGTTCACGCTCATCCTCGGCGTCGTCATCGTCTCGCTCGGCTGGATGTTCCGCTCCGTCGCCGCCGGCGTGGACGAGGCCAGGGGGCAGGCGGTGGCTTCGTACTCGACGGCTGCCGCGGCGGCCGCAGCGGAAGAGGAGCGGGCGGCGATGTCCGCCTTGATGCATGACAGCGTCCTCGCCGCGCTGATCGCCGCCGAGAGGGCCGAGGGGGAGCGTGCGGAGGAACTGGCCGTCGCCATGGCGCGGGAGGCTCTCACCCGCCTTGCGAACACCGAGGCCGCCGTCGCACAGGAGGGCAGTGATGAGCCCGTCGGCACGTCGCAGATCGTCGTCGAGCTGCGTCGGGCCCTGTCCGAGCTCGGTGCCGACGCGATCGTCGAGGAGCGCGGAGGAATCGGCCTCATTCCTGGGCGTGCGGCTCGTGCGCTGGTGCTCGCCGCGCGGCAGGCCATCGGCAACGCCGTGTCGCACGCGAACGGACGCGGGCTCCACATCATCGTCGAGGGGCATGCAGACGAAGGGGTCGTCGTGACGGTCTCGGACACCGGGTCGGGTTTCGACGTCGAGGCGATCGGTGCCGACCGCCTCGGGATCCGCGCGTCGATCTTCGCGCGCATGGCGGGCGTCGCCGGCACTGCCGACATCGTCTCCGACGAGCACGGCACCACCGTCACGCTGGGATGGGTGCGCTCGTGAACCGCACCGTGCGCAGCGTCGCCACCTCTCTCGCCGTCGGTTTCGCACTGTACTTCGTCGCCCGGGGGATCTGGTGGATCGAGCAGCCGACCGCTCCGCTGCTGATGGTCCTCGCGATCGCCGTGTACCTGGTGGTCGTGAACATCGCGATCCTCGGCGACGGCGCCTCGGTGAAGATGCCGATGTGGTCGGCGGTCCTCGCGTTGCTGGCGAGTGGGGTGATCCCCGTGCTCGTCACCTTCTCGCTCGAACCGGCGGATCGGACGGCCCCTTTCGCGACCTGGTACATCGGTGCTCTCGGCCTGCTCGGTATCGTGTGCGTCGTCCGCCGACGGTCCCTGATCGGCTGGCTCGTGCTCGTGGTGCTCGTGGTGGCGGCGTCCGCGTCGCTGGGCTTCGTCGTGGCGCTCAACCTCGGGCTGGTCGGCTCGATCATGTGGGTGGCCGTCGCGCGACTGCTCGTGATGTTCTGGGACCGGGCGGTGCGCGACACCGAGCGTCTCGCAGAGATCCAGCAGGCGGTGTCCGCATGGCACGCCACCCAGCGGGTTCGCCAGCGTGAGCGGCGTCTTCGCACGCAGTTCGCCCTGGCCGTCGCGGGCCCGGTCCTCAGCAGGGTCGTGGCGGCGAGGGGCGCGCTGAACGATCAGGAACGTCTGGATGCACGTCTCGCCGAGGGGAGGCTTCGCGACGAGTTGCGCGGAGCCGACCTCCTCAACGACGCTGTGCGCAACGCGATCGAGGCGGCGCGACGGCGCGGCGTGGTCGTCACCGTGTTCGATGAGGGCGGCTTCGACGGCATCGACGAGGCGCGTCGCAAAGCGATCCGAGACGAATTGGCGGTGGTGCTCAGCAGGGCGCAGACGTCTCGACTCATCATCCGCTCGTCACCGGACCCTCACGTCGCGGTGACCGTGGTCGGCCGCGCCGGTTCGCGATCGTCCGGTGACGATGACGCAGTCGACCTCTGGCACGAGATCCCGCGCTGAATGCCGGTCGCCTGGCGCGGTTCGCGAACGTCCTCGGCCCCGGCCGGGGGAGGCGACCGGAGTCGAGGATGATGAGAGTGGGAGAGGGGCGGCGAATCCGCCTGCCCCTCTCCGTGCGGACAGTTACCCGAAAACCGTCCGCTGGTGGCCGATCAGCGTCTGTCTACCCTGGGACAGAGAGACCAGCCGAACGCGAAGCGTCTCCCTCAGTCTGATGGCTTGCGCAAACATTGTCTGTAGGTATTTTGGGGGACAAGAATCCGCCTCGATGGTGGATCATTGGACGATGGCAACGCGTCGTGGCACCAATCTCCCGCGTATGGGTGACTTCAACCAGTCCGTGATCCTCGAGGCCATCCGCCAGTCCGGCGAGGGGTTGAGCAGGATCGAGCTCGCGACGGCGACCCGACTCTCGGCGCAGACCGTCACGAACATCACCCGGAGGCTCCTCGAGGGCGGGTTCATCAGGGAAGCCGGGCGCACGATCAACGGTCCCGGCAAGCCGCGTGTCACCCTGAGGCTCGTCGCAGACAGCCGCTTTGCGGTGGGAGTGCACCTCGACCCCGCCCTCATGACATTCGTGCTGCTCGACCTGTCGGGTGCCATCGTTCGACGCCTGAGCGTACGCACGCCCGCCGACGATCCGCACCGGATCGTCGAGGCCATGGCGACGACGATCGACGCCCTGATCGTGGGATCGGGCGTGGATCGCTCTCGGATCGCAGGGGTGGGAGTCGCCGCCCCCGGCCCGCTCGACGTGGAGAAGGGCACGGTCATCGATCCCCCGAAGCTCGTCGGCTGGCACCGTGTTCCGCTGCGCGAGGTGCTGGCGGAGGCCACCGGGCTGCCCGTGGTGCTGGAGAAGGACACGACGTCTGCCGCGGTGGGGGAGCTGTGGACTCGACGAGAGTCGGCCGACGACTCGTTCGTCTTCGTCTACCTCGGCACCGGGATCGGTGCGGCCCTGGCCAGAGACGGGGAGGCGGTGCGTGGCAGCACGCGCAACATCGGCGAGATCGGGCACATCATCGTCGACCCGGACGGCCCCTCCTGCTCGTGCGGGTCCCGCGGGTGCGTCGAGGTCGTCTGCACCCCGCAGGCGATCGTCGAACGGGCGGAGCGTGCGGGTGTCTTCGGTGATGACCGCCGGGCGAGCGACGTCGCCACCGTCCATGAGAGATTCAGTCGGCTGTGCGAGCGCGCGGCCGAGGGCGATGACGCGGCTGTCGAGGTGCTGAGACAGGCGGCTGCGCACATCACCGTGCTGACGGCGGCGCTGACGAACATGCTCGACGTGGATCGGGTCGTGTTCGGCGGGCCGTTCTGGGCTCGGCTCGCCGACGTGTACCTGCGCGAGATCCCCGCCAGGCTCGATCGCGCCAGTGCGACGCGCGCGGTGCGCACGCTCCCTGTCGATGGCACGGTGGTGGGGGACGACGTCGGTGCGGTGGGTGCCGGGTGCGTGGTCCTCGACTCGGTCCTCAGCCCCCGTGCTTCGGATCTGCTGCTCGACAGCTGATCCGAGACGCCGTCCCGGTCGCCGCCGGCGACGTATCAAGGCTTGCGGACATAAGTCCAATTGATGTAATATTTAGGGCTCCCTCATCGTCGGATCATGGAACCGCGCCCTCTCTCCGCATGCTCGGCACCGTGGCATGCAAGGGGGAAGCGGTCCCGGTCCGAGTCGGGGTGAAACACGCCCCATCCTGCACAGGGCAGGGCGAGGCGGCGACGGGGAGCGCCGCCGAGCAGGGCGCTGGGGGTCCTGCGACGATCGTCTGCGTGATTCGTGAGGCGGAGGGTTCACGGATCACGCAGACGTAGTCGGATTCCGTCGGGGTGCCTGCGTTCCGCAGCTCCGCGCGGCGGTCAGCCGGAGAAGCGCCCCCAGGGGATGTCGCGACGAAGCGGGCGTCGCAGCGGTCGCTGCGTGCGCGTCCATGCCGACACGGACGGCTCGTCGGCGACGGCGGCAGCCGCCTCCGACGCATAGGCCTCGCTGATCACCGCGATGAGCGCGGCGAGCTCTTCCTCGGTGGCCGCACCGCGGGTGATGTCGAGCATCGGTGCCTCCGGGGTCTCCGGGGCCGATGTGCCGTCCTGAGCGTTCTGCGCGGTCACAGCGGGATGTTCCCGTGCTTCTTCGGGGGCAGCTCCGCACGCTTGCCGCGCAGAGCGCGCAGCGCCTTGGCGATCGAGACGCGGGTGTTCGCCGGCTCGATGATGCCGTCGAGTTCTCCGCGCTCTGCTGCCAGGAAGGGCGACGCCACGTTGTAGGTGTACTCGTTCGCGAGCCGGGTGCGTACGGCGGCGACGTCCTCACCGGCCTCCTCGGCCTTCTTGATCTCGCCGCGGTACAGGATGTTGACGGCGCCCTGACCGCCCATGACCGCGATCTCCGCCGTCGGCCATGCGAGGTTCACATCCGCGCCCAGCTGCTTCGAGCCCATCACGATGTACGCGCCGCCGTAGGCCTTGCGCAGGATCACGGTGACGAGGGGCACGGTGGCCTCCGCGTAGGCGTAGAGCAGCTTCGCTCCACGGCGGATGACGCCGGTCCATTCCTGGTCGGTGCCGGGCAGATAGCCGGGCACGTCCACGAGCGTGACGATCGGGATCGAGAAGGCGTCGCAGAAGCGCACGAACCGGCTCGCCTTCTCTCCGGCCTCGATGTTCAGGGTGCCGGCCATCTGCGAGGGCTGATTGGCGATGATGCCCACCGACCGGCCCTCGATGCGTCCGAATCCGATCACGATGTTCGGGGCGAACAGCGGCTGGACCTCGAGGAAGTCGCCCTCATCGACGACGTGCTCGATGACGGTGTGGATGTCGTAGGGCTGATTCGTCGAATCGGGGACGATCGTGTTGAGCACGCGATCGGCGTCGGTGGTCTCGAACTCGAAGGCGCTCTCGTACGACGGCAGCTCCGCCATGTTGTTGTCCGGGAGGAAGCTCAGCAGCGTGCGCGCGTAGTCGATTGCGTCGTCCTCATCCTCGGCGAGGTAGTGCGCGACACCCGAGCGCGTGTTGTGCGTGTACGCACCGCCGAGCTCTTCCATGCCCACGTCCTCGCCGGTGACGGTCTTGATCACGTCGGGGCCGGTGACGAACATCTGGCTGGTCTTGTCGACCATGATCACGAAGTCGGTGAGGGCGGGGGAGTACACCGCTCCGCCCGCAGCCGGGCCCATGATGATGGAGATCTGCGGGATGACGCCGGATGCGCGGGTGTTCAGGCGGAAGATCTCGCCGTACTTGCCGAGGGCGACGACGCCCTCCTGGATGCGCGCGCCACCGGAGTCGAGGATTCCGATGCAGGGCATCCCTCCGGCGAGGGCGAACTCCATGATCTTGATGATCTTCTCGCCGGCGACCTCGCCGAGCGAACCGCCGAAGGTCGAGAAGTCCTGCGAGTACACCGCGACCGTGCGGCCGTTGATCGTGCCCACGCCGGTGACGACCGAGTCGCCGTACGGTCGCGAACGATCCATGCCGAAGGCCGTGGTGCGGTGGCGCACATACTCGTCGAATTCGACGAAGCTCCCGGGGTCGACGAGCAGCTCGATGCGCTCGCGGGCGGTCATCTTGCCCTTCGCGTGCTGCTTCTCCTTCGCCTTCGCTTCCGCGTCGACGACGGCTTCTGTATAGCGAGCGCGCAGATCCGCGATCTTGCCGGCGGTGGTAAAGAGGTCGGGCTTGTCCGTCACGGATTCCACCCTATCGTCGGCTCGCCTCCGGCTGTTGGATGCTCGCCACAACGGGTCGACCGATCCTTTGGCGAGGTGCGCTCAGTCCTCGGGCTCACCGGACTCGAGTTCCGGGTCGGTCTTGGGGCGGCGGCCGATCGAGCGGGCCTTGCGTCCCGCCCACTCCACCCCGCGGACGGTCGTGCCGGCCGCTCCCGCCACCGCGTTGCCCGCGTAGCGGGCGCCACGCAGCATCCGCAGCTCCAGCTTCTCGGCGCCGGGCACGGGTTCCAGTTCGAGGGGAAGGTCGATCGGGGCGGCACCGAAGGCCTTGTGGGACG
The DNA here is from genome assembly GCF_000340625.1 of Microbacterium sp. UCD-TDU. Classification (NCBI taxonomy): domain Bacteria; kingdom Bacillati; phylum Actinomycetota; class Actinomycetes; order Micrococcales; family Microbacteriaceae; genus Microbacterium; species Microbacterium sp. UCD-TDU. The sequence goes on from NZ_AOSO01000005.1 coordinate 497,560, forward strand.
TCGTCAGCACGCGGCGGCCGAGGATGTTGTTCCCCGCGCCGCCGATCGCGGCGCCGATCCCGAACGGGAGGGCCTTGCCGATGACCGACGCGCCGCCCTTCGCGGCGAACTGCTTCACGAACATGCTCTTGAGCTGGTCGACGAGAGGCCCGACGGCGGCGCGCGGGAGCGACTTCGTGACGAGCTCGCCCCAGTACGACGATCTGCTCCCGCCACGTCCTGCCACCTGCCCGGCGAGCTGTCCGACCAGGTCGACGCCCTCCTTGCCGAGCATCAGCGTCATCACCAGCGCCCTGGCACGATCCGGGTTCGCGACCGCGATCCCGTGCACCTCGGCGACCGACTGCGCGAACAGAGCTGTGGATTCCACGAAGCCGACCGTCTCGACACCGGAGAGTGCGAGCGTGACACCGGTGCCGATGCCCGGGACGACAGCGGTCGCTCCGACCGCTGCTCCGCCGGTGGTCACGGCCGCCAGGTAGCGACGCTCCAGGATGCGGATGATCTCGGCCGGCGAGGCCTGCGGATTGCGCAGGCGGATGCTCCGGATGTGAGCCAGCACGAGCGGGCGCTGGATCGACAGCACGCGGTCGAGGCCGCGCACCATCATCGGATGCTCCGCCGATCCGGTGGGAGGCACCCCCTTGTCCCACGGGGCGTCGTCCGGGAGCGAATGGATCTTGTGCACCTTGGGAGCCATGCTGCGATCCTATGGAGCCAGTCCGCGAAAACGCCGAAAGCCCGGTCCCTCGGAGGGACCGGGCTTTCGTGACCGGCGATCAGACGAAGAGGTTCGCCCGCTCCAGGTCTTCGGCGAAGTCGACTTCGACCGCGTACAGGTCGGACACATCCATCGGCTCGAGCAACAGGCCGTCTTCGGCGATCGCGAGCTCGAGACCGCGCTCGAAGTAGTCCTGGTCCTCGACACGCTGCAGCTGACGCATGAACGCCTTCTTGTGTGCGGACGAGATGTAGTTGATGCCGACGGCCTCGCCGAGACCGCCCTTGACGGTCTTGGACAGCTCGTTGATGAAGCCCTCGGCCGTGACCGTGTACTTCACCTCTTCATCGCTGACCTTGGAGGTGTTCACCGTCACGAAGGACTGGTCGCGCTCGATGTACTCGAGCGCGCGGCCGAGGATCATCGGGTCGAAGACCACGTCTCCGTTCATCCACAGCACGCCGCCGCGACCGGTCGCACCGAGGGCACGCAGCAGGCTCTTCGAGGTGTTGGTCTCGTCGTAGCGCTCGTTGTGGACGTAGTTCACCTGGGGGAACGCGTCGATGATGGTCTCTGCACGGTAGCCGACCACGGTGGTGATGCGGGCGTCGGAGCCGAAAGCGGCGCGGATGTTGTCGTGCTGCTGGCCCATGATCGTGCGGCCGTCGCTCAGTTCGGTGAGCGGCTTCGGCAGCGCGCGACCGAGGCGCGAGCCCATTCCGGCGGCGAGGATGACGGTCTGAAGAGTCACGAGTGCTCCTAAAGGAAGTTGTGTTCACGGTCGATTAACCGACCAGACACTTCGTCGTGCCGTTGTCATGGTATCGATTCGACCTGGGAACCTCGGGGTGAGGAGGCCCCCGTTGTCATTTCGTGATCGACTACACACCGGATGCACAGGGTTCCGCTCGCCTCGAGATCTCGGCGGATATGCGCGATCCGAGGGCAGTTTATTGCGCGGCGGCCTTGGTGCACAGCCACCCGTTGATACCGTAGGACGGTGACTGCCTCCCCTGACGACCGCACCGCCCAGGTGGACGAAACCGAGACCGCGCAAGAGAAGACGTCGGCGAAGCGCGCGCCGGCCAAGAAGCAGACTCCTGCGGCGGTACCCGCCGCCGACGAGACCACGTCCGCGCCCGCTGAGAAGAAGCCGGCGGCGAAGAGGCCGGCCGCGAAGCGCCCGGCGACCCCGCGTACGACCGCGGCCTCCGCCGTGAGGAAGCCCGCTGCGAGGAAGCCCGCTGCGGCGAAGGCATCCGCGGCGAAGACTGTAGCCACGAAGGCTGCTGCGGAGAAGGCGGCGCCGACAGCGGAAGTGGTGGTGGAACCACTGGTGAAGGCGATGCCCGGCCAGACGGGTGAGTCGTCGTCGACCGCAGGCTCGACCCGAAACACGACAGCCGCGCGCACGGCTGCCGCGAAGAACACGGCCGCCTCGAAGACCACCGCGGCGGCGAAGACGACTGCGGCGAAGACGACCGCGGCGAAGGCGGCGGCGGCGAAGGCGGCGGCAGCGAAGACAGCGGCAGCGAAGACCACCGCCGCGAAGACGGCTGCAGCGAAGACAACCGCGGCGAAGACGGCGGCGGCGAAGACGGCGGCCTCCAAGTCCACTGCACGATCGGCCGCAGCGAAGACCACGGCGGCCAAGACCACGGCCGCGAAGGCGGCGGCAGCGAAGAAGGCCGCGGCGAAGAAGGCTGCCGATGCGGCGGCGAAGGCCTCTGCGGACACGGCCGCTGCGGACACCGCCACGGCGGCGCCGGAAGCGACTCCCGTCATCGAGTCGGTGACCGTCGAGACGGCTCCCGCAGCGGAACTCACCCCGACGGCCGATTCCACTCCCGCGGCGATCGAGCAGGTCACCGTCGTCGATACCGCGGCCGTCGAGCCCACTGTCGTCGAGACCGCCGTCGTCGAGCCTGCCGTCGTCGAGACCGCGGCCGTCGCGGAAGCGACCGACGCCTCGGAACCCGTCGAGGCCGAACCCGTCGAGGCTGAACCCATCGAGGCCGAACCCGTCGAGGCCGATCCTGTCGATGCCGATCCTGTCGATGCCGGGCCTGCGGAGGTGGCTGCCGCGGTCGAACCCGATGAGTCCGTCGAGATCGCCGCGGCGATGGCGGAGTCCGACGATGCGACTTCCGGGGTCGTGGATCCCCGCGATGCCGTCTCCGCCGGGGAGGCGATCAGCATCCGCGGTCTCGTCAAGCAGTTCGGTGACAACAGGGCCGTCGACGGCATCGACCTGACCGTGCCGGCCGGCTCCTTCTACGGGGTCGTCGGTCCCAACGGCGCGGGCAAGACCACGACCCTCTCGATCGTCGCCGGGCTTCTGCGCGCCGACGCGGGCAGCGTCGTCATCTGCGGCATCGATCAGGCGAAGCAGCCGCTGGCGGCGAAGCGGCTGATGGGCGTGCTGCCTGATCGGCTGCGCACCTTCGACCGTCTCACCGGTCGTCAGCTGCTCTACTACTACGGGTTGCTGCGCGGCCTCGCGGCGGATGTGATCGAGAAGCGCGCCGCCGACCTCGCTCGAGCCTTCGATCTCGGCGATGCCCTCAGCCGCGTCGTCTCCGACTACTCGGCCGGTATGACGAAGAAGATCATGCTCGCCGGGGCCATGATCCACTCGCCGCGCGTGCTCGTGCTCGATGAGCCGTTCGAGTCGGTGGATCCTGTCTCCTCGGCGGTCATCCTGGACATCCTCCGCGCCTACGTCTCGCACGGCGGCACCGTGATCCTGTCGAGCCACGGCATGGACCTGGTCGAGCGCGTCTGCTCACGCGTCGCGATCATCGTCGGCGGAGAGGTTCTCGCCGAAGGCACGATCGACGAGGTCCGCGCGGGTCAGACTCTCGAGGCGCGCTTCGTCGAGCTCGCCGGCTCCAGCGGAGAGGTGGAGGGGCTCGAGTGGCTGCACACGTTCTCCGACTGAGGCTCGCGCTGCTGCTGGGCTCTGTGCGCGGCGATCGTCGGATCCGGACGCTCATCTCGTTCGCCGCGGTCGTCGCCGTCACCGCAGTGGTGTGCATCGCCGTGTTCAGCCTCGCGGCAGCCCCGGTACCGGTGGCACGCGCAGTCACCGTGCTCGGCGGCGCCGCCCTTCTCATCGGCTTCCTCGTCGGCCCGATCCTCGTCGGCGCCGTCGACCAGCTCGACCCCCGACGGTTCGCGGTCTTCGGTGTCGATGAGCGGCAGATGCCGTGGGTGCTCACGCTGGCCGCCTTCATCAGCGTGCCCAGCCTGGCGCTTCTCGCGGTCTACATCAGCGTCTGCATCGTGGCGATCGGAGCAGGGACTCCCTGGCCGCTGGCGGTGCTGATGACGATCATCGGTGTCATCACGACGATGCTGGTCTCGAGGATCGGCATGGCGCTCAACGCCCTTCTTCTTCCGGAGCGCCGATCCCGAGAGCTCACGGCGCTGTTCGCGCTCGCGCTGATCGTGATCGCGTTCCCCGTCGCGGTGTTCTTCGGATCGCTCCGCTGGGACGGCCTCGTGCCGCCGTCGCTCGCGACGCTCTCGAGCGTCTTCGGCTTCAGCCCGTTCGCCGCGGCGCCCGCGTTCCTCTTCGACTCCGCAGCCGGGGCGACCGCCTCGGCGTGGGGCAGCGGCGTCATCGCGGTCCTCACGGTCGTTCTGCTCGGGGTCGCATGGGCCTGGCTCGTGCGGCGTCTGCTCACGACGACGGAGCGTCCGGTCACGCTGAGGGAGCGCACGGGCCTCGGCTGGTTCGGTCTGCTGCCGTCGAGCGCCTTCGGTGCGATCGCGGCTCGAAGCCTCGTCTATTGGCTTCGCGACCGTCGCTACATCATGAACATCATCGTGGTGCCGGTGGCCGGTGTCCTCACCGTGCTTCCGCTCATCGTCGCCGGTGTCCCGTTGGAGGTCGCAGCGCTCGTGCCGGTGCCCGTGATGGCGCTGTTCTTCGGCTGGTTGCCGCACAACGACGTCGCCTACGACTCGACGGCGCTGTGGACCCACGTGGCCAGTGGCGTCCGGGGTCTTCCCGACCGTCTCGGACGTCTGGTCCCGGTCCTTCTCGTCGCGATTCCGGTGCTCGCGATCGCGGTTCCGCTGTCGCTCCTCCTCGTCGGCAACTGGAGCCTGCTGCTGCCGATGGGCGGCATGGCCGCGAGCCTGCTCTTCTGCGCTCTGGGTATCTCGAGCATCGTCTCGGTCGTCGCCCCGTACGCAGTCTCGCGACCTGGTGACAGCCCGTTCCAGCAGCCGCAACGGCCGACGTCACGAGGCACTTACGGTCCCGCAGCGGCGTTCCTCGGAGCGATCGTGCTGAGCGCCCCCACCATCTGGCTGTTCGCGGCCACGGTGCTCGAGGGCTCCGCATACGCCCCGGCGACCTTCTGGGTCGGGCTCCTCGGCGGACTCGCGGTGCTGGCCGCGGGGGCGGTCATCGGCGGTCGCATCTTCGAGCGCAGCGGGGAGCGCCTGATGGAGTTCGTCGAGACGGCGTGACGACCGCCCACGAGGCATTCGACGCCGCTAGACTCACGGGATGAGTACTCCGCTGGACAGCCCCGATCAGGGCGGCGTGGCAACGCTTGATCGCGAACTGGAAGAGCTCCTCCGCGAGGAGAATCTCGAACCGGGCGACCATGAGCGCTTCTCGCATTACGTGAAGAAGGACAAGATCCTCGAGTCCGCGATCACCGGCAAGCCGGTGCGGGCACTGTGCGGCAAGAAGTGGACTCCGGGCCGCGACCCGGAGAAGTTTCCGATCTGCCCCACGTGCAAGGAGATCTACGAGTCGATGATGGGCTGACCTCAGTCGGCTTCGACGTACACGGTGGGAATCGCCGGGTCGGACTTGCTGAGCGCGAGAGCGCGCACCGGGAGTTCTTCGCGCACGCGCAGATGGTGCGCGCGCGCTGCTGCCGTGCCCTCGACGCCTTCGTAGCTCGCGTCGATGTCACCCGCCTCGACGAAGGTCACCTGCAGCGGGCGGCCGTCGGGATGCTCCGCCGCGGTGTCGAGCTCTTCGAAGCCGTCGGAGACGACGACCGTCTCGGCGGTGGCGACGCCGTCCACCAGGGTCCGGAAAGCGGCCTTGCGGCCACCGTGCGACGCCTTGTCCGCCGATGCCTTCGCGACGCCGATCCAGGATCCGGTGGCATCCTGTCGTGCCACGAGCTTGTAGACCATGCTCGCGGTCGGATATCCGGATCCGGTGACCACCGACGTTCCGACACCGTAGGCGTCGACCGGCGATGCGGCCAGGGCGGCGATCGCATACTCGTCGAGGTCGCTGGTCACGGTGATGCGCGTGGACGTCGCACCGAGCTCGTCGAGCTGCGCGCGTACGTCTCCGGCGACGATGGGGAGGTCGCCGGAGTCGATCCGTACGCCGCCGAGTTCCGTGCCGGCGACCCGGATGGCGGTCTCGACGCCCGTGCGGATGTCGTACGTGTCCACGAGCAGCGTCGTTCCGGTGCCCATGCTCTCGACCTGCGAGCGGAACGCCTCCTCTTCGGAGTCGTGCAGGAGTGTCCAGGAGTGGGCGGCCGTGCCCATGGTGGGGATGCCCCAGCTTCGTCCGGCCTCGAGGTTGCTCGTGGCGCCGAAGCCGGCGATGTAGGCAGCCCGGGCGGCGGCGACGGCCGAGCGCTCGGCTGCGCGTCGTGATCCCATCTCCGCCAGCGGACGCTCGCCGGCGGCGATGCTCATGCGAGAGGCGGCGGTCGCGACGGCGGAATCGTGATTGAGCACGCTCAGGGCGAGCGTCTCGAGAACGACGGCATCGGCGAACGTGCCCTCGACGGTGAGGATGGGGGAGCCGGGGAAGTACAGCTCACCCTCGCGATAGCCGCGGATCGTTCCCGAGAACCGGTAGTCCTCGAGGTGAGCGATGGACGACGCATCGACGACGTTCTGGTCTCTGAGGAACCGCAGCTCGTCGTCACCGAAGCGGAAGTCGCGCAGGAGGCTCAGCAGGCGGCCGGTGCCGGCGACGACACCGAAGCGGCGGCCCCCGGACAGACGCCGGGAGAACAGCTCGAAGACGCTGGGGCGGAATGCCGTTCCGTCCCGGAGGGAGGCGGCGAGCATCGTGAGCTCATAGCGGTCGGTGAGCAGCGCCGTCGACGTGGTCATGCGCTCAGTTTAGTGAGCGTGCTGATGCGCGCGGCGGCTCCCGCGCAGGTAGGCTGGGGAGTCATGAACGACGCGCCGATCGGGATCTTCGACTCCGGTGTCGGCGGGCTCACGGTGGCGCGGGCCATCCGCGCCCAGCTGCCCCGTGAGTCGTTCGTCTACATCGGCGACACCGCGCACTCGCCGTACGGCCCCAAGCCCATCGCCGACGTGCGCCGCTACTCTCTCGAGGTGCTCGACACCCTCGTCGAGCAGGGCGTGAAGATGCTGGTGATCGCGTGCAACACCGCCTCGGCCGCCATGCTCCGCGATGCTCGTGAACGCTACGACATCCCGGTGGTCGAGGTGATCGGTCCCGCGGTGCGCCGCGCGGTCTCCACGACCCGCAACGGGCGGGTCGGCGTGATCGGCACGGTCGGCACCATCGGCTCACGCGCCTACCAGGACATGCTCGAGGTGAACGAGAGGCTGCAGGTCTTCACCGCCGCCTGCCCGCGCTTCGTCGAGTTCGTCGAGGCCGGGATCACCGGGACTCCGGAGGTGCTCGCTGTGGCTGAGGAGTATCTCGCTCCTCTTCGCGATGCCGACGTCGACACGCTCGTCCTCGGTTGCACGCATTATCCGTTCCTGCGCGGCGCCATCAGCTACGTCATGGGAGAGGGCGTCACGCTCGTCTCCAGCGACGACGAGACCGCCGGCGACGTCTATCGCCAGCTCGTCCGCGGCGACCTGCTCGCCTCGCCGGATGCCACTGCGAGCTACGTCTACGAGGCCACCGGAGCGTCGACCGACGACTTCACCGCTCTGGCCAACCGTCTGATGGGCCGTGAGGTCCGCGACGTGCAACTCGTCCAGACCGGCGTGATCACTCTTCCCGAGAGCGCTTTCGAGTAATCCGGATCGAGTCGCTCCGACTCGATCCGCCACCCCGACCTGAGAGAAGCACATGTCTGAAATCGTCCGCGTCGACGGCCGCTCCACCGATCAGCTGCGTGAGATCACCATCGAGCGCGGCTGGAGTGCGCACGCCGAGGGATCCGCACTGATCAGCTTCGGCGGCACCAAGGTGCTGTGCACCGCTTCCTTCACCAACGGCGTTCCGCGCTGGTTGACCGGTAAGGGCAAGGGATGGGTCACGGCCGAGTACTCCATGCTCCCGCGGGCCACCAACAGCCGGAACGACCGGGAGAGCGTCAAGGGACGCATCGGCGGTCGCACCCATGAGATCTCGCGCCTGATCGGTCGCGCCCTGCGTGCCGTCGTCGATACGAAGGCGCTCGGCGAGAACACGATCGTGATCGACTGCGACGTGCTGCAGGCTGACGGCGGCACGCGCACGGCGGCCATCACCGGTGCGTACATGGCGCTCGCCGATGCCATCGAGTGGGGCCGGGAGAAGAAGTTCATCGGCAAGAACTCCACGCCGCTGCTCGATTCGGTCGCCGCCGTGTCTGTGGGGATCATCGATGGCGAGCCCATGCTCGATCTGGCATATGTCGAGGATGTGCGCGCGGAGACCGACATGAACATCGTCGTCACCGGCCGCGGACTCTTCGTCGAGGTCCAGGGAACGGCCGAGGGCGCTCCGTTCGACAAGCGGGAGCTCGACGCGCTGCTCGAGCTCGGTCTGGCCGGATGCGCCGACCTGAAGGGCGCGCAGCTCGCCGCACTGGCAGGGGAGTGATGATGCGGATCGTGCTCGCGACGCACAATCCGCACAAGGTCGCGGAGCTCCAGCAGATCGTGGCGCAGGCCCGTCCCGATCTCGAGGTCGTCGGCTACGACGGTCCCGAGCCGGTCGAAGACGGCGTGACGTTCGCCGAGAACGCGCTGATCAAGGCGCGGGCGGCCGCCGCACACACCGGGCTCGCGGCTCTCGCCGACGACTCCGGCATCTGCGTCGACGTCCTCGGCGGGTCTCCCGGGGTGTTCTCGGCTTATTGGGCCGGTCAGAAGAAGGACGCCGCGGCGAACCTCGAGCTGCTGCTCGACCAGCTGCGTGACATCGCCGACCCGCACCGGACCGCGCACTTCACCTCCACGATCGCCCTCGTGCTGCCGGACGGCCGTGAACAGGTCGTGGAGGGACGCTGGCCGGGGCGCCTGGCCCACGCGGCAGCGGGAGCGGGAGGCTTCGGGTACGACCCGATCTTCGTCCCGGACGGTCAGCCCGCAGGGGAGGAGCGGTCGGTGGGCGAGTTCACCTCCGAGGAGAAGCAGGCGCAGTCCCACCGTGCCCGCGCCTTCGCCGAACTGGTTCCGCTGCTCGCCGCGCTCTGAGCGCGCTCGGCACTCGGCCGCGAGAAACCGCTGCTGAAGCTGAGAATCGTTACCCTTCCCGACTAGCCGGAACAGGCCTTTCCGGCCGCCATCCCGGTCTAGCCTGGGGGCATGCACGATCACGCACCCGCCCCCGGCGGCATCCGTTCCGCGAGCAGCAGACGCCTGCTCGCGATCTCGCTGTCCCTCACCGCGACGGTGATGCTCGTGCAGGTCGTCGGCGCGCTGCTCTCCGGTTCTCTCGCGCTGCTCGCCGATGCGGCACACATGTTCACGGACGCCTCCGGCCTCGTGATCGCTCTCATCGCCGCCACTGTCGCCGCGCGCCCGGCGGATGACAGGCGCACCTTCGGATATCAGCGCGCCGAGGTGTTCGGTGCGCTGATCAATGCCGTCATCCTGATCGCCCTCGCGACCTGGGTCGCGATCGAGGGCATCGGGCGGCTCCTCGATCCGGGAGAGGTCGAGGTCGCCGGCGGCCTCATGCTGATCGTCGCGGTGGTGGGAATGCTCGCGAACGCCGTGTCGATGTGGCTGCTGAGTCGCGCGCAGCGCACCAGCATCAACGTGCGCGGTGCCTACCTCGAAGTGATGGGCGATCTGATCGGCTCTGTGGCGGTCATCGTGGCAGCGGTGGTCATCCTCGTCACCGGATGGATGCCGGCCGATGCCATCGCGTCGCTGTTCATCGCGGCGATGATCATTCCTCGGGCCATCGCCCTGCTGCGGGAGGTGTTCTCGGTTCTCGCCGAGTCCGCGCCGAAGGGCACGGCGGTGAGCGAGATCCGGAACCACCTTCTCGGATACGAGGGCGTCGTCGGCGTGCATGATGTGCACGTCTGGCAGCTCACACGCGGAGCACCCGTGTTCACGGCCCATGTCAGCATCGAGCCGGCGCTGTTCGCCGACGGCCGTTCAGCCCAACTGCTCACCGAGATGCAGGCGTGCCTCGCCGATCACTTCGACGTGGAGCATTCGACCTTCCAGATCGAGCCGGCCGAGCAGTCGGACTGCGAGCCGCACCACGCCTGACCTGGTCGATCGAGCCTCAGGCCTCGATGGAGATCTCGTCCGGGCTCTTGTCGGGGCGCAGACCTCGCCAGCGGGCATGACGGAGCACGCCGTCCGGAGTCCAGTTCGCGAACTCGACCTCGCCGACGACTTCCGCCCGCACCCAGAGGGCGTCGGAGGCATCCGGGGCGGGCACTCCGTCGAGCGGTGCGGCGTCCACCCGCAGCGGATCGAGTCGCGTCAGCAGATCGCGCAGGATGCGGTCGGTGAATCCGGTACCCACGCGTCCGACGTAGCGCAGGCCGCTCCCGCCTCGGGTCGGGTCGGGCACGGCGAGCAGGAGAGACCCGAGCGTGCTCTCCCGGTCGCCCTTGCCGGGGCGGATCCCGACGATCACCGCCTCCTGCATCCTGGTGTGCTTGAGCTTCAGCCAGGAGGGGGAGCGCTGCCCCGGGCGGTACCGCGACATCGGATCCTTGACGACGACGCCCTCGAGCCCGAACTCCCGGCTTGCAGCGAGTGCCGCGTCGACGTCGTCGAACACGGGAGGGATCTGCACGGGGGCGTCGAGGTCTGCGATCACATCCTCGAGCAGTGTGTGACGCTCCCGCAGAGGCATGCCGGTGAGGTCGTGTCCGTCGAGCCGCAGCAGGTCGAACAGCATGTAGACGATGGGCGTGCGCACCACCTCGCGCTCGATCTCTCGCGGGCGGGTGAGGTGCATCCGATTCTGGAGGAGGGAGAAGCTCGGGCGGCCGTGGGAGTCGAAGGCGACGATCTCCCCGTCGACGATCGCGTCTGCGACCGGCAGGAAGGGCGATCCGTCGGCTGTGAGCTCGGGGTAGCGGGCGGTGATGTCGATTCCGCTGCGTGCGTGCAGCAGCATCCGCCCGTTCGCCCAGGTGCCCATCGCGCGGATGCCGTCCCACTTGACCTCGACCCACGAGGGGTCGCTCAGAGCGCGGGCGACCCCGGGGGAGCCGTTCTCGGCGAGCATCGGCGCCACCGATGCCGGGATCGGAGGGGAGACGGTCGCGGGAGAGCTCTGGGGATACCGGTGGGAGCGTCGGGGCTTCGCCGGTTGCGGGAGCGGAGCGGTCTCGGGCGGGTGGAGCGTTGCGAGGGGGTCGACGCCGGCGGTCGCGCGGGCGAGCACCTGATCGAGGTCGAGCTGGGCGAGGCCCGGGTCGTCGAGTTCGTCCCAGGTGCGAGGAGCAGCCACCCAGGGCTGCGCACGGCCGCGGAGCGAGTAGGGCGAGATCGTGGTCTTCTTGCCGTTGTTCTGGCTCCAGTCGAGGAACACCTTGCCGCCACGGACCGCCTTCGCCATGACGCTGGTGGCGAGGTCGGGGTGGTCGTTCTCGATCATCCGCGCAAGTTCTCTGACGACGGTCGAGACCTCGTCGCTCGTCTGCTCGCCGGGTAGCGACGCGTACAGGTGGATGCCCTTGCTGCCGCTGGTGACCGGCAGGGGGTCGAGCCCCATGTCGGACAGGATGACGCGGGCGATGCGGGCGACCTCGGCACACTGCTCCAGCCCCACCCCCTCCCCGGGGTCGAGGTCGAGCACGAGCCGATCGGGCTTGCCGGGAAGGCCCTCGGGGGAGAAGCGCCACTGCGGCACATGCAGTTCGATGGCGGCGACCTGCGCGAGCCAGACGAGGGTCGGAACTTCCCGGACGAGGGGGTACTCCTTGGGGCCGTCCGAGTGCTGGATCGCCTGTCGAGGGATCCACGACGGCGCGCCCGGCTCGATCTGCTTCGTGAAGAACGCGTCAGCCGGGGCCTCCGCGCTCCCGACGCCCTCCACCCAGCGTTTGCGGGTGACGGGGCGGCCGTCGAGGAGGGGGAGCAGGAGCGGAGCGATGGCCGTGTAGTAGGCGATGATCTCGCCCTTGGTGGTGCCGGTCTCGGGGTACACGACCTTGTCGAGGTTGGTCACACGCAGGCGTCGGCCGTCGACCTGCACGATCTGCCCTTCTGTGACCATGGGGCCCAGCGTAGTCAAGGGTCCGCCTGGTCGAGGGGTCGGGTGGTCAAGGGGCTGGTCGTGACGGCTGCGGCTGGTGTCTACTGGTGTGATGAGGACGATCTGGAAGGGCGCACTGACGTTCGGGCTCGTGAACGTACCGGTCAAGGTGTACTCCGCGACCGAGGACCACGACGTGCCGCTGCATCAGGTGCACGAGAAGGACGGCGGACGCATCCGCTATCAGCGCACCTGCGAGGTGTGCGGCGAGACCGTGGCCTATGCGGACATCGATCGCGCCTACGTCGATGAGGGCCAGACCGTCGTGCTGACGAAAGACGACCTCGCGGCGCTTCCGGCGGAGAAGAGCCGTGAGATCGACGTGGTCGAGTTCGTTCCGTCCGACCAGGTCGATCTGCTCACACTCGACAAGCCGTATTACCTCGAACCCGACTCGAAGTCACCGAAGGCCTACGTGCTGCTGAGGAAGACCCTCGAGCAGACCGATCGCACGGCGATCGTGCGCTTCACCCTGCGGCAGAAGACCCGCCTCGCCGCGCTCCGGGTGCGAGGGAAGGTGCTCGTGCTGCAGACGCTCCTGTGGGCAGACGAGGTGCGCGAAGCCGCGTTCCCGGCGCTGGAGGAGGACGTGCGGATCTCGAAGAAGGAGTTGGAGCTCTCGGCCTCCCTCGTCGACAGCTACTCGGCGGACTTCGACCCCGAGGCGTTCGTCGACGAGTACCAGAAGGAACTGCGCACCCTCATCGACGCGAAGATCGAGGCGGGCGACACGTTCGACGTGGCCGAGACCTTCGGCGAAGCCGAGAAGGCGGCAGAGGGCGGCGAGGTCATCGACCTCATGGAAGCGCTGCGCGCGAGCGTGGCGCGGTCGAAGGACGAGCGCGCCAAGAACGCGGGGTGATCATCGGGTGCCGAGGAGTCGGCCCCCGATGCGCGATCAGTGCTTGCCGTCGCCGTCCAGGTCGGGAGAACGGTCGAAGACGTCGGCGTCGAGCACGAGCTCCTGCGCCTCCCCGGCGTCGGTGACCACGTCTTCCCCTGCCGCAGCGGCCTTCTTGGCCTTGTGTCGCTCGGAGAGGTAGTGCCACAGCGTGACGAGCGCGGTGCCACCGACCGCGATCAGCAGGATCACATCGATGTACTCGACCACGAGATCGCGCACCCACGGGATGTAGGCGATGAGGTATCCGACCATCGTGAGGCCGAAGCCCCAGATCATGGCACCGATGAAGTTGTAGAGCGAGTAGCGGCGCCACGGCATGTGGCCCACTCCGGCTGCGACCGGCGCGAAGGTGCGAACGATGGGCACGAAACGGGCCAGGATGACCGTGAGGCCGCCGAAGCGCTCGAAGAATGCGTTCGTGCGCTCCACGTTCTTCTTGCTGAACAGGCCCGACTCCTTGCGCTCGAACACCGCCGGCCCGCCCTTGTGGCCGATCAGGTAGCCGACCTCGCCGCCGACGAAGGCCGAGAGAGCGATCAGGAGCGAGACGACCCAGATGTTCACCCCGAACACGTTGCTGGTGTGTGTCAGGAGCCCCGCGATGATGAGCAGGGTGTCGCCGGGGAGGAGGAAACCGACCAGCAGGCCGGTCTCGGCGAAGATGATGAAGCAGACCACCAGAAGCGCCCAGGGACCCGCCGCGCCGATGATCGTCTGGGGGTCGAGCCAGGGGATGAGAGCGGTCGGCGCGTGCAGCATGGTTTCGAGCACAGGGGGAGTCCCGTCGGTCGTGAATGGTCGGCGGTAGAACAGAGCGATGTCGTGGCGACCCGAGAAGGATGCCGTCGTCTCTCGTGCGGAAGGTGGGACTTGAACCCACACGCCCTGGGGCACAGGAACCTAAATCCTGCGTGTCTGCCAATTCCACCACTCCCGCGCGGTGGAAACAGTCTACTGATCGTCGAAACCGCCTGTCTGGGGATCAGCCCGCAGTCCGTCTCCCCCTGAGCGCTCGGACGCACCAGGGCGGCTGTGGATAACTTCGGAGGGCGGAGGGCGATTGTTGCGAGGATGCGTGGGTGAGTCATCCGTCCGCTCTTGTCGCCGACCGTGTGCGGTCGCGTCTGCGCGCCGAGGGCATCGACCCGTCGATCGATCCGGAGGCGGCCTGGCGCATCACCCACGCCGAGGTTCGCCGCCACGACGATCTCGCCCTCGCTCGCGGGGAGGCGCTGATCGACGATGAAGCGGCGTGCGTGCGAGAGGTCATGGCCTCGCTCAGCGGATTCGGTGCGTTGCAGCCGCTGCTCGACGATCCGGAGATCGAGGAGATCTGGCTGAACGGATCCGGCCATGTGCACATCGCCCGCGAGGGCGAGGCAGAGCGGACGGGCCTTCGTCTCGACGATGTCGCGGTGCGCGACATCGTCGAGCGCATGCTGCAGTCGACCGGCCGGCGGGTGGATATCAGCCAGCCGTTCGTGGATGCATCGTTGCCGGACGGATCCCGTCTGCACGTGGCGATCGCCGATACTGGTAGGGCCGAATGTCGCAGGGTGCACTATTCATCCTGGGATTAGTTCAGTCAACACTGTATGATCAGTGCATGCTGACCATTGCTCCACGTCTCGACGTCATGAACCGGCTCGGCCGGGCCATGGCGGACCCGACGCGCTCCCGGATACTGATGACCCTGCTCGCCGGCCCCAGCTACCCGGCGGTGCTCTCGCGTGAGCTGGAGCTGACCCGCTCGAACGTCTCGAACCACCTGACCTGCCTGCGCGACTGCGGCATCGTGGTCGCCGAGCCGGAAGGGCGGCAGACGCGCTACGAGATCGCGGACCCGCACCTCGCGGCGGCGCTGACCGCGCTGGTGGACGTGACGCTCGCGGTGGACGAGCACGCGCCCTGCATGGACGCTTCGTGCACGGTGCCGGGCTGCTGCGGGACGGGAGCGGGCGCGTGAGCGCGGCGTGCGGCTGCGAGCACGACGAGCCTGAGACCGCAGTCGGCGAAGAGGCCGAGGAGGCGGAGCGCCCCTGGTGGCGGGACCGCGGGATCATGGTCCCGGTCTTCTCCGGTGTGGCGTTCCTCACCGGTCTGGCGCTGGAGTGGTCCGGGATGGAGATCCCTGCGCTGGTGCTGTTCTGGATCGGCCTGCTGCTGGGCGCGTCGACGTTCACGCCGGGCGCGATCCGGAACCTCTTCAAGGGCAAGCTCGGCATCGGGCTGCTGATGACCATCAGCGCGGTCGGCGCGGTGATCCTCGGCTACGTCGAGGAGGCCGCAGCGCTGGCATTCCTGTACTCGATCGCCGAGGCGCTGGAGGACAAGGCGATGGACCGTGCCCGCGGCGGGCTGCGGGCACTGCTCAAGCTCGTCCCGGAGACCGCCACCATCCGCCGCGACGGCGTCTCGGTCGAGGTCGCCGCGAAGGATCTGGCTGTCGGGCAGCTGATGTTGGTGCGGCCGGGTGAGCGGATCGCGACCGACGGCGTCGTCCGCACGGGACGTTCCAGCCTGGACACGTCCGCGATCACCGGGGAGTCGATCCCGGTCGAGGTCGAACCCGGCGATGCCGTCTCCGCCGGCGCAATCAACACCGCCGGGGCACTGGAGGTCGAAACGACCGCGGCAGGCACCGACAACTCACTGACCACGATCGTCGACCTCGTGGAGAAGGCTCAGGCGGAGAAGGGCGATCGCGCCCGCCTCGCCGACCGCATCGCCCGCCCTCTCGTCCCGGGCGTGCTGATCCTCGCCGCCCTGGTCGCGATCATCGGCTCGCTGCTCGGCGACCCGGAGCTGTGGATCACCCGCGCCCTGGTCGTGCTGGTCGCGGCATCGCCCTGCGCACTGGCGATCTCCGTGCCGCTGACCGTGGTCGCGGCGATCGGCTCGGCGAGCAAGTTCGGCGTGATCATCAAGTCCGGTGCCGCGTTCGAGCGGTTCGGCGTGATCCGCCACGTCGCCGTCGACAAGACCGGCACCCTCACCCGCAACGAGCCCGCCGTCACCGCCGTCCTCACCGTGGACGGTGTGAGCGAGGCGGAGGCGCTGGCGTGGGCGGCCGCTCTGGAGCAGCACAGCACCCACCCCCTCGCCGCCGCGATCACCGCCGCAGCGCCGGATGCCCCTGCGGCGGAGGGCGTGACCGAGCAGGCCGGGCACGGCATCGAGGGCGAGCTCGCCGGCGCGCGGATCACCGTCGGCAGCCCGCGCTGGCTCGACGCCGGGACCCTCGGCGACCGGGTCGCGGGGCTGGAGGAGCAGGGCATGACAGTCGTGATCGTCCACCGCGGCGGCGTCCCGGTCGCCGCGATCGGCGTCCGCGACGAGCTGCGCCCCGAGGTCCCTGAAGTGGTCCGCACCCTCGCGACCCAGGGCATCGGGGTGACCATGCTCACCGGCGACAACGCCCGCACCGCCCGCGCCCTCGCTGCGCATGCAGGGATCGATGACGTCCGCGCCGAGCTGCGCCCCGAAGACAAGGCCGCCGCGATCGCAGAGCTCGGTGCGAAGGGGCCGGTCGCGATGATCGGCGACGGCATCAACGACGCCCCTGCGCTGGCCGCCGCGGACATCGGGATCGCGATGGGCGCGACGGGCTCCGACGCCGCGATCGAGTCGGCCGACGTGGCCTTCACCGGTCACGATCTGCGGCTTCTCCCGCGCGCGTTCGCCCATGCCCGTCGGGGGCGGCACATCATCAACCAGAACATCATCCTGTCGCTGCTGATCATCACCGCCCTGCTCCCGCTCGCCCTCTTTGGCGTCCTGGGGCTTGCGGCGGTGGTGCTGGTGCACGAGATCGCCGAGGTGATCGTGATCCTCAACGGCCTGCGCGCCGCGTCGACGCGGAAGGCAAGCACGTGACCGCGCAGGACGTCGCCGCCGCGTGACGGCTTGATCCGGGACCATGCGGATGACCTTTAGATTTCACATCAGAGTTCGCGCGCGTTGATCGGCGACTTGCCTGCTGGCTAGGGGCCTATCGGGCGGGCCGTATGCCGGGGTCTAATGGCCATGATCATTTGGTTCCGGTTTCCCTTCGCCTCGGGTCTGTCTTCGTTATGGTCGGGCGAAGGGGCGGGCAGCAGTCGGGGTCGTTTTCGCGGCGGTGTCGCCTGGCACGCGCTGTCATCACGATGCTTGCAACCACCGCGAGGATCAGGAGTGCGGCACCGCCCGTGATCACCCACGGGTTGCGGAGGAGGGTGCCGATCCCTGTGATCGTGCCTCCGACGACGAGAAGTGGAAGGAGGGCGCAGCAGCCGACCACGAGCAGTGCGGCGACGGCCCCAAGGAGCAGGCCACGGCCGCCTCGCTGGTCGTCCTGGTTGGGAGGCATTGGTGTTCTGTCCTCTCGTGGTGCCGTCTCAGCAGCAGGTCTCGGGACCGCAGCAGCTTCCAGACAGTTCGTCGGCACCGGTCCGGGGGCGCTCGAGCATCTCGGTGATCAGGGTGCTGCCAACCTCGAAGGCATCGGCGACCGTGAGGATTTGGGCCATCGGGTGTTCCGTGAGCCATCCGGCGGCGTCCTCGCGGGAAGCGAAGTAGTGGACCTGGTTGCAGAACGAGGAGCGAATCGAGTGCATGGCCTCGGGGCTGACCAAGGACACCACCGCGGTCGCCGGTTCCACGCTAGTGACACCGGCGGTCGAGTCGACGGTGACGCGGATCGTGTCGCCGCTGGCCGGGGAGATCGATTCGACCCGGGCGGGCCGATCGAGGAGCGTGGGGAAGATCAGGGTATCGAAGGCGCACCAGGTGTAGAGCTCCTCACCGGCGACGGTGAACCGGTGGGTGGTGGGGCGCAGGGTCAGGCCCTGACCGATAATCCGCCCCTGGTCGTCGTACTCGGTGTCCGGTGACGCGGCGAGGCGGGTGCGGACCTCGTCGGCGGTGAGAGCGGTGGCGGTCGCGAGCTGCTCGATGGTGACCGGGTCACCGGCGACAAGCAGCCGCAGGAGCGGAACCAGCAGGGCTGTCTCCTCGGACCGGGCGAGCCGATCGGTCAGGTCGGTAGTGAGGGGCGTCATGGCGAGGCTCCAGTTTCTGATGGGGTGGATCCGCTGTCTGGCGCGCGGTCAGGCGCAGCAGGACAGCATCGACACATCGGTGGTGAAGGCCTTGGCGACGATCCGGATGCCTTCGGCCGTGGTCAGGTACGGGGCCCACGCGTCGGCGACCTCGGTGATGGTCTTGCCGAGGATGTGGACACCTGCGGCGGCGAGTTCGCCGGCGTCCTTGGCGACCGCGGTCAGGCCGAGGATCTCGCCGGTGTCCGCGTTGGCGACCATCTTGATGAACCCGCGGGTGTCCCGGTTCACCAGCGCGCGGGGCACGTACTCCAGTGGCAGGACACGGCAGTCGCAGCGGATCCCGGCCGCGATGACCTCCTTCTCGGTCATCCCGACCGCGCCGACGGCAGGGCTCGTGAATGTGACCCGCGGCATCCGCGTGTAGTCGACCGACGTGCTGGCGTCAGTGAAGGCGTTCTCGGCGACCAACGTGCCGTGCCGGGCTGCGACGTAGACGAACTCGGGGTGCCCGGTGACATCCCCAGCCGCCCAGACGCGAGGGTTGGAGGACTGCAACTGGTCGGTGACCACGACCTCTCCGGCCTCGCCGGTCTTCACTTGCACGGTCTCGAGGTTGAGCCCGTCGGTGACCGGGGCGCGGCCGAGCGCGACGAGGATCTCGTCGGCACGGAACTCCTGCACGCCGCCCGAGACCTCGGCCGCGGCGACGATCTGGCCGGTGCCCGGGTCGCGGGTGACGCGGGTGGGGATGGCGCGGCGGACCACTCGGATGCCCTCGTCGGCGAAGATTTCCTGCAACGCCTTGGAGACTTCCGGCTCCTCCTTCGACGCCAGCCGGGACCTCACCAGCAGAGTCACCTTCGAGCCGAGCCGGGCGAACAACTGTGCCATCTCCAGCGCCACATAGCCCCCGCCGAGCACCAGCAGCGAGTCAGGCACCTCGGACAGCTCCATCGCCGACGTCGAGGTGAGAAAGTCGACGCCGTCCAGCCCCTCGATGGCAGGAGCCCACGGGCGGGAGCCTGTGGCGATGAGGTAGTGGGCGGCCTCGATGGTTTCGACGGTGCCGTCCGCGGCGGTGACCTCGAGGACCGACGCATCCGGCGTGCCGGCGAACGCCGCCTCGCCCTGGCGGACCGGCCAGCCGTAGGCTTCTGCCACGTCGATGTACTTCTCACTCCGCATCGCCTCGACCAGGTCCTGCTTGCCACCCACCAGCCCGTGCATGTCTACCGGGCCAGCGGTGGCGGCGATCCCCGGGAACCGGGAGCCCGCATCCGCGGCCACGTGGCGGGCCTCGGCGGCCGCGAGCAGCGCCTTGGACGGAACGCACCCCGTGTTCACGCACGTGCCGCCCAACGTGCCGCGCTCGATCATCACCACCGACTTTCCCAGTGTGGTGGCGCGGATCGCCGCGGCGAATGCCGCGCCACCCGACCCAATCACGGCCAGATCAAACCTCGATGGCATCCTTATTCCTCCCTGGACATCTTGGAACATCCCGCTGATACACTCATCATGAACCTTCCACCACAGGGGAAGGTCAAGCACGAAATTTGCGACCAGCGAAAAGGGGGGGCGGGGAATGCGGATCGGAGAGCTCGCCGACGCGGCCGGCACCACGGCGAAGACGTTGCGGTTCTACGAGGACCAGGGGCTCCTGCCGCCGGCCGGGCGCACGCCCAGCGGCTACCGCAACTACACCGCCGAGACCATCGCCCGAATCGACTTCATCCACCGCGGCCAAGCCGCTGGACTCACCCTCGCCCAGATCCAGCAGATCCTCCACATCCGCGACCACGGCCAAGCGCCCTGCAGCCACGTCCGCGACCTCCTCGACGCACGCCTCACCGATATCGACCAGCAGCTCAGGCAGCTCCACGACCTGCGCGACACCCTCGCCGGGCTCCGCGACCAGGCCGAGCACGTCGAGCCCGACACGTGCAGCTCGGATCAGGTCTGCCGCTATCTGTAGCCAAGCCCGGGGGTCTGTCCGATAATTCAGGCAGTCCCACTGGAGGCGCAAGCGTAGCGGGAGGCCATTGGTGCTCAGGTCGAGGTTGAGCGCAGCGCGGGATAGTCGGACCATTCGCCCCCGGAGAGGCGTGCCCAGGCGGCAGCTGATGACGCCGTGATGCCGAGCAGGTCGGACACGATTCGAGGATGCAGTTGTCGGGTGAGGTCCATCAGCGCGGTGACACGAGCGCTGCCGGCGAGGAGTCCTTCTTGACGGAGTCGACGGCTGAGCGGCCCGGGGGTGATCGGTCGGCCCGGGTTCCTGCCCGGGAAGAGCCAAGTGTCGGAGCGGTTGCCGTCGAGCAGCTGGACCATTGCTTCGGCGAGGACTTCGGGCAGCTCGATCGGTTCAGTTCCGACCGTCAGCGTCATGAGGCGCGCGGTCGTATCGACTTGTGCGCGGGTGATCGCTGCGATGCGGGTCAGGTGGAGCCCGTAGAACAGGACGAGCAATCCGCTGACTCGCGTCACGGGATCCATGTCGTCTCGCGTGATGAACGCGCGTGCCATCGTCCACCGATGGTCGGCGGCGTAGTCGCGCCCTTCGAGGCGATGGCTGCGGAACTCGACCCGGAGGCGGCTCAGGCGGTGCCGTCGCAGCCACCGGGTGAACGGCGCGAGGGCATCCCGTTGTGAGGGCGAACCGGTGAGGAAGCCGTCGAGAGATCGCTGCGGGTATGTCGTCAGCGTTTCGCCGCTCGCGCGGATCTGCTGCAGGAGGGCCGCGCACCGCTTCAGCGCCGCACGCACCTTCTGATAGGTGGAGCCGGATCGGACGGCCGTAGCTGGTCTGCCCCTGAGTGATCTGCCCGACGGCAGCAGCTCCCAGGTGCAGTACCGCCGTAGGAGGAGCCGGTCCTCGGGATGGGGGACGGTCGGAAGCCACCGTTGGAACCAGTGCTCGAACCTCGCCGCCTGGATGTCGAAATCGGGCAGCACGCCTGAGCGGATGAGGAGCGAGAGCAGGAATGCCACGGACTGGCCGGCGTGCGCTCTGGTCATGATCGCGTCCGCGGTGAGGGGCAGCGTGCCATCGGCGAGCTCACGGAGGACGACCGCACAGCGGCTCTTGTACAGCCACCGCTCGAGGGAGATCGCACTGCCGTGGTGCGTCACCAGATACTCCGCGAGCGGGTGCAGCTCGGGGCGGATCTCTCCGCTGTCGTCAGCAAGCAGTTGCTGGATGGCGATAGGTCGCCGGCACTCTACGCATAGCCGGTGCTTGCGCACCTCTTCGATCGTCCCGCATCCCGGGCATGCCATCGTCACGGGAGCTCCTGCGCACTCGGCGCAGACCTTGTGCCCATTCATGAAGCCAGTGAGGAACACCTTCCGCCCGCACTCCGGGCACGGCTGGGGGCGTCGCATCGCGTAGTAGCAGCGGGCGCAGACCCGTCGGCCGTCCAGGTGCGTCGCTACGCGGCCCGGCTCCCCGCAGAGCTCGCACATCTTGACCGGCGCGGTGTAGCACGCGAGACAGACGAGCGCGGGGCGACGGACGATAATCGTGGCGTTCTGCCCGCATCGCGAGCAGTCGCCGAACGACCGCGGATCGGCTCGCCAGCAGTCCCGGCAGAACCGTTGCCCATCGACGGTGCGCTGCACGGGCTGAACTCGTCCGCATCTGCCACACGCGACCGATCGGGCATTCCGTTCACAGCGCGAGCAGTGGCGACCGCCGGTCTGCGTCTTGTGAGGCATCCGAACGGCACGTCCACAGGAATCGCATGTAGGCAAGACGACCCGCCCGGCACCCTCGTTCACGAGAGCGTGGGCCAGATCCTGCACCGTCACCGGTACGTTCCGGTGTCGCCCTTCGAGGACTCCAGGTTGTTTGAGGAGTGCGAGTTCGAGACGCCGTTGGGTGAGCGGCACGGGTGCGACTTCAGCCACGATCTCAACAAGGCGCTCCACCGGGATCTCCGGCGCGATCGCGTGGACGAGCCCGGCGACCTCAGCAACCCTGGGCTCCTGCGGAGGCTTCGCCACCGCGGCCTACTTCGAGCGCGGGCGACGGATCGTGGCCCGCACGGGCCGCAGATCGCCGATCGCACCCCGCGTCGCCTCTTCACCCACCGCGACCGGGGCCGCAGCCTCCCGGCGGGTGACCTGCACGAGGTCGTCGAGCGAGCACTCCAACGCGTCGCACAGCGCGGCGAGCACGTCGATGCGAACCCGCTGCGGTGCTTGCGTCACCAGTCGGTACACCTGTTCCCGGGACAGGTCGACGCCCCGCTCCTCGAGCAACGGCTTCAGCTTGGAGGTCTGGAAGATCCCGCGCGAGGCCATCACGCTGCGGAGGTTCCATGCGGTCTCGAGCTCAACGGTCATCTGCTTCTCCTTCGATGAGGGCCTTCAATGCGTCCGCGAGTACCCGGTTCTTGAAGTCCGAGCTGACGGAGGCGTAGATCGAGGTCGTCGAAGCATGCATGTGCCCGACCTGCTCCTGGACGAATCGGTCGGCGTAGCCGAACTCGAGCAGGTGCGTCACGTACGAATGCCGGAGGCTGTGCAGAGTCAGGGCCTTTGACAAGCCGGCCTCGTCCCGCAGCTCCGCGAACCGCCGGTCGAGATAGCCGGCCGACAGTCGGGTGCGGCGTTCCGTCACCCACAGCGCGTCAAGATCACTGCCAGGGGCGAAACGATCGCGCGCCTGCTCCACCCACTGCTCCATGCCCGGCACCCACCAATCGAACTCCGGCACCAGCAGCACGGTACGTCGTCGTGGCGCGCCACCTCCCGCGGCCTTCGCCCACCGTACGTGGATCGCGCCATAGCGGCCCCACTGCCGCATCTTCGCGTTGTAGTGCAAGTCAACCGTGTCGAGCATCACCGCTTCTGTGCGCCGCAACCCGAACGCGTAGACCGTCTTCAACAGCTGCGCATCACGTAGCGCGCCGAGCGCCCCTTTGCGCCCGGACCCGACCAGTGTCTCCACGCGCGCATCAGCCGTGTCGAAGAGACGCTCCACCTCGTCATAGGCCAACGGGCGACGCTTTCCATCACCCTCGAACTCGAACCGATGCGCGACGGTGTTCCACGGCAAGCACACCTGCGACGGAATCTCCGCGAACTCTCGCTCGCAGATCTCCATCCAGTCATACAACGGGCTCGTCAAGTACTCGCAGAATCCATGGATTGAACCGTGGTTGTTCCGCAGCGTCGACAACGCTCGAACCCGGCCCATCGAATCGGCGGTGAACTCATCGACGTCTGCGACGGTCCACTTCCACGGCGGCTTGTCGACGAAGTCGCGAAACCGCGTGACCGTCGCCAGTCGATTCTGGATGGTCTGCTCACGCAGCCCGCGAGAACGCTGCTGGCTGCGCCACCCCTCCACCATCGCATCGAAGATCTGCTGCTCCGGGTTCGCCAACGCGATGTTCGACGTCGACGTGAGCAGTCGAAGTGACGCAGGGGAACCACCAAACTCTTGCATTAGATGCAACAAAGTACGACAGGATGCATCACCGAGTCAAGTCGAACGGACAGGTTCCCGACATTCCGCTGATACGGTCAGAGCATCAAGGCCTGAGAAATCCCAGTAGTCCTCGCCAGCAGGTGTAGACAGTTGCATTCACTGCAACAGTCGATGGTTTGTGGTGCGCGGCTCCTGGGCCGTCAACATCCGCAAATTCCTGCCGAAGTACCGATCCCTCGACGCGCTCGCGGCCCAGGGGATGATGCCGACCGATGTCGCGGAGCT
Source organism: Microbacterium sp. UCD-TDU (assembly GCF_000340625.1). Classification (NCBI taxonomy): domain Bacteria; kingdom Bacillati; phylum Actinomycetota; class Actinomycetes; order Micrococcales; family Microbacteriaceae; genus Microbacterium; species Microbacterium sp. UCD-TDU. Next base: position 521,389 of record NZ_AOSO01000005.1, read on the forward strand.
GCTGACGACCGCCATGAACGACGGCCGCAGCGTGATCGTCTCGGGAGCGACGCACGCGGGCAAGACCACCATGCTCGGCGCGATGCTGGCCTCCTGCGCCGGTACGCAGCGCATCGTCACCGTGGAGGAGACATTCGAACTTGCCGTGGAGGGGCCCGATCTGGTCTCGCTCCAGGGGCGCCAGGCGAGTCTCGAGGGGACGGGGGAGATCACCTTGCGTCGACTGGTGAAGGAGGCGCTGCGCATGCGCCCCGACCGTCTCGTCGTCGGCGAGGTCCGCGACGCCGAAGCCCTCGATCTCGTGCTCGCGCTCAACACCGGCGTACCCGGGGCGTGCACCGTGCACGCGAACTCGGCGACCGAAGCCATCGAGAAGCTCACGATCCTCCCGCTCTTGGCGGGGCGGAACATCGATCGTGCTTTCATCGCACCGGCGCTCGCCGCGTCGATCGACCTGGTCGTGCACTGCGTCCGAGATCGGGCAGGACGGCGACACGTGCAGGAGATCATCGCCCCGACAGGTGACATCGACGAGGGGAAGGTGCGCACGAGGTCGGTCTACCGGGCGAGAACTCGGCAGAGCGACGATTTCGGCAGGGAGCGTGGGGGCCTGCGCCCGATCGAGGCCGCATCGTGACGGTGCTCGTCGGCGCTGTCCTCGCTGCGGGGGTGCTCCTGTGCCTCTCGCCATGGATGTGGCCACTGTCGGACGAGGCCGAACCGCTCCCGCGACAGGGTCGGCTCGTCCGTCTGATCGAGGAGGCGGGGTTCGACGGGCTCTCGCGACGTGTCCTTCTCGCCGTCATCATCGCGGCCGGGCTGGTCGCAGCCTCCGTGGTGTGGCTTCTGACCGGAATCGCCGTGCTCTCCATGCTGGCGGGCCTTGCGGGGGCGGCGGCGCCGATCATGCTCCTCCGAGGGCGCCGCACGCGACTGCGACGATTGCGGCGACAGCTCTGGCCGGACGTCTGCGATCTCCTGATCGCATCGATCCGCGTGGGTTTGTCGCTCCCCGACGCGGTGGCGAGTCTGGCGGAATCCGCACCGAAGATGCTCAGGCCGGCGTTCATCGTCTTCGCGAGAGATCTGCGGGCGAGCGGAAGGTTCGAGTCGAGCCTCGATCGGCTCAAGTCCACGTTGGCCGACCCCATCGGCGATCGCATCGCCGAGACCTTGCGGATGGCGCGTCAGGTCGGCGGCACGGAACTGATCAGTGTGCTGCGCGCCCTCTCGAGCTCGGTGCGGGCGGATGCGGCTCTCCGGGGCGAGGTCGAGGCGCGGCAGTCGTGGATCCGCGGTGCCGCGGTTCTCGGAGCCGTCGCGCCGTGGGTGATCCTCGGCCTGCTGGTGCTCCGACCGGAGGGCGCCGCGGCATACGGCACTCCCGAAGGCGTGATCGTGATCTGCCTGGGGGCGGCGGTGTCAGTCGTCGCCTTCCACGTCATGGTCCGCATCGGCCGGCTTCCCGAGCCTCGGCGGTGGTTCGGATGAGCGCGATCTCGGTCCTCGCGAGCGCCATCCTGATCGGGGGTGGCTTCGCCGCGGGAGTGATAAGCATCCTCTCCGCCCTCCCGCGGTGGAAGGCGGCATCTCTGGCCGTGCGGATCGGGCCTTACGTGCGCGACGTCGTGGCCGATGATCAGCTGCCCAGCGGGGTCCTTCCCGCTGCGGGAGCACTGCCGGCGAGCGGGCGGACGCTGTGGGAGCGCGCGCGAAGCGGGTTCGGGAGGATGCTCGGCGGGGGAGAGGCTCTCCGGCAGCGGCTGGCGCAGGCGGGGCTGCGCACCGACCCGGCTGCGTTCCGCGGGCGGCAGCTGGGGTGGGGTCTCGCCGGGATCGGTGTGGGCGCGGTCGTGCTGACCGTGCTGGCGGTGACCGGCCGGTTGTCGGTGCCGACGGGCGCGATGCCGCTGCTCTGCGGCGCGGCGGCCGCCGCCGCATACGACATGCAGCTCTCCGCGCGCGCCAGGTCCCGGCGGGCGCGGCTCACCGATGAGCTTCCGACGACGCTCGAATTCCTGGCTCTGTGTCTCTCTGCGGGTGAGGGCTTCCTCGATTCGCTGCGTAGGGTCGCCGATGTGGGGTCGGGTGAGCTCACCGCCGAGCTGCGCCAGGTGGTGCTCGCGGTCGGCACCGGCTCCCCGTTGGCCGATGCGCTGAACGAGATGGCGCGACGGCTGCAGCTTCCCGGACTGTCTCGCGTCGTCGACCAGGTGATCGCTGCGCTCGAGCACGGTGCGCCGCTCGCCGCCGTCCTGCATGCACAGGCGGGCGATGCGCGCGAAGACGCGAAGCGCGCACTGATCGAGCAGGCGGGGCGCAAAGAGATCCTGATGCTCCTCCCTGCTCGGTCGGTTTGCATCTGACGCTCCGGTCACCCTCCCGAAGTTCCCCTTCGAGGTCTCCCTCCGGGACGTCGCTGAGGCCGCGTGATGCGCTCTCTCGACGTGGTTGCTTGCAGCGACGAATCACGGCTGGTTTTGTCGCGCCCGAAAGCTCCCGACAGCACCTGCTGACGGGTCACCCAGGGCGAAGCCCACCCAGGATCGCGAGATCCGCCCAGGGCGGCGTCCACCCAGAGAATCGAGATTGAAATGACCATCAACACCGCACCATTCGTGCAGGCGTTCACCACCTTCCGGCGCTCGCTGGCGCAGGCCGTGGATTACCAGAACCCGAACTACACGAACTCGGCTCTTCACCGTGAGCGGTTCAAGCAGGTGATGGATGCTCGCGCGGCGCTCCTCAACCTGATTCCGGAGGCGAAGGATGCAGACGCCGACGCGCAGATCGCCGAGGTGCTCGACGGGCTCGCACCGAAGAACGCGGACGAGGTGGCGCTTCAGGAGGCGGAGTGGCGCAAGGTCACCGCGCTCCTGGCCGCTGACCGGTCGCTTGAGCAGATCATTCTCGGGGCGAACCCGCTCCGACTCGCGGCAATCGCGCAGTGGATCGAGGTCTCACCGGAGGCGCTCGCATCGGTCGACCCGTCCGGCGTGATCGCTGAGGTCCGCGAGCTGGTGTTTCAGCAGCTGGTGCAGCACGGCGTTCCGGCAGCGACCCGAGTCCGCGACCTCACGGCCGACGCCAACTTGGTGTCGGCGTGGCGCGACCTGCTGGTCGAGGCACTGGAGGGCGCATCCTCGTTGGGTGCAATGTCGCGTGTCGCGCGCCTCGACCCGCAGGGGTACGCGGCGCTCGGGATCGACGAGAACCTGGACCGAGACCTCCAGATCGATCACAAAGTCGAGAAGCTCGACGGGCTTCGCCTCCGCCCTGACGCTGTGGCCGCGAAGGGCGCGTGATCGTGTCCGCGCGCCAGTCCGGGGTACGGACGCCGCCGGAGGTGGAGGCGGAGATCGTGCGCCTGGTCCGTGCCGGACTGACGCGCGGTCAGGTCGCCAAAGCTGTGGGCGTCCACCCGCAGACGGTCTCGCGGGTCGTACGCGACGCGGAGGGGCTGGAGTTCGCCCGCACGGGCTCCAGCTCCTCAGGCACCCCGGAGGCTATGGCAAAGGCACGGACGTACCAGTCGGAGTATGCGAAGACCCGCCGGAATGATCTGGCGGACAAGCTGCTCGACCAGATCGCACGCGCTACGGAGCTGGCGGTGAACGAGAGCGACCCCCGCAAGTTCCAGGCATTGATGCAAGCGGCGGACGCGGCAACTCGGGCTTACAACACCATCACGAAGACGGACCAGGCGGGCGACAGCGGTTTGAAGCACGGCCTTTCGATGCTGGAGAAGTTCACTGAGGCGGCGGCGACTGTTGCTGATCTGCTCCCGCCGATTCGGCCGGGGCTGATCCAGGACTAGCGCTCCGCGCCTCTTCCTTGAATTGAGAAGGCCCGGCACCCCTCAGAGGGCGTCGGGCCTTTTCCGTGTCCAAGAAACCCTCACGGAGAGCCGCGCGCTCCCGCGTGAGAGGCACGTCTATCCTGAGGATGTGTTTCGGCGAAAGCAAACAGACGTCAGCGTGGATCACTTCGCCGCGCGTGTGCGGCTCCTGAATGCTGAGCTGGACAAGACTAGAGAAGCAGCCGTCGAGCGCACACGTCTACTGAACACCAAGGCCTCTTTTGTCGTGGTGGCCGCAGGCGTGATCGGAAGCGCGAGTTCGGTCGGAGTACAGGAAGCCGATTCAGGTTTGATCTGGCTCATTCCGTTCGCCCTCACGTTCCTGACCGTTCTCGCCGCGACGATCACTCTTTGGCCACGCCGCTTGCAGGTTGGCGGTGGACGCGAGATGGTCACCGAATGGCGCGTCAGTGAACTCACTGAAGAGAGCCTCGAAGACCACATCCTTGAAGTTAAAGCCTCGGAGATCGAGAGCAGGGATGCACAGTACAAGACGGGCGCTAGATGGACGCGGGTCGCCTTCGTATTGTTGTTGCTGAGTCTTGTCTCCGTCGTCACAGTTGCGACTCTCGACGCGCTACCCGCCGCGAGCCCTGCTCCCGCCGTCAGCCCAAGCCCAACACCCTAGTGAGGCCCCAATGGCATCCAAGCCTTCACCGAAGCCAAAGCCGCAGAGCCCCAAGCCCGATTCTTCGCGCCCGGACGTCAGCAACGTGATGTTGCACTTGTCGCATTCCGACGATTCCGAGAAGAAGAGCGAGTGATGCCCTCCACCGAGAGGGGCAAGCAACCGCCAAAGCCCCCTGCGAAACCCAATGTGGAGAAGGTGCTCAAGCGGGTCAAAGAGGAGAAGCGCGCGAAGCCTGGAGATGCACCGCCGCTTCGTGGCTGACGCGAACGATAAGGATCCTTCGACTCAGCGCCGAGTTCACTGTGCGGGGACTTGCAGTACCCGACGCAGTTGAGATCCACCGGGTTCGAGGCGATACGAAACGACGACGTTGGCAGGACCCGAGAGCGTGTAACGCGAGACGAGTACGAACTCCTTCGCCTGGCCCGGCGACAGCGACGCCGGGTCGAGGGCGACCTCGTGAAGGCGTCGCTTATCGAGGTCCGTCAAACCCTCGACGTCGACCATGTAGGCGACGTCCGGCCCCTGGTTGATTAGAAGCCAGGTTTCACCGTTCTTGCGTTCGATCCGAAAGTCAGCTGTTCCACTTTCGCGCTCGGCGAGGACGCTCTGAGGACGGTTGGGATCGTCGAGTGCTGCGACCATGGTGGCACGCTGCTGTGCGTCCTTCGACCGGCTATTCGATGCGAGAGTGAGGTACCCGAAAACTGCGGCAACCACAACTGCCGCTACAGCGGAGCCCGAGCCGACCCACTGCGCCCATAGGGAAGCCGCCTCGTACTCAGTCATACGCTCACGTTAGCGGTTCTGTCAGACTCCAGGGATGGATGATCTGGAGCGTCAGCGGCAGTTGCAGCTGGAGCGAGACACCCTCGCTTTCGACACGCCGAACTGCCCGGCGTGCCTACGCCGCATGGAACCCGCCGAGGCTAACTGCGAACCGGTCTGGCAATGTGCCGAGTGCGGTCGGGTTCTCAGCACGAACTAATCTGCGCACTCGGGTTGTCAGAACAGCGGAGGGGCGTCGATCGGTGCAACTGAGGAGTGCACCTCGTCGAGAGCGTCGCTGAGTTCGTTCGTTGTGCGAATGGCCTTCGCGCCCTTGTTGATCAGGATGCGGTTGCCCATGGGTGTGTCCTCGCCGAAGTCCACAGCGAGAACCGGGCGACCAAGCTGGATCGCGCCCTCACCAGCAGCGAGGGTCCCGCCCTTCTCGCCAGCTTCAATGACAACTAGTGCCTTCGACAAGCCGAAGATGATGCCATTGCGCGCCATTGCGGCATGAGCTTGCCAGGTCTGGCTCGGCGGGAACTGCGATACGACCAGGGTTCGATCCCAATTGAAGTCGTCGGCGAAGTTCTTCTTCACTCGGAAGTGGTTGAAGCCCTCCGCGAGCACTATCACGGTGCTGCCGCCATTCCTGAGGGCGGCAAGATGGGTCGCCGTGTCCACACCAGCCGCGTATCCGGAAACCACAGACATCCCCTTGTTGGTCACAAGCTCGCCGCAGCGACCGGCAGCTTCGAGGCCTTTAGCGCTGACGTGACGGGAGCCGCACATGCCGACTCCATCCATGTACAGCAGGTCTTTGTTGCCTCGGTAGAACAGGATCGGCGCGATGGGTTTGTCGTTCTTCACGAGGATCTTCGGGAAGTCCTCGGATCGGAAAATGACGGCTCCGATACCAGCGCGCTGCATCTCGTCGGCCTTGGCTTCGACCTCCACTCGGGCGGACTCCGATAGAGCAGCGAGCGCCTGTTCGAGAACTTCGAGACCCTCGGCCCGCAGCGCGCGGGTGATCTGGCCGGGCGTGCGCAACTCAGCGAACCCCGCGAGAGCGAGTTCGAGCGTGTGCACGGAGTTCAACAGGGTCACCACCTAATAGTCCTCGCAACGGTCAGTGAAAGCGCTCTGTCGGCCCCGGCACGCTTGGCGGCGGCAGCAGCGCCGCTCGCGCTGCCACCAGTGTGGTAGACGTCATCCAGCACGATGACATCGCCCGTGAGTTGCCCTTGCACGGTGAACACGTCAGTGAGGTCCTGCGGCGTTTCCTTCTGCTGGGGTCGAGGGCCGGGAGAAGAGGTCTCCACGAACGGAATACCAACCTTCGTGGCGACCTCGCGGGCCAGTATCTCCCCGAAGCTCTGGCCGTCAGCCTTGTGGCCCGGTGCCGTGACAATCGCGGTTGCGTTGGCGTACAGAGGATGATGCTGGATCACGTTGACGAGCGCGTCGATCATGAGGCGGCGCGAGTTGCGCGAGTTGCTCCACGTCGGCTCGCTCGCGTGCTTGGTCGTCCAGATCCAGTACCCGGCGGGAGTCCGTTCAAGCTCATCTTGATCGTTCGGCCGGTTGTACATGTCGAGCGTGATCGCAACGTCCACATAGTCGGGGGCAGGAATGCTTAGCACCGAAGCTAAATTCTGCATGGTGGTTTCGAGGTTGTCGGGCGCTCCATCGCGGAAGAGGAAGCCGTGAGTGTAATCGTCCGCGACATGCTCGGCGAGGGGTCTCGATTCGCATGAGCTACCGAAGATCATCTGTATCTGGTCGGCGATCCAATCCGGGCAATCGACCACCAGCGCGGTGCCCCGGCGAACTTCCGTGATCCGGTACTTCGCAACCTTGTCGCCGCGCCGTTCCCAGTGCAGCCCCTTCCAGATGATGTCCTGACTCATCTCGCCCCCTTTGCGCCTTAGCCGAACGATACACGCGACCGCGGACATCGCTGTGGGGCGCACCGGCTTCAAGTCTGCATGGGCGTTCCTGCTGCAAACCGAGAGAGCGAGAATCCCCGTTCAAACGGTAAAATAGGTTCTGCGAGACCCCCAACACGCGCTCCGTGTCGGGGGTCTCGCTTTTGCGCGACACGTCGTGTGGTGCTCCCAGATTGCGCCTCGGGGTACGGCCTGGTAAAATCCGGGGCGTTCGGCATCGCGAGGTGCTGAACAACAACTCCACAAGACGACTTCCGTAGGGGCTCTGGTTCCTGTCCCTACGCGGTAAACGAGCAATCGATTACTGACGGCGTAAGCCGTGGCGGTGAGCAAATCCTACTGACGCACACCGTATCCCACCGAGGGTGGAAGGTCTCATTCGAGACCGGCCCGGTTCATCCGGCGCTTCCCCTCAACGGATACGGGAGTGCGTCTTCGTCGTCTTAGGCGGCACTCCCAGTCAAGTTGGGAGCGCCAACGTGGCAACTTCAACCACACACTGGGAAGCTCGACCGCTTCCCGTCGAGGACATGACAAGGCTGCTGGTCTTGCTGTTCGCCCCCGTCGCAGACGCACCCGAGGGGGTGCAGGCGGCGTGAGTACCATCCATCTGCCCCGCAACCTGCGCCGCTACCTTCCGGGCAAGCCGGACGCCGACACCGCAGTGTGGCTCACCGTTCTGGGGGCTACATTCGCCTTCGACATCGGTTTGGTGGTACTCATCACCCGAATGGCAGGCGTCTGATGGTCAGGCTCGATCCAGAAGCCGTACAGCTGCTCGGAGGCCCTGACGAGCCTGAGGTTGTCACCACAGCACTCGAATGGGCAGAGCGAGGATGGGCGGTCTTCCCGCTCCGCCCCAACGAGAAGATGCCCGCGATTGCGAGCCCACACCTGAAGGGTTCAAAAGAGAGGGCGGAGTGCACCGGCCAGTGTGGCAAGCTCGGCCACGGAGCGCACGACGCTAGCCGGGACCCAGAGAAGATCCGCCGGATGTTCGCGGGACGACCGAATGCCAACATCGGCGGTGCGACCCTCGGGCGCGTGGTGTTCGACTTCGACATCCACCACGGAGCCGAACGGCGCGACGTATTCCCGGTGACACGTGAGCACCTCAGCGGCCGAGGCAATGGCAACGTCCACGTGGTGTACCTCGTCGGAGATGGCTTCGCGCAGCGGATCAAATCGGGGACCCACGTCCTCGGGACTGGGGTGGATATCCGCGCTGGGGCTGGCTCCTACATCGTCCTGCCGCCCTCCACTCACCCGGAGACCGGCAAGCCTTATGCGGTCGCCGACGACACGGTGCCGGAGCATGCACTGACCGATGACGACGTGCGCGTGATCTGGTCCGCCTACGGCGCAAATCTCCCTGGTGAGGCCTCTCCTGCGGCCTCCCACGACCTCCCGGGGGGTGGAGTGCGTCTTGGTGGTCCCAGCATCGTCGAGCTCCTCTCCAACCCTCCCGCGCGTCGAGAGGGACAGACCAACGACTGGCTGACCAAGGTGGCCGGTCACTACGCACACCAGTACCGCGACAAGCGGGATCTCTACGTGCTGCACGTCCGGCTTGCCGCCGCCATGGTCGATTCGAGCTACGAGGACATCGAGACCGTCATGGACTCGATCTGGGGGAGCGAGCAGGCCAAGCCGATCCCGGCCGACGAACGCGAGCAGCGGATCGCTGAGCGAGTCGAGGCGAAACTAGTCGAACACGAGGCCAAGGCGCAGTTCACCCGTGCGCTCGCGGAACTCGAACCGGCTGAGCCGTTCGACGCGGGGTCGCTCGCGGAGATCCTCGCGCGTCCCGATACCACCCGGTTCCGTGTCGATGGTTTGGTGCTCTCCGAGGGGTTCACCACGGTGGTGGCCGCGCGCAAGACCGGCAAGACCACGTTCAACCTGAACCTCGCGGACTCGCTGCTTACGGGGCGCGACTTCCTCGGGCGGTTCCCGGTCGAGCCGGTCGAAGGGCGTATCGCGCTGCTCAACTTCGAGGTGGCAGCTAAGCAGGTCGCTCACTGGGCCAACCTCGTCGGGGTCGATCCTGATCGGTTCGACATCGTGACGCTTCGCGGTCGCCGGAACCCGCTGCTGCACCCGCAGGATCGCGCCGACCTCGCGGAGTATCTGCGAGAGCGCGAGGTGGAGTTCCTGTTCGTGGACCCGCTGTCACGGGCCTTCTACGGCGACAACGCCAACGACAACACGCAGATGCAGCGGTTTCTGTCGGACCTGGACACGTTCGCGCGCTCGGAGGTCGGGGCTACCGATGTGGTGCTCAACGTCCACGCGGGCTGGAACGCCGATCGCTCGCGTGGTGCATCAGCTACGGAAGACCACCCCGATTCGATCATCTGGCTCAAGCCCGGCGACAGGGAGAAGGGCGACAAGTCCACCTACATCGAGGCGAAGGGTCGTGACGTGGACGTGGAGGAGATGCAGCTGGCGTTCGACCCCTCGACCTATCGCCTGTCGCTGACCGGAGAGGGCTCGCGGCGCGAGGTCAAGCAGGCGCAGAAACGGAGCGACCTCGAACCCGAGATCCTCCTGCTTGTGACCGCGAAGCCCGGTATCAACTCCGGCGCGATCACGGTGGGGCTCAAGGAGCGGGGCAACAGCTTCCAGAAGGGAGCCGAAAACGACGCCCTCCGAGCGATGCGAGCCGCTGGCCGCATCGGGTGGAAGAAGGGGCCGAACAACGCCTCGCTCTGGTACCCGGCGGGACACCCCAGCGCGGCGACGACGGCACCCCTGGCGGGTATCGGGGAGGAGGAGTTCTGATGCCGGTTTCCCCGAGTTTCCCCGCACCCGGTTCCCCCGAGTTTCCCCAAGCCGGCGAGCCGCGTCACGACGCGGTTTCCCCGAGTTTCCCCGAGCTTCCCCACCGGTTCCCCCAGCCAGTTCCCCCGCCCCCTTTAGAGGGGCGGGGGAGCGGGGAACCCAGGGGAACCACAGCCCGGGGAACCCAGCAGCACAAGCCAAGAACGACAACCTTCTCATCTCTTCCCAACCTTTCGCGCGCGATGGAGGCGCTCTCATGAACACCAACAACTCTCTGATTCCCGCCGGTCTGCCGGATTGGCTTTCCGCTCACGTCGAGGAGGTGGCGGGGTGGGGGCCAGCTCCTGCGGCTCGTGGGTGTTGGGTCGTCGGGTGCCGCCGAGATGCCCAGCTGCTCGGGCTCTGCAAGACGCATCACCGCAGGGCCGAGCGTGCATGGAAGCCGCGCCCATCGGACTCCGCCCGGTGGCGTGATGAATCCACGGGCCGCAAGTACGGGCGCAAGACGCAGCCGGAACGACCGTCCCGGCTCGAAACCGAGGAGGTGGCGCGATGAAGAAGCCGATGCCCGAGTGGGTGGCGTGGGTTGGGCTCGCGGCGCTGCTGGTCGCCGCCCCGATTGTCGGCGCGGCGCTCGGTGCCTGGCTCGTCACCCCGTAGCCACATAGACCCCCGGCGGCTGTCAGCGTCCCGCCCGGACGTCCGCGTCAGTCGCCGGGCCTCACCCACCACCAACGCCATTAGGAGGTACCTGAAATGAACACGAACGACAACAACGACGCACGCTACGCCGAGCAGCTTGCAAAGGACACTGCCGACGCGAAGCGAGCACCTGAGATCGCGGCATGGCTTCGGCTCGGCCCGCTCTACTTCCAGGAGATCGTCGGGTTCCGGCGGGATCGGCTGATCGAGCAGGGCTACTCGACCGAGCGTGTGGAAGCGCGCGCGGCGGAGTCAGTGCTCCACGACCTCGGCCGCGTCGGTGGACAGGGCGGGCCAGTGGTCTTCGAAGGATCGCAGTTCCACCTGGACGAGAGTCGCCGCGCAGTGATCGATGCCTGGGTCCGCGAGGACGCATTCCGGCAGGCTGGCATCACTTCGGATGACCTGGACGGCGTGCTGTGAGCGTCGATCCGTTCGAGCCTGTGGAGGTGGGGCCTGACGCCCCGCTCCTCGGGCCGGGCGAGGAGTGGGTACACCCGCACGGGCGACCGGACACAGACCGCCTGGTCGTGCGGACTGTCCCGGACGATGCCCCGCCGCTGGTGCGGGAGGGGCTGGTCCGCCGTCGCATACAGGCGGTCGAGGGCACCTGCCCGTGTGACGGTCGCCTGTTGTGGTGGGACGAGTGCTCAGACCCCGAGGCCCGAGAGCGGATCTTCGGTCCCACGACCGACTACGGCGGCGGCGTCGACTCATCCCGTGTGGTGGCAGTTCACCGGGACGAGTGCCCGGCGCATGACCGGAACCTAGTGCCCGCGCTCGCCGCATGGCATGAGGAGCGGGGCGACTGACCGGGTGCCGGGGCGTCCCTACCGCCCCGGTTTCCCGGTCGCACGTCCGCACGACTGCGAAGCGTGACTCCGGGTAAATCCCGGCGCCTTACGACGTGGTGAATTGTGCGGCGAAATCAGGGCGGGTTGGATCGCCCGCGATCCACACAGACGGAACGAATGGAGGTGACCCCGTGGCTCTGGACATCGGAACACTGGTCGCGAAGATCAAGGTCGACGACGGCGACTTCGACAAGAAGACCGAGAGCTGGTCCACCCGTGGCGCGGCTATCGGGTCGGCCTTCGGCAACGTCGCGGCCGACGCGATCTCTCAGGCCGGGCAGATGCTCGCGGATTTCGTCGGCGACGCCATGGCGGCATCCGACGCCACCGACAAGTTCAAGCAGACCCTGGAGTTCGGTGGTCTCAGCACCGCCAAGATCGACGCGCTCACGAAGAGCACCCAGGCATACGCCGACACCACGACCTACTCGCTCGGCGATATCCAGTCGATCACCGCGACCCTGGCCGCGAACGGCGTCAAGGACTACGACACCCTCGCGATGAGCCTCGGCAACCTGAACGCCGCCGCTGGCGGAAGCTCTGAGACCTTCGGGCGTGTGGGCTCCGTCCTGACCCAGACAGCGGGGCAGGGCAAGCTCACCACCGAGAACTGGAACCAGCTCACGGATGCCATTCCCGGAGCCTCGGGAAAGCTGATGGACGCGCTGCTCCAGGCCGGGGCGTACACCGGCAACTTCCGGGAGGCGATGGAGAAGGGCGAGATCACGGCGGACGAGTTCAACGCCGCGATCACCCAGCTGGGCACCGAGCCCATCGCCGTCGAAGCTGCGAAGTCCACCGAGACCTTCGAGGGTGCAGCGGGCAACCTCGCCGCGACCATCCAGGGGAAGCTCGTCGCCGCCCTCGATGTGGTCAAGGGGCCGATCAACGATGTCACCAACTTCCTGGCTGACCTGATCGCCAACTCCAACGTGTTCATCCCCATCGTCGCCGGGCTCGGGGCCGTCATCCTCGCCGCCCTCGCCCCAGCAATCTGGGCCGCAGTTGTCGCGACTGCCGCATGGACCGTCGCACTGCTGGCGAACCCGATCACCTGGATCGTGCTGGGCATCGGGCTCCTCGTGGCGGCGATCGTCTGGCTCATCATGAACTGGGACACGGCCGTCGCCTGGATTTCCGAGATCTGGGGCGGCTTCATGACCTGGATCGGTGACGTGATCGACGGGTTCGTGTCGTGGTGGAACTCGGTCTGGTCGGGCTTCGCGTCCTGGATCGGCGAGGTGTGGGTCGGCTTCACCACGTGGATCTCGAACGTGTGGAATGGCTTCATCGGCTGGCTGATGGGCATCGTCAACGGCATCGTGTCCTGGTGGAATGGCATCTGGTCTGCTGTCGGCGCGTTCATCTCGTCCGTCTGGCAGGGCTTCGTCAACACCATCACCGCGATCTGGAATGGCTACGTGTCGTGGATCATGTCGGTGGTCAACGCCTTCGTCGGCGCGTGGAACTCCACCTGGTCACGCGTCGGTCAGATCATCTCCGATGTCTGGAACAACATCGTGTCGTTCTTCCAGGGCATCCCGGGCTCGATCAACGCGCTGCTGTCGGGTGCGGGCGAGTGGCTGTACAACATCGGCCGCGACATCATCAACGGTCTCTGGAAGGGCCTCAAGTCGATCTGGAAGTCGGTGGAGTCGTGGTTCAACGACACCTTCGGCGGGATCATCGACACGGTGGCGGGCCTGTTCGGTATCGCCAGCCCGTCGCGGGTGTTCCGCGAGTTCGGCGTGTTCATCGGTGAGGGGCTGATCGAGGGCCTGGACAAGATGCAGGATCCGATCGATGCGGAGTTCCGGCGCATGACGACGGTCCCGCCAATCGATGTCCCCGCCCCGACCTCTAGTGATGCGGGTGCGGACGGTGGCAGTCGGACTCTGATCTACCAGGCCGCTCCGCATTCGTCGTTCGACGCGCAGGAAGCGTTCTTCGACGCGATGGGCTCGCCTCGGGTGGCAGGCTACTGATGGGTGGTGTTACAGCAGGGATGTCCGCCCCACTTGCGGCTGGCGCTTCCGTGACCTCGGACGCCCGCCCCCTGCTCCACGTCGTCGCTGCATCCGCGAGTTCACGGGAGACCCCGCCGGAGCCCGGGGACATGTACTCACGGCTGATTGAGCAAGTGCACGCAGCTGTCGAGGGTGGCATGGAGGTGCCGTGCGCCGGTTCTGAGTCCGCAGCTTGGACATCGGACGATCCGGCGGACCAGGAACGCGCGGCGGATCGGTGCTGGGACTGCCCGCTCGTGTTCCAGTGCCGCGCCTACGCGATCGCGGCGGGAGAGCCTGCCGGAGTGTGGGGCGGTTTCGCGCCCGAGCTGGAACGCGCGCGGAATCGACGCTACCGGCCGAGCGCCGAGGCAAAGCAGCGTGCTAGGGAGCGGAGGCGCGCGCTTCGAGCTGCTCGAAAAGCTGAGGCGGCGCAGGGGGATTGTGCGGACGCATATGCGTACATTTTGATGGAAGGTGGGGTAGATAAAGCCCAGATCAGAAGACAGATTGGAACGCCCACCATGGAGAAAGCCATCGCCACCGAAATCCCCGTCAACACCTGCGCCTGCGGTACCTGCCACGAGCCGGTCGGCCGCAAGGCCATGTACCGCCCGGGGCATGATGCCCGCCACGTGAGCGTGCTCCTCCAGGGGCTTATCAACGAGCACGCAGACGGACGCAAGGTCACCAAGGCACTCGTCGCCGCCGAGGCAAAGCACCTTCCGTCCGAGCGCCTCCGCGCCAAGTTCACCCGCGCGGCCGAGCGACTCGCCGCGAAGCAGAGTGAGGCCGACACGAAGGCGGCGGCGAAGTGACCCCCGAAGAGCACGGCCGGTGGAACGGCACCGACTCGCCCATGCAGGAGACCAAGTTCTGTCGGCGATGTCAGCGCCAGCTCCCGTTGGATGCGTTCGGCAGGGTGCGCGCCGATCGTCCGTGGCTTCGATCCAAGTGCAAGGAATGTGAAGCCGAACGGCGACGCGACAGCCGAAAGGGGGCTCGCCGTGGCGATGCCTGAGCGCCTCACCCTGGACGAGTTCATCGTGGCGACGATGGTCTCTCAGGGACCGGCCGACCCCGGCCAGACCGTTCGGAACCTCCGGGAACTTCGGATACACCTCTCCCGGGCGGCGGCAATGCACGACCCCGACCTCACCCTGGATGACGAGGTCTCGCTCGCCCAGGCACTCGCCATCACGCACGACGCGAACGACCTCGAAGGACTCCGCCATGAGTGAAGTAACAGTGTTTGACCCGAAGGTCTGCACCTCCTGCCGACGAGCCAAGGCACCCTCCGCATTTGCTCCCGACAGCGACGAATGTAAGGCGTGTGCTCAGGGGCGGAGCTTCGCATGACCACTAAGCGCGCCGCCTACTACGCCCGAGTCAGCACCGATCTCCAGATCGACAACACCTCACTCCCGGAGCAGAGGGAGATCTGCGAAGCCGCGATCAAGGTCCGGGGCTGGGAACTCGTCGGTGCCTACGTCGATGAGGGTCTGTCGGGGACTGATGCGAATCGCCCTCAGTGGCGGAAGATGCTCCAGGACGCCCGCGACGGCAAGATCGACGCGATCGTGGTCTCGAAGCTCGACCGGTTCGCACGCAAGGCCGGTGACGCGATCCGGGAGACCGACCGCTTTGCCGAGATGGGCGTCGACCTTGTGTTGGTCAAGGAGCAGATCGACATGAGCACCCCGCAGGGCAAGATGATGCGCACCGTCATGGCCGGGTTCGCCGAGATGGAGCGCGATACCATCGTCGCCCGTACTGCCGCCGGTCAGCGGGCCAAAGGACGCGCCGGGGGATGGGCGGGGTCGAAGCCCCCATTTGGGTGGCGGCTCGAAGGGCTCAAGCGAGACGCCCGCCCGGTGCCGGATGATCGCGAACGCGAGGTCCTCCGCGCGATGCACCGCCTGTTCGTCAAGGACCGGCTGTCCACCGCCGAAGTCGCCGAGCGGCTCAACCTGATGGGAATGCACCCGCGCCAGGCGGCACAGTGGCAGTACCAGACCGTGCGGCAGACGGCTACGAATCCGTCACTGTGGACGGGGGAGACCGAGTGGGGATCGGCAACCACCGGCAACTACCGGCCGCATCGCAAGGTCACGAAGATGAACCGCGACGGGACGCCGAAGTATGGCGACACCGTGAAGGTGCCGCTCGGTGACCCGGTGTTCACCCGGCCGGAGTGGCTGGCACTCCAGAGGGCGGTCAATCGGAAGGCGTCGGTCACGCCTTCCGCGCCGCAGCGGCAGATGCTAACAGGCCGCTTGCTCGGGCCGTGCGACATGGACAAGCACTACGACGGCGTGACCACAAAATCCCGCCCGAACCCGTACTACGTCTGCTCGGGGCGGCGGTACAGGTCGAAGGAACAGCCGCGCTGCTCGTGCCCGCAGATCAAGGGACCAGCGATCGACGAGCCCGTATGGGCGGAAATCGCGGCGATGCTGGCCGACCCCGAGCGCCTGGAACGGCTCGCGCGGCAGTGGCTCGAACTGGACGACACCGCCGACCTGAACGAAGAGGCTCCGATGATCGCGGCCCTGCGCAAGCAGGAGGCGACCTTGGAGCGGGCGATGGGCCGTGCGAAGGACCTGTACCTCATGGCGGATGATCCCGAGGAGCACCGGCAGACGATGGAGCGTCTTCGCGGCGAGCTTGCGGACGTCCGGGAGCGCCTGGAGGGGCTCGCCGCCATGCGCTCCGTGCGGGGCGAACAGGCGCAGCGGATTACGGATGTGGCCGCGCTCGCGGAGCGTGCCCGTGGCCGTCTGGAGGATGCGTCGGCGGCGATGCGACGTGAGGTTGTGGAGCTGCTGGACGTGCGGGTGATCGTGTCGGACATCGTGCAGGGACGGCCCCGCGCGATCACCATTCATGGGGTGCTCGACCCGTCGATGTTCCTGCCCGCCGACGCCGCAGAACGCAAGCCAGCCGAAGCGGCACGCTCCTCCCGCTCGTCTTCCTGATCCTTCCGCTCTCGGTGCTCTTCGCCGTGTATCCGGGACTCTTCATCCTCCGGCTCGGCATCGGCTGACCGCCCGACGAAAGGACCACCATGACCGCACGAACACAGGAGCACCGGCGACGCCCCTGGTATGACGTCACGACTCGGTTCCGCGCCTTCATCGACGACGAAGCGGGTGACGTTCCCGGATGGGTGCTCGTCACGTTGATGACCGCGGGATTGGTGGTGCTGATCTGGGCCGTCGCCGGTCCCGCTCTGACCTCGCTGTTCGAGCAGGCGATCCAGAGGGTCTCGGGGCTCTGACATGGACGACCGGAGTGGTTGCGCGGATGATCGCGGCTCCAGCCCGGTGGAGTTCGTACTGGTCGGAACGCTCCTCACCGCTCTCACGCTCGCTGTGCTGCAGCTCGCGTTCGCAGTGTACGTGCGCAACGTGGTGCACGACGCCGCCGTCGAAGGCGCCTACCACGCGGCTCTCGCCGATACGACCCCGGAGGAGGGCATAGAACGCACCAGAGACGTCATCTCCCGCGCGGTCGGGGCGGACTACGCCGAGGACATCCGAATCGGCGTCTCCGGCGCCCCGCCATACGAGACGGTCGACGTCCGGGTCCGCACGACGTTTCCGCTGCTCGGACTGATCGGCCTTCCCCTGGCGATGGAGGTGGAGGCTCATGCACCCGCCGAGACTTTCGGGGAAGAATGACGAGGGATCGGCCGCCCTGGAGTTCATCGCGGTGGGGGTGATCCTCCTGGTGCCGCTGATCTACCTTGTCATCGCGCTCGGTGCGATCCAGGAGCAGACCTTCGGGGCGGAAGCGGCAGCACGGCACATCGCCCGCGTGATCGCACGAGCGCCAGACGCTGCGACTGCGGCGGACCGCAGCGACGCAGTTCTCGCAGGGATCGTGGACGAGTACGGCCTCGATGAGGACACTGTCGACGTGTCGCTCTCCTGCGCACCGTCCGCCGCGGAGTGCCCGTCGGCCGGCACGATGATCGTCGTCACCGTCACCACGCGGGTACGGCTGCCGCTGGTGCCGGAGGTGCTCGGACTCGATCGTTCGACGGCCGTCCCTGTGCAGGCCGAAGCGGTGCAGAAGGTGTCGCGGCTGTGGGGGACGGGATGAGGGAGCAGGCCCGAACAGCGTATGGCGGGGTCGGCGACCAAGACGAGGGGAGCGTGCTGCTGCTCACTCTCGGCTACGTACTGCTCGCTCTGGCCGTGCTCTTCGTGTGCGTCTGCGCCACCGATCTCTACATCGCCCAGAAGCGGTTGGACGCACTCGCCGACTCCGCCGCGCTCGCCGGAGCGGACGGTTTCACCCTGGCGGTGTACGACGACAGCGTGCGGGCCGAGCTGACCGATGCCGGCGTCGAGGAACAGGCCGACGCTCTCATGAGCGCGCTGCCGGGCGAGGCGTCGATCACCGCCGCGGGCACGCCCGACGGCGTCACCGCCCGGGTGACCGTCGCCGCGGAATGGCATCCGCCGCTGGTGTCCCTGTTCGTGCCCGGAGGTGTGCCGCTGGAGTCGACCGCCACCAGCCGCACGGCCCTGCGATGACGGGATTCTCGGCTCAGCGAGGGTCGCGCAGCTGCGTGAGCAGTCCGTCGAGCCGGGGAACGAGTTGCGGCGGCACCTCGGCGGGCAGGGCGTCGACCGGCCACCAGCGCACGTCCTCCGACTCCTCGCTCACGGTCAGCGCGGACTCACCGTCGACGACGACCGCGATGCCGATGTCGAGGTGCGAGGCACAGGCGCCGAAACGCGAGGAGAGCCCATGGTGGTCGAGGTCGTAGGCGAGAGGGGCGGGCGTCGGCTCGACCACGATGCCCGTCTCCTCGCGCAGTTCACGCAGCGCTCCCGCCACGACCGAATCATCGCCGTGCTCGACGTGGCCTCCCGGCTGCACCCAGAACTGCCCCTTGCGATGGAAGACGAGCAGCGTGTGCTGCAGGGACGCATCGAACACCACGCACGACGCGGTGAGGTGATCGGGTCCTGCCTCCCGATGCACCGGGCCACCCTCTGCCGCGAAGAACGACGCGAAGTCGGCCTGCGCTGCACGGTCTCGTCCCGATCGGGGCACGAAGGTCGAGACCAGTCGGTGGGCATCCGCCTCCAGGGCCTGGGTCATTCCTGTTCCCCCTCGGAGGAGTCGTCGCCGGATTCCGGGCGCTCCCGCGGCACGAACTGCGGGATCCACCGCAGGAACCCCAGAGCGCCGACGAGGCCGACCACGCCCATCGCGGCCGCCGCGAACGGCAGGGCGGCGACAGCCGTGATCGCCGAGACGAGCAGCGGAGCGATCGCCCCGCCCGCGTCGGTGAGCGTGCGCCAGGATCCGAGGAACGCCGCCGGTTCCCGCTTCGGGGCGACGTCGGCGCCCAGGGTCAGCAGGATGCCGCTCGAGAGGCCGTTGCCGACACCGAGGACGGCGGCGAACATGCCGAACCACAGAACCGCCGCATCCACGTCGTGCGTGAGCGACAGGGCGAGGAACCCGGCGCCCATGAGAACCATCGCCGGCATCGCCGCCCACAGTCTGCCGAAGCGGTCCATCACCTGGCCGCTGGCATAGAAGAGCGCGAAGTCGATGGCGCCGGAGACGCCGACCACAAGGGCGATGGTCGAGGCATCCAATCCCAGCGACAGTCCCCACAGCGGCAGCACCACCTGTCGCGCCGAGCGGACCGCCGAGAGCGACGCGGCGGCGAGTCCGAGCCGGCCGAGCACCGCACGCTGACGCCACATGGTCTGGAAGATGCCCAGGCGCTCGATCGTCGGGATCGACCCGCTCACCGCCTCGCCGGAGTCCTCCAGATAGCGCTCGTGAGTGGTCGACGGGACCGGCGGGATCATCTTCTCGGGGTCGGGGCCGAAGAGCACCAGCACGACCATGACCACCAGGCACCCCAGGAAGAACCAGATCGCCGCACTCTCGCTGCCGAACAGCTGCAGGAGCCCTGCGGCTACGAAGGGGCCGATGAAGATGCCGAGGCGGAAGCTGCCGCCGAGCAGCGAGAGCGAACGCGCACGGAAGGCGACCGGCACGCGGGTGGTCATGAACGCGTGCCGGGCGAGACCGAAGGCCGCCGCGCAGATCCCGAGGAGGAAGACCGAGGCCGCCAGCACGCCGAGCGAGGGCGCGAACACCATTCCGAGTCCGGCCACGATGGCGATCACGCCGGCGATGACCATCGTGTACCTCTCGCCGATCTTGCCCACGGCCCAGCCGGCAGGAAGATTGCCGCACAACTGACCGATGACGAGGGCGGAGGCCACGAGGGCGGCGAACGCCACGTCGGCGCCCATGGAGGCGGCGAGCACCGGGATGAGCGGGATCACGGCTCCTTCGCCGAGGGCGAAGAGGATCGTCGGCAGATACACCATGGGCCCGAACTGTCGAAGGACCGTCGATGCACTGCTCACGGCTTCACGCTACTCCCGTTGCAGAAAGGTCTCCGACGACGGGGTCCCCGCGCGGGCAGGCGGCACGTTAGGCTGAGGTGTCATGCTCGAACTAGATCTCTCCGCCGAAATCCAGGCGCTCAGGCACACCTTCGGCGACATCAGCGAGGTCGTCGATGTCTCCCGTCTCCGCGACGACATCGCGCGTCTCAGCGAGGAGGCCGGTGCCCCCGACCTCTGGGACGACACCGAGAACGCGCAGAAGGTGACCAGCGCACTCAGCCACCGCCAGTCCGAGCTCGCCCGCATCACCGGCATCGCTCAGCGTCTCGATGACCTCGAGGTCCTGATCGGGCTCGCCAACGAGATGGGCGATGAGGACTCCGCGCAGGAAGCCCGCGCCGAGCTCGCCGCTCTCACCGACCTCATCAACCAGCTCGAGGTGCAGACGCTCCTCGATGGCGAGTACGACGAGCGCGCCGCGATCATCACGATCCGCTCCGGCGCCGGCGGCGACGACGCCACCGACTTCGCTGAGATGCTGATGCGCATGTACCTGCGCTGGGCAGAGCGTCACAAGTACCCCGTCAAGGTCATGGACACGTCCTACGCGGAGGGTGCGGGCATCAAGTCCGCCACCTTCGAGATCGATGCGCCCTACGCCTTCGGAACCATCTCGGTCGAGGCCGGAACCCACCGCCTCGCCCGCATCAGCCCGTTCGGCTCCGCGGACAAGCGCCAGACGTCATTCGCCGCCGTCGAGGTCATCCCGCTGATGGAAGAGGCGACCGAGGTCGACATCCCGGAGAACGACATCCGCGTCGACGTCTTCCGCTCTTCCGGCCCCGGTGGGCAGTCGGTCAACACGACCGACTCGGCCGTGCGCCTCACCCACCTCCCGACCGGCATCGTCGTGTCGATGCAGAACGAGAAGTCGCAGATCCAGAACCGCGCCGCCGCGATGCGCGTGCTGCAGACGCGACTCCTGCTCCTGCAGAAGGAGCAGGAAGCGGCGAAGAAGAAGGAGCTCGCGGGCAACATCACCGCGAGCTGGGGCGACCAGATGCGCTCGTACTTCCTCTACGGCCAGCAGCTGGTCAAAGACCTCCGCACCGGACAGGAGTCCGGCAACCCGGCGGCCGTGTTCGACGGCGACCTCGACGACTTCATCTCGGCGGGCATCCGCTGGCGCAAGCGCAAGATCGAGGACTGAGTCCACGAAGAAGGCCCCGGAGAAATCCAGGGCCTTCTTCGTGTGCGTGGTCGGTCAGTAGTTCGCGCCCTTGAGGGTTCCGGTCACTTCCTCGTAGCTGAAGAGGATGCACTGCACGGTGCGATCCGACGCGTGGTTCCAGGATGACTTCGTCGGCTGGTAGTAGTAGTAATCGAGCTCGGAGACGTCGTAGGAGACGCCGACGTACGACTCGAACGCCGCGAGGCAGCCGTCCGACGCCGTGACGCCCAGGGCGTCGTCCCCGGGGAACTCGCCGTCTTCGACGTCGAAGATGAGGTAGATCTCGTCGGTGTGGGGCTGCTCGCACGGCACGACGGGAAGATCGAAGATCACGTCGTCGTCGGTGTATTCGACCAGCGGGAGGCAGTCGCCGACCTCGAGCTCCTCGAAGGGGACCATCTCCGCACCCTCGATGGCGGAGGGATCCTCGCGTCCGGTGGAGGAATCGCCCTCGGATGACGGGCGATCGCCGGGAGCGGCGAACGGACTGTCGCCGTTCTCCGCGATCGAGGACGTCGCCAGCACGAGGAAAGACACCGCGGCGGCCAGGACCGCGCCGACGACGGCGACGACCACTCCGGTGATGCCAGGCCACTTCCGTCCGCGCAGGAAGAGCGAGATCAGCGACATCACGAAGCCCACGGCGAGCAGTGCCCAACCGGCGATCGCGATCACCGGGAAGCAGGCGCAGACGACGCCGATGACCACGGCGACAAGTCCGATGATGCCCACCACCGGCACTCCGGTCGCGGGCTGCGGAGACGGTGCGACCGGCCACGACGCCGCCGGATATCCGCCGTATGCCGGATACGTCATACCGGCAGGGGACGCGGTCGCAGCGGGCGCGGGCATCTGGCCCGCGAGCGTGTACGGCGGGACGAAGGGTGCCGGTTCGACATCCGCGGGCGGGGTGACGGGTGTGGCCGTCACAGGGGCCTCGGGCGTCGCTGTCGGTTCAGCCGCTGTCGGTTCGGCAGCCGTCGTCTCCTGCGCTGTCGACTCGCCGCCAGGCGCCGGCCTCTCCGTGACGACATGCTCGGTCCACTGCAGACCGTCCCACCACCGTCGGTTCCCGGAGCCGTCGTCGTACCAGCCGGCAGGTGTTGTCATCAGGCTTCCCCGTGTGTCTTTCTCGGTCGGCGAATGCGTGGTGAGGTCATTCTCGCTACGCCGGCCGGTCCTCAGCGGTGTGGCCGTCATGACGACGGTAGCGGCGCGGGGCGCCCTGTGTCGAATGAGAGGACGACCGCGCGAAGAAGGCCTCAGGAGCACGGTGCTCCTGAGGCCTTCGACGTCACTCTGCAGTGCTCAGGGCGTGAAGCACGCGGCGACGGCGTCCGTGTCTCCGAGCACCTCGGCGAAGCCGTAGAGGGCATCGGTGTCGGTCAGGGCGCCATCGCTCTCGGCGATCGTGCGCAGCGTCGCGTTGTCGAGGTCGGAGGCGACGAACAGGTCCGCGAGGCAGGAGATCTGAGGCTCGGTGTATCCCTCGGCTCCGGTGGAAGCGAGGATCGCCGTGAGTCCCTGAGCCACTTCGGGAGCGGTCGGGCGTACGCCGGTGTCGGTCCCCTCGGTGCCGTCGGTTCCTTCAGTCTCGCTCGGGGCGGTCGCCTCGATCGACGGAGAAGAGGTGGGCATCCTGTCGATCTCGTCGCTCACTCCCTGCGCGAAGGCGAAGAGGTAGACGAACGACATCACGATGCCGATGATCGTCCCGACGACCGCGAGGATGAGTCCCGTGATGCCCGGCCACTTCTTGCCCTTGAGGAAGACCGAGACGAGGGAGACGATGAACCCGGCGGCGAGCAGGAAGAAGCCGATGAAGCCGATCACCGGGATGAAGACCAGGATCGTGCCGAGCGCCGCGAGGCCGAGTCCGACGAGTCCGAGGACCGACACCTTCTTCGGCTCCTCGGGGCCGGGCTGCCCGTACCCGGCGGCGGGGTAACCCGTCGTGGTGCCGGGGTAGGCAGGTGCGGCGCCCGGGTAGGAATCCGACGACGGCGCGGCTGCGCCGACCGGGTAGACGGGAGCCGCCGGCGCGGAGTATGCACCGAGGTCGTCGCTGAGCGGGGTCGTCGCCGCCGTCGCCCCGGAAGCATCATTCACATCCTGAGCGGTGAGACCCGCGGAAGCCGTCTGCGACGGATCCGGCGACTCGGGGGAGATCTGCGTCTCCTCGGACGGGTGGACGACGGTGTCATCGATCGATGAGGTCTCCGCGACCTGCTCCTCGACGACGACCTGCTCCTCGGAGACGACCTGCTCCTCGGAGACGGCCGAGGCATCGGTGGTCTCCGGGGCGAAGTGCTCGGTCCACTGCTGGCCGTCCCACCAGCGCTGTCGACCGGATCCGTCGTCGTACCATCCTGCGGGCGTAGTCATGGGTCCCCCTTGAAAGAATTCGGCGGCCACTTCCTGCAGCCGACATCTTCATGTATAGCAGTGGCAGGCGACGTGGCAGTGGCTCGTGGATGGGGAGCAATCCCCATCCGGTCGGAGGACGGAAGCGTCGTGCGGGGTGTCGCTCGCGGCCAGGGGAGAGCCCGCGCTTAGGCTCGTAGCGCCATGATTCGGTTCGAGAACGTCACGAAACGCTACCGCGGGACGTCGAAGCCCGCCCTCTCCGGTGTCGACTTCGAAGTGCAGCGCGGGGAGTTCGTCTTCCTGGTCGGCGCCTCGGGCTCCGGCAAATCCTCCTGTCTGCGCCTGATCCTGCGCGAAGACGTCCCGACGACGGGGCGGGTCGCTGTGCTCGGCAGGGATCTGCGGGCGCTCGCCAACCGCAAGGTGCCGTACTTCCGCCGCCACATCGGATCGGTCTTCCAGGACTTCCGACTGCTGCCGTCGAAGACCGTGTATCAGAACGTCGCCTTCACGCTTCAGGTGACGGGTTCGTCGCGTGGCTTCATCCAGCAGGCTGTTCCGGAGGCCCTGGCGCTCGTGGGTCTCGACGGCAAGCAGAAGCGGATGCCGCACGAGCTCTCCGGTGGCGAGCAGCAGCGTGTCGCGATCGCGCGCGCTCTGGTCAATCGTCCTCAGGTGCTGCTCGCCGACGAGCCGACCGGAAACCTCGACCCCGCCACCTCGGTCGACATCATGCAGCTGCTGGCCCGCATCAACGCGGGCGGCACCACCGTGCTGATGGCCACCCACGAAGCCGGATTCGTCGACCAGATGCAGCGCCGCGTGATCGAGCTGCGCGACGGCGAGATGGTTCGCGATGAGGTGCACGGCGGGTACGGCGACACCTCCAACATCCCGCGCCTCGTCCCGGAGGAGGTGCGTGGGGCCGCGGCAGCGGCCGCGCTCACCGCTGTGCAGGAAGTGCAGCGTCAGACCGCAGACCTCTCCATGGTGCGTGCCGCCCTGACGGAGGAGCTCAGCACGCAGCGCAAGGCCGCGGCCGCGGTCGACCGTGACGGGGAGACCGTGGTTCCCCCGGCCCCGCGCACGGTCGAGCCCCCGGAGCCCGCACGTTCGCAGGCCGATTCTGCCGCGAACGTCGTGGAGCCTCCCGCCGCTGTCGAACCTCCGGCGGTCATCCGCCCGCGAACACACCCCATCACGCTGCCGACGGTCGACGTCGCTGAGCTCGGAGTCGCCGATCGCCTCGGCCTCTCGGATGAAGACGACGAGGAAGTGGGCCCGACCTCATGAGAATCGGACTCATCCTGACCGAAGCCCTCGGTGGGCTCCGGCGGAACATCTCGATGGTGATCTCCGTCGTGCTCGTCACCTTCGTCTCCCTGACGTTCGTGGGTGCGGCGATCCTGATGCAGGGCCAGATCGGCGTCATGCGCGGCTACTGGGCCGAGCGCGCCCAGGTCGCGGTCTACATGTGCTCCGCGGTCTCGGAATCCGAGACCTGTCTCGACGGCGCCGCGAGCGAGGAGCAGGTCGCCGCCGTCCGTGCACAGCTCGAGGGTGATGCGCTCAAGCCGCTCATCAGCTCGATGACGTTCGACACCAAGGAAGAGACCTACGCCAAGCTCGTCGATCAGCTCGGCGCCGACCAGGCGAGCGTGCTCACGCCCGACCAGGCCTTCGAGGTGTTCTTCGTCACCATGAAGGACCCGGGCCAGTCGCAGGTGCTCGCCGAGGCGTTCAGCGGACAGGCCGGTGTGGAGCAGGTCAAGGATCAGCTCCAATACCTCGAGCCGTTGTTCTCCGCGTTGACCGTCGCGACATACATCGCGGTGGGAATCGCTGTCCTCATGCTCATCGCAGCCACCCTCCTGATCGGAACCACCATCCGGCTGTCGGCGTATGCCCGACGCAAGGAGATCGGCATCATGCGCCTGGTCGGAGCGTCCAACCGCTTCATCCAGACGCCGTTCGTCCTCGAAGGCGTGTTCGCCGCCTTCCTCGGCTCGGCCCTGGCCAGCGCCGCGGTCGTGGCCGGCGTGCACTTCGGCGTCAACGGCTACCTTCGGGGCCGGGTCCCGTTCATCACGACATGGGTGACGATGCAGGATGCCGCGCTCGTGGTTCCCGTGCTGATCGGCATCGGCGTCATCCTCGCCGCGCTGTCGGCCGGTTTCGCGATCCGACGCTGGCTGCGTACCTGATAGCCTGAAAGGCTGCTCGGTCGGATCGATCGATCGAGCTCATCACGGCAACAGGAGAGCATCATGCCCAGGGAACGCGGAGAGAAGGTCATCGCGACCAATCGTCGCGCACGTCACGACTACACGATCGAGAAGTCGTACGAAGCGGGGATGGTGCTCACCGGCACCGAGGTCAAGTCACTGCGTCAGGGACGCGCCAACCTCAGCGACGGCTACGCGTTCGTCAAGGGGAACGAGGTCTTCCTCGACTCCGTGCACATCCCCGAGTACTCGCAGGGGCACTGGACCAACCACTCGGCCAAGCGCATCCGCAAACTCCTGCTGCACCGCGAGGAGATCGCCAAGATCGCGCACGCGGTGTCAGCAGGCGGATACACCCTGATCCCGTTGAAGCTCTACTTCTCGGACGGTCGCGCCAAGGTCGAGATCGCTCTGGCGAAGGGCAAGCGGGAATACGACAAGCGCCAGACCCTGCGCGAGCGTCAGGACACCCGCGAGGCCGACCGCGCCATGCGGCTGCGCAACCGCGTAGGGGAGTAGCCCCCGCCCCTCACAGGCGCGGTTCGAACCCGAACACGCGGCCGAGGAACCTCAGCTCCCGCTCGAGGGCGTCGACGATCGTCTCCGCGCTGCGGAAGCCGTGCCCCTCGGCGGGGTACAGCACGTATTCGTGGTCGATGCCGCGGGTCGCGAGCGCGTCGCGGATCGCTTCTGACTGCGACGGCGGAACCACGCGGTCCTCGCCACCCTGCAGGAGCAGCACGGGCACATCGATGCGCTCGGTGTGGGTGAGCGGGGAACGCTCGATGTACAGATGCTCGTACTCGGGGAGCGGTCCGACCAGGCCGTCGATGTACGACGCCTCGAAGTCATGCGTCTCCGCCACCAGCATGCGCAGGTCGGCCACGCCGTAGCGGCTGATCCCGGCGGCGAAGGCGCCACCGCGGACCAGCGCCGACAGCACGGTCCAGCCGCCTGCCGAACCGCCGCGGATCGCGATGCGGGCAGGGTCGGCGAGTCCGGCGTCGGCGAGTCCGCGGGCGGCCGCGATCACGTCGTCGACGTCGACCACGCCCCACTGGCCGTCGAGTCGCTCGCGGTAGGCGCGGCCGTAGCCGGTGGATCCGCCGTAGTTCACGTCGAGCACGCCGATGCCGCGGCTCGTGTAGAAGGCGATCGCCGCTGACGCCGCGCCGGTGACGTGCGCCGTCGGTCCGCCGTGCACCAGCACGACGTAGGGTGCGCGCTCAGCGTCGGGCGCCGACGTATCGGGGTTGGCCGGAGGATAGGCGAATGCGTGCACCGCGCCGCGGGGACCCTCGATCTCGATCGGGATGGACGCGGGCATCCACTGCGGATCGACCGGCTCGCCGCCGCGTACGGCGATGACCTCGCCGGATTCGACGTCGACGCACCACAGGCCCGCCGTCGCCCGAGAGCCGTTGCCCGAGAGGAGCGCCTTGGTGCCGTCGACGGCATCGATGCTCACGTGACCGTCACCGGGGAAGTCGATCACGCTCACGCCGCCGTCGGCATCGATCACGACGACCTCGTCGCGGCCGTTCGTGCGGACGGCGACGATGCGGCCGTCGTCGAGCGGCTGGTACCAGCGGTTGCCGAGCACCCAGAGCCCGTAGCCGGTGTCGGCATCGACAGGAGCGCCAGCAGGCGCGAACGGTCGCGCCGGCCCGGTGGGAGTCACCCCGTCGAGTGTGATGCGCTGCAGAGCCCAGCGACCGTCGGGATCGTCGGCGAAGATCAGTTCCGCGTCGCTGAGCCACTCGGGCTGCAGAGCCGCCCGCGAGGGGATCGTGTGCGGCGTGCCGCCGGCGACCTCTGCGACCTGCACGTGCGCGTCCTCCCACGGCATCCGTCCCCGCTCCCAGCCGACCCATGCCGCGCGGGTCCCGTCGGGAGAGAGGGCAGGGTGGGCGAAGAAGCCGTCTCCCTCCGCGATCACCCTGATCGCGGACGGGTCTTCGGCGGCGGATCCATCGAGCGGGATCTCGATGATCGAGCGGAGGTGCGGCGTGGTCGAGAGGTCTTCGCGCACGGCCAGCAGGCGGCCGTTCTGCACGCGCAGGCCTCCGTGCGAGGGACCGGGGGCGGTGAGGGCGACGGGGTCGGCTCCGACGCTCAGACGGTGCACCCGCTGGTCTCCTGCGTCGACGAAGAACAGCGTGCCGTGCTCATCCGCCGTCCAGGCGCCTCCGCCGTACTCGTGCACGCGAGACCGCGCGCTCCAGGGGGTGGGGAGGATCTCGGAGCCGGAGGAGCTCCGCACCGTAACGCGTCCCTTCTCGGCAGGTACCGACTCACCCCACCAGATCTCCGCACCGACGAAGCGGGCTCCGTCGATGCGCGGAGAGGAGGCCGCGACGGAGGCCGCGGAGAAGGGGGAGGTCCAGGAACCGTAGGGGGACGACGACATGATTCGAGCCTAGGCGTCGAAGGTGGACGCCCGTGCGTCAGGACGGGAGCATCGCGGTCTTGACCCGTCGCCCGAAGACACGAAGCCCCTCCCGGCACCCGGGAGGGGCTTCATCGTGCCGTCTCGTCTCAGACGGCGCGCAGTACTGCCACGATCTTGCCGAGGATCACGGACTCATCACCGAGGATGGGCTCGAACGCGGAGTTGCGGGGGAGCAGCCAGGTGTGGCCGTCGCGGCGACGCAGCACCTTGACGGTGGCCTCGCCGTCGAGCATCGCCGCCACGATCTCGCCGTTCTCGGCGCTGTTCTGGGAGCGGACGACGACCCAGTCGCCGTCGCAGATGGCGGCATCGATCATCGACTCGCCGGAGACCTTGAGCATGAAGAGGTCGCCCTTGCCCACCAGCTGGCGGGGGAGGGGGAAGATCTCCTCGACCTGCTGGTCGGCGGTGATCGGCACGCCGGCTGCGATGCGCCCGACGAGGGGGACGAGCGCGGCGTCTCCGACCGGGGTCGCCACGTCGGCGGGGCTCTCGGTGCTGGTGCCAGGCAGATCGATGAGCACTTCCATGGCTCTCGTCTTCCCGGGGTCGCGGCGCAGATAGCCGCTGAGCTCGAGCTGCCCCAGCTGGTGGGTGACGCTGGAGAGGGACTTGAGGCCGACGGCGTCGCCGATCTCGCGCATGCTCGGCGGGTAGCCGTGGTGCGCGATCGAGTTCTGGATGACCTCGAGGATCGCCATCTGCTTCGGGCTGAGGCTCTTCCGGCGGCGCGTGCGCGGTGCCTCCGACTCGGGGGCAGAGTTCTCGCTCATGGTGCTCCTTCAGTGCGTGATCCGACGTCCCTCTTCGAATGTCGGAGGCCCGTGGTGGGGTGTCCTTATCGAAACCGTATCCGAGAATCGGGCCGATCTGGAAGATCTGTTCGAGCGTGTCGGCCTAATCGTCGGTGGGGTTTCGAAGAATACTTGACAGATGTTCGAACTCGAAGATATCTTCGGTACGTAGCTTCGCATTCACGGCTCCCGGCCGAGGCGGGAATGCGAACGCTACGCCAACTTCCCCGGTGGCCTCACGGTTCCGGGACAGGCTAAGGAGCACCACATGAGCAGCATCAGCTTCAGCACCGCAGCAGTCATTCCGGCGTCGACCCGTCCTTCGACGCGACTCCGGCTGACGACGCGTGGCCGCGCCGTGCTGCTGGCCTTCGCCTCTGTTCCGCTCGCGGTCGGCATCGCGTTCGCCGCGCTCAGCGGTGGCAGTGCGATCGCCTCGGGTGCAGACACTGCAGCCGTCAGCGTCGAGACCGTCACGGTCATGCCGGGCGACACGCTCTGGTCGATCGCGACCGGCGTCGCCCCCGACGCCGACCCGCGCGACGTGATCGGTGAGATCAGCCGGATGAACCTGCTGCGTGGTGGCGAGCTCCAGATCGGTCAGACACTGGCCATCCCGGCCCAGTACGTGAACTGATCCCCGCCGCGGCGTCGCTGCAGCAACTTTGCGTCACCGACTTGGGGCGCCGCTTAACATGGGAAGGGTGACCCTCTCCCTCAACGATCTCCCGCTACGTGATGATCTTCGCGGACTGACGCCGTACGGCGCTCCGCAGGCGCCCCTTCCGATCGCGCTCAACGTGAACGAGAACACGCATCCGATCCCGGATGAGGTGGCCAGCGACATCCTCGACGACATCGCC
Source organism: Microbacterium sp. UCD-TDU (assembly GCF_000340625.1). Taxonomy (NCBI): domain Bacteria; kingdom Bacillati; phylum Actinomycetota; class Actinomycetes; order Micrococcales; family Microbacteriaceae; genus Microbacterium; species Microbacterium sp. UCD-TDU. The sequence continues at coordinate 551,269 of NZ_AOSO01000005.1, forward strand.
GTGGCGATCCGCGACGTCAACCGCTACCCCGACCGGGAGTTCAGCACCCTTCGTGAGTCGTTCGCCGCGTATCTGGGCCACGGGCTCACCCCCGAACAGATCTGGGCGGGCAACGGGTCCAACGAAGTGCTCCAGCACATCCTCCAGGCGTTCGGCGGGCCGGGGCGCACCGCGTTCGGCTTCGCGCCCACGTACTCGATGTACCCGCTGATCGCCCAGGGGACGGGGGCGCGGTGGATCGCCGGCACCAGGCAGCCCGACTACACGATCACGCCGGAGGAGGCCGCCGAGCAGGTGCGGGCCGCCGACCCCGACGTGGTGATCCTCTGCTCGCCCAACAACCCCACCGGCACGCCGCTGGGGCTCGACGTCATCGAAGCCGTCTACGACGCAGCGCGGGGCATCGTGATCGTCGACGAGGCCTACCAGGAGTTCGCTCCCCGCGACGCGGTGTCCGCATTGACGCTGCTCGAAGGGCGTCCGCGGCTCGCCGTCTCGCGCACGATGAGCAAGGCGTTCGCGTTCGCGGGCGCTCGCGTCGGCTATCTCGCGGCGGATCCGGCATTCATCGACGCGCTGCGGCTGGTGCGTCTGCCGTATCACCTGAGCGCCCTCACCCAGGCAGCGGCCATCGCGGCACTGCGCAACGCCGACGTGATGCTCGGGATGGTCGAGGAGATCGTCGAGCAGCGCGACAGGATCACGGCGACCCTCGAGGCGCTCGGCTATCAGCCGCACGAGACGTGGTCGAACTTCGTGCTGTTCGGCGGAGTCGCCGACCCGAAGGCGACGTGGCAGCAGCTCTACGACCGCGGCGTGCTCGTGCGCGACGTCGGCATCCCCGGCCACCTGAGAGTGAGTGCTGGAACCGAGGCGGAGACCACCGCGTTCCTCGACGCTCTGGCCTCGATAGGATCGGCTTCATGAGCACCACCGCACTGACCCTGCGCACAGCGAGCCGCGTGCGCAGCACGTCGGAGTCCACCGTCGAGCTCGAGCTGAATCTCGACGGCACCGGTGCGAGCCGCATCGACACGTCGGTGCCGTTCTTCGACCACATGCTCACGGCGTTCGCAAAGCACTCGCTCACCGATCTGACCGTGCGCGCGTCCGGCGACACGCACATCGACGCGCACCACACCGTCGAAGACGTCTCGATCGTGCTCGGCCAGGCGATTCTCGAGGCACTCGGCGACAAGTCCGGCATCTCCCGCTACGGTGACGCGCTCGTTCCGCTCGACGAGGCGCTCGCTCAGGCCGTCGTCGACATCTCCGGTCGCCCCTACCTCGTGCACACGGGTGAGCCTGCGGGGTTCGAGCACCACCTCATCGGCGGGCACTTCACCGGTTCGCTCGTGCGTCACGCGTTCGAGGCCATCACGTTCAACGCGGCTCTGACGGTGCACGTGCGCGTGCTCGGCGGACGCGACCCTCATCACATCGCCGAGGCGGAGTTCAAGGCGTTCGCCCGTGCGTTCCGTCAGGCCAAGGCGCTGGACCCTCTCGTCGACGGCGTCCCCTCCACCAAGGGTGCGCTGTGAGCACAGCACCTCGCATCGCGGTCTTCGACTACGAGTCGGGCAACGTCCATTCGGCGGTCAAGGCGCTCGTGGCAGCGGGGGCGGATGCCGTGCTGACACGCGACCGCGCCACCGCTCTCGAGGCCGAAGGTCTCGTCGTGCCCGGCGTCGGAGCGTTCCAGGCCGTGCGTGATGCCCTGCGCGCCCATGGCGGAGACGAGATCATCGATCGGCGTCTGGCCGGCGGTCGCCCCGTGCTCGGGATCTGCGTCGGGATGCAGGTGCTGTTCGAACACGGCGTCGAGCGCGGCCACGACACCGAGGGCCTCGGCGAATGGCCGGGGGCCGTCACCCAGCTCAACGCACCGGTGCTTCCGCACATGGGCTGGAACACGGTCGAGCCGGGTGCCGACAGCGTGCTGTTCCGAGGCATCGAGCAGGAGCGCTTCTACTTCGTGCACTCCTACGCCGCGCAGTCCTGGGAGCTCGACGTCATCCCGCCGTTCCCCGAGCCCGTCCTCACCTGGACGACCTACGGGGATCCGTTCCTCGCCGCCGTCGAGAACGGCCCGCTCTCGGCGACGCAGTTCCACCCGGAGAAGTCCGGCGAGGCCGGCATCCAGCTGCTGCGCAACTGGGTCCAGAGCCTCTGACGACGCCGGCAGGCGTCATCCGTTTTGTTCCCCGCCGTCCGGCGGACTACCCTCGGTTCTCGTGCCCGCACCGGGCCGAAGAGCTTCCCGATCCAAGGACCCCATGAACGACTTCGCGCAGTCCCCCTCGCTCACGCTCCTTCCCGCGGTCGATGTCGCCGGGGGCAAGGCCGTCCGCCTGACCCAGGGCGAGGCCGGCACCGAGACCAGCTACGGCGACCCGTTGGATGCAGCGGGGGAGTGGGCCGCGCAGGGTGCGAAGTGGATCCACCTCGTCGACCTCGACGCCGCGTTCGGCCGCGGCAGCAATGCGCCGATCCTGCGCAAGGTCATCAAGCAGTTCAAGGGCGTGAACATCGAGCTCTCGGGCGGTATCCGCGACGACGCGACGCTGGAGGCGGCTCTGGAGAGCGGCGCTACCCGGATCAACCTGGGCACGGCGGCGCTGGAGAACCCGGAGTGGGCTGCCGACGTGATCGGTCGTTACGGCGAGGCGATCGCGGTCGGCCTCGATGTGCGTGGCACGACTCTCGCCGCCCGCGGATGGACCAAGGAGGGCGGCGACCTCTGGGAGGTGCTCGAGCGCCTCGAGGACGCCGGCTGCAGCCGGTACGTCGTCACCGACGTCACGAAGGACGGCACGCTCCGCGGCCCGAACCTCGAACTGCTGCGTGAGGTCACCTCGCGCACCCCGAAGCCGGTCGTCGCGTCCGGGGGGATCTCGAGCCTCGACGACATCGCCGCGCTTCGTGAGCTCGTGCCGCTGGGCGTCGAGGGAGCGATCGTCGGCAAGGCACTCTACGCCGGCGCGTTCACGCTGGCTGAGGCACTGGATGTCGCAGGAGACTGACGCGCACGCCTGCGGGCCCGAGTCGCACAACCACGGCGATTCCGCCGGCGTCCCCTGGGAGGGGCGCAGCTTCGAGTCGAATCCGCACGCGGGGGACGACGGCTCCGCAGACCCCGCTCTCCTGGCCGCGATCCTTCGCTTCCGCGCGGGGGAGGGCAGCCAGGCTGAGGTGGTCGACGCCTTCCGAGGCGCGCGGGTGCTGGTGCCGCTCGTCGCGGAGAAGGGCGACGAGGGCGTCGCGCCGAACGGACTCACCGTCGACAAGACGCAGGAGCTGTCCATCGTGACGGTGGCGGCTCCCGACGGACGCCGCGTGCAGCCGGTCTTCTCCTCCGTCCAGGCCATGCAGGCCTGGGATCCGACCGCGCGCCCGATTCCGGTCGAGGCGGTCCGCGCCGCGTTGGCGGCCTCCGCGGAGGACACCGACCTGATCGTGCTCGACCCGACCTCCGAGACGGAGTTTGTCATCCGGCGCCCCGCGGTGTGGGCGATCGCTCAAGAGCACCGCTGGGAGCCGAGTTTCCTCTCCGCCGAGGTGTTCACCGCGCTCCAGGAGAGCGTGGCGCACGAACTGGCCGTGATCGACGTGGCGGTGGCCTCGGGCGATCCCGACGCACGGCTCCGGGGCCCCGAGCTGATCGTGGTCCTCGAGCTCGTCGACGGTCTGGAGCGTGAGGTGCTCGACGCCGTTCTCTCTCGCCTCGCTCAGCGCTGGGCGTCCGACGACCGCATCGCCGTGCTCGCGGATTCGCTCACGGTCAAGCTCCGCCGCAGCGCCTGACCGCTTTCGCTACGATCGGAACATGTCCCGCGGTCTGATGCGAGTCCTCGCCGTGGTCGTGCTCCTGTGTGGCGCCGCGACCGGCACCACGGGCTGCTTCACCGCGTGCCCGGCCATCGGCTACGTCAACGGGGCGGTCGTCGACGTGAGCGCATTCCCCGCGGTCGCGGCCGTCCAGTTCTGCGTGGACGCGGAGTGCTCACCGGCGCCGGGGGAGGACGAGACGTCCTCGACCAACATGTTCGCCACGTCCCGTCAGGACGACGGGACGTGGAGCCTCACGTTCGACATGTCCGCGCCGGACGACGTCGACATCCGTCTCTTCGACGCGCAGGGCGCCGTCATCCACGAGTCCGAAGAGGCGATCGCCTGGACCCACACCGGAGGCGCCTGCCCCGGCCCCTCCACCGCGGAACCCCTGATCCTGCAGCCCTGATTAGTTGACCGGACCGGTCCACTTCTCGCCCGGTCCCTTGCCGATCGGGTCGGGAATCGTCGATGCCTCGCGGAAGGCGAGCTGCAGGGAACGAAGACCGTCACGCAGCGAGCGGGCGTGCATGTCACTGATCTCGGGAGCGCCGGCGGTGATGAGGCCGGCGAGAGCGTTGATGAGCTTGCGCGCCTCGTCGAGGTCGATCTGCGCCGCGGCGTCGGGATCGTCGGCGAGTCCGAGCTTGACGGCTGCGGCGCTCATGAGGTGCACGGCGGCGGTGGTGATCACCTCGACAGCGGGTACATCGGCGATGTCTCGGGTGGCCGACGATGCGGCCTCCTCCTGACGTGCCCAGCGCTCTTCGCGCTCACGTGCAGCCTCGTCCGGTGCCTGGTTCGTCACTTCGCCTTGCTTTCTGTTAGACTTTGGCGGGCTCCGGAGCGTCATGCTCCGGGTCGAAAGAGGATTCACTTCCCACCCGCGCTTGCCGTTCAAGGCTACCGGGTCTTGCACTCCACCGGCTCCGTTCGCAAGACGGACCCGGCAGGTAGGGTGCTGAGCCGGCGTCTGAATGCCGGTGGGCGGGGACGATTCCGATTTCGCCCGTGATGCAGACAGCATCGCGGTGGCCGAATCACATCGTCTAAGGAGTTCCGCATCAGCGATCCCCGTACCAATGAGCGCATCCGCGTCCCCGAGGTCCGCCTCGTCGGCCCCGCGGGTGAGCAGATCGGCGTTGTCCGCATCGAGGCCGCGCTGCGCCTCGCGCAGGAAGCCGATCTCGACCTCGTCGAGGTCGCCCCCAACTCGAAGCCGCCCGTCGTCAAGATCATGGACTACGGCAAGTTCAAGTACGAGGCCGCCCAGAAGGAAAAGGAAGCTCGCCGCAACCAGGCGAACACGATCCTCAAGGAAGTCCGTTTCCGTCTGAAGATCGAGGCGCACGACTACACGACCAAGCTCAAGCGCGCCGAGGGCTTCCTCAAGGCCGGCGACAAGGTCAAGGCCATGATCCTGTTCCGCGGTCGCGAGCAGTCGCGTCCCGAGCAGGGCGTCCGCCTCCTGCGCAAGTTCGCCGAAGACGTCGCCGAGTTCGGCACCGTCGAGTCGAACCCGACCATCGACGGTCGCAACATGGTGATGGTCGTGGCTCCGCTCAAGAGCAAGTCCGAGGCGAAGCAGGAGCAGAACGCCGTGCGCGATGCTCAGCGTGCCGACAAGAAGCAGGCGGCGCGCGACGCGAAGAGCGAGTCGCCCGCGGCCGCTGCTCCGGCGGAGTGATCCCCGCCCCCAGAACTCCCGCACCGCGGGTTGACACCGTCGCCTGAGAAGGCGCCATACGAAGGAAGAGAAGATGCCGAAGCAGAAGACCCACTCGGGTGCTAAGAAGCGCTTCAAGATCACCGGCAGCGGAAAGCTGAAGAAGCAGCAGGCCGGGATGCGCCACAACCTCGAGCACAAGTCGAGCCGTCGCACCCGTCGTCTGAACCAGGACCAGGTGCTGTCGAAGGCTGACACCAAGGTCGCGAAGAAGCTTCTCGGTCGCTGACGCGCACCGAACGCACGAATAGGAACACAGGAAAATGGCAAGAGTCAAGCGGGCAGTAAACGCCCACAAGAAGCGCCGGGTCATCCTCGAGCGCGCCTCCGGTTACCGCGGACAGCGTTCGCGCCTGTACCGGAAGGCCAAAGAGCAGGTCATCCACTCGCTGGTCTACTCGTACCGTGACCGTCGCAAGCGCAAGGGCGACTTCCGCCGTCTGTGGATCCAGCGCATCAACGCTGCGGCCCGCCAGAACGGCATGACGTACAACCGCTTCATCCAGGGCCTCGGCCTCGCGGGTGTCACCGTCGACCGTCGCATGCTCGCCGACCTCGCGGTCAACGACGCGGCGACCTTCACGACGCTGGTCGAGACGGCGAAGAAGGCTCTGCCCTCCGACGTCAACGCACCGAAGTCGGCTGCGTAAGCATCTCTTCACACAGGGCGCTCTCCTTCGGGAGAGCGCCCTGTGGCGTTCGTGGGCCCGGAACCGGCGGATGCGCGGGTGACGACCACGTCGACGAGGGCCGCCACGACGACCGCGCCCGCGTACACCGCGAGGTCGCGGACATCGAAACCCGAACCGAGGACGAGACGGATCGGCGGGAACAGCGCTGCCCACTCGCGGGGAAGCCCGGTGAGCTGGAGCAGTTCGACGGCGGCGCAGAACACGAAGGCCACGACCGCGATCGCGGGACGAGGGCGGCGTGGGGCGAGGAACGCGACGAGCAGGTAGATGAGCACGGCATACAGGGCATCGCCCACGATGTCGCCGATCATCCCGCTCACACCGCGGTGAACGACGAGACCGATCCCGACCGTGGCGGCGGCGACGACGGCGAGGGTGATCCGTCGGCGGGTGCTGTTCACCGTGGGGCTGTCGCTCATCTCGGCACCCTATCCCGGTGGTGCGGGAACCAGCCGCACGTTCTCTAGACTGTGATCGTGCTGGAGAACCCCCGTTCGCCCCGAGTCCGAGCCGTCGCGAAGCTGACAAAGCGCAGCGCGCGAACCGAGACGGGCCTGTTCCTTCTGGAAGGTCCGCAGTCCGTCCGCGAGGCGCTCACCTACCGTCCCGAGGCGATCGTCGAGCTGTTCGCGACGCCGAACGGCTGGGAGAGGCACCCCGACATCCGTGCGAAGGCCGCCGAGGCCGAGATCGATGTCGAGTACGTGACCGAGTACGTCCTCAACGCGATGGCCGACACCGTCACCCCGCAGGGGCTGGTCGCGGTGGTGCAGCAGACACCGACCTCCGTGCGCGACATCTTCGACTCCGCGCCTCGGCTGGTGGCCATCTGCGAGGAGGTGCGGGACCCGGGGAACCTCGGCACGATCATCCGAGCTGCCGACGCCGCGGGTGCGGATGCCGTCGTTCTCACCGGCCGCACGGTCGATCCGTACAACCCGAAGGTCGTGCGCGCCACGACGGGATCGCTCTTCCACCTGCCGGTGTCGGTCGGGGGAGACCTGGCCGATGTCGTCACGCGCGCCCATGCCGCAGGCCTGCGTATCCTCGCAGCCGATGTGAAGGGCGACGATCTGCTGAAGGCACGTGCCGAAGGCGTGCTCGAAGAGCCAACCGCATGGCTCTTCGGCAACGAGGCGCGCGGGCTCGAAGACGAGGCGCTCGCGCTCGCGGACCAGGTGCTCAAGCTGCCCATCTTCGGCCGTGCCGAATCCCTCAACCTGGCGACGGCCGCCAGCGTGTGCCTCTACGAGAGCGCCTTCGCACAGCGGGCGACGTCCGCCGGCTGAGTTCTCGGCCCCGAAGGAAGCAGGAGACGGAGTCGATGAGGATTCTGATCGTCGAGGACGACGACCGCGTCGCCGGCGCGCTCGAGGCGTTCCTCGCTCGGTCGGGATACGCCACCGTGCGCGCGGCGGACGGAGCTGCAGCTCTTGACCTGCTGGGTGCGGACACCGAGGTCGTCCTGCTCGATCTCGGGCTTCCCGACATCGACGGTGTCGACCTGTGCCGCCGCATCCGTGGACGCTCGGAGGTGCCGATCGTGATCGTGACCGCGCGCAATCAGGTCGCCGAGCGCATCAAGGGGCTGCGGGCCGGAGCCGACGATTTCGTGGTCAAGCCCTATGACGTGCACGAGCTCCTGGCCCGGATCGAGGCCGTGACCAGAAGATCACGACCGATGCGACCCGAGGCCGATGCCCGTGTGCTGCTGCATGACGGTGATGTGGAGATCGACCTCGTCGCACGGCAGGTCCTCGTGGACGGCACACCGATCGACCTCACGCGCAAGGAGTTCGACATCGTCGCGGTCCTCGCCCGATACCCGGGGGTGGCGGTGCCGAAGGAGCGCCTGATCCGCGAGGTGTGGAACACCGACTGGCGGGGGTTCGGGCACTCCCTCGAGGTGCACGTCGGCGCGATCAGGAAGAAGACCGGAGTCCGCGGGATCATCGAGACCGTGCGTGGGGTCGGATATCGGCTTGCGGGGTCGTGACGCATGCGGCGCCGTTTGATCATCGTCTTCCTCATACCGCTCGTCGCCATCCTGGCCGCGCTCGGCGGGGCCGCGGGATGGAGTGCCGCACACAGCGTGCAGCAGGCGTTCTACACGCAGCAGCTCGGCGACCTCGGTTACTTCGCCACGAGCGCGCGTCAGGCTCTGCGATCCGGCAGCGCTGCGGTGATCGACGCCGAGGTGATGCGCTTCCGTGAGGTCTACGGAATCGAGGTCACCGTCTTCGATCTCGGCGGCAGCGTGTGGGCCGCAGGCGAACAGGATCCGGCGGTCCTTCCTGAGGAAGACGCCGAGAGGGTCAGGCTGGCCCTTTCCGGGCGACGGGCCGAGCAGCCGACGGTCGCGTTCCCCTGGACCGTCACGGATGCGGCGCTGGCCGAGCCGGTGTTCGACGACGGGGACGTGATCGGCGCCGTGCTGGTCACCGGCGACGTGGAGGCGCCACGAGCCGCGATCCTGCAGCAGTTCCTCCTCATCTCCGCGATCGCGCTGGTGCTCATCGCCCTCGGAGTGCTCCTCGTGTTCCGCCTCGCTCGATGGGTGCTGTCGCCGGTGCGCCGGCTCGATGAGGCGATGGTCGCCATCGAGCGGGGGGAGATGGATGCGCGTGTCGCGGCGGATGACGGTCCGCCGGAGCTGCGCCGCATGGCTCAGGTGTTCAACGGGATGGCCGACGAGATCGAACGGGTGATGACGCGCCAGCAGGAGTTCGCCCTCAACGCCTCTCATGAGCTGCGCAACCCCCTGAACGCTCTCCTCCTGCGCGTGGAGCATCTGGCGACCGGACTCGGGACGCAGTGGCAGCACGACGTCGAGGAGACGCGGGAGGAGGGGCGACGGATGACGCGCATCCTCGAGACGCTGCTCGGCCTCGCGCGCGGCGGACGCGGGGATTCGGCCATCTCCGCTGTCGACCTCGCGACCCTCGCCGCCCGGCGCCTCGACGCGTGGCGCGACGTCGCCGCCCAGCGTGGAGTCGGCGTGCGCGCCACGGGGGACTCGTCGGTGATGAGCGTGACCGATCGGACGATCGTGGAGAGTGCGCTGGATGCCGTGATCGACAACGCCGTGAAGTTCTCCCCCGAGGGGGCGCAGATCGAGATCGGTGCGCAACGCGAAGGCCGGCTCTGCCGGATCACCGTCCGCGATCACGGTCCCGGTCTGACCGAGGAGGAGGCGGCAGCGGCGACAGACCGGTTCTGGCGCAGCGCCGAGAGCGGCGACACTCCCGGGTCCGGGCTCGGCCTCGCCATCGCGAGCGACCTGCTCGCGACGGTCGGCGGGGAACTCTCCGTGTCCTCGGCGGAGGGCGGCGGGCTCGCCGTCGCGCTCGTGCTCCATGACGGGACGACGCCGTGAGGGTCCTCATGCGGCGCCTCGCCGCCGGAGCGCTCGCGATCACGCTCCTGGCGGTGCTGACCGCGTGCAATCCTCGCGCGAGCGAGTGGACGGATGGGGAGTACTCGATCGCCAGCGGCGGGTCCACCGGCGTCTACTACGACTACGGGAGTCACCTGGCCGAGGAGTTGTCCGCATCGCTGGACATCACGATGGGTGCACAGGAGACGGCGGGATCCGTCGACAATCTGCTGCGGGTCAGCTCGGGGGAGGCACTGATCGGTTTCGCGCAGGGGGATGCTGCGGCCGATGCGGTAGCCGGCACCGGCGCGTTCGACGCGCCGTTGGAGGTACAGGCCCTCGCTCGGCTCTACGACGAATACGTGCAGGTCGTGGTGCGCGGGGACTCCGAGATCGACGACGTCGGCGATCTGGCCGGACGCACGATCTCGCTCGGCGCGGAGAACTCGGGGGTGAACGTGATCGCCGCCCGCGTGCTGGATGCGGCCGGCGTCGATCTCGGGTCTGTCCGCAACCCCCAGCTCGACCTCAGCGAGTCGATCGGGGCGATGGAGCGCGGGGAGATCGACGGATTCTTCTGGGTGGGTGGATTGCCCACCCCTGGAGTGGCGGAGCTCTCCGAGAGGTCGCCGGTTCGCCTGCTCCCGATCGAGCAGGAGTGGGTCAACGAGGTGAACGAGCGGTACTCGCACGCCTACCGTCCGGCAGACGTCCCGGCCGGGACCTACGGCCTCGTGGATTCGGCGCCGACGATGGCGGTGCCCAACTATCTCGTCACGGCAGCCGCGACCCCTGACGCCGTCGTGCGCGACGTGCTCGCCGGGCTGTTCGACGCGCGTCTGCGTATCGCGGGGGAGGTGCCCACCGCGGCGTTGCTGGACCGTCGTTCGGCGATCTTCACCGGTCCCGTCCCTCTGCACCCCGGGGCCGTGGACTACTACCGGGACCTGCGCGGCTGACTGCTCAAGAAATCCTCAAGAAGTCTGACACCGGGGCCCACCCTCTGTCATTGTGAGGTCGATCGCGAACGATCGTCGCCTGCTGCTCAACTGTCTTTGGGGTGCTGCAGCAGGACGATTCCGCGGCCCGTGGGGGCGGGCCGCGGGGTACCCATGCACAGCTGCATTGGTGCCGCGATCAGGTGATTACGAACGTGTAAATCTCACCGAGGCGCCTGGAGACCCGCGTCCGACGTGGCTAGTTTGGAGAAATGATGACCTCTGATACCCCGCTCGTCGTGGTCGAGAACGTCCAGAAGCACTACGGCGATTTCCAGGCGCTCACCGACATCGACCTGACCGTCAACTCGGGGGAGGTCGTGGTCGTGATCGGCCCGTCCGGCTCCGGCAAGTCGACGCTCTGCCGCACGATCAATCGTCTCGAGACGATCACGAGCGGCAGCATCAGCATCGATGGCAAGGAGCTCCCGGCCGAGGGCAAGGGTCTGGCGCATCTGCGTGCGGACGTCGGCATGGTCTTCCAGTCCTTCAACCTCTTCGCCCACCTCACGATCCTCGAGAACGTGACACTCGGACCGATCAAGGTCCGCGGCATCAAGAAGGCCGATGCCGAGAAGGAGGCGATGATGCTGCTCGAGCGCGTCGGCGTCGCGCAGCAGGCGAACAAGCTCCCCGCCCAGCTCTCCGGCGGCCAGCAGCAGCGCGTGGCGATCGCCCGCGCTCTCGCGATGCAGCCCAAGGTGATGCTGTTCGACGAGCCCACCAGCGCCCTCGACCCCGAGATGATCAACGAGGTCCTCGACGTCATGGTCGAGCTGGCGCACGACGGAATGACGATGATCGTCGTCACCCACGAGATGGGCTTCGCCCGCAAGGCCGCCGACCGCGTGGTCTTCATGGCCGACGGACGGATCGTGGAGGAGGCGACTCCCGAGGAGTTCTTCACGCATCCGAAGAGCGATCGCGCCAAGGACTTCCTCTCGAAGCTCCTCACGCACTGACGTCCACGCACCGACCACACAGACCCTGCACACACAGCACACGAAGGAGACGCACATGCGACGCACACGGACACTGGCAGGTATCGGAATCGCAGCGGCCGCGCTGCTGGCGCTCACCGCCTGCAACAGCGGTACGCCGTCCAGCACAGGAGCTCCGGAGGGCGGCGACGAGGGCGAGGCCTCCAGCAGCACCCCGTGGACCGTCCTGACCGACGTCAGCATCGACGGCAGCCCGACGTTCGACCGGATCGAGTCGTCCGGCACGATCAAGGTCGGCGTCAAGGAGGACCAGCCGGGCCTCGGCTACCTCGACCCGGTGACGGGCGACCGCACCGGATTCGACGTCGACATCGCCCGCTGGATGGCGGCATCGCTCGGCGTCGACCCGGAGAAGATCGAGTTCCAGGCGATCGCCTCCGCGAACCGCGAGCAGGCCATCGTGAACGGCGACATCGACTACTACGTCGGCACCTACTCGATCACCGACAAGCGCAAGGAGCAGATCTCCTTCGCCGGTCCCTACTTCGTCACCGGTCAGGGCCTCCTCGTCGGCGCCGACAGCGACATCAAGAGCGTCGACGACCTGAGTGCCGAGACGACGGTCTGCTCGGCGACCGGATCGACGCCGATCCAGAACATCAAGACGAACTACCCCGACGTGCCCACCAAGGAGTACGACACGTACTCGAAGTGCGTCGAGGACCTGAAGAACGGCCAGGTCGACGCCGTCACGACCGACGAGGCGATCCTCATCGGCTACGCGGCCCAGGACCCGGACAAGCTGAAGGTCGTCGGGGAGCCGTTCAGCGAGGAGCGCTACGGCATCGGACTCGCCAAGGGCGACGACGCGCTGGTCGAGTACTTCAACACGCAGCTGACCGACGGCGGGAAGATCTGGCAGCAGATCTTCGACAACAACCTGGGTGCCTCGGGCGTCAAGGCGACGCAGCCCGAGGTCGACCCGGTCGGTTGATCTCAGCGGGGCGGTCGACAGGTTCGACCGCCCCGCTCATCGGCAGGGAACATCCGAGAACTCGAATCGACAGGAGCAGCTGTGGGAGTCATCACCGACCACCTCGACCTCTGGGGAGAGGCACTGTGGGGAACCATCGTGCTGTTCCTGGGCGGTGGCATCATCGCTCTGGTCCTCGGACTCATCGTCGGGGCCGCACGGGTGTCGCCGGTTCCGATCGCCCGCGCCGTCGGCGGCATCTATGTGAACTGGATCCGCAACACGCCGCTCACCCTGGTCATGTTCTTCTTTGCATTCTGCCTCCCCATCCTGCTGGGGGAGCGGGTGAACCCCTTGCCTCTGGCGGTCGCCGCGCTCGGAATCTACACCGCGACCTACGTCGCTGAAGCGCTGCGTGCCGGCATCAACACCGTGCCGGTCGGCCAGGCCGAGGCGGCACGAGCGATCGGCCTGAACTTCGGACAGGTCATGCGCTATGTGGTGCTGCCGCAGGCGACGCGCTCCGTCGTCCCGCCCATGATGAGCGTGCTCATCGCTCTCATGAAGAACACCACGGTGGCGGCGGGGTTCTCCGTCGCCAACCTCGGCACCATCCGTGCCGCGCTCAGCGAGCGCGGGGAGAATGCTCTGGCCGTGCTGCTCTGTGTCATGCTCGTCTTCGTGGTCCTGGTGCTGCTGCTCGCCTGGGTGCAGCGCGTTCTCGAGAACAAGTGGAGGATCGCGCGATGAGTTCCGTTCTTTTCGACGTCCCCGGCCCCCGTGCCGTCGCCCGCAACCGCCTCATCGGAGCCGCAACGGTCCTCGTCGTCCTCGCCGTGCTCGGCTGGGTCGTGTGGAGACTCTTCGCCACGGGACAGTTCTCTGCGGAGAAGTGGAACATCTTCACGTTCTCCGCCGTCTGGGTCCGGTTCGGCGAGGGATTGGTGGCCACGCTGGCCGCATTCGCGGTCGCCGGTGTCGGATCCATCGCCCTCGGCTTCCTGCTCGGCATCGGGCGCCTGTCGGAGCACGCCTGGGTGCGCGAGCCCGTCCGGTGGATCATCGAGGTGCTGCGAGCGGTTCCCGTGCTCATCCTGATGATGCTGCTGTACTACGGCCTCCCCGTGATCGGTGTGAAGATGCCGCCGTACTGGGCGGTCGTGATCGCCCTCATCGTCTACAACGGCTCCGTGCTCGCCGAGGTGCTGCGTGCCGGCATCGAGTCGCTGCCCCGTGGGCAGAAGGAAGCCGGCTACGCGATCGGACTGCGAAAGACCGGGGTGATGTACTTCATCCTGATCCCGCAGGCCGTGCGGGCCATGATGCCGGTGATCATCGCGCAGCTCGTCGTCGCGCTGAAGGACACCGCGCTCGGATTCATCATCACGTACCAGGAGCTCCTCTACGTCATCAACCAGATCGGCAACCAGGCGCCCTACGGGTCGCCGCTGATCCCCGCGGCGATCGTCGGCGGATCGATGTACGTGGCCGTGTGTCTGCTGCTGTCCTACATCGCCTACCGCCTGCAGCGCCGGGCCAAGCGCTCGCCGAAGGCCGGGCCGGCGGTGCCGGATCCCCGCCAGCACGGCGGCGAGACGAACACCTCGCTCATCGTCCTGCAGGGAGACGGGTCCGAGAAGACGCGTTGATCCGCCAAAGGCACCCACGTGCCCCCGGTAGACTCGATTCTCGTGTCAGAGTCTCCTGAAATCACCCCGGAAGCGGTCGAAGCCGCTGTCGCCGACGCCCTCACGGCGATCGCCGCAGCCGCCGACACCGCCGAGCTGAAAGCGGCTCGCGCCGCACACGTCGCCGACGGATCGCCGCTCGCGGTCCTGAACGCCTCGATGCGCCAGGTCGCCCCCGAGAACAAGGCCGCGTTCGGCAAGCTCGTGGGTCAGGGGAGAGGGAAGGTGACCCAGGCGCTGGCCGCGAAGGAGGCCGAGCTCGCCGAGGCCGAGGTCGCCGCGCGACTCGAGGCCGAGCGGGTCGACATCACCGCCGTGCCCTCGCGCACGAGGGTCGGCGCGCGCCACCCGCTCACCCTCCTGCAGGACCAGGTCTGCGACATCTTCGTCGGCATGGGCTGGGAGATCGCGGAGGGGCCGGAGCTCGAGCACGAGTGGTTCAACTTCGATGCCCTGAACTTCGACGTCGACCACCCCGCCCGCCAGGAACAGGACACGTTCTACGTCGACCCGACCTCCCGCCACCTCGTGATGCGCACGCACACGAGCCCCGTGCAGGTGCGCTCGATGCTCGACCGGGAGGTGCCGATCTACGTGCTGTGCCCAGGACGGGTGTACCGCACCGACGAGTTCGACGCCACGCACCTTCCGGTGTTCACCCAGTTCGAGGGCCTCGTGATCGACAAGGGCATCACGATGGCACACCTCAAGGGCACGCTCGACCACTTCGCCAAGCAGCTCTTCGGCCCCGAGGCCGAGACGCGCTTCCGCACCAACTACTTCCCCTTCACCGAGCCCTCCGCCGAGCTCGACCTGTGGCATCCGACCTTCAAGGGCGGCGCGCGCTGGATCGAGTGGGGTGGCTGCGGCATGGTCAACCCGAACGTGCTGCGCGCCGCCGGGATCGACCCCGAGGTGTACAGCGGCTTCGCGTTCGGCATGGGCATCGAGCGAGGACTGATGTTCCGCAGCGACGTCCAGGACATGCGCGACATGGCCGAGGGCGATGTCCGATTCAGCGAGCAGTACGGGATGGTGGTGTGATGCGCGTCCCGCTTTCGTGGCTGCGTGAGTACGTCGATCTGGCAGCGGATGCCACGCCCGAGGATGTCCTCGCGGCGCTGGTGACCGTCGGCTTCGAGGAAGAGGACGTGCACCGCTTCGACATCACGGGTCCCGTAGTCGTCGGGCAGGTCGTCTCGCTCGAAGCCGAACCGCAGTCCAACGGCAAGACCATCAACTGGTGCCAGGTCGATGTCGGCGAAGAGCACGGTGGCATCCGCGGCATCGTCTGCGGCGCGCACAACTTCGTCGCCGGCGACAAGGTCGTCGTGACGCTTCCCGGTGCGGTGCTGCCCGGTCCGTTCCCGATCGCCGCGCGCAAGACCTACGGTCACGTGTCCGACGGCATGATCGCCTCGGCCCGCGAGCTCGGCCTCGGGGATGAGCACAACGGCATCGTCGTGCTCTCGGACCTCGGCATCGATGCGCCTGTCGGCACCGACGCGATCGCGCTGCTCGGTCTCGACGACGTCGCGGTGGAGATCAACGTCACGCCCGACCGCGGCTACGCCTTCTCCTTGCGCGGCGTGGCCCGTGAGTACTCGCACGCCACCGGCGCGGCCTTCCGCGACCCCGCTGAGCGTGATTTCGCCGAGCTGCAGCCCGGCAGCGGACACACCACCGTCGTCGAGGACGTCGCCCCCGTGCGCGGGAACATCGGCGCGCGCGAGTTCGTCACGCGCGTCGTCCGCGGCGTGGACCCCTCGCGCCCGACGCCGCCGTGGATGGTCGCGCGGCTCAGCCTCGCGGGCATGCGCTCGTTGGGCGTGCTGATCGACATCACCAACTACGTGATGCTCGAGCTGGGTCAGCCGCTGCACGGCTACGACCTCGACAAGCTCGCCGGCGGCATCACCGTTCGTCGCGCGACCCCCGGGGAGAAGATGACCACCCTCGACGGCGTCGAGCGCACGCTGCACGTCGAAGACCTGCTCATCACCGACGAGTCCGGCCCGATCGGCCTCGCCGGCGTCATGGGCGGTGGCACGACCGAGATGAGCGACACCACGCGGAACGTGCTGATCGAGGCCGCGAACTTCGACCCGACGACCATCGCCCGGTCGGCGCGCCGGCACAAGCTGCCCAGCGAGGCGTCCAAGCGCTTCGAGCGCGGCGTCGACCCGCTGATCCCCTTCGTCGCCGCCCGCCGTGCCGCCGACCTCATGGTCGAGCTCGCCGGAGGCACGCTCACCGAAGAGGGTGGCGCACTGTTCGCCGAGGTCTTCGTCGGCGAGATCGAGCTTCCTGCCGGCTTCGTGCAGGGTCTCATCGGCGTCGACTACACCGACGACGAGATCACCGGCGCACTGACCACCATCGGCGCCGATGTCACCGCGTCGGAGGAGGGTTCCGGCTGGACCGTGATCCCGCCGACCTGGCGCCCCGACCTCACCGACAAGTGGACGCTGGCCGAGGAGGTCGCCCGCATCCACGGGCTCGACCGCATCCCCTCGGTGCTGCCGACGCCTCCGTCCGGCCGCGGACTGACGGCGCACCAGCAGGGTCGCCGCCGGGTGGCCGACGCGCTGGCCGCAGCGGGGCTCGTCGAGACGCCGTCGTTCCCGTTCACCACCGACGTGCAGAACGACCTGCACGGATCCGCCTCGGGCGCGCACCTGCCGAGCATCCGTCTGGTGAACCCGCTCGACGGGCAGGCTCCGTACCTGCGTCGATCGCTCATCCCGGGCCTGCTGCAGACCGCGCACCGCAACATCTCGCGGGGTCTCACCGACCTCGCGATCTTCGAGACGGGTGTCGTCTTCCTGCCGGAGCCCGGAGTGGAGTACGGCACGGAGGACGTGCCGCCACTGGGTGAGCGTCCGTCCGACGAGACGCTCGCGCAGCTGAACGCCTCCATCCCTCCGCAGCACCGGTTCGTCTCGGCGCTGCTGACCGGTAACGTCGCCCCGCGTCAGCCCGGCCGCCCTGCCGAGGCCGCCGGTCTCGTCGAGGCGCTGGATGCCGTCCGCGTGATCGCGGCAGCGGCCGGCGTCGAGATCGACGTCGTGCAGGCCGAGCGCGCGGCACTCCACCCCGGACGCACAGGATCTCTCCTGGTCGCGGGCGAAGAGGTCGGCTACGTCGGCGAACTGCACCCCGCCGTGGCCGAAGGGGCCGACCTCCCCGGCCGTGCGACCGTGTTCGAGCTCGATCTCGACCGCATCCTGTCGCTCGCCGGTGGTCGCGTCGTCGCCGCATCGCTGTCGACCTTCCCCGCCGCCACGCAGGACGTCTCGCTCACACTGCCCGCCGAGGTCCCTGCCGCAGACGTGCAGGCCGCCCTCGCCGAGGGAGCCGGTGCGCTGTTGGAATCGGTGCGTCTCGTGGACGACTATCGCGGAGACGGCGTGCCGGATGGGTCCAAGAGCCTCACCTTCGCTTTGCGTTTCCGCGCCGACGATCGCACCCTCACGGCGGCCGAGGCCACCGCGGCCAAGCTCGCGGGTGTCGACGTCGCCGCGCAGCGATTCGGAGCAGCGCTCCGCGACTGAGTGATGCCTCGTCCCGGAGGGAAGCCCTCTGCCCAGAGCGGAGAGGCCTTCCTTCCGGGAGCGGGTGCTGGTGGCATGGAGCCATGACGAATGTTCTGATCCTCGGCGGGACAGGGTGGCTTTCCGGGCGGATCGCCCGGAGGTGGCTCGAATCCGGAGCGGCCGTGACGTGTCTGGCCCGGGGCGGGCGTCTCGCGCCGGCAGGAGCCGTGCTCGTGACCGGAGACCGTGACGACCATGAGGTCTACTCCGCGCTCGCGCGGAAGGACTGGGATCACGTCGTCGACATCTCCTCTCAGGCCGCGCACGTCGTGGCAGCGGTCGAGGCTCTCGGGGACCGCACGGCGCGATGGACGTACGTGTCCTCCCTCTCGGTCTACGCCGATGACGCCACGGTCGGCGCCGACGAATCGGCGCCGCGGCATCCTGCCGCCCGCCCCGGCGACGAGTACGAGTACGGCGCGCAGAAAGCGGCGGCCGAAGACGCCGTCATGATGCTGGGGGATCGCGCCTTCATCGTGCGACCAGGACTCATCGTCGGGGACGGCGACCCCAGCGACCGCTTCGGCTACTGGGCTGCGGCGTTCTCCCGAGCGGGGGAGGAGCCCGTGCTGCTGCCTCCGCTCGAGAGGCGCAGCGCGCAGGTGATCGACGTCGACGACGTGGCCGCCTACATCGTCGCCGCCACCCGGAGCGGAGCGGTCAACGCGATCGGGGACGAGCATCCCCTCGCCGACCTGCTGCAGACCGTGCGCGAGGAGGCAGGGCACACCGGGGAGACGGTCGTCGCCGATGAGGAGTGGCTGCGAGCACACGGCGTCGCGCACTGGGCCGGTCCGCTCTCGCTTCCGCTGTGGCTTCCTCCTGAGATGTCGGGCTTCATGACCCGCTCGAACAGCGCATTCCACGACAGCGGCGGACACCTGCGCCCCCTCGCCGACACCGTTCGACGCGTCGTCGCCGACGAACGGACACGGGGCGTCGACAGAGAACGTCGGGCCGGACTCACGCGGGCGCAGGAGAAGGCTCTGCTGGCCGATCGCTAGACTGCGAGCAGTGACACGGGGTGCCGCAATCCGCGGCTGAGAACAGACCCGTCGAACCTGATCTAGTTCGTACTAGCGAAGGGATGTCGCGATGAGCGATCTTCTGCGTCCTGAGACCACCCACGACCTCGCCGGTGATGCCGCGACCCTGCTGGGGGTGCTGCGCGAAGCGCCTCCGCTGACGCACTGCATCACCAACGCGGTCGTCACCGGGTTCACCGCCAATGTCCTGCTGTCTCTCGGTGCCGCTCCCGCGATGGTCGACATCGTCGATGAGGCGGGGATGTTCGCCGGCATCGCCTCCGGGATGCTGATCAACCTGGGGACGCCCACGCCCGAACAGCGCGCAGCCGCTGTGGAGGCCGTCGCCGGAGCTGCGGCGTCCGGCACGCCCTGGGTGCTCGACCCGGTCGCGATCGGCGCGCTCCCGGTTCGCACCGCACTCGCGCATCAGCTCGTCGGGCACCGCCCCACCGCGATCCGCGGCAACGCCTCCGAGATCCTGGCCCTCGCGGGGCTGAGCGTCGGCGGTCGCGGGGTGGATGCCACCGACAGCACGGACTCCGCGGCTGATGCGGCCCTCTCGCTGGCTCGGAGCACGGGAGGCGTCGTCGCGGTCTCGGGGCCGGTCGACCTCATCACCGACGGGGAGCGGGTGCTGCGCGTGTCCAACGGTCACGAACTGCTGACCCGTGTGACCGGCGGAGGCTGCGCTCTCGGCGCGGTGATGGCCGCCTTCCTCGGAGCGGCCAGAGCGACGACGCATGACGCGCTCAGCGCCGTGGCCTCGGCGAGCCTGGTCTACACGATCGCCGCCGAGCGAGCGGCAGCGGTATCCGCAGGACCCGGCAGCTTCGCCGTCGCCCTGCTGGATGCGCTCGCCGCGGTGGGGGCCGACGACATCCGAGCTGCCGCACGTGTCGAAGGCGGTGCCCTGTGAACGCCGATCTCTCGCTCTACCTCGTCACGGACGCGGCCCTCTGCGGAGACCGTGGCGTCGTCGAGACCGTCCGCCGCGCCGTCGACGGCGGCGTGCGCATCGTGCAGCTTCGCGACAAGGACGCGACCGACGCCGAGACGGTCGATCAGCTGGTCGCACTGTCGCAGGCGATCGACGGCCGCGCTCTTCTGGTCGTGAACGATCGGTTGGATGCCGCCGTGGCTGCTCGCGAGCGCGGCGCACGGGTCGACGGCGTGCATCTCGGACAGGGCGATGCCTCGGTGTTGCGTGCGCGCAAGGTACTCGGACCGGAGGCTCTGATCGGCCTCACCGCGAACAGCCCGGCGCACCTCGATGCGGTCGATGCTCTGCCCTCCGGCACGGTCGACTACCTGGGCGTCGGGGTGATCCGTCCGACCACCACAAAACCGGATCACCCTGCCCCTCTCGGCGTGGAGGGCTTTCGCGGCCTCGTGTCGCGAAGCGCCCTGCCGTGCGTGGCGATCGGCGGGGTCGGCGTGGATGACACCGAGGCCCTTCGCGAGGCCGGTGCGGCGGGACTCGCCGTGGTCTCGGCGCTGTGTGCCGCCGACGATCCCGCCACCACCGCCCGGCAGTTCCGGCGACGCTGGCTCGGCGGCTCCGTCCCGAGGGTGCTCAGCATCGCCGGAAGCGACCCCTCGGGCGGTGCGGGTGTCCAGGCCGACCTCAAGTCCATCGCCGCCAACGGGGGATACGGGATGGCCGTGCTCACGGCGCTGACCGCGCAGAACACGCGGGGCGTGCGGGCGGTGCACGTTCCGCCCGTAGAGTTCCTCCGCGCGCAGCTCGACGCGGTCTCGGACGACATCGTGATCGATGCGGTGAAGATCGGGATGCTGGCCGACGCCGACGTCATCCGCGCGGTGGGAGCCTGGCTCGACGCTGTGCGTCCGCCCGTCGTCGTGCTCGATCCCGTGATGGTGGCCACTTCGGGAGACCGGCTGCTGGATCCCGACGCGGAACGGGCGCTGCGCGATCTCCTCACGTTATCGACGCTCGTGACCCCGAACCTCGCCGAGCTGGCGGTGCTCGCCGGGCGTGACATCACCGACTGGAACGATGCGATCTCGGCAGCCGAGCAGCTCTCCGCCGAGGTGAGAGCAGCCGTGCTCGTCAAGGGCGGCCACCTTCCCGGCGACGAGGCCCCCGATGCGCTGGTCGATGCGCGGCGGGAGCTTCGCCAGGAGTTCACCGGCCCCCGGATCCCGACCAGCAACACGCACGGCACCGGCTGCTCGCTGTCGTCCGCGCTCGCGACCCTGCTCGCTCGTGGCGAAGAGCCCGAAGATGCCGTCAGCGCCGCGCGCGACTGGCTCCGCGAGTCCCTGCGCGCAGGAGACGCACTGCGCGTGGGGCGTGGACACGGGCCGATCAACCACTTCGCCGGACTCTGGGAACGTGGGGGCGCCGAGACCCGACCCGCGGCGGGCGACGTCGCCACGCAATGGTGGCGGGGCATCGCCGAGATCCGCACGGGGATCGATGAGCTGCCGTTCATCCGCGCGCTCGCCGACGGGACGCTGGAGCGCGCGCCGTTCCTGTTCTACCTCGCACAGGACGCGCTGTATCTGCGGGAGTACGCGCGTGTGCTCGCCGAAGCGGCGCGGCTGGCACCGACATCCGATGGGCAGGCCTTCTGGGCGGACTCCGCGCACGGCTCGATCGTGGGCGAGCTCGAGCTGCACGCCTCGTGGCTCACCCCCGCGCACGGAGTGAGTGCGGCGACCTTCGCGGCAGAGCCGGCACCCGCGACGACCGCATACCTCGACCATCTGCGCTCCGTCGCGTTCGGCGGCGACTATACGGAGGTCATCGCCGCTGTCCTCCCGTGCTTCTGGCTCTACACCGATCTCGGACGGCGCCTGCACGCGGGGGAGTTAGGGGAGTACGCGCGACATGCGGGGCATCCGTACGCCTCGTGGCTCGCGACCTACGCGGATCCGGCATTCGAGGAGGCCACACGGAGGGCGATCGCCTACGTCGCCGACGCCGCGGCACAGGCGGATCCCGGAACACGGGCACGCATGCGCCGGGCGTTCGAGGCGTCGAGCGCGCACGAGCTGGCCTTCTTCGCCGCGCCGATGGGGCCGCAGCGTCTCAGATGACGGAGCGGATTTGCGGTGGCTGCCGAGGCCGCGCTACTGTCGCGACATGCCTTCGGCCGCCACCGCTTCTTCGACGCTCGCTCCGAGCGTCATCGCTGTGCGCCGACGCCGCGGCCGCCGACTGTAGGCGACCCCGCCCTCCTGCCTGTGCCCGCACGGCGGTCGAGTGCCGGTGTCGCCGCCTCCGGCCCCGTCCCCGGCCCCGATTTCCTCGCGGGCCCGACCGTTAAGGTAGAAGCATGACGTATTCCGTCGCCGTCTCCGGCGCATCCGGCTACGCAGGCGGCGAGATTCTGCGCCTCCTGGCCGACCATCCCGACATGGAGATCCGCACCGTCACGGCGCATTCGAACGCCGGACAGCCTCTCGTCGACCACCAGCCGCACCTGCGCTCCCTCGCGCACCTGACCCTGCAGGACACGACGCCGGAGATCCTCTCCGGCCACGACATCGTGTTCCTCGCGCTCCCGCATGGGCAGTCGGGGCAGTACACCGACGCTCTGGGCGATGCCCCGCTCGTGATCGATGCCGGGGCCGATCATCGGCTCACCTCGGCTTCGGCTTGGGATGCGTTCTACGGCGGCGCCTTCCACGATCCGTGGACGTATGGCGTGCCGGAACTCGTCGTCGGCGGGGTCAAGCAGCGCGAGCACCTCCGTGCAGCGACGCGCATCGCCGCGCCCGGCTGCAACGCTTCGACCGTGAGCCTCAGCCTCGCTCCCGGCGTCGCCGCCGGAGTGATCGACCCCTCGGACATCGTGTCGGTGCTCGCCGTCGGCCCGTCAGGGGCGGGGAAGAGCCTCAAGACGAACCTCCTCGGCAGCGAGATCCTCGGCACCGCCAACCCCTACGCGGTCGGGGGGACGCACCGGCACATCCCGGAGATCCGTCAGGCGCTCGCTGCGGCTTCCGGCGCGGATGCCGATGGGATCCGTATCTCGTTCACCCCCGTGCTGGTGCCGATGTCCCGGGGGATCCTCGCCACCTCGACGGCGCCGATCGTCGATGGCGCGACCGACGCGCAGATCCGCGACGCCTGGGAGAGCACCTACGCCGGCGAGACCTTCGTGCACCTGCTTCCGGAGGGCCGCTTCCCGCGCACGGCCGATGTGCTCGGCGCCAACACCGCGTTGATCGGCCTCGCCATCGATCGTGCCGCGAACAGGGTGACCGTGGTCACCGCCGTCGACAACCTCGTCAAGGGCACAGCGGGAGCAGCCATCCAATCCATGAACATCGCGCTGGGGCTTCCCGAGGCCCGCGCCCTCTCAGTGAACGGAGTCGCGCCGTGAGCGTCACCGCCCCCGCAGGATTCGAAGCGGCCGGAGTCGCCGCAGGGCTCAAGTCGACCGGCAAGCCGGACGTCGCCGTGGTCGTCAACCGTGGACCGCGCAAGGTCGGCGCCGCCGTCTTCACGAGCAACCGGGCCAAGGCCAACCCGATCATCTGGTCGCAGCAGGCCGTCGCCGACCGCGTGGTGGAGGCCGTGGTGCTCAACTCCGGAGGGGCGAACTGCTTCACCGGCTCCTTCGGGTTCCAGACCACGCATCAGACCGCCGAGAAGGCGGCCGAACTCCTCGGCGTGAGCGCCGGCGACGTGCTGATCTGCTCGACGGGTCTCATCGGCACCGGGGATGAGACGTTCCGTGCCAGGGTGCTCGCCGGAACCGCGCAGGCCATCGCGGAGCTCAGCGCCGATGGCGGCGAGAGCGCAGCGCACGCCATCATGACCACCGACACGGTCGCGAAGACCGCGGTCATCAGCCGCGACGGCTGGACGATCGGCGGCATGGCGAAGGGCGCGGGCATGCTCGCACCCGGCCTCGCCACGATGCTGGTGGTGCTCACCACCGATGCGGTCCTCGAGCCGCTTCAGGCCGACGAGGCGCTGCGACGCGCGACGGGCCGGACGTTCGACCGGCTCGACTCGGACGGCTGCATGTCGACGAACGATCAGGTGACCCTCCTCGCCAACGGCGCATCCGACGTCGCCCCGGACCTCGACGACTTCGCCGCAGCGCTCACCGAGCTGTGCCAGCAGCTCGCGGTCAAGCTGCAGGGAGATGCCGAGGGCGCGAGCCACGACATCACGATCGAGGTGCAGCACGCGGTGTCGGAGCAGGACGCCGTCGAGGTCGGCCGCTCCGTCGCGCGCAACAACCTCTTCAAGGCCGCGATCTTCGGCAACGACCCCAACTGGGGACGCGTGCTCGCGGCGATCGGCACCACGAGCGCGCAGTTCGACCCCTACGACGTGGACGTCTGGATGAACGGCGTCCGGGTATGCACCGAAGGGGGTCCCGACCGTCCTCGCGAAGAGGTCGACCTGACCCCGCGCGCGACGCACCTCGTGATCGACCTCAAGGTCGGCGAGGCGACGGCCACCGTCCTCACGAATGACCTCACCCATGACTACGTGCACGAGAACAGCGCGTACGCCTCATGACCGACATCCAGGACACCCCGGCCGAGGTCGCCGCGCAGAAGGCCACCACCCTCATCGAGTCGCTGCCGTGGCTGAAGAAGTTCCGCGACCAGATCGTCGTCATCAAGTACGGCGGGAACGCGATGGTGTCGGAGGAGCTGCAAGACGCCTTCGCGCAGGACATCGCCTACCTCCGCTACGTCGGAGTGATGCCGGTGGTCGTGCACGGCGGCGGTCCGCAGATCTCGAACATGCTGCAGCGTCTCGAGATCCCCAGCGAGTTCAAGGGCGGCTACCGCGTCACGAACACCGAGGCGATCAGCGTCGTGCGCATGGTCCTCACCGGCCAGGTCAACCCGCAGCTCGTCTCCAAGATCAATTCGCACGGTCCTATCGCGACGGGTCTCAGCGGTGAAGACGCCGGCCTCTTCGGCGGACGCCGCCGCGGTGTCGTGATCGACGGGGAAGAGGTCGACCTCGGACGCGTCGGCGATGTCGTCGAGGTCGATCCGACCCCCGTGCTCGACCACCTCGCAGCCGGGCGCATTCCGGTGGTGTCGAGCATCGCGCCCGACCTCGACCACCCCGGTCAGTCGCTCAACGTCAACGCGGATGCCGCAGCCGCCGCCCTCGCGGTGTCGTTGCACGCGCGCAAGCTCGTGATCCTCACGGATGTGCCGGGGCTCTACGCCGACTGGCCCCACCGTGACTCGCTCGTCTCGCATCTGACATCGGAGGCGCTCATCGAGATGCTGCCGAAGCTCGAGTCGGGGATGATCCCGAAGATGCGTGCGTGCCTCGACGCGGTCGAGGGCGGTGTCGACGCGGCAGCGATCATCGATGGACGGGTGCCGCATTCGGTGCTCGTGGAACTTTTCACCAGCAAGGGAATCGGGACCGAAGTGGTCCTGGGGAAGTCGGAGGTGACGGGATGACCGTCTGGCAGGAGGATGCGGCACGCGATCTCGTGCTCAACGCAGGGGAGCGGCTCGCACTGCTGGTCCGGGGCGAGGGCTCGTACCTGTGGGATGCCGACGGCCGACGCCACCTCGACTTCCTGGCGGGTATCGCCGTGACCTCTCTCGGGCACGCGCACCCGGCCTTCGTGAAGGCGGTCTCCACCCAGGCGGCCACGCTCGCCCACGTGTCCAATTACTTCGCCACCCCGCCCCAGCTCGCCCTGGCCGCACGGCTCAAGCGTCTCGCGGGCGCCGGCATCGACGGAAGGGTGTTCTTCTCGAACTCGGGCGCCGAGGCCAACGAAGCGGCCTTCAAGCTCGCGCGGCTGCACGGCGGCACCGAGCGGCCGCGCATCCTCGCGCTCGACAACGGCTTCCACGGTCGCACCATGGGGTCGCTCGCGCTCACCGCGAAGGCGTCGATGCGTGCGCCGTTCGAGCCGATGCCGGCCGGTGTCGAGCACATCCCGGCCACGATCGAGGCCCTCGAAGCGGCGATGGACGACCGCGTCGCCGCCCTCATCGTCGAACCCATCCAGGGCGAGGCCGGCGTCGTCGAGCTGCCGGAGGGCTACCTCGCGGCCGCACGCTCGTCGACCCTCGCCCACGGTGCACTGCTGATCGTGGACGAGATCCAGACCGGCGCCGGTCGCACGGGTGCGTGGTTCGGGTATAGCCACGAGGGCATCACTCCCGACGCGATCACTCTCGCGAAGGGCATCGGCGGCGGCTTCCCGATCGGCGCGCTGGTCACCTTCGGCGCCGCCAGCGCCCTCTTCACGCCTGGATCGCACGGCTCCACCTTCGGGGGGAATCCGCTTGCGACCGCTGTCGCCGACGCGGTGCTCGCCGAGATCGAGAGCGCCGGACTGGTCGAGAACGCCGCGAAGCGCGGCGTCGAGCTGCGCGACATGATCCTCGGCATCGACTCGCCTCTGATCAAGGGCGTGCGCGGCCGCGGTCTGCTGATCGGTGTAGCTCTGACCGCCCCGGTCGCCGGTGCGGTCGTCGCGGCCGCGCAGGAGCGCGGTCTCATCGTCAACGCCGCCAACCCCGAGACGGTCCGCATCGCGCCGGCCCTCACGATCGGCGACACCGAGCTCGCCGAGTTCCGCGAGCTGTTCACGGCCGCTCTCGCCGACGTCCAGGCCTCTGTTGCCGGAAAGGTATCCGCATGACCCGCCACCTGCTGCGTGACGACGATCTGACCCCCGCCGAGCAGGCCGAGATCCTCGATCTCGCCATCGAGCTGAAGAAGGATCGGTGGGCCGACAAGAGCCTCGCCGGTCCCCAGACGGTCGCGGTCATCTTCGACAAGTCCTCCACGCGCACCCGCGTCTCGTTCGCGGTGGGCATCGCCGATCTCGGCGGTTCGCCGCTGATCATCTCGACCGCGAGCAGCCAGCTCGGCGGCAAGGAGACGCCGTCCGACACCGCGCGCGTGCTCGAGCGCCAGGTCGCCGCCATCGTATGGCGCACCTACGCGCAGTCCGGGCTCGAGGAGATGGCCGAAGGCACTCGGGTGCCGGTCATCAACGCGCTCTCCGACGACTTCCACCCTTGCCAGCTGCTCGCCGACCTGCTCACCATCCGTGAGCACAAGGGCGACCTGAAGGGGCTCACGCTCACCTTCCTCGGTGATGGGCAGAGCAACATGGCGCACTCGTACGCCCTCGCCGGGGTCACGGCGGGAATGCACGTGCGGATCGCCTCACCGGAGGACTACGCCCCTCGCGCCGATGTCATCGAGGCGGCCGATCGCCGTGCCGCCGAGACCGGTGGTTCGATCACGCTCTACACCGATCCGGTCGAGGCCGCTGCCGGTGCCGACGTCGTCGTGACCGACACCTGGGTCTCGATGGGCAAGGAAGAGGAGAAGATCGCGCGCATCCGCGATCTGGGCGGCTACAAGGTCACCCCCGAGACGATGGCCCTGGCAGACCCCGAGGCGATCTTCATCCACTGCCTCCCCGCCGACCGCGGCTACGAGGTCGACTCCAGCGTGATCGACGGTCCGCAGAGCGTGGTGTGGGACGAGGCGGAGAACCGGCTGCACGCGCAGAAGGCGCTCCTGGTCTGGCTTCTCGGCAAGAAGGACGCGTGATGAGCGATTCGACGCACGAAGGCACCAACGAGGGCGCGCTCTGGGGTGCCCGCTTCGCCACGGGCCCCTCGCCCGAGCTGGTGGAGCTGAGCCGCTCCACGCATTTCGACTGGATCCTCGCGCCGTACGACATCGCCGGTTCGCATGCTCACGCCACCGCGCTCGCCGCAGCCGGGTACCTCGAACCCGATGAGGCGCAGCGGATGCACGAGGGACTGGATGCCGTGGCGCGCAAGGTCGCCGACGGCACCCTGCGCCCTGCGCCGACGGATGAGGACGTGCACGGCGCACTCGAGCAGGCGTTGATCGCCGAGCTGGGACCGGAGCTGGGTGGACGCCTGCGCGCCGGTCGCAGCCGCAACGACCAGATCGCCACTCTCGTGCGCATGTATCTGATCGACCACGCGCGAGTGATCGCCCGCGACATCCTGCGGGTGATCGATGCGCTGGTCGCCCAGGCCGAGGCGCACCCGGGAGCGATCCTCCCCGGACGCACGCACCTGCAGCATGCGCAGCCGGTGCTGCTCGCCCACCACCTCCAGGCGCACGGTTGGCCGCTGGTGCGCGAGCTCGAGAGGCTCGTGGATTGGCGTCGCCGCGCCGGTGTCTCGCCCTACGGCGGGGGAGCGCTGGCCGGTTCCACGCTCGGCCTCGATCCTGCACTCGTGGCGACCGAGCTGGGCCTCGACCGCCCCGCCGAGAACTCGCTCGACGGCACCGCCGCCCGCGATGTGGTGGCGGAGTTCGCCTTCATCACGGCGATGACCGGCGTCGACATCTCGCGCCTGTCCGAGGAGATCATCCTCTGGAACACCCGCGAGTTCGGCTTCGTCACTCTCGACGACGGCTACTCGACCGGGTCGAGCATCATGCCGCAGAAGAAGAACCCCGATATCGCGGAGCTCGCGCGGGGCAAGTCCGGGCGCCTCATCGGCAACCTCTCGGGGCTGCTGGCCACCCTCAAGGGCCTCCCGCTCGCGTACAACCGCGATCTGCAGGAGGACAAGGAGCCGGTGTTCGATTCGGTGCAGACGCTCGAGGTCGTGCTTCCCGCTTTCGCAGGCATGATCGCGACGCTGCGTTTCGACACCGAGCGCATGGCGGCGCTGGCACCGCAGGGCTTCTCCCTCGCGACCGATGTCGCGGAGTGGCTGGTGAAGCGTCGCGTGCCGTTCCGCGACGCCCATGAGATCTCGGGCGCGCTCGTGCGTGCGTGCGAGGAGCAGGGGATCGGTCTGGAGGACGCCTCCGACGATCTGCTGCTCTCGGTGTCTGCGCATCTCGTGCCCGAGGTGCGTGAAGTCCTCACGATCGAGGGATCGGTCGCGTCCCGGACCGGCGTCGGCGGTACCGCCCCGGTCCGGGTCGCGGAGCAGCGGGCCGAGCTCGTCGCGCGCGCGCAGGCTGCCGCCCACGCCCTCGGGCTCTAGCCGCGCGAGTCGGCGGCCGCCCGCAGCTCAGTGCAGCTCGGTGTCGGCCGCCGACCGCTCCCATCGGGTGAAACGCACCGTGAGTCCGGTGCGGGTCGGCGCCGCGAGGAAGGGTCCGGCCCAAGCCGTGGCCTGTCCGTCGAACGGCGCCACCCGGACGAGACGCCAGGGGCCGTCGTCGGCGCGAGCGCGCACGATCAGCGAGTCCGCCCAGCGACTGACCCGCACCGTGATCTCGCTCTCGAGCCACTCGTCGACGTGGCCGACCGACCAGTCGGAGCCTCCGGCGGTGACCACCGCGCCGAGGCCGAGATGGTCGTCGGCGTATTCGAGACCGGTCTTGATCCAGTGCTCGTCGTCGATGCGCACGAACACCCCTGCCTGGTCGAATTGGCCGTCCCACGGCGCGCGGAACGAGACCTCCATCGCCTCTCCGACGGTGAGCGGGGCGAGCAGCGCGTGTTCGGTGTCGTGCACGAAGCCGTAGGCGGTGTGCCGCCAGGCGTCGCTGCCCTCCACAGCCGTGACGTCGAGGTGTTCGGATCCGGCCGGCAGCTCGGAGGGGGAGGCAGGAGCGTTCGTCCAGGTTCCGTCGGACCAGGGGATGATGTGCGATTCAGGCATGTTCTCAACATATAGCCGAATAGAGCATAAGTCGAGAGTTATTCGTGTTACGGTTATCCCATGGTCATCGCGGTACTCGCTGACATCGTGGGCTCTCGGCGGCTCGACGATCGCACTGCCGCGCAACGCGTCCTCGACGACACCATCGCCGGAGTCGAGGCCGATCTCCCGCTGGCGACGCAGCCGCTCACGCCCACCGTAGGAGACGAGCAGCAGGGTGTCTACCTCGACCTGGGTGACGCGATGGTGTCGCTCCTGATGATCCAGCTGAGACTGCCCGACGGCATCGCCTTCCGGTTCGGCATCGGAGTGGGCGAGGTGCGGCCGGTCGAATCCGTCCATGGCGAGCTCGCCGATGGACCGGGGTGGTACGCGGCTCGGGCCGCGATCGAGACCGTGCACGCGCGCGAGGGACGTTCCGTGCCACGCACGCGGACCTGGATTGTCGGAGCCCCCCGGCAGGATGAGGTCATGGAGAGCACGATCGCCGCCTCGAACGCCTACCTCCTCGTCCGCGACGAGCTGGTCGGTGCGATGAGCGAGCGCGAACGGCGCCTGACCTACGGCCGTCTGCTCGGACGATCGCAGCAGGAACTCGCGGCCGAAGAAGGCATCACGCAGCCCAGCGTCTCGAAGTCTCTGCGCACCGCCGGCACGGCGGCTCTCATCGAGGGCGTCGCCGCACTCCGAGGGGAACGCGCATGATCGTCGCCGGATTCATCCTCCTGGCGGTCGGCGCGGCCGACCTGGTGCGTCAGTTCGCACCGCGTCGATGGATCGGCTACCTCTCCGTCGCCGTCATCCTCCTGCTGCTCGGCAGCGTCAGCGATGCCCTCCTGCCCATGGTTCTCGCGCTCGTCATCGGAGCGCTCTGGGTGTGGTGCATGCCCACCGAACGCGCCGCGCCGCTGGGGTTCTGGCCCGCCGTGCTGCTCGCCGTCGTGAGCGTCGGCGCCGTCGTCTGGCTCGGTGCGCGCTCCGACGTCGGTCTGATCGGCGCGACCTGGCAACTCCGATCGCCGTTCGGAGAGGTCCCTTTCGATCTCGCGATGCTGGCCTTGGGTGCCGGAGTCTTCCTCCTCGAGTCCTCGAACCTCGTGGTGCGTGCGGCGCTCGACGGTGAGCACACCTGGCGTCCCACCGACCCGATGTCGGCCCCGACTCCGGCCCCGACTTCGGCGCCCACCACCGTGGGCGCCGAAGTCGCGGCGGCCGCCGATGCGGGGAGCGACGCCGCCACCGGGGGAGACGCCGCCACCGACACCGCCACCGGGGGAGACGCCGCCACGGATGTGGCGCTGGCGCCGCGCGACCCGCGCAGCGGATTCAAGGGCGGGAGACTGATCGGACCCCTGGAGCGCATCCTCGTCCTGATCCTCACGCTCGCTGCGGCCTATCCGATCCTGGCTGCGATGCTCGCGGCGAAGGGCATCGTCCGCTTCCCCGAGATCTCCCGCGACGGCGAGACCGGTGCCCGTGCCGAGTATTTCCTCGTCGGCAGCCTGGTGAGCTGGGTGATCGCGCTCAGCGCGGCGTTTCTCGTGTGGTGGGCCGCGCACAGCTGAGCTGCGGTGCGCTGATAGCCTGGAACGCGTGTCAACTCCCGCTCTGACGACCGCACCCCAGGCGATCGACCCCACGTTCGAGAACGTGTGGGACGAACTCGTATGGCGTGGCCTGGTCCATGTGTCCACCGACCAGGAGGCGCTGCGCGCCCTGCTCGCGGGAGAGCCCATCACGTATTACTGCGGGTTCGACCCGACGGCGGCGAGCCTGCACCTCGGCAACCTCGTGCAGCTGCTGACTCTTCGTCGCATCCAGCTCGCCGGCCACAAGCCGCTCGGTCTCGTCGGCGGATCGACCGGACTCATCGGCGACCCGCGTCCCACAGCCGAGCGCACGCTGAACACGCGGGAGACCGTCGAGGAGTGGGTCGGACGCCTGCGGGCGCAGGTCGAGCGCTACCTCAGCTTCGAGGGTGACAACGCCGCCCGCATCGTCAACAACCTCGACTGGACCGCACCGTTGAGTGCGATCGACTTCCTGCGCGAGATCGGCAAGTACTTCCGCGTCGGCACGATGCTCAAGAAGGATGCGGTCGCAGCGCGACTGAACTCCGACGAGGGCATCAGCTACACCGAGTTCAGCT
Organism: Microbacterium sp. UCD-TDU; assembly: GCF_000340625.1. NCBI lineage: Bacteria > Bacillati > Actinomycetota > Actinomycetes > Micrococcales > Microbacteriaceae > Microbacterium > Microbacterium sp. UCD-TDU. The sequence goes on from NZ_AOSO01000005.1 coordinate 582,872, forward strand.
ACCAGATCCTCCAGGGCATGGACTTCCTCGAGCTGTACCGGCAGTACGACTGCGTGCTGCAGACGGGCGGGTCGGATCAGTGGGGCAACCTCACCAGCGGCACCGACCTCATCCGTCGTTCCGAGGGAGTGTCGGTGCATGCCATCGGCACCCCGCTGATCACGAACAGCGACGGCACCAAGTTCGGCAAGAGCGAGGGCAATGCCATCTGGCTCGACGCCGAGATGTGCAGTCCGTACCGGATGTACCAGTTCTGGTTGAGCACGGCGGACAACGACGTGATCGACCGCCTGAAGGTCTTCACATTCCTCAGCAGGGCCGAGATCGAGGAGTACGCGGAACTCGTGGCCACGGAGCCGTTCCGTCGCGCTGCCCAGAAGCGCCTTGCGCTCGAGGTGGTCGCGACAGTGCACGGTGTCGAGGCGGCTGCGGCCGTGATCGCGGCATCCGAGGCGCTGTTCGGTCAGGGAGATCTGACTGCACTGGATGCGGACACGCTCCGCACTGCGCTCGAAGAGCTCCCGCACGCTACGGTCGCCGCCGGTACTCCGGTGGTCGAGGCGCTGGTCGAGACCGGGCTCGTTGCGAGCATCTCCGAGGCGAGGCGCGCGATCACCCAGGGCGGTGTCACGCTCGACGGCGAACGCGTCGAAGACGAGGCAGCCACGGTTCAGGGCACACTTCCCGGCGGCGTGTCCGTACTCCGCCGCGGCAAGAAGACCCTCGCCGGCGTCTTCCTCGGCTGAGTCCCCGGCCAGCGGATAGCAGCGACGGATGCCGTTCACTCCCAGCCACGCACTGGTCGCGCTGCCGTTCGTCCGCACGCCGCTGGTGCCGGCGGCGATCGCGATCGGCGCGATGACACCTGATCTCCCGCTGTTCGTGCGCGGCGTCGGGCTGAACTACTCGTTCACCCACACGTTCGGCAATGTCGTGTGGACCGCACTGCTCGCGTTCGCGTTGTTCCTGATCTGGCGCGTCGTCCTGCGACCGGCGGTTCCCGAGCTGGTTCCGCTGTGGCTGGCGCGGCGCCTGCCCGATGACTGGGATGACAGGGGTCTCGCCGCGGTGCGGTCGGCGGTCGGCGTCGGGCAGAAGCGCGCGTATCCGTTCCTGCTCGCCGTGTCGTTCGTGCTCGGAGTGCTCTCGCACATCGTGTGGGACCTCTTCACGCATGAGGGACGCTGGGGTGTCCAGGCGATTCCCGGACTCGAGGAGATGTGGGGCCCGCTCCCCGGATTCAAGTGGCTGCAGCACGGGTCGAGTCTGATCGGCCTCGCGATCATCGGCATCTGGGCATTGCTGTGGCTTCGTCGACAGGCCCCGCGACCGACCGTTGTGCAGTCTTCGCCGACGTGGATGCGCGTGGCATGGTGGTCCTCGCTCCCCGTGATCCTGGTCGGCGCGTGGGTCGGAGGACTCGTCGTCTTCGGTCCGCTGGATGCGCAGTTCACGGTTCAGCATCTCGCCTACCGGGTTCTCCCGCCGGCGTGTGCGATCTGGGGTGCGATCACGTTCGTGCTCTGCCTCGTCCTCTCGATGCGCGGACGCCGTCACCAGGTGGGCTGATCCGAACCCCACCTGTGCGGCGCCCGATACTCGAAGCCCGCCAGCGCAGGACGAGCGGTGACGAGAGCCGTTCCGTCGACATCGAATCGCGCCACATGCGGTCGTGTGTCGAACTCGACTTCGGCTGCGGGTTCTCCGCTGCGGGGCATCCCGAGCAGTTCCGCCGCGACTCGACGGAGTGAGGTGCGCACGATCCACGAACCTTTCTCCTGCGCGCGGCGGCACAGCAGAGCGGTCACCGCCGCAGCGAGCAGGTAGCCGGCGCTGTGGTCGAGAGCCTGGGCCGGAAGCGCTCCGGGGCGGTCGCCGTCCGCCGACTCGATGAACGAGATTCCGCTCGCCGCCTGGACGAGGCTGTCGAACCCTGCCCGCTCGGGATTCTCCACGCCCCACGCGCTGAGCTGCGCGACGACCAGACGCGGATATCGGCGCGCGAGCACTTCCGGCTGGAGCCCGAGCCTGTCGAGAGCAGCGGGGCGGTAGCCGAGTACGACGGCATCGGCGTGTGCGAGCAACTCCTGCAGCCGAGACGTGCGCGCGTCCAGCACCGCGGATCGCTTGCCGTGTCCGGTGTCGAGGTGCTGCCACTCCGGCTCAGGCAGATGTGGGGGATCGATACGCATCACGTCGGCACCGAGCATGGCGAGCGTGCGTGAACAGACCGGACCAGCGATGACTCTCGTGAGATCGAGTACGCGCATGCCCTGGAGGGGCAGTGAAGCCGGCGGCGTCGAAGCCGCCGCCCGGGGCGCATGCGAAGAGGGTGTCGTGTCGATGCGAACGAGCTCGAGCAGCGGGTGCTCGCGGAGTGCGCGATCGGCGGCGGGCTCCTCCGCGGCGACCGCGACCGCCAGACCGCCCGCGGTCGTGATGTCGGCGACCGCGGCCGTGGTCGTCCGCTCTCCGAGCGCATCGCGAACAGCGTCGACTGCGGCATCGTCCCGAAGACGCAGCCCCGCGCGCAGGCCGGCCGCATGGTGCGGGTAGTTCCCGTGGGTGCGTATCCATCCGTCCGACGTTCGCCAGAAGCCTGAGTACACGGACCAGACAGGGGGAGCCTCGCCACTGATGGTGAGAACCCTGTCACTCCGGTAGGCCGTGGCGATGCGCTCGGGGTCGAGGGATGCGGGGGAGCGCCGCGCAGCGAGCATCGCTGCGCCGACGCTCGCCCAGGCGAGATCAGCGGTGGCCAATCGGGAGGGGAGAGGGACGGCACGGTGCGGGGGAGAGGGCACCTCCGCGCCCGCGAGGCCGAGCTCGCGCTGCACGCGGGCGAGCAGATCGACACCCCCGCGACGCTGTCCACCTTCGTCCGCTTCTCCGTTCGCGGATGCGCGAGGGGAGCGACGATCATCGGAGGGCGCAGGCATGGCGCGATCGTACTCCGAGGCGAGCGCGGAGCAGAAACCTTCGCTGATCCGGCGGAAAACGAGTGCAGGGTCGGGGCGACACGCCCGGGCGGTGTGGCCCGATTTGCCAGACGCCGCGGATCCACGTAACTTATTACTTGTTCGCCCCACAGGGAAGCGGAGGAGCCAAGAGCTTCACCCCCCTCAAGCGGAGAACCACTCCCCATCCACTCTCACTTGAGAGAACAGGCGCTTGCGTCTAGGATAGGGACTCCACCTCTTCTGTGGCTGTCATCAGCAGTGCTGCGGATCTTCGATTCGCACGGCGCGCCGAATTGACAAGCGAGTCGAGGTGGGTAAGATAGAGAAGTTGCCCTTCGGGCCTGGCTGTGATGGCTGGGTCGTGGGAGCGTCCGATCCTTGAGAACTCAACAGCGTGCACTTGTCAAATGCCAAATTATCCTCGTCTAGCTTCGGCTAGTTGAGAATTCCTTTGGATCAAAGACCAATCCCTTCCGGGGGGTTGGCAATGGATGAAGTCAGCAATGAATTTGTCTCTTTGGTCAGCA
>NZ_KB454448.1:0-320052 GCF_000340625.1 Microbacterium sp. UCD-TDU
TGATTCAAACTCATGTGATTTCAAGTCTTTAAGAGCAAACGGTGGATGCCTTGGCATCTGGAGCCGAAGAAGGACGTAGCAATCTGCGATAAGCCTCGGGGAACTGATAAGCAAGTTTTGATCCGAGGGTGTCCGAATGGGGAAACCCCGCTGGGCGGCGTGCCGACCTAGTGACTCCCGCCTGAATATATAGGGCGGGTAGAGGGAACGTGGGGAAGTGAAACATCTCAGTACCCACAGGAAGAGAAAGCAACCGCGATTCCGTTAGTAGTGGCGAGCGAAACCGGAACAGGCTAAACCTAGCGTGTGTGATAGCCGGCAGGCGTTGCACGTTGGGGGTTGTGGGACTTTTCAGTCATCTCTGCCGAGGTGGCGGCGTTACAAGAAGGTATAGACGAACGGTCTTGAAAGGCCGGTCATAGAGGGTGCCAACCCCGTAGTCGAAATGCCTCTCTTGGCGCGAAGAGTATCCCAAGTAGCACGGGGCCCGTGAAATCCCGTGTGAATCTGTCAGGACCACCTGATAAGCCTAAATACTCCCAGATGACCGATAGCGGACAAGTACCGTGAGGGAAAGGTGAAAAGTACCCCGGGAGGGGAGTGAAATAGTACCTGAAACCGTTTGCTTACAAACCGTTGGAGCCTCCTTAGTAGGGGTGACAGCGTGCCTTTTGAAGAATGAGCCTGCGAGTTAGCGATATGTGGCGAGGTTAACCCGTGTGGGGTAGCCGTAGCGAAAGCGAGTCTGAATAGGGCGATTCAGTCGCATGTCCTAGACCCGAAGCGAAGTGATCTATCCATGGCCAGGTTGAAGCGACGGTAAGACGTCGTGGAGGACCGAACCCACTTAGGTTGAAAACTGAGGGGATGAGCTGTGGATAGGGGTGAAAGGCCAATCAAACTTCGTGATAGCTGGTTCTCTCCGAAATGCATTTAGGTGCAGCGTTGCGTGTTTCTTGCCGGAGGTAGAGCTACTGGATGGCCGATGGGCCCTACAAGGTTACTGACGTCAGCCAAACTCCGAATGCCGGTAAGTGAGAGCGCAGCAGTGAGACTGTGGGGGATAAGCTTCATAGTCGAGAGGGAAACAACCCAGACCACCAACTAAGGTCCCAAAGCGCGTGCTAAGTGGGAAAGGATGTGGAGTTGCCTTGACAACCAGGAGGTTGGCTTAGAAGCAGCCACCCTTGAAAGAGTGCGTAATAGCTCACTGGTCAAGTGATTCCGCGCCGACAATGTAACGGGGCTCAAGCACGCCACCGAAGTTGTGGCATTGACATTATTGGTAGGCCTTCGTGGTCCAGCCGTGTTGATGGGTAGGAGAGCGTCGTGTGGCCAGCGAAGCGGCGGTGTAAACCAGCCGTGGAGGCTACACGAGTGAGAATGCAGGCATGAGTAGCGAATGACGTGTGAGAAACACGTCCTCCGAAAGACCAAGGGTTCCAGGGTCAAGCTAATCTTCCCTGGGTAAGTCGGGACCTAAGGCGAGGCCGACAGGCGTAGTCGATGGACAACGGGTTGATATTCCCGTACCGGCGAAGAACCGCCCAAGCTAATCCAGTAGTGCTAAGTGTCTGAATCCCAGTGACTGATCCCTTCGGGGTGACGCTCTGGGCCTAGCGCACGACCCCATTCTGGTGCGGTTAGCGTATTAACAGGTGTGACGCAGGAAGGTAGCCCAAGCCAGGCGATGGTTGTCCTGGTGCAAGTGCGTAGGCCGAGTCGTAGGCAAATCCGCGATTCACATAGGCTGAGACACGATGCGGATAAAAAGTGGGTGATCCTATGCTGCCAAGAAAAGCATCGACGCGAGGTTCTAGCCGCCCGTACCCCAAACCGACTCAGGTGGTCAGGTAGAGAATACCAAGGAGATCGAGAGAATCGTGGTTAAGGAACTCGGCAAAATGCCCCCGTAACTTCGGGAGAAGGGGGGCCTTCGGCGTATAGGGATTTACTCCCGAAAGCGTTTGGAGGCCGCAGAGACTAGTGGGTAGCGACTGTTTACTAAAAACACAGGTCCGTGCCAAGTCGCAAGACGATGTATACGGACTGACGCCTGCCCGGTGCTGGAAGGTTAAGAGGACCGGTTAGCCGCAAGGCGAAGCTGAGAATTTAAGCCCCAGTAAACGGCGGTGGTAACTATAACCATCCTAAGGTAGCGAAATTCCTTGTCGGGTAAGTTCCGACCTGCACGAATGGCGTAACGACTTCCCAACTGTCTCAACCGCGAACTCGGCGAAATTGCATTACGAGTAAAGATGCTCGTTACGCGCAGCAGGACGGAAAGACCCCGTGACCTTTACTACAGCTTGGTATTGGTGTTCGGTGTGGCTTGTGTAGGATAGGTGGGAGACTTTGAAGCATGGACGCTAGTTCGTGTGGAGTCATTGTTGAAATACCACTCTGGTCACTCTGGATATCTAACTTCGAACCGTAATCCGGTTCAGGGACAGTGCCTGGTGGGTAGTTTAACTGGGGCGGTTGCCTCCCAAAAAGTAACGGAGGCGCCCAAAGGTTCCCTCAACCTGGTTGGCAATCAGGTGTCGAGTGTAAGTGCACAAGGGAGCTTGACTGTGAGACTGACAGGTCGAGCAGGGACGAAAGTCGGGACTAGTGATCCGGCAGTGGCTTGTGGAAGCGCTGTCGCTCAACGGATAAAAGGTACCTCGGGGATAACAGGCTGATCTTGCCCAAGAGTCCATATCGACGGCATGGTTTGGCACCTCGATGTCGGCTCGTCGCATCCTGGGGCTGGAGTAGGTCCCAAGGGTTGGGCTGTTCGCCCATTAAAGCGGTACGCGAGCTGGGTTTAGAACGTCGTGAGACAGTTCGGTCCCTATCCGCTGCGCGCGTAGGAAATTTGAGAGGATCTGACCCTAGTACGAGAGGACCGGGTTGGACGAACCTCTGGTGTGTCAGTTGTTCCGCCAGGAGCACCGCTGATTAGCTACGTTCGGGATGGATAACCGCTGAAAGCATCTAAGCGGGAAGCCGGCCTCAAGATGAGATTTCCATACCTTCGGGTGAGAGGCTCCCAGCCAGACTACTGGGTTGATAGGCCAGATGTGGAAGTGCAGTAATGCATGCAGCTGACTGGTACTAATAAGCCGATGACTTGATAACACACCGTTTGTTGGTGCTACGCGTCCACTGAGTGGTTCTCGATGTACGGTCGAGAACCGCATAACAACAATGACTTTGTTATGTGTTTGATTGAAACATCAATAGTGTTTCGGCGGCCATAGCGTGAGGGAAACGCCCGGTTACATTCCGAACCCGGAAGCTAAGCCTCACAGCGCCGATGGTACTGCAGGGGGGACCCTGTGGGAGAGTAGGACACCGCCGGACTCCTTTTAGTCAAAATGGCCACCCATCGTTGGGTGGCCATTTTGCGTTTACACGNGAGGGAAACGCCCGGTTACATTCCGAACCCGGAAGCTAAGCCTCACAGCGCCGATGGTACTGCAGGGGGGACCCTGTGGGAGAGTAGGACACCGCCGGACTCCTTTTAGTCAAAATGGCCACCCATCGTTGGGTGGCCATTTTGCGTTTACACGCGAGTGCGTACGAAACAGAAGCAAGAGCCATCCCGCAGGGGGTGGCTCTTTTTCGTCAACGTCGCACGTCGAGGGAGCGTTCAGCTCAACGGCGGATCGGAAGACGCAGCGTGAGGACCGTGCCGGCGCCCTCGGCGGAGCGGATCGACACATCCCCGCCGTGATGCCGCATCACCGCGGCGACGAGCGTGAGCCCGATGCCTGAGCCCGTGACGTCTCGTGCGTTCTGGGCCCGCGCGAGCTCATCGAAGACCGTCGGCAGATCCCCCGCGGGGATTCCCCGGCCGGCATCCGCGACGTCGATGACAGCCCAGCCGTCTTGTTCGCGCAGCCGCACCTCGATCGGACCCTGCGCCGAGTACTTGGCAGCGTTCGACAGCACGTTGTCGATCGCTAGCGACAGCAGATCGAGGTCTGCCTGGAGCGGTGGCACGGGCCACGGCACTCGGGTGACCGTCAACGCGATCCGTGCGCCTGCCGCAGGGTTGTGGGCAGCCAACGCCGCGACGGCCTCGCTGAGCACCTGCTCGAGATCGACCATCTCGAGCTCCAAGGGGCGCGTCTCCAGCTCCGCGAGTTTGCGCAGGTCCCGCACCAGAGCGCTCAGCTTGGTCGCCTGTGTGTCCACCACCCGCCACTCATCGAGTGAGGATCCATCCTGCGCGGCAGCTGCGGCCGCCGTCGCCCGGATCGCGGTCAGTGGGTTCTTCAACTCATGATCGAGCCGCGCAAGGAACCGTTGGTGATTCGCGTGCTCGGTCTGTGCGGCCTGCGCGGCGGCATCGGCCACGGCCTTCTGCATCCTGGCGCGCTCACGACGCCGCGTGCGGTGAATGACCAGCATGATCGCCGGAACGGCGGAGACGAGGGCACCCGCGAGCACCACGGCACCTGGCAGCGCGAGGTCGATCGCGAGAAGGCGCTGGTCGCCGGCTGCAGTCATCACCCCCGCGGCGAGGGCGCACACCCCGACCGGCACGGCGGAGGCCACCCCGAGTGCCACGCCCCTGCGGTCGGTCATGCGCCCACCACCCGTGGAATGAACAGGTAGCCCATGCTCTGCGCGGTCTCGATGAGGCGCGCGTCTCCTGCGGAGTCGCCGAGCACCCGGCGCAGCTCGGCGATGCGGTGGTCGACGGCGCGGCTCGACGAGGCGAAGTCGAAGCCCCACAGTGCCGACAGGAGCCGCTCTCGCGTGTGCACCTCTTGCGGATGCAGCATCAGGTACTCCAGCAGCGTGAGTGCTTTCGGGGTGAGGGTGAGCTCGGTGTCTCCCCTCCACACGCGACGCGCGGTGCGATCCAGCGTGATGTCCAGGGCCTGCAGCCGTTGCGAGCCCCGGAGGGAGCCGGCGCCCTGCGAGCTTCGACGCAGCACGGCGCGGATGCGCGAGATCAGCTCGTGCGGATCGAAGGGCTTGTTCAGATAGTCGTCGGCGCCCTCGTCGAGAGCCGCGCTGCGCTCCCACGACTCGCCGACCTGGGTGAGCAGGATGATGGGGAGCCAGAGCTGTCGGCCCCGGATGCGACGGACGAACTCGCGTCCGTCGACGTGGGGCATGATCACGTCGCACACCACCAGGTCGGGCACCTTGCGCTCCACCTCGGCCAGACCCGCGCGCCCGTCTTCGGCGACGCGCACGTCGAAGCCGCTCCTCCCCAGGAACGCGGCCAGTGCCCCGGTGATCGCCTCGTCGTCGTCGACGAGCAGGATGCGGGGGCGCTCGGTCTGTTCGGTGATCATCAGCCCCGCCCGAGGGAGTTCGCGCTGCCGTCGTCTTGCAGCGTCGGTGTCGGCCCCGTCCAGTACACCTCGTTGGCGCTCCCCGACACGGTCGCTGTGCCTATCGTCCCGGCATAGACGACGGTGCCGGAACCGCGGAGCAGGAGTTCATCGACGTCGTCGGCGATCACGACGCCCGCATCGATGTCGATCACCAGACTCGCGCACGACCCCTCGACGCGCACCACGGCGCCGTCGTGGTCCAGCGGGCCGCTCGGGCAGGTCATCGTGATCGTGGCCGCAGCGATCAGCCGCTCGCGTTCGGCCGCGTTCGGTGCGGAGAGCGCCGGTGGCGCCGCCTCTGTCCCCTCGCCCGGTGACGAGGTCGCGCGCGGCGTGGTCTCGTCCTGCGGTGCGGGGCCGGCCTCCTGCGGCGCCGGCGAGCGGGCCTCGTCTGCGGAGGGATCGATGATGCGGACCGTGCATCCGGTGAGCAGCAGCGCCGCGATCACCACGGGAGTGATCGCGGCGATGTGCCGGCGTGCAGCGCGCATGGCATCCATCTTCTCGTGTCAGAAGGTCGCCGGGATGAAGATCTCGACGCGTCGGTTGAGCTGGCGCCCCGCGGGGTTGTCGACGCCGTCGATCTCGTTCGCGGCGACAGGGCGGGACTCCCCGAAGCCCTCGGCGCTGAGCGCCGTGCCGACCCCGCGGTCCTGGAGGCCGTCGACCACCGCATCCGCGCGATCCTCCGACAGCGTCTGGTTCTCGGCATCCGATCCGATGGCGTCCGTGTGGCCCGACACCGAGGCCTGCGCGACCTCGAGCGTGGCGAGAACGTCGGCCACGGCATCCAGCGTGGCGGCCGCATCGGCGCGGATGTCGCTCTTGTCGAAGTCGAACAGCACCCCGTCCTCGAATGTGAGGGTCGTGCCGCAGGACTCCAACGGGGCGAGCGTACCCAACGGCGGGAACACCCCGAGCGTGGGGACGACCGGCAACGGGTCGGCCTTCACCCGCTCGCCGTTCACCTGTGCCGTGCCGTCGCCGAAGTTCTGGATGGTGATGTCGCGGCTGGTGTAGTTGCCCGATCCGTCGCCGAAGTTCTGGATGGTCACGGCCCCGGCTTCGTAGTTGCCGGATCCGTCGCCGAAGTTCTGGATGGTCACGTCGCCGTCGGAGTAGTTGCCGGAGCCGTCGCCGAAGATCTGCACGGTCTTGGTCGCATCGGTGTAGTTGCCGGATCCGTCGCCGAAGTTCTGGATCGTGACCGCGCCGTCGGTGTAGTTGCCCGACCCGTCGCCGAAGTTCTGGATCGTGACGCCGTTGATCGTGGAGGTGCCCGATCCATCACCGAAGTTCTGCACGGTTCCGTCCGGCCCCGTGAAGGTGCCGGATCCGTCGCCGTACAGCAGCGCGGTGCCGTTGCCGGAGATCACATTCCCGGTGGCATCGCAGTGCGCCGGTGTCGCCGTGACCCCGGGGATGTCGGCGAGCGCATCGTTGACCTCGATCGCGAAGGCGGATGCCGACGAGTCCAGCAGCGAGAGGTCGGGCAGGACGAACAGCGGCACGGGCGGGAACTGGCCCACGTCGTATCCGGGAACGGTGGCGACGGCGGAAGTCGGGGCATCGGGCGACGTCGGGGCGCCGCTCGGCTTCGGGGCGCTCGGCGGCGTCGCGGCACACCCGGTGACGACGAGGGAGGCCAGGAGTCCGAGTGCGACGCCCTGGCGGCGACGGCGGGAGGCAGACGAGGCGATGCGTGCGGCGGTGGTCATGGATCGAGCGTATCCAGCCGGTGTGGCGATACTGTCGCGGAGTTGTCGCAAGCCTGCGACACGTCTGTTCACCGCTTGATCCGCGACTCCAGGACCCCCGCGGTGTCGATGACGGCATCCGCGAGCGCCCGCTCGTCGAGCCCCTCGCCGCCCCAGGTGACAGCCACCGCGGCGACCGGCCAGCCGGTGTGGTCGCGCACGACGGCTCCGACCGATCGGAGCCCGTCTGCCACCTCGCTGTCCTCGACCGCATAGCCGCGCGCCCGCACTTCCCGCAGGAGCTCGCGCAGCTCTGCGGGGCGACGCGGCCCCAGCCCCGTGCGGTCGGGGAACGCCGACGCGCTCGGATACAGCGCGCGCACCTGTTCCCGGGGCAGGGCGGCCAGCATCGCCCGCCCGCTCGCGGTGAGGTGCGCAGGAAGGCGTACGCCGACATCCGTCACGAGGGCGGGACGGCGGGGTGCGCGCTCCTCGACGATGTAGAGAACGTCGCCGCCGCTCATCACGGCGAGGTGGGCGCTCTCGCCCAGGCGGTCGGAAAGCGCGGCGATCAGTGGTCGGCCGAGTCGGGCGAGCGGCTGCTGGCGGGTGTAGCCGCCGGCCAGCTCGAACGCCGAGGTGCCCAGACCCCATCTCTGCTCCTCGCGGAGATGCAGCACGAAGCCGTGCGCGGCCAGCGTGGTGAGCAGGTGATAGACCGTGGAGCGCGGCAGGTCGAGCTCGCGCGCGATCGCGGAAGCCGCTACAGGAGCCGGGCGTCCGGCGAGGTAGCTGAGGATGCGGAGGGTGTTCTCGGCCGCCGGGACCTGCGGTTCGGCTGCGCGAGAGGCCGCACTCCTGTCTGGGATCACAGACACAGCATCGCACGAACGGGTATCCCCGTCGACACCGCGGGTGTGGAATCAGAACATGACCGAACTTGCCCCCGTGCTGGTCGGAGCGGCTCCGCTGTCTCCCGCCGATGTCGTCGCCGTCGTCCGCCACGATGTGCCCGTGCAGATCGACGCGGAGGCGCTCGCACGCGTCGCCGACACCCGCCGCGTGATCGACGGCCTCGCGGCTGATCCGAACCCGCACTACGGCGTCTCCACCGGCTTCGGGGCCCTCGCGACCACGTTCATCGCTCCCGACCGCCGCCTGCAGCTGCAGGCCAGCCTGATCCGCTCGCACGCCGCCGGCACGGGCGCCGAGGTCGAGCGCGAGGTCGTCCGCGGTCTTCAGCTCCTGCGCCTGCAGACGCTCGCCTCCGGGCGCACGGGCGTCCGCCCGGTCGTCGTCGAGACCTACGCGGCCCTGCTCAACTCCGGCATCACGCCCGTGGTGCGCGAGTACGGCTCGCTCGGCTGCTCGGGCGACCTCGCCCCTCTCGCCCACATCGCCCTGGCCACGATGGGCGAAGGCGACGTGCGCGATGCCTCCGGCGCCCTGGTTCCCGCATCCGATGCCCTCGCCGCCGCGGGCATCGAGCCGCTCACCCTCGTCGAGAAGGAGGGGCTGGCACTCATCAACGGCACCGATGGCATGCTCGGCATGCTGGTGCTGGCACTCCACGATCTGGAGACCCTTCTGCTCACCGCCGACATCGCCGCGGCGATGTCGGTGGAGTCGCAGCTCGGCACCGACGCCGTGTTCGCCGCCGACCTGATGGCGCTGCGCGCCCAGACGGGACAGTCCGCGTCGGCGGCGAACCTGCGCGCGTTCCTCGGCGACTCCCCCATGGTCGCGAGCCACAAGGGGCCGGACGACGGCCGGGTGCAGGATGCCTATTCGCTGCGCTGCTCGCCCCAGGTGCATGGCGCCGCGCGCGACACCCTCGCCCATGCGACGCTGATCGCCGGGCGCGAGCTCGCCAGCGTGATCGATAACCCCGTCATCACCCTCGACGGTCGCATCGAGTCCAACGGCAACTTCCACGGCGCTCCCGTCGCGGCCGTCCTCGACTTCCTCGCGATCTCGGTCGCCGACGTCGCCTCGGTTTCCGAGCGTCGTACGGACCGCGCGCTGGATCCGGCCCGCAGCCACGGACTCCCGCCGTTCCTCGCCGACGAGGTCGGCGTCGACTCCGGTCTCATGATCGCGCAGTACGCGGCCGCCGGAATCGTCTCCGAGCTCAAGCGCCTCGCGGTGCCGGCATCCGTCGACTCGATCCCGTCGTCCGCCATGCAGGAGGACCACGTGTCGATGGGATGGGCCGCCGCGCGCAAGCTGCGACGCGCGATCGACGGACTCGGACGCGTGCTCGCGATCGAGATCCTCACCGGTGCGCGCGCCCTCGACCTGCGCGCCCCGCTGCAGGCCGGACCCGCGACCGGTGCCGTGCGCGACCTGGTGCGCACCGTCGCCGCCGGTCCCGGCCCCGACCGCTTCCTCTCGCCCGAGATGGAAGCCGTCACCGCACTCGTCCAGTCGGGCGCCGTCGCCCGCATCGCAAAGGAGCACACCCATGGCTGAGTCCACCGCATCCGGACCCCGCGTCGTCCGCGCCGCCCGCGGCAACCAGCGCACCGCGAAGAGCTGGGGCGCCGAAGCCGCCAAGCGCATGCTGATGAACAACCTCGATCCCGAGGTCGCCGAGCACCCCGAAGACCTGGTCGTCTACGGCGGTACCGGCAAGGCCGCGCGCAGCTGGGAGGCGTACGACGCGATCGTGCGCACTCTCGACGAGCTGGAACCGGATGAGACCCTGCTGGTGCAGTCGGGCAAGCCGGTCGGAGTGTTCCGCACCCACGAGTGGGCGCCGCGTGTGCTGATCGCCAACTCCAACCTGGTGGGGGACTGGGCGAACTGGCCCGAGTTCCGCAAGCTCGAAGAGCTCGGCCTCATCATGTACGGGCAGATGACCGCCGGATCCTGGATCTACATCGGCACGCAGGGAATCCTGCAGGGCACGTACGAGACGTTCGCCGCCGTCGCCCGCTCGCTCGGCCGTGACTCGCTCCGCGGCACCCTCACCCTCACCGGTGGAGCCGGTGGCATGGGCGGCGCCCAGCCGCTCGCCGTGACTCTGAACGACGGAGCGGTGCTGATCGTCGACGTGGATGAGTCGCGTCTCGCCCGTCGCGTGGAGCACGGCTACCTCGACGAGTACACGACCGACCTCGATGCGGCCGTCGCCCGGGTCGTCGCCGCCAAGGAGGCGGGCGAAGCCCTCTCGGTCGGCGTGGTCGGCAACGCGGCCGAGGTCTTCCCCGAGCTGCGGCGCCGCGGCGTGCCGATCGACATCGTGACCGATCAGACCAGCGCCCACGACCCGCTCGCCTACCTGCCGCTCGGCATCACGGTCGCGGACTGGAAGGCCGAGGCCGCGCGCGACCCGGAGGAGTTCACGCGCCGCTCGCGCGAATCGATGGCCGCACACGTCGCGGCCATGGTGGCCTTCCAGGACGCGGGGGCCGCGGTGTTCGACTACGGCAACTCGATCAGGGCCGAAGCGCAGCTGGGCGGGTTCGACCGGGCGTTCGAGTTCCCCGGGTTCGTGCCCGCGTACATCCGCCCGCAGTTCGAGGAAGGACGCGGGCCGTTCCGCTGGGCTGCCCTCTCCGGCGACCCGGAAGACATCTACAAGACCGACCGGGCCATCGCCGAGCTCTTCCCCGAGGACGCCGCCCTGCACCGCTGGCTCGAGAAGGCCGGGGAGAAGGTGCACTTCGAGGGGCTGCCCGCCCGCATCTGCTGGCTCGGCTACAAGGAGCGCCACCTCGCCGGGCTCAAGTTCAACGAGATGGTCGCCTCGGGCGAGCTGTCGGCCCCGATCGTGATCGGTCGCGACCACCTCGACGCGGGCTCCGTGGCATCGCCGTACCGCGAGACCGAGGCCATGAAGGACGGCTCCGACGCGATCGCCGACTGGCCCCTGCTGAACGCCCTGCTCAACACGGCATCCGGTGCCTCCTGGGTATCGCTGCACCATGGTGGCGGCGTCGGCATCGGCCGCTCCATCCACGCCGGTCAGGTCACGGTCGCCGACGGCAGCGCCCTCGCGGCGGAGAAGCTCGAGCGCGTGCTGACGAACGATCCGGGCACCGGAGTGATGCGGCACGTCGACGCCGGATACGAGCACGCCCGTGAGGTGGCGCGCGAGCGCGGCCTCAACGTGCCGATGCTCTGAGAGGGTGAGGGCATGTCGACGCTCATCACGAACATCGCGGAACTGACCACCAACGTCTCCACCGGCGGCGACCGCACCGGGACCGTTCTCGATGCCGCGGTGCTGATCGATGGCGAGCGGATCGCCTGGGTGGGCGCCGTCGCGGACGCGCCGGAGGCCGATGAGGTCGTTGACGCCGGTGGGCGTGCGGTGATCCCCGGGTTCGTCGACAGCCACAGCCACCTGGTCTTCGCGGGCGACCGCGCGGCCGAGTTCGAGGCCCGAATGGCAGGGCAGAAGTACGCCGCCGGCGGCATCCGCTCGACCGTCGCCGCGACCCGGGCCGCCACTGATGACGAGCTGCGCGCACGCCTGCGCGGCTTCCTCGACGAGATGCTCGCGCAGGGCACGACGACCGTCGAGATCAAGAGCGGCTACGGGCTGAGCGTCGCCGACGAGGAGCGTCTCGTGCGCCTGGCCGCAGAGGTGACACCCGAGGTGACCTTCCTCGGAGCACACGTCGTGCCCGCCGAGTATGCCGACCGGCCGGATGAGTACGTCGATCTGGTCACCGGACCCATGCTCGATGCCTGCGCACCGCACGCGAAGTGGGTCGACGTGTTCTGCGAGACCGGCGCCTTCACGGTGGCGCAGTCACGCCGGGTGCTGGAAGCCGGCATCACGCGCTGCCTCGTGCCCCGGGTGCATGCGAGCCAGCTCGGCCCGGGGGAGGGCGTGCGTCTGGCGGTCGAGCTCGGTGCGGCATCCATCGACCACGGCACCTATCTGACGGATGCCGACGTCGACGCGCTCGCCGGCTCCGACACCGTGCTCACGCTGCTGCCGGGGGTCGAGTTCTCGACGCGGCAACCGTATCCTGACGCCCGCCGCCTGATCGATGCGGGAGTGACCGTGGCCCTGGCCTGCGACACGAACCCGGGGTCGAGCTTCACCTCGTCGATGCCGTTCTGCGTCGCCGTGGCCGTGCGCGACATGGGGATGACCCCGGCCGAGGCGGTCTGGGCGGCGACCGCCGGGGGCGCGAAGGCGCTCCGCCGCGACGACGTGGGCGTGATCGCACCCGGCGCCAGAGCCGACCTCGTGCTGCTCGACGCGCCGACCCGCATCCACCTCGCCTACCGACCCGGCGTTCCGCTCGTGCGGGCGGTCTGGAAGGACGGGCGAGCGATCGGCTGAGGCCACGGGACGCTCAGCCGATCGCTCCGGATCACCCGAGCGCCTGCGTGACGACGACGGCTGCGGCGGCCGACCACGCCTGCGGGCGGCAGGCCGCGGGGTAGGGCAGCGGCGAGCCACCGGGCACCAGGGCATCGCCGGAATGCAGCTCGGGCACGCGGTAGTCGAAGCCTTCTGCGACGTCGAGCAGCTGCCCCGCGATCATCTTCGCCTCGGCGTCGAGTCCGGCTCGCATCATGCCGTGCACGGCGATGGCGGTGTCATGCGCCCACACGCTGCCGCCGTGATAGCTCAGCGGCCAATAGCCGGCGGCTCCGGTCGACATGGTGCGGATGCCGTAGCCGCTGGACATGGTCGGTGCCGTCAGGAGCGCAGCACACGCCTGCTCCTCTTCGGGATCGAGGATGCCGGTGCCGATGAGGTGGCCGATGTTGCTCGTGAGCGTGTCGACCGGGGCGCCGTGCGCATCGAGGGCGATCGCCGGGTAGCGACCCTCGGGCGTGGTCACCCAGTACGCGGCGCGGAAGCGTTCGCGGAGGTCTGCGGCCCAGACCCGGAGCTCGGCGGCACCGGGTTCGCCGAAGGTGTCGAGCAGGTCTGCGCCGCGGATCGCCGCCTCGTACGCATAGCCCTGTACCTCGCTCAGGGCGATCGGCCCCTCGGCCAGGCGGCCGTCGCGCCACTGGATCGAGTCGCCGGAGTCCTTCCACCCCTGGTTCGCGAGCCCGTGGCCCGACTCATCTGCGTAGTCGATGAATCCGCTGCCCGAAGCGTCGCCGTGCACCGTCATCCAGGTCAATGCCGCACGCAGCGCGGGAAGCAGTGCCCGCACCTCGCGTTCGGACATCCCCCCCGCGTGAGCATCGGCGAGCAGACAGATCCAGAGCGGGGTCGCATCCACCGTGCCGTAGTACAGCGGGGGAAGATGCACGTCCTCGTGGGGAAGCGACAGCACACCGCTGCGCAGCTCATGGGCGATCTTGCCCGGCGCCTCGGCGGCCGATGCGTCGTGCGCGGTGCCCTGGAGCCGGGCCAGCACCCGCAGTGTCGAGGCCGCGATGTCGGGGTCGACGGCGAGGGCGAGCCGCGCGGCCCAGAGCGAATCCCGCCCGAAGAGGGTGAAGAACCACGGCGCACCGGCGGCATAGAAAGCGTCTTCCGGATGTGCGGGAAGAGCGAGACGCAGGGCGGAGAGGTCGGCGATCGCCTGCTCCATCCAGCGCGCGGCACGTGAGTCGGCGGGAGTCTCGGGCCTCGGGGCACGCGATGGCCGCGCGGCCGTGACCACGAGGCTCGGGTCATCGAGGTCTGCCGACCAGCCCACGGCGACGGATCCCCGCGGGGGCACCACCACGTCCCACCGCAGCACCAGCGCGTCCGCGTCGTGCGTCACGGTGGCCGCGGGGGCGGTGAGCGTGAAGGATGCCTCTCCCGCGCGGCAGACGGATCCGTCCCAACTCCACGTTTCATCGGCGCCGAGTCCGGCCTTGACCTGCTGCATCGGCGCGAAGTCGGGGACGACGCGCACCGTGATGGCCACCGGGATCTCGGTGAGCAGGTGGGAGGCGACCGTGATCCGCTCGGTGAACGAGCCCGCGGCGATCCGCCGGTCGCGGTCCATCCGCACCTTCGGATCGGCCGATCCGTCGTCGAGCCCTCGGAGCAGATCCGTCAGGATCGTCTGCTGCGGCACCGGCGAAGCGCAGCCGATGGACTCGAGTGCGGTGCCGTCGACCGTGATCTCGATGCTCCGGATGTGTCGCACGTCGCCGTGATAGATGCCGTGGATCGGCGCGGTGCCCATGCGGCCGACGTCGTCAGACCATGCCTGGGTCGGCGCCTCGAGCATGATCATGGCGTCGTCCAGCAGCGGCTGGAGGGGCGGGGAGGGGGTCATTCCTTGACGGCTCCTTCTGTGGAGTTCATGATGCGGCGCTGGAAGACGAAGAACATCACGGCGACGGGGATCGTCATGATGAGCGCCGCCGCCAGCTTGAGCGGGTACTGCGTGCCCTGGCTGAGTCCGCCGCTGGCCAGCGACGCGACGCCCTTGGTGAGGGTGGTCAGCGCGGGGTCGTTGGTCGACACGATGAAGTGGCTGAGCTCGTTCCACGAGCCCTGGAACGACAGGATGACGATCGTCACGAGGGCGGGCGTCGCCATCGGCAGGACCACGGACCAGAACAGCCGGAACGTGCCGGCGCCGTCGATCCGCGCCTGCTCCTCGACCGACTCGGGGATCGACTCGAAGAAGTTCTTCATGATGAACACCCCGGCCGCATCGACGAGCAGCGGCAGGATCATCCCGGCATAGGAGTTGAAGATGCCGAGCTGGTTGATCACGAGGAACTTGGGGATCAGCAGCACCACGGCCGGCACCGACATCACGGCGATCAGCGCCGCGAAGACGACACCGCGTCCGCGGAAGCGCAGCCGGGCGAGAGCGTACCCGGCGAGGGAGTTGAAGAACACGCGGCCGATCGTGACGAAGATCGTCACGATCGCGCTGTTGACGAACCACGACGGGAAGTCGGAGTTGCGGAACAGCCGCTCGTACGCCGCGAACGTCCAGACCTCGGGGATGAGCGTGACTCCGCTGGAGGCGGCATCCTCGTCGGTCTTGAAGCTCGTCGCCACCTGGATGAGGAACGGGTAGATGTAGATGATCGCGAGGACGATCAGCAGGGCGTAGAGCGCGATCTGCCAGGTCAACTGCTTGGGGGAGAGCCGTTTCATGACGATGCTCCCTTCGAGGAGGACTGGTAGGCGCGGATGCGACGCTTCGAGACCGGCCGATCGCGCAGCACCCACCGTTGCAGGAGCGTGAAGATCACGATGATCACGAAGAGCATGAATGCGATCGCCGCCCCCTGCCCCCACTCCTGGTTCTGGAATGCGGTCTGATACGACAGATAGGCCGGGGTGAGCGTCGTCTTGCTGGGCGCTCCTCGTGTGCCCGTGTAGATCTGGTCGAACACCTGCCAGCAGCCGATGAGACCGAGGGTGAGCACGGTGAAGAGCGTCGGACGCAGCTGAGGGAGGGTGATGCGCCAGAAGCGCTGCCAACCGTTGGCGCCGTCCATCATGGCGGCCTCGTCGACGTCGGCGCCGAGGTTCTGGAGGCCGGCGAGGAAGATGAGCATGAACGTGCCCGAGGTCGTGAAGATCGCCATCAGGATGTAGGCGCTCATCGCGACGGAGGGGCCCGCGAGCCACTCCCACCACGACACCCCGAGCGTGCCGCCCTGCGTGAGGGCTGCGGGGCCGGCATCGACGCCGACCGTGCCGAGTGCGAGGCGGAGGATGCCGCGCGGATCGTTGAACCAGTTGGGGCCGTTGATGCCGAACCACGAGAGCACGTCGTTCACGGCTCCGCTCGCGGTGAAGAGGAACATCCACAGCACGGTGATCGCGACGGAGCTGGTTACGGACGGGAAGTAGTAGGCCGTGCGGAAGAACCCGCGGCCGCGGAGCATGGCGCGGTTGACGAGGATGGCGAGGAACAGCGCGAGGGCGGTCTGCAGCGGGACGACCAGCAGGACGTACCACGCGTTGTTGCGCAGGGCCGTGCCGAGGTCCTTCGTGGCGAGACCGCCGTCGGTGAGCACGGCGGCGAAGTTGTCTGCACCGACGAACGACACCGATCCGGAGAGGGGGCTGCCGCGTCCGGCCCAGTCCGAGACGCTCACCCAGAGCGCCATCACGACGGGGATGAGGAGGAAGACGCCGAGGATCACGATCACCGGGGCCGTGAACAGCCATCCGGCTGCCGCCTCGCCGCGGCGGAGCCCGGAGGCCCTGCCGCGACGAGGCGTTGCCTTGACCGCCATGGTTACTCGACGACCGCTTCGAGGTTCGACTGCACCGCGTCGAGGATCGTCTTCGGGTCGGTGGTCTTCAGCGACTCGAGCTGCGAGTTGAAGTCCGCGATGACATCGGCGGTTCCGGCCTGGTTCGGCGGGAACTGCGCGTAGTCCGCGCCGGCGAGGAAGGCCTCCAGGGTCGGGTTCGCCGACGTCCAGTCCTCGGCGGCGGACTTGATCGACGGCATCGGGCCGAAGGCCTTCGAGAAGGCGAGCTGGCTGTCGGCGCTCGTGAGGTACTCCACCAGGTCGAGGGCTGCCTGCTGGTTCGGGCTGTCGGCGGCCATTCCCCAGCAGTTCGTGAACTGGAGCGTGCCCTTGCCGCCGGCGCCCTCGGGGAGCTCGGCGACGGTGTACTCCAGGGTGCTGTAGTCGTTCGAGAGTGCTCCGGTGATCCAGTTGCCCTCGATCACCATGGCCGCGGACTGCTTGCCGAGGGCTTCGCCGCCCCAGCCCGCCCCGACGTCCTTGGCATACGCGAACGTGCCGTCGACGAGGTGCGACTTCACGTATTCGAGCGCCTCGACGTTGGCGGCGTCATCCGCGATGACCGTGCCGTCGCTGACGAGACCGCCCCCTGCCTGTGCCATGAAGACGCCCACGCGCTGATACTCGGCGCCGAAGGCGAGACCGACGTGCTCGGCGGTCGTGAGCTTCTGCGCGACGGCGGCGAGGTCGTCCCACGTCTTCGGGAGGTCGGCGTCGGTGAGGCCGGCCTCGGTCCACATCTGCGTGTTGATGATGAGGGACAGCGTCGAGAAGTCCTTGGGCGCGCAGTAGAACGTGCCGTCGACCGTGAAGTTCTCCACGAGCGAGGGATAGAAGTCGTCCTTGTTGGCGAGCTGGTCGCCATAGGCCTCGAGCGATCCGTTGGCCGCGTAGCCGGAGGCCTGGTCGGTCGAGAGGTAGAAGAGATCGGCCGGGTCGCCGGCGGCGAAGCCCTGCGACAGCTCCTGGTCGAGGTTGCTGGCCACCTGCACCGTGACCTTCGTCCCGGAATCGGCCGACCACGCGTCGACGGCGGACTGCACGGCGGCGGTCTCGGCGTCTCCGGACGAGCCGATCAGGACCGTGAGCGCGTCGTCGGAGGAGGTGAGGCCCTCGGCGTCCGCCTTCGTGTCGTCTCCTGCGAAACCGGATCCGCAGCCGGTGAGCACGAGCGCGCCGGTGAGGAGCACCGCCCCGGTGCCGAAGACTGCGCGAGTGGTGTGCCGTGTCATGGTCTCTCTCCTTTGATGAGTCACTGCGGGCGACGGTCTCGGGAGGACCGTGCGGGATCGTGCGCAGAAATTTGAACGATCAAACTCTGCGTGGAATAGGCTAAGGGCGAGTCGCGGGAAGTGTCAACCCGTGCGCGAGCGAGGAGGTTCGATGGTGAAGGCGCCGACCGTCGAAGACGTCGCCGAGCGCGCCGGCGTCTCGCGACAGACGGTCTCGAACGTGCTCAACACCCCGGACATCGTCCGACCGGCGACCAGGGAACGCGTGATCGCGGCGATCCATGAGCTCGGCTACCGACGTCATGCGGCCGCGCGGCGGCTGCGGCTGCGGCGGAGCTCCACGATCGGCATCCGCCTCGATCCGTATCTCGGCGGGATCTCCGGCGTCGTCCTCGATCGATTCGTGCATGCGATCACCGAGCGCGCGAGCGAGCGCGGCATGCGCATGCTGGTCTACGCCGCTCGTACGCGCGAAGAGGAGATCCAGCGGCTGTCGGAGCTCTGGGAGGGGTCGGAGATCGACGCTGCGATCATCACCGGCACCTCGCGCGACGACCCGCGTGTGCGCAGCCTGGATCGGGACGGCCTGCCGTTCATCTCGTTCGGCCGGCCGTGGGGCGAGGACGACATCGCCGATCCGCATCACCTCTGGGTCGACGTCGACGGTGCCGCGGGCACGCGCGCCGCGACCGAGCACGTGCTGGCCCGCGGCAGCGATGTCATGTTCCTCGGATGGCCGGCGGGCTCGGGGACCGGCGACGACCGTGAGCGCGGCTGGCGTGAGGCGATGACCGCGGCTGGAGCGCACGGTGACCGGCTGACTGTCGTGGAGGATGTTCCGCTCGCGCGGGCCTGCGTGGAGGCGGCGCTCGCCGTGGGGCCGGTGCCGGATGCCCTCGTGTGCGCCAGCGACTCGCTCGCCGTCGGTGCGTTGCTGGCCGTCGCCGCGGCGGGACTCTCCCTGCCCGTGACCGGCTTCGACAACACGCCGACCGCGGAGGCTCTGGGCTTCACGAGCGTCGAGCAGCGGCCGGAGGATGTGGCCACGGCGGTCCTCGAACTGCTCATGGGTCCGACGGGCGAGATCGTCGCCCCGCGCACCTTGGAGGCGGGCTCTGCCCATGCGCTGATCACGCCGGAACTGGTCGTGCGCTGAGGCGCGCCACGAAGGAGCCGTGATGCTCTATGGTCACTCTCCGGGGCATCTGTCGATCAAGATGTGAAGCAACATGCCTTTGCAAATTGTCGTTCTGCTCTCGGATTTGGAGCAGGCGCCGAGAAGGGCGGATACTTCTGGCACCCGAACCGCGTGATCCGGACCCGGGGCATCGCCATGCAGACACCCTCATCTCTCGCACCAGGAACGACCATCGCCATCGTCGGCGCCGGTCGTCTCGGACGCGTACTCGCGCGGGCGCTGCGCGCGGTGCGGCTCGACGTGCTCGGCCCTTTCGGCCGCGCGGAGCAAATCCCGGATGCGGACATCGTCGTGCTCTGCGTGCCTGATGCCGCGATCGCCGAGGCCGCCCTCGTGGCCCGCCCGCATGCCGGTGTGCTCGGACACGTCTCCGGTGCGACGCCTCTCGACGACGTGGATTTCAGCCTTCACCCTTTGCAGACCTTCACCGGCACGGAGTCGGCCGAGGTGTTCCACGGCATCGGGGCCGCTGTCGCCGGCCGTACGCCCGCTGCGCGCGAGGTCGCAGAACAGCTCGCTGTCGCCCTCGGCGCTCGTCCGTTCCCGGTCGACGACGCCTACCGCGCGAGCTACCACGCGGCCGCGTCCTTCGCCTCGAACTTCCTTCTCACCGTCCTCGACTCCGCGGAGAGGCTCGCCTCCGCCGCGGGTGTTCCCGGCGACGATGCCCGGGCGCTCCTGGCACCGCTCGTGCGGCGGACGGTCGAGAACTGGGAGGCGAGCGGCGCTCCTGCGGTTCTGACCGGACCCATCGCCCGGGGCGATGAGGCGACCGTCGCGCGCCAACGTGCTGCCGCGGCGGAGGTCGAACTGTCCGACCTGTTCGACGCCCTCGCCGCCGTCACGCGCACGATCGCCGCCCGCCCCGCCCCTGCAACCGAGGAGCCCTCCGCATGAGAATCCTCCGCACGATCCCCGAGGTCCGAGCCGCGATCCGCGAAGCCAGGGGCGGGGGAGCGATGATCGGTCTCGTGCCCACGATGGGTGCCTTCCACGATGGGCACCTGTCACTGATGCGGGCCGCGCGCGCGGGATCCGACCTGGTCGTCGTCTCGCTCTTCGTCAATCCGACCCAGTTCGGCGCGAACGAAGACCTCACCGCCTACCCGCGTGATGAGGCGCGCGATGCCGCGCTCGCCGAAGCCGCAGGCGTCGACATCCTCTTCGCTCCCGCACCGTCGGAGATCTACCCCGAGGGGTTCGCGACGAACATCCACGTCGCGGGGCTCTCCGACGTGCTCGACGGTGCGAGCCGTGGGGCGCACCACTTCGACGGGGTCGCCACGGTCGTCACGAAGCTGTTCGGCATCGTCCGGCCCGACACCGCCTACTTCGGGCAGAAGGACGCGCAGCAGGTGCTCGTGGTCCGCCGTGTCGTACGGGACCTCGACCTCGACGTGCGGATCGTCGTCTGCCCGATCGTGCGGGAAGCCGACGGGCTCGCCATGAGCTCGCGCAACGTGTACCTCGACCCCGCCGCCCGTGTGCAGGCGACCGCGCTCAACCGTGCCCTCGACGCGGGCGCCGCGGTGTTCGAGGCGGGTGACGCCGCCGCCGGGAGCATCCTCTCCGCCGCGCGCGACGTGCTCGGCGGCGCCGGGATCGACCCCGAATACCTCGAGCTTCGCGACGCCGAGACGCTGCGCCCCCTCGCACGGGTCGACCGCGACGCCCTGCTCGCCGTCGCCGCGCACGTCGGGGCCGCACGACTGATCGACAACCACGTCCTGCGCGTGGCGGAAGCTCCGAACGACACAGAGACGGAGGCCGGCGCATGAGCGCTCATGCCGCTCCCCGCACGCGGGTCACACTCGCCGGCCTCGCCGCGAAGAAGGCGGCTGGAGAGCCGATCGTCATGGTGACCGCGTACGACCATCCGAGCGCGCAGATCGCGGAGGCCGCCGGCGTCGATGTCGTCCTCGTGGGTGACTCGGCCGCGATGACCGTGCTCGGCTACGACAGCACGGTGCCCGTCACGGTCGACGAGATGCTCATGCTGACCAAGGCTGTTCGACGCGGCCTCGCGGCCCCATTGCTCGTCGGCGACCTGCCGTTCGGCTCGTACGAAGCCTCCGACGAGGTGGCCATCGCGACCGCGCAGCGCTTCGTGAAGGAAGCCGGGTGCGACCTGGTGAAGATCGAGCGCGGCGGCGCCACCGTCCATCGCGCGCGAGCGCTCGTGCAGGCGGGCATCCCCGTCGTCGGGCACGTCGGGCTCACCCCGCAGACGGCCGTCGCGCTCGGCGGCTACCGCGCGCAGGGGCGCACCGCCCAGGCCGCGCTCGCCGTGATCGACGATGCGCTGGCGTTGCAGGATGCCGGGTGCTCGATGCTCGTGGTCGAGGCGGTGCCCGCCGAGGTGACGGCCGCCCTCGTGCCGCTGCTCCACATCCCGGTGATCGGCATCGGAGCCGGCGCGGATGCCGACGGACAGGTGCTCGTGTTCCACGATCTGCTCGGGCTCTACGACGGCGGAGCCGCCAAGTTCGTCAAGCGCTACGCCGACCTGCGCGCAGCGGCGATCGCGGGTGTCGAGGCGTATGCGGCCGAGGTGCGCTCCGGCGCCTACCCGGCGGTCGAGCACGGGTACTCCATGCCGCGAGAAGAGGCCGCGCGCCTCGAGGAGCTGCTCGCGGGACGTTGACTCGCTCGTACGGCCGCGGATGCTCCCGGGTGGGGACCTGCGGCCAGTTCTTCTGCACGATCAGAACGTTCGAAAAGTTCTCGACAGTTCGTGCTTTCGTGGCGGGGAGCAGGGCCGGGAGAGGTCTAGCGTTGCGCGGATGAACCTCTCCGAGCACGTCCACGTCACCTGGGCTCTTCACGTCGAGATGTCGGTGACCGATCGGCCTGACCTCACCCGGGTCATCGGTGTGCCGCGCGACGCGCCCTCCTATTGGATCGTGGAGGCCTACCGGCTGAGCCTCGGGCTCGAGCCCGAGACACCCGATTCTGCGGACGGACCCGCCCACTCGCCCCTCATCGATCTCGTGTCCTGGAGGGGCAAGACGCAGCGGGTGTCGATCCCCGGTGTCGCAGACGTGGTCGACGTGACGATCAGCGGACCGTTCGAGACCACGATGGGGGAGCCGCGCGTCACCGTCGTCGATGCGGGTCGCGTTCAGGCGGAAGAGCAGACGGGGGCCGCGGGCTGGCAGGTGCAGCGACCACCGTTCCGGGCGGAGCATGTGGGGTTCGAACTCGCGCAGCGCTTCGGTCTGGTGCAGCCGCGACTCGACCCGATCGCTGTGAGTGAGCGGGGCGACGGTCTGCGCGCCTCCTCCTCGCTGGTGACGCTGTGCGAGTCGTTGACGCCCGTCCGTCGACTGGCGCTACTCGCACACCTCGAAGGCACGGGGCTCATCGACGCCGCTCCGCCCGGCCAGGTGGCTGCGGACTCGGCGACCGTGGAATCGGCGACCGCGGGACTGCGGGGTCTCGTCGCGCGTATCGGTCCCGACGGCGTCGAGCAGGACCCGGTGGCCGGGTGGCTGCCCCGCACGACCGTCGCCGAGGCCGTCGAAGACCTCGGATGGCACGACGCGGGGGCGTCCGACGTGCCAGACCCCGTCGATGCCCTGGCATTGCTGGCGCGGCAGACGAAGGCGGTGCGCAGGCTGCGCGGTCGCATCGTGGTCACGCACCTCGGGCACGCGCTGGCGAACGGTGAAGCGCGCGGCTTCCTCCGGATCGTCGGCGTCGTGAGAGCGCACGGCAAGGAGCGGCTGTTCCCGCATGGGCAGCTGCGCGCCGTCACCCTCGCATTGCTGGCCGTCGCCGACGGGTCGGTCATGACGTTCGACGAGCTTCCCGAAACCGTCGCGCGCGGTGAGGATGCGGTCGACGAGGGGCGAGGCCCCGGCGGGAGGTTATCCGAGTGGTCACTGCGATCGCATCGGGAGGGCGACGCGGAGCGCGGATCCGGAGATCGATATGCGGTGCGGCGGGTGGTCGAGAGCCTGTGCGCCCTCTCGTCACCCGGAGCATTCGCATCGATCACTCCAGCGATGCGCGCCGTCGCGGGCGCAGCTCTGTGGTGAGGGCGGTGGCGCTGGTGCGAGCCGCGAAGCGGCGGGAGGGGGCTCAGTGCTTCCGCAGGAGAGCGCGGAGTCTGCGGGCGGTTCGTCCGGCGAAGTCCTTCACACGTCCACCCGGCCATTCGCGACGAAGCTCGACGCCGCCGTCATCCGTGGCCACGAGAGCGCATGAGCGTCCGGCCAGCAGAGGCGACCGCCCGGCGCGGGCGAGCACGGCGGGGGTGGCCACGAGCGGGGTCTCGAATGTCCAACCAGCGCGGCGGACCTTTACGGTCAGCGCGCCTCCGCGCGACTCGTCGCTCGGGCCGAACACCTTCAACGGATCGATCGCGACGCGGGCGGCGTCGAGATTGCGGGGGTGCCGGCCTCCGATGCGACGTTCGGCGCCGGTCTCTCCATCTCGGAGGAACAGGTCGACCCGGTCGTTGCGCAGCTCGCGGCCGGCGACCAGCAGGTTGTCCGGAAGGCCCTCGGTCGTGGAGACGGGGAGGGAGATGAGGCGGGTGATCTTCTTCGAACGCGTGGGCGTGGATCCGGCATCCGCCGCACCGACGCTCTTCGCCGCGGCGTCCTGGTGTGCGGAATCTGAGCCGCCGTCGTCGGTGGGTGCTGATGGCGTCACCTCGGAGCGCGACGTCTCGAAGACGAAGCCGTCGTGGCCGTCTCTCGTGAGCGTCACGCGGAGGGTCAGGTGAAGGCCGCCGCCACGAGACCAGCGCGCCTCGGTCACGACGGCCCGGCACGCGGTCTCGGCCTCGAACCGCGCGAGGCCGAGCAGGTCATCGCGACGGCCGGCGCGGAGCAGGGCCGCGCGGATCCGGTGGGGGAAGCCGAGGCCGGCATCGACTCCCGGGCCGAACTTCTCCTGCACCAACGGGGTCACGACGTCGAGGAGGCGGTCGCGGTAGTCGTCGGGATACCGGACCATCTGCCGTCCGGAGAGCCGTTTCAGGATCTTGCCGCGGAACCAGTGCCGCAGCAGGCGGTCACGCAGCTTCCCTGGTTCGGTGTGCGCCTCGACGAGATCGAGCACTGTCTCGAGGTGGGGGAAGTACGAGTCGGGGTCGATGCGCGACGAGCTCGCGCTGCCGGGCTCCTTCACCCAGGCGTAGCAGGGTTCGCTCGCCAGGATCGAGATCGTCGACGCCGCGAAGTAGGCCTGCATCACGAACAGGTGATCCTCGAGGCGCACCTTTCCTTCGGGGAAGCGGATGCCGTTCGCCCGAAGGAAGGAGGTGCGGAACATCTTGTGCGGGGTGAGCATCTCCAGGAGCGGGTCGGTTCCGAGGACCGCGTCGGGGACGTCGTGGCTGAAGATCCGGCTCGGGAGGCGACGGCCGATGCCGACCTCCTTGCCCACGATCACATCGGACGAGTGCTGGTCGGCATAATCGCACAGCTTCTCGAGCGCACCGTCGAACAGGTAATCGTCCTGGTCGACGAACTGCACATACGTTCCGCGAGCAGCGTCGACGCCGTGGTTGCGAGGCATGCCGGGCCAGCCGGAGTGCTCCAGCGACAGCACCCGCACATGGGGGCGGTCGCGGGCGATGGCCGCCAGACGTGCGCCGGTGGGCTCGCCGGAGCCGTCGTCGCACAAGAGCACCTCGAAGGCCGAGGTGCCCAAGGTCTGGCGATCGAGCGACGCGATGAGGTCGTCGAAGGAGGGCCCGGGGCGGAACACCGGGACGACCACGCTCACGCGGATGCTGTCTCCAGCGTCGGTGCTGTTCTCCGGTCGATCACTCTGTGACAAACGTCTCACTCCCCCAAGTCGACAAGTCACCGAGCTAACCACGACTTCCTGTGTGCGTCACCGGGGTTGCGCGACGCCCGGGCGTGTGCACTCCGGGCTCGGAGATTCCCACCCCACACACAGCATGAACGATATATCGTTGAGTATCGTTCACCACAGCAGGAGGTCATCATGAACAACGCATTCCCCTCCAACCCGTTCGGCGGCAACGGCGGCCCCGGCGGACTCTTCGGCGGCTCCGGCTTCGGAACGGGCCCCGGTGGTCCGGCCTCCGCGATCTTCGAGGCGATGGACCAGCTCCGCAAGTCCTTCGAATCCCGCCCCTCCGGAGGCTCGCGCATGGCCCGCGGCGATGTCCGCACCGCCGTGCTCTCGCTCCTCGCCGAGAAGCCCATGCACGGCTACCAGATCATCAACGAGATCGCCGAGCGCAGTGGCGGCACCTGGAAGCCGAGCGCCGGCTCCGTGTACCCGACGCTGCAGCTGCTCGCCGATGAAGGACTCATCGAGGCCGAGGAGCAGAACGGTCGCAAGACCTAC
The DNA here is from genome assembly GCF_000340625.1 of Microbacterium sp. UCD-TDU. NCBI lineage: Bacteria > Bacillati > Actinomycetota > Actinomycetes > Micrococcales > Microbacteriaceae > Microbacterium > Microbacterium sp. UCD-TDU. The sequence continues at coordinate 24,959 of NZ_KB454448.1, forward strand.
TCGCTCACCGAGGCAGGGCGAGCGATCGCCGACGAGAACTCCGAGACCCCGGCTCCGTGGGAGTCGTCCTCCAGCAAGGACGGGAACCGTGACAGCGCCCGCTTCCACGCGCTGCCCAAGGCGGGCGTAGACCTCGCAGCCGCGGCCGCCCAGGTCGGTCGCAGCGGAAGCCCGGAGCAGGTGCAGGCGACCATCGAGATCCTCGACGAGGCGCGCCGTAGGCTGTACTCGATCCTCGCCCAGGACTGATCGCGCAGTGCGGCATCCGGTGAGGAGCGGCGAAAAGAGGATGACGCGATGAAGGATGCCGCGGCGCAGGGCGCCCATCGTGCCCGCTACCGCCGCATCCTCTCGTTCGCGGCGCGAGAACTCGTCAAGATCTGGTGGTTCGAGCTCGTCCTCCCGCGGTTCGGGATGAGTGCGGTCGCGGAGCGCACGCGTGGACCGCGCATGCAGAAGTTCGCACGGCGCTTCCACGCGCTCGCGATCGAGCTCGGCGGCCTCATGATCAAGGTCGGGCAGTTCATGTCGTCGCGCCTGGACGTGCTGCCTCCGGAGATCACCGCCGAGCTGGAGGGGCTGCAGGACGAGGTGCCTGCCGTGCCCTTCGCCGACATCCGCCGCGCTGCCGAGGCAGAGCTGGGTCGACCGCTCGCGCAGGCATATGCCTGGTTCGACGAGACACCGGTGGCTGCGGCGTCCCTCGGCCAGGTGCACCGTGCCCGTCTCTCGGAGCTCGACGCCGCCGACACCGGCCTCGACGGCGTCGTGGTGAAGGTGCAACGTCCGGGCATCGATGAGATCGTCGCGGTCGACCTGGCGGCGCTTCGACGCGTCGCGCGGTGGCTGACCCGTGTGCGTCTGGTCGCCGACCGCGTCGACACCCCGGCGCTCGTGGAGGAGTTCGCCGAGACCAGTCTGGAAGAGATCGACTACCTTCATGAGGCTGCCAGCGCCGAACGGTTCCGCGAGAACTTCGCCGGTGACCCTCGCGTGGGCACCCCCGAGATCGTGTGGGAGCGCTCGACGCGTCGGGTGCTGACGCTGTCGGACGTCACCGCCATCAAGATCAACGACACCGACGCTCTTCGCGCGGCCGGCATCGATCCGACCGAGGTCGCCGCCGTGTTCGCCGAGGTCATGTTCGATCAGGTCTTCACGCACAGCTTCGTGCACGCCGACCCCCACCCCGGCAACATCTTCGTCACGCCGTCGCCGTCTGCGGAGGGCGCGCTCGAGCAGGGACCTGGTCGGGGCTTCCGGCTCACCTTCATCGACTTCGGCATGATGGCCGAGATCCCCGCGAGCCTTCGCGACGGGCTGCGCATGCTCCTGATCGCCGTCGCCGGGCGCGACAGCCGCGGCCTCGTCGCGGCGGCGCAGGAGATCGGCGTGCTGCTGCCCTCCGCCGACACCGCCGAGCTCGAACGTGCGCTGACGGCGTTGTTCGCCCGCTTCGGCGGCATGGGCTTCGCCGAGCTGAGCAAGGTCGATCCGCGTGAGTTCCGCGATTTCGCCGAGGAGTTCGGCGACATGGTGCGCTCTCTCCCGCTCCAGCTGCCCGAGAACATGCTGCTGCTCATCCGCGCCGTCTCGCTCACCTCGGGCATGTGCAGCGGGCTCGACCCGGCCTTCAACGTGTGGGACGCGGCCGAACCCTACGCGGGGCGCCTGCTGCGCGACGAGAGCGGCAACATCGTGCAGGCCTTCGCGAATCAGGCGATGGACACGATGAGCACGACCTGGAGCCTGCCCGGCCGCATCGACAAGATCATCACCCGCATCGACGACGGCAACATCTCCTTCGACACCTCGCGTCTGGAACGTCGCCTCGATCGCCTCGAAGGCATCGCCCGTCGCATCGCCTCGGGAGTGCTGTTCGCGGCCCTGCTCATCGGCGGTGCGCTGCTGGTCCCGTCGATCGCGCCCCTGGGCATCACGCTGATCTGCGTCTCGGCGCTCCCGCTGCTGCACGCCCTGTTCGCAGGGTTCGGCCGCCGCGGCCCGCGCTGACCGCGGCGCGCCCGGGGAAACCTGCACCACACGGCATCGGACCGCCGCGCCGTCCCCCGATACGCGGCGGATCGGGCCGATGATCCCGGTCCTCCGCTTTCGCGGGCCCACGGCTCGCATGACAGGATGGGATGCCATGGAGACCCCTGACGAGAAGCCCGACGATCGCTCCGCAGGACACACACCTCCGCGTCCGCGCACGGATGCCGTCGGCACGGGAGCGAACCGCCTCCCGACCAAGGCCACTGCGACGGCGCGGAAGATCGTCCGCGACATTGCCGCCGTCCCCCCGCGCAGCGTGCACCCGGCCCTCGTGCCCGGCGTCTCGGTCGAAGAGACCGGACGCACCTACCGCACCGACCCGCTCGTGTTCGGAGTCGCGGTCACCCTCGTCGTCTCCTTCATCGCCTGGGGTATCTTCGCCGGCGACAACCTCTCCGGCACCACCACTGCGGTGCTCGGCTGGGTCGTGGAGTACTTCGGTTTCTTCTTCACCACCATCGCCACGATCGTGTTGGTGTTCATGCTCTTCGTCGGCTTCAGCCGATACGGTCGCATCCCCCTCGGCCGCGACGACGAAGAGCCCGAGTTCTCGATGTTCTCCTGGATCTCGATGCTCTTCGCCGCGGGCATGGGCATCGGGCTCGTGTTCTGGGGCGCGGCTGAGCCGCTGACGTTCTTCGAGAATCCGCCCCCCGGCACCGTCGAGGCGAACACCCTCGAGGCCATGCACACGGCTCAGGCGCAGGTGCTGTACCACTGGGGTCCGCAGGCATGGGCGTTCTATGCCCTGGTCGGCGGCGCCATCGCGTATGGGGCATTCCGCCGCGGTCGCACCCCGCTCATCTCCTCGATCTTCGCGCCGTTGCTCGGCGAGGGGCGCACGGCCGGGCCTCTCGGTCGCACGATCGACGTGTTCGCGATCATCGTCACCCTGTTCGGCACCGCCGCCTCGCTCGGTCTCGGCGCTCTGCAGATCGGGCACGGCGTCGAGCTGGTCAGTGGGATCGGCGAGCTCGGGAACGGTGTGCTGATCGCCGTCATCGCGTTGCTCACGGCGTGCTTCATCGCGTCGGCGGTCTCGGGAGTCTCCAAGGGCATCCGCGCGCTGTCGAACATCAATGCGGTGATGGCGCTCGTGCTCGCCTTCTTCGTGTTCTTCGTCGGTCCGACGATGCTCATCCTCAACGTCATCCCCTCCATCGCGGTGCAGTTCGTCGGCGATCTGCCGCAGATGATCGCACGCTCGGCATCACAGGGCGAGGAAGCTCAGGCCTTCCTGTCGAGCTGGACCATCTTCTACTGGGCCTGGTGGATCTCGTGGTCTCCGTTCGTGGGCATGTTCATCGCGAAGATCTCACGCGGACGTACGCTCCGTCAGTTCGTGTCGGTCGTGATTCTCGTCCCCTCGGCCATCTCCCTCGTCTGGTTCGCCATCTTCGGCTCGACAGCCATCCAGCAGCAGATGGACGGAGCGGGGCTCACGGTGGACCCCCCGGAGGAAGTGCTCTTCGGTGTGCTGGAGAACCTGCCGTTCCCGCTGATCACGAGCGTGCTGCTCATCCTGCTTATCTCGATCTTCTTCATCACCGGTGCGGATTCGTCGTCCCTCGTCATGGGCACCCTGTCGCAGCAGGGGCGACCCGAGCCGACCCGCTGGGTGACGATCGTCTGGGGATCGCTCGTCGGGGTGATCGCCGCCGTGCTGCTCGTCACCGGCGAGGAGGGGAGCGGGCTGAAGTCTCTGCAGAACGTGACCATCATCGCCGCGCTCCCGTTCGCGATCATCATGGCGTTCATGATGGTCGCCTTCATGAAGGACCTGCGGCGTGATCCGCTGATCCTTCGCGAGCGCTACGCCAAGGCCGCGGTGCGGCACAGCGTCATGGCAGGGCTCGAGGAGTACGGCGATGACTTCGCCCTCGTGGCGGTCGAGTACGACCACTCCGAGGACGACCTCGACTGGATCGACGAGTCGACCGTCGATGACTCGCTCGCCGAGGTGTACGAGGCGGCGACCGAGGCGATCGACATCATCCCGCCGACCGACGTGGATGCGGTGGCCGATGCGGCCCTGGAGGACGGCCCCGTCGCACCGGATGCGGCAGATGCTCCGGAGCGTCCTCGGGCCGACTGAGCGCTACTTCGTCTTCGCCGCTTCCGCGGTGGCGGTGATGCGCGCGGCCATGCCGGCGAAGATCGCCCCGTGGAACGGGAGCACAGCGAGCCAGTACAGCCGTCCGGTCAGCCCGCGGGGGAAGAAGATCGCGCGCTGCTCGTAGCGGGCGCCTTCTTCATCGGGAAGGGCGCGCAGTTCGAGCCATGCCTCGCCCGGCACCTTCATCTCGGCGCGCAGGCGCAGCAGCGACCCGGCCTCCGCCGTCTCCACGGCCTCGACGCGCCAGAAGTCGATCGCATCGCCGACGCGTGCGGCGGTGCGATTGCGGCGGCCGCGGCGGAGGCCGACACCGCCGACGATGCGGTCCATCCACCCGCGCACGGCCCAGAGCAACGGCGAGGAGTACCAGCCGTTCTCCCCGCCGATGCCGAGGATCACGCGCCACAGCTCGGCGGGTGAGGCGCTGGTGGTCACGGAACGGGAGTCGGTGAACACCGTGCGTCCGGCCCACTCCGGGTCGCTCGGCAACGGGTCGCTGGGCGCTCCGGAGACCTCGGAATCCTGCCAGCTGGTCTCGATGGTGTCGCCGCGCACTCGACCGAGAGCGAGGTCCACGGCGCGTCGGTAGGGTGTCAGGCCGTTCTCGGGGCGGGGGATGAGCTCGTCGACCTCATGGTCCTTCATGATGCACTCGTTCTGCAGCGACGCCACGAGAGGGCGCGCGATCGAGCGCGGCACCGGGGTCACCAGGTTGACCCAGTGCGAGGCGAGCCCGGGCGTCAGCACCGGGAGGGCGGCGATCGCGCGCTGGCGGAGTCCCGCCTCGACCGCGTAGCCGTTCATCATCTGGCCGTAACGCAGCACGTCGGGCCCCCCGATGTCGACGGCGCGGTTCACATCGGCGTCGACCCGTGCCGCGCCGAGCAGGTAGTGCAGCACATCGCGCACGGCGATCGGCTGGATGCGATTGCGCACCCATTTCGGCGCCGGCATGTAGGGCAGCACGTCGGTGAGGTGGCGGATCATCTCGAAAGACGCCGACCCCGATCCGATCACGACTCCGGCCTGCAGCACGAGGGTCGGCACGCCCGACCGCAGGAAGATCTCACCCACGTGCACACGTGATCGCAGGTGCGGCGAGAGCTTCGCGTCGTTCGGATGCAGCCCACCGAGGTAGACGATGCGATGCACGCCCGCATCCGCCGCGGCGGCGGCGACCGTCTGCGCCGCACGCTCATCGCTCTCCTCGAAGCCCTTGCCGGCCGACATCGAGTGGATCAGGTAGTACACGACGTCGACGTCGTCCATGGCTTCGGCGACGGCATCCGCATCGTCCGCCGAGCCCTCGACGATCTCGCAGTCCGCCCCCCAGGGGAACGACGCCGCACGCGCGGCATCGCGTGCCAGCACCCGCACCCGGTACCCCGCGTTCAGCAGGCGCGGCGTCAGCCGACCGCCGATGTATCCGGTCGCGCCGAGCACGAGCGCGCGCGGTGCGGATCCGTCGTCGCGGGGGACGGCGCGCAGAGTCTCTTCGCGGCCGGTGGGCTGGGTGAGTTCGGGCATGCCACGAGCGTAGGCCGGGAGGACGCCGAGAGGAACGGGGTTGCGAGGTGTGACGGCGATCGGTAGGGATGCGGCACCGCCGGGGGCGGACTCGTGTGGACGGCGGCATCCGAAGCATCGTACGATCGTGGACATGCCGCCTGTCGAAACGATTCGACGAGCTGTGCCGGACCGCGCTTCACAGCGCGCTCGCATCGCCGTCTCCGCACTGTTCCTGACGAACGGGGCACTCTTCGCGAATATCCTTCCCCGCTACCCGGAGATCAAGACCGCGCTCGGTCTGGACAACCTCGGCTACGGATTCGCGATCGCTGCCTTCCCCGCCGGAGCGATTGCCGCCGGGCTCCTTGCCGCCGTGGTGATCCGGCAGTTCGGTTCCGCGCGCGTCGCTGTGATCGGCACCGTGCTCACGAGCCTTGGGCTGTTGTCGGCGGCGTTCGCGCCCACAGGTGCCCTGTTCGCCGCCGGTCTGTTCCTGGGCGGAGCATCCGATGCCATCACCGATGTGGCGCAGAACGTCCATGGTCTGCGGGTGCAGCGTCGTTACGGGCGCTCGATCATCAACGGGTTTCACGCGATCTGGTCGATGGGTGCGGTTCTGGGAGGAGTGATGGCCGCCGTGGCGATCGCTGTGCGACTGCCACTGGGAGTGCATCTGGGCGTATCGACGGCTGCCTTCGCGGCGGTCGCTCTCATCAGCTTGCGCTTCTGTCTCCCCGGTCACGACGATGCGCCCGACACCGAGACGACCGTCGAGCGTGCCAGAGCTGCCGGACCGCCTCGACGGAGGGTGTCCCCGCGTACCGTCATCGCGCTCATCGCGCTGACGCTCATCGCAACGGCGGGCGCCGTCGCCGAGGATGCGGGCAATTCGTGGGCGACGCTCTACCTCGCAGACTCGCTCGGGGCAGCGGGAGCGATCGCTCCGCTCGGCTTCATCGCCTTGGTCGGGGCGCAGTTCGTCGGCCGGATCATCGGGGATCCCCTCACCGACCGCTTCGGGCAGCGGTGGGTTGCGAGGGTCGGGGGCCTCATCGCGGCGGTCGGGATGAGCCTCGCTCTCCTGTTCCCCACTGTTCCCGGCACGATCCTGGGATTCGCTGCTGTCGGCTTCGGCATCGCGACCCTGATCCCGGCGGCCATGCATGCGGTGGACGAATTGCCCGGGCTTCGGCCCGGGATCGGACTCACGATCGTGTCGTGGCTGCTGCGGGTCGGCATGCTGCTGTCTCCGCCGTTCGTGGGATTCGTCGCCGAGAACGAGAGCCTGCGGGTGGGGCTCTTCATCGCCCCGATCGCCGCCCTCGTGGCCGTGCTGTTGGCGGGATTCCTGGAAGGGCGTCGACCGCGGGGCTGAACATCGCGGAGCTGAGCGGCGGGAACGGCCGTCCCCTTTTCGAACGTATTTTGGGTCCGTCGGCGGCACCATCGACCCGATCAGCGTGCCGTAGTCGCCCCAGATCGACTCGAGGAGCTTCTTCGTGTCGATCGCGGAGTAGACCGCCTTGCGCACGAGTCCGCGACATCCATCCGTTCGTCCCCGGCGACGAGCTGCGCCGCGTCGACTGGCGGGCGACGGCTCGCGCGGCTCGTCGACCGGGCGAACNTTCGAAAAACCGTCACTCGGCGGCTTCGGACCCTTCCTGGTCGCGGATCACGTCGCGGAGCTCTTGGTCGAGGTCGGAGGCTTCCTCGATCGCTGCCGTCATCCCGGCGAGGAAGCGCGTCACGACGGCGCGCTCTTGATCGGTGAGTTCGTCGACCAGAGTGAGCATGCGGCGGTGCATGGCGCCGAGCGTGGCGCGCACCTCTTCGTCACTGCTCACCGTGGGCACCACGACGCCGGCGCGACGGTCGGTCGGGTGCGCTTCGCGGCGGACATGCCCGCCTTTCTCGAGGCGATCGATGAGGGTGGTCGTGGATGCCGTCGAGATGTTCAGCATCCTGGCGATGTCGATCGGGCGCACGATCCGGCCCGCGCGCTGTTCCCTGAGCAGGAAGCGCAACGCCATCAGGTCGGTCTCGTTCATCCCCATCGAGGAGCGCGTGCGAGCGCGCATGGCTGTCTCTGCTGCACGGTATCGGCGCAGCATGTTGAGAACATCGACGGTGCTAGTGCTCTCCCCGTCGGGGTACCAGTAGCCCGAGCGCGCGTACTCCTGGCGGTCGTCCATCACGCCACCACCTCTCCGCTGTCGCGCTCGAGCATCTCGATCGCTCCCGTTGCGACTTCAACCGGCACGACGAGCAGGAGGCCACCAGTTATGGCGTCGTTCTCCGCCACGATGATGCGCGCGATCCGCTCACGGGGGACCGCGGGGAAACGTCGGTGCAGCTGGTCGAGCAACTCGTCGTAGCCGATGTATCTCTCATCTCGGAGGTCTGTGGGTTCGACCATGACGTCCCTTCTCGTCGTGCTTCCATCCTCTCACCGCTAGAAGCGCCTGATGATCGCCGATTTCGCTAGACAAGCCAGTAATCAGCCAGTCGAGGTAACATGGGGCGGCGACGATGAGCAGGGGTGACATGGGGCAGAAGCTGGAGATCGCGGCACCGGAACTCGCGCGAGAAGTTGATGCGCTTCGCCGTGCCGACGCGCGACTGGCGCGACGCCTTGCCGCAGGGCGTCAACCGAACGAGACAGATCGCGCCGCCATGCGACTGATCGCCGAGGCGCCTGCGGATCGGCCGGTTACTCCCACCGATCTCGCCGCGCACCTCGGTGTGAGCACGGCGGCGATCACGTCGGTGATCCGCCGTCTCGCGGAGCGCGGGCAGATCGTCGTCTCAACGCATCCCGACGATGCACGATCGAAGATGGTGCGCCCCTCCCTGCAGGACCTGCATTCGCCGGCGGACGAGGTCTCCCGGCGGGTCGAGGGTATCGAGAGCGAGTTCACGCCGGAACAGCTCGCCGTGATCGCACGTTTTCTCCGGCGTCTCACCGAGGAGATCTCCGACCTCGCATGAAGCGGCTTTCATTTAACTAGTTAAACTAGTAAACTATCCTTCGAAGATGATTCGGAGGAGATAATGGGCCAGTTCAGCTACGCGGGGGGCTCGGTTGTGGTCGATGTCGATGATCGCGTGCTCTCTCACCTGCGGCTCGTGACGGTGACCAAGCTGCGCCGCGCTGAGTCCTTCCCCCTCACGCTGCCGCTGGCGGATGGGGGCACGGAAACGCTGTGGATGCACGCGTCGATCCCGATGCGCTTCACGGTCGAGGTCGACGAGGTGGAACTGCAGCGGCCGATGCTGGTGAAGATGATGAGCGCGGCCAGCGGCGCCGGTGGGCTCAATCTCGCAAGCGCGGACTTCGCCCGACTCGTCTCGCCCGCGTCGGTGATGCACGCAGTCGCCTGACGCGCAAACTCGCCTCCCCTGCCGCTGCGCTCTTGGGCAAAGCAGCGACGCGAGCAGAGAGAGGCGCGCGGCCGCGCAACCGGGGGGTTCGCGTCGCCGTTGCTGACACTCGGTCATCGGGAAATCGGGTCCCGGTGACCGAGTGTCATGCCCTCAGAGGGCGGTGTATCCGCCGTCGACCAGGTGGTAGCTGCCGGTGATGAAGCTCGCGGCGTCGCTCGCGAGGAACGCGATGAGGTTCGCGACCTCGTCTGCCTGACCCAGGCGGCCGATCGGGTGCTTGCTCACGAGGAACTCCTTCGCCTCGTCACCCATGTTCGCCAGCAGCGGGGTGTCAATGAAGCCGGGGCCCACCGAGTTCACGCGCACGCCCTTCGCCGAGTACTCGAGTGCCGCCGACTTGGTCATCCCGACCACGCCGTGCTTGGCCGTGACGTAGGCGGGGGAGCCGGCGAAGCCGACGCTGCCGAGGATCGAGGCGATGTTCACGACCGAGCCGCCGCCGTTCGCGAGGATCGACGGGATCTGTGCCTTCATGTTGCGGAAGACCGCGTTGAGGTTGATCGCGATGACCTTGTCCCAGGCCTCGTCCTCGTACTCGGCCGTCGGAGCGGTGGCACCGCCGATGCCGGCGTTGTTGACGCCGATGCGCAGGGGTGCGAGCGAGTTCGCGAGTTCGATGGAAGACGCGATCCACGCCGCATCCGTCGCGTCGCCGACCGAAGCCTCGGCCGTGCCCCCGGTCGCGCGGATCTCCTCGACGACCGCATTCGCGTGATCCGCATTCAGGTCGTTGACCACGACCGATGCGCCGTTCTTCGCCAGCAGGAGGGCGGTCGAGCGACCGATTCCGCTTCCTGCTCCCGTCACGATCGCCGAGCGGTTCGAGACGTCGTACTGAGCCACGAGTGACTCCACTTCCGGGCGGGCACGGTGCCGGGAGATCTTCTCGGACGGTCCGTCCTTCTCTCCACCCTACGCCTGGAAAGCGTGAGTGGATTCACGTGAATGGATGCCGCACGTCGGCGCCTCGTGCGTCAGCTCAGGTGGCGGATCGAGGCGCGGACGATGACGGGCATGGGGATCAGCATCGCGCTCAGAGGGCGGTCGCCGAGCAGCATCTCGACCGCGGTGCGCCCGATCACGTCGTAGGGCAGGCGCGCGGTCGTGAGCCCCGGTCGTTGGAAGCTCGCCAGCTCTTCGTCGTCGAACGACGCGACCGAGATGTCGTGCGGCACCGTGAGTCCGCGCTCTGCGATCGCCTGATACGCCCCGAATGCCACTCCGTCGTTTCCGGCCAGGATCGCGGTGAGATCGGGGTGGGCATCGAGTATCCGCATCGTCTGCGTGTAGCCGACATCGGGGTTCCAGTCGGACACGTCGACGACGACCGGTTCTATGCCTGCCTCGGCGAAGGCGGCGCGGATCCCGTCGAATCGGGGGCCGATGGTGACCGAGTGGCGCGGTGACGAGACCGCGCGGGGGTTGTTGCCGATGACGCCGATCCGTCGGTGTCCGGCGTCGGTGAGCAGCTTCGCCATCGCGTGCCCGGCGGTGCGTTCGTCGGGGAGCACCGAGGCATGTTCCGTCGTCGAGGTGCCGTTCACGATCACGACAGGTACGTCGTGCGGCGTCTGTGGCACATCGATCATGCGGGCGCCGAGCAACCCGATCAGGATGCCGTCGACGCGCCGATCGATCATCGCCTGGATCTCATCCGCGATCTTCGCGTCGTCCCCCTCGGTCTCGGCGATCAGAACGGTGTAGTCGTGCTCCTTGGCGGCGGAGAGGAGGCCGCGGATCATCTCGGATGCGTAGCGGGTCACCGTGATCTGGTCGGAGATGAAGCCGAGCGTCTTCGTCTTGCCGAGCCGCAGGCTCTGAGCTGCGGGATTGGGTCGGTATCCGAGCTCCTCGGCGGCGGCGCGGACCCTGCGTGCGGCATCGGCGGAGAGGCGCGAACCCGGCCGGTCGTTCAGGATCATGCTGACGGCGGTCTTCGACATGCCCGAGAGCGCGGCGACATCGGCGAGCGTCGGCCTGCGATCGACGTTCTTCGGCACCGGCTTCCTCCTGTCGTGACATCTCCAGCTTAGGCAGTGCGGGCGCTCCCGCGGAACCACAAGCGTTGAATTGATTTAGCAAACTGCTTGCAGCCCCCGGTCCGCGATGCTAATGTCGGCGTGCTGAATCAATTCAGCATCTCCGTGCGGATAGAGGTTCCCGCCTGCGGAGTCACGAAAACAGGAGAGAACATCGTGGTTGATCTCACTCGCAGGGCGCTGTTCGGGGCGATCGGACTGGGCATCGTCGGCACCGTGGTCTCGTGGCCGCGGCTCACCGGATCCGACATCCCGGGTCGCGGCGCCGACACTCTGACGGTCGCCCTCTTCGGCACTGCGCAGGACGCGGTGGCGCGTCAGTCGCTGATCGACGGATTCCAGCGCAAGCATCCTGGCATCGAGGTGCGCATCGTCGCCATCCAGGGTCAGGACTGGAGCGAGTACTTCGCGAAGATCCTCACGATGATCGCGGCGGGCACGCCTCCGGATGTCGTCACGGTCGCGACCGAGGGCTCGCAGCTCTTCGCTTCGCGCCTCGCGCACCCGCTCGATGACTTCGTGCGCAGGGACGCGGCCGAGATGCAGGAGTACTTCGACGACGTGAATCCGACGCTCATCGAGGCGTTCATGTACCAGGGCAGCCTGTTCCAGATGCCCGACAACTTCAATGCGGCGAACGTCTTCTACAGCACCCAGGCCATGGAGCGCGCGGGGCTCGAACGGCCTGCCGACAACTGGACTCTGGAGGAGTTCCTCACCACGGCCCGCTCGATGAAGAAGAGCGCCCCCGAGCAGTTCCTCCCATACTTCTGGAACAACCGGCTCTGGGGCGGCGTCGTGCCGTGGCTCTACGTCAACAACACGAGCTTCCTGCGTGAAGAGAAGGCAGGCGGAGGCGACTGGTTCTGGGAACGCTTCTACCCCGACCAGCCCTCTCGCAGCGGAGGCTACGTGTGGAAGCAGGCCGACGCGCTGAACGAGCATGCCGTCGAGAGCTTCTCCGTACTGGAGCGCATGGTCTCTGAAGGTCTTGCGGCGAACCCCGCGCAGGGCGGCGGAAACGAGCTGGTCTCGCTGTTCTCCACCGGCTCGGTCGGGATGACACCCGCAGGAGGATTCTGGGTGCGCGGCCTCGAAGAGGCAGGCGTCGCGAACGACGCGTATGACGTCACCTACTTCCCACGGATGTCGGGGCAGCGGCACCAGTTCGGCGCGGGTGGCTACGCGATCATGGAGACCTCTCCGCGCAAGGACGAGGCCTGGGAGTGGCTCAAGTACTGCGTCTCGGTCGAGGGCATGAAGATCGCCCATCCGCGCCCCGACTCGTCTCTGCCTCGCCGCTCGCTCAATGCCGAGCTGTACGGCGCGGGGGTGGGGCCCGCTCACTGGGAAGTCTTCTACGAAACCCTCGACAAGTTCCCCGACACCGGACCGATGCCGGCGCCTCCCCAGCAGGCCGCGGTCGAGTCCGCCCTGCTCAAGAACGTGGTGTCGACCATCACCAACGGCCCTTCCGGTGTACGCCGGGGCCTGGAGACGATGCAGCGAGATCTCGAGATCGCGCTGGGAGGACGATGATGTCGGAGAGCACTGCAACCCTCACCGTCCCGCCGGGAGCACGCGGCGGGACCGGCACCACAGCTCGATCCGGGCGAGCGATCGTGTGGATCTTCCTGGCCCCCACTCTGATCGGCCTGGGGCTGTTCAACCTCGTGCCGATCGTCGGATCGTTCGTCCTCGCGTTCTTCCGCTGGGACATCATCTCCGATCCGGTGTTCGTCGGTGTCGACAACTTCGTCGACCTCGCGATGAACCCGACGGTGCGCGTGTCGTTCCTGAACACCATCGGCTTCGTCATCGTGGCGGTCATCCTGCAGCTCACGGTCGCGCTGGTGCTCGCCATCCTCGTGCAATCGAAGATGCCGACGTGGTTGCGCACCTTCTTCCGGTCGTCGCTGTTCTTCCCGCTGATCCTGTCGGCGGCATCCGTCTCGCTGATCATGGCCTACCTGTTCAATCAGGAGTTCGGGCTCGTGAACCAGACGCTCAACCTGATCGGCATCGCCGACGTCGGGTGGCTGACGACCGGGTTCGGGGCGAAGGTCATGGTGCTGCTGGTCTACGTGTGGCAGAACTTCGGCTTCACGTTCCTGCTCTTCATCGGAGGGCTCGCCGCGATCCCGAGCGAGGTCTACGAGGCGTCGTCGCTCGACGGCGCGGCCGGGTGGACGCAGTTCCGCATGATCACGCTGCCCCTGGTGAGCCCGACCCTGCTGGTCGCATCGGTCATGGCCATCATCAACGCGCTGCAGATCTTCGATCAGCCGTGGGTGCTCACTCGCGGCGGGCCCGGTGATGAGACCCGAACCGCTGTGATGGTGATCTACGAGTCCGCCTTCCGGGAGCTCGACTTCGGTGGCGCCTCCGCCATCGGAATCGTGCTGACGCTTCTCATCATGCTCGTCACGGCCATCCAGTTCCGACTGAGCCGCCGATTCGTCTTCTACGGGTGAGGCCATCATGACTACGACAATCATCACGAAGCGCTCGTGGGCACACAGCCTCGGCACGGGTGGCAAGTTCGTCATCCTCGGGTTGGCGGCCTTCCTCACTCTCGGGCCCGTCGTGTGGACCCTCGTCACGGCGCTCTCGCCCACCGACAGCGTCACACAAGAGGTCGCGGTCGGATTCGGTGCGTTCGCCGACGTCTTCACCAAGATCCCGCTCTGGCTGTATGCCTGGAACAGCGCGCTCGTGGTGATGCTCGTCGCAGCGGGGCAGATGCTCTCTGCCGCGATGGCGGGCTACGTCTTCGCCAAGTTCGAGTTCCGCAGCAAGAAGATCCTGTTCGCCCTGATCCTCGCGACCATGATGGTCCCGCTGCAGGTCACGATCGTGCCCGTGTTCATGCTGGTGAGGGGCATGGGCCTCGCCGACACCCTCCTGGCGCTCATCGTGCCCGCCTTGCCCACCGCGTTCGGCACGTTCCTGATGCGGCAGTACTTCATGGGCATCCCGACGGAACTGGGTGAGGCCGCTCAGCTCGACGGTGCCGGCCCCTGGCGCACGTTCTTCGGGGTGTACCTGCCGCTGGCGACGCCAGCTCTCGCGATCGTCGGCATCCTCGCCTTCAACCATCACTGGAACGAGTTCTTCCGACCGCTCATCATGACCATCAGCGATCAGAACTTCACCCTGCCGTTGGGACTCGTGACGCTGCAGGGCAACCTCGGCACCGGCAGCATCTCGACGGTGCTCGCCGGCGTGATCCTCTCGATGATCCCTGCGCTCCTGGTGTTCTTCTTCGGGCAGAAGCCGCTGCGCGAAGGACTCACAGCGGGCGTCGGCAAGTGACGCACGCCCCCATCAAGTAGAAAGACGACTGCCCCGGTGACCCCCACTGACCTTCCCCCGGTCCGCACCACGAGCCCGCGCATGCACTTCGCTCCGCGCAACAACTGGATGAACGATCCGAACGGTCTCGTCTTCCACGATGGCCTGTACCACCTGTACTTCCAGTACAACCCGCAGGGTGTCGAACACGCCAACCTCAGCTGGGGGCATGCGACGAGCGCCGATCTCCTGCGATGGACCGAGCACGACCCTGCGATCCTGTGGGACGACACGGCGCAGATCTACTCCGGCTCCGTCGTGGTCGATCACGGCAACACCTCCGGCTTCGGCACCGACCAGGATCCGGCGTTGGTGGCGCTCTACACGGCCGCTGCGCCTGGACGCCAGGCGCAGGCTCTCGCATACAGCACGGACGGCGGGTACGTCTGGACGAAGTACGACGGCAATCCGGTGCTCGACCGCGGCACGAGCGACTTCCGTGATCCGAAGGTGTTCCGGTACGACGACGGAGGGGACGGGTACTGGGTGATGGTCGCGGTCGAGGCCGAAGACCGCCAGGTGCTGTTCCACCGCTCCGACGACCTCACGACCTGGACCTTCCTCTCGTCGTACGGTCCCGCGGGCCCGGTGGGCGGTGTGTGGGAGTGTCCTGACATGTTTCCGCTCGCGGTCGACGGCGATGACGACGATGTGCGCTGGGTGCTGTTGATCAGCCTCAACCCCGGCGGTATCGCAGGCGGTTCGGGGACGCACTACGTGGTGGGCGATTTCGACGGTACGACATTCCGCGCCTCCGTTCCCCACCCCGCTCCGCCGCGGGAGCTGCTGAGAGACGGCGGTCAGTCCCGCGACGAGCTCGAACGCTATGGCTGGATCGATTTCGGACCCGATTGCTACGCCGGTGTCACGTTCGACGGTCTGGCTCGCGACGAGCGGACGCTCATCGCCTGGATGGACAACTGGGAGTATGCCGGTCGCATACCGGGTGGGGACTCCAACGAACACCGCAGTGCGATGACGCTACCTCGCCGGCTCTCGCTCACGCGCGACGAAGTGGGGGCCGAACGCCTGCGGCAGCGCCCGGCGGTCGACCTCGATCCCGGCGAGAGCATCGACCTCGCCGGTGTGGCCGGCAGCGTCGTGCTCGCCGAAGGGGTCGCCGGAGCCGCGCGGGTCGGCTTCACCGCGACGTTCGGCGATGCGCAGAGCGTCGAGCTGCACATCGAGTCGGCATCGGATGACGGTCGGGTCGTGATCCGTCAGGACCGCACGAGCGGACGCATCGAACTCGTCCGCTCCGGCGAGAAGATGCCGTTGGGCTTTCACAGGTCTCCGTCGATGCGTCTCGACCGGCCGCGCGAGGTCGGATGGGACCTCTGGATCGACGATCTGAACGAGCGGGTGTCGTCCATCGAGCTGTTCGCCCAGAACGGCGAGAGGGTGCTCACCGCGCTGGTCCCCGTCACGTCGCCGCGCACGTACACCGTGGTAGTCATCGGAGGAACGCTGCACGGGGCGCGCGCCGATGTCGCGGAGCGGGGATGCTGACCACCCGCTGCCTCGTCGTCGGTGAAGCTCTCGTCGATATCGTCGACGGCGTGCCCCACCCGGGCGGATCGCCCATGAACGTGGCCATCGGCCTCGCCAGGCTGGGAATCGATACGAGATTTCTCACCCGGATCGGAGACGACGAGCACGGTCGGATGCTGGGCGAGCATCTCGTCCGTGAGGGCGTCGCTCTGACCGCGGCGAGTCTCAGGGGCGGGGAGTGCACCTCTCGTGCGACCGCCGTGATCGGTGCGGACGGCGCGGCCATCTACGACTTCGACATCGAATGGACCTTGTCCGAGTCGACCGCGATCACCGAGGCGGCGGAGGCCGACGTCATCCACGTCGGGTCGATCGGTGCGTCGCTCGAACCCGGGGCGACCGCCGTCCGCGCGATGCTCCGAACGGTCTCGAGCCGCACTCTCCGCACATACGACCCGAACATCCGGCCGGCGCTTCTCCGACCGCGAGCTGCAGCCGTGGCGCGCGTCGAGACGATCATGGCCGCATCGCACGTCGTGAAGCTCAGCGACGAGGATGCCGACTGGCTCTACCCCGGTCGCGCTGTAGATGATGTGCTCGCGCACCTGCTCGCTCGGGGTGCCAGGATGGCCGTTGTCACGAGGGGTGGCATCGGGTGCACCCTCGCGATCGCGGGTGGGGGGCGGCCGGTGACGAGGCAGGCGATCCCGGTGAGCGTGGTCGACACGATCGGTGCCGGTGACGCCTTCATGTCCGGCCTCGTCTACGGACTCGTCTCTGGAGGCCTCATCTCGGCGCTCACCGCCGAGGTCTTCGCTCCTGACGCCGAGCTCCTGAGTGCGCTCGAACGAGTCGTTGACACTGCGCTCACCAGTGCGGCCGTCGCAGTGTCTCGCACCGGTGCTGCCCCGCCACACCTGGACGAGCTGGCGCAGAGTTCGGTGTCCTGACGCGGTCTCGCGCGGTGACGGCAGCGTCGGTGTCGCAGAAACCGCTTGACATCGGCCCCGCTCGGGCATAACGTACAACCAAATGGTTGCACAAAGAGAACTGAGCGAAGCGGAGGTCGACCGTGTCTTCCACGCACTGGCGACGTCGACCCGACGCGACATCCTGCGCCGGACGATCGAGCGCGAGCAGTCGGTCTCGACCCTCGCCGCTGACTACGAGATGTCGTTCGCCGCGGTGCAGAAGCACGTCGCCGTGCTCGAGGCCGCGAACCTCATCGTCAAGCGCGCAGAGGGACGCGAGCGGCTCGTCCGCGCGAACCCCGAGATGATCGCCCGCGCCAGGGCGCTCCTCGCCCGATACGAAGAACTGTGGCGGTCGCGCATCGCCCGACTCGACGACCTGCTGGCCGAGACGCCTCGGTCCGGCTCATCCGACACCAGCGACAACGACAAGAACGAGCAAGGAGACTGAACATGCCTGTCACCGACGTCACCACCGATGCCGAGAACCTGACCATGACCGTGGTCGCCGACTTCGCAGCCCCGATCGAGCGGGTGTGGAGCGCGTACTCCGACCCGCGTCAGCTCGAGCGCTTCTGGGGTCCTCCCGGATGGCCGGCCACCTTCACCGCCTGGGACCACACCGTCGGCGGGCGTGCCCTCTACTCGATGAGTGGTCCGCGCGGGGAGAAGTCGTCGGGGGCGTGGGAGTTCGTGTCGATCGACGCGCCGAACAGCTTCGAGGTCATCGACTCGTTCGTCGATGAGAGCGGCAAGCCGCTCGACGGTTTCCCCGCGCAGCGGATGTCGTTCGTCTTCGAGCCCACCGCCGAAGGCACCCGCATGGTCACCACGAGCCATTTCGACTCGGTCGATGCGCTCGAGCAGGTCGTCGAGATGGGCCAGGTCGAGGGACTCAAGATGGCGATGGCGCAGCTCGACACCGTGCTGCAGGACCTCCGCGACTACGCACAGGGCAAGGGCACGCGCGTCGAGCTTCTCGACGACACGCACGTGCGCATCACTCGTCTGGTCGAGGGGCCGCGCGAGCTGGTGTGGCGTGCCCACTTCGAGCCCGAGCTCATCCGCAAGTGGATGCTCGGGCCCGACGGCTGGGAGATGACGGAGTGCGTCGCCGCCACCGAGGTGGGCCAGTCCTACCGCAACTCGTGGGCGCCGGTCGGCGACACCGAGGGGGAGCCGTTCGGCTTTGAGGGGGAGGCGCTCCTGATCGACGCCCCGCGTCGCGCCGTCAGCACCGAGCGGATGCAGGGTATGCCTGTCGAGACGCTCAACGACCTGAACCTGTACGAGGAGGACGGCGCGACCCTGGTCACGCTGCTCATCGAGTACCCCGACAAGGAGACGCGCGACATGATCCTCGCCACCGGCATGGCCGACGGCATGGAGTCGTCGTTCGCCCGCCTGGAGCGGGAGCTGCTCTCCGTCTGAGCGCGCACAACTCCGGACGAACCGGCCGGATCCGCCAGGATCCGGCCGGTTTCGCCGTCTGCGGGCACACCTCTTCCTGAGTTGTGAACCCGGCAGGCGGACGCCGACAGGCGGAACCCGGCCGCTCGGGATAAAGTGGCGACACGATGAGGATCACGCGCCGCACTCTGCTCCTCGGCGCCGGAGCCGGTGTCGCTTCGGTTCTTCTCGCCTCCTGCACCCCGGAACCGACACCCACGCCGACGCCCACTCGCACCCGCGAGCCGGAGCCGCCGCCCGGCGTCCCCGCCGCAGCCGGCAGCATCCGCAGCACCTGGACCACCGATCCCTACGCCCTCGGCGCCGCCAGTTTCACGCCCGTCGGCGTGCTCGCCGGCACCCGCCTCGCGCTGGGTGCACCCGTGGACGCACGCCTGTTCTTCGCGGGCGAGGCGACGGATGAGGATGCTCCCGGCACGCTGCGCGGCGCGATCAGCTCGGGCACGCGTGCGGCCGAAGAACTCCTGATCCCGGCGACCTCGGGGGAGCGCGTCGCGGTCGTGGGGGCGGGGCTCGCCGGTGCCACCGCTGCCGCTGTGCTCGCCGAGGGCGGCATGGAGGTCACCGTCTTCGAGGCGAGGGACCGGGTCGGCGGACGCATGCACTCCCGCGTCGACGATTCGTGGCCCCTGCCGGTGCAGCTCGGCGCCTGGCTCTTCGGTGCGGACGACGGCGAGGTGCTCGACCTGATGAGCAGCGGAGACGTCGGCGTCGTCGAACTGGCGGGTCAGCTCTGGCACGGGCCCGAGGGCGACCTCGACCCGATCGACCCCCAGCCTTTCGACGCGGCGATCACGGCGGCGCAGGCCGCCCCCGAAGACTCCTCGGTCACCGACGCGTTGACCGCCGCGGGCATCGATCCGAGTGATCCGGCGACCGCGGCCCTGCTCGCGATCCTGGCCGCCCGCACCGGTGCCGGCGCCGACGAACTGTCGAGCTGGTTCGCGCCTCCCCTGCCCACGGGAGACCCGAAGGCCGCGACCGGCGACGTCGCACCGTTCATCGAGCAGGCCCTCGACGGGGTCAAGGTGGGGCTCAACTCTCCGGTTGCCCGCCTCGCCTACGACGATTCCGGGGTGAGTGTGCGCCTCGGCACCGGTGAGGCGCTGTCGTTCGATCGGGTCATCGTGACAGTTCCTCTCGGAGTGCTCCAAGACCGCAGCATCGAGTTCGACCCGCCCCTGCCGTTCTCCAATCGCGGGGCGATCTCGGCACTCGGCATGGGCGCGATCGAGACGGTCTGGCTGCGGTGGGACGAGCCGTTCTGGGAGAACGACGAGGCGATCTGGCACTCCGTCGGCGCCGACGTGGCCATCGCGACCTGGATCAATCTGCGACCCGCGACCGGCGAGAACGTGCTCGTCGGGATCGTCGGCGGCGCGGCGGCAGCGGAGTTCGCGAAGCTCGACGAAGACGAGGCGATCGAAGCGGCCCTCGCCTCGCTCGCCCTCTACGTCTGACCGACCCGTTCACCGGCTCTCGCACGCTCCGGCGTCGGTGACTGCGCAGCGCCCTCGGCCTTCCCGCGCAGCCGTTTCGGCACCGGCATGCGGCTGATGAGCACGAGCACGGTGGCGACGGCGGCGAACGTGCCGAGCGCGATCGCGGATGAGACGAGGAACTCCATCGGACCGCTCACCTGCCGCGGATCGAGGAAGTAGTACGGGTACCAGCCGATCAGCGGGCCGCGGATCATGGTGGCGACACCCCAGATCACCGGGTACGCCAGCGACACCGGGATCACCCGCCAGGGCACGGAGCGGTGACCGGGTGCGAGTGCCCACGCCGCCACGGTGACGGCGGGGAGCCAGAAGTGCAGCACCTGATCCGACCAGGGCACGTCGATGCGGATGCCGCGGATGCCGGCCTGCCAGACCAGGATCGCGAACACGAGTCCGGCCGTGATCGTCCAGGTCAGAACGAGTGCCAGCGCGACGGTGAGCCAGCGAGGGTCCTTCGCGCGGCGCAGCGCGAGGATGCCGGCGACGGTGAGCAGCACCACGAAAGCGATGTTCGACTGGTTCGTCAGATACGCGAAGAAGTTCTGGCTCGCGATCGTGTTCGATGCGAGACCCCAGGCGAGCCGGTGGATGAGCGCCACGAGACAGACGGCGGCGGCGGTGAGGCGGAGCAGGCCGAAGACGGTACGCGCCTTCACCGCTGCGTCACCCGCCATTCCTTCATCTGCCGAGTCTACGGACCTCAGCTCGGAGACCCATGGTGCCGCAAGGGGGTACGCGTCGCTGGCTGCGGTGACTCCGTGCGGGGGCCCGGCCTGTCAGCGTCGGGGTTCGCGGGTCGACCACAGTGCCAGCGCGACGAGCACGGGCTGGAAGAACAGTCGCACGAAGCGCTTCATGTCCGTGTCGAGACCGAAGCCGTCGCGGTGGTGCATCCACTGCGCCACGTTGCCGGGGAACACGGCGACGAAGAACACAGCGGCGATCGTGCCGACCGTGCGCCGACGGCGTCGTGCCAGCAGCAGGGCGGATCCGAGTGCGATCTCGGCCACGCCGGAGGCGAGCACCGTGGTGTCAGGATCCAGCGGCAGCGACTCGGGGACCTGCGCCTGGAACTCCTCGCGCGCCACCGTGAGGTGCGAGACGCCCGCGAAGACGAGGGAGGCGCCGAGGAAGATACGGCCGATGGTGCGGGTGGGAGTCGACATGGTGCGAGTGTACGCCGCGGTCGCTGCGCTCAGATCAGGCGGCGGAGGGCCTCTTCGAGCGAGATGCCCTGAGCCTCGGCGCGGTCGCGCAGCCGCGCATGCTCGTCGGAGGAGAGGGGGATGCGCAGCTCGATCGGGTCGTCCGCCGGTGCATCCCACCCGTCGAGGAGGTCGGCGGCCTCGGCCCAGAGCGGCTCAGCGACCGACGTGGGGGCCGCGGGGGAGGGCGCGAGTGCTGCGGCAGCCGACGTGCTCGACGATGCGGATGATGGCACGGCGGATGACGATGCGGCGGACGAGGAAGCGGCGACCGGTGCCGACGCGGTGACGGCGGCTCCGGCGTCTGCCGCGCGGGTGAAGCCGGGCCCTCGTCGCGGTTCCTGCTTCGCCTGGTAGGCCTTGGCCGCGGCGTTCGCGCGCTCGTCGGCGGCCTCGTTCAGCGGGTGTCCTGCGTGGCCCTTGACCCAGGAGAACTCGACGTTCCGGCCCCGGATGGCCTCGTCGATGCCCTCCAGCAGGTCGCGGTTGAGCACGGGCCCGCCGTCGGACTTACGCCAGCCCTTGCGCTTCCACCCCGGCATCCACTTGGTCACGGAGTCGATCACGTAGCGGCTGTCGCATTCGATCAGCAGCTTCTCGTCGGTGCCCGCCGTCGCGAGCAGCAGCTCGAGCACGGCCCGAAGCTCGCCCTGGTTGTTGGTGCCGTGCGGGGATCCGCCGGCCGCCCAGTTCTCGTCGTCGATGTACCAGGCCCAGCCGTTGGGGCCGGGGTTGCCCAGGGCGGAGCCGTCTGCGGCGGCGGTGATCGTCATCCTTCAACCGTAACGGTGGGCGCCGACGGCGAAGTCACCGACGAATCACCATGGGGGTCCTGGTCACGGGGTCCGGAGTCACGATCGCGTCGATGCCGAAGACCTCGCCGACCCGCTCCGCCGTGATCAGCTCGGAGGGGTTGCCGCTGGCGACAATGCGGCCCTCCTTCATGAGCACGAGGTTGTCGGCATATCGCGCGGCCTGGTTGAGGTCGTGCAGCACGGCGATCACCGTCTTGCCCTGCTGGTTGAGCGCTCGCAGCAGGTCGAGCAGTTCGTACTGGTGAGCGATGTCGAGGAAGGTCGTCGGTTCGTCGAGCAGCATCACCGGGGTCTGCTGGGCGAGCAGGAGCGCCACCCAGACCCGCTGCCGCTGACCACCGGAGAGCTGGTCGACGTAGCGCTCAGCGAGATCGGCGGTGTTCGTCGCCGCCAGGGCCTCGCGGGTGGCGGCGTCGTCGGCGGAGGTCCAGCGCTGCAGCGCCGAGTGATGCGGGTACCTGCCGCGCGAGACCAGGTCGGCGACCCGCATCCCCTCGGGGGCGATCGCGTCCTGCGGCAACAGGCCCATCCGTCGGGCGAGCTCCTTGGAGCCGTACTCCGAGAGCGCGCGGCCGTCGAACAGCACGTCGCCGGATTCGGGCTTCAGCACCCGGGCGAGCGCGCGCAGCACGGTCGACTTGCCCGAGGCGTTCGGTCCGAGGATCACCGTGAACGACCCCTCGGGCAGTGCGAGATCGACCCCGTTGACGACGACCTTGCCGTCGTAGGCGACGACGAGTCCGCGGGCTTCGAGCGTCGGGTGCTGCGTGGTCATGTCTTCCTCATTCACCGGAGAGGAGCGCAGCCGTCGCGACCGCGACGGCTGCGCTCCTCGGATGCGGTCAGTCAGCCGAGCAGGTCCTCGACCTGATCGATCACCAGGTTCGCACCGATCACGCCGATGCCCACCATCCAGGTGTCGTCCTCGACCTCGAACGCCTTGTCTCCTGCGGGGCCGGGCTGCGCGCCCCAGAGGCCCGTGATCCGCTCCTGCGTGGTCGCGCTCGGGTCTCCGCCGGGGCTCATGTAGAACACCACGTCGCCGTCGATCTGTTCGTAGAGCTCGGGGCTGAGCTCCATCATCGAGTACTCGTTCCAGTCGCGGTCGGCGCCGAGGTCGAAGCCCATGTCGGTGAGCAGCGAACCCGAGAACGTGCCGGGGCCGTAGAGGCGGAAGTTGTCGGCGCGGAAGCGCACGATCGATGCGGTGGCGCCGTCGGCCTCGACCGCTGCGCCGACCTCGGCGGCACGATCCTCGACGCCCTTGATCAGCTGGTCCATCGCGTCGCTCTGGTTCACGGCGGCGGCGGTCAGCACGGCCTGCTCGGTCCAGTTGGTGCCCGTGTCCTCGGAGAAGACGGTGGGGGCGATCGCCGAAAGCTCCTCGTAGAGAGCTTCGTGGCGCACCTTCGAGCCGATGATGAGGTCGGGGGCGAGGTTGGCGATCGCGTCGACGTCGGGCTCGGCGATGAAACCGATGGACTCTGTCCCGTCGAGGTCGTCGGCGAGGTACGCGGGGAAACCGCGACCCGCACCGATCTCCGGCGCGCCGACGGGGGTGATGCCCAGGGCCACCAGCGCGTCCATCTGCGGGGAGTCGAGCACGACGATGCGCTCGGGAACAGTCTCGAACTCCGTCTCGCCCATCGCATGCTCGACCGTGTAGCTCGAGTCTTTCGCGTCGGGAGCGGACTCCTCGGCCGCGGGGGCGCCCGCGCATCCGGTAGCGATCAGGGCGATTGCGGCCAGGGAAGCGGCGGCGGTGGCGAGCGGACGGAAGCGAGTGTGGAGAGGTCTGTTCACGGGTAACGACACTAGCGATGTTTGGTTAGGCTATCCAAATATGAGTTCCCACACCGCCATCGTCGCGCGCCGTCGCGCTCCGGTCTCGGCATCCCGTTTCCCGGCCTGGTTCGGGATCATCCTGGTGTCGGTGGTGCTGGCCATCTCGCTCGCGCTGAGCCTCGCCGTCGGCGCCCGCTTCGTACCTATCGACGAGGTCGTGCTCTCGCTGTTCGGCACGGGCGACCAGAACGTCCTGAACATCGTCGGCGAGCTCCGCGTCACCCGCACGGTCAACGCCGTGATCTGCGGCGTCGCTCTCGGTGCAGCCGGGGTGCTGATTCAGGCGCTCACCCGGAATCCCATCGCCGATCCGGGCATGCTCGGCGTCAGTGCGGGTGCCTCGTTCGGCGTCGTCGCGGGCATGAGCGTGCTCGGAGCTCTCGGTGTAGACGGCACGATCTGGCTCGCGCTCGCCGGAGCCGCACTCGCCTCCGCGGTGATCTTCTGGTTCTCCGGCACCCGTTTCGCTTCCGGTTCGCCCGTGCGACTGATCCTCGCGGGGGTCGCTTTCTCGGCCATCCTGGCCGGTGCCTCGCAGGCGATCGTGCTCACCGACGAGACCGTGCTCGATGCATTCCGCTTCTGGCGGGTCGGTTCGCTCACCGCCCGACCGGTGGAGGAGGCTCTGCCGCTCGTGGGCTTCATCGTCGTCGGGGCGGCCCTCGCCCTGCTGCTCGGCCCCGCGCTGAATCTGATGGCGCTCGGCGACGACAGCGCCATGGCGCTCGGAGTCAGGCCCGGTGTCGTGCGCGCGCTCGTGCTCGTCGCCGTCACGCTCCTGTGTGGCACGGCGACCGCGATCGCTGGACCCATCGCGTTCGTAGGCCTCGTCATCCCTCATCTGCTTCGACGGCTCGTGGGGCCGGACTTGCGCCTGGTATTGCCGCTGTCGCTGCTCGCCGCACCGGCGATGCTGCTGCTGGCTGACACTCTCGGCCGTGTGATCGGAGGAGGGGGCGAAGTGCAGGTCGGCATCGTCACAGCTCTGATCGGTGGCCCGCTGCTCATCGCCTTCGTCGTCGGCAAGCGGACGGCGGGGATCTCGTGAGCCTTCGCACCGACGCCCTGACAGCCGACGATCGCGTAGTCAGAGGAGCACGCTGGTCGTTCCGAGTCAGCCACCGCACGACCGTCGTGTGCGGTGTCCTCGCGGGCAGCCTGCTGGTGCTGTTGATCGCCGCGCTCATGATCGGCGAGTACGTCGTCACACCGGTAGCACTGATCGAGACGCTGCTCGGGCGCCCACCGGAGCGGCTGGACGGGTTCTTCGTGCTCGGACGCCGCCTGCCGCGCAGCCTGGTGGCGATCGTGGTCGGTGCCAGCCTGGCGATCGCCGGCGCCGTGTTCCAGAGTCTGACCCGCAACCCGCTCGCCAGTCCCGACGTGATCGGCATCAGCAGCGGGGCGTCGGTCGGCGCCGTCACCGTCATGCTCGTGCTCGGAGGATCCCTTGCGCAGGCGGCTCTCGGCGCGGTGGTCGGTGCTCTCGTGATCGCGGGAGTGATCGTGCTCTTCACCGCGCGCTCCGGCCTGCACGGAGTGCAGCTGATCCTCACCGGGGTCGCACTGTCGGCTACAGCCATGGCCGTCGTCGACTATGTGCTCACCCAGGTCTTCGTCGCAAGCGCGACCACAGCGCAGACGTGGCTGGTCGGCTCGCTGCAGGGGCGTGGATGGGATGACCTCCTCCCGGCCCTGATCGCGCTGCTCCTGATAGTCCCCCTGATGCTCGCGGCGGCTCCGGACGCGCGGATGATGGCACTCGGCGATAGCGTCTCGACCGCCCTCGGTGTCCGGACCGTGCGCGCGCGATGGATTCTCCTCGCCGCCGCCACGCTCCTGGTCGCCGTCGCGGTGGCCACCGCCGGCCCGATCTCGTTCGTCGCGCTGATCGCCCCGCACATCGCTCGGCGTCTGAGCGGCACGACCAGCTTTCTCGCCTCGGGACTCGTGGGGGCGCTTCTGCTGCTCGCGAGCGACCTGCTCGCGCAGAACATCTTCCCGGCGCCGATCCCCGTCGGAGTCGTCACCATCACCGTCGGCGGCGCATTCTTCCTGTGGCTGCTCTGGAGAGAGGGGGCTCGGCGTGGCTGAGCGCACCGTCCACCGCGTCCGTCCACCGCAGCGTCCTCGTCGCACCGGAGCACGCGTCTTCGCCGCCGAGGTCACCGCCGTGCGCGATCTCACACCGCACATGCGTCGGCTCACGATCTCGGCTGCGGAATTCGCCGACTACGCGCCCGCGGGGCCCGACGAGTACCTCGGGCTGCTGCTGCCTCGGGATGAGAGCGCTCCGCTCGTTCTTCCTGTGAACGACGGCACCGAGAATATCCGGGCCGCCGTGGCAGCGATACCCGGAGAAGATCGGCCCGACCTGCGTTGGTACACGTTGCGCGGCCACCGCCCCGATGCTCGGGAGATCGACGTCGACTTCGTCGTGCACGGCGACGAGGGGCCCGGCACGAGGTTCGCCGGACGCGCTCGGGTGGGCTCCCCCCTCGGCATCCGGGAGTGCACGGCGCTGTACGCGCCGCTTCCCGAGACGCGCGCGCGGGTGATCGTCGGCGACGAGTCGGCGATCCCGGCGATCGCCCGCATCCTCGAGACCACCGAGGCTGCCGACACCCAGGTTTTCATCGAGATCTCGGGACCCGCCGAGAAGCAGGAACTCGCAGGTGCTGTCACCTGGGTCGAGCGCCGGGGTGAGCTGCCCGGCGTGCGGCTGCAGCGGGCGGTGCGGGCCGCCACGCTTCCCGAGGTGATCGACTACGCCTGGGTGTGCGGGGAGCGCCTGGCTGTGCAGGAGATCCGCCGACACCTCGTCGAGCGCGGCGTGTCGAAGGACCGCATCACGTTCTCGGGATACTGGCGACTGGGTGAAGCGCGGGGGTGATCCCGATATGCCTGCCGCGAGGCGTCAGCCGTCTTCGGGATCTTCGCTCAGCGGCTCGGCGTTCTCGGTCGAGGCGGCCTCGGGGACGGGAGGTGCGACAGGGAACAGGACCGAGCTCAGGTCGCCGCTGGCCTCCGCGCCGAGGCCGATCGACAGCGGATCGACGACCGGTGCCGAGTCGAGCACATCCGTCTCGGAGCGCTCGAGCGGCTCCGAGGGCAGTACCCACTGGTTCTCTTGCTCTTCAGGCTTCTGCTGAAACAGTCCCATGGGTTCCATTGTGAACCCGCGTCGCGGCGAAGAGGCCGGATTCACACAGGATTGATCGGATGCGGCCCGCGCGGGTGACGACGTCAGACCGTGGCCGCGCGGCGGAAGGTGAAGTATCCCGAGACGGCCCCGTGATTCACCACGCCCGTTCCGGTGCTCATCACCCGATCGGATGTGGTCGCGCCCGAGTCGACGAAGGCGTATCCGGTGTGCTCGAGTCGCCAGCCGACGCGCTCGACCTCGCCGAGGAAGTAGCCGACGCTCTCGTTCTGGAGGCACTCGTTCGCCGCCGAACCCCACGATGACGGGGCTCCGGTGAGACGGCTGACCTCGACGTGCAGGTGCAGCAGGGGGTCGCCGCGGGTGTGTGCCTCGCGTGCCGCGCCGAGCAGTCGTTCGGCTTCGTCTGTCGTCAGCATGATCCCCCTTCGATGCGCCGTCGGTCGACGGCTCATCTGCGAGCGTACGTCGGTGGGGCCTCAGACGGAGGCCGCACGCACGGCTTCGACGAGCGCGCGCCAGGGGCCGTCGAGCGCCGAGTCGGGCAGCTCCCGTTCGCGGCGCTCCGACGGTGTGCGCGCCCGGATGCTCCACACGAACCGGTCGGCGCCGGATCCGGCGTCCGTCTCCTGGTCCCACGGGCAGCGGTCGATCAGGTCGATCCAGTGCACCGCATCGTCGGGCGCGGCCTCCACCCGCCATTGCCGGCGGATGCCGGCGATGCCGCCGGTGCGCACCACCGCGATCGCGACCTGCGCGTCAGTCGGTGGAGGGGACTCGCTCATCTCCATAGACTCCCACGGTCGTCCACGCGCGTCGAGCCGCTGCGGCTGTCGCGGCATCGACGGCTGTGGCCGCGGCGACGGTGGCATCGGCGAACTGCGTGAAGGTCGCGGTGCTCGACAGGCCACCCGTGAGCGCGCGATACCAGACGGTGCCCGCGCGCTCCCACGCCTTGCCACCGAGGTCGATCGCGAAGAGGGCGAACGCGCGGTTGGGGATGCCGGAGTTGATGTGCACTCCGCCGTTGTCTTCCGTGGTGCGCACGAAGCCGCTCATGTGGTCGGGCTGCGGGTCTTTGCCGAGCTCGTCGTCGTCGTAGGCGGTGCCCGGCGCGATCATCGAACGCAGAGCCGCGCCCTCGACGGCGTCGGTGAAGATCTCGGCCCCGATCAGCCACGAGGCCTGGTCGGCCGTCTGGCCGAGGGCGTACTGCTCGGTCAGGGCGCCGAACACATCGGCGATCGACTCGTTCAGTGCGCCGGGCTGGCCCTGATACTCGAGGTTCGCGGTGTGCTGCACGACGCCGTGCGCGAGTTCGTGTCCGATGACGGTGAGCGAGCCGGTGAAGTGCTGGAACACCTCGCCGTCGCCGTCGCCGAACACCATGCGCTCGCCGTCCCAGAACGCGTTGTCGTAGTCGACGCCGTAGTGCACGGTCGCATCGAGCGGCGCCCCGGCGTCATCGAGCGAGTTGCGATCGAAAGCGGCCAGGAGCATCTCGAACGTGGCGCCGAGTCCGTCGAAGGCCTCGTTGACCGCGGGGTCTTCGACGGGGCCGTCGTCTTCGCCGCGCACGATCGCGCCCGGCAGCTGCTGTGTGTTGCCCGCATCGCTGATCGTGCGGTTCGGGGCCTCGGACAGCTGCGCCACGAGGTCGCCGTTCTCGTCGATCGAGAGGTCGATGCGCGCGCGGAACGGCGGGCGGCCGGCCGTGAGCGTCTGCCGTGCGGCGGCGGCGGCCTTCGGGAAGCGGCCCGACTCGGCCAGGCGCGCGAGCAGATAGGAGGGGACCACTCCGTGATGTTGTGCGGATGCTGTGCTGCTCATGCTGCGACCATACGCCGGGGGGCCGACGTTCGAGCGGTCTCGCCCGCGTTCCGGGGAACTTCTCCGGTCGACGCCCTGGTCAGTCGCGCTCGATGCTCAGAACGGTCGTGCGCAGTCCGTCGGACTCGTACTGCACGGGCATGCCCGGGTGGTCGATCGAGAACCAGAAGATGCCGTCGTCAGTGTCGTACCGGCGGCAGGTGAGCGCGCCGAGCGGTGTCGACAGGCTCACGGTCGACACGCTCGTGGTGCCGGCGTCGAAGGCGGCATGGCCCTGCAGCTCGGCCCAGGTCACCCGGTTCGAGACGACGGCCTTGGGGTCCTCCGCGGCCCAGCGGTCGAGGGTCGCCCCCTCGTCATCGGTGTCGTGGAAGCGGTTGACGTGCTCGGCCATCGGGCCGTCGGGGCCTTCCAGCAGAAGCCGGATCACGGTGCCTGTTCCGGTGGCGTCGCGGATCTCGGCGGCGGTGAACGGCGTCGGCAGGAGTCCGGGGCCGAGCAGGTGTGGATCGGAATCGGTCATGCAGACAGTCTGCGCCCTCGTCGCTCGCGCACGTCACGGGATGGTCTCGATGGGGCGATCCGGGAGCGGCGATCCTTGACAGGATTGCGTTCTGTATACAGAATACCAGTACGCCCGAAGGGGTGATCCCGACCTAGATCTTCCAATGATGAAAGAGGTAGCGAGATGGCACGTGCGAACGTGACGCGGTATCTGGCGCTGGGTGCCGCCGGCGCTCTGGCACTCGGACTCGCCGCGTGCAGCGGTGGGGGCGGAGGAGGCGGAGGGGGTGTCGACGCCGACGGCAAGGCCACGGTCGTCTGGTCCACCTGGGGCACGGCCGACGAGCTCACCCGCTACGAGGAGTTCAACAAGGACTTCATGAAGCGCCACCCCGACATCACTGTCAAGCTGCAGCCCGTCGCCGACTACGGCGACTACCACTCCAAGCTGCTCGCGCAGCTCACCAGCAACACCGCGCCCGACGTGTTCTACGTCGGTGACGACAAGATCGGTCAGTTCGTCGACTCGAAGCGTCTGATGCCGCTCAGCGAGCTGATGGACTCGAAGGACAGCAAGACCAAGAAGGATGACTTCTTCCCGGGTCTCTTCGGCGCCGCCGAGAACGACGGAGAGGTCTACGCTGCGCCGAACGACTCCAACCCCGACGTGTTCTGGTACGACAAGCAGGCGCTGGCGACCGCCGGGATCACCGAGGACCCCGCGACCCTGGCCGAGAACGGCGAGTGGACCACCGACAAGTTCCTGGAGATGAACAAGAAGCTCCACGACGCGGGTCTCACCGGCACCATGTACTGGAACTACTGGGCGACGCACTGGAGCTGGCTCTCGTCGCAGGGCCTCGATGCTCCCTATGACGATTCCGGAGCCTTCGTCGCGAACAAAAATGCCGCCACCGTCGAGTCGGTGCAGCAGCTCGGCGACCTGTTCGAGGACGGCACCTTCGTCGTCGCCGACACGCTCCCTGACGGCGCCGGCGCCGACAGCGTGTTCGTCACGCACAAGGCCGGCTTCTTCGTGCAGGGCCGCTACACGATCGGCACGGTCGATGCGACGGGCGAGCAGGACAGCTACGACATCGTGCAGTGGCCGACTCCCGACGGCGAAGCCGCTCCCACGGGCGTGGCGACCAGCTTCCTCGCGATCAACGGCAAGACCAAGGTGAAGGACGCGGCCTTCACGTTCTGGACCGAGTTCCTCTCCGCCGAGGGGCAGACCTTCCGTCTGCAGGGCGGCGGCAACGCGGTCCCCTCGATCAAGGGCGCCGACGAGGTCGTGCTCGAGGGCGACTATCCCGCACACGCCCAGACCTTCCTCGACATGCGCGACATCGGTTTCGAGGACTACCCCGCCGAGGCACGCGTGCCCGGCCTGCCGACCGCCATCGCCGATGAGTTCCTGAAGCTCTACCAGGGCAAGGCCGACGCACAGGAGACGCTCGACACCATCGCCGACCTGGTCAAGGAACGGTCGGAGTAGAACGAGTGAGCACTCTCACCGAGAACGGGCGGATGCCGCAGGTCACCCCTGCGGCATCCGCCCCGCCCCTGCGCAAGGAGGCGCTCTGGCGTCGCCGCGACCGCCTGTGGGGCTACGTCTTCGTCGGCCCTCAGATGATCGGCATGGGGCTGTTCGTCGTGCTGCCGTTCGCCGCCAGCCTGGTGCTCGCGTTCGCGGACTGGGACGGTCTGACCGACCTCACCTGGGTGGGTTTCGCCAACTTCGCCGATCAGCTGACCGACCCGCTCCTCGGTCGCGCGATCCTCAACACGCTCATCATCGCGATCGTCACGGTGCCGATCGGCCTCGGACTCTCGGTGATCGTCGCCGTCGCGCTCGAGAAGCTCAAGACGCGCACGCTCTACCTGATCCTGTTCTTCGCCCCGGTCGTGACCTCCACGGTCGCGGTGGCGATGATCTGGCAGCAGATGTTCCGCTCCGACGGGCTGCTGTCCACGACGATCTCGAAGGTCTTCGGGGTCACCCCGCCCGATTGGCTGCAGGACCCGAAGCTCGCCCTCCTCGCCGTCTGCATCGTCACCATCTGGTCGTCGATGGGCCTCAACGTCGTGATCTTCCTCGCCGGGCTGCAGAACATCTCCCCCTCGGTGATCGAGGCCGCCCGCATCGACGGCGCAGGGCCCTGGAGGCTGTTCACGAGCATCCGCCTGCCGCTGCTCTCCCCGATCGTGTTCTTCTCGTCGGTGGTCGCCTTCATCTCCTCCCTCCAGACGTTCGACACGGTCTACGTGCTGGTGCAGGACGCCGGCCCCGACAACGCGACCCGCACGATCGTCTATCACATCTTCGATCTGGGCTTCGGGCGCTTCGAGTTCGGTCCGTCGAGTGCCGCGAGCATCATCCTGCTGCTGCTGACGCTCGTCATCACCGCGGTGCAGTTCGGCGCGCAGAAGAAGTTCGTCCACTACGAGGATGACCCCGCATGAGCATTCAGACTCCTCCGCTGACCGGCCCCGCTCCGGCGACCGACTCCACCATCGCCATCACCGCGCCCGGATACCGCTCGCGCGGGCGGGGAGGCCCCTCCGTCGATCGCGCGCGCCGCCGGTTCGGGTCGACCCTGCTGCACGTGGTGCTCGTGGTGGCCGGGATCGGCATGGTGTTCCCCTTCGTCTGGATGCTGCTGACCTCGTTCAAGACCCTGCCGCAGCTGCTGAAGAACCCGCTGCAGTTCCTCCCTGATCCCTGGACCTTCGAGAACTACACCCAGGCCTGGAACGCGGTCCCGTTCGGTCAGGCGTATCTGAACAGCGCGTACATCGCGATCCTCGTGGTGGTCGGCACGCTGCTCACGGCGTCGATGGCGGGATATGCCTTCGCGCGGATCCGGTTCCGTGGCAGCAAGGTGCTCTTCATCGTCTTCCTCGCGACGCAGATGATCCCGAAGCAGGTGACGCTGATCCCGTTCTACCTGCTGATGTCGAACCTCGGCTGGGTCGACTCGCACCTCGCGCTGATCGTGCCAGGCATCATGGCGAACCCCTTCGCGGTGTTCCTGATGCGGCAGTTCGTGCTCGCCCTGCCGCGGGAACTGGAAGAGGCGGCCATCGTCGACGGCGCCGGCCGCTGGCGCATCTTCTGGAGCGTCGTGCTCCCGAACCTCAAGCCCGGTCTCGCGGCACTCAGCATCATCGTCGCACTCGACGTCTGGAACGCCTTCCTGTTCCCGCTCGTGCTGCTGAACTCGCCCGACCTGTTCACGGTGCCGCTCCTCCTGAACGCCTTCGAGGGCCAGCAGGGATCCATCAACTACGGACTCGTGATGGCGGCTTCCGCGATCGCGACCGTGCCGATGCTGATCGTGTTCGTGATCGGCCAGCGCAAGATCCTCAACAGCATGGCCGCGTCGGGACTGGGAGGGCGATGATGACGGATGCCGCCGCGCTCGCCGGACGCCGCCTCGACCTGGTGTCCGCGCCCTTCACGCTCCCGCGCTCGCGCGTATTGGTGTTCCGCGCCGACGACGGCGAGGGCGTGCGCGTGCACACCTCGGAGTACGAGCGGCGGCTGTCGGAGAGCCGGGTGCTGGATGCGCTGACCGTGATCGGCGCCGGGGGCGAGGTGCTTCCGGTGACCGACGTGCATCCTGCGCGAGTGACGTTCGGTGCTGCTACCGCGACGCTGACCTTCGCCGATCCGTCGACGTTGAGCCTCGGGGGAGAGCCGGGGGCTCGGGTGCGGCTGCGGCGTCCGGACGGTCATGTCGAGGAGCATCTGCTCGGCGGCGGCATCCGGCTGCGCGTCGCCGCGGATCGTGCCGTCGCGGTGGAGAGCGGAGACCACGCCGCAGCGCTCGCCGCGACCGAGGCGATCTGGGCCGACTGGTTCGCGAAGTGCCCGAGCGTGCGCGACGATCTGCAGGAGATGACGGCGCTGTGCTGGTGGGTGCTCGGTGCGAACATCGTCGAGCTGCCGTCGCTGGGCGATGCCAGGGCGATCGTGCCGTCGAAGATCGGCTACGTCGGTCTCTGGCAGTGGGATGCGTACTTCATCGCCGTCGGCCTGCGGCACGGCGACCCCGAACTCGCTCGTGAGCAGCTCGATATCGCCTTCCGGTTCCCGCAGCCGGACGGGCAGCTACCCGATGTCGTGCACGAGCTCGGGGTGCTGGCGACCAGCGACGACCTTCCCGAGAGCGACCGCGCGAACCTGCGTCGTGCCGGATCGCAGATCGCCGATCCGAGTGCGCCCGTGCCCCTGACCAAGCCGCCGCTCGCCGCGTGGGCGCTGCGCAAGGTGCTCGAGGTCGAGGATGCTCCCGACTATGCGCGTACGCAGCTGGCCCGCATCGTGCGCTCGCAGGACTGGTGGTTCGCCAGGAGCGACCTCGACCACGACGGGATGCCCGAGTACGGGCACCCGTACTCCTCCGGGCTCGACGACAGCCCGATCTTCGACGGTCCCCTGCCGACCGCGGCTCCCGACCTCGGCGCCTACCTCGTGCAGCAGGATCGGGAGCTCGCCGCTCTGCTGCAGAAGTACGAGCCGGATGCCGACGTGGAGCGGTTTCGTGCGCGGGCCGAGACCACGCAGGAGCTGCTGCTGCGCATGTGGGATCCCGAGCGGAGCCGGTTCCTCGCCTTCGGTGGCGGAGAGCCGCAGCTCAGCGACACCGTCGTCGGGTTGATGCCGCTGCTCACGGGCGCGCTGCCGGCTCCGATCGCCGCGGCGCTGCGCCAGGCCGTCGACGACCCGGAGCGCTTCGCCCTGCCCTGGGGGCTGCCGACAGTTGCGGCCTCCGATCCCGACTTCTCGGAGGAGCGCATGTGGCGGGGCCCGATCTGGGTCAATACGAGCATGCTCGTCGCCGAAGGGCTCGAGGCCTCCGGCTACCCCGAGCGTGCGCGGGAGCTGCGTGAGCAGACCGTGGCCCTGGTGATCCACGGCGGGGGCCCGCACGAGTACTTCAATCCGCAGACGGGCCAGAAGGCCCGCACCGCCACCACGGCCTTCGGCTGGTCGGCCGCGCTGTTCGTCGACCTCGCGGTGCAGCTCAGCTGACGCCGCGTCGCGGAACACTGCGGGGCTCTGCGCCCTCCTGTTGTATTCAATATTCATTTCACGGACGAAGGAGTCAGTCATGAAGAAGAAGCTCACCGGAATCGCCGCAC
Organism: Microbacterium sp. UCD-TDU; assembly: GCF_000340625.1. Classification (NCBI taxonomy): domain Bacteria; kingdom Bacillati; phylum Actinomycetota; class Actinomycetes; order Micrococcales; family Microbacteriaceae; genus Microbacterium; species Microbacterium sp. UCD-TDU. Next base: position 59,423 of record NZ_KB454448.1, read on the forward strand.
TCGTGGCAGTGGGAGTCGGCCTCACCGGATGTGCGGCCGGAGGAGTGTCCGGCGGCGGATCCGCGGTCGCGCTCGACCCCGACGCGACGCTCGACGGCGAGATCACGGTCTGGTCCTGGGACGTCGGCGCCGTCGCGCTCGAGCGTCTGGCCGCCGACTTCGAGAAGACTCACGACGGCACGACCGTGAAGGTGGTCGACGTGGGCTACGACAACGCCTACGACAAGATGTCGGTCGGCTTCCAGGCGGGCACCGGGCTGCCCGACGTCGTCACGATCGAGACCGATGCGGCCCCCGGCTACATCACGCAGTTCCCGAAGGGCATGCTCGATCTGAACCCGATCCTGGGCGACGACGAAGCCGACTTCGACCCGTTCAAGTGGTCGGCGGGATCGGATGCCGAGGGCTCGTTGCGCATCGCCCCGTGGGACTCCGGCACCGTCGCGCTGTACTACCGCACCGACATCGTCGAGCAGGCGGGCGTCGACATCGAGGCCGCGGAGACCTGGGACGATCTGATCGCGGCGGGCAAGGTCATCAAGGAGAAGACCGGACACACGCTGCTGTCCACCGACCTCTCCGCCGGTGGCGGCTTCCAGATGCTGCTGCAGCAGCTCGGGCAGGGGCTGTTCAACGAGGCGGGAGAGATCACGCTCGACTCGCCGGAAGCCGTGCGTGTGCTCACCATGCTGCAGGAGATGAACGAGGCCGGTCTCATCAAGAACGTCACCGGATGGGACGGGCGGGTCACCTCCGCGAAGGACGGCGACTCCGCCGTGACCGCAGACGCGGTCTGGTGGATCGGCACGCTCCAGGGCGATGCCCCCGAGCTGAGCGGCAAGTACGCCGTGCTCCCGCTGCCGGTGTTCGACGAGGGCGGCGCCCGCACGTCGAACAACGGCGGATCCGGCCTCGCGGTGCCTGCGCAGGCGAAGAACCCGCAGCTGGCCGCGGCGTTCGTCGACTTCGTGCTCGCGGATGCCGACAACCAGGTGTCGATGATGACGAACGAGGGGCTCTTCCCGTCGTACCTGCCCGCGCTGGAGTCGGACTACTTCTCGAAGCCGGTCGAGTACTTCGGCGGTCAGCCGGTCTACGAGACCTTCGCAGAGCTGACGGCCCAGATCCCGCCGATCGTCTACACCTCGGACAGTGCGGAGGCCTCGGACATCGTCGCCAACGCCGTCGCCGCCGCCGTGCTGAACGGTGCCGACCCCGCCACCGTGCTCGCCGACGCGGCCGCGCAGCTCGCCACCTCCACCGGTCGAGAGGTCGCGGAGTAACCATGACCTCTCGGACCTCGCCCGGGTCCGGCCGCCGACGGCTGGACCCGGGCAGGGCCGGACGCTGGTTCGTGCTGCCGGCTGCCGCCCTGCTCCTGTTCTTCTTCGCCTATCCGCTGGGCGCCTCGCTCTGGCAGAGCCTGTTCCGCACCGAGGGCGGCGTGACGAGCTTCGTCGGACTCGGCCAGTACGAGCGGCTGTTCTCCGACCCGCTGATCGCGAAGAGCCTGCTCAACGCCGGACTGATCCTCATCGTCCAGGTGCCGCTGATGATGGCGCTCGCCGTGGGTCTCGCCTACCTGCTCAACCAGTCGTGGCTGCGCTGGCGATCGGGATTCCGCCTTCTCACGTTCCTCCCGGCGGTGACCACTCTCGTCGCGTACGCGGTGGTGTTCCGGGTGCTGCTCGCCACCGACGGCGGCGCCGTGAACCAGATGCTGGGCGTGCTCGGCGTCGCCCCGATCGACTGGCTGAACAACGAGTGGTGGGCACGGGTCTCCGTGATCGCGGCGGTGACCTGGCGGTGGACCGGCTACAACATGGTCATCATCCTCGCCGGCCTGCAGTCGATCCCCCCGGAGCTCTACGAGGCGGCCAAGGTCGACGGCGCCGGACGCTGGCAGACGTTCTGGAGCGTCGTGCTGCCGCAGCTGCGACCGGTGCTGATCTTCACGGGGATCACCTCGACGATCGGCGCACTGCAGCTGTTCGATGAGAACTTCATCCTCACCGGCGGCGGCCCCAACGACGCCACGCTCACCCCGGTGCTCTACCTGTACAAGGTCGGGTTCCGACAGTTCGACTTCGGCTATGCATCGGCCATCGCCTGGATGCTGGTGCTGATCACCGCGATCATCGCCGTCGTGCAGTTCCGGGTCATGAGGGAGAAGCCATGACAGATCTCGCCACCCGCACCCTGGTCACGTCCGGCCGCGACACCCGCAGCCTCGGCGCGGGGGAGCGCGGCGCCCGTTCGCGCATGCTGCGGCTGCCGCTCTACCTGCTGCTGATCGTCGCCTCGGTGGTGTCGATCATCCCGTTCCTGTGGATGGTCATCGCCTCCACCCATCCGAGTTCCGAGCTGTTCGGCACGCCGCTCCCGGTGCTCCCCGGTGACGCGCTGTGGGAGAACCTCGCCCGCCTGGAGGAGAGCATCGGCTTCAGTCGCGTGATGCTCAACAGCCTCCTGATCGCGGTGATCTACACGGTCTTCAGCTCGATCGTCAGCATCATGTGCGGCTATGGGCTCGCCACCTATCGATTCCGTGGCCGCGGCGTGCTGCTCGCTCTCGTGCTCGTGACGATGATGATCCCGATGCAGGTGCTGCTGGTGCCGCTGTTCCAGATCATGGCCGGCATGGGGTGGATCGACACCTATCAGGCCGTGATCCTGCCGTTCCTGGCGAACGCCTTCGGGATCTTCCTGATGCGCCAGGGGTTCCTCGACTTCCCGCCGAGCCTGATCGAGGCGGCCAGGATCGACGGCGCGAGCGAGCTGCGCACGTTCTATCGGATCGTGCTTCCGGTCGCGAAGCCGCAGATCGCGGCGCTCGTGATCTACACGTTCATCAGCCAGTGGAACGCGTTCATCTGGCCGCTGCTCATGCTCAACACCGAGGCGAACTACACGGTTCCGGTCGCGCTGAACACGATGATCGGAATGAGCCGCGTCGACTACTCGGGCCTGATGCTGGGATCGCTGCTGGCCACCCTGCCCCTGCTCCTGCTGTTCCTGATCTTCCAGAAGCAGTTCGTCGCAGGTCTCCTCGGCGGCGCGGTGAAGGGGTGAGGGGATACGGGGGCGGTCTACGCCGTGAAGTACGAGCTCGTGGCGTTGTCGAGGATGCGCTGCATGCCGTGCATCCAGTTGAGCTTGAGCGCCTCGACGGCGCCCGGGATGTCGCCGTCGGCGAGGTGGCGGGCGATCTCGACGTGCTCGGCGGCGACGCGTTCGACCTTGACGTCTTCGGGCACGAGCAGCGACTCGTAGCGGTGGAACGAGCTGCGCACGTTGTCGATCACGGCCAGGAGCCGGGCGTTCGGGCAGGCCGACAGCATCACGCTGTGCCACTCGTCGTCCTTGCTGATGACGAGCTGATGCTCCACGAGCTCATCGGCGAAGGCGTCGGCCATCTCCTTGAGCCGTCCGCCGATGCGACGCAGCTCGTCGGGCGGGCTGAGCTCGATCGCGAGGCTCTCGAGCGCCGCCAGGACGGGGGCCAGATCGCGGAACTCGGAGGCGCTGAGCGGCACGAACCGGAAGCCCTTGCCGTTCTCGCTCTCGATCTGCCCCTCCGACTCGAGGGCGATGAGCGCCTCACGCAGGGGCGTGCGGCTCACGCCGAGTTCGGTGGCGAGCTGGACCTCGTTGATGCCCTCGCCGGGCTGCACGAGTCCGGCGCGCATGCGGTTCAGCAGCTCCTGCCGAACCTGCGAGCGCAGGTTCTTGCGTTCGATCGCCATGCGTCCCCTCTTCTGCCGCCTGCCCGTCAGCCTATGGGTTGACGGGCTTAGGACGACGTCCTAGTGTGTTGTATACAGAATACAGCTGATCCGGGATTCGCACCAGTGCACCGCCGGATCGGCCGGTGACGACTCAGAGAGGAGACTTCGTGCCCGCACCCGATGGCGACCAGCCCACCCGACGCGTCCGCCTCGATGCCCTCGCCTACGGTGGCGACTACAACCCCGACCAGTGGTCGGAAGAGACCTGGCACGAAGACATCCGTCTGATGCGCGAAGCCGGCGTGAACATGGTGAGCCTGCCGATCTTCAGCTGGCCCCAGCTGGAACCGGAGCCCGGCGTCTACGACTGGGCGTGGCTCGACCGCATCATCGACCTGCTCTGGGAGGCGGGCATCGCGATCGACCTCGCCACAGCCACCGCGACCCCGCCGTCGTGGCTGCTGCGCGCTCATCCCGAGATGGCGCCGTGGGATGCCGACGGTCACCGCCTGGAGTTCGGATCCCGTCAGACCTACTGCCCGTCGTCGCCGATCTGGCGGGAGAACGTCGCGCGGATGACCCGGGCGATGGCAGAACGGTACGGAGAGCATCCCGGTCTCGCCATGTGGCACATCTCCAACGAGTACGGCGATCACACCTCGCGCTGCTGGTGCCCCGAGTCGGCACGGCACTTCCGTCGCTGGCTGCAGGACCGCTACGGCGACCTCGACGGACTGAACGAGGCGTGGGGCGTGAACGTGTGGGGTCAGCGCTACACGTCGTGGGAGCACATCGAGACGCCGAAGAAGGCGCCGGGGCCGGTCAACCCCACCAAGCTGCTCGACTTCGAGCGCTTCTCGTCCGACGCCCTGCTGGAGCTCTTCCAGGTCGAGATCGACGTGCTGCGCGAGGTCACACCTGACATAGCGGTGACCACGAACTTCATGAGCATGTTCCGCGACCTGGACTACTGGGACTTCGCCGCTGTCGAAGACGTCGTGACCGATGACGCCTACCCCGAGCCCGCCGACCCGACCTCGCATGTCGGCGCGGCCCTCAACTACGGCCTCATGCGTTCGCTCAAGGGCGGGCAGCCGTGGTTGCTGCTGGAATCCTCGGCCAGTGCGACCAGCTGGCGCGACGTGAACGTGCCCAAGGCGCCGGGCAAGATCCGCATCGAGAGCCTGCAGGCGGTCGCGCACGGCTCTGACGCCGTGATGTTCTTCCAGTGGCGTCAGGCCAAGTACGGCCAGGAGAAGTTCCACTCCTCGATGCTCGGTCATCGCGGAGAGCGCTCGCGCAGCTTCCGGGAGACCAAGGCGCTGGGCAACGAGCTGAAGAAGCTCGAACCCGTGCGCGGCACCCGGGTGCGCTCGCGCGTGGCGCTGGTGGTGGACTGGGACTCGTGGTGGGGCACCAGCGCCGTCGAGTCGCTGCCCTCGCAGCGTCTGCAGTGGGCGCAGCAGGCCCGAGCCTGGCACCGGGCGCTGTACACGCTCGGCCAGCCGGTGGACGCCGTCAGAGCGACCGGTCCCTTCGACGCGTACGACGTGGTCGTGGTGCCGAACCTCTACATCGTGGAGCAGCCGCAGGCCGATGCGCTGCGGGCCTTCGTCGAGCGCGGAGGGCACCTCGTGGTCGGACCGTTCTCCGGTGTGGTCGACGCCACCGAGAAGGTGCACGACGGCGGAGCGCCGGGACCGCTGCGCGACCTGCTGGGCATCGAGGTCGACGAGCAGTGGCCGATCGCCGACGGTCTGACCGAGAGCATCGACTACGCGGGCGACACCCTGACCGTGCCGTCGTGGAGCGAGTGGCTCGAGGCCGACGACGACGTGGAGGTGCGCGGCACCTATGCGAGCGGCGAGCTCGACGGCCTGCCCGCGGTGACCCGTCGCACGGCGGGGGCGGGCTCGGCCTGGTACGTCAGCGCGATGTTCGACTCTGAGGGCCTGCTCCCGGTCTTCCATGATGTGCTGCGCACTGCCGGCGTTCCCGCCCGCGCGCACACCGACGTCGAGGTCGAGGTCGTCACGCGCGCCGACGCCACCACCGACTACACCTTCTATCTGAACCACGGGCGCTCCCCTGTCGCGTTCGAGATCCCGACCCCGGGTGTCGACCTGCTCACCGGCATCCGGCACGCGGACCGGCTCGAGCTCGACCGCTACGGAGTCGCCGTCCTCGCCGCGCCCCGCGCCGCATCCATCCCCTTCGCCACCCCGATCGTGTCTTCGCGTGACACGTCCCTGAGCAACAACGATGAGAAGGAGGACGCATGACCGCCCCGTTCGTGCATCCGTACATCCCCAACACCGCCCCGGAGTCTCGAGCGGCGATGCTCGCAGCCGTCGGTGCCGCGTCGGTCGACGAGTTCTACGCCGACATCCCGGCATCGCTGCGGCTGAGCCGTCCGCTCGACCTTCCGGCCCCGTTCGTGGCCGAGCAGGACCTCGCCCGCCACGTGCAGGGGCTGCTCGCCAAGAACCGTTCGACCGCGGAGCGGCTGAGCTTCCTCGGCGCGGGCACCTACAACCACTATGTGCCGGCGGTCGTCGACGAGGTCATCGGGCGCAGCGAGTTCCTGACCGCCTACGCCGGTGAGCCCTATGAGGACCACGGCCGGTTCCAGGCGCTGTTCCAGTACCAGTCGCTGATGGCCGAGCTGCTCGAGATGGACGTCGTGAACGTGCCGACCTACGACGGCTACCAGGCCACGGCGACGGGCCTGACGATGTCGGGGCGCCTCACCGGCCGCGGCCGGGTGCTGGTCGTCAGCGACGTGCTCCCCGCGAAGCTCGCGAAGGTGCACGACTACGTGCGCGCGCACCTCACGCTCGATCACGTGTCGACCGTCGGCGGCACGGCCGACGTGGCCGCCGTCCGTGCGGCACTGGGCGATGACGTGGCCGCGGTCTGGGTCGAGACGCCCAGCGCCACGGGAGCGGTCGAGGCCGCGCTGTCGGAGATCGCGGAGGCCGCGCACGCGGCGGGCGCCGTGGTCGTCGTCGGCACCGACCCGATCGGCTACGGGGTGCTCACCCCTCCCACGGTGGCCGGAGCCGACATCGTCACCGGTGACATCCAGTCCCTCGGCCTGCACCAGTGGTTCGGCGGCGCCCACGGCGGCTTCATCGCCGTGCACGACGACCCGACCTTCGTGATGGAGATGCCGTCGCGGCTGTTCGGGCTCGCCACCACCGATGTGCCCGGCGAGTACGGCTTCGGCGACGTGGCCTACGACCGCACCTCGTTCGCCCATCGCGAGGACGGGAAGGAGTGGGTCGGCACGGCCGCAGCCCTCTGGGGCATCGCCGCCGGGGTCTACCTCGCGCTCATGGGGCCCACCGGCATGGCCGAGCTCGGCGAGGTGCTCCTCGCCCGCACCCGGTACGCGCAGCAGGCGCTCGCCGCGGTGCCCGGTGTCGCGCTCGACGACGATGCCGTTCATCTGCGGGAGTTCACGGTGACCTTCGCCGACGTCACGGCGGAGGCGGTCGTCACCGCGCTGCGCACCAAGGGCATCGAACCCGGAGTGGTCGTGGACGAGCACCGCCTGCTCGTCTGCGTCACCGAACTCACCTCCCAGGCCGACATCGACACTCTGGCGGGCGCACTCGCCGAGGTCACGGCCTCCGATCTCTTCGCGAAGGAGCAGAACCGATGAGCCTCCCCGTCGCCCCGAAGCCGGCGCTGCGCCGCTTCCAGCAGGCTCGCTGGGACGAGCCGATCATCTTCGAGCTGACCACGCCCGGCGAGCGCGGCGTGCTGGTCTCGCAGGTCGAGCCCGGCGTGCGCGAGGCGGTGGGCGACGTGGTCGCCGCGCTCCCCGCCTCCCTGCGCCGTGCGTCGAAGCCGAAGCTGCCCGAGATGGGGCAGATGCGCGTGCTCAAGCACTATCTGCGTCTGTCGCAGGAGAACCTCGGCGCCGACTTCAACGTCGACATCGGGCAGGGCACCTGCACCATGAAGTACGCGCCGAAGATCAACGACCAGCTCGCGAACACCCCGCAGCTCACCGCGATGCACCCGCACCAGGACCCGGCCGACGCACAGGGTGTGCTCGAGATCGTCTGGCAGCTGGAGCGGATGCTCGCCGAGATCTCCGGCATGGACGAGGTCTCGCTGCACACGCAGGGCGGATCGGCCGCGATCTGGGCGAACATCGCCATGATCCGCGCCTTCCACGAGGCCAACGGCGAGGGTGAGCAGCGCCGCGAGGTCATCACCACGATCTTCAGCCACCCCTCGAACGCGGCCGCCGCGAAGGCCGCGGGCTACGAGGTCATCACCGTGTATCCCGACGCCGAGGGCTACCCCTCGCTCGACGCGCTGAAGGCGGCACTGTCGCCCCGTACCGCGGCGATCATGGTCACCAACCCCGAGGACACCGGCATCTACAACCCGGCGATCCGGGAGTGGGTGGATGCCGCGCACGCGGTGGGGGCCCTCGCCTCGTACGACCAGGCCAACGCGAACGGCATCCTCGGGGTCACGCGCGCCCGCGACGCCGGCTTCGACGTGTGCCACTTCAACCTGCACAAGACCTTCGGCACCCCGCACGGCAGCGGCGGACCCGGATCGGGTGCGAACGCCGTGAGTGCGGCGCTGGCGCCCTTCCTGCCGGGGCCGCGGGTGGTGCGTGACGATGACGGGACCTTCGCCGTCGCCGAGGGCGGCGAGCTCTCGATCGGTGCGGTCGGGCCGTTCTTCGGCGTCATCCCCGCCCTCGTGAAGGCCTACTCGTGGATCATGGCGCTCGGAGCCGAGGGGCTGCTGGCCGCCGCCGAGACCGCCGTGCTGAACAACAACTACCTGATGGCTCGCGTTCTCGGGATTCCCGGAGCGTCGGCCCCGTACGCCACCGGCCGCCGTCGCATCGAGCAGGTGCGCTATTCGTGGGAGGAGCTGTACCAGGAGACCGGCATCTCGTCCGAGGAGATCGGCGTGCGCATGACCGACTTCGGCATGCACTACTGGACCAGCCACCACCCCTACGTGGTGCCGCAGCCCTTCACGCTCGAACCGACCGAGTCGTACTCGATGGCCGAGCTCGACGAGTACGCGGCCACCCTGGCCGAAGTGGCGCGAGAGGCGCGGGAGACCCCCGAGGTGGTGCGCACCGCCCCGCACAATCAGACCGTGCACCACACGCACCACGACGATCTGGACGACCCCGACCGGTGGGCGATCACGTGGCGCGCGTACCAGCGGAAGTACTTCCCCGCGGAGTCTGTCGCGTCGTGATCGGCCTCGTCGTCAACCCTGTCGCCGGAGTCGGCGGGCCTGCGGGCCTCGCCGGCTCCGACGGCGCGGACGTGCAGCGCCTCGCCCTCGCGCGCGGCGCCCGTTCGCGCGTCCAGGAGCGGGCGGTCCTCGCCCTGACGACGCTCGCCGAACGGCATCCCGGGCTCGTGGTGGCGACCGCCGCAGGAGCCATGGGCGCCGACGCCGTGCGCGCGGCCGGTCTGGTTCCACGTGTCGTGGCTCCCGCGCTCGGTGTCGAGCGGAGCGAGACGGAGGCGGGGGACACCTCGCGTGCGGTGGCGGCGCTCGCCGCGGACGGCGTCGACCTGATCCTCGTGGTCGGCGGTGACGGGACACTGCGGGATGCGGTCGCGGGGCTCGACGTGGCCGAGAACCCGTCGGGAGCCGGAACGGATGTCGGGAGACACGCCGATACGCGGATGCCCGCCGTGCTCGGGGTGCCGGCCGGCGTGAAGATGTACTCGCCCGTGTTCGCGGTCAGCCCGCGGGCGGCGGGGGCGATCGCCGCGGACTGGATCGACCTGGGAGGGCTTCCCACCGACGAGCGCGAGGTACTCGACATCGACGAGGCCGCGATGCGGCGCGCCCGCGTCGACCCCACGCTCTACGGCATGCTGCGGGTGCCGTACCGGAGCGGCCGCACCCAGGCGCGTAAGGCGCCGACACCCGTGACCGAGGCGGCGGCGGTCGAGGCGGCGGCCCGCGGCGCCGTGGCCCGCATGCTCCCGGGCATCCGCTATCTGCTCGGTCCCGGCGGCACGACCGCCGAGATCGCCCGGCAGCTGGGAGTTGAGGGATCCCCGCTCGGAGTGGATGTCGTGCTCGACGGCACGGTCGTCGTCTGCGGCGCGAGCGAGCAGGAACTCCTCGCCGCGATCGACCAGGGCCCCGCTCAGGCCGTGGTCACCGTGATCGGCGGCCAGGGATTCCTGCTCGGGCGCGGCAACCAGCAGCTCTCGGCTGCCGTCCTGCGTGCTCTCGGCGACGACCCGCTCCTCGTCGTCGCCCCCGAGCAGAAGCTCATCGACCTGCACGGCCGCCCGCTCCTCGTCGACACCGGCGACCCGGAACTGGATGCGAGACTCGCCGGACACGTGCGTATCGTCACCGGCGCGGGTACCAGCAGCCTGTACGCCGTGAGCGCCCCCGAACTGACCCCCTGACTGCGTCTGACATCTTCTGAACGAACCCGAAAGGACACCCCATGCGTCTCGAGAACAAGAAGGCCATCGTCACCGGCGGTGCCGGCGGCATCGGTCGTGCCACCTCGCTCGCGCTCGCCGCCGAGGGCGCGGCCGTCGCCGTCGTCGATCTGAACGCGGAGGCGGCCGAAGCCGTCGCGGAGGAGATCCGTGCCGCGGGCGGCACCGCCATCGCGATCGCGGCCGACGTGGCGAGCGAGCCCGACATCGAACGGGTCATCGCCACTTCTCTCCAGGAGCTCGGCGGAGTGAACGTCGTCTTCAACAACGCGGGGATCATCCGTCGCACGACCGCGGTCGAGACGACCGTCGAGGAGTGGGATCGCGTGTTCGGCGTGAACGTGCGCTCGATCTTCCTGATGTGCAAGCACGTCGTGCCGATCATGGAGGCGGCGGGCGGAGGCTCGATCATCAACACCGGATCGGGCTGGGGCCTCAAGGGCGGCGGCCAGGCCCTCTCGTACTGTGCCTCGAAGGGGGCGGTCGTGAACATGACGCGTGCGCTCGCGATCGACCACGGCCCTGCCGGCATCCGGGTGAACTCGGTCAACCCCGGCGACGTGAACACCGGGATGCTGCGCGACGAGGCGCGTCAGCTCGCGCAGGACACCGACGCCTTCCTCGCCGAAGCCGCCGACCGTCCGCTGCGTCGCATGGGCGAGCCGAGCGAGGTCGCGCAGGCCGTGGTCTGGCTCGCGAGCGACGACTCCTCGTACGTCACGGGGTCGGCGCTGGTCGTGGACGGCGGCGGGATCGCGTAGCTGCGGCGCGCCCGCGCACTCCGTCGAGTGCGCGGGCTCTCGACGTCCGGCTCATGTGCCAGGCTCATGTGCCCCGCGGGCGGGGGCGGGCGTACCCCCAGGACACTCGCGTAAAATCAGCACAATGACCGACGCCCCCTCCGACGCTGCACCCGACCTCGGACCGGGCGTCGACCCCGACGATCTCGCCACGACGCTTCGCGTACTCGCCGAGCTGCACCAGATCGACAACGAGCATCCGGACTTCGTCGCCGTGCGCCATGCGACCGCGGCGATGTTCAAGGCCGTCAAGCGGGTGCGTCGCAAGGAGATCCGCGATGCGATCGCCGAGGCCGACAGGGCCGTGGTCGCCCGCACCGCCACCGGAGCGCCCGACCGCATCGACGATGAGACCCGTGGCAACGACCTCGCCACGAGCGTGGTCGACGCCCCGATCGCGGGCGAGCTGCTCAAGCCCCGCAACTGCTACATCTGCAAGCAGCCCTACACGCAGGTGGATGCGTTCTACCACCAGCTCTGCCCGGACTGCGCCCGCTTCAGCCACGGCAAGCGCAACGCCCGCACCGACCTCACCGGCAAGCGCGCCCTGCTCACGGGTGGCCGCGCCAAGATCGGCATGCACATCGCGCTGCGGCTGCTCCGCGACGGGGCGCACACCACGATCACGACCCGATTCCCGCGCGACGCCGTCCGCCGCTTCTCGGCTCTGCCCGATTCGGCGGACTGGCTGCACCGTCTGCGCGTCGTCGGCATCGACCTGCGCGATCCCGCCCAGGTGATCGGCCTCGCCGACTCGGTCGCAGCCCAGGGTCCGCTCGACATCCTCATCAACAACGCCGCGCAGACCGTGCGCCGCTCGCCGGGCGCGTACTCGCTGCTGGCGGATGCCGAGCTGCAGCCGCTTCCCGACGGACCGCTGCCCGAGATGGAGACCTTCGGTCACACGGCCGATCCGCACCCGCAGGCGCTGCAGGCATCCGTCGACGCGCATCCGCTGCTCTCGGTCGCGGCCCTCGGCGGCACGGTCGCCGAGCAGGGCGGCCAGGCGCTCACGGCCGAAGACCTCGCACGCCTCGCGATGGCCCCCGGATCCTCGTCGCTGGAGAAGCACGCCGACGGCACCGCGATCGACGCCGGCGGCCTCGTGCCCGACGTGAACCGCGTGAACAGCTGGGTGCAGTCGATCGAGCAGGTCGATCCGCTCGAGATGCTCGAGGTGCAGCTCGCCAACACCACCGCACCGTTCCTGCTCATCAGCCGTCTGCGCGCGTCGATGGCCGCCTCGGATTCGCACCGCAAGTACGTGGTGAACGTCTCGGCCATGGAGGGGCAGTTCTCCCGCCGCTACAAGGGGCCAGGCCACCCGCACACGAACATGGCCAAGGCCGCGCTCAACATGCTCACGCGCACCAGTGCGGGCGAGATGCTCGAGAAGGACGGCATCCTGATGACCGCCGTCGACACCGGGTGGATCACCGACGAGCGTCCGCACTACACGAAGGTGCGGCTGGCGGAAGAGGGCTTCCACGCCCCGCTCGACCTCGTCGACGGCGCCGCCCGCGTGTACGACCCGATCGTGCGCGGCGAGGCCGGCGAAGACATCCACGGCGTGTTCCTGAAGGACTACGAGCCCAGCCCCTGGTGAGCCCGCGGTGACCGGGACGGTCACGGGGACGGCAGCCTGGTCAGGCGGAAGGCTCGACCGGGTACGGATGCGGTAGCCACACCGTCACAATCAGGCCGCCGCCCGTCCGCGGGGTGAGCACCAGCGTGCCCCCGTGGGCGTGCGTGATGCGGTCGACGATCGCGAGACCGAGTCCCGCCCCGGCATGGTCGTCGCTGCGGGTGCGCTCGGCACCGCGCTGGAAGGGCTCGACGAGCGTCGCCACGCGGTGCGCCGGCAGCAGCTCGCCGGTGTTCTCCACGACCAGTGCGACGGCGTGGGGCATCGAGTGCGTCCGCACGGCGACGGCCCCACCCGACGGTAGGTTGTGCACGATCGCGTTGAGCACGAGGTTCGTGACCAGCTGCGGCAGCAGCGTGGAGGAGCCGAGCACCGGGGCCGGGACACCGCCCACCTCCACGGCGACGCCGCGACGGTCGGCGAGCGGCACCAGCGCCTCGACCGCTCCTTCCGCGAGGAGCGACAGATCCACGATCTCGCGGGTGAATGCGCGACGGTCCGCGCGGCTGAGCAGCAGCAGCGCTTCGGTGAGGTCGATCGCGCGGGCGTTGACCTCCTGCAGGCGGGCGATCAGCGCATCGACGTCGCGCCGGGGATCATCGCGGGCGACCTCGAGCAGCGTCTGCGAGATCGCGAGAGGGGTGCGCAGCTCGTGCGAGGCATTGGCGGCGAACCGCTGCTGTTCGGCGACGTGGGCCTCGAGCTGCTCGAGCATCGAGTCGAAGACGTCGGCGAGGTCGCGGAACTCGTCGCGGGGGCCGGGGAGGGCGATCCGGTGCGAGAGCGACCCCTGCGCCGCCAGCCGCGCCGCGTCGCCGATGCGCTCGAGAGGCGCCAGCATTCGACCGGCGAGCAACCAGCCGCCGCCGAGTCCGAGGGCGAGCAGCACCACCATGACGACCGAGGCGACCGGCACGAACGCCCGGATCAGGTCGGAGCGGTTCGGCACCCGGAAGTCGATGTAGGGGATCTGCACGTCCGGTACGTAGCGCAGCAGATACAGCCCCACGGCGGCGAGAAGCAGCAACCCCGACACCAGCACGACAGCCGCATAGCTGAGCGTGAGCTTCAGGCGGGCGCTCATGCCGGCGCGCCTACGCATCGGCGTCCGTCCCGATCCGGTATCCGACACCCGGCACGGTGAGGATCAGCCATGGTTCCCCCAGGCGCTTGCGCAGCGAGGAGACCGTGATGCGCACGGCGTTCGTGAACGGGTCGGCGTTCTCGTCCCAGGCGCGCTCCAGCAGCTCCTCGGCGCTGACCACCCCGCCCTCGGCATCGACCAGCACCTCCAGCACGGCGAACTGCTTGCGGGTCAACGCCACATAACGGTCGTCGCGGTACACCTCACGGCGGAAGGGGTCGAGGCGGAGCCCCGCGACCTCCAGCACGGGCGGACGGCTGCGCTGTCGTCGGCGGTCGAGGGCGCGCAGGCGCAGCACGAGCTCGCGCAGTTCGAACGGCTTCGTGAGGTAGTCGTCGGCGCCGATCTCGAAGCCGGTCGCCTTGTCGTCGAGCCGGTCGGCGGCGGTGAGCATCAGGATCGGGATGCCGCTGCCCGAGGCCACGATCCACCGGGCGATGTCGTCGCCGGACGGGCCGGGAACATCGCGGTCGAGCACGGCGAGGTCGTAGGAGTTGACGCTCAGCAGCTCGAGCGCGGTGTCGCCGTCGCCTGCGATGTCGGCGGCGATCGCCTCCAGGCGCAGCCCATCGCGTACCGCCTCGGCGAGGTAGGGCTCGTCCTCGACGATCAGTACACGCATGGCTGCGATCCTACGCAGTGCGGCATATCGGCAGCGTATGCAAAAGCGCATACGCCCTGGCAACCGGCCCTCTTCTTCACTGGGAGCATGAACACCCGCACCACCCCTCTTCCGCTCCGAGCGCGCCGTCGCCGCAGGGTCATCATCACCGCGATCGCGTTCGCCGCCGCCGTGATCCTCGCGATCGCGGTGCAGCAGTCGCTGTCCGTGGCCTTCGCCGACGCCACGCATTCGGACCCATCGCCCGCGTCCACCCCTGTTCCGACCGGAGACATCACCGGTTCCGTCATCGCCCCGAGCGAGGCCGACGGGGTGATCCGCGACGACGACAAGCCCACCGTCTTCGAGGTGGACAGAGTCGCCGTCGGTAACCTCGACCCCGCCCTGCTCGAGGCGCTGCAGCGCGCCGCATCCGATGCGGAGCGCGACGGCGTCACCTTCCGGGTCAACAGCGGATGGCGCTCGCCCGCACTCCAGGAGCGGATGCTGCAGGACGCGATCATCCACTACGGATCCGAGAACGAGGCGCGTCGCTGGGTGGCCACCCCCGAGACCTCGGAGCACGTGACGGGCGGTGCGGTCGACCTCGGCCCCTGGTCGGCGCTCGACTGGCTCGCGCAGCGCGGCTCGCCCTACGGCCTCTGCCAGATCTACGCCAACGAGTCCTGGCACTACGAGCTGCGCCCGGAGGCCGTCGACGACGGATGCCCCGAGATGCTCGCCGACCCGACCGCCGACCCGAGGACGAAGCGATGACCACTCTTCTCGCCACCGAACCCGTGACCGTCTCGCGCCTGCACGCGCCGACACTGTGTACCCTGCCCGATGCCGTCGCCGAGAACCTGAGGCGCGTGCGAGCCGTGACCGCCGTGCCGATCATGGCCGTGGTGAAGGCCGACGGCTATGGACACGGGGCCGTCACCGTCGCGAGAGCCGCGGTCGCCGCCGGCGCCGACTGGCTGGGGGTGACGGACGTCGCCGAGGCGGTCGCGCTCCGCGACGCCGGACTCGACGTGCCGATCCTGTCGTGGTTGAACCCGTCGGGCGTCGATGCCGAAGCCGCTGCCGTGCACCGCATCGACATCGCGATCGGCTCGGTCGAAGAGCTGTGCCAGCTGATCGCCGATGCCGCGGACCCGGTGCGCGTGCATCTGCATCTCGACACCGGCATGGCTCGGGGAGGGTGCCCTCTCGACGACTGGTCCGAGCTGTTCCGACTCGCGCGCTCCGGACGGGGCAGGGTCGAGGTCGTCGGACTGATGGGTCACCTGCCGCGAGCGGACGAGGCCGATCCCACGGCGAACGCGGCTGCGGTGCTACGCATGCGGCAGGGACGCGATGCCATGCTGCGCGCCGGTCTGGGCCCTGTGCTCGTGCACCTCGCCGCGACATCCGGCGCCCTGACCGACCCCGCCACGCACTTCGGTATGGTGCGGATCGGCGCGGGGCTGGTCGGCATCGACCCCTCGGAGACGACCGCGCTGGTCGGTGCGTCGCGCTGGACGGCGCCCGTCGTGCACAGCGCTCTCGTGCCGGCGGGGACGGCCGTCGGCTACGGCGGCACCCACCTCACCGCTCGGGAGACGCATCTGGCCGTCGTCGGCGTCGGATATGCCGACGGTGTTCCGCGCGAGCTTGCGCCCGGCGCGGGGGTGGAGATCGGCGGGGCGCGGCATCCGATCGTCGGGAGGGTGTCGATGGATCAGATCGTGGTCGATACGGGCGCCGCGCTGTTCCCTCGGGGTGCGGTAGCGACAGTGTTCGGACCCGACGGAGGAGCCGTTCCCTCGGTGCAGGAGTGGGCGCGGTGGGCGGGGACCATCCCGCACACGGTCGTCACCGGAATCGGGGCGCGAGTGCGCAGGAGCGTCGCATGACGACGAAGGTGCTGGTCGTCGGCGGCGGGCAGAACGCCGAGCACGAGGTGTCGCTGGCGTCTGCCGCCGCGGTCGCCGCTGCGCTGCGGATGGGGGATCACGAGGTGACGTGCGTGACCATCGACCGCGACGGGATCTGGCGCGTCGACGGTCGCCCGAACGGGGGGTCGCCGGCCGAGTCGCTGGCGCTGGCGCTTCCGCTGCTCACACGGACCGATGTCGTCTTCCCCGCGGTGCACGGTGCCCTGGGCGAAGACGGCGCTCTCGCGGCGCTGTGCGCGCTCGCCGGAGTGCGTGTGGTGGGTTCGGGGCTGCGCGCCGGGGCCATCGGCATGGACAAGTGGACGACGAAGCTGGTGGCGGATGCCGTCGGGCTGGGCACCGCGCGCGGTCGTCTCGTCTCGGCCGACGACATCGGCGACGTGGAGTTCGAGGGCGAGATCGTGGTGAAGCCGGTGTCGGCCGGGTCGAGCCACGGCGTGAGTCTTGTGACGCGCGAGGAGGATCTGCTCGCCGCGCTGCACGAGGCCGCGCGCTTCGACCGCCGGATCCTGGTCGAAGAGGTCGTGCGGGGGCGCGAGATCGACGTGGCGGTGCTGCGTGAGAAGGGCGGCATCCGCTGGGCGGCCCCGCCCCTCGAGATCCACGCGACGGGACTGTTCGACACGGCCACGAAGTACGACGGCAGCGCGCGGTTCACGGTTCCGGCGCAGCTCGATGCGGCCGAGGTGGCCGCGCTCAAGCGGGCGGCGATCGCGGTGTTCGACGCCCTCGGGTGCGACGGTGTCGCACGGATGGACTTCTTCCTGACCGATCGCGGCCCGGTGTTGAACGAGGTCAACACGATGCCGGGGCTGACGGCCGCATCTCAGGTTCCGCGGATGTTCGCCGCGGCGGGCGTGACCTACGTCGACCTGGTCGCACGGCTCGTGCGCGCGGCGTCGTGACGGCGGCTTCCGCCTCTCGCGTCGGATGGCCCGATGTCGCGAAGGGCATCTGCATCATCCTGGTGGTGCTCTGGCATGTGGTGACCAAGCATGCGATCGATGTGGCGGGTGCCGGTCCCGTGACCGACGTCTGGGCGATGCTGAACGCCCAGCTGCTGCCGTTGCGGATCCCGCTGTTCTTCCTGGTCTCCGGGATGTTCGCCGCACGGGCCGTCCTCGCCGACGACGGGCACTCATGGCGACGACGGGCGGCGCGGCTCTCGCTGCTCTACGTCGTCTGGGTGCTCATCCAGACGTTCGTGCTCGCCCTGGCGCCCGACTTCGACACAGCGCGGGCGACCGACGGGTGGGAGCTGCTCGCGCAGCTGACCATCAGCCCGACGAACCTCTGGTATCTGCTCGCGCTCGCCGTGTACCTGGCGATCGGTCGACTGACCCGCGCCCTGCCGACCGCCGTGGTGCTTTCGGCCGCCTTCGTGGTCGCGGCGGTCGCCGGGGCCGGAGTCATCCCCGATCTCGGCAACCTATGGCAGCTGGTGCAGAATCTGTTCTTCTTCCTCGTGGGGCTGCGGCTGCGTGCGGTCGTCGAACGCTTCGCGAAGAGCGTCGGGGTGTGGCGCACGCTCGCGCTCGCGGCCGTGTACGTCGCGGCGCTGGCGGTCGTGGCAGGGCTCGCGATCCGCCTGCTGCCGGGAGTGTGGCCCGCGCTCGCGCTGATCGCGGTGGCGGTCGGGGTGTCGCTCAGCGTGCTCCTCGATCGGCGGGTGGGAGTGATCGCGCGACCGTTGCGCTGGATCGGACAGCGCACCCTGCCGATCTACGTGCTGCACATGATGCCGCTCGCGCTCATCGATGCGGGGCTGGATGCGGCGGGAGGGAGGACGACGCCGGTGCTCGAAGCCATCGGCCCCATCGTGCTGACGGCGGCCGTGATCGTGATCTGTCTGGGCGTGCATGCGCTGCTGATGCGCTGCGGGCTCGGGGTGCTGTTCGACCCCTTGCAGGCCACCGACCGCGTGGTGCCGCGAGGGCGCCGATGAAGGGCGCCGATGAGGGCCTCCGATGAAGGCATCGACAATCGGCGGAGGACGGCGGATGCTGGAATCATGGCGGCCTTCACAGCGGACAACGCATTCAGCGGATTCAGCGTCGACGACATCGACGCGGCGGAAGAGTTCTACGGCACGGCCCTCGGGCTCGATGTCGAGCGCAACGCGATGGGCTTCCTCGATATCCGGCTGCCGAGCGGCGGGTCGATCCTCGTCTACTCGAAGCCGAACCACACGCCGGCGAGCTTCACGATCCTGAACTTCCCGGTGGCGGATGTCGATGCCGCGGTCGACGAGCTCATCGCCCGCGGTGTGCAGACCAAGATCTACAGCGACGAAGAGTTCCCCTCCGATGAGCGCGGTATCGTCCGCGGCAACGGTCAGGGCCCGGACATCGCGTGGTTCCGCGACCCGGCCGGCAATGTGCTCGCTGTCATGCAGGCCTGACGACGAACTCAGAGGGGACGGCACCCCGGAGACCGAGGTCCCCGGGGCGCCGTCGTGCGGCCGTGCGGGTCAGTCGAAGACCGCGTCGGGGTGGAGCTCCTCGGCGATCAGCCGCACCGCCGAGACGTTGCCGAGCGTGCCGGGGAACAGGTCGGTCGAGGGCACCGCGATCAGTCGCCCGTCGCGCACGGCGGGCATGTCGGGGAAGGTCGCTGCGAGGTACGAGCGGACAGCGGCCTCGTGCGCGGAGTCGGTCACCGCGAACACGAGTGCATCGGGTGCTTCGGCGGCGAGGGATTCCGGGGTGATCTCGGCGGCGAAGAAGTCGGCGAATGCGGGGTCGTCCGGTGTGAAGACGTTGTCGGCACCGGCGCGCTGCAGGATGTCGTACTCGATGCCGGCGCCGATCGCGGTGAGGGTCGTCCCCTCCACGAAGACCTGCGCGACGCGCGGGCGGTCCTGCCCCTCGATCGCGGCGTCGACGGTGGCGAGCTCGGCCTGGGACGACGCGATCAGGTCGTTCGCCTCCTTCTCGACGTGGAAGATCGCGCCGAGGTTGTCGAGGTCGACGAAGAGGTCGTCGACGGTGCCCTCCATGCGGCGGTCGAAGCATCCGCCGGTCGCGGTGTATGCGGCGACACCGGCGTCTGCGAGCTGCTCGATGCTGGCGAAGCCCTGCTCGGCGGTGAACTCGTAGGTGGTGGGCGAGTAGACGAAGTCGGGTTCGACGGCGAGCAGCTCCTCACGGCTCGGCGGGGCGTCTGCGCCGATGACCGGCACATCGGCCGCCAGGCCCGCGACGTCGGCCGGCAGCTTCTGGGCCGTGGCCTGCGCTTGACCGACGAGGGAATCGGCGAGACCGAGGCGCAGCAGCAGCTCGGTCTGCGACGGGTGCAGCCCGACGACGGCGGTCGGCGTGGTCGGGATCTCGACCGTGCGGCCGCAGTTCTCGATCGTGATCGCCTCGCCGGCGGAGTCGGGTGCGGATCCGGCGGAGACGCCGCCGCCGCATCCGGTGAGGGCGATCGCGCCCAGCCCGACGGTGACGGCGGCGAGCAGACGGGTGGTTCGGGTGCGGGGTGTCATTCTTCTTCTCCTTGGTAGGGGTGTGGGTTCAGGTGTCGAGCGGATCAGCCGGCGGGCTGTCGCGGATGGAACGCCATCGCTCGCGCCCCGGTGTCGACCTCGATGGCGATGCGCGCGGTGACGTGGAAGACCTCGTCGACGAGCGCGGGGGTGAGCACGGTGTCGGGCGGACCGAAGGCGACGAGCCTGCCCTCGTCGAGCACGGCGACGTCGTCGCAGAACGCCGCGGCGATGTTGAGGTCGTGCAGGGCCGCGATCACGGTGGTGCCGAGTCCGCTCACGACGCGCATCAGGTCGAGCTGGTGCGCGATGTCGAGGTGGTTGGTCGGTTCGTCCAGCACGAGGATCTCGCCGCTCTGCGCGAGCGCACGGGCGAGCATCACCCGCTGGCGCTGACCACCCGAGAGTCGTCGCACCAGGTGGTCGCCGAGGTCGTGCACGTCGGCGGTGCGCAGTGCCTCGTCGACGATGCGCTGATCCTCCGCGGTGTCCCGGCTGAAGGGCGGGCGATGCGGCGAACGGCCCACGAGCACGGTCTCCCGCACGGTCAGATCGAACTCGGACGGGGAATCCTGCAGCATGACAGACACGGTGCGCGCGAGTGTGCGCGGGGCCAGCTGCGACACGTCGGCGCCGTCGATGAGCACGCGTCCGGCGTGCGGACGCTGACCCGTGAAGAGCGCGCGCAGGAGCGTGGACTTGCCGCTGCCGTTGGGGCCGAGGAGTCCCACGATGCGCCCGGTGCCGACCTCGAGGTCGATGCCGTGCAGCACGGTGCGACCGCCGCGTGCGACGCTCACGTCGTCGAACAGCACGCTCATCGGTCGAACCCCGCCCGCTCGCCGCCGCTGCGCATCAGCCACAGGAAGAACGGAGCCCCGACGAACGCGGTGAGGATCCCGAGGGGGATCTCGGTCGGCATCGCGACCGTGCGGGCGAGCAGATCGGCGACCATGAGGAACAGTGCGCCGCCGAGCACCGTGATCGGCAGCATCCGCCGATGATCCGAGCCGACCAGGAGTCGGGCCATGTGCGGCACGACGAGGCCGACGAAGCCGATGCCGCCGCTCACGGCGACGATCGCACCGGTCAGGAGCGAGGCGAGCACGAGCAGCAGACCGCGCAGCCTGGTCGTGCGCACGCCCACCGCCATCGCGGATTCGTCGCCCGCGAGCAGTGCGTTCATCGACCGCGAGAGCCCGAACACGGCGATGCAGGCGATCGCGAGCGCGACCGCGGGGATCAGCAGCGACGACATGTCGGCGGCCGACACGCTTCCGAGCAGGAAGAACATCACGCTGACGACGTTCTGGGCGTCGGTGGTGAGCGTGAGGTAGCTGGTCACCGCACTCAGCAGGGCGCCGAGTGCGACACCGGCGAGGATCATCCTGGTCGGCGACAGCTCTCCGCGGATGCGCGCGAGCATCGCCACGAGGATGCAGGCGACCATCGCGCCCACGAAAGCCGCCCCGCTCATCGTGAGGCCGAGGAACGTGGCACCACCCGAGACGATCACCAGCACGGCGCCGACACTCGCACCGGAGGAGACGCCGAGGATGTACGGCTCGGCGAGCGGGTTGCGCACGACGGCCTGCATCATCGCCCCGGCGAGAGCGAGCCCTGCGCCCGAGAGTGCGGCCAGGAGCGATCGCGGCACCCGGAACTGCCACACGGCCTGGTCCTGCAACGGCGTGAGCGTGCCGTCGGACATCCAGGGCATGCCGGGTACCAGGTGGCCGATCACGATCTTCGCGGCGTCGAGGGGGGAGACGGCGACGGGCCCGGTGGCCGCGGAGAGCACGAGGACGAGCACGGCGAGCACGGCGATCGTCGTCACGGTGGGGCCGACCGGCAGCATCCGGCGGCCTCCGCTCCGGGCCCGGCGGCGCTCGCCGCCTCGGCGCCGGAGGAAGCGGATGCGCCGTTCGCGCCGTTCGGCGAGGGTGGCGGTCGATGCGCTCACAGGGAGGCTCCGTTCGGGGCGTCGGCGGGCATGGCGGTCGTGACCTCGGCCGCGAAGTCGAGCACGGTGAGACCGAGCGCGTGCAGGGCAGCGGATTCGTTCGCGCCGTGCCCTGCTCCCGCGGCCGTCCAGAGGCGGGCCGAGCCGCCCGCCTGCTGCAGCGCCTCGACCATCCGGTGCGTGTCTCGGGCGAGCACCCGGGTGTCCTCACCGAGCACGACACCGAGGTAGGAGGGGATCGGAGCCCCGACCGGAAGTGCTTCGGCCTGGGCGAGGGGAGAGAGGACGCGAAGGCGGGCGCGGGACTCCGGGGTGCCGTCGTCGCCGAACTCGGCTCGCCAGCGCGCCCCGAGGGGATGATCGTCCAGGGCGAGCAGGTCGAGGGGGGCGGCGGTGGTCACGAAGCCCGCACACAGCTCCGGGTGCTCGATCGCGCACCCGGCTGCGATGACCCCGCCCAGCGAGGCCCCGGCGAGGACGAGAAGATCGGGGCGGGTGATCCCGGCCGCGATGAGTCCGCGTGCGACGTCGGCGAGGTCGGTGATCGTGCGATGCTTGCGCGCGCCGCGGCCCGCTTCACGCCAGGCCCTTCCGCGCTCGCCGCCACCGCGGAGCTGCGCGGAGGCGTAGGCGCCGCCGAAGGCGACCCATGCGGGCACGGTGGGTTCGAAGAGCGGGAGATGGGGCACGCCGAAGCCGCCGTAACAGGTCAGGATCAGCGGCACCGGGCCCTCTGCGCCCGGCGGAGCGGTCACGTGGACGGTCAGGGTCGCGCCGTCGTCGGCGGGCAGATCGTGGCGCACGGTGGCGCCGACGGTCTCCGCGGGAGGGGGAGCGATCGTGGCGCTCTCCTTCGTGCGCTCGACGATCCGCGGTGGAGTGAGCGGCCCTTCGACGCCCAGGTGCAGCACACCGTCGTCGAACCCGATCGCCGTCGTCGTGAGGGTGTCGGAGCCGGCCGAGTCCGCTTCGGAGCGTTCGATCTCGACGCCGTCGACCAGGTCGACGAGCACGCTGCGCCCGTCGGCGACGGCGAGCACGACGACACGGTCCCCGTGGGCTGCGACATCGACGATCTGCGCGTCGGGATCGCTCCAGCGCCAGAGCAGGCCGTGCTTCGCGTCGCCGTCGACGCCGGCACCGTCGTTCGCCACGGCGTCGAGTCCGCCGTCGTGCCACACCAGCACGCCGGCGTCGAGCCGTGCGGCGCGCAGGAGCGCGGGCCACCGTCCCAGAAGGGTCCCGGTGCTCCGGTCGGTCAGCGTCGTGCCTCGGGAGCCCGAGCTCAGGGCGCGCAGTCCGCTCTTCCCGCCAGGGAACAGCCGCAGTCGCGCCGCGGACTCGAGGGGGACCGCCTGTCGCGCATCCGTCTCGAGGTCCAGGGTCACAAGCATCCGGTCGCGGCTCGCGACGACGTCGAGGCTCCGCGAGTCCGGTGCCCACACCACGGTGTCGTAGCGCAGGCGGATGTCGGGATGCAGGCGCAGCGTGCCGGCGGCGACGTCGACGATGCCGAACACGGCGTTCTCGTCGGCGGAGGGCGCCCACTCGACGGCGACCAGTCGGCGGTCGGGGGAGGGGAAGATCCGGTGCAGGTGGCCGTCGGGCTCGATCACGGTCGTGCCGTCGACGCGGTGGATGCCGCGGCGGGAGCGGTCGTCCGCTCTGCCCAGCGTGAACCCGCCGAGCGGCAGGCCCGGACGGCCGTGGCGCTCGGCGCGCGCGAGGGCGTCGTCGAGCAGGGATCGGTGCGCGCTCATCGCCCCACCAGGTCGTCGATGCGGTCGCCGCCACCCGCCCACAGCAGGTGTCCGCCCTCGTCGAGCGGGGTGGGCAGCTCGATCGTGGAGATGCCCTCATCGTCGAGGAGGAGGATCGTGCCGTCTCCCCCGCTGGTGACCGCGATCGTTCCGGTTCTGGGATCGATCGCGAGGGAGCGGCGCTGCGCGGGACGACCATCGACGCCGTCCCACGGCAGCTGTCCTGCGCGGGGCGGGTGTGTCATCGCCGGGATCGGAGTGATCCGCGAGACGCGCGCCTGTGCACGATCGATCACCACCACGACATCGCCGTCGGGGTGGATCACGCACACCGCCGCGATGCCCGTGGCGAGCGCGAACCGGAAGGCGAGTCCCGGTGGCAACGGCACGAAACGGGTCGCTCCGGACGCGAGGTCGATCTCGACGAAGGTGTTGGTCCACTCCGGCCACGCTCCGGGGGAGGCGGGTCCGCCGCGGACGATGCCCGTGGCTCTTCCGGTGTCACCGGCGAGGCGCAGGTAGTACGCGCGTCCGTGGACGGGCCAGGGGACGATGCCGATGGCGCGGGGCAGCCCGGCGTCGACGACGAACCGTTCGAGGCCGCGGCTCGTCGCGATGCCGACGACACCGGAGCCCGGGTCCATCACGTCGCCGTGGCCGTCTGCGGCGAGGTCGTCGAAGAGGTGTCCGCGCAGAACCGGGGCGTGGGCTCCGACGTCGAGGGCTCTCGCCAGCGGCAGCGCCTCCACCGCGCCGGGCTCGCGATGGCGGAGCACGATCGTCGGTTCTCCGGAGGCCTGATCGGGGGCGAGCACGACTCCGGGTTCGCCCGTGCGCACCCGGAAGCGCACGGAGGAGTCGGTCGTGAGGTCGACGACCGACACCAGGTCGCTCCACGCCTCCTCGTTCATCCCGAGACCGGAGGTGACGACCACGTGGCGGCCGCTCGGATCGCAGGCGAGGTGCTCGGCGGGGATGGCGATCGGGATGCGTCGCACGGCGTCGGTGTCGCCGACGACCAGCGCACCGCCGCGGTCGTCGGCGAAGGCCCAGCGCCCGGCTGCTCCGGTGGGGAGGCGGAGGAAGCCCGCGTGCTCGGCGAGCCAGCTGTCGGCGACCGCGACACGCCGGGAGCCGTCGTGGATCTCGTAGACGACTCCGGCCCGGTGATCAGCGGCGAGGAGGGGTGTGGGGGAGGACATGTCAGCGATCCTAGTAGATATTGAGAATCATTATCATTTAGGGTCGTCAGTGTTCACACATCGTGAACCCGCCCCGCACGCCGCGGGACGGACCACCTCACTGAAGGAGAACGAAATGGAAAAGCAGATCCTCGCCGAGATCGAAGAGTCCGAGCAGCTGGCGCACCTGTCGGCATCGCACTCGAACGCACTGGTCGAGAACCCCTTCGACTGATCGCGGATCCTTCCGTCGCGCTTTCGAGCGCACTCCCGTCCGGCCGGGCGTTCGCGCCCGGCCGGGCCCATCACCGAGAGAATCCATGACTTCCGAACCCCGCATCCTGCCGCTCCCCGGTTCCGGCGCGCACCTCGTCCTCGGTGCCGACGGCCGGTCCCGGATCCGCCTGCGCACCGGACGATTCGCCCTGGTCGACGCGCCGCCCGCAGAGCTGTTCGGCGCCCTCGAAAGCGACGCCGAGAGCGACGCCGCTGTCACCCTCGACCGCGTCACCCGTGAGGTGCTGGAGCGCGAGGCTGCCGACGCGCTGCGCCGGTGGCCGGTGGATCGCCGTGCTGTCTGCCTCATCGGCACCGGCCCGTTCGTGGACGAGCTGGAGCGCATGCTCGCGGGCTGGGGCGCGCAGGTCACCGTCGTGGACACCGCGTCGGAACCGGTGGACGACGCCGCCCTCGTGATCGCCTACGCCGAGGGTGCGCACGATCGTCGACGATGGGCCGCCCTCGATCTTCTTCCGCAGCGCGGAGTCGCCTGGCTCCGCGTCCACAGGGAGGGCGAGAGCATCCTGATCGATCCGCTCGCGATCGATGCGAGCGACCCGACCTCCAGCCAGGTGGCCACACGGCGGCTGGCGGCAAGCAGTGCGCCGGCGTCGAGCGAGGCCTGGCAGCACGCGGGTCCGCCTGCCGCCGTCCCCGTCGACGACGCGACCAGGGTGCTCGCCCTCGCCCGAACGCTGCACGTGATCCTCGCCTGGGCGCAGGGCGGTGCGGAACTCGACCGCCTGCGCACGAGCCTCTGGAAGCTGGTGCCGGCGACCGGCGCCGTCAGCGAGCACACGGTGCTCCCCTTCCCCGCGGCGCCGCGCCGGGTGCTCCGATGACCCCGCCGCGTGACGCCCGCCTCCACACCGTCGTCGCGGATGACGGCGCCCTGTTGCGCGGCTGGGCCTGGGAGCCCGCCGAGCCTCGGGGCGTGGTGATCATCCGCACGCCCTACGGGGCCTGGCGTCACGGCGACACCGCTCGCGCGTGGACCGGCCGGGGCTACCGCTGCGTGATCCACGACGTGCGCGGGCGACACTCGTCCGACGGCGAATGGCACCCCTACCTCGCGGAACGCAGCGACGGACGCGCGGTGGTCGAGGCGGTCAGGGCCGAGAACCCCGGGCTCCCCCTCGTGCTGTCCGGCGGCTCGTACGCCGCGCACACCGCGCTCGAAGCCGCCAGGGCCGCCGACGTCGACGCGCTGGTGCTCCTGGTCCCCGCGCTCGGGCTTGCCGAGACCGCCTGGGACGAGAACGGGCACCCCCACCTGCACCACCGGATCGGGTGGTGGCACCAGCACGGCCGGGGAGCGCGCTCCCAGCCGCCGCTGACCGAGGAGGAGCTCGCGGCACGCGTCGCGCGGGCGACCGAGGTCGGCGTGCACCGGGCTGCCGAGGAGTGGGGCTGGTCGCGCGTGGCACTGTCCGGGTGGCGACGACTCTGGTCCGCCCCGGCCGTGGACCTGGACCGTGCGTACGGCGCGCTTCGTGCGCCGCTGCTGCTGATCCGCGGCGATCACGACTTCTTCTTCGCGGATGCCGGTCGGCTCGCTGCCGCCTGGCGAGGGACCGTCCACCTGGTCGACGGTCCGTGGGGGCACCGGCTCGCGGCAGACATCGACGACGACGAGGTCCGCTCCCGGCTGCGCCGCGCAGGCGGCATCGCACGCGTGCTCGATTCCTGGCTCGCCGAGAACGGGCTGCCATCGGAGGAATCGGCGCCCGTGTCCGCGCCGGCATCCCCCGCGCGCGAGCAGGGTCCGCCCGTGCTCCGCCGCACCCGATCCGCCTTCGAACCCGACACCGGTCGCTGGCGATACGAGAGGACAGCATGACCGCGCACGACACCCTCGACCACGCCCCCGACCGCACGACGCTCCCGGCCGAGGCGCTGGTCGATGCGGAGACCGGCATCATCCGTTCCGTGCGGGAGGTGCCGCACCCCGTCGGCGCCCCGCACCGATACCTGGCGCTGACGGCATCCGTCGCCGACGCCCGCATGCTGGGCGAGTGGCCCGCCGACCGGGTCTCCCTCGGCACGTCGTTCGGCGACCCCGCCCAGGCGCGCATCGCTGCGATCGGCGAGGGGGTGGAACGATACTGCGGCAACTGGCTGCCCGATGTGCTCCCTCGCGACGAGCTGCGCGTCGCCACCGCGCAGGAGCTGCGCGCCGAGGGGGAGAGCGTCATCGACGAGGACGATCTTCCGCGTTTCGCCGACTGGCAGCTCACGCGCCCCGGCTTCCCCTATCAGCGGCTGCTTTCCTCGACGCCGACGCTCTGGGCGCGTTGCGAAGACCTCGACGGCGGCTCGGTGTGGATGCCGGACGCGCTCGTGCACCTGAACTGGCGGCAGTCGCGCTTCCGCTCGCTGCCGCGGACGCACCACCTGAACTATGCGGGCATCGCCACCGGGGCGGGTTTCGACGACGCCCGCGACCGCGGGGTGATCGAGGTGATCGAGCGGGATGCGCTCGAGGTGTGGTGGCACCTCGACGGGCCGACGTTCGGCATCGACCCGGCAACGGTCCCCGGTCTTCTCGACGATCTGCGAGGCAGCAGCCTGCGCGTGTGGCTGGTGGCGATGCCCTCGGAGTTCGCCCCGGCGATCGGCGCGCTCGTGCACGACGAGGAGCGCGGACTCTATGCCGCCGGCTTCTCGGCAGCGCTCGATCCGGCACGCGCGGCGCGGAAGGCGGTGCTCGAAGCCGTGCACACCTGGATCTACACGCAGGGCTGCACGACGGCGGACGGATGGGTGTTCCGTGCGGTCGCCGAGGGGTTGATGGCGAAGGGTCTGACCCTCGACTTCCGCCCCGACGCCGACTACACGGCCGCTGCGGGGTCGCAGTTCGAGAACGTGATCGACCTCGGAGCGCACGTGCAGGTGTGGCTCGACCCGACCGTGCACGACCAGGCGCGTCGATTCCGTGCGCCCGCGCAGGGGGTGCATCCGTTGAGCACGATGAGCCCGGTGACGATGGAGGAGGTGTACGAGCGCCTGCGCGCTCGTGGCCACCGCGTGCTCACGCGGGATCTCACGACCACCGATGTGCGCCGGACCGCCCTGCGCGTGGTGCGCTCGATCGTGACGGGGCTCGTGCCCAACGCTCCGGCGGCGTTCTCGTACCTCGGGATGCCGCGGTTCCGCGAGGCGGCGGAGGATCGGGGCTGGCGCGCGACGTGGACCGGGGCCCCGGAGGACTTCACGCTCCTCCCGGCCCCGCACATGTGAGGTCGGCCGTGAGCCCATCGATCAGCGCATTCCCGGGTCTTCCCGCCCCGCTCGACGAGGCGCCGACGTCGCGCATGCCCGCGGGTGCATTGCCGCCGGGGCCGCGGACGAACGCCTGGCACCGCACCGGCGCCGTCGCGGATGAACCCCACCGGAGTGTGCGGGAGCTCGTGGATGCCCTCTGGCGACCGGGGCGGTTCCATCGGAGTGCGGACGGGGTGACCACACGCATCCCTGAGCGTCCTGTCCCGTCGGCCGGGGCGAGCTACCCGGTGCAGACGCACCTGATCGACGGGGCCGGCACGCACTGGGCGGTCGATCACGAGGAGGGCATCTTCCGCCGTCGCGACCTCGCCGCCGATCGTGCGGAAGGGTGGCCATCGCCCGCCGCGGACGACGGCATCGCGCGCGTGGTGTTCACGGTGCTGCCCGGTCGTTCTTTCGGTCGCTACCGGCATCGGGCGTGGCCGCTGTGGATCGCCGATGCCGCCTACGCGGTCGCCGGCGTGCTCTTCCTGCTGGGGGTGCAGGCCGGACCGGTGGAGGTCGGCCCCTCGACCCGGCTCCGGTCTCTGCTCGGGGTGCCGCGCGCGACGGATGCCGATGCCTGGATCCGTCGCGGGCTCGCGCCGGAGATCCCGCTCGCCGCGATCGAGATCCCCCACGACCCGGTGCCGGATCCCGTGGCTCGTCGTGCTCTCGGAGCTCGGCGCTCGCCCGCGACCGCGGCGTTCGGTGCCCGGATCGGCGGCACACCCGCTCCCGCGATCGAGCGCATCGCGAGAGCTTCCGGGCAGGCCTGGGTGCGCGGGGCGAGCGAGGTCCGCTCCTGGTCGGTGCCGATCACGGCCCCTTCGACCGTCGTCGTCGCTGCGCTCTGGAGCGCCCATCTCGACGCGGCTCGCCTCTGCTACGAGGCCGCGCTCCTCGGAGACCGGGGCACCCGCCCCGTCTCCGGCTTCTCTGCGACCGGTGACCGGTGGATCCTCCATGCGCTCGCCTTCCTCGACTCTCCCGGAGGTGCACGATGATGATCGTCCCCGAGCTGTGGCGCGAGGCGCGACGGCATCCCTGGCTCCTGACGGGGAGCATCCTGCTCCTGCTCCTCGTGTTCGCCACACACCTCCTGCAGGCGCTCGCGCTCGCCTGGTCGCTCGCGGCCTTCGTGCGCGGCGACGCGGCGGGGGCCGTGGGAGGCATCAGCGCGATCCTCGCGATCGGGCTCCTGCGGATGCTGCTGACGCTCGTGCAGGGCGATGTCGCCTCCCGCCTGGGCGGAAGGGTGAGAGAAGACCTGCGGGGCGCGGCGGTCGCGGCAGTCCTCGTACCCGAACGGCTGCACGACGCCCGCCTCCGCGACGGCTCGACCCAGCTGGCACTCGGCGACGGCATCGACGGCACCGACGCCTATGTGTCGAAGTACATCCCCGCCGTGATGCAGCTCGTCGTCGGCAGCGTGGTCGCGGTGTGCCTGGTCGCGGTGCTGTCACCCCTGATCGCGCTGTGCGTCGCGGCGGGAATCCTGCTCGCGGTGCTGGGCCCTCTGCTGTGGAAGCGGATGCTCGCCCGGCGCGGATTCGAGCACTGGGACAGCTACGAGACTCTCAGCGGCGACCTGCTCGAGGCGCTCCGGGGCATGTCGACGCTGCGTGCGCTGGGCGACGTGCCGGCCACGCGGTCGCGCCTGCACACCAGGTCGGAGGCCCTGCGGGCGGCCACCGAACGCGTGATGCGGTCATCGCTCGCGGAGACCGCCATCACCGACTTCGCCGTGCAGGCGGGAGTGGTGATCGCCGCCGGGCTCGCGGTCGTCTCCGTCATGACCGGGCAGCCGCCGGCCGTCGAGGTCTACGCGCTGCTGCTGCTCTCCTCGGAGGCGTTCCGTCCCGTGCGCGAGCTCTCCCGCCACTGGCACGCCGGATTCCTCGGGCTCACGGCCGTTCCGGGCCTCGCCGCGCTCGGGGCGTTCCGCCGGTCGCCCGCAGCGGCGACGGAGCACGAGACGACACCTGCGACCTCCGCCGACGTGCTCCGCATCTCCGGGCTCTCCTACCGCTACCCCGGCGCCGATCACGATGTGCTCCGCGGCATCGAGCTTCACGCCGAGCGCGGCCAGGTGCATGCGATCGCCGGTCCATCCGGCGCCGGCAAGTCCACCCTCTTCGACCTCGTGCTCGGTTTCCTGCCGGCCACGGCGGGCACGGTCGAGCTCGACGGGCGTCCGCTGCACCCGAGCGACGTGGCCGTGGTCTCGCAGCGGCCGGTCCTGTTCGCCGGGACCATCAGGGAGAACGTCGATCTGTTCGACGCCGGGCAGCAGGCGCTGGAGCACGCGTGCGCGGCGGCAGGGGTGCTCGATGAGATCCGAGCGATCCCGGAAGGCTTCGACGCGATGGTGGCCGAGGCGGGGACGAGTCTGTCCGGCGGGCAGCGGCAGCGCCTCGCCCTCGCCAGGGCGCTGCTCGCCCACCGCCCCGTGCTGCTCGTCGACGAGCCGACCAGCGCCCTCGACGACCGCAGTGCCCTGACCGTGGCCGAGACGCTCGAACGCGTCGCCGCAGAGAGGATCGTGCTCATGATCAGCCATCGTCCCGAGGCCCTGGCCCGAGTCGCCGACGTGCGGGTGCTCCGCGACGGAGTGCTCGTGAAGGAGGCCTCATGACCTCGTCGGCAGGCATCCTCGCCCGGTTGCTCCCGCCGCTGCGACCGGAATGGCGACGCATCGTCGGCAGCTACCTGATCGCCACCACGAGCCTGTGCGCGCTCGCGGCCATCGGCGTGCTCACCGCCCTCGGTGTGGGCGGGGCCGTGGTGCACGCGGAGTGGCCGCCGGTCGGCTGGTGGCTCGCGCTCGGCGCCCTCGTGCTGCTGCGCACGTTCCTCACCTGGCGCGAGATGGACGTCTCGCACGCCCTCGCCTACCGGGT
Source organism: Microbacterium sp. UCD-TDU (assembly GCF_000340625.1). Taxonomy (NCBI): domain Bacteria; kingdom Bacillati; phylum Actinomycetota; class Actinomycetes; order Micrococcales; family Microbacteriaceae; genus Microbacterium; species Microbacterium sp. UCD-TDU. The sequence continues at coordinate 90,588 of NZ_KB454448.1, forward strand.
GCTGGCTCGGTTGCGGATGGCGCTGTTCGACGCTTACGCGCGCAGCGTTCCCGGGCGCCGACGCGAGCACTCCGGGCGTGCGGCATCCGTGGCGATGACCGACATCGAGAAGCTGGAGTTCTTCTACGCGCATACGGTCGCTCAGATCGGCGCCGCGCTCACGCTGTTCGCCGGAGCGCTGGTGTGCGCGTTCCTCGTGATGCCGGTGGCGGGGGTCGTGATGCTCGGCGCAGCGGCGGCGGTCGCCCTCACCGCCGGGGCCGGAGCGGGTCCTGCGCGACGGATCGGTGCACGCGAACAGCGGGAGCGGGAGGAGCAGTCCGAACGGCTGGTCGACGCGCTCGGTGCGCTGCGCGAGATCCTCGCCTACGGCCTGCAGGATCGGGTGGTGCGCGAGGCCGTCGCGGGAACGCGGAGGTCGGCGCGCATCAGCCGCCGGCGCGAGGCCATCGCCCACCTCGTCGACGGGATGCGCGAGCTGATCCTCACCGCCGTCGTGATCGGCGTGATCGCGGCGACCCTGGCTCTCGACGGCACGGTCGGGGGCGCACAGGCCGCACTGCTGCCCGCCGTGATCGCACTCGCCGTGGCCGGAGTCGCCGCGGTGGCGGATGCCGCGCACACCGTGTCCGAGCTGCATCCGCTGATCGCCAGCGCCGCTCGCGTGGGTGCGGGGCTCGACCGCCCACCGGTGGTCTCGCCGGTGGATCGTCCGCTGCCGCTGCCCGACGGTCCGCTCGGCGTGCGCTTCGAGAAGGTGTCGTTCGCGTACGACGACCGCACGGAGGTGCTGCACGGCTGGTCGATCGACGTCGATCCCGGGGAGCACGTCGGGCTCGCGGGACCGTCCGGAGCCGGCAAGAGCACGGTCATCGCGCTCGCGGCGCGGCTGTGGGATCCCGCTGCGGGCACGGTCGCGCTCGTCGATGCCGCGGGTCTCGCGTACCCCCTCGGCCGCATCCGTGATGACGATCTCCGCCGGACCGTGGCCGTGGTGGAGCAGGATGCGCGACTCTTCCACGGCACCGTGCGCGACAACCTCGCGCGCGGCGCCGACACCCGCACCGACGAGGAGCTGCGTCGCGCGCTCACGCGGGTGGGCGCCGACGACTGGATCACCCTCGACGACGACCTCGGCGAGCACGGGGTGCGTCTCTCCGGTGGTCAGCGTGCGCGGCTGGCGCTGGCGCGTGCGCTGTGCCGGGAGCCGAGGGTGCTCATCGTCGACGAGATCACCGCGAGCCTGGATGCCGAGTCGGAGCGCATCATCTCCGACGTGCTCGAGGACTTCGACGGGACGGTCATCGCCGCCTCCCACCGGCGGGAGACGCTGGGGAGATTCGGACGGGTGGTCGGTGTGGAGAGAGAAGGTGTGGAGCGCGAGGAGGCTGCGGCTACAGCCGGTCCACTCCGGTGACCGTGACGACGGCCTGACCTGCGTCGTCGGAGTCGGCGAGGTCGATCGTCGCGGTGATGCCCCAGTCGTGATCGCCGGCGGGATCGTCGAAGATCTGCCGCGCGCTCCAGGAGGTGGCGCCCTCGGTGAGGATCAGCAGCTTCGAGCTGCGGGCATCGGCGCCGGTGAGGATCTCGTCGTGGTCGGCGAAGTACCCGTCGAGCGCATCGGACCAGGCGTCGGCGCCGAAGCCCGGATCGAGCTCGGCCAGCGCGTCCACGTCTTCCCTCGCGGCGAGCTGCACGCGGCGGAACAGCTCGTTGCGCACCAGGATGCGGAACGCGCGGATGTTGCTCGTGAGGCGCTTGGGCGCGGGCGGGACGATCGGCTCGTCGGGCGCGTGCGGATCGAAGCGCCCGTTGTCGACGCCGGCGATCAGCTCCTCCCACTCGTCGAGCAGGCTGGAGTCGACCTGTCGCACGAGCTCGCCGAGCCATTCGATCAGGTCGCGCAGATCCTCGTCCTTGAACTCCTCCGGGATGGTCTGCGAGGCCGCCCGGTACGCGTCGGAGAGGTAGCGCAGCACCACGCCCTCGGAGCGCGCGATCTTGTAGTACGCGACATATTCCCCGAACGACATGGCGCGCTCGTACATGTCGCGCACGACCGACTTGGGGTGCAGCTCGAAGTCGCGGATCCAGGGTTGAGCCGCGCTGAAGGTCTCGAACGCCGCGGTCAGCAGCTCGTCGAGCGGCTTCGGGTAGGTGATCTGCTCGAGCAGCTCCATGCGCTCGTCGTACTCGATGCCCTCGGCCTTCATCGCCGCGACCGCTTCGCCGCGGGCCTGGAACTCCTGCTGGCTCAGCACCGCGCGCGGATCGTCGAGCGTCGACTCCACGATCGAGATCATGTCGAGCGCATACGAACCGGTACCCGTGCCGGCGGAGGGATCGGGGTCGAGCAGCTCGAAGGCGGCCAGGGCGAACGGCGACAGCGGCTGGTTGAGGGCGAAGTTCGGCTGCAGATCGACCGTGAGGCGGATGTCTCCCTCGGGGGTCTTCTCGACGATGCCCGATTCGCGGAGCGTGCGGTAGATGCCGATCGCCCTGATGGCGAGCTCGCGTTGGCGCTTCCGCGGCTCGTGGTTGTCGTATACCAGCGCACGCATATTCGCGAACACGTCACCGCCACGGGCGATCACGTTGAGCATCATCGCGCTCGTGATCTGCATGTGCGAGGTCAGGGTCTCCGGCACGGCGTCGATGAGCTTGCGGAAGGAGGGCTCTCCCCACGACACGAACCCGTCCGGCGCCTTCTTGCGGACGATCTTGCGCTTCTTCTTCGGGTCGTCGCCGGCCTTCTTCACGGCCGCGACGTTCTCGCTCTCGTGCTCGGGCGCCTGCGCGACTACCGTGCCGGCGGTGTCGTAGCCCGCACGTCCTGCGCGACCGGCGATCTGATGGAACTCGCGGGCGTTCAGCTGCCGCATCCTGGTGCCGTCGAACTTCGTGAGCGCGGTGAGCAGCACGGTGCGGATCGGCACGTTGATGCCCACGCCGAGGGTGTCGGTTCCGCAGATCACGCGCAGCAGTCCGCGCTGGGCGAGCTGCTCGACCAGTCGCCGGTACTTCGGCAGCATGCCGGCGTGGTGCACGCCGATCCCCGCGCGCAGGAAGCGGGAGAGGGTCTTGCCGAACGCGGTGGTGAAGCGGAACTCGGCGATCAGCGCCGCGATCTCGTCACGCTGCTCGCGGGTGGCGACCTTCGTGCTGGAGAGCGCCTGGGCCCGCTCCATCGCCGCGGCCTGAGAGAAGTGCACGACGTAGATCGGCGCCTGGCCCGTGCTCAGCAGATCATCGATGGTCTCGTGGATCGGCGTCGTCTCATAGAAGAAGTGCAGGGGGACGGGGCGCTCGACACCGGTCACGGTCGCCGTCTCGCGACCGGTGCGTCGGGTGAGGTCGGCCGCGAGCTCGGTCACGTCGCCGAGAGTCGCCGACATCAGGATGAACTGGGCCTGCGGCAGCTCGAGCAGGGGCACCTGCCACGCCCAGCCGCGGTCGGGGTCGGCGTAGAAATGGAACTCGTCCATCACGACCTGACCGACGTCGGCATCGGTGCCCTGACGCAGCGAGAGGTTCGCGAGGATCTCCGCCGTGCAGCAGATGATCGGGGCATCGGCGTTCACCGAGGAGTCGCCCGTGACCATGCCGACGTTCTCCGCGCCGAACACGTCGACCAGCGCGAAGAACTTCTCGCTCACGAGTGCCTTGATCGGCGCGGTGTAGTAGCTGCGGCGTCCGGCGACGAGGGCGCTGAAGTGCGCGCCGATCGCGACGAGCGACTTCCCGGTGCCGGTGGGGGTCGAGAGGATCAGGTTGTTGCCGGAGACGATCTCGATGACCGCCTCGTCCTGCGCGGGGTAGAGGCTGATGCCGGTGGACTCCGCCCATTCGACGAACGCGAGGTAGACGGCATCCGGATCCGCGGCGTCCGGAACGAGGGCGGGATCGAGCCGCGGAGGGGAAGTCATGGTCCCTCGATCATCCCATCCGCGCGGCACGGTCGTGCCCGGGGAGTTCTGAGCCGGTATATTCGCGCGGCGTTCGCTAGGTGGCCGCACCCTCCCATGGCATCATCGACGGACGACGGAAGCGGTGACCGCACCGCCCAGGGGGGACGACGATGCCCGACCAGATCTTCACTTTCGCAGCACTCGCGCTGTACTTCGCGGCGATGCTGCTCATCGGCTGGATCGCCTTCCGGCGAACCGGCGATCATGAGGACTACATGCTCGGCGGTCGGGACCTCCCGCCGTGGGTGGCCGCGCTGAGCGCCGGCGCCTCCGACATGTCGGGCTGGCTCGTGATGGGTCTCCCGGGGGCGATCTACGTCTCCGGTCTCATCGAGGCATGGATCGCGATCGGCCTCACGATCGGCGCCTACCTGAACTGGCTGCTCGTCGCACCCCGCCTTCGCGCGTACACGCAGGTGTCGCGCAACTCCATCACGGTGCCGAGCTTCTTCGAGAATCGGCTCCGCGACACGACGCGACTGCTCCGCGTGGTGTCCGGCGTCGTCATCCTCGTGTTCTTCACCCTCTACATCTCCTCGGGCATGGTGGCCGGTGGCGTCTTCTTCGAGAGCTCGTTCAACGGCGACTATCTCACCGGCATGCTGCTGGTGACAGGTGTCACCCTCGCGTACACGCTCTTCGGCGGGTTCCTCGGAGCATCGCTGACCGACGTCGTGCAGGGGCTCATGATGGTGATCGCGCTGATCGTGATCCCCGTGGCGGCGATCGTCGCCATCGGCGGATTCGCCGAGACGGGCACGCTGATCAACGAGGTCGCGCCGGATCACCTCTCGATGCTCTCCGGGACGGCTCTCACCGGCGGCACCGTCCTCGCCATCGTCTCCTCCCTCGCCTGGGGTCTCGGGTACTTCGGCCAGCCGCACATCATCGTGAGGTTCATGGCCCTGCGCTCGCCGCAAGAGGCGAAGAGCGCCCGACGCATCGGCATCTCCTGGATGGTCGTCTCCCTCGGCGGCGCTGTGCTGTCGGGTCTCGTGGGCCTCGCCTACATCGCCAAGACCGGCATCGACATCGCCAACCCCGAGACCGTCGTGCTTCTCATGTCGCAGACGCTGCTGCATCCGTTCGTCGCCGGCCTGGTGCTCGCGGCCGTGCTCGCCGCGATCATGAGCACGATCTCCAGCCAGCTGATCGTCTGCTCCTCGGCGCTCGTCGAAGACCTGTACGGCGTGTTCCGGCGCACGCCGCCCTCGCAGAGGACGCTCATGTTGATGGGGCGGCTCGGTGTGCTCGGCGTCGCGATCATCGCCGCGGTGCTGGCGATCACGCCGAACGACACGATCCTCGGACTCGTCTCGTTCGCGTGGGCGGGATTCGGCGCCGCATTCGGCCCCGTCATCCTGCTCAGCCTCTACTGGCGCAAGCTCACCAACTGGGGTGCGCTGGCTGGCATGTTCGTCGGTGCCGCGACGGTGTTCATCTGGAAGGCGCTCGACACCGGGCTCTACGAACTGCTTCCCGCCTTCGTGTTCGCACTGATCGCGGCGGTCGGTGTGAGCCTGGTCACGTACCGGCACGACGATGAGATCCAGCAGGAGTTCACCGACACCGGCGTGATGCTGGCGCTGCCCCGCCCGCACGCCGTCGGCGATACCCCGTAGCTTCCGTGGGGGGGCGGCGGTCCGCCGAGCTACGCGGTCGCGGCGCGCAGGGCGATGCGGATCATGTCGCCGAACGTCTGCTCGCGCTCCTGTGCGGTGGTCTCCTCGCCGGTGACGATGTGGTCGCTGACCGTGCAGATCGCGAGAGCCCGCCTGCCGTAGTACGCCGCGAGCGTGTAGAGGCCGGCGGCCTCCATCTCGACGCCCAGGATGCCGTGCTGCACGAACGGCTCCGTGAGCTCGGGGCGGGTGCTGTAGAACTGGTCGCTCGAGAACAGCTGGCCCACGTGCACGGCCGATTCCAGGGGCTCGGTCTCACTCGCCTCTACCGTTGCGCGCAGCAGCGAGAAGTCGGCGACGGGTGCGTAGTCGAGGCCATGGAAGCGCACCCGGTTGATGCCGGAGTCCGTGCTGGCGCCGTTCGCGATGATGATGTCGCGGATCTTCACCTTCTCGGTCAGCGCGCCGCACGAGCCGACGCGAACGATCGTCTGCACCCCGTAGGCGTCGAACAGCTCGTTCGCGTAGATCGCCATCGACGGCTGCCCCATGCCGGAGCCCTGCACCGAGACGCGGTGCCCCTCCCAGGTGCCTGTGAAGCCCAGCATGCCTCGCGTCTGGGAGTACAGCTCGGCATCGTCGAGGAAGGTCTCGGCGATCCACTTCGCCCGCAGCGGGTCGCCGGGGAACAGGACGATGGGGGCGATCTGACCGGGTTCTGCGGCGATGTGGGTGCTCATGGCCTCAGCGTAGTCAGCCTCATCCCGGTGCGCCCGCGAGCCCGAGCGCGGTGATGAGCTCGTAGGCGGCCGAACGGGCCTGCACGATGACGGTCCCCACCTGCACATCCTTCGCCGACACCGACAGGAGCAGTTGACCGTAGGGGGCGAGGATGAAGCTGAGCAGCGACAGCTGACTCTGCCCGATCGACACCGAGACCACGGCGGAAAGGCTCGGTTCCGTTCCCTGCGAGATGATCTCGGCCTCGGCCCGGGCGACGGCGAACAGCGAGCCGTTCATGGCGGCCAGGCGGTCGCCGGTCTCCTCGAGGGTGCCGACCGACGCGATGTGCAGGCCGTCGGCGGTCGAGAGGACAGCCGTCGTCAGTTCGGGGAATCGCTCTTCGAGGTGTCGCAGTCGGGTGAGCGCCGCCTGGCTCACCACGCCGGACCAGAGCGCCCAGTTCGCGGCGAGGTCAGGATGCATGAGCACGGCGTCCTGCACCGATGCCGGGTCTGTCGTCGGAGCGGGGCCATCCGCTCGAGTGGAGGCGTTCATGACTCATCTTCCGGGAGGTCCAGTGCCGCGCAGGCCGCCCGCATGACGCTCTCGCGGTCGCGGGCGTCCGTCGCGAGAACACGCGTGGGCGGTATCCCGTATCGCTCCAGGCTCTCGGTGAGCGCGGCGCGCACGGTGTCGATCGCATCGTCGGTGCAACGGGTCACCGCGATCGCCAGCCGATGGTGGTCGCCGGCGAAGCGCGGCAGCCAGTCGTCGGCGTCGTCGGCGATGCTCTCGCTGTCGGCGCGCAACCACAGCAGGATGCGCGTGTCGGACGAGGAGGAGCTCTGCCGTGCGTGGACGAAGCGGTCCTGTCCGGGGAACCCGATGAGGGCCACCGAGATCTCGTCCGTGGGCTTCCAGGCTCCGTAGTCGAGTCCGACCGTGGTGGTCTTCTTCCCTGCGTCGCCGTACTCCGCGGAGCCCGCCGAGATGGGAACGTCGGTGTCCACGGGGGCGACGTCGCTCAGTGCGCGCACCGCTGTGGTCTTGCCGGCGCCGACCGGCCCGGCGAAGACGAGCCGCAAGCGCGTCGGCAGGCTCACGCGTCGCCAGCGCGCGCGCCTCGTCGGAGGATCCGACAAGGTGGCGCGCACCCACGACTCGCTCCCGGGGCTGTCGGCTCCGACGGCCCCGCCGCTCAAGCGTTCAAGGCCGCCACGTGGCGGTTCACGGCGGAGCGGAGGAGGGCGAGGTTCGTCGCCTGGCGGTCGGCTGCGAGGTAGATGAAGGTGTCGCCCTCGATCATCTTGATCAGGTGCAGCTGGGTGTCGAGCGTCAGCAGCATGTCTTCGAGGGTGGCCTCGAGGCGGAGAGCGTCGATCGTCTTCCGCTTGTTCTTGACCATCTCGCTGTTGTACGCACTGGCCACGTCGAGGTCGAAGTCCGGTCGGACCGAGTGCGAGGCGAGCGGCAGGCCGGACTCGACGTCGACGACGGATGCGCCGATGAAGCCGTTGATGTCGTTCGCGATATCGGCGATGAGTGCGTTCAGTTGATCTTGCGTAGCCATGATGATGCGTCCCCAGTTCCGCTCGCAGGTGCCGGCGACCGCACCTTGCGATCGCCCCCAGTGCACATGCGAGTGGATAAAGTGTATAACGTTACCGACTGTGCGAAGCGACCCGTTGCGGACACGCCAGATCCGGGGCTCTTCCCTCCGGCGCTCAGCCCTCGCGGCGCCGGACGATCTCGCCGATCCAGAGCGGTGCGAAGGGCGAGGTGCACCCGGGTGCGGTCGGGTAGTCGGCGAGCACCTGCAGGCGTTCGCCGATCGCCAGCGCCCTGGCGCGATACTCGGGGTGGAAGATGCCGATGTTCGCGAGGGTCTCGTTCATCGACCACTGCAGGCGCGACGGAGCATCCTTCATGTCCCGCTCGATCAGGTCGAGCAGGTGCGGCAGGTCCAGGCCGTCGGCGTCCTTCGTCACGCGCACGGTCGTGAGCGACCAGGCCGCAGCAGCCACCGTGGGGTCGGCGTCGTCGAACCACCGCAGGCGCAGCTCTTCGGCGAGCGGGGTCTTCTTGGCGACGTAGTTGACGAACCAGTCGTTGACCTTCGGCGGGCGCGTCTCGCGCAGCATGGCATCGAGCTCGTCGGCGGTGAAGTCGCGCGGCCGGCAGATCAGCAGCGCCAGCAGTCGCGCGGGCGTCTCGCCGGTGGCCCACAGCTCCTGCGCGAGGGGCTGGTCGGTCTTTATCCGCTTCGCCAGTGCGCGCATCCGGCTGAGGTTGATGCCGTGGTCGTCGCCGCGCTTCTCGTTGGCGGCGCGCATCTTCGGGTCTTCCAGGGCGGCCAGTTCCCCGAGGGCTTCCGCGACGGTCATGTCGGACATGCCTCCAGGGTAAGCGGGGTCAGTCCTCGTCGAGCAGCTCTCCCCTGATCCGGCGCAGATCTTCCATGAGCGAGCCGATCAGGATCCAGTGCTGCGACGAGGGCGGCCGGATCACGAGGGGAGCGGTGAGCGCGGGGATCGCCGAGGTCATGGTGTCGGGCTCCGGCGAGGCATCGGCGATCTGCACGGCCAGGCGCACATCGTGCCCGGCTCGCCGCAGCTGCTCGGCGATCGCGGCGACGGCGGGTTCCTCGCCGATCTCATCGTCGTAGTGGTCGAAGTAGGCGCGGGTCATGCCGATCGTCTGGGTCACGATGGGCGAGAGCCGGTCGAGCAGCGCACGCATCTCCCGCAGATCGGCCCGGTGGCTCGAGCGGCGCGGGTTCAGGGTGAGCGACTCCTCCCCGGCGGCGATCGATGCCTCTGCGGCCTCCTTCATCGGCCGCAGCAGCCGCACCTCCAGCATCAGCTCCTGCAGCCTCGCGGGCGTCTGCGGTTCGGGCAGCGCGTCGGCCAGGCGGTCGAGGCTGGCGGCGAGCTCGCGGCCGAGCAGTCCCACATCACGGCGAGCCGGTGCCACCAGAACCGGAGGCACGATCAGGGCGTTCACCACGATGCCGATCGCGACCCCGATCAGGGTCTCCACGATGCGTGCGAACGCGTACTCGGGACTCGACGACCCCAGCGCCAGCACCAGCATCGCCGAGATCGCCACCTGGTTGCCCGTGCCGGGAGAGGCGCGGAAGATCCACGCCACCAGCATCGCGACGACGATCGCGAGCAGCACGATCCAGCTCGGCGAGCCGAACAGCAGCCCCAGTCCGACGGCGATCACGACACCGGCGATCACTCCGATGCTGCGCTCGAGCGCCTTCGACAGCGACTGGTTCACGCTGGGCTGCACCACCAGCAGCGCGGCGATCGCGGCGAAGACCGGCAGCTGCGCGGGGAACACCCAACCGGCGATCAGCCACGCGGCGATCGTCGCCGCGGCCGACTTCACGACCTGCAGCAGCGGGGAGCGCTGGGAGGCGCGGATCGCGGCGGGGATGCGCATGCCCTCCACGGTAGTCGTGACGTCCTGTGCCCGTGGGTCTTGCGTCGCAGGGAGATGCGGGGTTACGCTCTGCCTAACTAATAGTCGTTAGGTAGATGATGACCAGAGCAACGATCCTCGCGGAGGCCCGCACGATCTTCGCGCGCCAGGGGTACGCCGAGACGAGCCTGCGCGAGATCGCCGAGGCCGTCGGGATCAAGACGCCCTCCCTCTACGCACACTTCCCCAGCAAGGAGGCGCTGTACGCCGAGGTCTACGCCGGGGTCTCGGTCGATCACACCGCGTTCTTCGACGAGCTCCTCCAGCGCAGCTCCGAGTTGGAGCCGCTCGCACGCCTGCACCACATCCTCGGGGGCATCGAGGCGTACTACCGTGATCGACCCGACCTCGCGGAGTTCAGCCTCAGAGCCGCGGTCACCGAGTACGGTCCCGGCGGCGAGCAGCTGCGGCAGATCTTCCTCGACTCGGAGTCGACCCTCGCGGCCGCCGTGCGCCAGACCTATGAAGACGGTGTCGCGGCAGGCACCTTCGCCGCCGGTGACGCCGAGGGCTTCACGGCGCTGGTGTTCGTGGTCATGGACGGCCTCTTCCTCCAGCTCACCCACTACACGCCCGAGATCTACCGCGAGCGCTTCGATCAGGCCTGGCGACACCTCTCCACGATCCTGTCCCGATGAATCCTGCCGCACCGATGCGGCGGACACCATCACCCCTCGCCGGCACGGAGCCACGAACTCCGACCCGGCATCGCACGACCCGGCCGCACAGACAGGCCGCCCCCGACCCGCCCTGCGGGTCGTCCGCATTCCGGGAACCCGAATCCCCGCCGACGACTCGCAGGGCCACTTCTCAAGGAAAAGATGATGACCACCACCGACTATGAGCACGGCGTCGTGCCGCAGGACCAGCGCAAGAGCTGGCTGTCGATCGCCACCGTGTGGATCGCGATCGGCATCGACCTCTCCGGGGCGTTCCTCGGCGTCTCTCTCGCTTCCGGCATGGCCTTCTGGCCGGCGATCGGGGCCACGATGCTCGGATCCCTTCTGCTCGGACTGCTCGCGATGGCCTGCGCCTACGTCGGCGCCGCCACCGGGCTCTCCACCGCCATGATCTCCCGCGCCGTGTTCGGCCGCATCGGCGGCGCGATCCTCGCCCTGGCGATCGCCGTGAGTCTGGTCGGCTGGTACGCCGTGCAAGCCGGATTCTTCGGCGCGAACGCGCAGATCGCGTTCGCAGAGTTCACCGGCATCGACGTGCCCGTGCAGGTGTTCACCGCGATCGGCGGCGTGCTCATGGCGGTCACCGCGTTCTGGGGCTACCGCTCCATCAACCGTCTCAGCACCCTCGCGGTGCCGCTGCTGCTTCTGCTACTGGTCGTCGGCGTCATCGTCGCCTTCACGGTGAACGGTGCGGCGGGCCTCCAGGCCCCGGTCGAGGCGACTTTCACCTTCGGCGGAGCGGTGTCGCTCGTGATGGGCATCTTCATCCTCGGTGTCGTGCTCGCCCCCGACATGGCGCGGTGGGCGAAGACCCCGAAGCAGGCCATGATCGCCGGTTTCGTGGGGTTCTTCTTCGGCAACTCGATCATCCTGGTCGTCGCGATCCTGCTCGCCCGCATCATGGACGGCACCGAGCTGATGGCGATCTTCTTCGCGCTCGGCCTCGGCGGTGTCGCCGTGATCGTGCTGATCCTCGCGCAGTGGACCACGAACACGACCAACCTCTACTCGGCCGGACTCTCGTTCGCGTCGATCAGCGAGCGGCTGAGCCGTCGCACCGTCACGATCGTGCTCGGCGCCATCGGCATCATCGTCGGGGTGATCGGTGCTGCCGACTACTTCGTGCAGTTCATCCTCGTCATCGGCACGATCATCGCCCCCTACGGCGGCGTGTACCTGGCGTCGTTCTTCACGGGTCGAAAGACGGCGCGCTGGGCGCACGGTGCCACCGTGCCGCTGGTCGACGGCTGGTCCATCGCGGCCTGGGTGATCGGGATCTTCGTGGCCGTCGCGACGACGAATCCGGCGGATGGTCCCGGCTTCGGCTGGTTCACCCTTACGTCGATCTCGGCTCTCGACGGACTCCTCGTGGGCTTTGTCGCGTATCTTGCGCTGCTGCCGCTGCGTCGCCGCGTGACGCCGGCGTCGGCCCCCGTCACGGACGAGGTGACCGCATGAGCGCCGTCGTCACGACGCCCGTGATCACGGAGGCCGACATCGACGAGATCGCCCTCGGTGCCGCCGTGCTCGGCACCGGAGGAGGCGGCGACCCGCACGTCGGTTCGCTGATCGCCAAGCGCCTCATCCGCCTGCACGGGCCGGTCCCGCTGATCGCCGTCGACGACCTGAGCGATGACGACTTCGTCATCCCGATCGGAGGGATCGGCGCTCCCTCCGTGAGCGTGGAGCGCATCCAGGCCGAGTCCGAGCTGCTCGCGGCCCTGCACGCGATCGAGCGCGCCGTGGGTCGCAAGGCGACAGCGGTGATGCCGATCGAGGTCGGCGGCGGCAACTCGATGCTCCCGATCGCGGCCGCAGCCCTCGCTGGCCTCCCGGTGGTCGACGGTGATGCGATGGGTCGGGCGTTCCCCGAGGCGCAGATGGTCACGTTCCATCTGGCCGGCTACGGACCCGGCACGACCGTGCTGGTCGACCATCACGGCAATGAGGTGGTGAGCCGCCCGATCGACGGCGGATGGTCGGAGCGCATCGCGCGGGCGGTCACCGTCGAGATGGGCGGAGGGGCGACCATGATCGACTACGCGTACGGCGGCGACGTCGTGCGCGAGTGCGCGATCCCCGGCACCCTCGGACTCGCTCAGCGCATCGGACGCATCCTGCGGGGGAGGGACGCCGCCGGACGCGAGCTCCGCGACGATGAGCGCATCGACGCCCTGTGCGTCGACCTCGATGCCGTGCGGCTGTTCGACGGCAAGGTCGCCGATCTGCAGCGCGCCGTGGATGGTGGATTCACGCGTGGCGCGGCCGAGCTGGTCGGTGTCGGCGTCGACCGGGGGAGTGCGTTCCGGCTCGATTTCCAGAACGAGATGCTGCTCGGACGCCGCGACGGCGTGCTCGCGGCCGTGACCCCCGATCTGATCGCCGTGCTCGACCTGGCGACGGGCATGCCGATCACGACCGAGTCCCTCCGGTACGGCGCGCGGGTCGCGGTGATCGCGATCCCCTGCCACGACAAGTGGCGTACGCCCATCGGCCTGGAGACCGCCGGACCCGCCCACTTCGGGTACGACGTGGAGTGGGTCCCGGTCGAAGACATCGCGCAGCGCTCCGGTGCGCGCACGACGGATGAGGAGGCCGCGTGATGGCCGGCAGTTATCGCATCGGCATCGACGTCGGCGGCACGAACACCGACGCCGTCATCCTCGACGAGCGGCTCGACGTCGTGGCCTCGGTCAAGCGGCCGACCACGGCCGACACCGGCGACGGCGTGGCCGCGGCGATCGACGCGGTGCTCGCGGCCTCCGGCGTCGACGCCGCCCTGATCGGGCACGCCATGCTCGGCACCACCCACTGCACCAACGCGATCGTGGAGCGCCGCGGGCTCGGCCGCGTCGGCATCCTCCGACTCGGTGCACCGGCCACCACCGCCGTCCCTCCGCTGGAGGGGTGGCCGAACGATCTGCGTGCGGCGATCGGTGAGCACGCGCACCTGCTGGCCGGCGGCTTCGAGGTCGACGGCCGGGTGCTCTCCCCGATCGATGAGGATGCCGTGCGCGAGGCCTGTGCACGGATGCGCGGCGAGGTCGACGCGGTTGCCGTCGTGGGGGTGTTCGCCCCGATCGACGAGAGCCAGGAGGAGCGGGTCGCCGCCATCGTCACGGAAGAGCTGGGTGTTCCCGTGTCGCGGTCGGCGCGCATCGGCTCGCTCGGACTGCTTGAGCGCGAGAACGCGACGGTGCTGAACGCGGCGCTGATGCAGACGCTCCGGCAGATGGCCACAGGCTTCGTCGCCGCCCTGCGCGAGCGCGGCATCCCCGCCACGCCCTACTTCGGCCAGAACGACGGCACTCTCATGCAGCTCGAGTACGCGCTCGAGTTCCCGGTGCTGACGATCGGATGCGGACCCACGAACTCCATCCGCGGCGCCGCGCACCTCTCCGGAGCGACGGATGCCCTGGTGGTCGACATCGGCGGCACCACGACAGACATCGGCGTGCTCGTCGACGGGTTCCCGCGCCAGTCGGCCCACGCGGTCGAGATCGGCGGCATCCGCACCAACTTCCGCATGCCCGACGTGCTGTCGGTCGGACTCGGCGGTGGCACGATCATCCGCGAGACCGCTGACGGTACGACGGTCGGCCCCGACAGCGTCGGCTATCGGCTTCCTCAGGAGGGCCTGGCCTTCGGAGGAAGCACCCTCACGGCCACCGACATCGCCCTCGCGATCGGCGGGGCCGGGATCGACGGTCTCGAGGCTCCCGCGGTTCCTGAGACGGTCGGCGCCGCGGCCTGGAGTGCGATGCGCGAGATCCTCGAGGACTCGATCGACCGGATGAAGCCGAACGCCGCACCGGTCCCGGTCATCCTGGTCGGGGGTGGCGGCATCATCGCTCCGACCGAGCTCGACGGGGTCGCCGAGCTGATCCGCCCCGACCACTTCGGAGCGGCGAACGCCGTGGGCGCAGCCCTCGGCGAGGTCGCCGGGCAGGTCGAGAAGATCTACCGGGTCGACCCGTCCGACCAACGGGCCTCCCGTGCGGATGCCGCCGCCGAGGCGACCGAGCGCGCGCGGCTCGCGGGCGCGGACCCGGCGACGATCGAGGTGGTCGCGGTGGAGGAGCTGCCGGTGGCGTACTCCGACGGCTCGGCCGTGCTCATTCGTGCCAGAGCGGTCGGTCGCCTGGCGGCCTGAGACGAGCTGCACCGGCGCGGGTTGTACGATCGCGGCATGACGAAGAGCACGTTCAAGCCGGGTGACGACGTGGTCACTCCTCGTTCACGGGGAAAGATCATCGACGTCTGTGCCACGCCTTCGGGGCAGTTCATCTTCGGTATCGAGGAGGAGACGGGGGAAGTCACCTACTTCACCCCCAAGGCTCTGCAGCACGCCTGACGAACTCCTCCGCTCCTCGGGAAGCGGCGAACCGCCGGATGCGGTGAGCGGGGCTTCCGCCCGTCATGGCGGCGTGCTTGCATGGGGCACATGGAGCAGGACGCGAAGCTGCGCGGCGAGACGCGGGCGGTCTGGGCGACCGTCATCTGCTTCCTGGTCGGCACGGCGGTCGCCGCGCTCATCCTGGCCGGTGATCCGCGCCCGCTCACGGGCGAGGGCGCACTCGCGATGCCGGCCGCCGTCATCGCGGGCGTGATCGCCTCCGCCGCCTTCCTCGCGAGCACGCTGATGCACCGCCGAGGGGAGACGAGGTCGATGCCGCGCTGGCAGGCGGTGATCTCCGACCTCTCGACGGGTGCCCTCACCGTGGCGTTCGGCGCCGTGACGATGATGGGAGTGCTGCTCGCCGCCGAGGTGCTTGCTGCCGGTCTCCAAGGGCTGCAGCTCGCGGCGCTCGGGGGAGGGCTCCTGACCGGAGCGGTGTCGGCGGTCGGCGGGCGCTTCGCGTTCGGAGCCGGTGTCGGCCTGCGCACAGCCGACCTCGCCGCGCTCCTGTTCGGCTTCCTCGTGATCGGCACGCTCTTCGCCATGGTGACCGCGGCCGACCCGCGGTGGTGGGAGCAGAACTTCTCGCAGCTGGGGTCCGGGTCGTGGGCGTTTAACGGCACCCTCGTCGTGGCAGGTCTGCTCGTCGCGACCGTCGGTTCGTACATCGGGCGCGACCTGCACCGTCTGCGCGGCGACGGGGTCCTCTTCCGCATCGCCGTCGTCGTCGCGCTGTGGGCGGCGACCGGCGTCGCGCTCGCCGCGGTCGGGCTGCTGCCGCTGAACCGGGTGCCGATCCCGCATGACATCGCCGCCTTCACGACGCTCGTGCTGTTCGCCGTGGCGGCCGCGACCACCGTGACCTCGATTCCCGGCCCCCCTCGTGCGCTCCTGGTCACCTCGATCGGTGTCGGGCTGCTCCTCGTGGTCGCGCTCGTGCTGTGGATTCCGTTCGGCCTGTACCCGGCCACAGCGGTCGAGGCGATCGTCGTGGGACTCGGACTGCTGTGGATGGCGACGCTCGTCCGCGTGCTCGCGATCGTCGCGCCTGAGGGGTCTCGCCCCTCGGCGCGCACGTCGCTGAGGCGCGCCCGGCATCCTTCGGGCGGGCCATCGGAAAGTCGGGGGCGCGCTCGCAGGGATGGCGTGGTACGGTAGGCAACGTGCCTCTTCCCGGAGGCGTCATTCATCACCGGCCCGCGAACGCTTGCTGCGACGTGTGTGGCCCGACATCTGGATCCGAATTCTGCGCCGATTGGTTCGGCACGGATCCCCTGAGAACTTCGCCCCTTCCGTTCGGAGGGAGGCTCACTCGTATCCTCCGGTTCTTCCGGTGCGATGCACAAGCCGTGTAAAACAGCGGCTAGATCAACAGAAAGTAGAAACACATGGCCACTGGCACTGTGAAATGGTTCAACGCGGAAAAGGGCTTCGGCTTCATCGCTCCCGATGACGGCTCGGACGACCTCTTCGCCCACTACTCGGCTATCGCCGGCTCCGGTTTCAAGGAGCTCCGCGAGAACCAGAAGGTCGAATTCGACGCTGAGCGTGGCCCCAAGGGCATGCAGGCGGCGAACATCCGCGCTCTCTGAGCGCGCGCTGACTTCCTGAAACCGGTCGGATCCTCACGGATCCGGCCGGTTTTTTCGTTCCTCCGTCGTCGGAACCTCGGGAAGATCCGGGGTGAGGTTCCCCTAACCTCCGTGTTAGATTAGGCCAGGCTTACCAAAGGCTGGGCGCGTGATCTGCGCCGCCCCCTCACCCCGAACCCGAAGGGAACGCCTGTGCGCACCTCTCGAATCCTCGCCATCGGCGCGGCCGCCGCGCTCGCCATCGGCCTCTCCGCCTGTGCGTCCTCCGCACCGGAGTCGACCTCGACCGCCGGCGGCAACCCCGCATCCGACGATGCCTTCCCCGTGACCATCGAGCACGTCTACGGCGAGACCACGATCACCGAGAAGCCCGAGCGCGTCGCTACCGTCGCGTGGGCGAATCACGAGGTGCCGCTGGCTCTGGGCATCGTTCCGGTGGGTATGAGCAAGGCCACGTGGGGCGACGACGACGACAACGGCGTGCTGCCCTGGGTCGAGGAGAAGCTCGATGAACTGGGCGCCGAGACGCCGGTGCTGTTCGATGAGACCGACGGCATCGACTACGAAGCCGTCGCCGACACCGAGCCCGACGTGATCCTCGCCGCCTACTCCGGCCTCACGCAGGAGGAGTACGACACCCTCTCCAAGATCGCTCCGGTCATCGCGTACCCGACGGTCGCCTGGGGCACCTCGGTCGACGAGATGATCGAGATGGACTCCAAGGCCCTCGGCCTCGAGAAGGAGGGCAAGGCTCTGATCGAGCAGCTGGACGCCGACGCGCAGAAGGCGCTGGAGGCCAACAGCGTGCTGAAGGACAAGAAGGTCCTCTTCGCCTACTTCGATCCGAGCGACCTCAGCAAGATCGGCTACTACACCGCCGTCGACACCCGTCCCGGTTACCTCCACGGTCTCGGCCTTCCGTTCCCCTCGGTCGTCGAGCAGAACAAGGACACCGAGCTGTTCAACCTCGAGGTGAGCTCCGAGCAGGCGGAGCAGTTCGCTGATGTCGACGTGATCGCGACCTACGGCGATGACTCGACGATCGCGACCCTGCAGGCCGACCCGCTGCTGTCGAAGATCCCCGCCATCGCCGAGGGGCGTATCGCGATCCTGCCCAATGCCACCCCCATCGCGGCATCGGCGAACCCGTCGCCGCTGTCCATCCCGTGGGGCCTCAGCGACTACCTCGCGCTCCTGGCTGCACCGCTCGCGCCGTAATCGTTCGATCCGCCTCAGCGGAGTGAATGCTCAGTGACTTCAGCAACCGCCATCGCACCGGCACCGGGCGCCGCAGACCTGCGGCGCCCGGCGCTGGTGAGAACCATCTGGCTCCTCGTCGGGATCGTGGTGCTCGTCGTCCTCAGCATCCTGTCCATCTCGTTCGGCGTGCGGGCGGTCTCGTTCGACGACATCGCGGCGGCCCTCACCGGCCGCACCGACACGATCGCCGAGGCCGCGATCGTCAAGCGCATCCCCCGCACGGTCCTCGCGCTCCTCGTCGGCGCGGCACTCGCCCTCTCCGGAGCGACCATGCAGGCGGTGACGCGGAACCCCATCGCCGACCCCGGCATCCTCGGGGTCTCGAACGGCGCCTCGCTGGCCGTGGTGTGCGGCATCGCCTTCTTCGGTCTCGCCGATCCCTACGGACAGATGGCCTTCGCGATCGCGGGAGCCGGGATCGCCGCTGTCTTCGTCTACACGGTCGGATCGCTCGGCCGCGGGGGAGCGACGCCCCTCAAGCTCGCACTCGCGGGTGCCGCCACCTCGGCCGCCTTCGCCTCGCTCATCAGCGCCGTCATGCTCCCTCGCGTCGATCTGCTGCAGACGTTCCAGTCCTGGCAGATCGGCGGCGTCGGCGGGGCGGAGTGGCCGCGCATCGCCCTCACGGCGCCCGTCCTCGCCGTCGGCGCCCTCATCTGCTTCCTCTGCTCCCGGGGAATGAACTCCCTCGCGCTCGGCGACGAGATGGCCAAGGGGCTCGGCGAGAACGTCTTCCGCACGCGCCTGATCTCGGCGCTGGGTGCGGTGATCCTCGCGGGAGCCGCGACCGCGATCGCGGGGCCCATCGGCTTCGTCGGACTGATCATCCCGCACGTGTGCCGCATGCTCGTGGGCACCGATCACCGTTGGCTGCTCCCGTTCTCGGCCATCGCCGGTGCCGCGCTGCTGACCGCGAGTGACATCGTGGGTCGCGTGATCGCCCCGTCGTCGGAGGAGATCCAGGTCGGCATCATCACCGCCATCATCGGAGCGCCGTTCTTCATCTGGATCGTCCGTCGGCAGAAGGTGCGTGAGCTGTGAGGCCGACCGAACACGCCGTGCACACCCTCGACCGGGTCGACGAGCCGGCATCTGCCAGGATCGCCCGGATCGTCGCGGGCCGTCGCTCGCGTCACCGTCGGCACGCGGTCGCCACGATCGTCCTCGGCGTCCTGGTGCTCACCCTCTTCGCGGTCGCTCTCATGGTGGGAAACACGTTCTACACGCCGGACGAGGTGATCCGCGTGATCCTCGGTGAGACCGTGCCCGGTGCTTCGTTCACCGTCGGCGACCTGCGGCTGCCGCGAGCGGTGCTCGCCGTCCTCACCGGGATCGCCTTCGGCATGGCGGGTGTCTGCTTCCAGACGATGCTTCGTAATCCGCTCGCGTCTCCCGACATCATCGGCATCTCGAACGGTGCCGGTGCCGCGGCCGTGTTCGGCATCATCGTGCTCTCGGTCAACGGTCCTGTCGTGTCGCTGCTCGCCCTGGGTGGCGCCGTCGCCACGGCCCTGGTGATCTATCTGCTCTCGATCAAGGGCGGCTTCGCCGGCACCCGACTCATCCTGATCGGGATCGGGGTCGCGGCGATGCTGCAGAGCATGATCTCGTACATGCTGTCGAGGGCGGCGAACTGGGACATCCAGACCGCGATGCAGTGGTTGACCGGAAGCCTCAACAACGCATCGTGGGAGCGCGTGCTCCCGATGGCGATCGCCGCGGTGGTCATCGTGCCGCTGATGCTGTCGCAGGGGCGTGCGCTCGGAGCCCTCCAGCTCGGAGACGACTCGGCGGCGGGCCTCGGCATCCGGGTCAACGCCACGCGCCTGCTGCTCATCCTCGGTGCGGTCGCGCTCCTCGCTTTCGCGACCGCGGCCACCGGTCCCATCGCCTTCGTCGCGTTCATGGCCGGGCCCATCGCGGCGCGCATCACGGGTCCTGGGGCGAATCTGCTCCTGCCGTCGGCCTTCGTCGGCGCCGCGCTCGTACTCGGCGGCGACCTGATCGGACAGTTCGCGTTCGGCACGCGCTACCCCGTCGGCGTCATCACCGGCGTGGTCGGCGCGCCCTATCTGATCTACCTGCTCATCCGCACCAACCGCTCCGGGGGTTCGCTATGACCGTCTCGCACAGCCTGTCGGCCGAGGGGGTGACGCTCGCCTACGGCGAGCGCACCATCATCGACGGCCTCGACCTGCAGATCGCGCCCGGTCGCATCACCACCATCGTGGGCGCGAACGGATGCGGCAAGTCGACGCTGCTGCGCGCGCTCGCCCGGCTGCTGTCTCCGAGCGAAGGCCAGATCGTGCTCGACGGCATCTCGGTGCACACCCGCCCCACCAAGGAGGTCGCGCGCATCCTCGGTCTGCTGCCGCAGTCGCCCGTCGCGCCGGAGGGCATCGCCGTCGCCGACCTGGTCGGCCGCGGAAGGCACCCGCATCAGAAGATGCTCGCACGGTGGAGCACGCACGACTACGAGGTGGTGGCCGATGCTCTCGACGCGACCGGCATCTCCGACCTCGCCGACCGCAGCGTCGATGAGCTCTCGGGCGGTCAGCGCCAGCGCGTGTGGATCGCGATGGCGCTCGCGCAGGAGACCGACATCCTGCTGCTCGACGAGCCGACGACGTTCCTCGACGTCGCCCACCAGGTCGAGGTGCTCGATCTGCTCACCGATCTGAGCGTCTCGCGCGGCACGACCATCGTGATGGTCCTCCACGACCTCAACCTCGCCGCCCGCTATGCGGACGAGCTGGTGGCCATGAAGGACGGTCGGGTGCACGCGGCGGGGGCACCGAAGGACATCGTCACCGCCGAACTCGTCGAAGAGGTCTTCGGCCTCGCCAATCAGATCACCATCGATCCGGTCTCCGGCAAGCCGATGGTCACACCCATCGGGAGGCACCATGTCCGCTGAGACGACCACGACCGACCGTCCGACCTACATCCTCACCCGCGCCGAGGTGCGGGCCGTCGTGCGCGTCTCGCCCTCGTTCGTGCGAGTGACGTTCGGCGGCGACGAGCTGAGCGAGTTCGGCACGCCGGGTGAGGTGTTCGACAGTCGCATCAAGCTGGTCTTCCCGCCCGCGACCGGCGTTCTCCCCGACCTCGACCGGGCATCGGACAACTGGTGGCAGGCCTTCCTCGCGGTGCCGGAGGAGGAGCGCGGATCGATGCGCACCTACTCGGTGCGCGAGCTGCGCGTCGACGACGAGACCGGGACCGAGGTCGACGTCGATTTCGTGCTGCACCTCGAGCCGGGCCTGACCGGACCCGCGTCGCTGTGGGCGAGCCGCGCCGCGGTCGGGCAGGAGCTGTACCTGGTCGGACCGCGTCGCGGCGTCGATGTCGGCGCGCACGGTGGCGCCGAGTTCACCCCCGGCACCGCCGCATCGGTCGTGCTCGCGGGGGACGAGACGGCCGCTCCGGCGATCGCCCGCATTCTGGAGGACGCTCCTCGTGGCCTGCGCGGCGTCGCCTTCATCGAGGTGCCGTCGCCCGCCGACATCCTGCGCATCGACGTGCCGACCGGCGTCGAGGTGCACTGGCTGCCGCGTGATGCCGGTGAGCCGCACGGGCTGCGCCTGATCCCCGCCGTGCTCGGCTACCTGGGCGACGCCGACGCCGCAGACGAGATCCGGGTGAAGGACATCGACGGCGAGGACCTGCTGTGGGAGACGCCGGCGTATTCCGGGCTCGGCGAGGAGATCGCTGCGGCCGATGCCCCGACCGAGCGCTACTTCTGGATCGCGGGGGAGAGCGGCGTGGTCACCACGCTCCGTCGCCACCTGGTCAAGGACCTGGGCATCGATCGAGGTCAGGTGGCCTTCATGGGCTACTGGCGTCGCGGTGTCGCCATGCGCGGCTGACTGCCGTACGCTCCGGTCGCAGTTGCTGCCGCCTGTTCGCGAACGAAGCGACAGCAACTGCGACCGGAGGGCGGAAACCGGGTGGAAACCGGGGCGGGCGGATGCGGCGCGGAGGGCCTACTTCGCGAGGAAGGTCTTCAGCGCGGCGTTGACCTCGTCGGCGTGGGTCCACAGCAGACCGTGCGGGGCTCCCTCGACCTCGACGTAGTCGGCATCCGGCACCGCCTGGTGGAAGCGGCGAGCCGTCGCGTCGATCGGGAGGATGTTGTCCTTCGTGCCGTGCAGGATCAGCGTGGGCTTGCCGGCGGCGCGGACGGCTTCCACGTCGCCGCGGAAGTCCTCGATCCATGCCGGCACGACCGCGTAGGCGGCCACGGGGGCGCTGCCGATGGCCACGTTCCAGCTGCCGGTGACGGCCTGCTCGCTGATGCGCGATCCGAGGTTCTCGTCGAGGTTGTAGAAGTTCTTGTAGAAGTCGGTGAACCACGCGAAGCGGTCGCCCTTGGCGGCAGCCTCGATGCCGTCGAAGACCTCCTGCGGAACACCCTCGGGGTTGTCGTCGCGCTGCACGAGGAACGGCTCGAGCGAGGCGAGGAAGGCGAGCTTCGTCACGCGCTCGTGGCCGTAGCGGGCGACGTAGCGGGCGAGCTCTCCCGTTCCCATCGAGAAGCCGACGAGAACGACGTCGCGCAGGTCGAGCGTCTCCAGCACCGTGTGGAGGTCGGCGGCGAAGGTGTCGTAGTCGTAGCCGGTGTTCACCTTGGACGATCCGCCGAACCCACGGCGGTCGTAGGTGATGACGCGATAGCCCTGTGCGAGCAGCTCGCGGGTCTGGCGCTCCCAGCTGTGGCCGTCGAGCGGATAGCCGTGGATCAGGACGACGGGCTGACCCGATCCCTGGTCTTCGTAGTAGAGCTCGATCGGGGTGCTGTTCTCGTTGCCGACGGTGATGTAACCCATGATCCTGATCCTTTCGGTCCCGGTGAGAACGATCGTTCTCGCTCGATGTGTCCAATGTAGAGAACGTTCGTTCTCGTGTCAAGTAGACTTCTGGTCATGACCGAAGACGAGGCCCGTGAGCGCATCCTCACCGCCGCAGAACAGCTCTACTACCGCAAGGGGTACGCGGCCGTGGGCATGGATGAGCTGCGTCAGGTCGCCGGGGTCTCGTTGCGCCGCCTCTACTCGCTGTTCCCCGCGAAGACCGACATCGTCGCGGCGGTCCTCGCGCGCAAGCACGCCCAGTGGGAGTCGGGGTTGGCGGAGGCGGTGACGGAGGCCGGTGGTGATCCTCGTGCGCGGCTGCTCGCCGTCTACGGATACCTCGAGAACTGGTTCTGCGCCGACGACTTCCGCGGCTGTGCCTTCATCAACGCGTTCGGCGAGCTCGGCGGCACGAACCCAGAGGTCGCCGAGATCGTGCGCGCGCACAAAGCGTCGTTCCAGCGGTACATGGCAGACCTGGTCGCCGAGACCGGCGCTCCCGCGGCGCTCGCCGCGCAGCTGTCGATCCTCGCCGAGGGTGCGCAGAGCACGGCCGCGATCTCTGCCGACCCGGCCGTCGCCGTGCAGGCTCGGGGTGCCGCCGAGGTCCTGATCGACGCGGCGTTCGCTCGCTCCTGATCCACGACGCGCATTTGCCTCACCTGGTTAGCTAAATCGAGGTCGGGTGTCAACCCCGATGTGCTCCGCCCGCTGCGCCCGTATCGTTCGACGCATGGAATCACGCACGAAGGGCATCGGTCGCCAGACGCTGATCATCTCCGCGGCGACGTTCATGCTGATCGCGGCCACCATCGGGGCGGGAGCGTTCGGGGGAACATCCGTCGACGACCTGCAGGACGGCGCGCTCTCGGCGCAGGGGTCGTATCTCGCCCCGGCGGGACCGGCCTTCTCGATCTGGTCTCTCATCTACCTCGGCTTGATCGCCTACACGGTGTGGCAGGCGTTCCCGGCGCAGCGACAGGATCCTCGCCAGCAGGCCGTGGGTGGATGGATCGCCGCATCGATGGTGCTGAACGGCCTGTGGCTGGTGACGGCGCAGTACCTCACGCTGTGGCTCACGGTCATCGTGATCGCGCTGCTGCTGGCCGTGCTCGCCCGGGTGATCGTGGTGCTCGGACGCTTCCCGGCACGCAACCTCGCCGATCGCATCCTCACCGACGGCGCGAACGGTCTGCACTTCGGCTGGGTCACGATCGCGACCGTCGCGAACACGGCGGCCTGGCTCACGCAGATCGCTCCCGAGAGCTGGGCGCAGGCGGCGGATGCCTGGGCGATCGCCGTGCTGGCCGTGGTCCTGGTGATCGGTGCAGCCGCGGCGTGGGTCACCGGACGCATCGCGCCGGCGCTCGCGACGGCGTGGGGTCTGTCCTGGCTCGCTGTCGGCAGGCTCACGGGGGAGCCTGCGAGCACCCCGACCGCCGTCGCTGCGATCGTCGTGGCCGTCGTGCTGGTGCTCGTCGCCGTCGTCGCCGCGATCCGTCGGAGGAATTCCGCGGCTCAGAGCACCAGTCGGTAGCCCATCCCGGCTTCGGTGAGCAGGTGCACGGGAGCGCCGGGCGCCTGCTCGAGCTTCTTGCGCAGCTGCGACATGTACAGGCGCAGATAGCCCGAGTCGGAGACCTGCTCGCTGCCCCAGATCTCCTTCAGCAGATCCTGGCGGGTGACCAGAGCCCCCGGATGCCGGGACAGGTGCTCGAGCATCCGCCACTCGGTCGGTGTCAGGTGCACGCGCGCGCCGCCGCGGGTCACGGTCTTGGTCGCGAGGTCGACCACCACGTCGCCGAATGCCACGGTCGATTCGCCACTGGCCGGGATCGAACGACGGGAGAGCGCGCGCAGACGTGCGAGCAGCTCGTCGACCTGGAACGGCTTGGTCACGAAGTCGTCGGCTCCGGCGTCGAGCGCCTCCACCTTGTCGGCCGAGCCCGTGCGGCCGGACACCACGATGATCGGCACGTTGGTCCACCCGCGCAGCGCCTGGATCACCTCGATGCCGTCGAGTCGGGGCATACCCAGGTCGAGCATGATGAGGTCGGGGTGGGTCTGCGCGGCGGCGGCGATCGCGGCGGCGCCGTCGGGGGCCACCACCACCTCGTATCCGTGCGCGGCGAGGGTGATCCTCAGGGCCCGAACCATCTGCGGGTCGTCGTCGGCGATGAGGAGCTTCACTCCGTGCCCTCCGTGTCGCGGTGTCCTGCAGCCAGCGGCAGGGAAATGACCATGGTGAGGCCTCCACCAGGAGTGTCCTCGGGTGTCAGGGTACCGCCCATCCCCTCGGTGAACCCGCGCGACAGGGCGAGCCCGAGCCCGAGCCCTGTCGTGTTGTCGGTGTCGCCGAATCGCTGGAACGGCTGGAAGATGCGGTCGCGCCGCTCAGGTGAGACGCCTTCTCCGCGGTCGATGATGCGGATCTCGGCGCGATCACCGAGGGCACTCGTGGACACGATGACCCGGGTGTCATCCGGGGAGTGCCGGTGCGCATTGGCGATCACGTTGACCAGCACGCGCAGGAGCAGCACCGGGTCGGCGTGCAGCGGGGGCAGGTCGGGGTCGAGGGCGAGCTCGACGTCCGACGGACCGAGGCCCAGTTCGTCCACGGCCGCGAGCACGCAGCCGGCGGCATCCATCCGAGACGAGGACACGGCGAGCACACCCGCCTGCACGCGGCTCACGTCGAGCAGATCGGTGACCAGCGTCGACAGCGTCGCCAGACTCTCGTCGGCGGTGGCGAGCAGCTCTTCCCGATCGGATGCCGACAGGCCGTGGGAGCCGCGAAGGCCGCCGATGGCCGCGACCGCCGAGGCGAGCGGGCGCCGGAGGTCGTGGCTGACGGCCGACAGCAGGGCGCTGCGCACCTGATCGGTCTCGGCCAGCGCCTCGGCCTCGCTCGCGGTCGCACGAAGGTCGGTGTGCTCGATCGCGGCCGACAGCTGGGCGACGATCGCGTCCAGCAGACGACGCTCGGGTCCGGCGAGAGGCTCACCGTTCAGCTCCAGCACCGCACGGGGTCCGCCGCCGGGGACGACGCCGACCGGGATGGTCGTGGCACGCCCGTCGGCCAGGGGTTCGCCGTCGCTGGCGAGCACCTCGCCGTCGGGTGCGAGCAGGCGCACGCCGCTGAGGCCGAACGCCTCCCTGGTGCGGCTGACCAGCGCCAGCACGGCGTTGTCACCGCGGAGCACGTTGCCGGCGACCGCGGCGAGCAGCTCGGCTTCGGCCGCGGCGCGCTGGGCGGTGCGGGCGCGACGCGCGGCCTGGTCGACGATGATGCTGACCAGGATCGCGATGACGACGTAGAGCGAGAGGGCGAGCGCGTGCAGCGGATGGGCGATCGTGATCGTGAAGAGCGGAGCGACGAAGAGGAAGTCGAGCGTGACGCCCGAGAGCACCGCCGCGAACACCGCGGGGCGGATGCCGCCGATCAGGGCCACGACCACGACGAGCAGCTGATACGCGAGAACCTCGGCGGTGATCGACTCGGGGCTGCGGAACGTGAACATGATCCACGAGAGGATCGGCCCGAAGAGGAGGGCGACGCCGAAGCCGAGCAGCTGCCGCCGCCAGCCCAGGGCTCCGCCGGTGATGCGCGGGAGCACCATCCGCCCACCCGCCGCCGCGTGGGTGACGATGTGCACGTCGATATCGCCGGAGCGGCGGATGACCTCCGAGCCGATCCCGGGGCCGGTCAGTGCGGCGGTCAGCCGACTGCGCCTGCTGACGCCGATCACGAGCTGCGTGGCATCGGCGCCCTGCGCGAACTCGACCAGCGTGGCCGGGATGTCGTCGCCGACGACCTGGTGGTAGGTGCCGCCGAGCGACTCCACGAGCGTGCGCTGTGCGGCGAGGGCGCCGGGAGTCTCGTCGCGCAGGCCGTCCTGTGCCGAGATGTGCACGGCGAGCAGCTCGCCGCCGGCGGAGCGCGCGGCGATCCTGGCGCCGCGGCGCAGCAGCGTCTCGCCCTCGGGGCCGCCGGTCAGGGCGACGACCACGCGCTCTCTGGCCTGCCAGGTGCCCTCGATGCCCTGCTCGGCGCGGTAGCTGCGCAGGGCACTGTCGACCTCATCGGCGAGCCAGAGCAGGGCGAGCTCGCGCAGCGCGGTGAGGTTGCCGAGGCGGAAGTAGTTCGACAGGGCGGCGTCGATCCGCTCGGCCGGGTAGACGAACCCGGCGGAGAGTCGATCGCGCAGGGTCTGCGGGGCGAGGTCGACGACCTCGATCTCGTCGGCGGCGCGGACCACGGCGTCCGGGATGGTCTCCTGCTGCGCGATGCCGGTGATCTTCTCGACCACGGCGTTCAGAGACTCGATGTGCTGCACGTTGACGGTGGTCACCACGTCGATGCCCGCGTCCAGCAGCTCGTCGACGTCCTGCCAGCGCTTCGCGTTGCGCGATCCGGGGGCGTTGGTGTGGGCCAGCTCGTCCACGAGGGCGATCTCCGGCGCCCGCTCCAGTACGGCGTCGACATCGAGCTCGGTCAGGGCGATGCCCCGGTGCAGATCGACCCGCCGCGGCACGACGGGGAGCCCGGCGGTCTGCGCCTGCGTGGCGGCGCGCTCGTGCGTCTCCACGATCGCGATCACGACGTCGTGACCCTCGTCGAGCATGCGACGCCCCTCCGCGAGCATCTCGTAGGTCTTGCCCACGCCGGGGGCGGCTCCGAGGAGTACTCGGAGCCGCCCCCGGCGTGAGTGGCCGTGAGATCGACGAAGCGGCGCTGCGGTCATTCGCCCTCCCGTTCATCGAGCGCGAGATTGAGCTCGGCGACGTTGATGCGTTCTGCGCCGAGGAATCCCAGATCCCGCCCTTGAATCCTAGACTCCACGATGTCGCGCACCTCCTGCGCGGACAGTCCGCGGGCCTCGGCCACGCGCGGCACCTGGAGCAGCGCGTACTCCACGCTGATGTGCGGGTCCAGGCCCGAGGCCGAGGCGGTGACCGCATCGGCCGGCACCTGCGACGGGTCGACGCCCTCGCGCTCCGCGATCGCGGCCTTGCGCTCCTCGATCGAGGCCACCAGGTCGGCGTTCTCCGGGCCGAGGTTGCTGCCGCTGGAGCCGGCGCCGTCGTAGCCGTCGCCCGCGGCGGACGGACGCGACTGGAAGTACTGCGGGAGCGCTTCGCCGTCGGCATCCGTGAAGGACTGGCCGATCAGCGAGCTGCCCCGCTCATCGGGGAGGGGGGAGCCGTTCGCCTGCCAGGGGAGCAGCAGCTGGCCGATGCCGGTGACCAGCAGCGTGTAGCCGACGCCGAGCACGAGGGTGAGGACGAGCATCGCGCGGACGGCGACACCGGTGGTGCGGGCCGCGGTGCGTGTGGAGGACATGTCTGGATTCCTTTTCAGAGCCGGGTCAGAAGCCCGGGATGAGGCTGATCACGAGGTCGATGAGCTTGATGCCGATGAACGGGGCGATCACGCCGCCGAGGCCGTAGATCAGCAGGTTGCGCTGCAGGATCTGCGAGGCGCTCGCCGGCCGGTACTTCACTCCGCGCAGGGCGAGCGGGATCAGGAAGACGATCACGATCGCGTTGAAGATGATCGCGCTGGTCACCGCGGAAGCCGGCGAATGCAGCTGCATGATGTTGAGCGCCGCCAGTCCGGGGAAGACCCCCATGAACATCGCGGGGATGATCGCGAAGTACTTCGCGATGTCGTTCGCGAGCGAGAAGGTGGTGAGAGCTCCGCGGGTGATGAGCAGCTGCTTGCCGATGCGCACGATGTCGATCAGCTTGGTCGGATCGGAGTCGAGGTCGACCATGTTGCCGGCCTCCTTCGCCGCCGACGTACCGGTGTTCATCGCGACACCGACGTCGGCCTGTGCGAGAGCGGGGGCATCGTTGGTGCCGTCGCCGGTCATCGCGACCAGCCGACCGCCCTGCTGCTCGTGGCGGATCAGCTCGAGCTTGTCCTCGGGAGTCGCCTCGGCGAGGAAGTCGTCGACACCGGCCTCGGCGGCGATCGCCTTCGCTGTGAGCGGGTTATCACCCGTGATCATGACCGTGCGGATGCCCATCGCGCGCAGCTCCTCGAAGCGTTCGCGCAGGCCGTCCTTGACGATGTCCTTGAGGTGCACCACCCCGAGGACGCGGCCGGGGGCACCGGGCGTCATCACCGCGACCACGAGCGGGGTGCCGCCGCTCTCGGCCACCGAGTCGGTGCGCGTCGTGAGCTCGATGTCGTCGCCGTCGAGTCCGAGCCAGGCCCGCACCGCGGAGCCGGCGCCCTTGCGGATCTGCGTGCCGTCGCTGAGGTCGAGGCCCGACATGCGCGTCTGCGCCGTGAAGGGGACGACCACCGCGTCATCCGGTGCTGTCACCTGGATGCCCAGTCCCGCGGCGAGCTCGACGATCGAGGCGCCTTCGGGAGTCGGGTCCGCGAGGGAGGACAGCGCCGCGACGCGGAGGAGCTCGTCCGCATCGATGCCGGGAAGGGGCAGCACCTCGTGCGCACGACGGTTGCCGTAGGTGATGGTTCCGGTCTTATCGAGCAGCAGCGTGGTGACATCTCCTGCCGCTTCGACCGCCCGGCCTGACATCGCGAGCACGTTTCGCTGTACCAGACGGTCCATGCCCGCGATGCCGATCGCCGACAGCAGCGCCCCGATGGTGGTCGGGATCAGGCAGACGAGCAGGGCGATGAGCACCGGGATGCTGACGGGGGATGCAGCGTACGAGGCGATCGGGTTCAGGGCCAGCACCACGACCACGAAGATGATCGACAGGCTCGCGAGCAGGATGTTGAGGGCGATCTCGTTGGGGGTGCGCTGACGACTCGCACCCTCGACGAGCGCGATCATGCGGTCGACGAAGGTCTCGCCCGGCTTCGAGGTGATGCGCACCACGATGCGGTCGGACAGCACGCGGGTGCCGCCGGTCACGGCGCTGCGGTCGCCGCCGGATTCGCGGATCACCGGGGCGCTCTCGCCCGTGATGGCCGATTCGTCGACCGTGGCGATACCCGCGACGATGTCGCCGTCTCCGGGGATCAGCTCACCCGCCGTGACGATCACGATGTCGTCGCGCTGCAGCTCGGCGGACGAGACCTGGGCGGTCGCGGTGCGCTCGGCTGCGGCGTCTGCGGCCTTGTCGTAGCCGACCACCCGACGGGCCATCGTGCTGGTGCGGGTCTTGCGCAGGCTCGCGGCCTGGGCCTTTCCGCGGCCCTCGGCGACGGATTCGGCGACGTTGGCGAACAGCACGGTGAGCCACAGCCAGATCGCGATGCCCCAGGTGAAGGGCGCCGGGACCGGGGTGCCGCCCGAGTCGGCCGGGCCGCCCAGGAACGGCTCGGCGATCGCGAGCACCGTGGTGAAGGCGGCGCCGACCCAGACCAGGAGCATGACGGGGTTTCGGAACAGGGCTGCCGGGTTGAGCTTGCGCAGGGCTCCGGGAAGGGCCTGCACGAGCTGCGACCAGCCGAAGGAGCGTGGCGGTTCTGCGGGGGTGGATGCCGGGGCATCCTGCTGTTCGGAGGGAGTGGTGATGAGGGTCATGGTCAGACGAGTCCTTCAGCGAGGGGTCCCAGTGCGAGCACGGGGAAGTAGGTGAGCGCGGTGACGATGACGGTCACGGCGAGGAGCAGGCCGACGAACTGCGGTCGGTGCGTGGGCAGGGTGCCGGATGTGGCGGGGATGCGCTCCTGTGCGGCGAACGAGCCGGCCAGGGCCAGTACGAGCACGATCGGCAGGAAGCGTCCGAGCAGCATCGCGATACCGAGCGCGGTGTTGAACCACGGGGTGTTCGCGGTGAGTCCGGCGAACGCGGAGCCGTTGTTGTTCGACGCCGAGGTGAACGCGTAGAGCACCTCGCTCATGCCGTGCACGCCCGGGTTCAGGATGCTGGTGGATTCCACGTCTTCGCGGATGCCGGGAACGGCGAAGCTCAGCGCGGTGCCGACCAGCACGAGTGTCGGGGTCACCAGGATGTACAGGCTCGCGAGCTTGATCTCCCGCGGACCGATCCGCTTGCCGAGGTACTCCGGGGTGCGGCCGACGAGCAGTCCGCCGACGAACACCGCGATGATCGCGAGCACGAGCATGCCGTACAGGCCCGAGCCGACGCCGCCGGGGGCGACCTCGCCGAGCATCATGTTCAGCATCGGCATCATCCCGCCGAGCGCCGTGTACGAATCGTGCATCGAGTTGACGGCACCCGTCGAGGTGAGGGTGCTGGCGCTTCCGAACAGCGTCGAGCCCAGGATGTCGAAGCGCACCTCCTTGCCCTCCATCGCCGCTCCGGCGAGTTCGGGTGCGGTGCCGCGGCCGGCGAGTTCGAGCGCCGAGAGCGTGAAGGTCGACACCAGGAAGATCGTGCCCATCACGGCGGCGATCGCGTAGCCCTGGCGGTGGTCGCCGACCATGCGCCCGAAGGTGCGGGGCAGGGAGAACGGGATCACGAGGATCAGGAGCACCTGCAGCAGGTTCGTGAAGCCGGTCGGGTTCTCGAAGGGATGCGCGGAGTTGGCGTTGAAGAAGCCGCCTCCGTTCGTGCCGAGGAGCTTGATCGCCTCCTGCGAGGCGACCGGACCGCCGGGGATGGTCTGGGTGCCACCGGAGACGGTGGTGATGTCGGTGAAACCGGCGAAGTTCTGGATCACGCCGCCGGCGAGCAGCGCCACCGCCCCGATCAGGGCGATCGGCAGCAGGATGCGCCCGAGGCCGCGGATCAGGTCGACCCAGAAGTTGCCGATGGTTGTCGAACCGCGACGGGCGAGACCGCGGATCAGCGCGATCGCGATCGCGAGGCCGACTGCTGCCGAGACGAAGTTCTGCACCGTGAGGCCCGCGAGCTGCACGGTGTAGCCCACGGTCTGCTCGGGGGAGTAGGACTGCCAGTTGGTGTTCGCCACGAACGAGGCGGCGGTGTTGAACGACAGACCCTCCGGCACGGCCGGGAGTCCGAGGGACTGCGGCAGGAACGCCTGCAGTCGCTGCAGGCCGTAGACGAGGAGGACACCGACCACAGAGAACGCGAGCACGCCGCGGGCGTAGGCGCGCCAGGTCTGCTCGGATGAGGAGTCGACGCCGATGAGTCGGTACACGCCGCGCTCGACTCGCAGGTCGCGCGCCGAGGTGAAGACATGGGCGATGTAGTCGCCGAGAGGGCGGTACAGGAGCACGAGCACGACCACCACGGCCGTGAGCTGCAGGATGCCGAACCAGATCGACGCGTCCATCAGAACCTCTCCGGCGCGACGAGCGCGACCACGAGGTAGACGACGGCGGCGACCGCGAGGGCGGCGGCGAGGATCTCGAAGACGATCACAGCCGCTCCACCCCCTTGGCCACCAGGGACACGAGGGCGAACAGCGCAAGAGTCAGCGCGATGTAGATGATGTCGAGCACGGATCCGATACAACTCCCGCATGGCTCCCGTCACAGCGATCCTCACGCTTCCCCTACGCCCTCCGAGCGGATGCATGCGGGTTGCTCACGATCGAGCCCTATGCTCACGAGGTGGGAATCAGAAGGATGAGGATCGGGGCCGGGACGTGGATCGTCGCCGGACTGGTCGCCGTCGCGCTCGTCTGCGTGGTCACCGGGTTCCTGCCGCGCGCCGATGCCGGAGCTCTCGGCGCGCGGATAGCCCCCGTGCTGGGGTTCGTCGTCGCCATCGCGATCGTCGCCGAGCTCGCCCGCGACGCGGCCGTCTTCGACGTGGTCTCGCAGCGGCTCGCCCGCTGGGGCCGGGGGCGGGTGCTGGCGCTCTGGGCGCTGGTGGTCGCGCTCGCCGTGGTGAGCACGGTGTTCCTGTCGCTCGACACGACCGCGGTGATCGTCACCCCGGTCGTGGTCGTCCTGGCGCAGAGCATCGGCGTCTCACCCCTCCCGTTCGCGTTGGCGACCGTCTGGCTCGCCAACACGGCATCGCTGGCCCTCCCGGTCTCGAACCTCACCAACCTGCTCGCCGCCCCCGCGATCGGTGACGGGCCGGGGGCGTTCATCGCTCTCAGCTGGGCGCCCACCCTGGTCGGCATCCTCGTTCCCGTCGCGATCCTCACGATCATGCATCGTCGTACCGTCTTCGGGACGTACGAGACGCCGGTGCCGCGCAGACCCGCCGATCCGACGCTGTTCTGGAGCGCCACCGGCATCCTCCTCGTGCTGATGCCACTGCTCGCCCTCACCCATGACGTCTGGATCCCGGCCACGGTCGCCGCCCTCGCGCTGATCGGCCTGTTCGCGGTACGGAGGCGGCGTGCCCTGCGGCTCTCGCTGGTCCCGTGGCAGGCGCTCGCGCTCGCCGCATCACTATTCGTGCTCGTGGAGGCCGCGCACGCGCAGGGGCTCCTCGACTTCCTGACCTCGCCGACCGCGAACGGCGATTCCGCCGGCGACCTGTTCCGCCTCGCCGCGCTCGGGGCCGTGAGTGCCAACGCGATCAACAATCTTCCGGCGTATCTCGTGCTCGAGCCCGCAGCGGGTGATCCCGTCGCCCTGATGGCGTTGCTGATCGGAGTGAACCTCGGCCCGCTCATCACGCCCTGGGCCTCGCTGGCGACCCTGCTCTGGCACCACCGGGTCGTGGCGCTGGGCGTGACGATCCGATGGAGCCGCTTCATGCTGTGGGGCGTGGTGGCCGCGGTACCGACCGTGCTCGCCGCCGTGCTCGCGCTGATGCTGGTCTCGGGCTAGCGCTGCGGCGCTAGTCCCCCTCAACCTCGAGGCTCTGCGCTGACCGCCTCGCTCAATGCCGGTCGGGCTTGGCTCCGAGGTCGGTCCACAGCCAGGTGAGATCGACCTGGACTGTCGGCGGCAGCGAGACGGACGCCGGGTCGAGGGCGGGGCGGAAGATCGATTCGTCGTGGATGCTCACACTCTGTGTTGCGCGATCCCGACCATCGGGTTCACGGAGATTCGAACGCGAGATCCGGAAGGTGCGGGGGACGACGCGGACTCAGGCCTCCGGGGCGCCGTCCTGCGGGGGCCCGGCAGGACGATGCGCGCGTCGCCCGTTCACGACCACAGGACGACCGGCGCGCTCCTGCCCGGGCAACGGGCGTGAGCGGCGGCCGTAGATGAGCTCCGACGAGTCGAGCAGCCACGGCACGAGGGTGATCGACACCCCATGCACGAGCATCAGCTGGTTGGCGAGACGCCGGGCGCGACGGTTGTGCAGGAACGACTCCCACCAGTGACCCACGATGTACTGCGGCAGGTACACGGTGACGACGGACGAGCCGTGCTTCTCGCGGTACTGCTTGATGAACTGCGTGACCGGTTGCGCGAACGAGCGGTACGGGGATTCGACGATCACGAGCGGGATCGGCACGAGGTGGTCGGCCCAGTCCTTCTGCAGCTGCGCCGCATCGTCGGAGGCCACGGCCACGTGCACCGCCAGGGTCTTGCCGTGCTTGGCCGCGATCGCGTAGTCGATGGCCTTCACGACCGGCTTCTGCAGTCGATTGACGAGAACGATGGCGAGGTCGCCCGTCGCACCGAACCGGGTGGTGTCGTCGATCGCGATCTCGTGCTCGACGTCGCGGTAGTACCGCTTCACGCCCAACATCAGGAAGGCGAGGATCGGGATCGCGAAGAACACCAGATACGCGCCGTGCGTGAACTTGGTGATCGTCACGATGACCAGCACGAGCACGGTCATCACAGCGCCGGCCGAGTTGATGATGAGCCCGACCTTCGCCGAGCGGCGATCGGATGCCGTGGCTCCGTCGACTCCCGAGTCCTTCGTGTCCTCGACCGGTCCGCGAAGCACGCGTCGCCAGTGCCGCACCATGC
Organism: Microbacterium sp. UCD-TDU; assembly: GCF_000340625.1. Lineage (NCBI taxonomy): Bacteria > Bacillati > Actinomycetota > Actinomycetes > Micrococcales > Microbacteriaceae > Microbacterium > Microbacterium sp. UCD-TDU. The sequence goes on from NZ_KB454448.1 coordinate 124,930, forward strand.
CGATCTGTCCGAGCGAGAACGAGACGAACACACCGATGATGTACAGCTGGATCAGTGTGGTCAGCTTCGCCTGGAAGATCACGAGCACCGCGATCGCCGCGATGCCCAGCAGGATCATGCCGTTCGAGAACACGAGGCGGTCGCCGCGGGTGTTGAGCGACTTCGGAGCGTAGCCGTCGCGGGCGAGCACGGCCCCCAGCAGCGGGAAGCCGTTGAACGCGGTGTTCGCGGCGAGCAGGAGCACGCACGCGGTCGCCGCCTGCACGATGAAGAACGCGATGCTGCCGCCGCCGAAGGTCGCTGCGGCGATCTGGGCCATCAGTGAGGGCTGCGGATTCGTGCAGTCGAACCCGACCAGGTCGCACGGGTTCTCGGCGTAGTGCACGCCGGTGATGAGGGCGAGGGCGGTGAGCCCTGCGAAGAGGCAGATGGCGATCGAGCCCATCAGCACGAGGGTCGACTGGGCGTTGCGCACCTTCGGGGCGCGGAACGCGGGGACCCCGTTCGACACGGCCTCGACGCCGGTGAGGGCGGAGCATCCGCTCGAGAACGCGCGCAGGATCAGCAGGATCACGGCCGCCTGGCCGAGGCTCTCGGCCTGCACCGAGAACTCGGCGCTCGAGGCCACGGGGGCGTCGCCCAGGAAGGTGCGGATCAGGCCGGTCACGATCATGACGCCGACCGAGCCGATGAACACGTACGTCGGGATCGCGAAGACCAAGGAGGCCTCGCGCACCCCGCGCAGGTTCACGACGATGATGAGCACCACGAAGCCGACGGCGAGCTCGATGCGGAAGGGGTCGAGCCCCGGCACGGCCGAGATGATGTTGTCGACACCGGAGGCGACCGACACGGCCACGGTCAGCACGTAGTCGACCAGGAGTGCCGCGGCCACGATCACGCCGGGGATCTCGCCGAGGTTCTTCGACGCGACCTCGTAGTCGCCACCACCCGACGGATAGGCCTTGATGAGCTGGCGGTAGCTGAGCACGACCACGATCAGCAGCACGACGACCGCGATCGCGACGAGTGGCGTGAACGACAGGAAGGTGAGCCCGCCGATCAGCAGGATCATCACCAGCTCCTGCGGGGCGTAGGCCACCGAGCTGAGGGCATCGGATGCGAAGATCGGCAGAGCCATGCGCTTCGGGAGCAGCTGGTCGTCGACCTGCTGACTCGTCAGCGGTTCTCCGATGAGGATGCGCTTGGCGCGCGGCGGTGCGTCCGCGGCCTCCCTGTTTTCGTCTGGCACGTCGGGCGACACTACGCCTCCTGATGGCATCCTCACGCGATCCTCACGGAATCCCTACGGTGGGATGTGCGGTCCTCACGCAATCCTTACGGGCGGGGCTACACTGGCACGCGGTGGAAGATCAGGTGTTGCTCGGATTCATCGCGATCGCGGTGGGGGTGGCTTTCGGCATCCTTCTTTTCGTGCCGTTCGTGGCGGTCAGCTACCGGCGGCGCGGGCGACTCGGCTTCGGGCGCACGCTGCTCTGGCTCGCGGCCCTCATCTACTTCTGGGCCATCTGGACCTACACCCTGCTTCCGCTGCCCGACCCCGACACGATCCGCTGCGTGGGGGCGATCACCGATCCGATGTCGGTCGTGCGCGACGTGCAGAAGGCCCTCGCGGCGCCGGGGAACCCGCTGCGGCACCCGGCCCTGCTGCAGCTGGTGTTCAACGTGGTGCTGTTCGTGCCGCTCGGCTTCTTCGTCCGCGTGCTCGCCGGCCGCGGCATCCTGACCGCGCTGGCCGCAGGCTTCGGTCTGTCGTTGCTGGTCGAGACCACGCAGCTGACCGGTGTGTGGGGCGTCTACCCGTGCGCGTACCGCTTCTTCGACGTGGGCGACCTCATGACGAACACTCTCGGCGCCGTCGTCGGGTGCGCGGTGGCCCTCCTCGTCCCGAGAGCGCTGCGCGGCGCGAAGGCGAGCCCCGACGCTGACCTCCCGCGTCCCGTCACCCGCGGTCGCCGGGCCCTCGCGATGCTGTGCGATGCCCTCGCCTTCGGGTTCCTGAGCGTGGGCGTCGGCGTGACCGTGCAGCTGTGGCTGCAGTTCGTAGCCGACGATCGCGCAGCGGTGCTCGACGGCGGCCTCGCGTCCGCCGCGGGAACCATCGTCCCCTCGGCCCTCTTCCTGGTGCTGATCCTGATCACCGGACGCTCGATCGGCGACATCGCCGTGCAGCTGCGGTACACGGGCTCACCCCTGCCGGCACCGTTCGCCCGGCTCCTGCGGTGGGTGGGCGGCATCGGCGGGCTCAGCGCGCTCGCACTGCTGGGGGGATTCTTCGACCTCGCCTCGTCGCTCCTGATCCTCATCGCGATCGTGATGCTGTTCGCCACCCGCCTCGGGCGCGGGCTCCCCGGCGTCCTCTCCGGTCAGCACCTCGTCGACGCCCGCGCGGACATCAGGGATCCACAGCGGTTTCCGATCACGAAGCCGTAACGTCGAGGGTATGACGACTGTTCACGTCACCGAGGACACGATCAACCAGGCCCGCGTGCTGCGCGATGAGCTGCAGCGGTTCCTGCGCGAGTACGAGTTCGGGATGCGCGAGGTCGAGACGAAGATCTCGATCCTGCGCGACGAGTTCACGCACGACCACGCGTACAACCCCATCGAGCACGTGAAGAGTCGGCTGAAGTCGCCCGACAGCATCGTCGAGAAGATCGCCCGCAAGGGCATCGACGAGCCCGACTTCGACCGCATTCGCGCAGAGATCACCGACATCGCCGGTGTGCGCGTGACCTGCAGCTTCGTCGCCGACGTATACCGACTGTTCGACCTGCTCACCGCGCAGGACGACGTGACCGTGCGCACGGTCAAGGACTACATCGCCCACCCCAAGGCCAACGGCTACAAGAGCCTGCACGCGATCATCGAGGTGCCCGTGTTCCTGTCGACCGGTGCGCTCTCGGTGCCGGTGGAGGTGCAGTTCCGCACGATAGCGATGGACTTCTGGGCGAGCCTCGAGCACAAGATCTACTACAAGTTCTCGAACCAGGTGCCCTCGCACCTCGTCGACAGCCTCTCGGATGCAGCGGATGCCGCCGCCGAACTCGACAGCCGCATGGAGCGTCTGCACCGGGAGGCGCACGGGGTGCCGCAGCGCCAGCTCGCCCCGGCTCCTCCTCCCGCGCCGACGGCGATCCCGGACGCTCCCACCGATCCGCGGGTGGTCGGGGTCTGACCGGGGCGCGCCCGCGCGAGAGCATGTTGCGCGCGCAGCCGCGGTCCTGGGAGCATCGGCTGGTGGGGAGAACGCAGGAAGTCGAGGCCGACACCGACATCGACGAAGTCGCGAAGATCGACGAACTCGCGGGGGTCGACCGCGAACGGCAGCGGTGCGAGTGCGACCACGGCGGCGACGACGGCTACCAGCCGTGCGGGCGCAAGGCGAAGTGGCGTGTCACGGTCGACTGCGTGTGCGGCGAGGGCCACCCGCGTCGGGTCGAGATCCTGTGCTCCCGTTGCATGCGCACGCTGCGGCAGTTCCAGGGGCGCGAGGCCATCACCGTGCGGCGTCTCTGACCTGCCGGAGCGCCTTTGCGTCGATCCTCACATCCGATCGCGTCTCGGCTCCGAACAACGGGGGATCACACCGAACCCGGTGGAACAGGAGACGATCATGGTGCAGCGCCGCAGTGGCAAGAGATTCCTCGTCTGGGCCGCCCTCGCGGGCGTGATCGGCGGTGGCGTCTTCCTCGCGACGGCCGAGCTGTTCGCGCTGCTGTTCGCGCGAGCGGCCAGTCCGATCCTCGCGGTCGGCGGGTTCGTGATCGACATCGTGCCGCAGCCCTTCAAGGAGTTCGCGATCGCGACCTTCGGCGAGTACGACAAGATCGCGCTGCTGGCCGGCCTCGGTCTCGCGGTGTTCATCGCCTCGGCGATCGCCGGCATCCTGCAGCTGGTGCGTCCGCCGCTCGGCGTGATCGCGCTGGTGATCGCGGGCGTGCTCTCGACCGCGGCGATCGTGACCCGCGCCGCGGTGACCCCGCTCGCCTTCCTGCCCCCGGTGCTCGGAACCGTCGTCGGATCGTTCGTCCTCGTTCTCCTGTGCCGTCGTCTGCGCGGGTGGAGGGCATCCGTGGTCGGAGCGACGCGGGACGAGACAGACGACACGGTGTCCGCGGAGGCCGCTGAGACCGGTGCCGACCTCGCCGATGCGGAACCTTCGCGGCCGGGGATCGACAGGCGCCGCTTCTTCGTCTTCGCCGCTCTCGCCGGAGCATCCGCGCTGGTGGTGGGCATCACGGCTCGCACGGTGAGCATGGCCGTGTCGTCGGTGGAGGCGATCAGGAGCGCGCTCAAGCTGCCCTCCCCCCGCACGACGGTCACGGTTCCGGACGGCGCCGAGCTCGACATCCCCGGACTCAGCAAGCTGTTCACCCCGAACAAGGACTTCTATCGCGTCGACACGGCCCTCACGGTTCCCTCGATCGATCCGGACACCTGGCGTCTGGTGATCGACGGCATGGTCGACCAGCGTGTGGAGATGAGCTTCCAGGACATCCTCGACATGGGCCTCGACGAGTACGCCATCACACTCACGTGCGTGTCGAACGAGGTCGGCGGCGAGCTCGTCGGGAACGCGAAGTGGCTCGGGGTGCCGTTGCGCGACGTGCTCAAGAAGGCGGGGGTGAAGTCGGGCGCCGACATGGTGCTCTCGCGCAGCGTCGACGGCTACACCGCGAGCACGCCGCTCTCGGCGCTCACCGATGACGACCTCGATGCGATCCTCGCTGTCGGGATGAACGGCGAACCGCTGCCGCTCGAACACGGTTTCCCTGTGCGGATGGTGGTTCCGGGACTCTACGGGTACGTGTCGGCGACCAAGTGGCTCACGGAGCTCAAGGTGACGACGTTCGCCCAGGACGAGGCGTACTGGACGCCGCGTGGCTACAGCGCCGAGGCGCCGATCAAGTTCGCCTCTCGCGTCGACACCCCCAAGATCGGCGAGGCGGTCGCGGCGGGGAGGATCCCGATCGCCGGAGTCGCCTGGGCGCAGTCGGTCGGCATCGAGCGTGTGGAGGTGAGCATCGACGACGGCGACTGGGTTCAGGCCACGCTGTCGGCGCCGATCAACGACGACACCTGGGTGCAGTGGTTCATGGAGTGGGATGCCACACCGGGCACGCACTACGTCGCGGTGCGCGCGGTGAACAAGAACGGCGACCTGCAGATCCAGGAGCGCGCACCCATCGCCCCGAACGGGTCGTCGGGCTGGCAGCGTTCGCTCATCCGGGTCAACTGAGACGCGTGCGCGGTCACCCGCTCGGGCCTATGGTGGGAGCCATGGGCCTGTTCCCCGCACTCGTGATCACCGTCTCGGATCGATCGTTCTCCGGAGAGCGCGAGGATCGTGGTGGTCCGATCGCCGTGGGGCTGCTGCGTGAGGCCGGGTGGCACTGCCCCGACGCCGAGGTCATCGCCGACGGCGCGGGGTCGGTGGCGGACGCCTTGCGCCGAGCCGCTGCCCGTGGCATCCGCCTGGTCGTGACCACCGGTGGGACGGGCGTCGGCCCGCGTGACCTGACACCCGAGGGGACACGGCGTGTGATCACCCGCGAGCTTCCCGGCATCGCCGAGGAGCTGCGTCGTCGCGGCCTCGCCGACACCCCGCTGTCCGTGCTGTCGCGTGGGCTCGCCGGCATCGTCGACCCGGCGGGCATGCTCGTGGTGAACCTGCCGGGGTCGACCCGTGCCGTCGCCTCCGGCGTACCCGTGGTGCTCGGCGTCGCCGCGCACATCCTGGATCAAGTGGAGGGCGGAGACCACTCATGAACGACGTGCGAATCGCAGCGGTATCGGAAGCGCGACTCGATCTGGATGCGCACCTGGCCGCGGTCGAGGATCCCCGGCTGGGAGCGGTGACGACCTTCGTCGGTCGCGTGCGCGACAACGACCCGGACGCCGAGACGCCCGTGGTCGGACTGGAGTACAGCGCTCACCCCGATGCGGAGGCGGCACTGCGAAGGATCGCACAGGAGGCCGGTGCCGGAGCGGAGGCCCCCGCCGTGGTGGCGGTGAGCCATCGCATCGGACGCCTCGACGTCGGCGATGCGGCCGTCGTGATCGCGGTCGCCTCCGAGCACCGCGCCGAGGCGTTCGAGGTGTGCCGGGCCGTCATCGAGGCGATCAAGGCAGACCTGCCGGTGTGGAAGCGTCAGCTCGAGGTCGACGGGACGTCGTCGTGGAAGGGTATTGGCGGCTGAGTCCCGCGCATCATCGCCGCTCTCGCGCGGTCAGCCGCCCGCGAAGGGCGGGAGCACGTCGATGAGTTCGGCGTCGTCGAGGGCGATGTCGCCGTCGGTGCGCACCCCGTCGACGAGCACCGCGCAGCGCGGCAGGATGTCGGCGAGTGACGGATGCTCAGCCACGACGGCGGTCCGCAGGGCCAGGAGGGAACGTTCGCCGCGTTCCTCCTCGCCCGTCCCCGCGGCCTCTGCGGCGGCGGCGAAGTAGCGCACCCGCGTCATCGGGCATCTCCGGGGGCGGCTTCTCCGGGGCGCACCCAGTCGCCCGAGCGCCCTCCCGACTTCGCCACGATGCGCACGTCTTCGATAACGACCGCGCGGTCGACGCCCTTGATCATGTCGACGACCGCCAGAGCGGTGACCGAGACGGCGGTGAGAGCCTCCATCTCCACCCCGGTGCGATCGGCGGTGCCCACCGTCGCCTCGATGCGAACGCCGTCGTCGACGATGTCGAGCTCGACGCTCGCGCGGTGCACCCCGATCACATGCGCGAGCGGCAGCAGCGAAGGCGTGGACTTGGCCGCCTGGATGCCGGCGATGCGCGCCACGGCGAGCACGTCGCCCTTCGGCACGGTGCCGTCGCGGAGGGCGGCGATCACGTCGGTGCTGCAGCGCACGAAACCGCGGGCGGTCGCGGTGCGGACGGTCGGCTGCTTCGCGGTCACATCGACCATGTGCGCGCGGCCGCCGGCGTCAAGGTGGGGAAAGCTCATCCGACCAGCATGACATCGATCGCATCGCCCACGGCGACGGTCTCGACCTCGGCCGGCACGATCGCGAACGCGTGCGCACGGGCGAGTCCGCCAGCGAGGTGGGATCCCGATCCGCCGGCGGTCGCAGGGCGCACGGTGCGCGCGGCGAAGTCGACCACGGCCGGCAGATACTGGCGACGGCCCGGAGGCGGCGTCCACGATGCGTCGGCGGTGAACGGTGCACGAGGGCGGTGGATCAGGGCGCGCCCCTGCATCGCGAGCAGGGCGGGGCGCACGAACACCTCGAACGACACCGCCACGCTCACAGGGTTCCCCGGCAGGCCGAACACCAGGCACCCGTCATCGAGCACGCCGAAGGCCTGCGGCTTGCCTGGCTGCATGGCGACCGCGCTGAACTCGACCTGTCCGCCGCCGTCGAAGGCCCCGCGCACGGGCTCGTAGGCCCCCGCGCTCACCCCGCCGGTGAACACGATCACATCGGCGCCGAGGGCGAGGGCTTCGGCAGTCACCGCCCTGACGGCGTCCGCCTCGTCCCGAACGCGCGCGACCAGCACCACCTCGGCATCGGCCTCGGAGACCAGGTGTTCGAGGAGCGGGCCGTTGGAGTCGGGGATGCGGCCGCGGGTGGGGGATTCCCCCGGTGCGAGCAGTTCGCTCCCGGTCGACACCACCGCCACGCGCGGAGCTCGCGTCACCGAGACCTCGGCGACCCCGGCGGCGACCGCGGCGGCCAGCTGGAAAGGCCCCAGGCGCTCGCCGGCATGCACGACCTCGTCGCCTGCGTGCAGGTCGGCCCCGCGTCGGCGCACGAACACCCCAGGCTTCGCCGGAGCACGCAACACCCTCACCTCGTCGAGCGAGTCGGCGAGGCCACCGGCCGTGTCCTCGAACGGCACGATCACGTCGGCATCGGTGGGCGTGGGGGACCCGGTCATGATGCGGGCGGCTTCGCCCACGCCGAGCGGGGGGTCGAGGTCGACGCCCGCGGGGAGGTCGGCGACCACGCGCAGAGTGACCGGGTGCTCCTCGGAGGCCTCGGCGACATCGGCGCCGCGCACGGCGAAGCCGTCCATCGCGGAGTTGTCGAACAGGGGGATGTCGTGGGCGGCGGCTGCGGGAGCGGCGAGGGTGCGTCCTGCGGCATCAGCCACCGGACGCGTCTCGCTCTCGATCAGGCGGACGGCATCGAGCACACGGGCGAGCTGCTCCTCGACCGTGCGGCGGCCGGTCATGCGCGCACCGCCCTCGTCGCCGTGGACGCCGGACGGATCGGTATCTCGTGCTGGCGGGAGGTGAGCGCATCGATCACCGCGAGCCGACCGAGCAGCGGTTCGCCGGCACCGCTCAGGAGCTTGAGCACCTCGCCCGCCAGCAGCCCGCCGACCTGCACGCACAGGGCCCCGAGAACACCGACCTGAGCACAGCTGGGCGGCTCGCCCTCGGTGCCCAGAGGGAAGAGATCGGCGAGCACCACCGGCTCCCCCTCCGGCGGGGCCGACCAGAAGACCGTGGCCTGCGCATGCCACTCCTGCACGGCACCCCACACGAGCGGGAGTCCGAGCGCTTCGGCCGCCGCGGCCACATCGCGGCGGGTCGAGAACGAATCGCTCGTGTCGACCACCACATCGGCGCCGGTGAGCAGGCGTTCGGCATTGTCGGCGTCGAGGTGTTCGGGCACCTGGGTCACCACGGTGTGCGGGGCGAGGGCGGTGATGGCACGCTCGGCGGATGCGGTCTTCAAGGCTCCGATGTCCTCCACCCGGTGCGCCAGCTGGCGCTGCAGGTTGGTGAGCTCCACGATGTCGTCGTCGATCACCGTGATGGTGCCGATGCCCGCGGCGGCCAGGGCGAGCAGGACGGGGGAGCCGAGCCCACCCGCGCCGATGATGGTGACATGCGCGGCGTTGAGGCGGCGCTGACCTTCTTCACCGATGCCGGAGAGCACCGCGTGCCGGGCCGTGCGGACGAGTTCTTCGGGTTCCAGCGCGGCGACCGGGGCGACGAGGGGCTGCATGGGTTCAGCGTATGCCCCTGATTCAGGCCTGGAGCGCATCGTCGACGACCGCGAACACCTCGGGGTCCCAGGTGAGCGCCCGCTCCCATGGCAGGCCGAAGGCGTCGGCGAAGAAGATGCTGTGCACGTCGTCGTGGAAGCTGTGACGGACAGCGCGGGGGAGGACCTCGCTCGGCACGTCGTCCGCCCGAGCGCTCCGCTGCGACACGAGCCCGTCGTGCGGCCACAGCTGGAGTGGTGCGGATGCCGCGTGGAAGTGCCCGGCGCCGATCGCGGTGACGGTGATCGTGTCCAGCACTCCGATCTGGGCCGCATTCCACTCCCGCAGGAACCGGCGCGAGACCTGGTCGGCAGCGCCCTGCGAGTTCTCGGCGGCGTAGCTGCGCGATCGCTCCAGGATCTGGGCGGTCCCCTCGTCGCCGGCGGCGTCGTTCGCGGAGATCTCGCCGGTGAGCACATCGCCGAGCAGCGAACCTTCCCACGGGGTCCCGAGGGTGACGAGTCGATGCACCGACGGTCCGGATCCCTGCAGGTGGCGGATCGCCGCGCGGGAGAACAGACCGCCCATCGAGTGCGCGACGAGGTCGACGTCGGTGAGGCCGTGTTCCTCCCCGAGCCACCGCAGGAATGCGGCCAAGCGGGCGCCGCCCTCGTCGATCCCGCCGACCGCGTTGACGGTCATCTCCGCTGGCAGCACGACGGGCACATCAGCGAAACCCTGCCACCCGGCGTCTTCTCGGACCTCGCCGTCTCCGATGCGGGCGGGTGCGGTGAAGACCGCAGCGCCACGCTCGAGAAGATGTGCCCGAAGGGCGGTGAGCGTGTTGCCGGCGGCGAGGCCGGACCCGCTGGCGCGGTCGGGATCCGTGAACGGTGTCACGGCGGCACCGCCCGATACGAGAACGACAGCATCCGCCATGGTGTTCCTTCCGAAGACCTACGCGGTCAGGATAGGACAGAACGCGGGCGTGCTCGGACGACGGTCGATCGGATCGCCCGTGTCGCCTCAGCCCGCGGCATCCGTCATCGAAGCGAGCTCGGACGGGTGGGTGAGTCGCCACCACTCGGACGGCGAGTCGATGCTGCCTTTGATCTGGACCCGGGCGGTGACGGTGTTCGGGCCCGCGGTCCAGGTGACGCTGCCCACGACCGAGCCATTCCGATAGGTCGGCGGAGTCTCGATGTCCGTCGTCACGGTGATCGGCGTGTCCGACCAGGTGAAGACCGATGCCGCCTCTCCGATGACCAGCTGGGCGGTGTCGCCCCATGGCGTCGAGATCGTGCCGATCTCCTGTCCCGAGGTCGCGACCGGCACCTGGTGGAAACCGGCGCGGACGCTGTCCAGAGTGGCGATCACGCTGGCGTTCACCGACTCGCGCGAGGATCCTCCGAGCACGACACCGGTCACCGCCAGAGGGTCGGTGGTGCCCACGACGAGGGTCGCGGTGTACAGCAGGCTGTAGGTGCCCTCGCCGAGGCTGCCGGTCTTCAACCCCGTGATGCCGCTGGTTCCGAGAAGTCCGTTGGTGTTGTTGAGCGGGCCGGCGCCGGGGAGTGAGATCGATGGGGTCGCGACGATCTGAGCGATCACCGGATTCGCGGCGGCGAGCTTCCCGATCGTCAGGAGGTCGGCGGGCGTGCTCGTGTTGCGGGGGCTGATCCCCGTGGGCTCGGTGATCGTCGTGCCCGTCAGCCCATGGGCGGCGAGCCAGTCGCGCGTCGCGCCGAGGAACGCGCTCTGCGATCCGAAGATGCGGGATGACAGCGCCTCGGCGTAGTTGCTCGCCGAGGGGATCAGCATGGCGGCCAGGGCATCGCGCAGCGACATCGAGGTGCCGGTGGGCATGGGGGCGATGGTCGCCCCCATCACGTAGTACCTGTCGTAGAGGTCGTGATCGGATTTGTCGAACGTGATCGTGGGCCCGGGGTCTTCGGCGGAGGCGAGAGGGGAGGCCTCGAGGATGACCAGTGCGGTGATGAGCTTCGTGATGCTCGCGATGGGGAGCGGCTCGCCGGTGCCGCTCGACGTCCAGATCCCACTCGCCGACTCGCCCAGGTAGGCGTCCGCGCCGGAGACGCTGATCGCCGAGGCGCCGACCGGGGGCGTGGCGACCGACGCCGCACCGACGGTCGGGGCCTGCGGTGTCTGTGTGGTGACGGTGGGCGCACCCACGGGAGCGGTGAGAGCCCACCCGACGTAGCCGCCGGTGGCGGCCAGCAACAGGACGACGCAGATCGCCGTGATGATGAGACCCCGGCGCCTGCGCCTTCGGCGGACCACCGGATCGATGAGATCACGAGGGGCGAGGAACTCCTGCTCGTGCGTCATCAGCTCGGCGAAGTCGGACAGGTCGTCCGCCGGTGGATTCGGTGCCGTCATGGTGATAGTCATCATGTCGGACATCCGACGCACGCGGTATCGGCCATTCGGGGGACACAGGGATCGCAGCGCTTGAGGGTGGGGTGTTCGGCCGCGCGGCGTCGCAGAATCGGAGATTACCGGTGCATATCTCCGTATCTGCGGTAGATTCTCTTCATGCAGACCTACCGGATCGCCCGTGCCGCGCAGCTGCTCGGGGTGAGCGACGACACGGTCCGTCGATGGATCGAGCAGGGGCTGCTGCCGGTCACCGATGCGGTTCCGGCCGAGATCCCCGGGGATGCCGTCGCGGCGCGAGCCGTCGCCCTCGCGGAGGAGGCGAAGAAGGCCGGAGACGTGCTCTCCAGCGCCCGCAACCGCTTCGTCGGCATCGTCACCCGGGTGCAGGTCGACGGGTTGATGGCGCAGATCGACATCCAATCCGGACCGCATCGGGTCGTCTCGCTGATCTCGTCCGAAGCGGTGCGCGAACTCCGGCTCGAGGTCGGTTCGCTCGCCACCGCATCCGTCAAGGCGACCCAGGTCGTCGTCGAGGTCCCGAAGGGCTGACATGAACCGCACGTTCCGCCGTTCCGCCGCCGCCGTCCTCGCCGCCGTCGCGCTCGCCCTCACAGGCTGTGCGAGCGCCGACGGGAGCACGGCGACGCCGACGACGGCGGAGGGCGGCCTGAGCGGAGATCTCACGGTCTACGCCGCCGCCTCCCTCAGCGGGGCCTTCGACGCGATCGGGGAGGCCTTCACCGCCGAGAACCCGGGCGTGAGGTTCAGCCCCGTGTACGACGGCTCGTCGACCCTGGTCACGCAGATCCTCGAAGGCGCGCCGGCCGACGTGTTCGCATCCGCCGACGAGGCCAACATGGACAAGGCGGCCGATGCCGCGGTGGATCCTGCGTTGTTCGCCTCCAACACCCTCGTGATCGCCGTGCCGACGGGCAACCCGGGCGGGGTCGGGGCGCTGGCCGATCTGGCCGACGTGACCACGGTGCTGTGCGCGCCGGAGGTGCCCTGCGGCGCGGCCTCCGCGAAGCTGCTCTCCACGGCGGGCGTGACGGTCGACGCCGCGAGTCTCGAGCAGAACGTGACGGCCGTGCTCACGAAGGTCGCCGCCTCCGAAGCCGACGCCGGACTCGTGTACGCCACCGACGTGATCGGTCGTGACGATGTCGAGGTGATCGTGCCCGACGGTACAGACGAGGTCGTCAACCACTACCCGATCGCCGCGCTCTCCGACGCGCCGAACGTCGAGGCGGCCGAGGCGTTCGTGACCTTCGTGCTGTCGGCGGAGGGTCAGAGGATCCTGGCGGACTTCGGCTTCGGAGCCCCGTGAGCGCGGCACCCGCGCACGGATACGCTCCGCGCGCTCTCGCGGTTCCCGCCCTCGTCGGGCTGGTCTTCCTGGTCCTGCCGCTCACCGCTCTCGTCGCGCGGGTGCAGTGGTCGACCTTCCTCGCGGATGTGACGTCGGAGGCTGCGCTCTCGGCACTCCTGCTCTCGCTCGGCACCGGCCTCGTGGCCACCGTCGTGTGCATCATCGTGGGTGTGCCGCTCGCGCTGTACATCGCCCGCTCCGGCCCTCGACTGGCAGCGGTGCTGCGCGCCGTCGTCACGGTGCCACTGGTGCTGCCGCCGATGGTGGGCGGTGTCGCGCTGCTGTACCTGTTCGGGCGTGCCGGGTGGCTCGGCGGACTCGGTCTGTCCTTCAGCACCCCGGCGGTGGTGCTGGCGCAGACGTTCGTCGCGCTGCCGTTCCTGGTGCTGGCCGTGGAGGGGGCGGTGCGCACCTCGGGCGTGGACTACGAACGCACGGCGGCGGCGCTCGGAGCCGGTCGATGGACGATCCTGCGCCGCATCACCCTGCCGCTCGCGGCTCCGGGCATCGTCGCCGGTGTCGTGCTGTGCTTCGCGCGGGCCATCGGCGAGTTCGGGGCGACGGCGCTGTTCGCCGGAAATCGGCCTGGGGTCACGCAGACCATGCCGCTGGCGATCTACACGGCGTTCAACGGAGCGGGAGTCTCGCAGGGCACCGCGGTCGCCCTCGCGCTGCTGCTGCTCGCCACCGCGATCGTCGTGCTGCTGCTCGTGCGCGGCTGGCGACCGGGGGTGACACGATGACCCCGTCGGAGCACCACGCCGGCGCAGTGCCGGGGCTGCGGGCGCAGGTGGTCGTCGAACGCGAGCACTTCGCCGTCGAGGTCGCGGTGCAAGTCGCGGTCGGCGAGACCGTCGCCATCATGGGGCCCAGCGGTGCAGGCAAATCGACCCTGCTGCAGGCGCTCGCAGGGCTCGAGCCGCTGACCGCAGGGGAGATCGAGGTCGCCGGACGCGTGGTCGACCGCGTCGCCGCTCCGCGCGTGCGGACCGCACCCATGAACCGGGGCATCGTGCTGCTCGGCCAGGATGCGCGGCTGTTCCCCCACCTGTCGGTGCGCGAGAACGTCGCCTTCGGCCCGCGCGCGGCAGGAGAGGACGCCCGCACCGCGCGTGACTCGGCCGATGAGTGGCTTGCACGCGTCGGACTCCCCGGCGCGGGGGATCGCATGCCGCGCGAGCTCTCCGGCGGCGAAGGGCAGCGCGTCGCGGTCGCCAGAGCGCTCGCCGCATCTCCGCGCGCGGTGCTGCTCGACGAACCGCTGGTGGCGCTCGATCCGGCGACGGCGGGCGACATTCGACAGATGCTGCGCGATCAGCTCACCGGGATCACCACGCTCGCGGTCACGCACGACGCCGCGGACGCCGTCGCGCTGGCTGACCGTCTCGTGGTCATCGAGTCGGGGCGTGTCACGCAGACCGGGCCCGTGCGCGACGTGCTGTCGGCGCCCGCCTCGGACTTCGTCGCCTCGATCGCGGGCGTCAATCGGCTGGTGGGCGTCGCGGCGGGCGGCGGGTGGCGCAGCGGTCACCGGCGTCTCGCGAGCACGGATGCCGCCTCGCTCGCGCTCGCCGCGGTCGTGGGCTCGCCGCTCGCCGCAGTGTTCCGTCCCGAGCATGTGCAGGTCGTCGGTGAGGCGGAATCGGATGCCTGGGAGACCGAGGTCACACGACTCGAATCCACGCTCGCCGGGGTGCGGGTGCAAACCCGGGCGTGCGCGATCGACGTCTCGCTCGCCGAAGCGGACGGGCTCGTGCCGGGGGATCAGGTCCGCCTGCGGATAGACCCCGAGCGCGTGCGCTTCGTATCCGTGGTCTGAGCAGCCCCGGGGAGGCCGTCGCAACGCTGGCAATCTCCCGCTCGCCGTCGCGGAGGCGGCCCCGATCGGGTCTCGGCGGGTTAGTCTCGAACGATGACGGGGAGCAGGGGAGCGCCATGACGGCCGTACCGGTCGTGATCGGTGTGCGCCCGCCGCACGCCGCATCGGCGCCGCAGGCGGCCGGCCACGAGGCCCTCGGTGGTGGTCTCGTCGACACGCATGGCCGTGTGCATCGTGATCTGCGCATCTCGCTCACCGACCGCTGCTCGCTGCGCTGCACCTACTGCATGCCCGAGCAGGGCAACGAATGGCTCGCCCGCACGAGCATCCTCTCCACCGACGAGATCGTCGAGGTCGCCGAGGTGGCCGCCGCTCTCGGCATCCGCACCTTCCGCCTCACCGGTGGCGAGCCGCTGCTGCGGAGCGACATCGTCGAGGTCGTGCGGCGCATCGCCCGCATCGAGGGGGAGGACGGCCCCGTCGAGGTCGCGATGACCACCAACGGCATCAGCCTCGCCCCGAAGCTCCCCGACCTGATCGATGCCGGTCTCACGCGCCTCAACATCAGCATCGACACGGTCGACCGTCAGCGCTTCGCCGATCTCACCCGGCGCGACCGACTCGACGACGTGTTCGAAGGCATCGCCGCGGCGGCGGCCTCGTCCCTCCGCCCTCTCAAGCTGAACGCGGTCGCCATGCGCGGCGTCAACGACGACGAGCTGGTCGACCTCGTGGAGTTCGCGATGAGGATGGGCGCGCAGCTGCGCTTCATCGAGCAGATGCCGCTGGATGCCGGGCACACCTGGGACCGGGCCTCGATGGTCACGCGCGAGGAGATCCTCGCATCCCTGGGCGAGCGTTGGCGTCTCGACCCGGTCGAGGGTCGTGGGGGAGCGCCGGCCGAGAAGTGGCGCATCGACGGCGGACCGCACGAGGTGGGTGTGATCGCCTCGGTCACCGCCCCCTTCTGCGGCGCCTGCGACCGTCTGCGCCTGACCGCCGACGGTCAGCTGCGCAACTGCTTGTTCTCGAACGTCGAGTACGACCTGGTCGACGTGCTTCGCGGGGAGTCGGCCTCTGCGGCGGGGGCCCGCTCCGACGGGATCGCTGCGATGCTGCGTTCCTGCGTGCACGGCAAGCTCCCGGGGCACGCGATCAACGACCCCTCGTTCCTGCAACCGGCGCGCGGCATGAACGCGATCGGCGGCTGAGCCCGGGTCGAACATGACCCTCCCGGTCCGAGTTCTCGGCGTGTGGGCCGAGGGGGCGCGCGGGACCGACTCAAGGCACAGGGGGTGAACGGATGTGGGAGCCGATCGGGCAGGGGCGTGACGGGTACCGCCTGACGATCCGGGCGACGCGAGTCTCCATGCGCCAGCTCGTGGCGATCATCGTCGGCTGCGTGGCTGTGGGAGGGTCCGCTGCCACGGCGGCGTTGATCGCGATCTCCCTCGAGACCGATTCCATGCTCGGCAGGTCCGGTGTCGTCGCGGTCGGCGGTGGCGTGGCTGTCGTCATCGTGCTCGCCCTGTTGTGGATCTTCGCCCGGCGAAGGAAGCGCTACGTCATCGAGTGGGATGACGGGGGGATCCGGATCATCGGTGCCGGGGCGGAGCGAGCGCTCCCCTGGGCCTCCATCGCTCGTGTGCTGATCCGCCTCGACACGGACTACGCCCGCGTAGAGGTGAAGGGCACGGACGGAGAGTCCGTGACGCTCTTGGCCGGATTCGGCTCCCAAGACGTGAAGAAGGCCCACGCGATCGACCCGATTCCGGGAGAGGTCGCCGACCTGCTGCACCGCCATCTTTGTGTCGAACAGCCGAGCAGGAGAGATGCCCTCGGCCTGCACGTCTTCCTGCGGACGCAGCAGACCGTTGCATGAGCGCGGCAGTCGGCAACGAGGGGTTTTCTTTTCGTATACACAATTCCGTGATTTTCGTATACAGTAAGTGCATGAGTGAGCACCTGGTGAACGGAAAACCCGTCACTGACGAGCAGATTCAGGCGTGGGCGGACGAGGCCGAGGTCGGCTACGACTTGTCGCAACTCCCGAAACCGCGTCGAGGTCGACCGACGGTGGGCGATGGCCCCGGCGCGGTGATCCCTGTGCGGCTCGATGCGTCCACGATCGCAGCGCTGACAGCGCGCGCTGAGGCCGAGGGCATCGCCACGCGTTCTGAGGCGATTCGCGCCGCAGTGCGCGAGTGGGCGCACGTTGCCTGACCTGCACCGATCAGCCCGCAAACATTACCGGCGCGACCAGCTCGACGACTCTTCCGTGCTGTATGCCGTCGAGCATGTCCTGCACTCGCGCCCGCTCGACGACGAAGACGACCCGCGCCGCTGGCTCATGATCGCCGCCGACCCTTCAGGCCGTCTCCTCGAGCTCGTCATGCTGATCTACGACGACAGTTACGAGCTGATCATCCACGCGATGAAGGCCCGAGCTCAGTACCTCGACGAGCTGTAGATCGACTCTCTTCCGCCTCTAGGCGAGGAACTCCCGGGCCGCGGCCGAGAGGGCGGTCACGCCGACCTCGATCGTCGGGTGGATCTCCGGCGCGAAGAACGGCGAGTGGTTGGTGGGGATGTCCTCTCCCAGGCGACCGGCGGCGACCGCCTCGGCGAACCGCGTGGGGTCGATACCGCCCCAGAACCAGAACACGAGAGGCACTCCGGCGTCGCGGGCGAACCAGGAGACGTCCTCGCTGCCGGTGAACATGCCGGGGTCGATGACGGCTGCCTCGCCCAGCGCGCGCTGCAGTGCTGCGGTGACGCGTGCGGTGGCGTGCTCGTCGTTGATCGTGGCCGGCAGCGTGTGATCGGTGCGGATCTCGGGTTCGCGCTCCGCGCCCGAGGCCGTGGCCTCGGCCCGCACGATGCGCTCCACGCTCGCGAGTACTTTCTCGCGCGTCTCCTCGTTCGGGTAGCGCAGGCTCAGTTCGAGCTTCGCCTCGGCGGGGATGATGTTGTTCTTTTCGAACGCCTTTTGAGGAGACCACGCACGCGCCTCCGAGTCCGTCGATGCGATCCTCTCCGGTGGCGACGAGGTCACGCTCGGCCTGAACCCGCAGTACCTCATCGAGGCCCTCGGCGCCGTGAAGAGCGAGTTCGTCCGCGTGACGTTCACCTCGAGCGACAACGCCAACAAGCTCAGCCCGGTGCTGATCACGAGTCAGACCTCAGATCGGAAGAGCGTCGTGNCGCGGAGGTTTAAAAATGTTTCGAAAAGCAGGGTGACGGTGAGCCCGTCGGAGGCCGCCATCTGCGTGCCGCTGCGCACGCCGATCACGCCGGCGGGAAGCGGCGTCACGTGCTGGCCGAGCACCACGTCGGGCTTCGGGTAGCGGCCGAGGATGCCGTCATCGAGCATCGCGCGCGCCCCGGCGCCGTACTCCTCGGCGGGCTGGATCAGCACGACGAGGGTTCCCGACCAGTCGGAGCGCTCGGAGACGAGCTTCTCGACCGCGCCGATCATGGCGGTCACGTGCATGTCGTGACCGCAGGCGTGCATGACGGGAACGGTCGTGCCCGCCGGGTCGATGCCCGTGGCGGTGCTCGCGTACGACAGGCCGGTCTGCTCCTCGACCGGGAGCGCGTCCATGTCGGCCCGAACCCACACGACCGGACCTTCGCCGTTTCGCAGCACGCCGACGACGCCGGTGACTCCGACGCCCTCTTCGACCTCGAGGCCCAGGTCGCGCAGATGCTGGGCGGCGATGCCGGCGGTACGCGTCTCCTGGAACGAGAGCTCGGGGTGCTGGTGCAGGTCGATGTAGAGCGCTTCGAGATCGATCGTCATGGCCCGAGCCTAGCCCCGCGAGCGGCTCGTGCCGAGGGTGCGCGATCGACGGATCAGGCGGGGTGCACGTAGGTCGGCAGTTGCGGCCCCGGGCGCAGCACGGCGTTCACGATCGCCTGGATCGCGAACTCGCTCGTCTCCCCGAGTTCGACGATCTCGGGGTGCAGGAGCCACTGCAGCTGCAGGCCGTCCATCACCGCGAGGATCGCGGCGGAGGCTGCGGCGATGGTGCCCGGATCGCGCACGCCCTCCTGAGCGCACAGCTCGTGGAATGCGGCGGTGACCTCTCGACGCAGGGTCGTGTACCGCTCCTCGAAGTAGTCCCTGGCGGGGTGGTCGTCGGTCACCGACTCGGCGGAGAGCACCGTGTACGCCTGCACGATGCCCGGCCGTTTCTCGTTCGCGAATGCCGTGCGCACCAGGTGCAGGAACAGCTCGGGTCCGCCGGGGATGTGCTTCTCGGCGAGTTCCGCGACGTCGGCCTGATCGCGGTAGGCGAGCACCTCGAGCAGCAGCTTCTGCTTCGAGCCGAAGTGGTGGAGGACGCCCGCATGCGTGATGCCGACCTGCTCAGCCACATCGGCCAGGGTGCCGTTGGTCGACCCCTTGTTGCCGAAGATCTCCACGGCTGCCTTGAGGATCTGCTCGCGCTTCGCGAGGGTCGCCGGGCGCACGCGCACGGTCTGGTCGCTGTCTGCCACCGCGGCCTCCTCTCCATCGTCGGACTGTGCTTGCGATCAAACTTACTACTCGGTAACCTCACGGAAGCTTACTTTCTCGACAGTAAGCAAATCACGACGGCCGGCGGACCCCCGTTCGCCGGCGACACAGCACAAAGACCCGTGCCTAGGAGAAGCAATGAAGCTCAGAAAGTCTCTGATCGCCGCGACCGCGATCACCGCGCTCGGTGTGTCGGCCCTCGCCGGCTGCTCGGCCGGCGGTGGATCCGGCGACGGCGCCGGATCCGCATCCCTCACCATCGCGAAGCCCGACGGTGCGATCACCACCGAGTCGAACAACCCGTTCGTCGGCGACTCCGCCGCGTCGAAGTACGGCTACGCCAAGGTCGTGTTCGAGACCCTGGCCCTGGTGAACCAGACGGGAGATCGCGGTACCACGCCATGGCTCGCCGAGAGCCTCGAGTGGAATGACGACTACACGCAGCTCACGGTCGTCCCGCGCGCGGACGTCACCTGGAGCGACGGCGAGCCGTTCACGGCCGACGACATCGTCTTCTCGTTCGAGACCGCCTCGATCCCCGCCCTCGACACCGCCGGCCTCAAGTACGAGGGCGCCGAGGTCGACGGTGACAAGGTCGTGCTGAGCTTCGGCGACTCCAAGTACGTCAACCAGGCACGCGTGCTGCACGTGCCGATCGTCCCCAAGCACATCTGGGAGAAGTTCGAGGACCCGGCCACCGACCCCGTCAAGGGCGACGACCTCGTCGGCACCGGCCCCTACGCGATGGCGAACTGGTCGACCGAGTCGGTCACGCTCGACGCGCGCGACGACTACTGGGGCGGCGACCTCGCCGTGCCCGAGCTGCACTACGTCTCGTACGGTGACAACACCGCCCTCACCACGGCCCTCGCGAACGGCGACGCCGACTGGGCGCAGGCGTTCATCCCGCAGATCGAGGAGCAGTTCCTCTCGGCCGACCCCGAGCACAACAAGTTCCTCGCCTCCCCGACCACCGGCTCGGCCACGTTGTTCATGAACCTGCAGCAGAAGCCGTTCGACGACCCCGCCTTCCGTCAGGCGCTCGCCTGGGTGATCGACCGCGACGCTTACGTCGACATCGCGCGCGAGGGTGCCAGCGAGCCGGTCTGGTCCGTCACGGGACTGTCGTCGATCCTCGAAGACGAGATCCAGCCGGAGTTCGAGGGAGTCGACTACAAGGTCGACGCCGAGAAGGCGCGTGACCTGCTGGAGACCGCCGGATACACCTGGAAGGACGACGCCCTGATCGACCCCGACGGCACGCCCGTCTCGTTCACGCTCTCCGTCCCGTCCGGCTGGAGCGACTGGAACACGGCGCAGGAGCTCATCGCCGAGGACGTGAAGGACAGCATCGGCGCCGAGGTCAAGATCGACATGCCCGACTGGGGTGGCTGGGCCGATCCCCGCGACAACGGCACGTTCTCTGCGATCATCCACTGGCTGGAGGACAGCGGCACGGCGTACGGCCTCTACACCTCGACCATGGATCCGCGGTGGATCTCCCCCGAGGGCAAGGCAGGCTTCAACTTCGGTCGCTTCGACGACCCGGAGGCGACAGCCGCGCTGAACACCTACGCGAACGCCTCGTCCGACGAGGAGCGCACCACCGCCATCGACACGCTGCAGACGATCTTCTCCGAGCAGGTGCCGGCCATCCCGCTGGGCGCGCACCCGCTGCTGGGTGAGTTCAACACGCGCAACTACGTCGGCTGGCCTTCGGAGGACGACACCTACGCGTCCGCCGACCCGACGCAGCCGAACATCGTGCAGATCCTCACGAAGCTGAAGCCCGCCGAGTAAGCACCACCCGCAGGGGAGCCCGCTCACACGGGCCGGGCTCCCCTGACCAGGTCGACGAAGGACACCCCCATGCCAGATCCCCTGCTCACCGTGCGCGACTTCTCCGTCGTGTACGACGTCGATCCGCCCGTCGAGGCGGTGAAGAACGTCACCCTCGAACTGCAGCGCGGCGAGATCCTCGGCCTCGCCGGGGAGAGCGGATGCGGAAAGACCACCCTCGCCTACGGGGTGCAGCGCCTGCTGCGCGCTCCGGCCGTCATCACCGGCGGCAGCGTGGCCTTCCATGACGTGACCGGCATCGACATCGACATCAACGCTCTGGACGTCGACGCGATGCAGCGATTCCGCTGGGACAAGGTGTCGATGGTGTTCCAGGGCGCGATGAACGCCCTCAACCCCGTCGCGACGATCGGGTCGCAGCTGGAGGACGTGTTCGAGATCCATCGTCCCGACATGAACCGCGCGCAGCGGCGTGCCGAGTCCGAGGAGCTGCTGGAGATCGTCAAGGTCGGACGCCAGCGCATGCGCTCTTTCCCGCACGAGCTCTCCGGCGGCATGCGCCAGCGCGTGATGATCGCGATGGCCCTCGCCCTGCGCCCGCAGCTGATGGTCATGGACGAACCCACGACCGCCCTCGACGTGCTGGTGCAGCGGGAGATCCTCAAGCAGATCTCGCAGCTGCGGCACGAGTTCGGCTTCTCGGTGATCTTCATCACCCACGACCTTCCTCTCCTCTTGGAGATCAGCGACCGGATCGCGATCATGCGCGAGGGCGAGATCATCGAACTCGCGACCGCGGAGCGCATCTGGACGCAGCCCGCGCACGAATACACGAAGACGCTGCTGTCGTCGTTCCCCCGACTCACCGGGGAGAGAGGGGTGCTGGTGCGATGACCACCCTCGAATTCCAAAGCGTCACGAAGGCCTACAACGTCCGCGGCGCCGGCCAGATCAAAGCCCTCGACGATGTGAGCTTCACCCTGACCTCCGGGCAGACGATCGGGCTGGTCGGCCAGTCCGGAAGCGGCAAGTCCACGATCGCGAAGATCCTCACCCAGCTCGAGACCCCGACCAGCGGAGAAGTGCTGCTCGACGGCGCACCCATCCCTCGGCGAGGCAGAGGTCTGCGGAAGTACCGGCAGCAGCTGCGCATGGTGTTCCAGGACCCGTTCGCCTCGCTCAACCCGTACCACTCGATCCGCTACCACCTGGAGCGTCCGATCCGCCTCGACGACGTCGTGCCGAAGCGGGAGACGGATGCCGAGGTGCGCCGACTCCTCGACCGCGTACGCCTGGACGCGGACGCCGTGATCGACCGCCGACCGCACGAGCTGTCGGGCGGCCAGCGGCAGCGGGTGGCCATCGCGCGCGCCCTCGCCTCGCGTCCCTCACTCCTGGTCGCCGACGAGCCCGTGTCGATGCTCGACGTCTCGATCCGCCTCGGTGTGCTGAGCCTGCTCGCCGACCTGCAGCGCGAAGAGGGGCTCGGCGTGCTCTACATCACCCACGACCTCGCCACCGCCCGTCACTTCAGCGACGAGATCATGGTGCTCAACCAGGGCCGCGTCGTGGAGTACGGCGCCGCCGACGACGTGATCCTCAACGCGCAGGACCCGTACACGCGCGAACTGCGATCCGCCTCCCCCGACCCGGACAAGTTCTTCGCACAGGCAACATCGACCGGAGGCGCACTGTGAGCACCGCGTTCCCCCAGCTCGACGACGACGACCTCGTCGCCCGCGACGCCCTCGAGGTGGGCACCACCGCGACCGCGGCAGAACGCGGACGACGGCGCGTGCCATGGCGCTTCTTCGCCGGTCGCGCGGCCTTCTACCTGTTCACGCTCTGGGCGGCCATCACGATCAACTTCTTCCTGCCGCGTTTCATGAAGGGTGATGCGGTCAGCTCGTACCTCGCGCGCAACCGCAGCGTGAGCCCCGAGGCCGAGGCATCGTTGCGCGTCCTGCTCGGCATCGACACCGACAAGTCGATCTGGCAGCAGTACATCGAGTACTGGGGGATGCTGCTGCGCGGCGATCTCGGCATCTCGACGCTGCACGGTCTGCGCCCGGTCGCCGAGGTGCTCGCCGCCGCTCTGCCGTGGACTCTCGGGCTGGTCGGCATCGCGACCATCATCTCGTTCACGATCGGCACCGTCGCCGGAGCGGTCGTCGGATGGAAGCGCGGCAGCAAGCTCGACGCGATCATCCCGGTGACGACGTTCTTCAACACGATCCCGTACTTCTGGCTGGGCCTCATCGCGATCGCGATCTTCTCCTCCACCCTGAAGTGGTTCCCCTCATCGCATGCCTACGACAAGGGACAATCCCCGGAATGGAGCTTCGACTTCATCGGCCAGGTGATCATGCACGGCACGCTTCCGGCCCTGACCATCGTGGTCGCCTCGCTCGGCGGCTGGGTGCTCGGCATGCGCAACATGATGCTGACCGTGCTCGACGACGACTACATCACGGTCGCGCAGGCCAAGGGCATGCCCAACAAGCGGGTGCTCTGGGGCTATGCCGCCCGAAACGCGGTGCTGCCGCAGGTGCAGAGCTTCGCGCTGTCGATCGGGTTCATCGTCGGCGGCACCATCGTCATGGAGATGGTGTTCAGCTATCCGGGCGTGGGCAAGCTCCTGCTCGATGCGACCAACGCCAAGGACTTCGCCCTCATGCAGGGCGTGTTCCTCGTGATCACGCTGTCGGTGCTCGTGGCCAACATCCTCGCGGATGTGGTCTACGCCTACCTCGACCCGCGCACGCGCCAGATGGAGTCCTGACATGACCGTTCCCACCACCGCCCACAGCACGGCGCCCGACGGGTCGGCCGTCGTCTCCGGCATGCCGGAGACCGCCACGCTGCGCACCCCACCCGCCGCCGCCCCGCCGCGCAAGACGTTCTGGTCGCAGCTCGCCCAGGCGTTCGCGATGTTCCGCAACCCCAAGTCGATCGCCGGGCTCATCATCCTCGGGGTGTTCGTGCTCATCGCCATCCTCGCGCCGTGGATCTCGCCGTACGGTCCGACGCAGAAGGACCGCACCGCCCTGCGCCAGCCCCCCTCCTGGGAGCACTGGCTGGGCACGACGCACATGGGGGAGGATGTGCTGAGCCAGATCATCTACGGCACCCGTGGCGTCATCGTCGTCGGCTTCCTCGCCGCCTTCATCGCCACGGTCATCGCAATCACCATCGGCGTGATCGCCGGGTATGTGCGCGGGTGGAAGAGCGAGTCGCTATCGGCGCTGACCAACGTGTTCCTGGTGATCCCCGGCATCCCGCTGATCATCATCATCGCCTCCCAGTTCGAGAACCCGCCGCTGATCGTGATCGCCGCCGTGCTCGGCATCACGGGATGGGCGTGGGGTGCCCGAGTTCTGCGTGCCCAGACGATGTCGCTGCGCAACCGCGACTTCATCCAGGCGGCGCGCGCCAACGGCGAGCCTCTCCGCCGCATCATCACGGTCGAGATGCTGCCGAACCTGATGGCGCTCATCGCCTCGAGCTTCGTCGGGACCGTGACGGCGGCCATCCTCGGTCTCACCACGCTGGCGTTCATCGGGGTGATCCCGGTGAGCAACCTGAACTGGGGCACCATCCTGTTCTGGGCCCAGCAGAACGGTGCGTTCCCGCGTCTGTGGTGGTGGTACGTGCCCGCAGGCCTCTGCATCGCGATCATCGGCGTCGCCCTCTCGCTCATCAACTTCGGCATCGACGAGTACGTCAACCCGCGCCTGCGCTCCGCGGGCGAGCGGGCCAGAGCGATGAAGAAGAAGGGGCTGAACGTGAACGACGCCGTCACGGCCGTCCGCAGCGTGCCCCTGCCCGAGAAGACTCCCGATCCCGTAACCTCGGCGACCTCACCCGACAGTGCCGACTCCCCGAAGACCTCGACACTGAACTCGACCCAGAACACGAAGTGATGACCTCTCAGACTCTGACCACGCAGCTCCCGTACCAGGACCCCGCTCTCTCGATCCCCGAACGCGTGGCCGACCTCCTCAGCCGCATGACGCTGGAGGAGAAGGTCGGGCAGATGCTCCAGCTCGACGCCCGCGACGACCTCGACGACCACATCGCCCGCCGTCACGCCGGATCGATCCTGCACACCTCGCCGGAGCGCATCCTGCGGGCGAACGAGCTGACCGCCCAGACCCGGCTCCGCATCCCGCTGCTGGTGGCGGAGGACTGCATCCACGGGCACTCGTTCTGGCCCGGTGCGACGATCTACCCCACGCAGCTCGGCATGGCCGCGTCGTGGGATTCCGCGCTCGTCGAACGCGTCGCCCGCGCGACCGCCGAAGAGGTCGCGGTGACCGGGATCCACTGGACGTTCTCTCCGGTGCTGTGCATCGCGCGCGACCTGCGCTGGGGTCGCATCGACGAGACCTTCGGCGAAGACCCGTTCCTGATCGGCGAGCTGGCCTCGGCGATGGTGCGCGGCTACCAGGGCGACGGACTCGACGATCCGACCGCGATCCTCGCGACCGCCAAGCACTTCGCCGGGTACTCCGAGACGCAGGGCGGGCGTGATGCGAGCGAGGCCGACATCTCGCGCCGCAAGCTGCGCTCGTGGTTCCTGCCGCCGTTCGAGCGTGTCGCCCGCGAAGGATGCCGCACGTTCATGCTCGGCTATCAGACCACCGACGGCGTGCCGATCACGACCAACGACTGGCTGCTCAGCGACGTGCTGCGCGGCGAGTGGGGCTATACCGGCACGCTCATCACCGACTGGGACAACGTCGGTCGCATGGTGTGGGAGCAGCGGATCCAGCCCGACATCACGCACGCGGCCGCGGCAGCCGTGCGGGCGGGCAACGACATGATCATGACCACGCCGTCGTTCTTCGAGGGAGCGCTGGACGCGGCGGCCCAGGGCATGCTCGCCGACGACGCGTTCGATGCGGCGGCCGCGCGCATCCTCACTCTCAAGTTCGAGTTGGGGTTGTTCGAGAACCCGCGTCTTCCCGGAACCGAGCTCGACGCCGTGGTGGGCAGTGCGGCGCACGCCGAGCTGAACCTCGAGGTCGCCCGACGCTCGCTCGTGCTGCTCGAGAACGACGGTGTGCTGCCGCTCGATCCCACGGCGGCGCTGAAGGTCGCCGTGACCGGGCCCCTCGCCGACGATGCCCAGACACAGCTCGGCGACTGGGCAGGCGGCTCCGGTCAGGCGGGCTGGCTCGACGGCCAGCCCCGCGAGATGATCACGACCGTGCTCGACGGTCTGCAGTCGGTCCACGGCTGGACCGTCACGCACGCCCGCGGCGCCGACATCCTCACGCTCGAAGAAGACCCGCAGGGGCCGTTCTTCCCCGACAAGCAGCCGCGTCCGCCGGTGGTGAAGGCCTGCGAGCCGGATGCCGCGCTGATCGCGGAGGCCGTCGCCGCGGCATCCGACTCCGACGTCGTCGTGGCGGTCGTCGGCGACCGGATCGAGCTGGTCGGCGAAGGGCGCTCCACCGCGACGCTCGAGCTCATCGGCGGGCAGAACGCCCTGATCGATGCGCTCATCGCGACCGGCACGCCCGTCGTGATCGTGCTGCTCGCCTCGAAGCCGCTCGTGCTCCCGGCCTCCGCGTCGAAGGCCGCCGCCGTGATCTGGGCGGCGAACCCCGGCATGCAGGGCGGACGCGCACTCGCCGACATCATCTCCGGCGCGGCCGAGCCGTCGGGACGCCTGCCGATCTCGTTCGCGCGCCACGTCGGCCAGCAGCCGACCTATTACAACCAGATCCGCGGACAGCACGGCGATCGCTATGCCGACCTCACGCAGTCGCCAGCCTGGGCATTCGGCGAGGGCCTCTCGTACACGACCGTGGAGTACTCCGACCTGTCGCTCGAGGCGACTTCGCTGGGGGAGTCCGGGACCATCGTCGGCCATGTCACGGTGTCGAACACCGGGGAGCGGTCCGTGCGCGAGACCGTGCAGGTGTACGTGCGCGACTCCGTGACGAGCGTGAGCTGGACCGACAAGGAGCTCAAGGCCTTCCGTCAGGTCGACCTCGCTCCCGGCGAGTCCGCGCGCGTGCGGGTGGAGCTGCCGGTCGCCGACTGCACCATCGTGGATGCCGCAGGCAACCGCATCGTCGAGGCCGGCGCCTTCGAGCTGCTCGTCGGCCCCAGCTCCCGCGACGAGGCTCTCCTCTCCGCGGACTTCGAGGTCGCCTGACCTGTCGTAGTCCTGCCCCGCCGAGACCCACGCCCCTCGCCGAGACCCACTGCCGCCGACGTCTCCGGCGATGGGTCCCGGCGGCGAGCGTGGGTCTCGGCGATAGCGACGCGGCGACGAGGGGTCAGTCCTGCAGGCGCTGGGGGCCGGCGCCGTGGGTGCCCAGGGCGTCGTCGGGGTTGAGCAGGCCGCACGCCTTCATCGACAGGCAGCCGCACCCGATGCATCCGGTGAGTTCGCGTTCGAGTCGTTCGATGCCCTCACGGCGCTTCTCGAGTTCGCGCTTCCAGCGCCTCGAGGCCCGCTGCCAGTCGGCGTGGCTCGGAGTCTCGGTCAGGGGCACGTCGGCGAAAGCCGTCTGCACGTCGGACAGCGGGATGCCCAGGCGCTTGGCGACCGTGATGAGCGAGACGCGGCGCAGCATGTGCCGGGCGTAGCGGCGCTGGTTCCCGGGGGTGCGGGTCGAGGCGATGAGGCCGAGCGACTCGTAGAAGTGCAGAGCGGAAGCGGCGACTCCGGTGCGCCTGGTCATCTCGCCGATCGTCAGCGGCTCGTCGGGTGCGTGCGGACTCATCCCGGTGCCTTCCTCGATTTGACCTCAAGTATACTTGAGGTTTTACGGTTGTCAGGTGGCCCCGATACGGGCCGAACGACCGAACGAGGACAGCGTGACCCGAACGAAGACCCCGCGATGACCTATGTGATCGCTCTGCCCTGCGTCGATGTGAAGGACAAGGCCTGCATCGACGAGTGTCCCGTCGACTGCATCTACGAGGGTGAACGGTCGCTCTACATCCACCCGGATGAGTGCGTCGACTGCGGTGCCTGCGAGCCGGTCTGCCCCGTCGAGGCCATCTACTACGAAGACGATCTGCCCGACGAGTGGCAGGACTACTACAAGGCCAACGTCGAGTTCTTCGACGAGATCGGCTCTCCCGGAGGCGCCGCGAAGACGGGGATGCTCGCCTTCGACCACCCGATCATCGCCGCGCTCGCNTGCCCCGTCGAGGCCATCTACTACGAAGACGATCTGCCCGACGAGTGGCAGGACTACTACAAGGCCAACGTCGAGTTCTTCGACGAGATCGGCTCTCCCGGAGGCGCCGCGAAGACGGGGATGCTCGCCTTCGACCACCCGATCATCGCCGCGCTCGCGCCCCAGGGAGAACACGCATGACCGTCGCCGAACCCCGCATCGCCATCGTCGGGGCTGGCCCTGCGGGCATCTACGCCGCCGACATCCTGCTCGGCCGCGTGCCGAACGCATCGATCGACCTGTTCGAGAAGCTGCCGGCGCCCTACGGCCTGGTCCGCTACGGTGTCGCCCCCGACCATCCGCGCATCCGCAAGATCACCGATGCGCTGCACGAGGTGCTCGTGAACCCGCGCATCCGGCTGCGGTGCAACGTCGAGATCGGTGTCGACGTCGGGATCGGCGAGCTGCGTGCGGCGTACGACGGGGTGATCGTGGCGACGGGGGCAGATCTCGACGTCGCCCTCGACATCCCCGGCATCGACCTGCCCGGATCCTTCGGCGCGGCCGATTTCGTCGCCTGGTACGACGGGCACCCTGATGTGTCGCGCACCTGGCCGCTCACGGCGGAGTCGGTGGCGGTGCTCGGTGCGGGCAACGTCGCGCTCGACGTGACGAGGATCCTCGCCACGCACGCCTCGGCCCTGAGCCACACCGACACTCCGGATGCCGTGCTCGATCAGCTCGCGGCCAGCCCGCTGCGCGACGTGCACCTGTTCGCCCGTCGGGGTCCGACCGACGTGCGGTTCTCGGCCATGGAGCTGCGTGAGCTCGCCGAGCAGGACGACGTCGACGTGATCGTCGACCCGGAGGAGCTCGCTCTCGACGAGCACGCCGAGCGGATGGTCGCCCAGTTCTCGCAGCGCCGCATCATCGTGCGCACCCTGACCGAGTGGGCGGCCCTCGATCCGGCGAGCCGCACCGCCTCGCGCCGCATCCACCTGCACATGCGGCAGCGCCCGGTGCGACTGCTCGGCTCCGACGCCGTGACGGGCATCGAGATGGAGCGCACCGCCTCCGACGAGCTGGGCCGGATGGTCGGCACCGGGCACCTGCTGCGCTACGACGTCGGGGCGGTCTATCGTGCCGTGGGCTACCGCTCGACCCCTGTTCCCGGGATGCCGTTCGACGGCGATCTCGGCGTCGTGCCGCACGTCGAAGGACGCGTCGTGGACGCGGAGGGTGCACCGATCCCGCGACTGTACGCGACCGGCTGGATCAAGCGTGGCCCGGTCGGGCTGATCGGCTCGACCAAATCGGACGCCGCACAGACCATCGGACATCTCGTGGACGACCTCGACGCCCTGGAGCGCGAAGCCCGCGACGACGACCCGATCGCGCATCTCACCCACGCCGTCGACTTCGACGGGTGGCTGCGCATCGATGCGGCCGAGCGCAGCGCCGGTGCCGACCGCGGTCGGGAGCGGACCAAGCTCGTCGAGCGCGAGGAGATGCTGATGCATGCGAAGCACCAACAGATGATGGAGGCCGGCCGATGACCGCGACACCCGTACCCACCCCGATCGGCGAGGCGCTCAAGGCCGCGTTCCGCACGCACCCCGCCGGCGTCGCGATCATCACCGCGAGCACACCCGAGGGTCCGGTCGGTCTCACGGCCTCGAGCGTCGCCTCGGTGGCGGTCGACCCTGCCGCGATCGTGTTCTCCGTGACCCGTGCGACCGGTTCCGCCGGGGCGATCCTGGGGGCTGCGACCTTCGTGGTGCACCTGATCGACGACGAGCACGCCGACCTCGCGCAGAGCTTCGCCGTGAGCGGCTCCGAACGATTCACGCCCGAGCAGGGATGGGCCGCACTGCCGACCGGAGAACCTCATCTCCCCGAGGCCAGGGCGGCGCTGCGCTGTCGGACGATCCAGACCGTGGCGGTCGGCTCATCGACCGTCGTCATCGCCGAGGTCATCGACGTGGTGGCAGGGCCGACCGGCCGCCCGCTCGTCTACCTCGACCGCCGCTTCCACGCCCTTCCGAACGACACCCACCACTGAAAGGAAGACGTCATGTCCACTCTCTACACGCTCCCTGAGCTGCCCTACGACTACTCGGCCCTCGAGCCGCACATCTCGGGCAAGATCATGGAGCTGCACCACTCCAAGCACCACCAGGCCTACGTGACCGGCGCGAACACCGCACTCGAGCAGCTCGCGACCGCCCGCAGCGCCGGCGACCTCGCGAACGTCAACAAGCTCGAGAAGGACCTCGCGTTCAACCTCGGCGGCCACATCAACCACTCGGTGTTCTGGCAGAACCTCTCGCCCGAGGGTGGCGGCGCCCCCGAGGGCGAGCTGGAGGCCGCACTGGTCGACGCGTTCGGCTCGGTCGAGGCCTTCCGCGCGCACTTCACCGCGACCGCGCTCGGCGTGCAGGGATCGGGCTGGGCAGTGCTGGCGTGGGACAGCGTCGGAGCGCGCCCCGTGATCTTCCAGCTGTTCGACCAGCAGGGCAACGCCCCGCTCGGCGTCACCCCGCTGCTGCAGCTGGACGTCTGGGAGCACGCGTACTACCTCGACTACCTCAACGTGCGCGCCGACTACGTCAAGGCGTTCTGGGAGCTCGTGAACTGGCCCGACGTGCAGCGTCGCTTCGAGGCGGCCCGCACGGCGACGAAGGGTCTCATCGTCGCGAGCTGACCGAGATGCACGGCCGGCCGCGAGTATCTGCGCGACCGGCCGTGCTCGCGATCACGCGAGGGAGAGGAAGAGCTTCTCCAGTTCGGCCATCGACACCCCACCGGTGTCGGTGGCCGTCACCGTCTCCGCCTCCGGGTCTGTCAGACAGTCCTTCATGGCGGAGGCGATGATCTGGAAGCCCGCCTTGTCGAGCGCCGAGGTGACGGCGGCGAGCTGTGTGACCACTGCGCGGCAGTCGCCTCCGCTTTCGACGGCGGCGATCACGGCCCCGAGCTGTCCCTGCGCGCGCTTGAGTCGATTGACGATCTTGCGCTGAGTCTCGGCGTCTGCGGATGACATGTTCGCTCCCTGAGTGTCGGCTGGACTTCTCACTATACCCCCTGGGGTATAGTGAGACTCAGATACCCGTGGGGGTATCGGTGAGGAGTCGAGAACAATGTGCCGAGCAGTCCGTTGCAAGACCTGTGGCAAGACGACCTGGGCGGGGTGCGGTGAGCACGTCGATGATGTGCGGCGAACGGTTCCCGCATCGCAGTGGTGTTCCGGGCACCCGAAGGAGCAGACGCAGGGCGGATTCTTCTCACGGATGTTCCAGCGATGACGTCCGCCGCACCGCTCACGGTCGTCATCGTCGGCGGTGTCGCCGGGGGCATGTCCGCGGCTGCGCGCCTGCGCCGGCTCGACGAGCACGCGCAGATCGTCGTCTTCGAACGCGGACCCGAGGTCTCCTACGCGAACTGCGGGCTCCCCTATTACGTGGGAGGCGCGATCGCAGAACGCGAGTCGCTGCTCCTGCAGACGCCCGCGTCGCTGCGCAGCCGCTTCCGACTCGACGTCCGCGTGCGTCACGATGTGGTGCGCGTGGACACCGCCCAGAAGGTGGTCGAGGTCATGGACCTCGACACCGGGCGTCGCTTCACGCAGCCCTACGACACACTGATCCTCGCCACCGGCGCGCGCCCGCGGCGGGATGAGCCCCTCTCCGACGTCCCCGTCCGCAGTCTGCGCACCGTCGAAGACGCAGACGTGATCGATGCGTCGCTCTCGCGCCCCGGAGTGCCGGTGGTGGTTGTCGGCGGTGGCTATACGGGCCTGGAAGCGGTCGAGAACCTCGTCGCACGGGGAGCGTCGGTCACCCTCGTGCAGCGAGGTCCCCACCTGCTCTCTCCTCTCGATGCGGAGATGGCCGCCCCGATCGCCGCCGAGATCCGTGCGCGCGGTGTCGACGTGCGCCTCGGCGTCGAGGTCGCCACGGCGGGGAGCGGCGCCGTCACGCTCAGCGACGGGTCGACGGTCGCCGCGGAACTGATCATCGATGCCTCCGGCGTCGTACCGGAGACGGCGCTGGCGGAGGGCGCCGGCATCCGCCTCGGTGAGACCGGCGGCATCGCGGTCGATTCGATGTGCCGGACGAGCGCGCCCGACGTGTTCGCTGTGGGAGACGGCGTCGAGAAGCTCGAGCTCGTGGGCGGCGACACGGCTCTCATCACCATGGCCGGCCTCGCCAACCGACACGGCCGCATGGTGGCCGATCTCATCGCGGGGCGGACCGAGACGGTGCGACCCGCACTCGGCACCGGGATCGTCCGCGTGTTCGGGATCGCCGCGGCGAAGGTGGGGTGGAGCGAACGGCAGCTCCGGGCGGCGGGGCGTGAGTTCTACGTCGTGCACGTGCACCCCGGATCCCATGCGGGGTACTACCCCGGTGCCGAGACGCTGTCGATGAAGCTGCTCGCCGACCCTGGATCCGACGCCATCCTCGGGGTGCAGATCGTCGGGCGGGACGGTGTGGACAAGCGGATCGACGTGGTGGCGACGGCCATGCAGGCCGGCATGTCCGCGGCCGAGCTCGCGCATCTCGAGCTCGCCTACGCGCCGCAGTTCGGCTCGGCGAAGGATGCGGTGAACATCCTCGGCTACGTCGCGGAGAACACCCGCACCGGCACCACTCCGACGATCCAGTGGCACGAGCTCGAGGCCGCGCAGGAGGCGGGAGCGACCTTGATCGACGTGCGCTCGCCCGCGGAGTTCGCGGGCGGGGCGATTCCCGGGGCCCTCAACGTGCCGGTCGACGAGCTCAGGGATCGGCGGGACGAACTGCCGGACGGGCTCGTCGTGGTCCACTGCCAGGTCGGACTGCGCGGGCACATCGCCACCCGGATCCTCCGGCAGCACGGTGTCGACGCGCGCAACCTCGACGGCGGCTATCGCACCTGGCGCGACGCCACCCTGCTTCGCGGCTAGAGCAGGCGCGCGGTCGTCCCCCGCACGTTCAGCTCGTAGGGCAGCGCCGAGGGGATGTGCACGGCATCCGGGGTGGCGAGCTTTGCCAGCACGGCATCCGCTGCCCGCTCTCCCTGTCCGAGCGGGAACTGATCGACCGTGGTCAGGCGGAAGAACTCGCCGAGCTCGTGCCCGTCGATGCCGACGATCGACAGCTCCTCCGGCACGCTGAAGCCGAGGTCGCGAGCCGCGAGCAGGGCCCCGATGGCCATCTCATCCGACGCTGCGAACACCGCGGTCGGGCGGGGTCCCGGGCGTCCGAGCAGCTGCTTGGCCGCCCGGTATCCGCCCTCGACGGTGAAGTCTGCTGGTTCGAGGAAGGCATGGTTCAGGGGGAGGCCGGCCTTCGCCAGAGCCTTCTCGAAGCCCAGGCGGCGGTTGGTCGGGATGTGGAAGTCGATGTCGAACTCGGGGTTCGCCCCGATGTGCGCGATGTCGGTGTGGCCGAGGCTGATCAGGTGCTCGGTCGCCAGCTGCGCGACCGCGACGTCGTCGACCGTGAGGGTGTCGAGCTTCGGGTTCGGACCGCCGATCGCGATCACGGGAAGCCCGAGGTCGAGCAGGTACTGGGTCTCGTCCTCGTCGAGCTCGATCGACACTGCGATCACGGCATCCACGCGCTGCCGACGCAGGAACGTGTCGAACACGTGGCGGCGCACGTCCTTGTCGGCGGTGATGTTGTACAGCGTGATGTCGTAGCCCGCGCGCATGAGAGCGGCGGAGACGCCGGAGAGCACCGTGCTGAAGAACCACCGGTCGAGGAAAGGGACGATCACGCCGACGTTGCGGGTGCGACCGGAGGCCAGGCTCGACGCACGCGACGAGACGACGTAGCCGAGCGACTGCGCCGCGGCCTGCACCCTCTCCTTCGCGGACTCGGACACATGGCCGCGTCCGCTCAGCGCGCGCGAGACGGTCGCGGTGGAGACTCCGGCGAGCCGGGCGACCTCATCGATGCTGGCCATGTGTTCCTTCTCGAAAAGTGCTCCGGCCGCGATTCCTGTCGCCTCACGAGGGAGTGAGCGGCAGGAATCGCGACCGAAAGGGCCTGTCAGGCCTGGAGTGCGGTGGTGTACCAGACGGCGGTGTCGACCGGGACCGATGCGCCTTCGAACGGCTGGCTCTGCAGGATCACGAGGGCATCGGCCGGCAGATCGATCGGCGCGGTGCCGAGGTTCGCGACCACGTGCACGTCACCGCGGCGGAAGGCCACCGCGTCGGAACCGGCGTCCTCCCACACCAGCGAGCCGCTGCCGAAGCCGTGCTCACGACGAGCAGCCAGCAGACGCTTGTACAGCGCGAGCGTCGACGAGGGGTCGACCTCCTCGACGTCGCGGGCGTAGGCCGACCAGTCGGCGGGCTGCGGGAGCCACGAGAGACCGGTGTCGTTGAAGCCGAAGGCCGGAGCCTCCGCCTCCCAGGGCAGCGGCACGCGGCATCCGTCGCGTCCGTAGCGCTCACCGTTCGTGCGGAACCAGGTCGGGTCCTGACGGTACTCGTCCGGGATCTCCATGGCTTCGGGCAGCCCGAGCTCTTCGCCCTGGTACAGGTACGAGGAACCGGGCAGCGCCAGCATGAGCGTGGTCGCGGCGCGGGCGCGTGCCAATCCGATCGCAGTGTCCGGCTTGTTCGGGGTGTTCGGGCCGATGCCCTCGCCCTGGGGGTTCTCGGCGGTCAGCGCGAGGCGCGAGGCGTGGCGCACGACGTCGTGGTTCGACAGCACCCAGGTGCTGGGGGCGCCCACCGCGCCGAAGTCATCGAGGGACTCGCGGATGACATCGCCCAGCGCCTTCGCATCCC
Source organism: Microbacterium sp. UCD-TDU (assembly GCF_000340625.1). Classification (NCBI taxonomy): domain Bacteria; kingdom Bacillati; phylum Actinomycetota; class Actinomycetes; order Micrococcales; family Microbacteriaceae; genus Microbacterium; species Microbacterium sp. UCD-TDU. Next base: position 159,745 of record NZ_KB454448.1, read on the forward strand.
ACGGCGTCATCAGATACGGGAAGTTGAAGGTCTGGTGCATCTCGTCCGGACGCACCCAGAGAGCGGTCTGCTTGAGCGTCGGCATCCAGGCCTCGCCGCACAGCGCGCGGTCGCCGTCGTACTCGGCGAGCACCTTGTGCCAGTCGCGGTAGATGTCGTGCACGCCGTCCTGACCCCAGTACGGCACGTTCGACTCGCCGCCGCCCATGGAGTCGGCATCGCTCGGGGGCGTGTAGTCGGGCAGGCCGTCGGCCTTGATCATGCCGTGCGCCACGTCGACGCGGAAGCCGTCGACACCGCGGTCGAGCCAGAAGCGCAGGATGGAGCGGAACTCCTCGCGCACCTCTTCGTTGGTCCAGTCGAAGTCGGGCTGCGTGGCGTCGAAGATGTGCAGGTACCACTGACCGGGGGTGCCGTCGGCCTCGACGACGCGCTCCCACATGCCGCCGCCGAACACCGACTCCCAGTTGTTCGGCGGGAGCTCGCCGTTCTCGCCCTTGCCGTCGCGGAAGATGTAGCGCGCGCGCTCGGGGCTTCCCGGCGCGGCCTTCAGCGCCTGCTGGAACCAGACGTGCTGGTCGGAGGAGTGGTTCGGCACCAGGTCGACCACCACGCGGATGTTGCGCGCGTGGGCCGCTTCGAGCATGTCGTCGAAGTCGGCGAGCGTGCCGAACAGCGGGTCGACGTCGCGGTAGTCGGCCACGTCGTAGCCGGCGTCACGCTGCGGGCTGGTCATGAACGGGCTCAGCCAGATCGCGTCGACGCCGAGCTCCTGCAGGGCGTCGAGACGGCTCGTGATGCCCGGCAGGTCGCCGATGCCGTCACCCGAGGCATCCGCGAAGGAGCGGGGGTAGATCTGGTAGATGACGGCGCTGCGCCACCACTCGGAACCGGGGGCTGCGATCTGCTCAAGCTGTGCCATGGGAACAGGCTAGTGCAAACGCTTACATTCATGCCAGAGCGGGGATCGAATCGGTTCGGTGAGGGGAGCCACGCGTGGGCGTGCGGGCGTTTGCAGGAGGATTCGCCGGATGCATGAGCTCTTCGCCCGCGGGGTCATGCATCCGTCACGGTCTCAGGCCGGTGTCGCCGACGGCGCGATCGCCCGCGGGGAGTAGGGTGAGGCATCCGATGAGTGGAGGCTGTCATGGTTCCCGAGATCAACTACTGGGCGGTCCTGCTGGCCACCGCGTCGAGCATGATCGTCGGCTCGATCTGGTACGCACCGAAGGTGTTCGGCACGCGGTGGTCGAAGCTCGCGAACGTCGACATGGATCGTCCGGCGGCGACGGCGGTCTGGCCCATCATCACCACCGTCATCGTGAGCTTCATCACGGCGTGGGTGCTCGCCGGAGCCTCCTCGATCGCGTGGCACTTCTACGGCGGATCGTACTTCTGGGGTGCCGTCGTCACCGCGGTGACGCTGTGGGCGGGCTTCACTGCCGCCCGTTTCATCACGCATGACGCGTTCGAGGGGCGCTCGACCAGGCTCACCACCCTGAACATCGCTCACGAACTGGTGACCGTCGTCGTCATGGCGCTCATCATCGGCGTCTGGCCGTCGGCGCTCGCCTAGCGCACCGCCCGGACTCCGGGGATCGGGGGACCGGTCGGCTGATCGGCGCGCATCGGATTCGCCGATGGGAGAGGCATCCCTAGACTTTCGCCGCTTCTGCGGTCTCGACGGGGCTGTCAGTGTGGGTCTCGTGGCCTCAGGGCCGCCCGCGTGGTCCTGACGGCGCGCGGCTCTGACCGAGGGGTCCCGATGTCCGGTTCTTCGCGCCGATCGGCGCCGTGGGCGATCGCCGCAGCGCTCGTCGCCGCGGCGGTGCTCGTGGGAGCGGCTCCTGCCGCCTGGGGTGCCATCCGTCCGGCAGACGACCAGGGCTCCGGGGCGGGCGCTCCGGATGCCGCGCAGTCCGTCGCGCTGGCGTACGAGTTCCTGGATGCGCGCGTCGACCAGTTCTGCGACGGGGCCGGTCACTGCCTGCCGCGCAGCTACGAGGGCGGATTCTTCACCACTCCGAGTTGGGACTTCACCCCCTCGTTCGTCTACGACGACGCGCTCGTGATCATCGCCTACACTGCGCGCGGCCTTCCGGATGATCTCCGTCGCGCGCGGGCGATCGGCGACACGCTCCTCTTCGTGCAGGACAACGACCCGATCGGCGACGGCCGCACCCGGGCGTCGTACGAGCCGCACGGAATCCGTCAGGGGCGAGTGGAGATCACCGGTCCCGGTTCGTTCACAGGGAATCAGGCATGGGTCGGGCTGGCCCTCACGCGTCTCGCGCATGCCACGGGGGATCAGCGGTACCTCGACGGGGCGCTGCGTGTGGGGCAGTGGATCCAGGACAACACGGCCGACGTGGTCAGGGTCCCGTACGGCTACACCGGCGGTCAGCTCGAGGACGGCACGTCGCTGAGCTGGAAGTCCACCGAGCACAACAGCGATGTGTCGGGGTTCTTCACGCAGCTGGCAGAGCTCACGGGGGACCCGGTGTGGTCGGAGAGAGCGGCCGTGGCGGCCGACTTCGTCGCGGCGATGCAGAGCGCCGACGGCCATGTGAACACCGGCACGGGACTCGACGGCTCGACCGTCAACACCCGCCCGATCCCCCTGGACGCCCAGACGTGGAGCTCACTCGCCACCGGCGATCCGCGCTACGGCGCCGCTCTGGACTGGACACTCGCGAACCTGATCGCGACCGATGGCCCGTACACGGGGCCGTCGATCAGCGAGGTCGACGTGTCCAAGGCATGGTTCGAGGGTGGCGGGCACCTGGCTCTCGCCCTCAAGCTGCGCGACGGAGCGGGCGACGCCGATCGCGCCGAGACGCTGCTGAGCAGTATCCGTCTGGCGCAGCGCGACGCGCCCAACGGCGACGGCAAGGGCATCGTCGCGACCTCGAACGACGGCCTCGACTCCGGATTCGGCGACCTCTACTACGCCAGCCTGCACACCGGTGCGACCGCGTGGTACCTGCTGGCGGCAGCCGGGGACAACCCCTTCGCTCTGCCGGTCGAGTGACCCGGGGTTACGCGGCGACGCGGGCGACCGCGGCGATGGCGCTCGTGAAGAAGTCGAGTCCGTCGACACCGCTGCGCATGGCGACGGAGGTGTCGGGGCCGAATCCTGCCTCGGTGGCGTGCTCGGGGTGCGGCATCAGGCCGACCACGTTTCCGGCTTCGTTGGTGAGGCCGGCGATGTCGCGCAGCGACCCGTTCGGGTTGACCCCGGCGTAGCGGAAGGCGACGAGACCCTCGCCCTCGATGCGGTCGAGGGTCTGCTCGTCGGCGATGTAGCCGCCGTCGGCGTTCTTGAGGGGGATCACGATCTCCTGGCCCTTGCGGAACGCATTGGTCCAGGCGGTGTCGGAGTTCTCCACCGTGAGCCGCTGGTCGCGGCGCACGAAGTGCTGGTGGTTGTTGCGGATCAGGCCGCCGGGGAGCAGATGCGCCTCGACGAGCATCTGGAAGCCGTTGCAGATGCCGAGCACGGGCATGCCCTTCGCCGCGGCGTCCTTGACCTCGCTCATGATCGGCGAGAGCGCGGCGATCGCACCGGCGCGCAGGTAGTCGCCGTAGCTGAAGCCGCCGGGGAGGACGAGCGCGTCGACGCCCTCGAGGTCATGCGAGCCGTGCCACAGCGCGACGGGCTCGGCGCCGGCGATGCGCACGGCGCGCTGTGCGTCGCGGTCGTCGAGCGAGCCGGGGAAGGTGATGACGCCGATGCGGACGGTCACTCGGCGACCTCGATGCCGACGACATCCTCGATCACGGAGTTGGAGAGCACCTCGTCGGCGATGCGCTTGGCCTCGGCGAGAACCTCGTCGGTGACCTCGCCCTCGACGGTGAGCTCGAAGCGCTTGCCGATGCGCACGTCGGTGAAGCCCTCGACGCCGAGGCGGGCGAAGGCGCCGGAGACGGCCTTCCCCTGCGGGTCGAGCAGTTCGGGCTTGGGCATGACGTCGACGACGATGGTGGGCATGAACGGCTCCGGGAGTCGCGGGCGGACGGGCGCACCCAGTCTACTGCTCCGGGCCCGCGCTCTTTCCCGGCGCGTGTGCGCGACTGTGCGAAGCGGAAGACCGACTACGCGGAGTGGAAGACGGTGTGCAGGTCACCGACCGCTTCGCGGCCGCCGAGGCCGTCGATCTCGAAGAGCACCGAGATGCCGACGACATGACTTCCGAGGCGCTCGACGAGTTCGCGCCCCGCGGCGAGGGTTCCTCCGGTGGCGAGCACGTCGTCGATGAGCAGCACGCGGGATCCGGCCGGCAGATCGTCGTGCATCTCGATCGTGGCGGTGCCGTATTCGAGGGCGTAGTCGACGGATGCCGCGGGGCGGGGGAGCTTGCCGGCCTTGCGGATCGGGATGAGTCCTACGCCTGCGGCGATGGCGGCGGCGCTGGCGAGGATGAACCCTCGCGCCTCGATGCCCGCGATCACGTCGAACTGGCCGGCGAAGGGCTCGATGATCGCCTCGGTCGTCACTCGGAGGGCCTCGGCGTCGGCGAGGAGCGGCGTGATGTCGCGGAAGATGATGCCCGGCTGCGGGTAGTCCGGCACATTGCGGATCAGGGCTTCGGCGCGGACGAGGGCGGGGGACAGGGTGGCTTCGGGCACTGCCCAAGGGTACCCCGCGTCGGTCGGGTTGACACCGTGGGAGCGCTCCCATAGAGTGACTGGTCAGTCCGTGGGAGCGCTCCCACGACGCCCCGAAGCACCACACACCGCACGACCACCACAAAGGAGTGAACTGTGAACACACGTGCCCGCCACCGGATCCTCGTGACTGCCGCCGTGGCATCCGTCTCTGCCCTCGCCCTCGCCGGCTGCTCCGGAAACACGGGAGATTCCGGGGAAGGAAGCGCCGACGAACAGGTGACACTGACCGTCACCACGTTCGGCACCTTCGGCTACGAAGACCTCTACAAGGAGTACGAGAAGGCGCACCCGAACGTCAAGATCGAGGCGACCAACATCGACACCGGCGGCAACGCCCGCACCGATGCGTTCACCAAGATCGCCGCCGGTTCCGGCCTCAGCGACGTGGTCGCGATCGAGGAGGGCTGGCTCGGCGCCATCATGGACGTCTCGGACACGTTCGTCGATCTGCGCGACTACGGCATCGAAGACCGCAAGGACGACTGGGTCGACTGGAAGTACGGTCAGGCGACCGACGCCGAGGGTCGCGTCATCGGATACGGCACCGACATCGGCCCGAGCGGCATCTGCTACAACGGCGCTGCTTTCGAGGCGGCGGGGCTCCCGAGCGACCGCGAATCGGTGGCCGAGCTGCTGAACGGAGACTGGGAGAACTACTTCGCGGTCGGCGCCGACTACACCGCGAAGACCGGCAAGGCCTGGTACGACCACTCCGGCTTCGTCTGGAACGCCATGGTCAACCAGCTGGACGAGGGGTACTACGCCGCCGACGGCACGTTGAACGTCGAGGACAACGCCGAGCTCAAGGAGCGCTTCGAGCTCCTGGGCGCCGCGACCGAGGGCGGCCAGTCCGCCGCGCAGACGGCGTGGGACTGGAACGGCGGCAAGTCGTTCGTCGACGGGACCTTCGCGACGTTCGTGTGCCCGGGCTGGATGCTCGGCGTCGTGCAGGGGCAGGTCGAAGCCGGCGGCGGAGACGCATCGACCGGATGGGACTTCGCGGACGTGTTCCCCGGAGGCGCAGCCAACTGGGGCGGTGCGTTCCTGTCGATCCCGGAGTCGTCGCAGCACAAGAAGGCGGCCGCGGAGCTCGCCGACTGGCTGACGCAGCCCGAGCAGCAGGTGAAGCAGTCCGCTGCTGCCGGCAACTTCCCCTCGACGATCAAGGCGCAGGAGACGCTCGCGGCCGACGCGACGCCGAACGCCTTCTTCAACGACGCCCCGACCGGTGCGATCCTCGCCGAGCGCGCCAAGGGCGTCGTGGCCCAGTTCAAGGGTGCCGATGACTCGGTCATCCAGGAGAACGTCTTCGGCCCGGCGCTCAGCAGCCTCGATCGCCGCGAGACCGACACCCAGGGCGCCTGGGACCAGGCCGTCGGTCTGCTGAACGACCTCGTCGGCTGACATCCCCCTTCCGGTCGCAGTTCCTGTCTCCTCGCCCCACGGTCGGCGACAGGAACTGCGACCGGAACTCCTCGGAACTCCGGGACAAGGACACCCCATGACTCTCATCGCCCCGCCCGCGGAAAGCCGCGAGAAGGCAGCCCCGGCGAAGGATGCGCCGTCGAAGCGCTCCTGGCGCCACCGCGTCTCACGGTTCGACCAGAACGCTTCACCGTACTTCTACATCTCGCCGTTCTTCCTGCTGTTCGGGCTGGTGGGCCTGTTCCCCCTGCTCTACACGGTCTGGGTCGCCGTGCACGAGTGGGATCTGCTGAAGGGCGAGGGGGAGTTCGTCGGGGTCGGCAACTTCGTCGAGATCCTCGGCGATGCGATGTTCTGGAACTCGATCGGCAACACCCTGAGCATCTTCCTGCTCTCCGCGATCCCGCAGCTGGCCGTGGCCCTCGTGATCGCCTACCTGCTCGACCGCGGCCTGCGGGCGCCGACCTTCTGGCGGATGAGCGTGCTGATCCCGTTCGTCGTGACCCCGGTCGCCGTCGCCATCATCTTCTCGAGCATCTTCAACGAGGCCGACGGCCTGGCCAACAATCTCCTCAACCTCATCGGCATCGCCGACCAGGAGTGGAAGCACAACACCGCGCTGTCGCACATCGCGATCGCGGTCATGGTGAACTTCCGCTGGACGGGCTACAACGCCCTGATCCTGCTGGCTGCGATGCAGGCCGTGCCGCGCGACCTGTACGAGTCCGCGGCGCTCGACGGGGCGGGAGCCGCGCGACGCTTCTTCTCCATCACGATCCCCACGATCCGTCCGACCCTGATCTTCGTCATCATCACCGCGACGATCGGCGGGCTGCAGATCTTCGCCGAGCCGCGTCTGTTCGACGTGTCGACCGCGGGCGGCATCGGCGGCAGCGACCGGCAGTTCCAGACGACGGTGCTGTTCCTGTGGGAGCTGGCGTTCTTCCGACGAAACCTCGGAGAGGCGTCCGCCGTCGCGATCCTGCTGTTCCTGCTGATCGTCGGGATCGGTGTGATCAACTTCCTCATCTCCCGACGGATCTCCACCGGAGACGCCCCTAAGAGCCGTGCGGCCCGTCGCCGCGCGCGCACCGCCGGATCGACGATCGCCACCACGACCGAGGAGAACGCGCGATGACCGCCACCCAGGCGCTGAGCGTCCCCGAGAACATCCGCCGGCGTCGAGCCGTCGCCGGCGGTACCGCCGGCATCGGCAGCCGCCCCGGCTTCCTCACCTACGGCCTCTTGGCCGCGTTCATCATCGGCAGCGTCTACCCGCTGTGGTGGTCGGTCGTGGTCGCCAGCGGCACGAACGCGACGCGAGGTGAGACGCTCCCGCTGATCCCCGGCGGCAATTTCCTCGCCAATGCGGCACGGGTGTTCGACGCGATCCCGTTCTGGCTCGCCCTCGGCAACTCGTTCCTCATCTCGGGCATCATCACGCTCTCGGTCGTGACGTTCTCGACGCTCGCGGGCTACGCCTTCGCGAAGCTGCGCTTTAAGGGCCGCGACGGACTGATGATCTTCGTCATCGCGACGATGGCGATCCCGACGCAGCTGGGCATCATCCCGTTGTTCATGCTGATGCGCGAGCTCGGCTGGACCGGATCGATCGGTGCGGTCATCGTGCCGACGCTGGTCACCGCGTTCGGCGTGTTCTTCATGCGGCAGTACCTGGTAGACGTCATCCCGGACGAGCTGATCGAGGCCGCGAGGATGGACGGCGCGAACCAGTTCCGCACCTTCCTGACCGTCGGGCTCCCCGCCGCCCGGCCGGCCATGGCGATCCTCGGACTCTTCACGTTCATGACCGCGTGGACCGACTACCTGTGGCCGCTCATCGTGCTCTCCCCGCAGAACCCGACCCTGCAGACGGCGCTCAGCCAGCTGCAGTCCGGGTACTACATCGACTACTCGATCGTGCTCGCCGGCGCGGTGCTCGCGACCCTCCCGCTGCTCGTGCTCTTCGTGGTCGCCGGACGCCAGCTGGTCAGTGGCATCATGGCGGGCGCGGTGAAAGGATGACCCCTATGACCCGCTCCTTCCCCGAGAACTTCCTGTTCGGCGCCGCGACCGCCGCCTACCAGATCGAGGGGGCGGCGTTCGAGGACGGACGCACCGCATCCATCTGGGATGCCTTCTCGCGTGAGCCGGGTGCCGTGGTCGGTGCGGAGAACGGCGATGTGGCCTGCGATCACTATCACCGCTACCCGCAGGACGTGGCGCTCATGAAGCAGCTCGGCCTGCAGACGTATCGTTTCTCGACGTCGTGGTCGCGGGTGCGCCCCGACGGGGGAGCGGTGAACGCGGCCGGTGTCGACTTCTACGAGCGCCTGGTCGACGAACTGCTCAGCGCCGACATCCTCCCCTGGCTGACGCTGTACCACTGGGACATGCCGCAGGCGCTGCAGGAGGCGGGCGGCTGGACCAATCGCGACACCGTCGACCGGTTCCTGGAGTACGCCGGCACCATGCACGATGCTCTCGGCGATCGCGTGAACGTGTGGACCACGCTGAACGAGCCGTGGTGCTCATCGTTCCTCTCCTACACCGCAGGCGAGCACGCACCGGGGCACACCAGCATCGCGGAAGGTCTGCTCGCCTCGCACCACCTGCTGCTCGCGCACGGCAAGACGGTGCAGGAGCTCCGTGGACGTGATGCCTCGCTCAACCTCGGCATCACCCTGAACCACACGGTCGCCGACCCCGCCGATCCGCAGAATCCGGCCGACATCGACGCGGCCCGGCGCGTGGACGGACAGTTCAACCGCTGGTTCCTCGACCCGATCTACCGCGGCAGCTACCCGGCCGACATCGTCGACGACATCCGCGCGGTCGACGCCGAGGCTGTCGCACGGTTCGAGGCGGCGGTCCATGACGGCGACCTCGAGACCATCTCTCAGCACATCGACACGCAAGGGGTGAACTACTACCACGGCGACCTCGTCTCGGGCACGGCGCCGGTCGAAGGGCCCGTCTCCGCGGAGCCCGAGACCGAGCGAGTGCGGCGCAGCCCCTATCCGTCGAGCGACGACATCCATGCGGTCGAGCGGGGCCTGCCGCGCACGGCGCAGAACTGGGAGGTGCAGCCCGAGGGTCTCACCCGGGTGCTGCAGCGCGTCTGGGCCGAGTACGCCGAGCCCGCGGGCACCGTGCTCTACATGACCGAGAACGGCGCAGCCTACGACGACGTCGTGGTGGTCGAAGACGGCGAGACGCGCGTGCACGATGCCGACCGCACCGAGTTCCTGCGACTGCATCTCGGCGCGGTGCTCGACGCCGCGGAGGCGGGTGTGGACGTGCGTGGCTACTTCTACTGGTCGCTGTTCGACAACTTCGAGTGGGCGTGGGGTTACGACAAGCGCTTCGGCATCGTCCGCGTCGACTACGACACCCAGGAGCGCACCCTCAAGGACTCGGGGCGGGAGTACGCGCGCATCATCGGCGACCGCGCGCTCTGATGAGCGCGTCGCTCCCGATTCGCATCGTCGGAGCGGTCCCGTCCGGGGGGTCGAGAGGCGACAGTTTGCACGACGCGGAGGGGGAGTGTCGTCGCAGCCCGCGCCGACCGGTGAGAATAGGGCGATGGAAGAGTGCGTACGCTGATGTCGCCCCGAGCGACCATCGAAGAGGTGGCATCCGCCGCCGGTGTCTCCCGATCGACGGTGTCGCGCGTCGTGAACGGGTCGACCGCCGTGAGTCCGGAGGCCCTCGCCGCCGTGCGCGCCGCGATCGACGAGCTGAACTACGTGCCCAACCGCGCGGCACGCTCCCTCGCCTCCCGGCAGACGCACGCGATCGCCCTGATCGTGCCGGAGGACACCACCCGCTTCTTCGGCGACCCGTTCTTCGCGGCCATCGTCGCCGGGATCACGGGAGCACTCGGCGGCTCGGACTACCTGCTCAACTTGCTCATCGCGAGCGATGACCCCGGCGACAAGATGACCAGCTTCGTACGCAACGGCGGCGTCGACGGCGCGTTGATCGTGTCGCATCACACGAGCGACGCGTTCGTCGATCGGATCGCGGATGCCGTGCCGGTCGTCTTCGGCGGACGCCCCGTGCGTCGACGCGACGGCGACTACGTCGTCGACGTCGACAACGTGGCCGGAGCGAAGAACGCCACCCGCCGCCTGATCGACATCGGGCGCACGCGCATCGCCACGATCTCGGGTCCGCTCACGATGGTCGCCTCGGAAGATCGTGTGCAGGGGTTCCGCGCGGCTCTCGCTGATGCCGGACTCACCCCGTATGCGGAGGAGGAAGGCGACTACAGCGAGTCGAGCGGAGCGGAAGCCGCCAGGCGGCTGCTCGACGGCGGACGACCGGATGCGATCTTCGTCGCGAGCGACCTGATGGCTCGTGGCGCACTGACGGCACTGCGCTCAGCGGGTGTGCGCGTGCCGGAGGACATCGCCCTGGTCGGTTTCGACGACTCCTCGGTCGCCATCACCACCGATCCGCAGCTGACCACGATGCGTCAGCCGATGTACGCGCAGGGTGAGGCGATGGCCCGGGTCCTGCTGTCGCGACTGGCAGGCGAAGAGCCGCCGACCACGACGATCCTGCCGACCGAGCTGGTGATCCGCGCCTCCGCCTGAGTGGTCGCGCCGGTGGGCGCCCTGCGGCGGAGGGGATGAACACGGCTGTGGCCCTGGCGCCCCCTCCGGGCCAGGCCCACAGCCGTGGGTCGGTGTCGGCTGAGCCCGGCGTCGTTCGTCGCGCGTGACGAACAGTACGGACGCGGGGCCCGGTCGTGAACGACCGGGCCCCGCTGATTCCGACAGGGTTCGAGTGGACGGTGTCAGTTTCCGTAGAGTGCGACGACTCCGGCGGTGTCGACGCTCGTCATCGACAGATCGGCGGATGATCCGTTGCACTGCGGGTAGTGCATGATCGACGACGAGTCATACGGCGTCAGCGGACGCCAGTTGTTGTCCTCGAAGCAGGTGCCGGCCTCGGGGCGGGTGTGCTCATGGCGGAAGCCGAGCACGTGGCCGAGCTCATGACCCAGCACATTCGTCGGGGTCCAGGACGAGCCCGGGGTCCAGATCGAGTCGTCGATGAGGACGTTCTGCAGGCGCGGCGCCGTGCTGGGGAAGAAGGCTCGGGCGATGTACTGCGTCGTCTGCACGGGCTCCACGGAGAAGAGGACGGCGTTGTTGCGCGTCGTGCAGTTGGCATCGGCGCTGCTGTCGTAGATGAAGTCGATCTTCGAGGATGCGGCCTCCCAGAGCGCGGCGCCGCTTTCCATCGCGCTCACGACGTCGGCGTGACGTGCACCGAATGCCGTGCTGACGCAATAGGTGAGAGCACTCGCCTGCGCGTCGGACCACTTGTCGTCGATGCTGTTGACCGTGTTGACGATGAGGCCGTTGGTCACGGGATCGGCGCCCAGGAGCTGTTCGTAGAACGACCGCAGCTCGCCCTGGTTGGAGATCACCTCGTCCCCGTTGACGACGTAGGCTCCGTCGATGTCTCGGTAGGTCGACGCCTCGAACTCCTGGAAGGTGGGGATGTCGTCGGCGTCGGGTGCGGAGTTCGCGGCAGCGGGGATGACCGTGCCGAGGCAGAGCGCAGCAGCCGCGGTAGCGGCGAACGCCAGTTTTCTCGTGAGTCGCAAAGTACTTGTCCTTTTCGATCTGAACGATTCCGCGCGCCCCCTCGGTGCGCGGCCCTCGGGGAGAAAGGCGGGCAACTCTGCGTCGTCGATCGCTCCGAAGTCCGCTCACGGTAACCATGCCTCTCACGGGATCGCAAGGCATCTCCCGGCACGTTCACAGATTTATGCACTCAGGTCAGAAATACCGAATGCTGTTCTGGTCGAACGTGTTTGTCCGACGTCGCGAGAGGTCGGGGGTCAGGGGTGACCCATGCGGGCGAAGGCCCCCAACACGCTGCGCTCGGATGCCGTGAGGTAGCGCTCGAGCTCTTCGGTGGCCGCCTCGGGCCCGCGCTCCAGCAAGGCGGTGAGCACCGCGCGGTTGCGCCGGACGAACGGCTCATGCAGTGATCGCGGCTCGTCGATCTCGAGGAAGACGAGGCGCAGCTCGGCGGCGACGTCTCGGTAGGTGCGGGAGAGGCGTGCGCTGTCGGCGAGGGCGACGATCGCGTCGTGGAAGGCCATGTTGGCGCTGCCGATGCGCCGCCAGTCCTCGTGCGGCAGCTGCTCCTCGGCCTCGGCCAGCGCATCGCGCATGAGCTGTACGGCGGGGTGCTCCGGCTCGGACTGGCGCAGCGCCGTGCACTCGATCACACGGCGGGCGCGGTAGATGTCGATCACGTCGGCGATGGTGGGGGATGCCACCGAGACGCCGCGATGCGGGATGTGTTCGACGAGCCCCTGCTCGGCGAGCACACGGAATGCTTCACGGAGGGTGTTGCGCGAGACGTCGAACTGCTCGGCGAGGGCGGACTCGGACAGTCGCGACCCCGGAGCGAAGTCGCCGTCGATGATGCGCTGTCGGAGCACGTCGGCGAGCACGCCCTGCTGGTTCATGCCTTCATCGTAGGTGGCGCCGTGGTCGGATCGTCTGCGGGTGGCCGTGAGGGATCACACGAAAGCAACCGCTCTGTAGCACGGCCGTAACACGATTGTTGAACAATCGGGTTCTATCCGTTCTACACTGGGGGTCACCCGACACCCACCAACGACGATGGGAATCCCCCCGCATGTCTGAGCAGACCACCGCCTCCCTCTCCCCGGAGGACGAGGCCCGCCTCTCGTCCGCGAAGAAGCGCGCGGGCCGCAGCGCCGTCATCGGCGCGATCTTCCTCATGGCCACCAGCGCCATCGGCCCCGGCTTCATCACGCAGACCGCCACGTTCACGGCGACGATGGGGGCGGCCTTCGCGTTCGCGATCCTCATCTCGATCCTCGTCGACATCGCGGTGCAGCTGAACGTCTGGCGCATGATCACCTCGTCGGGCAAGCGCGCCGGCGAACTCGCCAACAGCGCCATCCCCTTCTCGGGGCACCTGATCGCCGTGCTCGTCGTGATCGGCGGGCTGGCGTTCAACATCGGCAACATCGCCGGTGGTGGGCTCGGACTGAACGCTCTACTCGGAATCGACACCAAGCTCGGCGGCATCGTCACCGCGGCCCTCGCGATCATCATCTTCCTCGTGAAGAAGGCGGGACCGGTGATGGACGTCGTGCTCGTCGTGCTCGGCATCGGCATGATCGTCATGACCGTGGTCGTGGCCGTCATCGCGCAGCCGCCGATCGGCGAGGCCCTGCGCCAGACGTTCGTGCCGGATGAACTGAACTTCGCCACCATCACGACCATCGTCGGCGGAACCGTCGGCGGGTACATCACCTACTCCGGCGCCCACCGCTACCTCGACTCCGGCCACACCGGACCGGAGCACGCCCGCTCCGTGATGCGCGCGGCGACCAACGGCATCCTCGTCACCGGCGTCATGCGCTACGTGCTGTTCCTCGCGATCCTCGGGGTCGTGGCCTCGGGCGTCACGCTCGACCTCTCCGGTCAGGGCGCGAACCCCGCCGGTCAGGCGTTCGGCGCGGTGCTCGGCGATGCCGGACTCCGCATCTTCGGCGCGATCTTCTGGGCCGCCGCGATCAGCTCGGTCATCGGGGCGGCGTACACCTCCGCCACCTTCCTCTCCACCTTCACCACGAAGCTCAAGGGAAGCTGGCCCCTGCAGCTGGCGACCGTCGCCTTCATCGTGGTGTCGCTGGCGGTGTATCTGTCGATCGGCACGGCACCCGCGGCGATCCTCGTCTTCGTCGGCGGTTTCAACGGCCTGATCCTGCCGATCGGACTCACGGTGTTCATGTACATCGGCTGGTTCCGCCGCGACCTGCTCGGCTCGAAGAAGTACCCGATGTGGCTGCTCGTCGCCGGTACGCTCGTGACGCTGCTGACCTGGTACATGGGGATCGTCTCGGTCGGCCCCATCTTCGCCTTCCTCGGAATCGGAGCGTGATCGCATGACGTCGATCGACCTGAACTCGGACCTCGGCGAGAACGTCGCCGACCGGATCGTCAGTGACGATGCGAGCATGCTGCGCCTCGTCACGAGCGCCAACGTGTCATGCGGGTTCCATGCGGGGAGCCCTGAGGGCATCCGCGAGACGCTCGCAGCAGCAGTGCAGGGCGGCGTCGTGATCGGCGCGCATCCCGGCTACCGCGACTACGAGAACTTCGGACGAACGAAGGTCGACATCGACTCGGCCTCGCTGCAGGCGCACGTCGAGTACCAGCTCGGTGCTCTCGTGGGACTCGCCGCCGCTGTCGGCGGGAGGGTCTCATACGTCAAGCCGCATGGTGCGCTCTACAACACGATCGCGCGCGACGAACGGCAGTCGAAGGCCGTCGTGGCGGCGATCCGCGCGATCGATCCGAGCCTGGTGCTGCTGGGACTCTCCGGGGGCGTCGTGCTCGATGTCGCCGCGCGCGCCGGACTCGCGGTCGCCGCGGAGGCCTTCGCCGACCGCGCCTATCAGCCCGACGGGCAGCTGGTGTCGCGTGCCGAGGAGGGGGCGGTGCTGCACGATCCCGACGCGGTCGCGGAGCGCATGGTGCGCCTCGCCTCCGAGGGCGTGATCCGTGCGATCGACGGCACCGACGTACCCGTGGTCGCCCAGTCGATCTGCGTGCACGGCGACAGCCCTGGTTCGGTGGCGATGGCGGCGGCGACCAAGCAGATGCTGCAGGACGCGGGCATCACGATCGCACCGTTCGCGGGCGCACGATGAACACGGAGCACCTCGTCTGATGCGCATCCGCACGGCATCCGATCATGCTCTTCTCGTCGAGGCGGACGACCTCGACCAGGCGATGCGTCTGAACCTCGCCTGGGAGGGCGTTCCCGGCATCGTCGAGCGCATCCCCGGCGCCCGTACCGTGCTCGTGCGCTTCGATCCGCTTCGCGTCTCGGCATCCGACCTTGCGACCGCGCTCGCCGCGACGCCGATCGACACCGCGCATCTGCCAGGCACGGGAGAGGTCACGGTGCCCGTGCGCTACGACGGCGAAGACCTCGAGGAAGCGGCATCTCTGCTGGGCGTGACGGCGGAGGAACTCGTGAACCGGCACCTCGCCGCCCACTGGCGGGTCGCATTCTCCGGATTCGCCCCTGGGTTCGGATACGTCGTGAGCAGCGACCCCCTGTTCGATGTGCCGCGCCGCGCGTCTCCGCGCACCCGTGTGCCCGCCGGATCTGTCGCGCTCGCGGGGGAGTTCACCGGGGTGTACCCGCGCGAGAGCCCCGGCGGATGGCAGCTCATCGGACGCACGGATGCCGCGATGTGGGACATCGACCGGGACCCGCCCGCCCTGCTGTCGCCGGGGACCGCCGTGCGGTTCGAGCGTGTGCGGGACGAGGCTCGGCTGGACCGAACCGGAGGCGCTCCGGCTCCCGCCCGGCGAGCCGTGCCGCAACCCTCCCCCGTCGATGCGGAGGGCACGGTTCGCGGCGCAGAGGCGGCCGTCGAGGTCGTCCGTGCGTCACTGCAGCTGCTGGTGCAGGATGCCGGCCGCTCGGGCTATGCCGCGCTCGGGGTCTCGGCCTCCGGGGTGGCGGACCGCCGGGCGATGCGCGACGCGAACCGCGCAGTGGGCAATACGGCCCTGGCGGCGGTTCTCGAGAGCGTCGGGGGTGTCGTGCTGCGGTTCCGCGGAGCCGGTGTCGCCGCCGTCACGGGGGCTTCCGGCGCGCTCACGCTGGAAGAGGCCGGAGGAGACGTTCGTCCTGTAGCGCACGGCGAGCCCTTCGTCACCGTCGACGGCGACGAACTGACGCTCGCTCACCCCGAGCGCGGGCTGCGGTACGTCATCGCCGTCCGCGGTGGAGTGGATGCGGTCTCGGCCCTCGGCAGTCGTGCCGCCGACACCCTCGCCGGGCTCGGGCCCCTCGCACTGACAGCGGGCACGGTGCTCCCCATCGGCGACGCCGGCCGGTATGCCGTCGACCCGTCTGTCGTCGCCCGCGAGCTCCCCGCCCCCGGCGATCTCGTCGACCTGGAGATCACCCTCGGCCCGCGCGACGACTGGTTCACGACCGCAGCGGTCGAGACCCTCACCGGTCAGGAATGGACCGTCACGCCGCGTTCCGACCGCGTCGGCATCCGACTGCAGGGCCAGGTGCCGCTGGAGCGCGCTCTCGGAGGAGAGATCCCGAGCGAGGGCGCCGTCACCGGTGCGATCCAGGTGCCGCCCGACGGACAGCCGGTCCTGTTCCTGCCCGACCATCCGCTCACCGGCGGATACCCCATCATCGGAGCGCTCACGGATCGCAGTCTCGACCTCGCAGGTCAGCTGGCTCCGGGAGTGCGCCTCCGCTTCACCGTCAAGGAGTCCTCATGACCACCGTGTCGACCGTGCCGACCACGCAGCGGGTCCTGATCGCGAATCGTGGCGAGATCGCGGTGCGCGTCATCCGCGCCTGTGTCGAAGCCGGGTACGCATCCGTCGCGGTCTATGCGGATCAGGATGCCGACGCCCTGCATGTACGTCTGGCCGATGAGGCCGTGGGACTGGGTGGTGTCACCGCCGCCGACACGTATCTCTCCATCGATGCGCTGCTCGCCGCCGCTCGGCAGTCGGGGGCGACCGCCTTGCACCCCGGATACGGATTCCTGTCGGAGAGCGCTGCGTTCGCGCGGGCTGTGGAGGAGGCGGGGCTGGTCTGGATCGGACCGACGCCCGCGAGCATCGACGCGCTCGGCGACAAGATGACCGCCCGCCGTATCGCTCAGCAGGTCGGAGCGCCGCTGGCTGCCGGCACCGATGAGCCGCTGGCCGGGCCCGAGGAGGCCGTGGCGTTCGCCGAGCAGCACGGACTGCCCATCGCGATCAAGGCGGCGTTCGGCGGGGGCGGTCGCGGGCTCAAGGTCGTGCGGGAGCTGTCCGAGGTGGCCGAGGCCTTCGATGCGGCCACCCGTGAGGCGGTAGCGGCGTTCGGCCGGGGGGAGTGCTTCGTCGAGCGCTTCCTCGAGAGCCCGCGACACATCGAGGTGCAGGTGCTCGGTGACGGGCTCGGCGGCGTCGTGGTCGTCGGCGATCGCGACTGCTCGATGCAGCGCCGAAATCAGAAGCTCATCGAGGAGGCGCCGGCTCCCGGCCTCTCCGTCGAGCAGCGCACACGGTTCCACGATGCGGCGCGGTCTATCTGCGGTGAGGTGAGGTATCGCGGGGCGGGCACGGTGGAGTTCCTGCTCGCGGCCGACGGCACCATCTCGTTCCTCGAGGTCAACACCCGACTCCAGGTGGAGCATCCGGTCACCGAGGAGGTCACCGGAACCGACCTCGTGCGCGAGCAGTTCCGCATCGCGTTCGGGGAAGGCCCGTCGATCGTCGAGACACCGAAGCCGGTCGGGCATGCCTTCGAGTTCCGGATCAACGCCGAAGACCCCGGCCGCGGTTTTCTGCCGAGCCCCGGTCGCGTCGAGCGGCTGCGGATCCCCGGCGGCCCTGGTGTGCGCTGGGACAGCGGCATCGAAGAGGGGGATGTGGTGCAGCCGGCGTTCGACTCGATGATCGCCAAGCTCATCGTGCACGCCGAGTCCCGCGACGCGGCCATCGTGCGCGCGCGGCGGGCTCTGCGCGAGCTCACCGTCGATGGCCCGGCGACGGTCATCCAGTTCGACGTGATGGCGCTCGACCACGAGGCGTTCGCCACGGAGTCCTTCGCGGTGCACACGCAGTGGATCGAGAGCGCCCTGCTGCCGAAGCTGGAGACGCAGGCGCGGCCTGCAGTCGTGCCGGATGCTGCTCTGCAGCGCTTCCCCGTCGAGATCGACGGGCGACGGGTCGTGCTCGGACTGCCCGCCGCGATGCTGGCCGGATTCGGCAGGCCGGCCGATCCTGCGGCGGAGGCGTCCTCGACCGACCCGGCAGAACTGCGCGCGCCGGTGCCGGGCACGCTCGTGCGCTGGCTCGTCGACGACGGAGCCGATGTGGCGGAGGGCGACCCGGTCGCGGTCCTCGACGCCATGAAGATGGAGACCACGGTCGCCGCCCACCGGGCAGGGATCCTGTCGCAGCGTGCGGAGCTCGCAGCGGTGGTTCCCGCTGACGCCGTTCTCGCCCTCATCTCCTGAGCAGCCACTCCTGCTCCGGTCGCACTTTCTGTCGTCTTAGAGGCCCGAGAGCGGCAGAAAGTGCGACCGGAGTGCGACCGGAGTATGCGCGGGAGTGATCAGGCGGGGTCTCCGCCGAGCGGGCCGACGGCTTCGAGCGGCTTCGGGTCGTCGGCACCCGTCTTGCGCAGGCGGGCGATCAGGTTGCCCAGGTGGTAGATCAGGATCGCCGCCACCGTGGCGATGACGATGCCGCCGAGCTCGAAGCCGGAGGCCTCGTCCTTGATCATGAACCCGCCGACGGCCATGATGAGCGCGACGGCTGCCGTGTACTGGTTGACCGGGCGCGAGAAGTCGACGCGGTTGTCGACCCAGATCTTGATGCCGATGACGCCGATCAGGCCGTACAGTGCGGTCGTCACGCCGCCGAGCACACCGGCGGGCACCGAGTTGATGACCTCGCCGAACTTGGGGGAGAGGCTGAGCAGGATCGCGGCTGCGCCGGCCACCCAGTAGGCCGCGGTGGAGTACACGCGCGTCGACGCCATCACGCCGATGTTCTCGCCGTAGGTCGTGGTGCCCGATCCGCCGAAGAATCCGGCGAGGGTCGTCGAGACGCCGTCGGCGATCAGCGCCTTGCCGGTCTGCTGGTTCACGGTCGCGTCACCGGTCATGGTCGCGACACCGCGTACGTGTCCGACGTTCTCGGCGATCAGCACGAGGACGACCGGGAGGAACATCGCGAGTGCCGTGAGGGTGCCGGGCTCGGTGAAGTTCGGGAAGGTGAAGGTGGGAAGACCGACCCAGTCGGCCTTCTCCACGGCCGAGAAGTCGAGCTCACCGCGGAACGCCGCGAAGATGTACCCGGCGATGACGCCGAGGAAGATCGAGATGCGTCCGAGGAATCCGCGGAAGACGACGGCGAAGAGGATCGTGATGGCGAGGGTGAACGTCGCGGTCACAGGGGCGGCGGCGTAGTTGTTGTGCGCTGCGCCCGCGAGGTTGAAACCGATGAGCGCGACGATGGTTCCGGCCAGGACCGGCGGGAGGAAACGGTCGACCCACTTCACGCCGACCGTGTGCACCACGACGCCGATGATCGCCAGGAGCACGCCGACCGCGACGATTCCGGCCAGGGCGGTTCCCATGTTCGCGGAGGCGGTCGCAGCGGTGACCGGTGCGATGAAGGCGAACGACGAACCGAGGTAGCTGGGCAGCTTGTTGCGGGTCACGAGAAGGAACAGGATCGTGCCCACGCCGCTGAAGAGCAGCGTGGTGGCGACCGGGAACCCGGTGATGATCGGCACGAGGAACGTGGCGCCGAACATGGCCACGACATGCTGGAGCCCGATCGCGATCGTGGCGGGCCAGTTCAGACGCTCATCGGGACGGACGACGGCGCCGGGCTCGACCGTGCGGCCGTTTCCGTGCAGCTTCCACAGGGCCATGCGGGCTCCTCAAGGTTCGGGGGATGGCAGGAGTGCCGGAGCAACACTACCGATTCCTGAGTTTCCCCTGAACGCTCATCCCTCTCACACCTGCAGGTGTGAGCGACGGATGCATGAGGGGTCCGCGGCCGAGAGTCATGCCTCCGCCTGATCGTCATGCATCCGTGCGGAGGTCCATGCGGAGGTCCGTGCGGAGATCGGGACCCCGGAGATCGGGACCCGGAGATCGGGAGCGCTCAGGCGCCGAGGCGCTCGATCAGCTCGCGGTAGCGGTCGGCGGTGCGTGCGACGATATCTTCCGGGAGCAGCGGCGGCTCGCCCTGCTGATCCCAGTTGGCGGCCATCCAATCGCGCACGATCTGCTTGTCGAAGCTCGCCATCCGCTCGTTCGGCGTTGTGCCGGTGCGCCAGGCCTCCGCATCCCAGTATCGCGAGGAGTCGCTCGTGAGCACCTCGTCGGCCAGGCGCAGGGTGCCGTCGGCATCCGTCCCGAACTCGAACTTGGTGTCGGCGAGGATCAGGCCCTTCTCCTCGGCGATCGCCGCCGCGCGGGCGTAGATCGCGAGGGAGGTGTCGCGCAGCTCGGCCGCGCGCTCGACGCCGACCAGCTCGACGGCGCGCTCGAACGTGATGTTCTCATCGTGCTCGCCCATCGGCGCCTTGTAGGCCGGGGTGAACAGCGGCTCCGGCAGGCGGTCGCCGTTCTGCAGGCCGGCGGGCAGCGGAATGCCGCAGACGGTGCCGCTCTCCTGGTACTCGACCCAGCCCGACCCCGTGATGTAGCCGCGCACGACGCATTCGATCGGCAGCATCTCGAGCGACTGCGCGAGCATAGCCCGATCGGCGACCGCATCCGGGAGCTCGCCCTCGGCGATGTGGTTGGGGAAATCGGAGAGCTGTGCGAACCACCAGCGGCTCAGCCGCGTCAGCAGAGCACCCTTGTCTGTGATGCCGGGGGAGAGCACGAAATCGAAGGCGCTCACGCGGTCGGAGGCGACGACGAGGATGCGAGTGTCCGCAGGATCCTCCGAGGCGTACAGGTCGCGGACCTTGCCCGAGTAGATGTGCCGCCAGCCGGGGATGCTCTGTGCCGTGCCTTCTGAAGGTGTGCTCACCCGCCCATTATCCCGGTTCCCGCGGTCACCGAATGCCGTGGTCCCGGCGTCAGAGGGGCGATCTAGCCTGGTGGCATGACGGACGACATCCTCACGCCGCGTCTTCGGCTCTCGCGTCCGGTCGAGGGCGATCTTGACGCGCTGTTCACGATCTCCGCCGATCCGCGGGTGTGGACGCACTACCCGTCCCTTCGGCACCAGCGGCCTGAAGACACTCGTGCGGGCATGGCGCGCTGGGAGGCGAGCTGGGCTCGCGCCGGGTTGGGATCGTGGGTGGTCCGGTTGCGTTCATCGGGTGAGGTGATCGGAAACGGCGGGTGCACGCTCCTCGGCGACGCGGTCTGGAACCTCGGGTACCGGCTGTCGACCGATCATCACGGGAACGGGTACGCCACCGAACTCGCGTTCGCCGCCGTCGAGCAGGCGCGTGCGGTCGATCCCGACCGCCCCGTGATCGCCTATCTCGTCGAGCACAACCATGCGTCGGCGAAGGTCGCCGAGAAGGTCGGCCTCGAACTCGTGCACAGGGCACCGGATGCGGGCAACCCCGATCCGTCCGTCTGGCGCCTCGTCTACGCGGACCGCCCGCTCGATCCGGCCCACCTCGCAGCCGTGTCGCTGTAGGCGGATCGCGGCTGTTCGCTCCGCCGAAAGAGGCGTATAGTCCACATGGACTATTTGAGGTGAGGGGCATGGCGAAGGACGCTGTCGATCGGCTCACCCCCATGGGGGTGATGGTGCTCGCGCTGCTGCGTGAGGGCGACA
This sequence comes from Microbacterium sp. UCD-TDU, assembly GCF_000340625.1. Taxonomy (NCBI): domain Bacteria; kingdom Bacillati; phylum Actinomycetota; class Actinomycetes; order Micrococcales; family Microbacteriaceae; genus Microbacterium; species Microbacterium sp. UCD-TDU. Next base: position 181,215 of record NZ_KB454448.1, read on the forward strand.
TGCACCCCTATGAGATGGTGCGTCTCATGCGCGCCCGTCACGACGACCGCCTGCTCACGATCACGAACGGGACGCTGTACCACACGGTCTCCCGACTGCACCGCGCGGGTCTGATCGACGAGTTGGGCATCGACCGCGAGGGCAACCGCCCGGAGCGCACCACCTACGCCCTGACGGATGCCGGACGCGAAGCGGTCATGACGTGGGTGCAGCGCGAGCTGCCCCGCATCGATCGCCCTGCGGACTTCCGTATCGCGCTCGCCGAGGCGCACAACCTCGAGCGACCGGAGGTCATCGACCTCCTTCGGGCGAGGCGCCTCGCCCTCGTCGAGGATCACGCGAGGCACCGCGACGGTCTGCACGCGGCACGGGAGAAGAGCGTTCCCGAGCAGGTGCTCGTCGAGATCGAACGCCAGGAGGCTCTGCTGGCCGCGGAGCTCGGCTGGCTCGACTCCCTCCTCGACCGCCTCGAGACCCAAGTCCTGCCGTGGGGTCCCTCGGCATTCCAGAACTCAGACCGCTACCGCGCTCAGCGAAAGGCCGCACAGCAATGACAGATACCCCTCGCGACGGAGACCGCCCGCCGGTGTCCGCGCCCTCGACCTCCGGTCCGTCGACCGGCACCTACTCCGCGGGGCACAAGCCCACGAGCCCGTGGCCTGCCCTCTGGGCGCTGGTCATCGGCTTCTTCATGATCCTCGTCGACACCACGATCGTGTCGGTCGCGAACCCGGCGATCAAGGCGGCGCTCGACCCGAACACGAACAACCTGGACAACGTCGTGTGGGTCACGAGCGCCTACCTGCTCGCTTACGCCGTGCCGCTGCTGATCACCGGACGCCTGGGCGACAGGTTCGGGCCGAAGAACATCTACCTGATCGGCCTCGCGGTCTTCACCCTCGCCTCGCTGTGGTGCGGACTGTCGACGACCCTCGAGGGTCTGATCGTCGCTCGCGCCGTGCAGGGCCTCGGCGCGGCGTTCATGACCCCGCAGACCATGGCCGTGATCACCCGCACGTTCCCGCCGGACCGCCGCGGCGCCGCGATGGGCCTGTGGGGTGCCACTGCCGGTGTCGCCACCCTCGTCGGCCCGCTCGTCGGCGGCCTGCTCGTTGACGGGTTCGGCTGGGAGTGGATCTTCTTCGTGAACATCCCGGTCGGCATCGTCGCCTTCGTGCTCGCCTGGCGCCTGGTCCCGAAGCTGGCGACTCACCCGCACCGCTTCGACATCGTGGGCGTGGTGCTGAGCGCCGTGGCCCTCTTCCTCATCGTGTTCGGTCTCCAAGAGGGGGAGAAGTACGACTGGGGTGTGATCTGGGGTCCGATCTCGGTGTGGAGCCTGATCATCGTGGGACTCGTGGTGCTCGGACTGTTCATCCTGCAGCAGGCCAAGACCCGCAGCGAGCCCCTGGTTCCGCTCGAACTGTTCCGCGACCGCAACTTCTCGGGAGCGAACGTGGCGATCGCCGCGGTCGGCTTCACGGTGACGAGCATGTCGCTGCCGATGATGTTCTTCCTCCAGACCGCGCGCGGTCTCACCCCCACCGAGGCCGCGCTGCTGCTGATCCCGATGGCCGTGCTCTCGGGCGTTCTCGCTCCGGTCGCGGGGAAGCTGCTCGACCGCGTGGATCCGCGCATCATCCTGATCCCGGGGCTGCTCTGCGTCGCCGGGGCACTCATCTGGTACTCGGCTCTGATCAACATGGACACCGCGATGTGGATGTTCCTGCTGCCCTCCGCGCTGATGGGCGTCGGCAACGCCGGAATGTGGGGTCCGCTCGCCACGACCGCGACGCGCAAGCTCCCGCCGCGCCAGGCGGGTGCAGGTGCCGGTATCTACAACACCACCAGGACCATCGGTTCGGTCATCGGCTCGGCCTCCATTGCTGCGTTCATGCAGTCCCGGCTCGAGGCGAACCTTCCGGGTCTTGCCGATGCGCCGGCGGGTGGCTCCACCGGAGGGACGCTGCCGCCACAGGTGGCCGAAGGCTTCGCCGCAGGCATGTCGCAGGCGATCCTGCTGCCGGCGTGCGTGATGGTGGTCGCCCTCATCGCCTCGCTGTTCCTCGGCCGCTATGACAAGACGGAGGCTGCGGAGCCCGTGGCCGCGCGTCCCGAGTAGTCGACGACCCTCCCTCCACGATTGATCCCGTGAGGTGTGTATCCCGCACCTCTCGGGATCGTCGTCGTTCGCGCCCTGGAGAGGGAGGGCGATCACGTTACCGTCACCCCGTGCCTACGGTCATGCGAGTGCGCGGGTACCGATTCTTCTTCTACAGCAACGAGGGATCGGAGCCCCCGCATGTGCGCGTGGAGCGGGCGGAATTCACCGCGAAGTTCTGGCTGCGGCCAGTAGAATCGGCCGCGAAGACGAGATTCGACGACCGAGAGCTGCGACTGCTTCGTCGGTTGATCGAACACCGACGCGATCTGATCGAGGAGGCGTGGCATGAGCACTTCGGTGGATGACGCTGTCGCGGTCGGCGTCGTGATCGATGAGCGCGAACTGCACGTACGGATGAAGGACGGACGCACGATCAGCGTTCCTCTCGACTGGTTCCCGCGGCTAGCCGCTGCGAGCGTCGCGGAACGTGCGGTCTGGCGCTTGATCGGCGTCGGGGAGGGCATCCACTGGCCGCAGCTCGATGAAGATGTTTCCATCGCCGATCTCCTCCGAGGTCGCTGACAGGTTTGCGGTGGTCCGGCGAATGTGGTGTCATCGGGCGATGACGATCGCACTCTCACGACCGAGCATCGACCTCTTCGACTCCTGGGCCGCCGCGGTGGCCGAGTTCGAGGGCGGACACATCGACGGCGGCGGTATCGAGAAGGGTTTCGTCCCCGACCGGGCTGCGGGAGAGGCCATCGTCGAGAAGGCGGCGCTGTACGCGACCCCGGGCGCCGAGCTCCCTGAGGGCCATGTGCCGTGCGACTACTACTGGATCACCGACGGCGACCACGTCGTCGGCTTCCTCTCCTTCCGCCGCGAACTCAACGACCACCTCCGCCGCTTCGGCGGCCACATCGGCTACTCCGTGATCCCGACGAGGCGCCGCGAGGGGATCGTGCGCGAGGCTCTGCGCCTCATGCTGCGCGCCGCGAAGGCCGACGGCTACGACCGTGTGATGCTCACCTGCGACGACGACAACATCGGCTCCATCCGCACCATCGAAGGGGCCGGTGGCGAGCTCGAAGACGTGATCGATGCGCCGGAAGCCGGGCAGCCCCTGGTGCGGCGCTACTGGATCGACGTTTCGGGCACACGACTCGCCGGGAGCTAGGGTAGATCCTCGGCGGTCGTCCGGTCGCTGCTGTCGACCCGGGGAGCACACGTCGTGATCCGAAACCCATCCGCCGCGGTGAGCCGTCTGCGCCGCTCGATGCGCACCGCAGGCGCTGCCGCGCTCGTCGCCTTCGTCGCCGTCGGAGCGCTCCTCGCCGGAGCCGCACCCGCCACCGCCGCGAGCGACGGCGACAAGTACGTCATCGGTACGGACACGACGTTCGCGCCGTTCGAGTTCACCGATCAGGACGGCAACCTCGTCGGCATCGACATGGACCTGCTCCGCGCGATCGCGAAGGATCAGGGGTTCGAGGTCGAGATCCGCCAGCTCGGCTTCGACGCCGCCGTGCAGGCGCTGCAGTCGAACCAGGTCGACGCGGTCATGGCCGGTATGTCGATCACCGAGGAGCGGCAGAAGGCCTTCGACTTCAGCGAGCCGTACTTCACCAGTGGTGTCCAGCTCGGCGTGCTCGAAGCCAGCGACATCCAGTCCCTCGACGACCTGGACGGCAAGACCGTCGCCGTCAAGACCGGCACGCAGGGGCAGACCTTCGCCGATGAGAACAAGGGCGAGTACGGCTTCCGGGTCACCCCGTATCAGGACACGACCGACATGGTCGATGCGGTCAAGGCCGGTCAGGCCGTCGGCTACTTCGAGGACTTCCCCGTGCTGGCCTACGGCATCCAGCAGGGGTCCGGCTTCCGCCTCATCGGTCAGCCGGAACTGGGCGGCGAGTACGGCTTCGCGGTCAACAAGGGCCAGCACCCCGAGCTGATCGAGAAGTTCAACGCGGGCCTCTCGAACCTGAAGGCGTCCGGCGAGTACGACAAGATCGTCGACACGTATCTCTCCGGCGGCGAGAAGTCGACGCAGCCCACCGACATCATCTCGGTCGCGGTGCAGTACTGGCCCGCGCTCATGGAGGGTCTCTGGCTCACGATCCTCGCGACGATCGTCGCCATCGTGGCCGCGTTCATCCTGGGGCTCGTCTTCGGCTTCGGTCGAGTCTCGAAGTTCGCGCCGTTCCGGTGGATCGCCACCGCCTACGTCTACGTCTTCCGCGGCACCCCGATCCTCATCCAGGCGTTCTTCGTGTTCTTCGCGATCCCGCAGCTGTTCCCCGGTCTCACGTTCAACCCGTTCGTCGCCGGTGCCATCACGCTCTCGCTCAACACGGGTGCGTACATGACGGAGATCATCCGCGGTGGCATCCAGGCGGTCGATCCCGGACAGAACGAGGCCTCGCGCTCGCTGGGACTCGGACACTGGAAGACGATGCAGAAGGTCGTGCTCCCGCAGGCGTTCCGCATCATGATCCCCTCGTTCGTCAACCAGGGCATCATCACCCTCAAGGACACGTCGCTGATCAGCGTGATCGGTCTCGCGGAGCTCACGTTCGTCTCCCGTCAGATCATCGCCTCGACGTACCTGTCGGCCCAGGTGCTGACGATCGTCGCCATCATCTACTTCGTCGTGATCACGCTGCTGACGCTGCTCGCGAACCGCCTGGAGAGGACGTTCAACGCATGAGCAAGATCCTGGTGCAGGACCTGCACAAGTCGTTCGGTGACAACGAGGTGCTCAAGGGCATCAACCTGGCTGTGGAGGATGGCGAGGTCGTGGCGGTCATCGGGCCTTCGGGCTCGGGCAAGTCCACCCTGCTGCGCTGCCTCAACAAGCTCGAGGAGCCCACGTCGGGGCACGTCGTCATCGACGGCGTCGACCTGACCGACAAGAGCGTCAAGCTCGACGAAGTGCGTCAGCGCATCGGCATGGTCTTCCAGCACTTCAACCTGTTCCCGCACATGACCGTGCTCGAGAACATCACGCTCGCGCCGGTCGAGTGCGGGAAGATGACGAAGGCCGAGGCGCGCGAACGGGCGCTGTCGCTCCTGGAGCGGGTCGGTCTCTCGGAGAAGGCGGATGCGAAGCCGGCGTCCCTTTCCGGCGGGCAGAAGCAGCGCGTGGCCATCGCCCGTGCACTCGCCATGGACCCCGAGATCATGCTGTTCGACGAGGCCACGAGCGCGCTCGACCCGGAGATGGTCGGCGAGGTGCTGCAGGTCATCCGCGATCTGGCCTCCGGCGGCATGACCATGGTGCTGGTGACGCACGAGATGGGCTTCGCCCGCGAGGTCTCCGGCCGCACGGTCTTCATGGACGGCGGCGTCGTCGTCGAGGAGGCCCCGCCCGCAGAGCTCTTCGGCTCGCCCAAGAACGAGCGCCTGAAGGACTTCCTCTCGAAGGTCCTCTGAAGGGCGTCAGCTCCACGCATTCGCATCGACTTCCCGTGCACTCGCCGAGTGCACGGGAAGTCTGCGTAGGGAGGTCGTGTGCTCGCGGAGGCTACTCGGCGACGCGGGCGGCGATGTCGGTGCGGTAGTGCGAACCGTCGAGGCGGATGCGGGCGATCGCTTCATAGGCCCGGTCGCGCGCAGTGCGGAAGTCGGAGGCGACGGCCACCACGTTCAGCACACGGCCGCCGGTGGCGATGAGCGATCCACCGGGCGCGTCCGGGCTCGCGGTCGCGGCGTGCACGAGGCGGACGCCTTCGACGGCGGCGGCGTCTGCGAGGCCCTCGATCGGCCGCCCGGTCTGCGGCGCCTCGGGGTAGCCTTCGCTGGCCAGCACGACCGTGATCGCGACCTCGTCGCTGAACACGGGCTCCGGCTGGTCCTCGAGGGTTCCGGATGCCGCGGCGAACAGCAGCTCCGACAGTGGGGTGACCAGCCGTGGCAGCACGATCTGCGTCTCGGGGTCGCCGAAACGCGCGTTGAACTCGATGACGCGCACACCGGCCGGGGTCAGGATCAGCCCCGCGTAGAGCAGCCCGATGAACGGCGTGCCCTCGGCATCGAGCTGGCGCACCACGGGGAGCGCCACGTCTCGCGTGACCTCCTCGACGAAGGCCTGCTCGCTGCCGAACTGCTCGGCGAGCCAGGGCAGCGGCGAATAGGCGCCCATGCCACCCGTATTGGGTCCGGCGTCGCCGTCGAGCGCGCGCTTGAAGTCCTGTGCGGGGCTGAGCGCACGCACGGTGTCGCCATCGCTCAGGAAGAAGAGGGAGACCTCGGGGCCGGAGAGGAACTCCTCGATCAGCACCGGGCCGGCGGGAAGATACTGCTCGGCGTGCGCGAGGGCCTCGGCGCGGTCGGACGTGACGATGACGCCCTTGCCCGCAGCCAGGCCGTCGGCCTTGACCACGTAGGGGGCACCGAGTTCGTCGAAAGCGCTTTCGACCTCGGCGGTGGTGGCGGCACGGACGGCGCGACCGGTGGGCACGCCGGCGGCGTCCATGACCCGCTTCGCGAACGACTTCGAGCCCTCCAGCTGTGCGGCCGCCTTGCCCGGTCCGAACACGGGGATGCCCCGCACCCGCAGGGCATCGGCGACGCCGGCGACGAGGGGAGCCTCCGGGCCCACCACGACCAGGTCGATCGCGTGCTCGTGCGCGAATGCGGTGACCGCGCCGCCGTCGAGGGGATCGACCGAGACAGGGGTCGCATCCTGGGCGATGCCGGCGTTGCCGGGAGCGACGAAGATCTCGTGCTCCGTCTGCTCGGCCCGCAGGGCGAGGATGATCGCGTGCTCACGGGCACCGGAACCGAGGACGAGAATCTTCACCCGTCCAGACTACCGAGGGTGGCGCTCCGGGTTTCGGTCCGGCTCAGAGGTCGACGGTCCGCTCCACGGTGGCGTCCCACGGCACGGTCCAACCGGCCGCGTCGAAGAGCGCGTCGAGGACCATCGCGGTGAAGCCCCACACGATCGTGCCGTCGACGTCGAATGCCGGACCGCGGAACGTGTGCCCCATCCGTGTGATGGTCGATGTGAACCGGGTCTCCGGGTCGAGCAGCTGCGCGACGGGCACGCGGAACACCTCGACCGTCTCGGCATGGTCGACTGCCACGACCCGCGAGGGCGACCTCCACCACGCCAGCACCGGTGTGACGAGATGGTTGCTCGCGGCGAGCGGGATCACGGGCAGCGTGGCCAGGATCTCGACGCCGGTCGGATCGAGCCCGGTCTCCTCCTCGGCCTCGCGCAGGGCCGTCGCGACGACATCGGCATCACCCGGATCCACGCGGCCGCCGGGGAAGGAGACCTGCCCGGGATGGGAGGAGAGCGTGGGCGCGCGCCGCTGCAGCAGCACGTCGAGGTCACGCGCGACGGCGGGGCCGGTCGTGGGCGCGGGGATGCGATCGAGCACGCCGAACAAGATGAGCACGGCCGCATCGTGGGCGCTCTGCGGGTCGGCGAGTGGGGGGATGCGCACTCCCCACGAGTGGTCGGCGACAGCCGCGAGCAGCTCGGCGCGGGCGCCCTGGGGATGCATGCTCATGCGTCCGAGCTTAGAACTCGTCGCGCGCGGTCGGTCGTAGTCTGGACTGATGGCCAGGAAGATCGACATCGTGGACGGACGCAAGGCTCTCGATGCCGTCCGCGCCGCGGAGGCCGCGGGTGCGAAGCCGCAGCGCACCGACCTCGCCACCGCCGTGCGCTACCTGCTGCAGCTGCTCGACGAGAAGGCACCGGGCAACAGCGTCGAGGTGCGGGTGCCGCCGTTCGGTGCGGTGCAGGTCATCCAGGGTCCTCGACACACCCGTGGTACGCCGCCCAACGTCGTCGAGATGGATGCCGCGACCTGGATCGCCGTCTCCACCGGCGCGGAGCGATGGGCGGATGCCGCGTCCGGCGGACGCATCCACGCCTCCGGGACGCGCGCCGACCTGAGCGACGTCCTTCCCGTGCGTACGTAGCGCGACCGTGCGGACATGCTCCGCGGAGACCGACACGGCTTCGCGCGATGGCTCGTCGTCGGGGTGATGCGCGAAGGGGCGGGGATCGCGCGCTCCGCACGTCTGCCGATCGCGGTGACCGACACCCCCCCTGCAGGCGGAGCGCGGACGGTGGGTCAGGCGCGGTCGTGGAGGGTGATCCGGTACCCGTCGGGGTCGGCGAAGGTGAAGGTCCGCCCGAAGGGTCCGTCGATCGGGTCCGCGACGATGGTGTGGCCATCGGCGAGGAGCGCGTCGTGGATGGCCTGCACGTCGGTGGCGTGGAGCCAGATCGCCGCGCCGATGCCGGGTTGGGCGATGTCGGTGAGATCGGTGTCCGGTGCGACGTCACGGAGGGCGAACGCGATGGGTCTCGTCTCGAAGACGACGGCGTGAGGGGGGCCGGCCGGAGAGCGGACGAGGCCGAGGTAGTGCTCGTAGAACGCCTGCGAGGCGGCGAGATCGCGTGCCTGCAGGGAGATGAAATCGGGGCCGGTGACAGGCATGAGGGGAGTCCTTCGTTTCGTGTCAGTTTTCTGACATGGGTCAGCGTATGTCAGAATACTGACATGAGTCAAGACCGCGCCGGCATCGACCTCGACACCTCGTTGGGCTACCTGCTCAAGGAGGCGTCCAGTGCCCTGCGCGCGGCGATGGAAGAGGTCCTGCGCCCGCTCGGGATGACCATCACCCACTACTCCTGTCTCGAACTGCTCGCGCAACGGCCCGGCCTGTCGAATTCTGAGCTCGCACGCGGCGCCTTCGTCACGCGGCAGTCCATGAACGTGCTGCTCCAGGCGCTGGAACGGGACGGGCTCGTGACCAGACCGACGGAGGCCCCGGTCGGCAAAGCCCTCCCCGCCCGCCTCACCGATCGCGGTCGGGAGAGCCTCGCGACCGCGACTGCTGCCGTCCGCTCGGTCGAGGTCCGGATGCTGTCCGGCATGAGCGAGGACGAGCAGGCCGGAGCGCTGAAGATCCTCCGGAGCATGATCCGCTCGCTGCGCGAGGAGTCGTAGCCCGGCTCGGATCAGCGCCGCGCGACCACCAGGGGGACCCCCGTCGCGGGGTGCGGGAACACGTCGACCGCCTGCCCGTAGACCTGCTCGATCCGCTCGGCCGTCAGTACTTCGGCTGCAGTGCCCGTCGCTGCCACGCGGCCGTCGGCGAGGAGTGTGACGCGGTCGGCGTGCGCGAGCGCGGCATTGAGGTCGTGCAGCACGATGGCCACCGCGATCCCGGCATCCGCACGCTCACGGATCAGCCGCATGACGTCTTCGTGGTGCTTCAGGTCGAGGGCGGCGGTCGGCTCGTCGAGCAGCAGGATGCCGGTGCTCTGGGCGATCACGCGGGCGAGGGCGACTCTGGCGCGCTCGCCGCCGGAGAGGGAGGGCACCGCGCGGGCCCTGAGCGCCGTCACCTCGGTCTGCGCCATCGCCGTGGACACCCGCTCGTCGTCATCGTCCGCCTGGGGCGTACGCGCCCAGGGTGTCCGCCCCATGCGCACGACCTGCTCTGCGCTGAAGGGGAAGGTCACGGTGTTCTCCTGCAGCAGCACGGCACGCTGTTGGGCGAGCGTGCGCGGCTTGACGCGGTCGATCGGCTGATCGTCGAGCTCGACCGAACCGGCCTGTGCCACGACGTCTCCGGCGAGCACGCCGAACAGAGTGGACTTGCCCGCCCCGTTCGGCCCGACGAGGGCGTGGATCTCTCCGGAGCGAATCTCGATGGACGCGTCGTCGAGGATCGTCCGCCCCTCGCCGACACCGACCGTGAGTCCCGCTCCGCGCAGCCGCACGGTCATGCCCATCCTCCCGAGCGACGCCGCGTGCGCACGAGGAGCCACAGGAAGAAGGGACCGCCCACGAGAGAGGTGATCATGCCGATCGGCAGGTCCGCGAGCGGCACGGCGGTGCGCGCGACCAGATCGGCGACCGCGATGAGCAGTGCGCCGCCGAGAGCCGAGGCGATCACGAGCGGCAGGTGGGCGGGGCCGATCAGCATGCGCATGAGATGCGGCACGACGAGCCCGGCGAAGCCGATGATGCCGGCGAACGCCACCGCCGCGCACACCAGCAGGGCCACCATGACGATGACCACGATCCGCAACAGCTCGACGTTGACGCCGAGGTGGCGGGCGGTGCGCTCGCCGAGGGCGAAGAGGTCGAGGCTCGGGGCCACGATCAGCGCGACCACCACGCCGATCAGCACGAGCGGAGCCACCAGCTGGATGTTCGACCACAGGGCCCCGTTGAGTGAGCCGAGCTGCCAGAACACGATCTGCTCGCGAGTGGATGTGGTGCCGAGAAAGGTGAGGAAGGCCATCCCGGCGCCCGCGATCGCATTGATCGCGATGCCTGTGAGCAGGAGGGTCACGACCTCGGTGCGGCCTCCGGAGCGACTGATGAAGTACACCGAGAACACCGCGATCAGGCCGCCGAGGAACGCGAAGGCGGGTGTGGTCCACATCCCGAAGGTCGCCAGCCCGAACGTGATGCTCGCCGCAGCGCCCAGCGCGGCACCCGAGGAGACGCCGACGACCCCCGCATCCGCGAGCGGGTTGCCGAAGATCGCCTGCATGAGAACGCCCGAGACGGCGAGGGCGGCGCCGACGAGGAGGCCCAGCACGATGCGCGGCATCCGCAGGTTGAAGATCACGCCGTAGTCGGCGGAAGCTGTCGGCGCCCACGCGGTGTCGATCCCGACCCCGCGCAGCAGCACGCCGACCAGGGAGGTGGGAGAGAGATCGTACTGCCCGCTCGTGATCGACACGATGCACGTGATCGTGAGCGCGACGACCAGGCCGACGGTCACGAGGGCGAAGCGCAGGCCCCGGTGCCTCGTCGGAGTCGGGGTGACGACCTCCCCGGTCACGTCGCGGGCTCGGGGGCGTACAGGGCGCGGGCCAGGGCGCCGATCACGTCGGCGGTGCGCGGGCCGAAGCTGAGGATCTCGCTGTCGGCCATGTCGATCACGCGACGGTTCACGCCGGCAGGGGTCTGAGCCACGGCGGGGATCCGCTCGATGAGTCCGTCGATGCCGCCCACCGATTCGAGCCCGTCGGTCATCATCACCAGCACGTCCGGCTGTGCGGCGACAAGGGCTTCGGCGGTCATCGGCTTCATGCCCTCCCAGCCGATCTCGGCCGCCACATCGACGCCGCCGACCGCGTCGATCAGGGAGTCGGCCCCGGAGTCCTCGCCGAAGATGTAGTACACGTTGGCGCTGCCGCGCACGTAGAGGAAGAGCATCCGGGCGCGGTCGGCCTCGTCGGTGGGCACGACGGCGGCGATCTCTGCGAGCGTCTCGTCGACGGAGGTAACGAGCCGTGCGATGAGGGTCTCACCCCTGCGCGGCACCCCGAGCGCAGTGGCGATCTCGGTCACCAGATCGTTCGTGGTGTCGAGACGGCGATCGCTGGAGATCACGACGACGGCGATGCCGGCATCGCGCAGCTGCTGACGGACCTCCTTCGGGCCGATCGTGGTGTCGGTGAGGACCACGGTCGGCGCCAGCTCGAGAATCGCCTCGGCGTTGAGCGTGTGGCCGGTCTTGGTCACGACCGGGAGGTCTTCGGTGCCGGCGAAGACGGTGGAGGCGTCGCGGCCGACGACCTGGTCGCCGAGTCCGAGCGCGAACACGGTCGACGCGATCGTGCCCGAGATGTCGATCGGGAGGATGCGGTCGATGTCGTCGATCTCGACCTCGTGGCCTTCGCTGTCGGTCACCGTCACAGGCAGCCTCGGAGCGCTGTCGTCGTCGACGGGCTCGATCGCATGGGTCGAGAGGCAGGCGGTGGAGGGGCCGGCGTGGCCGCGCACGTCATCGATCAGGTCGAGCGCGGCGAGCGGGACGGATGCCTGCGGACAGTCGTCATCCGCGGCGGCAGCCGGTGCGGCCGTGGCCCCCGGCTCTGCGCACGCGGTGAGCCCGACGGCGAGAGCGGCGGCGAGGAGAAGGGCGAAGACGCGACGCATTAGGCAAGGCTATCCTAAAACTTGACGCGCGATGATGCGCACCCCTACGCTCGGGGTCGACGCTTACTTAGCTAAGCCTAACCAAAACCAACCTTCGCCCGACTGCATTGCGGCACCGCCGGCGTGCGTGTTCTTCTGCGCGCCCGGAGCCGTGGAGAATCGTGAACGCCTCAGCCACAGCATCCTCAGGGAGCGCCCGCATACGCGTGCTGCTCGCCGCTTTCGTCTCCTTCGTCCTCGTCGCCGCCGGTGCGGTGATCGTCCCGCCCGCGCACGCCGCCGGCGCGACTGTCACGGCCGCCGTCGCCTCAGCGGGAACCTCGGGGGTGAGCGTGCAGGTGCAGGTCAGCGGTCTGCCCGAGGTCGAAGGCGCCTACGCGGCCCTCATCGTGAAGGGCACCGAGTCCGGGCTCACTGGCGGGGGTGGATACGCCGCGTTCGTCATGCCGACCGTCGCCGGAGGGGCGAGCACGTTCACGCTCGACGCACCGGCCGGTTCGCTGGACCGCACGAAGGCGTACGAAGTGCTCGTCTGGCAGAAGCACTCGAATCCGAACGAGACCACGATCTACGGCCGGGGCGATGTCGCCGTCTCGGCCGGGCAGTGGGATGCGGTGTTCGGTGCGGTGCCCTCCGACCCGGGCACCGACCCGGGCACCGACCCCGGTACGGATCCCGGAACGGACCCCGGTACGGATCCGGGAACGGACCCCGGTACGGATCCGGGAACGGACCCCGGTACCGACCCCGGAACGGAGCCGGGTACCGATCCGGGTGAGACCCCGAAGTCGGCGGCGATCGAGGTGTTCCTCGCCGACGGGACCACACCGGCCGCAGGCGCCGCTCTCAAGGCGGGCGACAAGGTCGTCGTGAAGGGCACGGGCTACGACCCGACGGCGAACCTCGGGACCGAGGGCCGTGGTGTGCCGATCCCGAAGCACCTCCCGCAGGGCACCTACGTCGTGTTCGGCAAGTTCGCCTCGGCATGGCAGCCGTCCACGGGCGCCGCATCGTCGAGCCGTTCGGTCGGTGCGCAGGTGTGGGCACTGGCCGAGGGTGTGCTGAACCAGGTCCCCGCGCAGTATCAGAGTGCTATCCGCGCCTCGTGGATCGACATCGCCGCCGACGGCACGTTCCAGACGACGGTGACGCTGAAGGATGCGGCAGCGACGCCGGGGTCCTATGGGATCTACACGTATGCGGCCGGTGGTGTGATCAACGCCGACCAGGAGCGCAGCGTCGCCCTGAACTACACCGAGACTCCCGCTGTCTCCGCGGTCGTGAAGTCGGCCACGGCGAAGGATGGCCTGACCGTCACGGCCTCCGGTGCCAAGCTCGGCGCGATCACCGGCGCCTACGTCGCGCTGATCGAGAAGGGGACCGAGGCGAACGTCACCGGCAGCGGGGGGTTCCTCGCGATGCAGTACGTGCGCCCGATCTCCGGCGGCGTCTTCACGGTGGACCTGACCGCCGCTGCCGACACACTGGACCACACGAAGTCGTACGAAGTCATCGTGTGGAAGCAGCACTCGAACCCCGACGCGAGCACCATCTACGCCCGCGCAGCCATCACCCTCACCGACGCGCAGTGGGAGGGGCTGCAGCCCGCCCCGGTCTCCCCGGCGATCGAGGTATTCCTCGCCGATGGCACGACTCCGGCCGCAGGCGTGGCGCTCAAGGCCGGTGACAAGGTCGTCGTGAAGGGCTCGGGTTACGACCCGGCCGCGAACCTCGGGACCGAGGGCCGTGGTGTGCCGATCCCGAAGCACCTCCCGCAGGGCACCTACGTCGTGTTCGGCAACTTCGCCTCGGCATGGCAGCCGTCGACGGGGGCCGCATCGTCGAGCCGTTCGGTCGGTGCGCAGGCCTGGGCTCTGGCCGAGGGCGTGCTGAACCAGGTTCCTGCGCAGTACCAGAGCGCGATCCGCGCGCAGTGGGTCGACATCGCGGCCGATGGGACGTTCCAGGCGACGTTGACGCTGAAGGACGCGGCCACGACGCCCGGTTCTTACGGTGTCTACACGTATGCGGCCGGTGGCGTGATCAACGCCGATCAGGAGCGCAGCGTCGCCCTGAACTACGGCGTCACCCCGGTCGTGACCCCGACGGTGAAGTCCGCCACCGCGAAGGACGGCCTGACCGTCACGGCGTCCGCCTCGAAGCTCGGTGCGATCACCGGCGCCTACGTCGCGCTGATCGAGAAGGGCACCGAGGCCAACGTCACCGGCAGCAGTGGCTTCCTGGCGATGCAGTACGTGCGCAACATCACGGGAGGCGCGCTCACGATCGACCTGACCGCCGCCACCGACACGCTCGACCGCGCGAAGTCGTACGAGGTCATCGTGTGGAAGCAGCACTCGATGCCGGACGCCGGCACGATCTACGCGCGGGGCGCCGTCACGGTGACCGACGGGCAGTGGGACACCCTCTTCCCGGCAGGCCCGTCCGTGACCACGACCGTGAAGACGGCGACGGCGAAGGACGGTCTGACCGTCACCGCGTCCGCCACGAATCTCGGCGAGATCCCCGGCGCCTACGTCGCGCTGATCGAGGCCGGAACCGAGGGAGCGGTGAACGCCGACGGGGGCTTCCTCGCCATGCAGTGGGCACAGAAGGTCACGTTCGGCGCCTTCTCGATCGATCTCACGATCGCGGCGAAGAACCTCGACCGCACGAAGTCGTACGAGGTCATCGTGTGGAAGCAGCACTCGAACCCCGGTGGGAGCACGATCTACGCGCGCTCGACCGTGACCATCACGCCCGCGCAGTGGGACGCACTGCTCGACGTGAAGGTGCCGGAGGTGCCGGAGACCCCGGTCACGCCGCCGACTCCGCCGGCGAACGTCCCCGGCGGCTCCCTCCGCTGGGCGATCTCCTCGTCGTTCACGAACTACATCACGGGCGACATCGCGAAGGGCTCCATCGCGGTCTCCGACGGGGCGACCCGCTCGGGCGGTCAGTTCCAGTTCGGCCAGACCGTCGGGGGCGACTTCGATGTGAACACCGGCCTCGGCAGCGTCGTATACCGGGGCTCGGTGCGCTTCACCGGACATCAGGGCGTGCTCGATGTGACCGTCTCGAACCCGCAGATCCGGATCACCTCCGCGAATGCGGCGACGCTGTACGTCATGAGCGGCGGCGCACAGGTGCCGTTCGCGACACTCGACCTGTCGAGCGCGGCGCGCATCGCGGCCAACGGTGCGGTGACGTATACGGCGGCTCCCGCGGCGCTGAGCGCGGAGGGACGCGACCGTGTGCTGTCGGGCTACGGCACGACGCTGAATCCGGTGACGTTCACGATCGGCTCGGTCTCCCCGGCGCCTGCCGGTTCGAGCGGCACGGTGGCTGCGGCGGTCGTGAAGCCCAAGACCACGCTCCCGGCGACCCCGCCGGCGACCGAGGGCATCGAGGTCGACGAGGCCAATCTGTCGGCACTCGCATCCGGGCAGCCGGCGACGGTGTCGGCATCCGGATTCCGCGCGAACGAGCAGGGAATCAAGGTCGTCGTCTACTCGACCCCGGTTCTGCTCGACACCGTGACGGCCGACGCGAACGGCGTCGCCACCTGGTCGGGCGCGCTGCCGTCGACCCTCGAGGACGGCGCGCACACGCTCACGTTCCAAGGCTCGGTGAACCGCGGTCTCGCGTTCACCCTGAACAGGGCGACCACCGCGATCGGTGCGTGCACGGTCGAGGGCGCCACTCTCAAGTGGGGCTACAAGGAGTCGTTCCGCACCTACATCGAGGGCATCGCGAAGGGCGGCTGGACGCTGACCGACGTCGCCTACCAGTACCCCGACTACGTGTGGCAGAACGGCACCGGATCGTTCGACGACAAGACCCTCGCGGGCCTGGTCGCCTACGGCGGCAGCATCACCTTCACCGGTCACGACGGCGCGCTCAATACGACGCTCGCGAACGCGGCCGTCGAGCTCGCCGGAGACAAGGGCTACCTGGTCTTCGATGTGACCGGCACCACGCAGAGCGGGGAGAGCATCGACCAGAAGGGCGTGCGTCTCGCAGAGTTCCGCCTCGGCGATGCGGCCGTCGTCGACGGCGTGCTGACGCTCGACGCGATCCCGACCACGTTGACCGAGGCCGGCGCATCCGCGTTCGGCACCTACGCCGCGGGTGAAAAGCTCGACCCGGTCACCGCCGTGATCCCGGTCGGCGCCGAGTGCGGCGTCGCGGAGGAGAAGCCCGACTCCGACTCCGAGGCCAGCGCCGCGGTGACCACCGCGTCCGCGCCTGCCGCATCCGATGGCGCTCCGGTGTGGCCGTGGATCGTGGGCGGCCTGATCGTCGTCGCCCTCGCGGCGACCGGCGGCGTGCTGATCGTCCGTCGCAACCGCACGGAAGAGGCCGCCCAGACGACGACCGAGGTCTAGTCGAGGCGCGACACGGAACGGCCCTTCCCGCGGCGGACGCGGGGAGGGCCGTTCTTCCGTCCCGATCTCGGGTATGCGGCATCCGTCGGTGGTGGGACAATGGATGCATGGCCCCCACCGATTCCCACCAGACCGTCGAAGCGACCGTGCGCCGTGTGCCGCGGTACGGCGTGCTCATGGGCATCGGCGTCGTGGTCGGCGTGATCGCGGCCGGCATCCTCACGTGGACCGGCAGCTTCGACGAGTCGCAGGCTCTCGACGTCGTCTACCCGCCCGGTCAGGTGTTCGGCTTCCTCCTGCTGTGGACGGTGCCGATCGGCATCGCGCTCGGCGGCATCGCCGGTCTGATCATGGAGCGCCTGGCCCGTCGTCACGACCGGGTCGTGCGGGTCGACCGCGAGACCGTCGTCGAAGACGACTGACCTCTACGCGAGTTCGGCGATCACCGGACGGATCGCGGCGTCGAACGCCACGACGTCGCGGCGCAGACCATCGGTCACGGCGACCGTGAGAGCCCCGATCCACCAGATGCCGCGTTGCGAGAACGGCAGCACCTGCACGTTCAGCTCGAAGGAGTGCGCGCGCCGGCCGACTTCGCGCTCGAACTCCGCGATCGCACTCGCATACGCACGGTAGGCATCGCCGCCGGTGTGGCTCTTCATCGAGCTCACATACCGGTCGTGTGCGGCCCGCGCGTAGAGGAGGGCGGACGTGGCCTGCGGGGCGATAGCGGCGGCGAGTTCCTCCGCGCCGCGGGCGGGCAGCGCGACGAGGGTGTCGAATCCGTCGATGAGCTCGAGCGGCACGTCGGAGGGATGCGCGCGAGGCTCGACCGTCATGTCCCAATAGTCGCGCCACTGCGCCTCGATCGCGGGCGAGGCGTCGGCGGCGTCCGGTGCGCGCACGGCGAGCTCGCGCAGACTCGGGAGGTCTTCCGGAACCCGGATCCCGAGGCGCTGCCGCAGCGCGAGCGCGACGAGCACCGGAACGCTCGCGTCTTCGCGGATGAGCCACTGCGGCTTGTCGGCCATGGCCCCATCGTAGGCGGGTCGAGCGTCCGGATCCGAGGTCCGACGTCGCGGAGAGTCGGACCGGCTGCGGGCGGTAGGCTGGAGGCGTGGCTGCCTCCCCCACTAATCCCTATTCCGAAGCCGGCGTCGACACCGCTGCAGGTGATCTCGCCGTCGAGCTGATGAAGTCTTCCGTGCGCGCGACGCACGGTCCCGAAGTGCTCGGCGGTGTCGGCGGATTCGCCGGACTGTTCGATGCCAGCGCGCTACGCGACTTCCGTCGCCCGCTGCTCGCGACCAGCACCGACGGCGTCGGCACGAAGGTCGCGATCGCGCAGGCGATCGACAAGCACGACACGATCGGCCAGGACCTGGTCGGCATGGTCGTCGACGACATCGTCGTGGTGGGCGCGAAGCCGCTCTTCATGACGGACTACATCGCGTGCGGAAAGGTGGTCCCCGAGCGGATCGCCGACATCGTGCGCGGCATCGCCCAGGCGTGTTCCGCCACCGGCACCGCGCTGGTCGGCGGCGAGACCGCAGAGCACCCCGGCCTGCTCGGTCCGCGCGACTACGACGTGGCGGGTGCGGCGACCGGCGTCGTCGAGGCGGATGCGATCCTGGGCGCGGAGCTCGTGCAGGACGGCGATGCGGTGATCGCCGTCGCCTCCAGCGGACTGCACTCCAACGGCTACTCCCTCGTGCGTCACATCGTGACCCGTGCGGGCATCGGCTACGGAGACCACGCCGCGGACTTCGGCACCACCTGGGGCGAGACCCTCCTCGAGCCGACCCGCCTCTACACGCTCCCCCTGCTGCGCCTGATCGAGCAGCTCGGCGGCTCGACCGGCACCGGCGGCGTCCATGCCCTCAGCCACGTCACCGGCGGCGGCATCGCGGCGAACCTCGCCCGTGTGCTCCCGCAGGGCAGCTGGGTCGAGGTGGATCGCAGCAGCTGGTCGCCCAGCCCCGTCTTCCGCGTGCTCAGCGATATCGCCGGCTCCACGCTGGAGTCGGCAGAGGGCACCTGGAACCTCGGCATCGGCTTCCTCGCCGTGATCGCCGCAGACAAGAAGGATGCCGCTATCGCGGCGCTGAACGCCGAGGGCATGCCCTCGTGGCAGGTCGGGACCGTCGGCTTCGGCCCGCGCCCGACCGGCGAATTCGAACAGGGCGCCAAGGGCGTCGACGGTGGAGCAGTGCGCCTGGTCGGCGCCTACGCGGACGGAGCGAAGTAAGAGCCCATGTGCGGCATCGTCGGAATGGTGGGCTCTGCCCCGGTCAATCAGGACATCTACGACGCACTCCTGCTGCTGCAGCACCGCGGCCAGGACGCGACGGGCATCGCCACCGCCGAGGCGAACGGCGTGATGCACAACGCCAAGGCGCAGGGCATGGTCCGCGAGGCGTTCCGCACTCGTGACATGCGTGCACTGCTCGGCAACGTGGGCCTCGGACACGTGCGCTACGCCACCAAGGGCACGGCTTCGAACGAAGAGGAGATGCAGCCGTTCTATGTGAACGCGCCGTACGGCATCATCCTCATCCACAATGGCAACCTCACCAACACGCGTGAGCTCACGGCCGACATGGCCCAGCGCGACCGCCGTCACCTCAACTCCTCGAGCGACACCGAGCTGCTGCTGAACGTGCTCGCCGGCGAGCTGCAGAACACGACCTCGACCGTCGACCTCGACCCCGAGCGTGTGTTCGAGGCCGTCGCCCGCACGCACGAGCGCATCGAGGGCGCCTATGCGGTGATCGCCGTGATCGCCGGCTACGGCCTGCTCGCATTCCGCGATCCCTTCGGCATCCGCCCGCTGATCCTGGGTCGTCGTCCCTCGACGGTCGACGGTGCGCACGGCAAGGACGAGTGGGTCGTCGCCAGCGAATCGCTCGTGCTCGAGAACGGCGACTACGAGGTCGTGCGCGAGGTCGAGCCCGGCGAGGCCGTCTTCATCACCAACGACGGCGAGCTGTTCTCCAAGCAGTGCGCGACGGCCGCGACTCTCGCGCCGTGCGCCTTCGAGTACGTCTACCTCGCCCGCCCCGACTCCGTCATGAACGGCATCTCTGTGTACGAGTCGCGGCTGCGCATGGGCGATCGTCTCGCAGACACGATCGCCAAGCACGTGCCGATGGACAAGATCGACGTGGTCATGCCCATCCCCGACTCCTCGCGCCCCGCCGCGATGGAGGTCGCCCGCAAGCTCGGCATCGAGTATCGCGAGGGCTTCTACAAGAACCGCTACGTCGGCCGCACCTTCATCATGCCGGGGCAGGCGGTGCGCAAGAAGAGCGTGCGCCAGAAGCTGAACGCGATGTCGACCGAGTTCCAGGGCAAGAACGTGCTGCTCATCGACGACTCGATCGTGCGCGGGACCACTTCGAAGGAGATCATCCAGATGGCGCGGGATGCCGGTGCCGCCTCGGTGACCTTCGCCTCCGCAGCTCCTCCCGTGCGGCACCCGCACGTGTACGGCATCAACATGCCCTCGCGGCACGAGCTCATCGCCCACGGACGGACCATTCCCGAGATCGCCGAGGAACTCGGCTGCGACCACCTCGTCTATCAGGAGGTCGAAGACCTCAAGGCGGCGATCATCGAGGGATCGGTGCTCACCGACCTCGACATGAGCTGCTTCGATGGCCGCTATGTGACCGGCACCGTCTCGGATGAGTATCTGGCCTGGGTGGAGGGGTCGCAGACCTCATGACGATGCCGAGCGCACGACCGCTGTGGCAGGGTCGGGCACTCGCACTCGTGGGGATCGTCCTGGTGGCGTTCTCGCTGCGCTCGGCGGTCGCCTCGCTCTCCCCGGTGATCGATCATGTCGCCGCGGACTTCCCGGTCTCGCCGGTCGTCATCGGCCTGATCGGTGCCGCGCCGCCGGTGTGCTTCGCGATCTTCGGTCTGCTCACGCCCCTGTTCGAGCGCCGATTCGGTCTGGAGCGGATGGCCGTCGTCGCGATCACGCTGATGGCCCTGGGGTTGCTCCTGCGCGGTTTCGCCGTCGACTCGACGACCCTGCTCGCGGCGACCGCCGTGGTGTTCGCGGGCGTCGGCTCGGGCAACGTGCTGCTGCCGCCCCTGGTCAAGAAGTACTTCCCCGATCGGCTCGGGGTCATGATGACCATCTACTCGACCACCATGGCGGTGTCGACCTTCCTGCCTCCGCTGGTCGCGGTGCCGGTGGCCGACTCGCTGGGCTGGCGGGTGTCTCTGGGCATGTGGGGCATCGTCGCGGGTATCGCGCTGGTGCCCTGGGTGGCGCCTCTGCTGAAGAACGGCCCGCGAGCGGGTGAGCCGGTGAAGACGGAACTGCTCGTCCCCGACCCCACCGACGGTGTCGACGACGTGCAGGATGCGGTGGCCGTCGCGACCGGTCCGATCTCGACCGCTCCGGCGAACCGTCGGCACTTCGCCCGCCTGTGGAGACTGCCCCTCGCCTGGGCGCTGGCGGTCGTCTTCGGAGCGTCGTCCACCATGGCCTACGTCTCGTTCGCGTGGATGCCGACCATGCTCGTCGACATCGGCGGTGTGACTCCGGCGACCGCAGGTTTCCTGCTCTCGCTGTTCGCGCTGATCGGTCTGCCGTGCTCACTGCTGGTGCCGATCCTCGTCGTCCGGTTCCAGGCGACGCGTCCGCTCTTCTTCGTGGCCGTCGGCGGCGGGTTGGTCGGGCTCGCCGGTCTCCTGTTCGTCCCGACCGTCGCGCTGCCGCTGTGGGTGAGCATCTTCGGCCTGACCGCCATCATGTTCCCGCTCAGCCTCGTGCTGCTCAGCATCCGCGCCCGCACGCCGGAGAGCGCCGTCGCGCTGAGCGGGTTCGTGCAGAGCATCGGCTACGCGATCGCCGCGACCTTCCCGCTGCTGGTCGGGCTGCTGCACGAGACGACAGCGGGCTGGCAGATCCCGCTGCTCGTGATCGCGGGCGTGCTCGTCGTCGCGATCCCTGCCGGCATCGTCGCGGGTCGTCGTCGCACGGTGGAGGACGAGTGGGAGCGCCGGCACGGTCGCTGGTGAACCCCGAAGAACCCGCCCCGTAGCCCGAGCCGCGTTGAGAGGCCGAGCGCTATCGGGCGGATCGCGGCGGTGCGGTCGATGAGCGCACGATGAGCTGAGGGTCGGTGGAGGGCATGTCGCCGACCGCATCGTGCCCCTCGATCTGGGCGATGACCCGGAGGGCTGCGGCACGGCCCATCGCCTCGAAGGGCTGACGGACGGTCGTCAGGGCGGGGGAGGCGTACGCGGCGAGGGCGATGTCGTCGACGCTGACCACCGACACATCGTCGGGCACGCTGCGGCCGGCCTCGTGCAGGGCGCGGATCAGACCGAAGGCCATCTCGTCGCTGCTGACGAACACGGCCGTCGCCTCGGGGATCGCCGCGATCGTGCGACCCGCGCGGTAGCCGGATTCGGGTGTCCAGTCGGCGGGGATCAGCGGCGGCGGCACGATTCCGCGATCGCGGAGCGTCTGCTCCCAGGCTTCGCTGCGCTGCTGCGTCTCGGTCCAGTAGTCGTCGCCCGAGACGTGCCAGACGGTCTTGTGCCCGAGGTCGAGCAGATGCTCGACGGCGAGGCGGGCGATCGCCCTCTGGTCGACGGCGAGCGGGGCGTCCTCATCGAGAGAGGTGCGCTCGCTCCGGGTCGCAGGTGTGCGCTCGGTCCGAGCCCGCATCGCAGGGCTCTCGAGCTCGACCGGCACGCCGAGGATGATGCCCTCGGCTCCTTGTCGCTCCAGTCGGTCGAAGGCCTCCAGGAACGCCTCGGCCGACGCATGGTCGGCGACGGCCGCCGTCGACACGGTGTACCCGTTCGCCGCAGCGGCCTGCTGGATGCCGACGCCGAGGGCCGCAGACGAGTACCGGTCGGTCGAGACGACGATCACGCCCAGCACGCGGGTGCGACCGGAGGCGAGGGAGGCGGCGGCGGCGTGCACGCGGTAGCCGAGCTCCTCGACCGCCGCCATCACACGCCTGGCGGTGTCGGGGCGCACGTTGTCCTGCCCCGACATGACGCGGGAGACGGTCTGCGTGGAGACACCGGCAAGCTGGGCGACATCGACCTGGCTGGGGGCGCGGTCGTCTCTCGGGCGACGAGGTGACATGTGCTCAATGGTAGCGATCAATCGGCGTAAATCCAGGAGGCGGCGAGTCGTGTGATGCGATAATGTGAACGCAAACACTCGTGCTTGGAGCGCTATGTCTGACCTTCTCGCCTCGGCTTTCGACGGCTCTTCCGTTGCCGTCGATGCCCCGGCCGCCGCGTCGCCGATCGGCGCGCCCACCCTGACCTGGCGCGACGGGGAGATCCTCCGCGACGGCGTCGCCCACCGCATCCTCGCGGGCTCGATCCACTACTTCCGGGTGCATCCCGACCAGTGGGAGGACCGTCTGCGCCGACTCGCCGCGATGGGCGCGAACACTGTCGACACATACGTCGCCTGGAACTTCCACGAACGCGTCGAGGGCGACGTGCGCTTCGACGGGTGGCGCGACATCGAGCGCTTCATCCGCCTCGCCGGAGATATCGGCCTGGACGTGTTCCTCCGGCCCAGTCCCTACATCTGCGCCGAGTGGTCCAACGGCGGCATCCCGTTCTGGCTCTCGGGGCGCGTCGCCGCGCTGCGCACCAGCGATGCCGGCTTCCTCGCAGCGGTCGACGCCTGGTACGACGAGCTGATCCCCCGGCTCGTCCCGCTCCAGGCCTCGCACGGCGGCCCGATCGTCGCGATCCAGATCGAGAACGAGTACGGCTCGTTCGGCAGCGATGCCGCCTACCTGGCGCACCTGCGCGAGGGGCTCCGCTGTCGTGGCATGGTCGAGATGCTCACGACCGCCGACGGCATCACGGGCGACATGATCGAGCACGGCAGTGTTCCCGGCGCCATGGCGACGTTCACGTTCGGCACCGGCGTCGCCCGGGCCGTGGAGCTGCGTCGTGAAGGGGATGCGCTCATGTGCAGCGAGCTGTGGGGTGGCTGGTTCGACCACTGGGGCGAGCGGCACCACGTGCGCTCCGCCGCGAGCACCGGAGGGACGATCGAGGAACTGCTCGCCGCAGGCGGATCCGTGAGCCTGTACATGGCGCACGGTGGGACGAACTTCGGCCTCTGGAACGGGGCGAATCACGACCGGGTGCTGCAGCCCACCGTCACCAGTTACGACTCGGATGCCCCCATCGGCGAAGACGGAACGCTCAACGAGAAGTTCCACGCGCTGCGGGCGATGTTCGCGCCGTTCCAGACATCCGGGCTCCCTCCGGTTCCGGCGGGCCCGCGGCGACAGGCCGCAGCGTCCGCACCGCTCGAGCAGCGAAGCTCCCTGCTGCAGCTGGTCGCCACTCTTCCCGTGACCGGAGAGGTCTCACCGCGCCCGTGCACGTTCGAGGAGCTCGGCGCCGAAGACGGCATGGTCGCCTACGAGGCGGATGTCTCCTTCCCCGCCGATGCGATGCTCACGATCGACGGACTGCACGATCGTGCCGTCGTGTTCCTCGACGCGCAGGCGCTCGGGGTGCTCGAACGTGACGGCCAGACCTCCCTCGCTCTGCCCGTCGAAGGCGGAGCGGGACGGCTCACGCTCGTCGTCGAGAGCCTCGGGCGCATCAACTACGGTCCCTACACCGGGGAGGGCAAGGGCATCATGCGTGGCGTGATGATCGGTCGTCGGCTGGTCAACGGCTGGACGCATCGCCTGGTTCCCCAGGAAGCGCCGACCGCGGCGCCGGGCCTCGACCGATCAGCGGAGGCATCAGACGGTGTCGCCGTCGCGTCCTTCGACATCGCCGAGCCGCTGGACGCCTGGCTCGCCTTCCCCGGGGGGTCGAAGGGGATGGTCTGGTTGAACGGCTTCCTGCTGGGGCGCTACTGGAAGGTCGGTCCGCAGGAGACGCTCTATGCGCCGGCGCCGCTCTGGAGGGCCGGGCGCAACGAGATCGTGGTGCTCGACACCGACGGCCTCGGCGCGACGGTCGAGATCCGCGACGAACCGTCGTTCGGGGAGACCGAGGAGTTCATCGGCTCCTGATCCGCTCTGTCGCATTCCGAGGCCCATCCTCCGCGCCGAGACCCATCGTCACCGGCGGCTGTGAGGGTGGGCCTCGGCGCTGAGTGTGGGTTTCGTCGCAGTAACAGTTCGAGGATGTTTGCGCTCGCTCCGTGAAAAGCCTTGATATTGAGGCGGCAGTCCGCTTAGTGTGATAGCGCAAACATCGATGAGGGTCGTCGATGATCATCTGCGACGCACCGGAGCGTCTGTGCTCCCGGCGTCACCCCGACCGAGAGGCAAGACGTGTCGAAACCTTCCCGACCGCCCCGCACCGCCGTCGCCCTCAGCTCCCTGCTGGCGACGGCGCTCGCATTCGGTGGCGTGCTCACTCAGGCGCCAGCCGCGCAGGCTGCCGACCTGATCCCGGTCCCCAAGGCCGACTACCGCCTGCATGCGGTGTCGAGCGAGTCGGATCCCTACCCGGCTCCGCCATCCCTCGACGGCACGGCCCTGGGCGCGTTCGACGGAGATTTCGCGACGCAGTGGACATCGCGGTACTCCGCCAACGCCCCGTTCCCGCACTGGATCGTCGTCGATCTGCAACGGTCGCTCTCGGTGAAGGCCCTCGACTACTCGGTCAAGAGGGGGCAGGGCGTCGCTGCGAAGACGGTCGAGGTCTACGTGAGCGATGATCCCGATGTCGCGCGCAACTCGCCTGCGGAGGGCGGGTGGGGCGCAGCCTCGGGAACGGCGACGCTTCATGCGCCGACCGCGAACGACGAGAAGCAGCGCATCACGCTCGACACGGCGAAGGACGGCCGGTACGTGGCCCTGCTCGTGATCGACGCGCAGGGGACCACGGGGGGTGGGGCCGGCGAGATCGAGGTCCTCTCCGACGAGCAGCTGCCGCCGATCGTCACCGAGCCCGAGATCCCCGACACCGATGAGACCGTCGAGATCGCCGATGGCGGCACGACCGCTGTCGTCTCGACGGAGTTCCCCCGCATCACCGGGTACCGAGTGGGCAGCGAGAGCATCGCCGGCCAGCGCTCCTCGGCGAAGACCTGGTCGGTCAACGGCACCGCCTACGCGTCGCAGACCACCTCGACGCCGTCGGCCACCGGAATCGACTACGTGTCGACGCTGACGGGTATCGACGTCACCGTGCGCAGCAGCATCCGCGTCGCGAAGGACGGCACCGTCGGTTTCGAGGTCACCGCGGTCGAGGGCACGGCGACCGTGACCACGCTCGGTCTTCCCGACAACGCCTTCCTCTCCGCGAGTGCCGCGGATGCCGGGTCGGTGCTCGATCGCACGGTGATCAGCCCCGACAGCACGAAGAATGCCGATGAGCACATCGCGGTGAACGCATCGACGGCGACCGGGCAGAAGGGTGCGGCCTTCGCATTCCTCGGCAACGGGGCTCTCGTGGGCAGTGTGATCACCAACGCGACCACCCAGGCCTCCGGCGGCACCGCATCGTGGAACACCCGCCTGACCACCCGCGTGACCGAGGCCGCAGGACGCACCGCCGAGATCGGCTCCAGCGCCTGGCTGATCCATCCGACCACCGCCGTCGACAGCCGGGTGACCACGTACGCCCTGCCCAAGGTGACCGTCCTGCTCGCCGCCGACCGCAACGCCGACGCGAGAGTCGACTGGCAGGATGCCGCGATCCGCTACCGCGAGGTCGACACCCCGCGTCTCGGTGCCGACCGGGTCGCCGAGCGCGTGGTCAGCCGCATCCCCTTCAACTTCGCCTCCAGCGCGACGAACTACTTCGACCTGGTGCTCGACAACACCAAGCGCATCGCGAACCAGACGGACGGTCTCGGCCAGTGGGTGCTCAACAAGGGCTACGGCAGTGAAGGCCACGACTCGGCGAACACCGACTACGGCGGGAACTACAACGAGCGCGCGGGCGGCCTCTCCGACCTGAACAACCTCGTCGACGAGGGCGCGAAGCTCAACGCCGACATGAGCGTGCACGTCAACGCCACCGAGATCTATCCGCAGGCGAACGCCTTCGACTCCGCGATCCTCGACGGCGCGGCCCCGTATAAGCCGGGCTGGAACTGGCTCGACCAGTCGTACTACATCAACCAGCAGACCGACCTCGGAACCGGCCGGGTGCTCGACCGCTTCCAGCAGCTGCGTGACGAGGTCCCCGGCCTCAGCGGCGTCTACATCGACGTGTACTACTCCAACGGGTGGGTCGCCGAAGAGCTCGCGGACGAGTTGAACGGCATGGACCTCGAGGTCGCGACCGAGTGGGGTGACAAGTTCGTCGACAGCACGGTCTGGTCGCACTGGCCGAACGACCTGGCCTACGGCGGCAAGGACAACAAGGGCATCAACTCCACCATGGTGCGCTTCATCCAGAACGGGCAGACCGACGTCTGGAACGACGACGCCCTGCTCGGGCAGCAGCGACTGATCGACGCCGAGGGCTGGGTCGGCAACCGCAACTGGGACGGCTTCGTCGACAACATCTGGAAGCAGAGCCTGCCGACCAAGTTCCTGCAGCACTTCGACCTGCTCACCTACGAGGCGGGCGCCGAGGCGACCCTGACGGACGACGTGGCGGTGCGCATGGACGGCAGCACCAGGGTCATCACGATGGACGGTGCCACGGTGCTGCGCGGTGACTCGTACCTGCTGCCGTGGCAGTCGCTGGAATCCAACCAGGACTCCGGCTCGCCCGTCGACGCCGACAAGATGTACTTCTACTCGGCCTCCGGGGGAGACAAGACGTTCGGGCTCACCGATGCCTTCCGCGGCAACACCGCCTTCGACGTGTTCGAGCTCGGCGACCAGGGACGCGTCAAGATCGGCACGGTCAACGCGGCAGGCGGTGAGCTGACGCTCAGCGCGGAAAAGGGAACGGCCTACGTGGTGGTGCCCCAGGGCGGTGCGCAGCGCGCGGCCGTCGAGTACCGCGACGCCGGCCTCGACGACCCCGGGTTCAACTCCGGCTCGCTCGATGTCTGGAACCCGCAGGGGGATGTGACGATCGAGCGCACCGACCTCGGCAGCGCGAAGAACGACTCTCGGGGCGACAACATCGCCGTTCTCGGCGCATCGGCGTCGTCGATCTCGCAGACGGTGACCGGACTCACGCCCGGGCAGCGGTACGCGTTCTCCGCGCAGGTGCAGATCGACCCCACCGCCACCCGTGACGTGAGCGTCTCGGTCGAAACCGGCTCCGGTGCGGTGACGCGCACCTGGAACCTCTCGCCGACGTACAACTACATGCGGGCCGACTCCAAGGCGGGCCAGTACTACCAGCGCGGCTCGACGTCGTTCCTGGCTCCGGCATCCGGTGAGGTCACCGTCTCCGTCGGTGCCGTCGCGGGAGACGCGAAGGTCCGCATCGACAATGCCCGCGTCTCGGCCGACACCACGGCGCCGTTCATGGCCGGCACGGTGTACTCGAACGACTTCGAGGGCAACGAGGCCGGCTGGGGGCCGTTCGTGAAGGGCGACGCCAACGGCATCGACGACCCGCGCACGAGCATCTCGCGCCGGCACGACCCATATGCGAGCAGCGACTGGCGCAACACCGCCAAGCCGTTCGACGCCGGCCCCCTCGCGGGACTCGCGGTGGACACGACGCTCAACGGCGATCACTCGCTCATGTCGCACTCCGAGAACAACGGAGTCGTCTACCGCACCGACCCGACGCTGGTTCCGCTGCAGGAGGGACACTCCTACCGCATCGGGTTCGACTACCAGGTCGGAGCGAGCGGCGCGTACCGCTGGCTGACCGGAACCGACGCGGTGGCTGGCGGCACGGTCACCTCGACCACGCTCAGCCGCACCGGGATCACGCAGGCACTGGAGACGACGGAGTTCACGCAGGACGTGATCGTCGGATGCGGCGACTACACCTGGGTGGGACTCGAGCGCGTCGGGGGACCGGACGTGGACTTCGTGTTGGACGACTTCACAGTCACCGACCTCGGCCCCACGACCGGCGGCACTCCCTGCGCGACGGTGTCCGGCGAAGCGGCTGTGCTGAGCCCCGATGCCCAGACCGCGTTCACGACCACCTTCACCAACAGCGAGTCCATCGCCGTCGAGAACATCGGCGTGCAGCTGGAGGTGCCGGAGGGCTACATGGTCGAGGTCGTCGACGGCTCGTCGAACCTGTTCGGCGAGGTCGCGGCCGGCGACAGTGTGGAGACCACTTGGCTGGTCACCGCACCGGCGGAGGCTGCGGGAACGACCGTCGGCATCGGGATCGCCGCGACGTACCTCGCGGACTGCGATGTGCGCTCGGTCACCACCACCCAGGAGGTGTCGGTGTCCTCGCGGGCCCGCATCCCCAACTCGCAGATCTCCGTGACGGCGAGCTCCGAGGAGACGTCGGGTGAAGACGGTGCGGCCGCGAACATGCTCGACGGCAACGCCGGCACGTTCTGGCACAGTCGGTGGAGTTCGGCGGCGACGTCGTACCCGCACGTGGTGACGTTCGACCTCGGCGCCGCCGAACAGGTCGACGGCATCTCGTACCTGCGCCGCGGTGCCAACCAGAACGGTCCGATCAAGGGCTACGAGGTCGCGGTGTCGACCGACGGACAGACGTACGCCCCCGTCGCCTCGGGAGAGTGGAAGAACGCCGCCGAGTGGCAGGACGTGGACTTCGCCGAGACCACGGCCCGCTACATCCGGGTGACCGCCACCTCGTCGATCTCGGGCACGCAGTTCGCCGCCGTCGCGGAGATGGCTGTGTACGGTTCGTCGGCCCCTCAGGACGGTCACGCACCCGAGACACGCCCCGACGACGACCTGAGCGACTGCAACCCGGTGACCGATCCGAAGCTCGGACTCGACGCCGACGCGGTGCGCGCCGGGGAGACCGTGGGCATGGCGCTCACGGGCTTCGGCCCGGGAACGACGGTGTCGGTCTGGCTCGACGATGTGAAGCTGACGGATGCCGCGGTCGACGGTAAGGGCGCGTTGACGACGCGTCTGCTGATCCCGGCGAACACGCAGCTCGGAAAGCACCGGGTGATCGTGCAGGATGCGGCAGGTGCGGAGCTGGCCAGCGCTTCGTTGAAGGTCGAGAAGGCGAAGCCGGGGAAGAAGGCGACCGTCACCCCTTCCATCGGATCGGTGGCGGCCGGGGCGACCCTGACCGTGCAGCTGAGCGGCTTCGAGCCCGACGCTCTGGTGCAGCTCTGGCTGCACTCCGAGCCGGTGCGCATCGGGGAGCTGACCATGTCTGCCGACGGTGAGGCTGTGGCGACCGTCACGATTCCCGCGGCGACACCCGCCGGTGCACACGCGCTCGTCGCTACCGACGCCCAGGGTGTCGAGCTGGCGCGCGGGGACCTCGCCGTCACTGCGGCGGCGGGAAGCGGCAACCTGGCGACCACCGGCGCGGAGGGGGCGATCTGGGCTGGTGCGGCTCTCGCGGCCCTGCTCGCGATGGGTCTCGGTCTGGGGCTGTGGCTGCGCAGGCGCCGCCACAGCTGATCCGCTGATGCAGAACGGCCCGGAGGGAATCCTCCGGGCCGTTCTGCTGTGCGTCCGGAAGCACGGGGGCAGTCGCTGCAGCAGTACCTGACATCTGAGCTGGCGCTCATCGCGTCCCGCCCCACCGTTCCTGAACTCTTGGCCGCTCTCGGGGAGAGACCTGCTGCACCGGCCATCTCGCCGGAGGCGATCGTCGCGGCGATCAGAGAGGGGCGAGACGACCGATGATCGTCGTCGACGCCTCCGTCGTGGTCGACGCGCTCTGCAACGTCGGTTCGAGCTCTTCACTTCACCGACTACTGGCCGATGAAGTGCTGCTCGCTCCCGATCTGCTTCCCGTCGAGGTGGCATCCGCGTTGCGCGGCTTGAACCGTGGAGGAGAGCTGACCGATGACGCGCTCGCGGCCGCCGCCGTCGACCTCTCGCGGCTGCCCGTTGGTCACGCATGACCGAAGGCTCGCGCGCGCGGCCTCCGGTCATTGCGTTGTCGAGGTGCCAGGGGACTCCGGTTGAAGGGTCAGCCCTTCACGGCGCCGGCGGCGAGGCCGGAGCGCCAGTACTTCTGCAGGGCGAAGAACAGCAGCACGAGCGGGATCACTCCGAGCAGCGCGCCCAGCATGACCGCGCCCTTGTCGGGGGCGA
This sequence comes from Microbacterium sp. UCD-TDU, assembly GCF_000340625.1. Lineage (NCBI taxonomy): Bacteria > Bacillati > Actinomycetota > Actinomycetes > Micrococcales > Microbacteriaceae > Microbacterium > Microbacterium sp. UCD-TDU. The sequence continues at coordinate 211,768 of NZ_KB454448.1, forward strand.
AGTAGCTCACCATGCCGTAGAGGCCGAGGGTCACGGGCTTCAGATCCTGACTCGAGATCATCATGAGCGGCAGCAGGAAGTTGTTCCACGTGGCCACGAAGATGAACAGGAAGATCGTCACCATCGCCGGACCCAGCAGGCGCATCACGATCGTGAAGAAGATGCGCGCCTCGCCGGCGCCGTCGATGCGGGCGGCCTCGAGCAGTTCGGTCGGCACCGATGATTGCGCGTAGACCATACCGAGGAAGACGCCGAACGGCGACACCGCCGAGGGGATGATGATCGCCCAGACGGTGTTGGTCAGTCCGAGGGCCTGGAACTCGATGTACAGCGGGACGGTCAGCAGCGCCACGGGGAGCAGGAGCCCCGCCATGATCACGCCCACGGCGATGCGTTTGCCGGGGAACGCGAACTTCGCGATCGCGTAGCCGGCCATCACGGCGAACAGGGTGCCGATGACGCCCGCGCTCACGGAGTACAGCATCGAGTTGCCCACCCAGCGCCAGAACAGTCCCTGCGTCCAGCTCATCAGGCTGTCGTAGTTGGTGTCGAGGTTCCAGCCGGCGAACCAGAAGCCGAAGGTCGAGGTGAGGTCGGTGTTGTTCTTCGTCGAGGCGACGATGAGCCAGTACACCGGCACCAGGAAGTACAGGGTGGCGACGACGAGCGCGATGATGCCGAACGCACGCGCGAGCGGGGTGGGCGCGATCGAGGGCGGTGGGGCGTCCACATCGCGCGGACGGCGAGGGCGTCGACGTGTGGATGCTTCGGTGGTGATGAGGCGTGTGGTGGTCATGCGTCGCCCTTCCGGCGCTGCAGCAGCGCGTACACGATCGCGAGCACACCCGCGATCAGAGCCATGAGCAGCGAGTAGGCCGATGCCGGACCGCTGCCGGACGGTGAGATCTCGCCCATCATCGTGTTGTAGGTGAGCATCATGGGGGTGAAGTCCTTGCCCATCCACGAGTTCGCGGCTTGCAGCACCACCGGCTCGTTGAACAGCTGGATGGTGCCGATGATCGACAGCAGCACCGCCAGGAGTGCGGCTCCCCGCACCAGTGGCACCTTGATCCGCATCGAGATCTGGAAGCCGGAGGCGCCGTCGAGGCGGGCCGCTTCATACAGATCGCGCGGAACAGCCTGCAGCGCCGACAGGAAGATGAGCATGTTGTAGCCCGTGTACGTCCAGGTCGTCATGTTCGCCATCGAGAACAGGATCGTGCCCGGAGCCATGAAGTCGGTGCCGTCGGGGAGGAACGGCAGGAAGGGAGACACCTCCGGCGTGTACAGATAGAGCCACATCATCGCCGCGATGATGCCGGGAACCGCGTACGGGAGGAAGAAGGAGAGGCGGAACAGCGTCGGGCGACGCACGATGAACGAGTCCAGCAGCAGCGCGAGTCCGAGGGCGACGAGGATCATCACGGGGATCTGCAGGGCGGCGTAGAGGACCACGCGCCCCATCCCGGTCCAGAAGGCTCCGTTGGTCGCGGCGGTGACGAAGTTCTCGAGCCCGACGAACGTGTCGACGAGCTCGCCGCCGCCGTAGAGTCCATCCCCTGCCGGCACCTGCGCGAAGAACGACGAGCGGATCGAGACGATGATCGGCACCAGGAAGACCAGCACGAACAGCACGGCGAACGGCGTCATGAACAGCCACCCCGTGAGGCCTTCGCGGCGGGTCCCGAACCGGCGCCGGCGGGTGGGGTCCGCGGGTATGCGCGCTGTCGGCGCCTGTGCCGCACCTCGCGTTTCGGTCACTGTGACCATGGTGTCGCCTCTCGATCTCAAGACGACGGCGGAGTGCACGATTGCGCGTGCACTCCGCCGTCGATCATCCGATGATGCCTTCTCGTCGACTTACTCCGCGACCGGAAGGCCGAGGTCCTTCAGCGAGGACACCGCGGTGTCCTGAGCCGTGGTGAAGATGTCGGCCACCGATGCGGTGCCGGCGACGGCTGCCGCGGCGGTCTCGTTCATCTTCGACAGCGTCGAGAAGCCCGGTGCATACGGGAAGTCGGGGTTCAGATCTCCGGTCGCGGTGGCGAGCTCGGCGAGCACGTCCTGGCCGCCGAACTGACGCAGCATCTTCTCGGGGGTCTCCACCTCGCCCTTGGCGGCGACGACGAGGCCCTGCGACGCGAGGTCGTCGACCTGCGTGTTGAACCAGTCGTTGAACTCCATCGCCTCGGCGGGGTGCTCGCAGCCCTTCATCACCGAGACGCCGGAGCCGCCGTCGGGGCCGCTCATGGCGCCGGCACCGAAGTCGGGGAGCTGGGCGACGCGCCACTGTCCCTCGGCCGGCGTGTCGTCGAGCGAGTCGAGCAGGAACCCGGCTTCCCACGCGGCCCCGACGTGGCCGATGAGGCTGCCGTCGTTGAGCGCGGCGGTGAAGCCCTCGCCCCACCGCTCGGTCGCGAGGGTCTGCTTGCCGTCGAGGAGGCCCTGCCAGAACGCGGCGACGCGCGCGGAGCCTGCTCCCTCGGCGTCGACCTTCCACTCGTCGCCGGCGGTGGTGAACCAGGTGTCGCCCGCGGCAGCCGACTGGGCGGAGAGCCAGTTCTGCGCCTCGTCGGGTGTGAAGGCCGTGACGTACTTGCCAGCGGCTGCGGCCGTGGCGGAGTCGGCCGTCAGGTCGTCGAGCGTCTTCGGTGCGTCGAGGCCCAGCGCCTGGAACTCGGCTTCGTTGTAGAAGTAGACGAGGGGGCCGGTGTCCTGCGGGAGGCCCACGATGGCGTCGCCGACCTTCATGCCGCTGAAGGCTCCGGCGGAGAAGTGGTCCTCGTACTTCTTGGCCTCGTCGGCGACGTCCTGCAGCAGCCCCTTCACGAACAGCTGCGGCACCTCCGAGTAGCCGGTCTGTGCGAGGCAGGGCCCGTTGCCGGCCTTCACGTCGGTCTCGAGCTTGAGGATCATGTCGCTCGACTTGCCGTCGAACTTCGTCGCCTTCACCTGGATGTCGGGGTGCTCGGCGTTCCAGCGGTCGACGATCTCGGACGCCGGTGTCATGCCCTCGCCGTCGGGGAGACGGTGCAGGTACTCGATCGTGATGGGTTCGCCGTCGGTGCCGCTGCCACCGGAATCGCCGGACGAGCAGGCGGCGAGGCCGAAGGCCGACACCGCGCCGACCGCGACGATCGCGGCAGTGCGGGTGAAGCGAGGGGTGATTGCCATGCTGTTCTCCTCTTTGAGGTCATGTTCCTGCGGATCGCCCTGGGCGGGGGAGTGACGCCGAGGCGCCGTCGATCACATGCACATCAAATCAGAAAATGTTTGCGCTCACAACCCCGGGATGATCACAACACAGCCGCACTCGTGCCGCTGAAAGGGAGCGCTGACATACCGCGTCGAGGCACTCGATGATCACGCCAGGTGCGCGCGGACCTCGTCACCGATGCGGATCACTCCGCCGCCGGGGGTCGAGCCGTCATCCGACGGCGTCCAGCCGGGCAGCAGCAGGCGTCCGAGGGTCGGCTCCTGCTGCGCGAGCGCTCCCGTGAGAGTGGTGAGCACCTTGGCGTCGCGCACGCCGGTGTCGGGATTCGCATGGGTCGCGAGGCAGCGCACGATGGGGCCGGCGGTCTGGAAGGTGAGATCGCCGACGCGAACCTCGCCGGTCCACTCGAGCTCCTGCCACGCAGCGGCGTCGTCGATCACGATGTTCGAGCGGAAGCGCCGGTCGTCGATGCCCATCCCGAGCGCTTCTCCCAGTGCGCGGACGCTGCCTCGGCCATGCACCGAGACGTAGCCGCGCGCGCGGTCGTGGAAGCGAGGCGTCTGCCCGTCGCCGACGAGCACGAGCGGGAGGCGGCCTGGCCGACGAAGGCGGCGCCCCTCCGGGGTCGCGAGGACGAACTCGGAGAGAGTATCCGCGAGATCGCGCCGTCCCTGTGCGTCGAGGTCGGCCTCCACGAGAGTCGCGCCGGCGTGCTCGATGCGGATGCGCCGCGTCTCGTCGTCATAGCGGGTGTGCAGCGCGGCGAGCCCGGGGAAGTCCTGCAGGGCGAGTCCCTTGGCCTTGGGCCAGTGATCGACGCCGTCGCGGTGCTCCGGCTCAGCGGCATCCGCGAATCGGAACGCCAGCACGCGGTCGCCGGCGACCCTGCCATCGGGTTGGACGGTCAGGGAATCGCGGTGCTCGGGAGTGAGCCCCTTGATCGGGTGGCGATAGAGGGAGACGACGCGGGCCATGAGGAGATCCTCTCAGCTGCCGAACCCCGCGCACGACGAATGAAGCACTGGTGCCGAGAGTGTCTCCTCGGCACCAGGCCACGACGAAACACCCGCACCACGTGCGGGTGTGACGAACAGAGGGGCGGTCAGGCCTTCTCTAGTTCGTCCTCGTCTTCGTCGGCATAGTCATCGGCCCACTTGTCGACATATGCGTCTTCGTCGGTCGGGTGAGCCAACTCGCGCTCGAGAGCGGAGTAGTTCACCGACGGACTGTACGCCTTGAGTTCGCGGGCGATCTTGGTGTGTTTCGCCTTCTGACGGCCACGGCCCATGCGCGAGACCCCCTCACGAGTTAAGCGGCGGGTGTGAAGGCCCGCGGCATTTTTCACGACACCGGTCTAAAGCCGGTAAGAGTAGCATTCAGAATAGCACGCGGGTAAGACCCTCTGGCCGACGCCAGGCAGGTGAAGGGAACGATCTCCATGACCGACAACACCTCTACTCCCTCCGACGAGGCCGCTCAGAACGTGGCGCTGCAGAAAGCCGTCATCGTCGGCATGCAGGTCGACCAGGATCGGCACGTGATCGACGAGGCCGTCCGCTACGCGCGCTTGCTGAGTGCGCCACTCGTCGTCGCGCACGTCGACGTCACGCGCTTCGTGACCTACGAGGACCCGGACGGATACGTCCATTCGGCTCCGATCGACATCAACTTCGACGCCGGCGCCGCGGAGTTCGAGGCCGTCGAGGCCACTGCGGCCCGACTTCTGGCCGGGACCGACATCACCTGGACGGCTCGGCAACTGGTCGGCGACCCGGCCCTGGCCATCAAGCAGCTCGCCAACAAGCTCGACGCGCAGCTGATCGTCGTCGGCACGCGCAAGCGCGGCATCGGCGAGTCGATCAGGGAGTTCTTCACCGGATCGGTCGCCGCACGTCTTGCGCACCGACAGCATCGTTCGATCCTGGTCGTGCCGCTGGGCGAGTCGGTGCCGGACGAGCAGAAGGAGATCTGGCCCGAGCAGTAGCGGCCCGTTCCGAACACAGAAGAGGCCCCGCAGGCGGATCGCCTGCGGGGCCTCTTCTCTGTTCGCGTCACCCTCTGTTCCCGTCACCCTCTGTGGATGACGATGCCGTGACGTCGTGTCGACGGTGCGGGGTGCGCGGCCGGCGCGGCGCCGAGCGACGGCTGCGTCATCGGAGAGGAAGGCTCCGTCCGGGTCGGGGTCTCATCCGGCCGCGGAGAAGCTGCGGCGCGGGTCGACCCGCTCACGAGCGGGAAGCGCTCAGGGCGACCGTCACGCCGCGTGCCGCGGTGTCCAGCGCCGTCTCGAGCTCGGTCACGACCGACGGCGACAGCGTGCCGCCCTTCGCAATATGGGTGCGCAGGTCGGTGCGCACCCTGGCGCGGAAGGCGTTGATCACGGCGTCGGCACGATGCATCTCCTCGCGGCTGACGAGACGGGAATCGTCGGTCGCCGTACGAGGCCGGTTCTTCGCCGCCGCGCGCTCGCCCTTCTCAGCCGCGGCCAGGTCGGCGCGCAGGCTCTTCATCGCGTCCTGCACGCTCTGCCGCACCTCGCTCGCGATCAGGCGCACCGAGTCGGTGAGCCCGGCCTCGATGCCGGCGAGGTCGCCCTCGCGAGATGCGAGCTCCGCCCTGCCGGCATCGGTGATGGAGTAGATCGTGGTGCGACCGTCGACGGTCTTGGTGACCAGGCCCTCCTCCTCGAGCTTCGCGAGCCGCGGGTAGATGGTGCCGGCGCTGGGCGTGTAGGTGCCGCCGGTGCGATCGGTGAGCGACTGGATGATGCCGTACCCGTGCTGAGGCGCCTCGGAGAGGAGAGACAGCAGGTACAGGCGCAGGTCGCCGTGGGAGAAGACGGCGGGGCTCATGCTTCCCACTCCTCGTCTTCCGTGATCGATGCCGGGGTGCGACGGAGCACGGTGACCCCACCCGAGACGGAGTTGGCGCGCAGATCGACGAAGCGCCCGGCGAGCTCTCCGGTCGTGCCGGTGTAGTTGCTGGGGCCCGAGGTGCTGCGCTCGACGCCGTCGATCAGCAGGCGTCCGCTCAGAGAACGGATGACGTAGTTCGCGGCCAGTGACTCGTCGAGGCGCACGGTGGTGCCGCCGGAGACCGAGTTGACGTTGATGGTGTTCACGTCGCCCGCGGCATCGACCAGCGTGGAGCCGGACACGATGTCGACGGTCGCACGGCGCACGGTGCCTGTGACGGCCACGTCGCCCGAGACGCTGTTCGCGGTGATCGAGCCGGTGAGGCCGCGCACCTGCACGTCGCCGGAGACGGAGTTGACCGTGAGGTCGCCGATCAGGGTGTCGACGATGATGTCGCCGGACACGGTGTTGAGTCTGGCGTCGTTGCGGAGTCCGGACACCAGCGCGCCGGCGCTGACGACACCGAGGTTCAGGGCGATCGCGCGGGGGACCGCCACGCTCACCTCGGCGCGGGGGCCGCCGGAGCCGAAGTTGCGGAACACCTCGAGGAAGTTGTCCCAACCCAGCTGCGGGTGGTCGATCTCGACCTCGCCGTCGTGCGCCTCGACGCGCAGGTCTTTGGTGGTGACGCCGTGCACCTCGATGCGGATGCCCGGTTCGTCGTGGGCGATGATGTCGACCTGCCCGCCGACGAGGCCCACCTTGAGGCGGGTGACGGATTCGATGTCGATGACGCGTTCCTCGCCGGGGGCGATGAGCCACTTCTCGGTCATGTCTGCTTCTCCTGGGTTGAGGGTCACGATATATCGTGTATTGTCACAATAACACGATATATCTCGATACTGTCAACCCCCTCTTCCGGTGCGGGCGCATCGCCGCGACGGCCGCGCGTCCGTCCGAGCGCCGATGGGCCGACCGGTAGTCTTCGACGGAAGGACTTCGAGGGGAGAAGATGTGGCAGGGCGATCGACGAAGCAGCCCATCGCCGACCGAATGTACGAGGTGCTGCTGCACCAGTTCATGTCGGGCGAGCGGGCGGCGGGGCAGAGCCTGAACATCGGAGCCCTGTCGCGTGAGCTGGATGTCAGTCAGACGCCCCTGCGTGAGGCGCTGGCGCGGCTGGAGCACACCGGACTCGTTCAGCGCGAGGCTTTGCGCGGCTACCGGGTGGCCCCGGTCATGACCCGCGACGAGGTGGAACAGCTGGGCGAGGCCCGCGTGCTGCTGGAGCCCCGTCTCGCCTATGAGGCCGCGCAGCGCACGACCCCCGAATTCCTGGAGGGCCTACGCGGGGCGGTGGAGGACTTCCGGCGTTCGGCCGAGGTCGCCGACACCGAGACCGAGGGTTTCGATCTCTACTGGCGCAGTGATGCGCGCTTCCACATGATGATCGCGGCGCAGTCCGGCAACGCCTTCCTGGAGATGTCGTACGCGGCACTCGGTGGGCAGATCCAGCGGTTCCGCCTGTTCTCGAAGTTCGGACGCACGGGTGCAGTGAGTGCCGCTCCGGAGCATGACGCGGTCTACCAGGCGATCGTCGCCGGTGATGCGGAAGGCGCGGCCGCAGCGATGCGACACCACATCATCGGCGCCACCGAACGGCTTCTGGAGGCCTGAGCGGCAGAGGCTCCGCGGAGTCCGGGAGCTGTCGGTTCTCGTGGATTGCGCTATACTATTTTTTGTGAGCGCGCAGAATGAGGGCACCATGTCGACGTCGACGACCGGATCAGCAGGATCATCCGGGTACGTCGCACGTCCTCTTGTCGAGGGCTTCCCCGGCAAGTCGAGCTCTCACGGCGCCTTCGGCTGGAGCAGCCTATGGCTGCTCGACGACGGCGTGCGGCGAGTGCTCATCGATGCCGGTCAACCCGCCTATATCCCCCTCATCCACGCCGGCCTCGAGCGGTACGGCCTGACCACGGACGACGTGACGGACGTGCTGCTGACTCACATGCACTGGGACCACGTCTCGAACTTCCCGATGTTCGCCAACGCGACCACCTGGGTGGGGGAGCGCGAGCTGCGCTGGGCCGCGGAGCAACCGTCCGGCACCCCGTTCCTCCCCGACCTCCACGTGCAGGAGCTGCTTCGCCGCACCGATCGGGTCGGACGCATGACAGCGGGCCAGGAGGTGTTCCCCGGCATCCATGCGATCGACAGTGCCGGGCACACCCCGCACCACCTCGCCTTCTATCTCGACCGCACCGACGAGAAGCGCGTGTTCGCCGGCGATGCGGTGAAGAACCTGTATGAGCTGGCTTCAGGACGGGTCGACTCGACGCTCGACCTCGACGCCAGCGCGGCGACGATCGTCGCGATGCGCTCGCTGCTCACCGACACCGGAGCCAGCCTCGTGCCAGGGCACGACGTGGAACTGCGATGGGAGGACGGCGAGGTGCACCGCCGGCACGCCCCGCGGGCCGCGATCGGATTCTTCGCCGACGCATCGACGGGTGAAGAGGACCGCAGCATCGGCTGACAGCCGAGCGCGCAAGAGAGGACGATGATGACGACAGTGCTGTACACCGGCGGAACAGGGCGCATGGGGCGGGTGATCCGCGAGGGTCTCGCCGCCCGATACGACCGCGTCGTGCTGTTCGCGCGCGCCGACGCCGATGAGTCGCTCTTCCCCGGCGAGCAGATCGTGATCGGCGACCTCGGCGACCTCGACGCTCTCACGGCAGCGGCCGAGGGCGTGGACGTCATCGTGCACCTCGGCGGCATCGCCGACGAAGCGCCGTACGACGACATCCGCCGTGTGAACATCGACGGCACGTACCACGTCTACGAGGCGGCGCGACGGGCCGGCGTTCGTCGCGTCGTCTACGCCAGCTCCAACCATGTCGTCGGTTTCCACCCGGCGAGCGAGGTCCTGGACGAGAGCGCACCGCTTCGTCCTGACACCTTCTACGGGGTCTCGAAGGCGTTCGGCGAGGCCATCGCCAGCCTGTACCACGACAAGTGGGGGATCGAGTCGGTGCTCGTGCGCATCGGCACCTTCCGCCCGGAGCCCGAGGACAGGCGTCAGCTCGCGCTCTGGCTCAGCTGGCGTGACGGCATCGAGCTCTTCCGCTGCGCGATCGAGAGCGCCCCGTCGGGCTGTCAGGTCGTCTACGGCTGCTCTGCCAACACCGGCCGCTGGTGGAACGGCGATGCGGGGTGGACGGCGATCGGCTACGTGCCCCGCGATGACGCCGCCGACCACGCCGACGGCGTCGACCTCGATGCCCCTGCACCCACCCTGCACGGCGGCGCCTTCGCCGCCCCCGACTACGAAGGAGGGATCTGGTGACATCGACCGATTCCCACGACGTGCTGATCACCACCGCATTCCTCGAGCCCGGCGACGAGGTCGACCGGATGCTGCGCGGCGCCGGACTCACGACTTGGCACGAGCCCGAGCTGGAGCGCCTGGACGCCGAAGATCGCGCACGGGCGCTCGCCGGAGTCCGGGCGATCATCGCCGGCACCCGCCCTCTGGGCGATGACGAGTTCGCGCAGGCCCCCGAGCTGCGGCTCGTCGTGCGCACGGGCGTCGGCTACGACAGCGTCGATGTGAGCGCGGCGACCGCCCGCCGGGTGCCCGTGTGCGTCACCCCCGGCGCCAACCGGCAGGCCGTCGCCGAGCACGTCTTCGCCCTGGCGCTGGCGTGCGCCCGGCGCATCCCCGAGAACGTGAGCAACCTCGCCGCAGGGACGTGGCAGCAGCTCACCGGTCGGGAGCTGCGGGGCGCGACTCTCGGGATCCTCGGGCTGGGCTCGATCGGCAAGGCGGTTGCGACGATCGCCGCGGGCTTCGGCATGCACGTCGTCGCGTACGATCCGTACTTCGACGAGAGCTTCGCCGAGGCCAACGGCATCCGTCGCCTCGAGCTCGACGAACTGCTGCGGGAGGCCGACTTCGTCACGCTGCACCTCTTCCTCGACGAGTCCACCCGGCACCTCATCGACGCCTCTCGCCTGGCCATGATGAAGCCCGACGCGGTGCTGATCAACACGGCGCGAGGGGGCATCATCGAGGAGGATGCGCTGGTCGACGCCGTGCGCGACGGACGCATCGGCGCCGCCGCGCTCGACGTCTTCGCGGACGAGCCGCTGGGAGCGTCGAGCCCGCTCCTGCACACCCCCGGCATCCTCGCCACGACGCACGTCGCGGGCGCGACGCGTGAGGCACGTGGCGAGTCGGGCCGGATGGCTGCGCGCAACGTGATCGCGGTTCTCGGCGGCCAGGCGCCCGAGTTCGTGGTGAACCCCGACTACGACGCGGTGACCGCATGATCGTCGAGACGTCGTCGGGGCCCGTGCGCCTCGCCGCCAACCTCAAGTGGATGTTCACCGAGGTCCCCTTCGCCGAGCGGTTCGACGCGGCAGCCGAGGCGGGCTTCACCGCGGTGGAGTTCGCGTCGCCGTATGAGCTCGCCCCCGCGGAGGTGCGTCGTCTGCTGGACGACGCCGGCCTGACGCAGATCCTCATCAACACGCCGGCCGGAGCCGCAGGGTCGGCCACGGCATCCGGTGCGGCGTACGTCCCCGGCGCGGAGCAGGAGTTCCGCGACGGGGTGCTGCGGGCTCTGGAGTACGCGGCTGTCCTCGGCGCCGGCGTGGTGCACGCCATGGCCGGAATCGCGCCGTCCGACGCCGACGCCGACGCGGCCTTCGCGACGTATGTGTCCAACATCTCCTGGGCGGCCGCGCAGGCGCGTGGCACCGGGGTGCGGGTCGCGTTGGAAGCGATCAACAAGCGTGATCAGCCCGGCTACGGCCTCGCGTCGATGGAGACCGCTGCGGCGGTGGCCCAGGCCGTGGATCCCGACGTCGTCGGTGTGCTGTTCGACGTCTACCACGCGCAGGTCGACCGCGGGAACGTCATCGAGCGGTTCGAGCAGCTCCAGCCGACAGTCGTGCATGTGCAGATCGCCGACAACCCCGGTCGTGGCGAACCCGGAACGGGCGAGATCGCCTACGAGCGCGTGCTCGCCCGGATCGCGCAGAGCGGATACCCGGGGTGGATCGGCTGCGAGTACGCCCCCGTCGCGGGCACCCGCGAAGGGCTTTCCTGGATCGAGAGGAACCTCCGGTGACCGAACCGAGGATCGCGCTCATCAGCGCGACGCCACTGGCGATCGCTCCGGCGACCGCCGCCATCACCGCCGCGCTTCCTGCAGCGACCGTGTGGAACCTGCTCGATGACCGGCTGCTCGCCGACGCGCAGACCGAGGGCGGCATCACCGCGCCGCTGGCTGCGCGCATGGACGGCCTGATCGAGCTCGCCCTCGCCGGGGGAGCGGACGGCGTGCTGCTCACCTGCTCGCAGTTCGGGGAGCGCGCCGACCGGCGCGAGAGCGACGCCGGCGGACGCACCGTCCTCTCGGCGGACGGCCCTCTCTTCGCCGAAGCCGTCGCCGCCGACCCCGAGCGAGTTCTGCTCGTCGCCTCGCTGCCCTCGGCTGCGAGCGACAGCGGAGAGCGTCTGGTGCAGGCGTTCGCGGAAGCCGGATCGGCTGCGCACGTGTACCCGGTCGTGATCCCCGCAGCAGCCGCCCCCCTCTCCGCCCCTGAGCTCGTCGAGACACTCGCCGCAGCCATATCCGACGTCGATGAGCCCTTCGATCTGGTGGTGCTCGCCCAGTACTCGCTCGCGGATGCCGCCTCATCACTCGCCGACCGACTCGGCGTCACGGTCCTGGACGGGCCCGCCGCGGCCGCGCGACGATTGACCACGGTGCTCCGGGACGAGCACCGATGATCGGCGTCATCGCCGACGACGTGACCGGAGCGACGGATGTCGCCGCGGCTCTGCGCCGCGCGGGACTGCGCACCCTCCTCGCGCTCGACACCGAGATCGACGAGCCCGCTGTCCCGGCCGACGGCATCGTCATCGGCCTGAAGACACGGTCTCTTCCCGTCGACGAGGCCGTCGCGCAGAGCCTCGCCGCGCTCGCGGTCCTGCGACGGCACGGAGCGGATCGCATCTACGTCAAGTACTGCTCGACGTTCGATTCCACGGACGAGGGCAACATCGGTCCGATCACCGAGGCGATCGCCGATGCCCTTCAGGCCGGCCTGGTGGTGACGACGCCGGCCGCGCCCCTGCACGGGCGCACCGTCTATCGCGGTCACCTCTTCGTCGGTGACGTGCTGCTGGCCGAGACCCATATGCGCGAGCATCCGGTGACCCCCATGCGCGACTCCTCGGTGCCGCGGCTGCTCGCGGCCCAGTGCACGGCACCGGTCGGACTCCTGCCCCTCGAGATCGTGCAGCGCGGTGCCGACGCCGTGCGCGAGGCCCTGGAAGGGGCACGCGCCGAGGGGATCCGTCACCTCGTGGCCGATGCCATCACGGATGCCGACCTCGCCGTCCTCGCCGGCGCCCTCGGCGGCGAGCCGCTCGTCGCGGGATCGGCCGGACTCGTCGGAGCGATCGCTCTGCGGCAGACCGCTGGCGGTACGACGGCGCCGGCGCCCCCCTCGGGTCGTACCGCGATCATCGCGGGCAGCTGTTCCCGGCGCACGCTCGAGCAGATCGACCGTTTCGTCGGATCGGGGAAACCTTCCCACCGCGTCGTGGCCGAGCCCGGTGATACCGCCGAGCTGCTCGCCGCACGCGCTGTGGAGTGGTGGGACCGGCAGCCTTCCGACGCCGCCGCGCTCATCTACTCGTCCAGCCCCGCAGCGCAGCGCCGTCACGACGTGCCGGGCGCCGGGGAACTGTACGAACGGACGGCGGGCCTCATCGCATCGCAGCTGTCCGATCGTGGCGTGAAGCGCATGCTGATCGCCGGGGGCGAGACCTCCGGCGAGGTCATCCGCGCCCTCGGCACGACCGTCGCAGTGGTGGGGGAGGAGGTCGCGCCGGGCGCGCCGTGGATCCACGACGAAGCGCGTGACGTGCACCTGGTCCTCAAATCCGGGAACTTCGGCGAGGAGGACCTCTTCGTCGAGGTTGCGCGACAGGGTCGCGGGGCATGAGCGCCGACGCCCGCCGCGCGATCGTGCGCGTCGCCCACTCGATCCACCGCCGCGGCCTCACGCACGGCCGCACCGGGAACCTCGCCGTGCGCGACGGGGAACGCGTGCTGGTCACACCGACGGGGGTGAGTCTCGCCGACGTGGACGCGGACCAGCTGTCGGTGGTCGCCCTCGACGGCGCGCACCTCGAGGGTCCGCCGCCGACGAAGGAGGCGTTCCTCCACGTCGCGATGCTGCGCGTGCGGCCGGATGCGAATGCGGTCGTGCACACGCACTCGGTCCACGCGGCTGCGGTGTCGTGCCTGTCCGACATCGATGCCGACAACCCGATCCCGCCCCTGACCGCGTACTACGGCATGCGTGTGGGAACACTGCGGATGCTTCCCTACTACGCCCCGGGCGACCCGGCTGCGACCGGTGCTGTGGAGGATGCCGCGCGCGTCACCCACGCCCTGCTCCTGCGCAACCACGGCCCCGTCGTCGCGGGGGTCGATCTGGACACCGCCGTCGACGCCCTGGAGGAGCTCGAGCACACCGCGCAGCTGTTCTTCCTCACGCGCGGCCTCGCCACATCGCCCCTCACCTCGGCGCAGCTGCACGCGTTCGCCACGCCTTCCGGAAGGAACCCCTCGTGATCACCCTGTACAGCGGCCTCGTCGTCAAGAACCCCCTCGTCGAGCACGTCATCCCCGCGTTCGAGCGCGAGACCGGCACACGTGTCGAGGCGACGTTCGAGCCCACCACCGTGCTGCTGGAGCGCATCTCCGCGGGCGCGCGGCCTGACCTGGTGCTCGGGGTCTCGTCTTCTGTCACCGACCTCGCGGTTCGCGGCCTGGTGGATCCCTCGCATGTCGCAGAGATCGCGGTCTCATCCGTGGGCTTCGCGCGGCTCGACGGCGCTCCGGGGCCGGCCGACGACTCGGCATCGGCGTTCCTCGACTACCTGCTCGCCGCCCGCGCCGTCGCCTACACGCTCAGCGGGGCGAGCGGTGTGCACTTCATGCAGATGCTCCGCGAACGCGGACTTCTCCAGCGCATCGATGAGCGCGCCGTGCGGTGCGCGAGCGGGCTCACGGCCGAAGCACTGCTGGACGGTCGTGCCGATGTCGCGATCCAGCAGGTCAGCGAGCTGCGCTCGGTGCCCGGTGCGCAGGTCGTCGAGCCGATACCCCACGAGTTGCAGTCCTACGGACGGTTCGCCGTCGGCGCCCGTCCTGGAGCCGGGGACGACGCGGCGCGATTCGTCACCCTCTTGACCGAGAAGTCGGCACAGGACGCGTTCGCCGCGTTCGGACTGTCACGCCCCTGATCCCCGTACGAGGAGAGCACTGATGAGAAGAGTTGTGGTCGACACCGACACCGGTGTGGACGATGCATTGGCCCTGATGCTGTTGGCCGCCGATCCCGAGGTGGAGATCCTGGCGGTGATCAGCGTCTTCGGCAACACCACGGGGGAGCGCGCCGCAGACAATGCGCGGTACGTGCTGGATACCTGCGGGCGCACCGATGTGCCGGTGTACCGCGGTGCCGACGTGCCGATCGTGCAGGAGCTGCGCATGAACTCGGGCATCCACGGTGAGGACGGCTTCGGCAACACGGGCCTGCGCCCTGCCCGTTCCGTGCCGGCGGAGCCGCGCGGGGTCCCGATCCTGCTCGACCTGGTGGAGCGGTACGAGGGGGAGATCGACTATCTCGCCCTCGGCCCGCAGACGAACCTCGCCGTGGCGCTCGAGGCGGAACCCGAGCTTCTGACGCGGCTCCGCTCGACCACCATCGTCGGCACGCTCGGTCCGGCCCTGTATCACGACACCGCACCGTGGGAGGATCGGCGATTCCGGGTCTCGCGCGATCCCAACGTGTCGTTCGACATCGATGCCGCGCGCATGGTGGCTCGGCATCAGGGCGACGTCACGTGGTGCGGGCCGTATGTCACCCGCCAGGCCCTCGTCCCCGAGGACTTCTTCCTCGAGATCGCCTCCACGACGGGGTTCGCCCCGGCGCAGCTGATCACCGAGATCAGTCGGGACTACGCCGGCTTCTACTCGCGCTCCTACCCGCAGCCGGAGGGGCGTCGGGTCATGGGGATCAACGACAGCATGGCCGTCGCGAGCCTTCTGCATCCCGAGCTGGTGACCGGTGCGGTCATGCGCCCACTGGAGACCTTCCTCGACGAGGAGACGGGCGACCGCTTCCTCGCGGGGGTGCATCCCGTGAAGGACGAGACACGACCGATCCACCGCGTGATCTTCGACATGGACTTCGACGGTGTGCTCGAGCGCATCGGCGAGGTGCTGCGGCGTCCGCTGCCCTGGCGCTGAGTCACGCGGGCGGCTCAGTCGTAGGTTCGCGCGCGAACCCACGGCATCGGCAGCAGATCGGCGGCGGTCACCCACACCGGGTGGCCGCCGTCGTCGACGAGTGTGCGGATGCCCGGTGCGATCGCGGGCACGACCTCGCGGCAGACGCCGCAGGGGTTGAGAATGACCGCCGTGCCGTCGTCGCGCAGACCGACCGAGACGATGGCCTCCACCTCTTGCTCCCCTCCGATCCGGGCGTTGGCGAGGGCTGTGCTCTCCGCGCAGACGCTCTCCCGAGGGGTGCGCAGGCTGAGGCCGAGGTAGATCGCTCCGGAGGCCCCGCGGGCGGCGGCGGCGACGCGGTGGAGGTTCGTGTCGTGCGCGCGGATGATCAGTTCCGATGCGGCGTCGAGGAGCCGTCTGTCGTCGTCGTCGAGCGAGGAGTTCACGATGCACTTCTTTCTGTCACAGAAGGGATTCCTGCTATACTATAGTCGTGTTCGGATCTGCTTCCCGAAGATGAGCACTCCTCGCCGACTGGCAGGAACTGCTTCATGACCAGGAGATATCCGCATATTAGGGTCGATCACCTCCCTCTCGGGGGCAGAGCAAAGGAGCTCCATGAGCACTGAAGAAGTAGTGGCCGCCGCACCGCAGCAGCTGACGAGCAAAGCGAGCCGATCCGAGCGCCGAAACCTCCGAGCATTGAGCTGGGGGCATGCGCTCGAGTGGTACGACTGGGCGATCTTCGGATTGCTGTCGGTCTATCTCGGCGCGGCGTTCTTCCCCTCCGACAGTCCACTCGCATCGACGTTGAACGCGCTCGCCGTCTTCGCCGTCGGATTCGTCGCACGTCCGCTCGGCGGGGTCGTCTTCGGCTTCGTCGCCGACCGCTTCGGGCGCAGGAAGATCATGATCTTCGCCGTCGGCGCTGTCGCGCTGGGCAGCTTCATCATCGGCGTGCTCCCCGACTACCAGAGCATCGGTGTCATCGCACCGATCATCGTCGTCGCCGCGCGCCTCCTGCAGGGACTCTCCGCCGGTGTCGAAGCACCGCTCGGCACGGCGTACGCGCTCGAGCTGGTGCCGAACCGCCCCGGCTATGTCGCCGGCTTCTTCGCGTTCTTCAACAATCTGGGCAACCTGCTCGCGCCCACGTCGATCTTCCTCATCAGCCTGCTGCTGGGCCCCGAAGCCCTCGCCGCGTACGGCTGGCGCATCCCGTTCATCGTGGGCGGGCTGTTCGGTCTGATCGTGCTGTGGCTGCGTCGCACGCTCCCCGAGACGCTCGACACGGCGGCGATCCGCACGGTCGGTGCAATCCCCACCAAGGACAACTCCGTGTGGCGCGACGTGCGCAAGTACTGGCTGAGCGTGCTCGCCACCGTCTTCATCGTGGGCGCGATCCAGGCATACAACTACACGTGGATCGCGGGTCTGCCGAACCTGGCCAACGGAACGTTCGGGGAAGACCCCACCGCCGTGTTCGCCATCACCACCGGAATGGGCGTCTTCCTGACCGTCGGAGCCTTCGCGCTGAGCCGCATCCTCGATCGGTTCCCGATGTCCCGGTGGTTCGTCATCGCGCGCATCGCGGCCATCCCGACGATCTTCCTGGCGCTGCTTTACTCGCAGCCCGGGATCGGAACGCTCGCCGGCGTGATGTTCGGCGGTGCGATCGTGCTGCTTCTCAACATGACGATCTTCGTCGTCGTCTCCAACTCCCTGCTGCCGCAGCACATCCGCGGTACCGGACTCGGTCTCGGGTACGGCCTCGGCGTCGCCATCTTCGGCGGCACCGCCTCGTACCTGCTGCTCTGGCTGCAGAGCCAGGGGATGATGTGGGTCTTCCCGATCTACATCGCGACCCTGTGCGCGATCAGCGTGGTGCTCTACGTCCTTGCGAAGCGGCGCAACGGCCTCTTCGTGGGCAAGTGACCTCCTGATGGATCTCTGGCGCGAGATCGTCGGCTGGGCCGGCAGTGCTCTCCTGATCATCTCGATCCTGCAGCCGACGATCTCGCGCCTGCGCTGGTTGAACCTCGGAGCCTCGTCGCTGCTCATGGCGTACAACCTGATGCTCGGCAGCGCGCCCATGGTCGCACTCAACATCACGTTGATCGCGATCAACTGTTGGTATCTGTTCGTCGTCGCGCGCGCCGCGCGGGCGAAGACGGCGAACGCAACCGCGCTCAGTGAAGAGTCCGACCGGCACGCTCGCCGCTAGGACATGACAGAAAGTATGAGTATGGAACGACTGATCATTGACACCGACCCCGGGATCGACGACGCGGGGGCGCTGTTCTGGGCGCTCTCCTCGGATGCCTTCCACATCGAAGCGCTGACGACGGTCTTCGGCAACGTGGATGTCGACACTGCCACGGCGAATGCCCGCAAGATCGCCGCCGTGGCTGGCCGTTCCGACCTGCCCATCTGGAAGGGTGCGAGCCGACCGCTGGTGGGCGAGCCGCACTTCGCGGAGCACATCCACCGACCCGGCGGGGTGGGCTTCTGGGAGTACCCGGATCCGGATCCTCATGCCGAGGTCGAACCGGACGCCGTGCGTCGGATGATCGACACGGTCATGTCGGCTCCGGGCGAGGTGACGATCATGGCTCTCGCACCCCTCACGAATGTCGCTCTGGCCATCAAGCTGGAGCCGGAGTTCGCGCGCTCGGTGCGCCGCATCATCTACATGGGTGGGGCGGCGCTGACGTGGGGCAACGTGACCCCCGTCGCGAGTGCGAACATCTTCAACGATCCCGAAGCCGCGGAGATCGTCATCCAGTCCGGCGCGCCCCTCACGCAGGTGGGACTGGACGTCTCCCGGAGTTTCGCCCTCACGCCGGACCATGTCCGCACGCTCTGGGAGTCGCGCGCGCCGATGGGCCTGGCGCTGTGCGAGATGATCGGATACCCGGATCGTCAGGATGACCCCGACGAGATGCCCGAGTGGAAGACCGAGGGCATGCACCTCAACGACGTGCCCTGCGTCGCCTATGCCCTCAACCCCGACTGGTTCACGGTGCGCAACCTCCGTGTGGATGTCGAGCTGAACGGCACGCACACCCGCGGACAGACCGTCGTGCAGATGATCGATCGCTGGCAGGGCGTGCCGAACGTCGACGTGCTGTTCGACATCGATGCTCAGGCGGTCGCCGACGCGCTGACGGCTTCGCTCACCGCGTTCGGAACAACCGCCGACTGATTCGCGCCTCGCCGACGAACGGCCTCACCCTCGGATAGGGGTGAGGCCGTTCGTCGTTTTCAGGAGCGAGTTGACCTTGACGCAACGTCAACTTCTAGAGTTCAAGACAACACCACGCAGAGCACGAAGGAAGAAGGAGCGATGGAGAAGGAGGACTGGTCGATCCAGGAGATCGCCCGCCTCGCCGGCACCACCAGCCGGACGCTGCGCCACTACGACGACATCGGTCTGCTGCCGCCGTCGCGCATCGCCCACAACGGTTACCGGCACTACGACGGGCAGGCGCTCGTGCGTCTGCAGCGCATCCTGCTGCTGCGCGAGCTCGGACTCGGACTGCCGCAGATCGCGGAGGTGCTCGGCGCGGCATCCGTCGGAGAGGGCGCCGGCAGCGAGGCGGCGGCACTCGAGACCCATCTCGCGCTGCTGCGCGAAGAGCAGACCCGGCTGGCGCGGCAGATCGCGTCGGTCGAATCCACCATCACGGCATTGAGAGGAGGTGAGAACCTCATGGCAGAGAACATGTTCGACGGCTTCGATCACACCCGCTACAAGCAGGAGGTCGAGGAGCGCTGGGGTGAGAAGGCGTACGCCGACGGCGACAGCTGGTGGCGGGGGATGACCGACGCCGAGCGCACCGACTGGCAGCAGCGCGTGTCCGACCTCGGGCGCGACTGGATCGCCGCGGCGGAGAGCGGCATCGACCCGGCGTCCCCCGCGGCCCAGCAGGTCGCTCGGCGTCACGTCGAGTGGCTCACGGGCATCCCGGGTACACCTGCCGCCGCCCCCGGCGGTGATGTCAAGGCGTACGTGATCGGGCTCGGCGAGATGTACGTCGCGGACCCGCGCTTCGGTGCGAACTACGCGACATCATCCGGAGGCACGCACGGCGCCGAGTTCGTCCGCGACGCGCTTCGCGTCTACGCGGAGGGCAACCTGTAGCTCCGGGCCCGACGGCAGAAGCCCCCTCGTGTGCGATCTCGCGCACGAGGGGGCTTCTCCGTCCGGGCACAGCGCGTACCGGACCGGCTCGCCCGGGTGCAAGGGGGAGGTCGTGGCCCGGGTCCGGGCGTAGGGTCATGCCATGAGGCGGCGCGATGACACAGGATCGACGGGACTGTTCATCGCTGCGGCCACGGCCTACGCCGTGAACGTCGCGCTCGGAGCATCCGTCGCCCTGCGCCTGATCGACACCCGTCGCTTCCGCTGGCTGCACCACGCGCTGTACATCGCCACGTGCGCGACCTCTGTGTCGGCCCTCGTGGCGGGCTGGTCGCGGGGTGCCCGCACCGCCGGTCGCCGTGCCGCTCTCGCCTTGCTGCCCGCGGCCGTGCCCCTCGCGGCGATCCCCTACCTCGGCACTCACACCCGGCGGCACCCGCTGGTCGCGCTCGCCGCTGCTCCCTTCATCGTCGCGGGGCTGGTGCTCTCGCGATCCGCCGCCGACCGGAAGTGAAACGCATGGAACTGCTCGATGCCATCCGACGCCGCAAGACCACGAACGGCGCTTTCCTGCCCGACCCCGTCTCCGAGGATCACCAGCGCATCCTCCTGGAGGCTGCAGGGCGTGCCCCCTCGCAGCTGAACAGTCAGCCCTGGCGGTTCGTCGTGATCGAGAGTCGCGACACGATCGAGCAGATCGCCCGCATCTCGGGGGAGAGCATGACCGAGGCGATGTCGAACGGCACGTTCTTCGAGCGCTACAAGCCCTATTTCCGCTTCAGCCAGGCTGAGATGGAGGAGAAACGCAGCGGCATGCTGTTCGACAAGCTGCCCGCCGCTCTTCGGCCGTTCACGAGTCAGGTGTTCACCAAGCGCGGGCAGACGCTGATGAACACCTTCGGGGTGCCGAAGACCCTCGGCGCCGAGAACCGGAAGCTCGTCGCGGGATCACCGCTGCTGCTGGGCGTGATGCTCGACCGCAGCGAGTACCGGCCCGGACAGCTCTCCTCGTTCTACTCGGTGTTCAGCATGGGCGCGGCGATGGAGAACGTCTGGCTCACCACGGTCGAGCTCGGCATGGGCATCCAATTCATCTCGTTCCCGATGGAGGTCCCGGGGCGCTGGGAGGAGATCGTGCAACTGCTGCGGGTGCCGGACGACCTCGAGCTCATGGCCGTCTATCGGCTGGGCTACCTGCCTCCGGAACAGCGCCGGCCGGCGATCGACTGGTCGAGCAGTCAGCGCAAGCTCGTGTCGCAGTACGTCTTCCGGGAGAACGGCGACACACCGCAGCAAGGGTGGGACGGTGCCCCTCCCGCCGGTGACATCACCCCGGGTCCGTCGGCGTCAGCGGGGTGAGGTCCCGCAGCGCCGGTCCCTCCAGACGCGTACCGTCCGGAGCGAAGCGGGAGGCGTGCAGCGGGCAGTCCCAGGAGCACTCCGCGTCGTTCCAGGCGAGCACCCCGCCCAGGTGCGGGCACACGCCGCTGACGGCACGGGTCACACCGTCCACGGTGGAGACCGCGACCGGGCGCCCGGCCCGATTCGCCACCACACCCTCACCCTCGGCGGGCTGGGGGACAGGGGTGCGGCGACTTTCGGCATCCGCCCAACCGGAGACGAGCGCCGTGGCGACCTTGCCGCCCTCCACGGCCCCACGACGGATGTCGGCGGGGACCGTCAGGCGCGTGCCGATCGTCGTGATCCAGCTCGGGCGGTCGCGTCGGGGCGTGCCGAGGATCTCGGAGGTCAGCCGCTGCGCGGCGGCGGGAGCGTTCGAGAGCCCCCACTTTGCGTAGCCCGTCGCGAAGCGGATGCGACCGAGGCCGCGGGGCATCGCCCCCACGAACGGGATGAGGTCGTGCGACTCGTAGTCCTGCGCCGACCACCGATGGGTCTCCTCGGCGCCGGGGAAGTGCAGCTGCGTCCAGGCGATGAGATCCTCCACCGCTGCCGCCTCGCCATCCGAGCGGCCGACCGGGTGGCCGTTGCCGCCCACGACGAGCCGTGCGTCGCCGCCGGGGCCGTCCGTTGCGGTGACCGGCCGGATGGAGCGCGTCGGTCCGTCGACGGAGAGGAACATCCCTTCGGGGAGGGCGTTCGGCACCCGGAAGGACACGCAGTACGACCGGAGCCCCCGCGTCTTGGCGAAGTACAGGCCGCGATCGGTGATCGGGGTGCCCGTCGCGAGCACGATGTGGTCGGCGAAGAGCGGGCCCTGCGTGGTGTCGACGCCTCCGGTCAGCGCCCTGGTCCTCGTCGCTCTGACGCCGGTGTGGAGCGTGCCGCCCGCGGCGAGCAGCTCCTGGACGAGGGCCACCGACACGGCCACGGGGTCGATCGCGACCTGATCGTCGAGCGCCACGGCCGCGGCCACGGGGAACGGCGTGGCGGGCAGCGCGGTGGGCGGCAGCAGCCTCGCCGGCACGCCCGCCTCGCGTGCGGCGGAATGCTGCTCGTCGACGGTGTCCTTCCCGGCGGGACCCTGGGCGTACGAGTGATCGGTGTGGCGTGTGAAGGGGACTCCCGCGAGTTCCGCGAACGCGAGCAGCCACTCCATCCCCGAGCGGTTGGCGTCGACGTACGCGCGGACGAGCGCTGCCGGGTGGTGCCGTCGGATGGTCGCGAGCTGTGCGCCCTGCAAGAGGGAGAGCTTTCCCGTGTTCGCGCCCGTCGCGAGCTGGGCGATGCCGCCCGCATCGATCACCGCGACATCGAGACCGGCCCTGGTGAGCATCGCCGCCGTCGAGAGGCCGGTGATCCCGGCGCCCACGATCACGACGTCGTGCACGGCTCCGGGCTCGAAGGGCGATCCGGCGGGCAGTGTCCGGTCGAGCTTCCACAGGGGATTCATGTCGAAAGTCAACGCTGTTCGCGAGCCGGAATCCACCGCCTTGACATCCGAACGGCGCACTGCCAGTCGGGGACTACAGTGGCGGACGTGAACTTCCGCCGCATCCTCCTCGTCGCCGCCGGCGGCACGATGGGTACGGCGGCGCGGCTCGGCCTGGGGCTCGTGCTCCCGGACACCGGGGGATTCCCCGTCGCGGTGCTCATCGCGAACGTGGTCGGGGCGCTGCTGATCGGCGTGCTGGCCGCGCGTCTTCCGGCATCGGCCGACCTGCGGCTGATGCTCGGAACCGGCGTGCTCGGAGGCTTCACGACGTACAGCGCCTTCATGACGGGCACGCTCGACCTGTGGACGGGCGCGCCGGTCCTCGCCATCGTCTACGCGGTGGGCACCCTCGTGCTCGGTCTCGGCGCGGCGGCACTGGGGCTGCATCTCGGTCGCCCCCGCACCGGGGGAGCATCGTGAGTCCGCTGCTGTTCCTCGGTGCCGCGAGCGCCGGAGGGATCGGCGCGGTGCTGCGCTATCTCGTCGACCTCGGGGTCGCTCGTCTGGCCGGACGCCGCTTCCCCTGGGGCATCCTGCTGGTGAACATCTCGGGATCGTTCGCGCTCGGGTTCGTGACCGCCGCGCTGCCGGATGCCGCCTTCCTCCTCGGGGCGGGGCTGCTCGGCGGCTACACGACGTTCAGCACGGCGATGCTCGACACGGTCGCTCTGTGGCGTGACGGCGAACGCCGGGCATCCGCGTTCAATGCGATCGGGATGCTGCTGCTCGGCGTGCTCGCGGCCGGCCTCGGGCTGGCTCTCGGCTCCCTCCTCTGATCCGGGGTTGCGAGGGGCGGTTCCGTCGCGTTATCCTCCTTGCTAATCGATTAACGCTAATCGATTAACACCCCCGCACTCGTGCACCTGTCGAAGGAGACACCGATGCCCCGTACGACCAGCCGCGCTCTCGGCGCACTCGCCGCATCTGCGGTCGCCGTCCTCGCCCTGAGCTCCTGCTCCGCCTCGACGGGCGGCGGCTCCGACGGCGACGTGACCCTCAGCTACGCCATCTGGGACGAGAACCAGAAGCCGGCCATGGAGGACATCGCCGCGGCGTTCACGAAGGAGAACCCGAACGTCACGGTCGACGTCCAGGTCACGCCGTACAAGGAGTACTTCACCAAGCTGCAGACGGCCGCGACCGGCGGCTCGGCGGCGGACGTCTTCTGGATGAACGGCCCGAACTTCCCGCTCTACGCCTCGAACGGTCAGCTCGCCCCGCTCGATGACGGGGGGATCGACGCCGCCGACTACCCGCAGGGCCTGATCGACCTCTACACCTACGACGGCAAGCTCTACGGCGCCCCGAGGGACTTCGACACCGTCGCCCTCTGGTACAACAAGGCGCTGTTCGACGCCGCCGGCGTCGAGTACCCGTCGTCGGACTGGACGTGGGACGACTTCACCGCCGCTGCCGCGAAGCTCACCGATCCCGCGAAGGGCCAGTTCGGAGTGGCGGCCAGCCAGTACGGCCAGGAGAACTTCTACAACTCCATCGCGCAGGCCGGTGGTGAGGTGATCTCCGCCGACGGCACGAAGAGCGGATACGCCTCGCCGGAGGCGCTCGAGGGCATCGAGCTGTGGACCGATCTGATCGTCGCCGGGTCCTCGCCCACGGCGGAGCAGATGACCGACACCAACCCCGAGGACTTCTTCCTCTCCGGCAAGGTCGCCATGTTCCAGAACGGGTCGTGGGCGGCGATCGCCTACGCCGACAACGCCGACATCGGCGACATCGTCGACGTCGCCCCGCTCCCCGCGGGGGTCGAGGGCAACCAGAGCGTGATCCACGGCGTCGGCAACGTCGCGAATGCGAAGAGCGCGCACCTGGCCGAGGCCAAGGCGTTCGCGGAGTTCGCCTCCGGAGAGCAGGCTGCGAAGATCCAGGCCGAGACCGGCACCGTGATCCCCGCCTTCACGGGCATGCAGCAGGCATGGGTCGATGCCCTCCCGCAGTACGACCTGCAGGTCTACATCGACGCCCTCGACAACGCCGTGCCCTACCCGGTGTCGAAGAACACCTCCGCCTGGACGAGCATCGAGAGCGAGGTGCTCTCGCAGGTGTGGTCGGGAGCGGTGACCCCGAAGGAGGGCCTGCAGGACCTCGCCGACCAGATGCAGGCGGCACTGGACGCCGAGCAGGAGTGACCGCATGACCGTCATCGCACCGCGCGCGGTCGAGACGGCGCAGCGGATGCCGCAGCCGCAGGGCTCCGGCATCCGCCGTCGCCGGCGCAGCCCGGGAGCCTCGCCCTGGTGGGCGCTGGTCTTCCTCGGACCGACCGCACTGGGCATCACCGTGTTCTACCTCTGGCCGACCGTCCGCACGCTCATCATCTCGTTCACGAAGTCGGGCCCGTTCGGCGGATCCGAGTGGGTGGGCATCGAGAACTACACGCGCCTGTTCCAGGACCCCGAGCTCATCGGAGCCCTTCGCAACACCGCGATCTACACGATCATCGCCCTCATCGGCATCCCGCTCGCGGTCGGGATCGCCGCTCTGCTGAACACGGCGGGGCTCAAGGGCCGCAGCGCCTACCGCACGCTGTACTTCATCCCCGTCGTCACCATGCCGGCCGCCATCGCGCTGGTCTGGCGCATGATCTACAACGGCGACTACGGGGTGCTCAACGCCGCGCTCGGTGCGATCGGCATCGAGGGGCGCAGCTGGCTCACCGACCCGAACACCGCGCTGGTCGCGATCGCCGTCGTCGGCATCTGGGCGGGGCTCGGGACCAACATCGTCATCTTCCTCGCCGGGCTCCAGGGCATCCCCGACACGATCATGGAGGCCGCCGACCTCGACGGCGCTGGCCCCGTGCGCAAGTTCTTCTCCATCACGATCCCGCTGCTGTCGCCGTCGATCTTCTTCGTCAGCGTGATCAGCGTGATCGGGGCGCTGCAGGTGTTCGACCTCATCTACATGATGCTCGGACGCAGCAACCCCGCGATGCCGAACACCCGCACCGTCGTCTACCTCTTCTACGAGGCGGGCTTCCTCGACAACGACCGCGGCTATGCGGCCGCCGTCGCCT
Organism: Microbacterium sp. UCD-TDU; assembly: GCF_000340625.1. NCBI lineage: Bacteria > Bacillati > Actinomycetota > Actinomycetes > Micrococcales > Microbacteriaceae > Microbacterium > Microbacterium sp. UCD-TDU. Next base: position 237,243 of record NZ_KB454448.1, read on the forward strand.
TCCTGCTGCTCGTGATCATCCTGATCCTCACGATCGTGCAGTTCCGTCTGCAGAAGAAGTGGGTGCACTATGAGTGACGTCTCGCTCGACACGCGCGCCGTGGTCGGCGCCTCCGCCGGCCGCTCCGGGACGCCGAAGAACCGCGGCATCTGGATCGTGCACCTCGTGCTCATCCTCGGTGCGGTGCTGATGGTCTTCCCCTTCGTCTGGCAGCTGCTGACCTCGTTCAAGACGCTGTCCGACTCGGTGCAGGTGCCGCCGTCGTTCCTGCCGCGTGAATGGGTGTTCACCAACTTCGCCGAGGTGTTCGACTCGATGCCGTTCGGGCAGATGTTCCTGAACTCGGTGTGGCTCACCGTGGGGCGCACGGTCGGCCAGGTGGTGCTGTGCACCATGGCGGGCTACGCGTTCGCGCGCATCCCGTTCCCCGGTCGCAACGCGCTGTTCGTGGTGTTCCTGTCGGTGCTCATGGTGCCCTCGCAGCTCTACCTGCTGCCGCAGTACGAGATCATCCAGGCGCTCGGCTGGCTCAACACCCTGCAGGCGCTCATCGTGCCCGGCATCTTCAGTGCTTTCGGCACCTTCCTGATGCGGCAGTTCTTCCTGTCGATGCCCGCCGAGCTCGAGGAGGCCGCCCGCATCGACGGAGCCAATCCGTGGCAGACCTTCTGGCGGATCATGGTTCCACTCGCGAAGCCTGGCATCATCGCACTTGTGGTGTTCACCGTGCTGTGGTCCTGGAACGATCTGCTCTGGCCGTTGATCGTGACGACCGACCCCGCGAAGATGCCGCTGTCGGTCGGGCTCTCGCAGCTGGTCGGCATCCACGGCACCGACTACCCGGTGCTGATGGCGGGCGCGCTGCTGGCGACCCTGCCGATGCTCGTGACCTTCATGGTCCTGCAGCGGCAGTTCATCCAGGGCATCGCCTTCAGCGGATCGAAGGGCTGAGACATGGCGAAGAGCGAGCACCCTGCGCCCCGGCGCCCGACCCTGCGCATGGTCGCCGAACGGGCAGGCGTGTCGACAGCGACCGTGTCTTACGTGTTCTCCGGACGGGCGGGGGCCGCATCCGGCGCCGGTGTCGCCGAGGCCACCGCCGCGCGTGTGCTGGCGGCCGCCGACGAGCTGAACTACCGGCCCAACAGCGCGGCGCGGGCGATCCGCACCGGACGCAGCGGCATGGTGCAGCTATCTCTGCACATGCTCAGCGACCCGTGGTCGCTGGCCGTCGCCGACGCGGTGAACGCCGAGGCCAACAGGCACGGGCTCACCACGCTGATCCTCGCCGACGGCGATTGGCACGCCGCGCTCGACCGGGTCGAGAGCGACGTGGCCTACCTCGACGGCGTGGGACTCGACGACCAGGCGCGGCAGAACCTCGCCGACCTCGTGCGCCGCGGGCAGCGCCTCGTGGTGTTCTCGGAGCATCTCGAGCCGGAGGGATTCGACGTGATCCGCTCCGACGCGATCCCGGGGTGCGAGATCGCGATGGATCATCTGCTGGAGAGGCACACCGCGATCGGATGCATCGCCGCGGAGGGAGCGGTGCGCCTCGCCGGTGAGCAGGTCACCCGTTACACGCCCTACGTCGAGAAGATGGCCGCGGCCGGCATCGAGCCCGACCCTGCCTGGACGGTGACCTACGCCGACACCCAGGCGAGCGCCTTCACCGCCGCGGTCGAGCTGCTGTCGGGCGAGAACCGGCCGCACGCGGTCTACGCCACGACCGACTTCGCCGCGATCGCCGCGATCAACGCCGCGCACATGCTCGGGCTCCGGGTGCCGCACGACGTCGCGGTGGTGGGTGTCGGCAACACCCCCGACGCCCGCCTGATCGCGCCCACGCTCACGACCGTCGGTCCGACCGACTTCTACGAGAGGCAGGCGCGCATCATCGTCGACCGTGCCCTCGAGAGCGACTCCGCACCCGGGCGCCTGCACGACTTCGCGTGGACGCTCTTCCCCGGCGGATCGACCGACCTCGACGCCCCCGCATCGCGGGCCCGTTGACCTCGGCATCCGCACAGACTCATCACACAGAAGGACCATCGTGGATCTCCAGATCGGCATCATCGGCTTCGGCGCGCGCTCGACCCTCCAGGAAGAGGTGCATCGCCCGGGGCAGGGCTCACGCATCAGCGCGGTATGCGACCTCGCCCCGCGCGCTCGCGAGGACGCCCGCGCCCTCGTGCCGGACGCCCTCATCACCGAATCGCTCGACGAGCTGCTGGCCTCGGGTGTCGACGCCGTCATGGTGCTCACGCCAGACGACACGCACGCGGCCCTCAGCATCCATGCGCTCGAAGCCGGAGTGCCCGTGTTCTGCGAGAAGCCCCTCGCGATCGACCTCGCCGACGCCGATGCGATGCTCGAGACCGCACGCCGCACCGGCACGGGTCTCTACATCGGCCACAACATGCGGCACATGCCCGTGATCACGCTCATGCGCGGGCTGATCCAGAGCGGCCGCATCGGCCAGGTCAAGGCCGTGTGGGTGCGGCACTTCGTCGGCCACGGCGGCGACTTCTACTTCAAGGACTGGCACGCCGACCGCCGCCGCACCACCGGACTGCTGTTGCAGAAGGGCGCCCACGACATCGACATCATCCACTGGCTCGCCGGCGCCTACAGCGAGCGGGTCTCCGCGATGGGGGCGCTGAGCGTCTACGGCGACATCACCGACCGCCGCGACAGGGCGGGGGAGCGGATGCCGGACTGGTTCAGCATGGACAACTGGCCGCCCACCGCGCTCACGGGGCTCCACCCCGTGGTCGACGTCGAAGACATCTCGATGGTGAACATGCAGCTGGAGGGCGGCATCTTCGCGTCGTACCAGCAGTGCCACTTCACTCCCGACTACTGGCGCAACTACACCGTGATCGGCACCGAGGGGCGCATCGAGAACTTCGGGGATGTGGCCGGCAGCGAGGTCAAGCTGTGGAATCGGCGGCATGCCGGCGCGGCCGACGCCGACGAGACCTTCATCGTCCCCGAGGTGCCGGATGCGGGTCACGACGGCGCCGACGCGCTGCTCGTCGCCGAGTTCCTGCGGTTCGTCCGCCACGGGGGTCTGACCGAGACCTCTCCCGTCGCGGCGCGCGAGGCGGTGGCCGCAGGCATCCTCGCCACCGCGTCGTTGCGCGGTGACGGCTCGGCGATCGAGATCCCGCCGCTGGATCCCGAGCTCGTGGCCTACTTCGAGCGGGGACAGGTCGAGGCCGCTCTGGTCTGAGGCAACTGTCTTCGAATCGCGCGACCGGCTGCACCAGCGGCCTGGATGGAACGCATCGCGCGATTCGAAGGGACCGCTCTCAGCATCCTCACAATCCGAAAATGTACAAACGTACATGTACGGATGTCCAAGGGGGCGGGATGAAGCATGGTGCGCGTCGTCGACGTGACCCTGAAGCGCGCCGTCTCGAGATCGTCACCGCTGCCGCAGAGCTCATCGTCGAAGTGGGCGCAGAGGCCGTCACGCACCGCATGGTCGCCGCGCGCGCCGGGGTGCCCCTCGGGGCGACGACCCAGTACTTCGACACCCTCGACGACCTCAGGGCTGCGGCCTTCCGCGCGCTCGCCGAAGAGGTCGACGCGCGTCTCGACGGTGTCCGGCAGACCCTCGCCGAGCGCGGCGACAGCCCCGAGGTGATCGCCGCTCTCGTGTTCGAGAGCATGGACGACCACCACGCCGTCCAGGCCGACCGCGCCGTGGTCACGGCAGCCGTGCACGACCCTCGCCTTCGTGAACTCGCGCGACACCTGTCGAACCGCCTCGTCGAACTGCTCGCGCCGACCTACGGCGAAGAACGCGCCAGAGCGGCGATGATCTTCATCGACGGCGTCATGTGGAGCATGCAGATCCGCGACGACCGCCTCGCCCAGTCCTTCATCGAGTCCGCACTGGCGCGGATCCTCGGAGACGCCGTCTCCACCCCTTCCGCAGCGACAGCCACCCCCTGACACCGAGGAAACCGCCTTGTCGAAACTCGCCATCCTGAGCCTGAAGAACCGCGCGCTCATCGCCCTCATCACCATCGTCGCGGCGGTGTTCGGCGGGCTCGCACTCACGAACCTCAAGCAGGAGCTCATCCCCTCGCTCGAGCTGCCGGCGCTCGTGGTCATGACGACCTACCCCGGCGCATCGCCCGAGGTCGTGGAGAACGACGTGTCCACGCCGGTCGAAGCGGCGATCCAGGGCGTGCCGGGTCTGGAATCGACCACGGCGACCAGCACCACCAACGCGTCGATCGTGCAGGCCATGTTCGCCTACGGTACGAACCTCGCCACGGCCGAGCAGAAGATCCAGCAGGCGATCAACCGCATCTCCTCCCAGCTGCCGGAGGATGTGAGCCCCCAGGTGCTCTCGGTCTCGATCGACGACTTCCCGGTGATCCAGGTCGCCGTCACCGGTTTCGAGGATGCCGACAACGCCCAGGCCGAGCTCGAGTCCGTCGCGATCCCCGAGCTCGAAGACGTCGACGGCGTCAACGCCGCCGAGATCGTCGGCGGGGTCGGGCAGCGCATCAGCATCACCCCCGACGTCGCGCAACTCGCCGCCGTCGGCACGAGCACCACGGCGATCAGCGATGCCCTGAAGCAGAACGGCACGCTCTTCCCCGGCGGTGACATCACCGAGAACGGGCAGACGCTCACCGTGCAGACCGGGGCGAAGATCACCTCGGTCGAGGAGATCGCCGCGCTTCCGCTGGTCGGCACCGATGCCACCATCGGCGATGTGGCATCGGTCGTGCAGGAGTCCGACCCCGTCACCTCCATCTCGCGCGTGGACGGCAAGGACGCGCTCTCGATCTCGATCACCAAGCTCCCCGCGGCGAACACGGTCGAGGTGTCCAACGGCGTGATCGCCGCGCTCGACACCATCGGCGAGGCCTTCCCCGACGCCCAGTTCACGGTGATCTTCGACCAGGCGCCGTTCATCGTGCAGTCGATCGAGACGCTCGCCACCGAGGGTCTTCTCGGCCTGGTCTTCGCTGTGCTCGTGATCCTCGTGTTCCTGCTGTCGGTCCGGTCGACGCTCGTCACCGCGATCTCGATCCCGACCAGCGTGCTCATCACGTTCATCGGGTTGCAGGCGTTCGGCTACTCGCTGAACGTGCTCACGCTCGGCGCGCTCACGATCGCGATCGGTCGAGTGGTCGACGACTCCATCGTCGTGATCGAGAACATCAAACGCCACTACGTCGGCGATGCCGACAAGGGCGATGCGATCCGTCTCGCGGTGCGCGAGGTCGCCATGGCGATCACCGCATCCACCATCACGACGGTCGCGGTGTTCCTGCCGATCGTCTTCGTCGGCGACATGGTCGGTGAGCTGTTCCGTCCGTTCGCGATGACCGTGACGATCGCGATGGTCGCGTCGCTGCTGGTCGCGCTCACGATCGTGCCGGTCCTCGCGTACTGGTTCCTCAAGCCCGGCAAGCCGCTGCTCGACGAGCACGGCGACGCCATCGACCCCGAGCACCCCGACGCCCCGCCGACCTGGCTGCAGCGGCAGTACCGCCCGATTCTGGGCTGGACGCTGAAGCACTCCGGCATCACCGTGATCCTCGCGGTCGTCGTGCTCGGCGCCACCTTGGCCGCTGCGCCGCTGATGAAGGTCAACTTCCTCGGCGACTCCGGGCAGAACACCATGACCATCACGCAGGACCTCGGCCCGTCGGCGAGCCTGCAGGCGAAGTCGGATGCCGCGGTCGCGGTCGAGGATGCCCTCCTCGACATCGACGGCATCGAGCATGTGCAGGCCTCGATCGGCACCAGCGGCTCCGCGCTCAGCGATGCCTTCTCCGGCGGTGCGGGCGTCACCTACTCGGTGCTGACCGACTCGGATGCCGATCAGGAGAAGCTCCGCGCCGACGTGCAGGACGCGATCGACGGACTCGGCGACGACGTGGGAGACGTGGCCGTCTCGGCATCGGCCGGCTTCGGATCGAGCGACATCGAGATCACGGTCAGCGCCTCGAACTCCGACGACCTCCAGACCGCGACGACCACGCTGGTCGAAGAGCTCGACGGGCGCGACGGGGTCGGCCAGGTGAGCGACAACCTCGCCGCTTCGCTGCCGTACATCGCCGTCGTCGTCAACCGGGAGGCCGCCGCACAGCGCGGACTCTCCGAGGTCGCCGTCGGAGGCATCGTGTCGGGCACCATGCGCCCGCAGCAGGCGGGATCCGTCGAGATCGACGACACCGCCCTCACGGTCTACATCGTGACCCCGAACCCGCCGACCACGGTCGAGGCGCTCAGGACGCTCGCGATCCCGACCCCCGCCGGCATCGTGCAGCTGCAGGACATCGCCACCGTCGAGCAGCAGAACGGACCCACCTCGATCACCACCGAGCAGGGCCGTCGGACGGCGACGATCACCGTGCCCCCGGCATCCGACAACCTCGCCACCGCCACGCAGTCGGTGAATGAGGCGCTCGCGGCGGTCGACCTGCCAGACGGAGCCTCCGCCGAGGTCGGCGGTGTCGCCTCGCAGCAGGCCGACTCGTTCTCGCAGCTGGGCCTCGCCATGCTCGCGGCGATCCTGATCGTCTACGTGGTCATGGTCGCGACGTTCAAGTCGTTGCGTCAGCCGCTGCTGCTGCTCGTGTCGGTGCCGTTCGCGGCGACGGGTGCGATCCTGCTGCAGATCCTCACGGGCGTGCCGCTCGGCGTCGCGTCGCTGATCGGTGTGCTGATGCTCATCGGCATCGTGGTGACGAACGCGATCGTGCTGGTCGACCTCGTGAACCAGTATCGGGAGAAGGGTCTGTCGACCATCGAGGCGGTCAAGGCCGGAGGCGAGAAGCGTCTGCGGCCGATCCTGATGACCGCGCTCGCGACGATCCTCGCCCTCACCCCCATGGCTCTGGGCATCACCGGGCACGGCGGGTTCATCTCGCAGCCGCTCGCGATCGTCGTGATCGGCGGTCTGATCTCGTCGACCGTGCTGACGCTGATCGTGCTGCCGACCCTCTACAACCTCGTCGAGGGCGCCAAGGAGCGGCGTGCGGCTCGCAGGGCGGGGGGAGCGGACGCCGGCGGGATCCCGACGCCGGAGGCTCCGGTCGGACCCGATGCGTCCGGTGCCGCTGCGGCATCGGGGCAGCCGGTGCTGATCGACGCCTCCGGCCTGCCGCACGCGTCGCAGCTCACCCGCCGCGAACTGCGCGAGCGCGGGGAGTAGCGCCGGTCACCGCCGGTCATAACTCAGGAGAAAGGCCCCGGATCCGCATCCAGATGCGTGATTCGGGGCCTTTCGGTCGCATACTCTTGAGTTGTGGACGGACGAGGCCGGCGGCTGCGCGCTCAGCGAGTGGTGGCGAAGGTGATGCCCCAGTGCAGGGTCCAGGTCTCGTCGGGGGAGAGGCGACGGATGCCGAGGCCGCTGTTGAACGCATCGGCGGGCGCGGTCATCGGCTCGATCGCGACCGCGAGGCTCTGCCCGGGATAGGCGGGCGTCGTGTACACCTGCACGTAGTCGAAGCCCTCGCCCTGCCAGAGCGTGGCGCGACGACCGTCCGGCGCGGTGAGCGAGTGGCGCACGCGCCCGTCGGGGTCGCGTGCGAGATCGGTGAATCCGGTGTCGAGGGTGACATCCCCCAGGCGCACACCTTCGCGCAGCTCGGGTCCGACCGGTCGGGTGCCGGTGGGGAGCATCCGTTCGTCGGTCTCGAACGCCGTCTCCGCGGGCACCCGCAGCACGAGGTCGTGCGGATCGACGTCGCCGATCGTCACGAACGGATGCGTGCCGAGGGCGACCGGCGCCGGCGTGCTCGAGCGGTTGGTGAGCGTGTGTGTCACCTCGATGCCGTCGGTGGTGAGGGTGTACGTCACGGTCGTCTCGATCAAGTACGGGTACCCGGTCTGGGGGACGATGGTCGCCCGCAGCACGGCTTCGCTATCGGTGTGCGCGACCTCGTAGGCCGTGAATCGCAGCAGGCCGTGGCTCGCGTTGCGCAGCTTCGGCTCCGTGATCGCGAGCCGTCGCGTGGTGCCCTCGTCGTCCCACTCCCCGTCTCGCACCCGGTTCGGCCAGGGGGTGAGGACCACGCCGGAGCAGGCCGGGGTGGGCAGGTCGTGCGGGTACGGCGGCACGAGGTCGACACCGCCGATGCGCAGCGAACGCAGGGATGCGCCGACCTGAGCGATCTGCGCGTCCACCTCGCCGAGTCGGAGGGTGATCTGGGCGCCGGTGGGGGAAGCGGTACTCACCTCGTCATCGTACGGCCACCATCGGGTCGGCAGTCTCTCAGGCGCGTCGGCTACACTTGACCGGTCGGCTTCGGACACCCGCGCGTTGGCGCGGACGTTTTATGTGTGTGAAGTGTGAGTCCAGGGGCCGATGGTGAGCGTCGCTCGACGCTAATCAACCATCACATGAATGGCCCCGGCCGCTGACAGTCCGGAACCCCGCTGGTCGAGTTCGACCAGGCGCAGGGTGCTCGCGCGTGCGCGCGGCGCTGTTCTCGTGCGAGAACACAGAAAGACACGCAATGCCGAAGAACAAGAAGCCCCGCGGCGGACGCCCGTCCGCGAACTTCGAGCCGCGCTACGGCGCGAAGAAGACCTCCTTCCACGATCGTCACAACGGCGGCCCCGCCCGTGACGGTGCGCGCGATGAGCGCGGTGGACGAGCGGATGCCGGCGATCGCCGCACCGCTCCTGCCGCAGGCGGTTACGACCGTCGCCCCGGCAGCCGCAGCGCCGGCCACCGCGGCTACCGTCCGGCCGAAGCCGAGTCGGGTGCGCCCAAGCAGCGCTGGGGTGCGTCTGAGCGCGCCGGCCGCGACGAGGCCCGCGGCATCCGCAACCGCGCGGAGTCCGGGCGTCGTGAGGCCCCGCATCACCGCAACGACGAGCGCTCCGAGCGCCCCCGTTTCAACGACCGGCCCACCGCCGGCGGACGCTTCGGCGACCGCCCGCGTCGGGACGATCTCGGCGGACAGCGTCCGACCGGACCCGGCACCTACCGCGACGAGCGCGGCGGCGACCGCCCCCGGTTCGAGCGCGATGACCGCGCGCGTCGTGACGACCGCGGTGCCGGCACCCAGCGTCAGGGCTTCCGCGACAACGACCACCGCGATGGTGGGCGTCCGGGTCGCGACGATCGACGTGGCGCCGAGCGTCCCCGCTTCGGCAACGACCGTGGTGCCGAGCGTGCGCGGTTCGACCGCGACGAGCGTCCGCGTCGCGACGACCGTGCCGGTGACCGGACCCGGTCGAACGACCGCGGCGCCGCGCGCCCTGAGCGCTCATTCGACGCCGACCGTGCACGTCGTGCCTTCGACCGCGACCGCACACAGCGTTCGTACGAGGGCGGCCGCGACGAGCGTTCGCGTCCGTCGACCGGCGGCGCCTACCGCACCGAGCGCCCGCGCCCGCTGACCTCCGACACCCGGGGGCGTCCGGCGCGCAACGAGCGTCCGAGCCGCAACGATTGGAACGCCACCAGCCGTCCGGCCTCGACCGGAGCGAAGTTCGCACCGGGTGACGATGTCGTGCACGAGCGCCTCGAGGCGAAGTCCGTCGCCGCCGTCGAGGTCGATGGCGTGACCTTCGGCGACCTCGGACTCGGATCGAACATCGTCGAGACCCTGGTCGGCATGGGGGCGGCCACGCCGTTCCCGATCCAGGCCGCCAGCATCCCGGCCGTGCTCGCAGGGCGTGACGTCCTCGCCCGCGGCCGCACCGGCTCCGGCAAGACCATCGCCTTCGGTGCTCCGCTCGTCGAGCGCGTGCTGCAGTCTCAGGCCGGCAAGCGCCGTGAGTTCGGACGGTCGCCGCGTGCGATCATCCTCGCTCCGACGCGCGAGCTCGCGCTGCAGATCGACCGCACGATCCAGCCGATCGCCCGCAGCGTCGGCCTGTTCACCACGCAGATCTACGGTGGTGTGCCGCAGGGACGCCAGGTGGGCGCGCTCAAGAAGGGCGTCGACATCGTGATCGGGACCCCCGGTCGTGTCGAGGACCTCATCAACCAGGGCAAGCTCGACCTCTCGGACTGCCGCATCGCGGTGCTCGACGAGGCCGACCACATGTGCGAGCTCGGGTTCGTCGAGCCGGTGCAGCGCATTCTGCGTCACACCGCCGACGGCAGCCAGAAGCTGCTCTTCTCGGCCACGCTCGACCGTGAGGTCGCGGCTCTCGTCGACGAGTTCCTCGTCGACCCGGCCGTGTACGAGGTCGCCGGAGAAGACCAGGACTCCAGCACGATCGAGCACCGCGTGCTCGTGATCGAGCACCGCGACAAGGCTGATATCCTCACCTCGCTCGTCGACCGCGACGGCAAGACGCTGGTCTTCGCCCGCACCCGCGCCTATGCCGACATGCTCGCCGAGCAGTTCGACGACGCCGGCATCCCGGCCGTCTCGCTGCACGGTGACCTGAACCAGGCCAAGCGCACGCGCAACCTGGAGCGTCTGACGTCCGGACGCGTGAACGTGCTCGTCGCCACCGACGTCGCCGCCCGCGGCATCCACGTCGACGACATCGACCTGGTCGTCCAGGCCGATGCGCCCGACGAGTACAAGACGTACCTGCACCGCTCGGGTCGCACCGGCCGCGCGGGTCGTTCCGGCCGTGTCGTCACGCTGATCACGCGTCAGCGCCAGCGTCGCATGACCGAGCTGCTCGACCGTGCCGAGATCGACGCGCCGTTCGAGAACGCCCGTCTCGACGACGACGTGATCGAGGAGATCGCCGGTCGCGTGCCGACCGCGGCCGATCTGACCGCCTGAGTCATCTCGCCGAAGGCCCTGTCCCGCTTCCGCGGGGCGGGGCCTTTCGCATGTCGTCGGTCAGGAGAGCCCGTACACGTGCACGGTGGAGGTGAGGTTCGTGCCGTTGAGGTCGAGGTAGATCACGCTCTCGGTCACCGTGAGGGTCATGGTGTTGCGGCGCTCGATCAGCCCGGCCGCGCTGTCGATGAAGCCGGGGTCGAAGCTGTGGACGCGGATGTCCTCGCGGCGGTGGATGCGCTTGTCCGTCCACGGCGCCATCACCTTGGCGGGGTCGCGGTGGGTATAGACCACGGTGCGCTCGGCGAGCCTGCTGCCGTAGTGCAGGCGTTCGGCGTCGGGAGCACCGATCTCGACCCAGGCGGTGATGAGGCCGGTGAGGTCGCGCACGAGCACAGCCGGTTCCTCGGTCGAGGAGATGCTGCCGCCGAAGGCGATGCCCTCGGCGAACTCGAGCCCGTAGGCGAGCACGCGCGTGAGCATGTAGGCATCGGTCTCGGACGGATGCCGCGCCACCCGCAGTGAGTAGTCCTCGTAGACGCCGCGATCGGTGTCAGCGAGCTGCACCTCGAATGTGTGGACTGTGGAACCGATCGCCATGATCCCCGAGCCTACGCGGCTGCGGGATGCGCGCTCGACCGTCGGGTCAGAAGAGCATCGGCTGCGCGGGTGACGCCTCGGATCGTGCGCTGGGTGTGAAGCGCACCGTCGCGGCGGTCGACACCGTCGTCTGCACGTGCCCCTGCCCCGGGCGGAACCCGCGGCGGGAGTAGTCGTCTTCGTGGCGGCCGTCGAGGCCGTGCATGCGGATCAGCGGACGAGTGCGTTTGGCGAGCCACTGTCGGTACCCCTTCGGGGCCTCGGCTGACGCTCCCGGGTACAGCCCGCGGTAAGACGACACCAGGTCGGGCCGCGCCTCGCCGAGCCACTCGAAGAACCACGGCTTCACGCCAGGACGCAGGTGCAGAGCTCCGTAGATGACGGCGCGCGCCCCGGCCTCCTTGATGCGCACGAGGGCACTGTCGATCGCGGCGAGCGAGTCGGTCATGTGCGGCATGATCGGCATGAGGAACACGGTCACGGGGAACCCGGCATCCGCCAGCGCCCGCACGGTGTCGAGTCGCGCCTGAGTCGTCGGGGCTCCGGGCTCGATCGCCTTCTGCAGTTCGTCGTCGTACATCGCGATCGACATCTGCACATCGATCGGCACCCGATTCGCGGCCTTCACGAGCAGCGGGATGTCCCGGCGGATCAGCGTCCCCTTCGTGAGGATGGAGATCGGAGTGCCGGACGCGGCGAGGGCCTCGATGATGCCCGGCATGAGCTTGTACCGGCCCTCGGCCCGCTGGTACGGGTCGGTGTTGGTGCCGAGGGCGACGGTCTCGTGCTGCCAGCTGCCGCGCCGCAGCTCCTTCTCGAGCACCTCCACCACGTTGACCTTGACGACGATCTGCGAGTCGAAGTCGGCCCCGCCGTCGAGGTCGAGGTACTCGTGGGTTCCGCGGGCGAAGCAATACACGCAGGCATGCGAACACCCCCGATAGGGATTGATCGTCCAGGCGAAGGGCATGCGCGAGGCGCCGGGCACATGATTCAGCGCCGACTTCGACAGCACCTCGTGGAACGTCATCCCGGCGAACTCGGGAGTCGTCACCGAGCGCAGGACGCTCGATCGGTCTTCGAGGCCGGGCAGCGCCGCCGCATCCGTCTCGCCGAGCTTCTGTCCCTGCCACCTCATTCGACAATTCGAACAGAAAGACGATGTTAACGCAAGCGACTCTGCGACATATCTTCGAATGAGAAGATGGATCAATGCCCTTCCTGCCGCACCCTCAGCATGCGGCACCGCGGTCCCCGATCCGCGGACCCGCATTGCCGATCGGTGTCGCCGTGACCGCGATCGGGGTCCTGTTGTCGATCGGTTCCGGTCCGGTGCCGTCCTCAGGCGCCGACTCGATGCCGGTGCCGGTCGCGGTCATGCAGGTCCCGCCGGTCAAGGTCGCCGCGACGACGGCGGCCGACCCCTGCGCAGAGTCCTCGGTGCAGCAGGCGATCGCGAACGGCGATGACGCGGCGACGATCGCGGCGTTCGGGGGTGGCGTGGCCTTCCGTGAGGCCGTCGTCGCGGGTAACGCTCCCTGCATCTCGCTCCACGATCCGGCGCGGCTGTGGGTCGTGGTGAACAAGTCGTCGCCGCTGAACCCGCCAGAGTACGAGCCGACGGACCTCGCCTCGGTGCCGCTGCAGATGACGACGCCGTCCGGGCGCGTGCGTACCGACGTGGCCGCTGCCGTCGGCGAGATGGCGGACGCGGCGGTCGCTGCCGGTGTCGGGCGGATCGGCGCGAACAACGGATACCGCTCCTACGGCCTGCAGGTGACGACCTACGGTTCGCACGTGCGATCGCAGGGGCAGGCGGAGGCGGATGCCGGCTCGGCGCGTCCGGGCCACAGCGAGCACCAGACGGGTCTCGCGCTCGACGTGGTCGCGTGCGGGACGGGCTGCGGCGGCCTCGACGGCTTCGGCGCCACGGCGCAGAGCGACTGGGTCGCGGCGCACGCCTGGGAGTACGGATTCATCGTGCGCTACGAGCAGGTCGGCACCCCGGTCACGGGGTACGCGCCGGAGCCGTGGCACCTCCGCTACGTCGGCGTCGACCTCGCCGCCGCCTATCACGAGGGCGGATTCCACACGCTCGAGGAGTTCTTCGCGCTGCCGGCCGCCCCCGACTACGCGCACTGAATCGGCGCGGAACGCCGCGGTTGCGGCATCCGACAACCGCGGTACCCAGTGTCACGATTTATGGGATGCATTCTCACAACGTCCTGTCCTGGACCGGTCGTGCGACGTAGAATCGCCGGAGCAACGATGCATGAGACGTTCAGGAGGACGGCATGGAACGCGACATCTACGACGAGGATCACGAGGCATTCCGGGACCTGGTCAAGGACTTCGTCAAGCGCCACGTGACGGGCGAAGCTATCGAGCGGTGGGACGCCGCGGGGGAGATCGACCGGGCGACGATGCTGGCCGCCGGCGAGGCGGGTCTGATCGGCCTGTCGGTCCCGGAGGAGTTCGGTGGCGCCGGCATGCTGCAGGACTACCGCTTCCGCACGATCGTGATGGAGGAGGTCATCGCCTCCGGCGCCGGTTCGCTGGCCGGTGCCTTCGGCATCCAAGACGACCTGGCAGTGCCCTACCTCGTGCACATGGGAACGCAGGAGCAGAAGGAGAAGTGGCTGCCCCGCATGGCCACGGGTGAGGTGCTCGGCGCGCTCGCCATGACCGACCCGGGTGCGGGTTCGGATCTGCGTGGCATCAAGACCAACGCCAAGAAGGTCGACGGCGGCTACATCCTCAACGGCGCGAAGACGTTCATCTCCTCCGGTACGACGGCCGACGTCGTCGTGACCTTCGTCAAGACCGGTGAGGGCAACCGTCCCGACGCCTTCAGCCTGCTGCTCGTGGAGAAGGGCATGGAGGGCTTCGACCAGGGCAAGAAGCTCAGCAAGATGGGCTTCCACGGCTGGGACACGGCCGAGCTCAGCTTCACCGACGTGTTCGTCCCCGACGAGAACCTCATCAGCGGCAAAGAGGGCCAGGGCTTCATCCAGCTGATGCTGAACCTGCCGCTCGAGCGTCTCTCGATCGGCGTCGCCGCCGCCGCAGCCGCGCAGGCTGCCCTCGACTGGACCGTCGCCTACACGAAGGACCGCGAAGCGTTCGGCGAGCGCATCGCCGACTTCCAGAACACCCGCTTCCGGCTCGCCGACATGGCCGCGACCACGGACGCGATGTGGGCGTACATCGACCGCGCATTGCTCGCCTACAAGAACAGCACGCTCACCGCCGAGGACGCCGCGAAGGTCAAGTTCTGGGCTACCGAGCGCGAGTGGGAGGTGCTCGACACGGGCGTGCAGCTGCATGGCGGTTACGGCTACATCATGGAGTACCCGATCGCCCGCGCCTTCACCGATGCTCGCGTGCACCGCATCTACGGCGGCACGAACGAGATCATGCGCGATCTCGTCGGCCGTCAGATCGTCGGCAAGCGCTGACGTCACCTGCGCAGAAGAGGCCCCGGATGCGACATCCGGGGCCTCTTCCCGTCCTTGGTCTATTGCCGGACCTCGGTGCCACCGGGCATCCGGAGCGACGCATGCCCGGCGGCTGACCCGGTGCTCGGTCTTCACGACATGCTGGTCGTACCGGTATTCAATAGAACATAACTTCGAATGTCGAGACGGTTCGCGGTAGAATCGAGTATGTCGAAATTGACCGCGTTGCACGAGGCGATGTCACGCCTCGATGAGGCGTGGTCAGATGCCGGTGACTCCGGGGAGCTGTCCCGCGAGCAGCTGATCGAGGTGAGCGCGTCCATCGGGGTGCTGCGGCGTCGGTTGGATGCCGTGCATGTGTCGGTGGCGGCGTGCATCTCCCGCGAGTCACGTCCAGAGCTCGGGGCGGAGAGTCTGGCCAAGCAGCAGGGCTACCGCAACCCGGCGACGTTGATCGCGGCAGCCACGGGGGTGTCGACCGGTGATGCGTCGCGTCTCGTCAAGGTGGGAGAAGCGACGGCGCCCCGGAGCGACCTTCTGGGTGCGCGTCTGCCGGCGAAGTATCCGCTGGTGAGCCAGGCGCTGGATTCTGGGGCGCTCGGCGCTCCCGCCGCCGCGATGATCATCGGGTTGCTCGATCGTTGTCGGATCGCCACGGGGGTGGAGCGTGTCGTCGAAGCCGAGCGCATGCTGGCGGAGAAGGTGGCAGGTCTGGCGCTCGACGATGTGCGAAAGCTCGTGGTCCGTGCAGAAGCATGGCTCGATCCGGATGGTCTGGAGCCTCGGGAGGAAGAGCGCCGCGGCAGGCGCGCGCTGACACTGTTCGAGCGTGAGGGAATGGTGCATCTGAACGCGGTGCTCGATGTCGAGACCGCTGCGGAGGCGCCCGATGCGGATCGGCGGACGGTGCCGATGATCCAGGCCGATGCTCTCGCGGTGTTCTGCGCGCACGTGCTCGGGTGCGAACAGCGGGTGCCGGTCGCCGGTGCGACGGTGATCGTGCGGATGAACCTCGACGATCTGGAGGCCGGCACGGGGTCGGCGACCGTGGACGGGGTCGATCAGCCGGTCAGCGTCGGGGCCGCGCGGCGGATGGCGGCCGGGGGTGGCGTGATCCCGTGTGTTCTCGGCGGAGACAGCGAGATCCTCGATTGGGGACGGGAGAAGCGGTTGTTCACCCGGGCGCAACGGCTGGCGCTGGTGGAGCGTGATGGGGGATGCGCGATGTGCGGGTTGCCGCCGGAGATGACGAAGGTGCACCACATTCGATGGTGGAGACGAGACCACGGGCCGACCGATCTCTCCAACGGGGTGCTGCTGTGCGAAACGTGTCACCATCGCATCCACGACAACGGGTGGCAGATCCGCATCGATACTGCCGGGAGCGGGAGCGGGAGCGGGAGCGGGAGCGGGAGCGGGAGCGGTGCGGCGGGGCGGGTGTGGTTCATTCCGCCGCGATACGTCGACTCTGCGCGAACCCCGAGGCTCGGAGGCCGCGCACGCTTCGACATCGCGGCCTGACCACGTCGCTGCCTGACCACGTCGCTGCCTGACGACGTCGCGGCTCGACGTCACGGCCCGGCGATGTCACCGCCCGGCGTGTGCGGCTGCGCTCTCGCGGTTCAGCGGTGCCTGCCGATTCCCGCCCTGCGGAGACGGTCGGCGATCAGGATGCCGAGGGCCGTGCCACCGACGCAGCTGGCGATCGCCACGACGAAGAAGGCGATCTGGGCGAAGAGAGACATGGACCCGAGGTCGAACCACGCCCACGCCGAGATCGGATACACGATGCCCACGATGACGGCACCGAGGTAGTGCATCCAGGTGCCCCAGTAGCGCCAGAGCACGAACAGGAACGGCAGCTCCGTGAAGGCCGCCCACCAGAGATTGGTCAGCACGGTGCTGAAACCGTATCCGGAGAACGGCACCATCACGAGACCGGCGATCAGCGCGACGAGCAGTCCGACGAGCGGACGATGCAGCAGCCGCAGCGCGATCACCGATGGCAGCAGCCAGAGACCGGCGAGCGCCATGCCCACGAACGGGAGCGGCCCGGTCAGCACGGTCGAGAACCAGTTCATCGGTGCGAGAAGCACCGCTCCCGCCACACCGAGCGCCGCACAGGTCAGCAGGATGACGGTGGGGAAGCGGAATCGTCCGCCGGTGCGGGGCGACCGGCCCGCGGCATCCGCGCTCATGCCAGGGGCTCCGCCGCGGCCTCGCGAGCGGCCTTCGACGCGGGGGAGGCTGCACCGACCCGCCAGTACCCGCAGAAGCTCACCGCATTCTTGTCCACCCCGCGCTCACCGACGAGGTGCTTGCGGGCGCCGGAGGCGAGCGCCTGCTCGCCCGCCGCATAGGCGTGGAACGGAGCCTCCGGCAGGGTGGTGCGGGCGAGCGCGTCCAGAGCGAGCGAGCCGGGAGCGACGCCGTGCGGTCGCACGATCCGCACGACCTCGATACCCGAGGGATGCGCGAACTCCAGCGCATCCTCCTCGCTCGGCGTCTCCACGATCGCGGTACCGATGGCGCCAGCGGGAAGCGAGGCACAGATTGAGGCGATCGCGGGCAGGGCGGTCTCATCGCCGACGAGCACGACGCGATCCACGCCGCGCTGCGGATTGAACGTGAGCCCCTCGTCGATGATCAGAACATGCTCGCCCGGCCGGCAGGTCTCGGCCCACCGCGAGGCCGGTCCGGCGGTACCGTCGGCCGCCGATCCGTGCAGCACGAAGTCCACGTCGATCTCGGCGCCGGCATCCGCGGTCGCCGGGCGGAATGCCCGCACGCTGTAGTTGCGCATCACCGGACGCTCGCCGTCGGGGATGCGCAGGAACTTCAGATACCCGAACACCTTGTTCGCCTTCGCCGGCACCCGCTCCAGGCCCGCATCACCCCCGATCGGGAGGAACAGCCGGAACCACTGGTCGAACCCCATCGGACGGAACTTCTCGATCTCGCCGCCGCCGAGCGTCACACGGATCCAGTGCGTCGACAGCCGTCGCGTGCGCAGGACGACCAGCTGGATGAGATCGGCCGACTCGGGTTTGACCATCTTGCTGTAGGCCACGATGCGCCTTTCAGGGAAGCTGCCAGGGGAAGGACACGACGAAGATCGCCGCCGACGCCAGCAGGGTCGCGACGGTGAAGACGGTGTCCCGTGTGCGGAACGGGACGAGGTGTCGTTCGGTGCGCGTCGAGTGCGCACCGAATGCACGCGAGTCCATCGCCAGTGCCACGCGCTCTGCGTGACGGATGGCCCCGGCCAGCAGCGGCACGATGTACCCCCACCCCCGAGCGATGCGCGCGAAGGGTCCGCGTCCGCCGTGGTACCCGCGCACCCGATGAGCGGCCCTGATCACCGACAGCTCATGGCCGAACCGCGGCACGAACCGGAACGCGGCCAGGGCCGTGTAGCCGATGCGGTAGGGGACACGCAGCTGCTGCACACTGGCCCTCACGAGATCGGGGCCGCTGGTGGTGAGCCCGCCGACGAGCGCGAGCGCGATGATGGAGCCGAGCCGCAGCGCGGTCGCGAAACCGATCAGCAGGGCTCCGCTGTAGAGCGTCCAGTCCCCGATCTGCAGGACGGGGGCACTGCCGGCGACGAGGCCGGCATCGACCCACAGCGAGAAGCCGACACCGATCAGAAGCATGCCGGCGGGGAGCCCGAGCAGCAGCAGGGCGAGGAGTCTGCACGTCAGGCGTGCGCCGACCAGGATCAGGGCGTAGGCGAGCACCAGGAAGGCCACGGGGGTGGCCAGATCCCGCACGAAGACCAGCAGCACCATCGCCGGCGCGAATCCGGCGATCTTCGCGAGCGGGTTCAGCGCGTACAGGAACTGTCGCCGCGATGTCGCCGTCATCCGTGCGTAGGGATCGAACGTCGCCGTGGTCACGAGGTGGCTCCGAGCCCGGCGGAGGTCAGCACGCGCTGCAGGGCCGGCAGGCGCAGTCCCGCGGCGGGGAACAGCTGCTCGTCCTGCAGAAGAGCGGCGGTGGGTCCGACCGCCCGCACCCGACCATCGGCGAGGACGACGACATGAGTGGTGTGCTCGGCCACGAGCTGGAGGTCATGCGTGACGATCACGATCGTCGTCCCCTCCGCACGCAGGTTCTGCAGCAGATCGAGCAGCTCGGCGGCCCTGGCGCGGTCCTGTCCGAAGGTGGGCTCGTCGAGCGCCAGCACGCGCGGACGGGTGATCAGCGCGGTACCCACCGACAGTCGCCGCTTCTCGCCGCCGGAGAGCAGGAACGGATGCACATCCGCCTTGTGCTCCAGCCCGAAGCGGGTGAGCATCTCGTCGACGCGGGTCGAGACCTCGGCATCCGGCACGTGGCGCAGTCGCAGACCGTGGGCCAGCTCGTCGAAGACCGTCGCCGCGATGAACTGGTGCTCCGGATTCTGGAACACGAACCCGATGCGTGCGGCGAGGTCGCGCGGAGACGCGGCCCCCGCGTCGACGCCGTCCACGGACACCTGACCGCGCGGCGGGGGGACGACGCCGGCGAGCGCCTGGATCAGCGTGGTCTTGCCCGCACCGTTCGCCCCGACGATGGCCGTGAGGCTGCCGGCCTCGAGGTCGAGGTCGATCCCGTGCAGGATCTCGGTCCGGCGACGGCGCACGGTCAGCCCGCGGGCGCGGATGATCGGCGGCGCCTGGCGTCTCGTCTCGCCGTCGCTCTCGTCGCTCAGCGGCCCGGAACCTCCGGCGCCGGGCGGCCGGGCGGAGCGGGAGGAGACTCCCTCGCGCTCGAGCGCGGCAGCGAGCTCCTGCGGCGACAGCGGCAGCGGGTCGAGGGAGATCCCCTGACCCCGAAGGCGCAGCGCAGCCAGGGTGGCGCCGGGAAGCCACACGCCCATCCCTACCAGCTCATCGGCATGCTCGCGGATGACCTCGGCGGTCGGTCCGTCGAAGGCGACGCGACCTTCGCGGTCGAGCACGATCGCACGCGTGACGAACGCCATCGCCGCGTCGAGGTTGTGCTCCACGAGCAGAATGGCGCGGTCTCCGGCGGCGACGACCTCCGCCAGGGCGGCGTACACGTCGTCGATGCCCTGGGGGTCGAGGTTGGCCGTCGGCTCGTCGAGCACGATCAGCGCCGATCCCATCGCGAGAGCGCCCGCGATCGCGAGTCTCTGCCGCCCTCCACCGGAGAGATGGTCGGGGTTCTCATCGCGCCGATCCCAGAGGCCAACCCGTCGCAGCGCCTGTCCGACGCGACTCTCGACGACATCCAGCGGGAGCAGCAGGTTCTCGGGGCCGAATGCGACCTCGTCGTAGACGCTTCCGGTGACCATCTGCGCATCGGGGTCCTGGAAGACCATCGCGACCTGTGTGCTCAGCGCGGCCGTCTGCGCGCTCGCGGTGTCGATCCCGCCCGCCTCGACCGTGCCGACCATGCGCGCGGGGAGTGCGTGGGGGATCAGGCCGTTCAGCGCGAGGGTGAGCGTCGACTTGCCGGAACCGGATGGTCCGAGCAGGAGCACGACTTCGCCCGCCTCGATGTCGAAGGTCACATCGCGTGGTGAGGGGTGCACCGCATCGGCGTGGGTGAGCGAGAGCTCACGCACGCGGAGCAGGGGCGCGGATGGGCGCACGGTGGAGTCCCGGGTCGGTGGATCGTACCCCTCTAACTTAGCTGAGCCTTACCTGATAATCCATGCGCGCAGAAGCCCTCTTCGGGATGACAGCGGTCATCCCGAAGGCGGACGCGCGGCACCCGCACGCAGGGCATCGTCGTAGAGGCGTCATTCTGTGCGCCGAACGGAACAAGGGGAGAACCGTGCGAGAAGACACGAACACGATCGCGATCGCGAAGCCGCAGGAGAGCGGACGCGTGCCGACGCGCCGCGATGGCGGGACAGGATCCCAGGGCGAGCTCGGCCGTATGGTCGGCATCGACTTCGCCCGGTTCCTGGCGATCATCGGCATGTTCTGCGCGCACCTCCTCCCGCCGGCCGGCATGCCGGGCCACATCTCGTGGCTGTCGAGCATCGTCGACGGGAACGCGTCGACGCTGTTCGCGGTCGTGGGCGGGATCAGCGTGGTCCTGGCGACCCGTTCCTACCTCGAGAGAGGCCACATCGCGGCGGCCCGGTGGGCGATGGCTGTGCGCGGTCTCCTCGTCATCGCGATCGGGGCCACGCTCGCCCAGGCGCCGGGGAGCATCGTCGTCGTCCTCGTCTACTTCGGGGTGGCGATGCTGGGCAGCATCCCGTTCCTGCGGATGGGTGCGAAGGGACTGCTCGTGTGGGCAGGAGTCCTGGCGGTCGTCGGCCCCATCCTCAACGCCCAGCTGCGAGGGATGATCGGCGTCGTCGGAGAGGGCGGCGGTGTGAGCTGGCCGCAGTGGGGAGAGCCCCTGGTGGCTCTGCGCGCGGTCTTCGTCACCGGGACATACCCCGTCATCACCTGGATCGTCTACGTGCTCGTGGGCATGGCCGTGGCGAAGCTGCTGATCGGCGCACGCCGGAATGCGGCGGAGCCCCGTCTCCTCGCCTGGATGGCCGGAGTCGGCGCTCTTCTCGCCGTGCTCGCGGTGTCGGCCAGCGCCCTGGTCTACGGTCTCTTCGGGCGCGCTGCGGTGATCGCGACGATGCCGGTGGAGTCCGCCGAGGCGATCGACGGCCTGATCGGATCCCCGGGCTTCGGCGCACCGCTCTCCCCGGAGTGGTGGGCGCTCGCGCTACAGACTCCGCACACGGGAACGACCCTCGACATCCTGCGCGGCGTCGGCATCGCCCTCTTCGTCATCGCGAGCATGCTGTTCCTCGCCGGCGTCCTCCCGAAGGCCGTCCTCCGTGTGCTGGAGCCGATCAGGGCGGCGGGAGCCGCACCGCTCACGGTCTACACGCTCCACGTCCTCGCGGCGGCTGCCGCGACCGTCGCGCTGGCGTCCGTCGGTCAGATCGACGCGCCGGCCGACATCCCGTGGTGGTATCTCGGGCCGGGGATCCTCGGGGTCCACATCCTGGGGGCGCTCGTCATCGGCGCGATCCTGGCCGCGCTGCAGCGTCGTGGTCCGCTCGAAGCGCTCGTGAGCTCGATCTCGGGCGCGGTCGCGAGACGGCTGGGAGCGGTGGCTACCGGCGGGCGACGCCGGCGCGACTGAGCGCCGAGCCGATCGCGAGGCCGACAGCGGTCCACGCGATGGGCCCGAGCACGGAGATCGCGAGGTACAGCAGCTGCGCCCACAGCGGCATCACCGAGAGGTGAGCGGCGAAGAACACCACGACCGCGACGAAGACGCCGATGATCGCCGCTGAGAGGAAGAAGCGCCACGGTCCCCAGGAGCGATAGCGGGTGAGCGCGGCCACCCCCTCCTGGATCAGGCCGAACAGCAGAGCGGTGCCGATGAAGCGCAGCGCCCAGGCGGGGTTGAAAGCGCTCGCGATCAGGGCGGCGAACACATGGGTGATGAGCGCGACGAGCGGAAGTCGCAGCACCTCCTGCGCGATGATCCCCGGCAGCACGTGCGAACCGAGCACGAGGCCGTAGAGGAACAGCAGCGGACTGGCCAGTAGGACGGGTGTCACCCAGCCGGCGATGCCCGCGAGGATGCCCGTCGCGACACCGATCGCCGCGCAGACGAGCAGTACGCGGGTCGACAGGACGGAGGTGCGGGCCACCTCTCCAGCTTACTGTCGACCTATCGGGAGGGCGGCCGTGGATAACCCTGGTCGATCGGCGAATGCGGGTTGGTCGATCGGCCAGATCTCGCGTCGATCGCCGAGAGCCGGACTATGTTGGCCGCGGTGCAGCAACGCGGCTGCGCCGTGATCATCGGGAGCACCACATGGGTCGAACACCCCTCCGGATGGCAGCCGCCACCACCCTGGCCACGCTGTTCATCGCATCGACGGCAACCACCGGCTACGCCGCGACGGAGGAGGTGACGCACCCTGTCCCCGTCGCAGGCACCCCCGGGCACTACATCGTGGTGATGAAGTCGGATCCGCTCGCCACCTACGAAGGCGACGTCAAGGGTCTGAAGGCCACCAAGCCCGCCGAAGGCGAGCAGCTGGAGACGCAGTCGCAGGATTCGCAGCGCTATGTCGAGCATCTGCAGACCGAGCAGACCGACCTCGTCAGCGACATCGGCGTCACCCCCGACACCACCTACCAGGTGGTGCTGAACGGCTTCAGCGCCGACCTCAGCGGCGAACAGGTCGACGCGCTTCGTGCGTCGAAGGACGTCATCGGGGTGTACCCGGATGAGATCCGTCACCCCGATGCGCAGACGTCGACCGACTACCTCGGGCTCGGCGACGACCGCAAGGGCCGCGGCGGCGTGTGGCAGCAGACCGGAGGGGTCGAGAAAGCCGGAGAGGGCGTCGTCGTCGGCGTGATCGACACCGGCATCGCCCCCGAGCACCCCTCGTTCGAGGGCAAGAAGATCAAGAAGCAGAAGAAGCAGCACAACCGCAACAAGGGCGCTCAGCCCTACACCGACGGCACCTACGTCTACTTCGACAAGTCGGATGGCGGGCAGTTCCAGGCCGCGATGGTCGAGGGCCAGGACTGGGACAACAGCGACTACTCGTCGAAGCTCATCGGCGGACAGTACTTCTACGCCGGAGCCGAGGCGGCCGGTTTCGATTTCCAGTATGACTACCTCTCGCCGCGTGACGGCGACGGCCACGGCTCCCATACCGCGAGCACCGCGGCGGGCAACTTCAAGGTCAAGGCCAGCATCGAGAACGTCGACTTCGGCACGATCTCGGGAGTCGCGCCCGCGGCGAAGATCTCGGCCTACAAGGCCTGCTACGTCGGTCCAGACACGACGGTGACCACGGATGACATCTGCGCGCAGAGCGACCTGATCGCCGCGATCGACCAGGCCGTCGCCGACGGCGTCGACGTGATCAACTACTCCATCGGCGGAGGCGCCGCGAGCACCGTGATGGCTCCGGAGGACCTCGCGTTCTTCAACGCCGCAGCCGCGGGCGTCTTCGTCGCGACGAGCGCCGGCAACGACGGTCCCGACCCGGTCACGGCCGATCACGCATCGCCCTGGTACACGACGGTCGCCGCCTCCACCATCCCCACCTGGGAAGGCACCGTGCAGTTCGACGGATTCGCGCAGGCCGGAGCCTCGGTGAGCGTGCCGTTCGGGCAGGAGGTCACCGGTCCGTCGATCGCCGCCGTGGACGCTGCCGCCGCAGGAGCCGCCGATCCGCAGCTCTGCCTGCCCGGCACCCTCGACCCCGCGAAGGTCGCCGGCCACATCGTGGTCTGCGACCGCGGGGGCAACGCCCGCGCCGAGAAGTCGCAGGTGGTCAAGGACGCCGGTGGCATGGGCATGGTCCTCGTGAACGTGCCAGGGGGAGCCGACTCGCTCGACAACGACTTCCACGCCGTGCCGACCGTGCACCTGAACGCCGTGCACCGCGCCGCCGTGCTCGCGTACGTGCAGGGCGGCGTGGACCGTCCGATCACCCTCGTCGGTGAGAACACCACGGGCGTGACCACCCCGACGCCGCAGATCGCGGGATTCTCGAGCCGCGGACCGATGCTGGCCGACGGCAGCGATGTGATGAAGCCGGACGTCGCGGCTCCCGGTGTCGCGATCCTCGCGGCGACCGAGAACGCACCGGGCGAGAAGCCGACCTTCGGCATCCTCTCCGGCACGTCGATGGCGTCTCCGCACGTCGCGGGTCTCGCGGCTCTGTACCTCGGCGAGCACCCCAAGGCGACGCCGGCAGAGATCAAGTCGGCCATGATGACCACCGCCTACGACACGGTGCTGCCCGATGGATCGAAGAACAAGAACCCGTTCGAGCAGGGCGCAGGTCAGGTCGACCCGAAGCGGTACCTGAACCCGGGTCTGCTCTACCTCAACGGGGTGAAGGACTGGGCGGCGTTCCTCGACGGGAAGGGCCTGTCGGACTTCCCCGGCATCGACCCGATCGACGGCAGCGATCTGAACCAGGCGTCGATCTCGATCGGCTCGCTGACCAGCGCGCAGACCGTCACCCGCACGGTCACCTCCACCGAGAAGGGCACCTTCACCGCCAAGGCCTCCGTGCCCGGAGTGAAGATCAAGGTCACACCTCAGCAGCTCAAGTTCGACCGCCCCGGCCAGACGAAGACCTTCACGGTCACGTTCGACAACGCCAGCGCCCCGGTGGAGCAGTGGGCCACCGGCTCGCTGACCTGGACGAGTGCGAAGAACTCGGTGCGGTCGCCGATCGCGCTGTTCCCCGTCACGGCCGACGCTCCGGCGGAGGTCACGGGCACCGGCGTCGACGGCGGCACCACGGTGGACATCACCCCCGGCCTCACCGGTGATTTGGCACTCGGACTCTCGGGTCTGACGCCGTTCGAGCTGCTCGCCGACGCGGACAACCCCGTCGACGGTCACTCGGGAGACGAGAAGTCGGGCGACGCGAACAAGGACGTGTCGTGGATCGTGAACGTGCCCGAGGGGACGACGCTGTCGAGGTTCGACCTCGATTCGTCCGACGACAAGGGCAGCGACCTCGACCTCACCGTGTACCGGGTGGTGAGCCCGGACGACCTGCAGTACTACCAGCGCTGGCGCTCGGCGACCGGCTCGGCGGACGAGCAGGTCACGATCCCGTCGCCGACGGCCGGTACGTACCTCGTGGTGGCGAACATCTACTCCACGACGGGCCCGATGACGTGGGACATGACCTACGCCAACGTGCTGCCCGACGGCGAGGGCGACCTCACCGCCACGCCGAACCCGCTCGCCGCGGTCCGCGGTAAGCAGATGTCGTACGACCTCAGCTGGACCGGTCTGACCGCCGGCACGCGCTACCTCGGGCTCGTGCAGTACGGCGACTCGGATGTACGCACCGTGCTGACGGTCGACGTGCCGAAGGCGAAGGCACCGGAGGCTCCGGCACCCGAGCCTCCGGCGCCGGAGACCCCGGCACCGGAGACCCCGGCACCGGAGGCTCCGGCACCGCAGACCCCGGCACCGGAGACGAGCGCCCCGGCGACGCCCGCGCCCGAGACCCCCGCACCGGAGACCCCGGCACCGCGTGGGGAGAAGAGGGAGTAGTCCGCACGCGACACCGCACAGCACCCCGTGGTCGATGGACCGCGGGGTGCTGTGCTGCGTATGCGCATCCGTTCACCGCGTGATCCGCGCCGCTCGTCGCAGCATCCACTCGCTCGGCCCCGTGCGGCGGCATCGCTTTCCTAACGTGGGGGAACGCAACGTCGCGTATCCCGAGGAGACCTCCATGACCGCACCTTCGTCGCGCCGCCGCGACGGCGCCGGACTCGTCGACGACGAGCCCGTGATCGTCACCGATCCGAAACTCCCCTCCGTCGCCCTCAGCGAGGAGCACCACGAGAAGGCGAACCGCTGGACTCTGCCGAAGATCATCCTGTGGGCCGCGATCGCGTTGCTGGGCGCCGTCGCCTGGACCATGCTCGCGATCGTCCGCGGCGAGACCGTCAACGCGATCTGGTTCGTGTTCGCCGCGGTGTGCACGTACCTCATCGGCTATCGGTTCTACTCCAAGGTGATCGAGAAGTACATCACCCGACCCGATGACCGCAGGGCCACGCCCGCCGAGGTGAAGCAGGACGGCAAGGACTACGTCCCCACCGACCGGCGTGTGCTCTACGGCCACCACTTCGCTGCCATCGCCGGTGCCGGACCGCTCGTCGGTCCCGTGCTCGCCGCGCAGATGGGGTACCTCCCCGGCACGATCTGGATCATCGTGGGCGTGGTGCTCGCCGGCGCCGTGCAGGACTACACCGTGCTGTTCTTCTCGATGCGCCGCGGCGGACGCACGATCGGCCAGATGGCCCGTCAGGAGCTGGGCCGGATCGGCGGCACCGCCGCGATCATCGCCTCGCTGCTGATCATGCTGATCATCGTCGCGATCCTCGCCCTCGTCGTCGTCAACGCGCTGGGGGAGAGCCCGTGGGGCGTGTTCTCGGTCGCGATGACCATCCCGATCGCGCTCTTCATGGGCGTCTACCTGCGCTACCTCCGTCCCGGCAAGGTCACCGAGGTGTCGATCATCGGCTTCGTGCTGCTGATGGCCGCGATCATCGGCGGAGGATGGGTCGCCGGGACCGAGTGGGGTCAGGCGATCTTCCACCTCGACCGCACGACCATCGCCTGGGGCATCATCGTCTACGGCTTCATCGCCGCCGTGCTCCCGGTCTGGCTGCTGCTCGCCCCACGCGACTACCTGTCGACCTTCATGAAGATCGGCGTGATCGTCATGCTCGCGGGAGCCATCGTGCTCGTGCGCCCCGAGATCAGCGTCCCCGCCGTCAGCGTCTTCGGCGAGAACGGCATGGGACCGGTGTTCGCAGGACCCCTCTTCCCCTTCCTGTTCGTCACGATCGCGTGCGGGGCGCTCTCCGGGTTCCACGCGCTGATCGCGTCGGGGACCACCCCGAAACTCATCGAGAAGGAGCGTCAGACGCGCTTCATCGGCTACGGCGGCATGCTCATGGAGTCGTTCGTCGCGATCATGGCCCTCGTCGCCGCGATCTCGATCGACCAGGGCATCTACTTCGCGATGAACGCGCCGACGGCCGCGACAGGGAGCACGGTCGAGGGGGCTGTGGCCTTCGTGAACTCGCTGGGCCTGACGGGGGTGAACCTCACGCCCGAGATGCTCACCGGCACGGCAGCCGCGGTCGGCGAGGAGTCGATCGTCTCCCGCACCGGAGGGGCGCCGACGCTCGCGCTCGGCCTCGCGCACATCATGCAGCAGGCGCTCGGCGGTCAGGCGATGATGGCGTTCTGGTACCACTTCGCGATCATGTTCGAGGCGCTGTTCATCCTCACCGCCGTCGACGCCGGCACCCGCGTGGCCCGCTTCATGCTGCAGGACTCGATCGGCGCCTGGTTCCCCAAGTTCCGCGACGTCTCGTGGCGCCCCGGAGTCTGGATCTGCACCGCGATCATGGTGGCCGGCTGGGGAGCGATCCTCATCCTCGGGGTGACCGACCCGCTCGGCGGCATCAACACCTTCTTCCCGCTGTTCGGCATCGCGAACCAGCTGCTCGCCGCGATCGCGCTCGCCGTGGTGATGGCCATCGTCGCCAAGCGCGGTCGGAGCTACGTCAAGTGGCTGTGGATCATCGGGCTGCCGCTCGCGTTCACCGCGGTCGTGACCATCACGGCTTCGCTGTACAAGATCGCGTCTCCGGTTCCGGCGATCGGCTACTGGGCGAATCACTTCCGCTACGTCGCCGCCCGCGACAGCGGAGACACCTCGCTCGGTGAGCCCCAGGTGCTCGACGCCGTCATCCGCAACACCGCCGTGCAGGGCACGCTCTCGATCATCTTCGTGACCCTCGCCATCGTCGTCATGGTGGCCGCCGTGATCGTGACGATCAAGGCGATCCGCAACGGCGGCGGCGAGAACACCGAGGAGGCCCCCGTGGCCTCGCGCCGCTTCGCTCCGGCAGGGTTCCTGCCGAGCGCCGAGGAGCGCGAACTCGAGAAGCAGTGGGAGCCGCTCCTGGCCGACGAGCGCAAGGCGTCGACCCACTGAGATGGCCGACACCATGAACCGGACGGATGCCGCGACCACCCTCCTGCGGACGCTCGTCGGCGCCGTGGCGCGGGCCGGGCGCGGCATCCGCTGGTACATCACGACACTGATGGGCGACAGTGCCTATGCGACGTACGTCGCCCATCAGCGTCGCCAGCACCCGGACGAGGAGCCGCTGACCGAACGGCAGTTCTGGCGGCAGCGGATGGACGACCAGGATCGCAACCCCGGTGCCCGCTGCTGCTGAGCGCGGTGTCGTCGGTGCCTAGGCTGGGACCATGACCGACGTCGTTCTCGCCGCCGTGCTGGGCGTGCTCGGCGGCATCGCCCTCTCGGTGCTCCTCCTGCTCGCGCGCCGACTCGCCCGCGGGGCCGCCGACCTGGGAAGCGATGCCGAACAGGCCGCGCTCACAGCGCTGCACCAGGCGAGCCTGGCGGCGCCGCACCTGCGTGCAGGGCTCTCCACCCCCGACGTCGTGAAGGCCGCACGGCACCTGCGCGTACTGCTCGGAAGCGCAGCGGTCGCGATCGTGAGCGCCGAGGGCACCGTGTCGTTCGACGGCCCCTCCGACGGGCTGGAGTCCGCGGCACGCCGCATCGCCGCGCAGGTGAGTGCTTCCGGTCGACGGCAGGTCTTCCCGGCACGCGGAAGGGACGGTGAGCTCGAGGCCGTCGGGGCTCCGATCCTCGTCGACGGCCGCGTGGTGGGTGTCGTGGTCGCCTTCGCGGCATCCGTGCGGGCAGCGCTGGTGCGGGCGGCCGAAGAGGTCGCCGACTGGTGCGCGGCGCAGGTCGAACTCGGCGGACTCGATGCGTCGAGGACCCAGCTGGCCGAGGCGGAGTTGCGGTCGTTGCGGGCGCAGATCTCCCCGCACTTCATCTACAACGCCCTCACGGCGATCGCGTCGTTCGTGCTCACCGACCCCACGCGTGCGCGCGAGCTGGTGCTGGAGTTCGCCGACTTCACCCGCTACTCGTTCCGTCGACAGGGCGAGTTCACCACGATCGCCGAAGAGCTGGGCAGCATCCACTCCTACCTCGAGCTCGAGCGGGCCCGCTTCGGTGACCGGCTGAGGGTCACCCTGCAGATCGCGCCGGAGACGCTCGCGACGGTCATCCCGTTCCTGTCGGTGCAGCCGCTCGTCGAGAACGCGGTCCGTCACGGTCTCGAACCCGGCGTCGGGGGAGGGGAGATCCGCATCGCCTCGCGCGACGACGGCACCCACACCGAGATCACGGTCGAGGACGACGGGGTCGGCATGGACCCCGAGGGGCTGAGAGCGACCCTCACGGCGGGCGACGACGGCGTCCACGTGGGTCTGCGCAACGTCGATACCCGGCTGCGTCAGCTCTACGGCGCCGACGGAGGCCTGGTGGTCGAGACGAACACCGGCGCCGGTACCCTGGTGCGCATGCGGGTCCCGAAATCGCAGCCGCAGCACGACCCGGACAACGACTGACGATCATGATGACCATCGCACCTCCGATCGATGTGCTCGTCGCGGACGACGAGAGACCCGCCCTGGACGAGCTGGTCCACCTGCTGCGCACCGACCCCCGTGTCGGTGAGATCCTCACGGCATCGTCGGGGGCTGAGGCCCTGCGGGTCCTGTCCGAGCGGGCGGTGCGGATCGCGTTCCTCGACATCCACATGCCGGGGTTGAACGGGATGGAGCTCGCGCGCGCTCTGATGGCCCTCGCCGAACCGCCGTCCGTCGTGTTCGTGACCGCCGACGAGGCGAG
This sequence comes from Microbacterium sp. UCD-TDU, assembly GCF_000340625.1. NCBI lineage: Bacteria > Bacillati > Actinomycetota > Actinomycetes > Micrococcales > Microbacteriaceae > Microbacterium > Microbacterium sp. UCD-TDU. The sequence goes on from NZ_KB454448.1 coordinate 267,293, forward strand.
GGCGGTGGAGGCGTTCGAGCTGCGCGCTGCCGACTATCTGCTCAAGCCCGTGCGCCTCGAGCGGTTGCGTCAGGCGGTCGACCGGGTCGTCGAGCTCGGCGACACCGCCGGCCTCGGCGATGACGAGGTGCTGCCGGTCACGGTCGGATCCGTCGTGCGGTTCGTGCGCCGCAGCGAGGTGCGCTGGGTGCAGGCGCAGGGAGACTACTCGCGGCTGCACACCGGCGACGGCACTGGGCATCTGGTGCGCATCCCGATCTCGGAGCTGGAGGCTCGGTGGGCGGCGGCCGGATTCCTGCGCATCCATCGCTCCTCGCTCGTGCGCACGGCCGCCGTGACCGAGGCGCGTCTGTCCGGGGCGGAGCCCGCCGTATCGATCGGCGCGGTCCCGCTGCCGGTCAGTCGGCGTCTGGTGCCGGCGGTGCGCGATGCCCTGCTGCGTGGAGAGGGCGCCGGATGACCGAGAAGCCGAAGCGCGTGCGCGTCACGGCCGACCTGCCCGATCGGCGACCAGCGACTTTCACCCGCGGCATCGCCCTGCCCGGCTCGCCCGTGGACGAGGCGGATGCCGTGTACGCCCGGGCGCTGATGCGCAGCCAGCTCCGACTCGCGCTCGGCACGGTCGCCGGGTTCGTGGTCGTCGTGATCGCGCTCACCCTGACGATCGCCCTCGTCCCCGAGATCGGACAGGTCCTGGTCTGGGGTCTGCCCTTGTCGTGGTTGTTGCAGGCGTACGCGTTCTATCCGATCATCGTCGTCTTCGCGGTGCTCTACGTGCGCACCGCCGCACGCAACGAGCGCCGGTACCGGGCGCTCCGGGACCGCGAATGAACGTGGTGCTCGATCTCATCGGCGTCGCGCTCGTCATCGTCGCGACGCTGCTGATCGGGGTCTACGGACTGCGTATCTCCCGCACCACGGGAGACTTCTTCGTGGCGTCGCGCACCGTGCGACCCGTGTGGAACGCGTCGGCGATCAGCGGCGAGTACCTCTCTGCCGGTACCTTCCTCGGGCTGTCGGGCCTCGTGCTGCTCGACGGCGCCCGCGGCTTCTGGTTCCCGATCGGATACGCGGCCGGCTACCTCCTGGTCCTCGCGTTCGTCGCGGCCCCGCTCCGCCGCAGCGGCGCCTACACGATCCCCGACTTCATCGAGGCGCGCCTGGAGTCGACGTCGGCCCGACGCGTCACGAGCATCGCGGTGCTGGTGATCGGCTGGCTGTACATCGTGCCGCAGCTGCACGGTGCCGGCCTCACCCTGCTCGTCGTGGCCGGCCTGCCGGAATGGGTGGGAGCCGTCACCGTCGCGGTGCTCGTGGCTGCAGCGGTGGCCGCGGGCGGCATGCGCGCGATCACGTATGTGCAGGCGTTCCAGTACTGGCTCAAGCTCACCGCTCTCCTCGTGCCGGTCGTGTTCATCGCCTTCGCGCTCAGCGGCGGTCCGCACGACTTCGACCCCGCGCTGGTCTTCCCGGTCGAGGCCGGCCCCTCGGGGTTCGACGCCTACGAGACGGCCTCGCTGCTGCTTGCGCTGCTGCTGGGAACCATGGGTCTTCCCCATGTGCTGGTGCGCTTCTACACGAGTCCGACCGGGGTCTCGGCGCGACGCACGACGGTGATCGTGATCGGCATGGTCAGTGCGTTCTATGCGGTCTCGAGCACGATGGGCCTGCTGGCGCGCATCGCCGCTCCCGACCTCGCGGTGCCGGGCGTCGCCGACACCGTGGTGCTGCTGCTGCCCTCCCGCGTCTTCCCCGGTGTCTTCGGCGAGCTGCTCACGGCACTGATCGTCGCCGGGGCGTTCGCGGCCTTCCTGGCGACATCCGCCGGCCTCGTGGTGTCGCTCGCCGGAGTGATCAGCCAGGACGTGTTCTCAGGATCGGTGCGCTCGTTCCGACTCTCGGCCGTGCTGTGTGCGCTGGTGCCGCTCGCCGTGGCGCTGCTCACGGCCCCGGCCGGTCTCGGATCGAGTGTCGGTGTGGTGTTCGTCGTGGCGGCGTCGACGTTGTCACCGGTCGTGCTGTTGGGAGTCTGGTGGCGAGGACTCACCGCGCGTGGGGCGGTCGCCGGGATGCTGTCCGGCGGTCTCGCCGCCGGCCTCGCGCTGCTCGTGCATGCCCTGATCGATGGCGTCGGGGCGGCGGCGCCGTACCTCGCCCAGCCCGCCGCCTGGACCATTCCCCTCGCGACGGCGGTGACCGTCGTGGTCTCGATCCTCGACCCGCGGGGCCCGTCGCCGCGCTCCGAGCGCTTCCTCGCGCGCGTGCACACGCCGGAGCGCGGCTGAGTCAGGGGGCTGAGTCAGGACCGGGGAGTCAGGGCGGGGAAGTCAGGGCGGGGGAGTCAGGACTGGGCGGAGCGCAGCGTCCAGGCCGGCCACCAGCCGTCAGGGAGACGCCCCAGGAGGTCTGCGGCATCGTCCAGCTCGTCGGCCGAGAGCGACGGGTCGGGTTGGCCGCCGCCCGATCGTCCTCCGCCGTCGGGCGTGCGCCGCTCGGTATGCAACCAGCGCCGCTGTCCGACGGGGTAGACCTCCCGCAGCCCTCCGGCGGCGATCGCGAGCACGGTCTCCTCGATCTGGTCGGCGACACTCTCGGCTGTCTCGTCGCACGCGTCGCAGGTGCAACTGGGCGCGTATTCCCGGGTCAGGGCTCCGGCCTGGATGAAGACGGATTCGGCCGTCTCGGTGAGGGTGATCTGCGCTCCCGTGGTGGGGCGCAGGTGCCAGATGCGTGCCCCCGACTCGTCGGACCGTCGGTCGACATCGACGTCGTACCAGGTCTCGAGGTGGTCGACCAGGGCGTCGACGACGCCCATCACCGGGGCGAATCGTTCGGGATGGGTCACCCGGGAGTAGGCGTCTTCCGGAGGCGAGCCACCGGCCCAGCGGGATCCGTAGTGGATGACATGGCCGGATTCGTCGACGAACTCCGGGATCGAGAGCACCGGACGCGTGAACGGCACCGGGGTGACGACGAAGTCGATGTCGACCTCATCGTGGGTGAGGGCGGCGTGCTCTTCGGCGTCGCGGTCGGCCTGCGGCCAGGACGCGAGCATCTCCCGGAACGGCTCGCGCTGCTCCGGGTGCTCGATGATCCCCCTCAGCAGGCCGGCGACCGGGACCGAGATCGTCGAGGTGCCCACCTCGGGTTCGCTCGTGAAGCGCCACCTCGCCGCCGGATGCGCCACGGCGATCGCATTGCCAAGGAACCGTTCCGCCGCCTCCGCTGTCTCCGGGGCGGCCAGGAGCTCGGGATGCGCGGCGACGAAGTCCCACAGTGCGCCGAGGTCGGCGGCAAGGGCGGCGGGGTCGGCGCCGGCCTCACGCGCGAAGGCCGCGAAGAGCTCGAAGCCCTCAACGAATCGCGGGGGCGCGACCGGCTCGGGACCCGGCCAGATCAGCGTGGCGGACATGGCGTCCGGCATCGGCGCGAGCGCGCCGGGGAAGATGTTCGACGTCGACATCGGCCTAGAGCTTCCGGCTGCGTGGCATGAGCCGCACGTCGGGGAGCGGCGGGGCCGGGATGCGCACGTCGTGACCCTCGACCGCGCCGAAGCGGGGTGACGCCGCTCCCGTCGCGGACTCCGCCTCCCACTCCTCGCGGGCCTCGACGATCTCGTCGTGCGTGCGGCCGGCGAAGTTCCACCACATCACGATCTCGTCCTCGAACGGCTCGCCGCCGAGCACGAACAGCAGTGCACCCGCGGTCGTCGAGACCTCGACCTCGTCGCGCGAGTCGCCGAGATACAGCAGACCGTTGCGATCGAGCGGATGCTCTGCCACCACGACATCGCCCTCGACGAGCATCAGCGCGTGCTCCCAGCCCGAACGCAGCGGCAGGTGCACCCGCGAGCCCGGGGAGAGCACGATCTCGGCGCCCACGATCGGGGTGTGCACGGTGGCGGGGGAACGTACCCCGGCGAACTCGCCGAGCACGACGGTGGCCTCGGCATCCGCGCCCTCGTCGGCCGGGATCGCGAGCGCGGGCAGTGCGGTGTGCCGTTCGAACCCGGGGGCACCGTGGCGGGCGGATTCGGGGAGCGCCACCCAGAACTGCAGTGCATCGAGGGGGACGGGCCCGTCGCCGACCGAGTACTCCGAGTGCGAGATCCCCTTCCCGGCGGTCATCAGGTTCAGCTGCCCGCGGCGCAGGTCGGCGTCGCTGCCGAGCGAGTCGCGGTGGCGGATCTCTCCGACGAGCGGCCAGGTCACCGTCTGCAGTCCGATGTGCGGATGCGGTTCGACCCGCATCTCGGTGTCGGCGGGACCGAACCGATCGAGGAAGCACCAGGCGCCGATCGTCGGCAGGTTGCGGTGCGGCAGTGCGCGCAGCACGTTCATGCCGCGTACGCCGCCGAGCGGAACTTCGCGGGGTTCGAGGATGAGGCGGCGCTGCCCGATCATTCCGCTCGGCCCGTCGGGTCCTCGCCCGCAGAACCGGCGGAGGCGGATGGGAGCTTCGGCCAGCGGATCTCCGCGCCCGGCACCTCGTGGGTCTCGAGGTATTTCGCGATGTACGGGCACAGCGGCACGATCGCGTCACCACGCTCCGCCGCATCCGCCAGAGCGGCCGATGCGAGCTTCCCCGCCAGTCCCTGCCCCTGGAATGCCGGGTCGATCTCGGTGTGGGTGAAGCGGATGGATCCGGGGCGCAGATCGAACGCCGCGAAGCCCGCGAGCACGTCGTCGGAGCGGAGCTCGTAGCGCGATTCTTCGTCGTTGCGGGTCACGGTGATCTCGGTCATCGGGTGCTCCTTCGAACGGGGTGCCTCCAACCTACGCCCGCCGGAAGCGCCTTGGTCGCTCCCGGGTGACGAGTCAGTGCGCCGTCTCCTCGACTGCTGCGGCGTGTGCGTCGTCGCGGCTCTTCTTCGGGAAGAGGAAGGTCAGGGCGAGGAAGGCGATCAGCATCAACGCGGGCACGATGAGCGTCTGCTGGTAGGCCTGCGAAGGGGTGCCGGATGCTGCGGCATCGAAGAAGACCGACGCGAAGATCGCCACACCGACCGCGCTCGCGATCGCCTGCACCGCGGTGAGGACGCCGGAGGCGGAACCGATCTCCTCGTCTTTCACCGCCGCGAGGATCGTGCTGAACAGGGCGGCGATGATCGCGCCGCCGCCGACGCCGAACAGGGCGATGCCGGGGACGATGGTCCAGATGGTGAAGTCGCCCGGCTGCTCCAGCTCGAGCCAGAGGAGCGCGGCGCCCAGCAGCTGGGTCACCGCCCCGAGCTGCAGCACGGATCGGCCGATCTTCTCGGCGAGCCACGCGCCGCTGACCGCACCGCCGACCGCAGAGCCGAGCGCGAGGGGGAGGTTGCTCAGCCCGGCCTCCCCGGCGCTGAAGCCGTTGCCGACCTGCAGGAACAGGGTCAGCACGAGCTGTGTACCGGTGAGGCTGCTGAAGAAGAGGGCGATGCCCACGAGTCCGAAGGTGTACGCGCGACGGGTGAACATGGTCGCCGTGACGAGGGGCACGCCCCCACGGGCGAGCAGCTGCCGCTGCTGCCAGCCGAACATCACGAACCCGCCCAGCCCTGCGGCCACGCATGCCCAGGCCCACAGCGGCCACTCCAGCTCGGGGCCGAAGGTCAGGCCGAGGACGAGGATGCCGGAGGAGGCGACGATGACGGTGGCGCCGAGGAGGTCGATGCGGACGGCTCGATCGCCGGATCGTCGCGGCAGGATGCGCCATGCGACGGCCAGGGCGATGATTCCGATCGGGATGTTCACGAGGAAGACCGAGCGCCATCCGAGACCGAGGATGTCGGCCTCGATGAGTCCGCCGCCGATGATCGGGCCCAGGATGCCGCCCAGGCCGAGTGCCGGGCCGAAGATGCCGAAGGCGACCGCGAGTTCGGCACCCGAGAGGTTCTCGCGCAGCAGTCCGAGTCCCTGGGGGAGCAGCAGTGCGCCGGCGGCACCCTGGATCAGGCGGAACGCGATCAGCAGTTCGGCGGTCGGGGCGAGGGAGCACAGCAGGGAGGCGATCGTGAAGGCGGTGAGCCCGAGGAGGAACATCCGTCGACGTCCGAAGCGATCGCCCAGACGGCCGCCGAGGATCAACCCGGCTCCCAGCGCGAGCGCGTAGCCGCCGATCACCCACTGCAGGCCCAGGGCGTTCGTTCCCAGCGATGCCTCCAGGGACGGGCCGGCGACGTTGACGATCGTCGCATCGAGCATGTCCATGACCTCGGCAGCCAGCATCACCCCCAGAATCGCCCAACGCCAGCGGTATGGGGCCTCGGTCACGTCGCTCATGTCATCTCAATTCTTGATTATCAATCAAATTAGCAATATGGAGTATTACCATTGCGGGCATGGATGTCAAACGAGCCGAGCGGGTGTCGAAAGCCGCTTCGGGGTACGACCCGTCGCGTCGGCACGACGCCGGCGAGATCGATGACGGCGACATCCGGTCCCGTGTGCAGCAGCTCACGATGCGACAGCAGCGTTTCGAACGGTCGGTCGCGAAGCAGCTCGAACTCGATGCCCCGGGTCTCGAGGTGCTCGACCATCTGATCTCGCGCGGACCCGCGACGCCCACCGAGCTGGCGCATCGCATCGAGATCTCGACCGCGGCCATGACCCTCGTCCTCAACCGTCTCGAAGACCGCGGTCATGTGCGCCGAGATCGTCACCCTTCCGACGGGCGCAAACTCATCGTGACCGCCTCCGACGATGCCGCTGCCGATGCTGAGCGCCTCGTGGCGCCGCTGATCGACGAGGTCGAGGCGCAGATCGCGGCCATGAGCGCCCAGGAACGGGCGACGGTCGCGACCTTCCTCGATGGCCTCATCGGCGCCTACGATCGGTCGACCCTGAGCTGATCGCGCCCCTCGCCTGTGGAGGACGCGCCGCCCGCGTCGGCGGGGGTGGTTACGCTGGAGGGATGCCGCAGACTCCCCGTGACCCGTACGCGGATCTGCCGCACGCCGACGAGCCCTACGACGACGGGTGGGAGTCGTCCGTCCCGCCGGAGCCGATGGATTGGGAGCCGCAGGGCGCGGGCTTCGAGCCCCCGCTCGACTGGGGGCAGGGGCCGGTCACCCCGGTGGCTCCGCGGTCCGCCACGTCCGCGCAGTCCACTGTGCGCACCGCCGCCCCGAGCCGCTATCCGACCGCGCGCGAGGCGCTGCACACGGTCTTCGGGTACGACGAGTTCCGCGGCGATCAGGCCGACATCGTCGAGCAGGTCATCGCGGGCGGCGACGCCGTCGTGCTGATGCCGACCGGTGGCGGAAAGAGCATCACGTACCAGGTGCCGGCTCTCGTGCGCGAGGGCACCGGGCTCGTGATCAGCCCGTTGATCGCGCTCATGCACGACCAGGTCGATGCGCTGCGGGCCAACGGCGTCAACGCCGCCTATCTCAACTCCACGCAGGCCATCGATGAGCGTCGCGAGGTCGAGAGGGCGTACATCGCCGGCGAGCTCGACCTCATCTACGTCGCACCGGAGCGTCTTTCCAGCGCGCAGACCACTGCTCTTCTTCAGCGCGGAACGCTCAGCGTGATCGCGATCGACGAGGCGCACTGCGTGTCGCAGTGGGGTCACGACTTCCGCCCCGACTACCTCGCCCTGGGCGACTTGGGCGAGCGGTTCCCCGGGGTGCCGCGCATGGCTCTCACGGCCACGGCGACCGCGGCGACGCACAAGGAGATCACCGAGCGCCTGCAGCTCGGCGCCGCGAAGCACTTCGTCGCGAGCTTCGACCGTCCGAACATCCAGTATCGGATCGTGCCCAAGGTCGACCCGCGCAAGCAGCTGGTCGCGTTCATCAGATCCCAGACGCCGGCGAGCGACGACGGCGCGCAGCCCGCGGGCATCGTGTACGCGCTCAGCCGCAAGTCGGTCGAGCAGACGGCGACCTACCTCGCCGCGCAGGGGCTCGATGCGCTGCCGTACCACGCGGGTCTGCCCGCCGAGGTGCGGGCGGCGAACCAGGCGCGCTTCCTTCGCGAAGACGGCGTGGTCATGGTCGCCACGATCGCTTTCGGCATGGGCATCGACAAGCCCGACGTGCGCTTCGTCGCGCACATCGACCTGCCGAAGTCTGTCGAGGGCTACTACCAGGAGACCGGTCGCGCCGGTCGCGACGGCGAGCCCTCTGTGGCCTGGATGGCGTACGGCCTCGGCGACGTCGTGCAGCAGCGCAGGCTCATCGACCAGAGCCCCGGCGACCGCACGTTCAAGATGCGGATGGGTCAGCACCTCGATGCCATGCTCGCCCTGTGCGAGACCGTGGAGTGCCGACGCCAGAACCTTCTCGGCTATTTCGGTCAGGAGTCGCAGCCGTGCGGCAACTGCGACACGTGCCTGGAAGACACCGAGACGTTCGACGGTCTCGTCCCCGCGCAGAAGCTGCTCTCGACGATCGTGCGGCTCAAGCGCGAGCGCAATCAGGCGTTCGGCGCCGGGCATCTGATCGACATCCTCCGCGGGGCCTCGACCGAGCGCATCCGGCAGCAGGGCCATGACAAGCTCGCGACCTACGGCATCGGCAACGACCTCTCCGACCAGGACTGGCGAAGTGTCGTGCGGCAGCTCCTCGCTCGCGGCATCGTGGTCGCGCAGGGAGACTACGGCACCCTCGCGCCCGGAGAGCAGGCGGCCGGTGTGCTCCGAGGGGAGACCGCCGTGCCGTTGCGCAAGGACACGATCGGGCGACCCACCTCCTCCGGCCGTGCTCGCAAGGCCAGCGCCGCCGACGCCTTGGACGCGGGGGATCGCGGACTCTTCGAAGCGCTGCGCGCCTGGCGGGCCGAGACGGCGCGCGAGCAGGGCGTTCCCGCGTACATCGTCTTCGGCGATGCCACCCTCCGTGCGCTCGCCGAGCATCGTCCGGCCTCCCTCGCCGACCTCGACGGCATCACCGGCATCGGGGCGAAGAAGCGCGAGGCCTACGGCGAGGGCGTGCTGGCGGTCATCGCCGCCGCCTGATCCGACGCGGGGTCAGCGCCTGATCCGAGGCCGCAGCACTCAGCGCGGAGGCAGCACGTCGTCGAGGTGGGCGCGCAAGTGCGTGGCGATGTCGAGCCGCTCCCTGTCGTACAGCCACTGGTACTGCAGTCCGTCCCACATCGCGATGAGCCATGTGGCTTCGTGCACCGGGTCGCGATGCGCCGGCAGGTCACCGTCGGCCTGGGCGAGGCGGAAGAGCTCGGTGAAGTACTCCAGCGCATTCGCGAATCGCGTCGCGAAGTAGTCGTGCGCGGGGTGGGCGGCGGGGACCGCCTCGCAGGACAGCACCGCATACACCTCGATCAGGCCCGGCTCATCCTGAGCGCTCAGCGCGGCGCCATCGGGGATGCTGCGGAGCACTTCTCCCGCGGACGCTGCACCGGTGAACCTCTGGTTGTCGTTGATGGCACTGTCCCGCTCGGTGAGGACGGCGCTGAGCAGCAGCTCTTTCGACGGGTAGTGGTGCAGCAGGGTCGACTTCGACACCCCGACCGCGGTGGCGATGTCCTGCAGGCTGGTGTCGCCGTAGCCGTCGCGGGCGAACAGGCGCGTCGCATCGGCGAGGATCTGCGTGCGGCGGCGACGGCCGACCGCATAACCGGGGTCGGTGTCCGGCGTCGCCGTCGTGCGCAGCTCGGGCAGGGGACCGGCCGCGTCGGCGTCGGATGAGAGGTCGTCGTCGGGATCGCGCCACGCGACCGGCAGCGCCCAGAGGTTCTCGCGTTCCTCGAGCGTCTCCACCACGTCGACTCGCTCCGGAAGGTACTGCGAGAGCAGTTGCAGGCCGTCCCACCCGGCCGTGTGCCGAACGGTCTCGCCGTCGACGTCGCGATCGGCCGCGATCACTCCGTGGTACTTCGCGTCTTCCAGGACGTCGACGCTCAGCGAGCGCAGCCGGCAGTAGCGCTCACGCATCCGCGCGTGCGCGGGGTGACCGGCAGCCGAGGCCTCGCCGGTGAGCGCCGCGAACAGCTCGAGGTAGCCCGGAGTGCGCGCGTTCCGCTCGGCGATGCCGGAGAAGACCAGCTCGCCGGGTTCGGCAGCCGCCGCGATCGCGCTGAATACGCTCTCGTTGTCGGCTTCCAGTGCGGCGACGACCTCGCCGAGAAGGTCGTCCTTCGAGGCGAAGTGACCCAGCAGGCCCGGGTGGCTGACGGAGGCGGCGGCGGCGATGTCGCGCAGGGACGTCGACCGATAACCGTGTGCGACGAACAGGTCGTGCGCAGCAGACAGGATGCGCTGGCGCGTGGCGGCGGCGCGGGCATGTCGCGAGCCGGTCGCTGTGGTCGTCATCGCATCCTCCTTGTGCATCCTATCCTCGCTCATTACCAAGCGGTCTGGTTTCAGTTACCAATCGGTCGAGATTGGTGTATGGTCAACCCAGAACCGCGTCGCCGATGACGTGCGGTGAATCGAAAGGACTGTCATGACAGAGTTGTCATCCGCCGCTTCCGCGGCCGCGGTCGGCACCACCGGGTTCAAAGCCCCGGGGACCACGCCGCTGAAGACCCCGCGCGGGTACACGCCGGGCCTCGCCGCCGTGAACTTCGGCGTCTACCTGGCCCTGCTCACCCCGGTCATGGTGTCGATGGCGTTCAAGGTCCAGCACATCGACCCCGTGAACACCGAGGGCAGCCTCGGGCTCGTGATGGGCGTCGGCGCGATCTTCGCCCTCATCGCGAACCCGCTCGTCGGTCGGCTCTCCGACCGCACCACGTCGCGCTGGGGCATGCGTCGTCCGTGGATCCTCGGTGGTGCGATCATCGGCCTCGGCGGCTTCGTCCTCATCGGGTCGGCGACCTCGGTGTGGATGGTCCTGCTCGCGTGGTGCCTCGTGCAGACCGCGATGAACGCCGTGCTGGCCGCCGCCAACGCGACACTGCCCGATCAGGTGCCGGTCACCAGCCGCGGCAAGGTCTCCGGCATCATCGGCATCACGACTCCGATCGGCATCCTCGCCGGCAGCTTCCTGGTGAACTTCCTCCCCGGCGACTTCGAGCGCTTCGTCGTCCCCGGCGTGATCGCGCTGATCCTCGTGATCGTGTTCGTGCTGACCCTCAAGGACCGACGCCTCACCGAGAAGCCCGCAGAGAAGTTCACCGTCGCGATGTTCTTCGGCTCGTTCGTGTTCAACCCGCGCAAGCACCCCGACTTCGGCTGGACCTGGCTCACCAAGTTCTTCGTGATGTTCGGATACGCCGGCATCGCCACGTTCCTTCCGCTCTACCTCGTCACCAAGTTCGGGCTCGACGAGCAGGGTGCCGTCGGCGTCATCCTCGCCGCCAACCTGGCCTCGATGGCGGCGATGGCGATCTCTTCCCCGCTCGGTGGATTCCTCTCCGACAAGATCGGCAAGCGTCGCCCGTTCGTCGCCATCGCCGGGATCGTCATGGTCGTCGGCCTGGTCATCCTCGCGATCGCTCCCGATGTCACGACCGTCATCATCGCGCAGTCGATCATCGGTCTGGGTGCCGGCTCCTTCCTCTCCGTCGACCTCGCCCTCGCGACCGAGGTGCTGCCCAACCCCGACGACGTGGCGAAAGACCTCGGTGTGCTGAACATCGCCAACGCCCTTCCGCAGTCGATCGCCCCGGCCATCGCCCCCGGCATCATCGCGCTGGGAGCGGCCACCCCGCTCGGCGGCTACACCACCTGGTACCTGTTCGGTGCGCTCGTCGCGCTCGCCGGCGCCGTTCTCGTCTACCGCATCAAGGGAGTCAAGTGACCATCTCCGACACGACGGCCACATCCACCGTCCGTCCCTGGCTGGACGCCGATCTGCCCGTCGACGAACGCGTGCAGCTGCTCCTCGACGCCATGACGATCGAGGAGAAGGCGGGGCTGTTCTTCCACACGATGATCGCGATCGGCGATCTCGAAGAGCCGAACCCCGTCTTCGCGACTCCGTCGGCCCGCGAGTTCCTCGAGACCAAGCGGATGACCCACTTCAACCTGCTCGGCGCCGCGCCCACCGGTCGGGAGATCGCGGCGTGGCACAACGCGCTGCAGCGCCTGGCGGCATCCACCCGCCTCGGCATCCCCGTGACGCTGTCGACCGATCCGCGCCACTCCTTCAGCGAGAACCCCGGGGCCTCGATCCTCGCCGGCCCCTTCTCGCAGTGGCCCGAGACCCTCGGCCTCGCGGCGACCCGCGATGAGGCACTGGTCGAGCGCTTCGCCGATATCGCCCGTCAGGAGTACACGGCGGTCGGGCTGCGCGTGGCCCTGCACCCCCAGGTCGACCTTGCGACGGAGCCGCGGTGGGCCCGGCAGACGGCGACCTTCGGTGAGGATGCAGAGCTGTCGGGCAGGCTCGGTGCGGCCTACATCCGCGGCTTCCAGGGCGCATCGTTCGGCCCTGGCTCGGTGTCGACCATGACCAAGCACTTCCCCGGAGGGGGACCGCAGAAGGACGGAGAGGACCCGCACTTCCCCTACGGTCGGGAGCAGGTCTACCCTGGCGGCGAGTTCGAGCTTCACCTGAAGCCGTTCGAAGACGCGCTCGCCGCGGGCAGCCGGCAGATGATGCCGTACTACGGGATGCCCGTCGGCACGGAGTACGAGGAGGTGGGATTCGGGTTCAACAAGTCCGTGATCACCGGCCTGCTGCGTGAGCGGTACGGCTTCGACGGTGTCGTGTGCACCGACTGGGGCCTGATCAGCGACTCCGAGATCTTCGGCCAGCCCTTCCCCGCACGTGCCTGGGGTGTGGAGCACCTCACGCCGCGCGAGCGCATGAAGAAGGTGCTGGACGCCGGTGCCGATCAGTTCGGCGGTGAGGCGAATCCGGAACTCCTGCTCGAGCTCGTCGCCGACGGCGAGGTGACCGAGGCCCGTCTCGACGTCTCGGCGCGACGCATCCTGCGCGAGAAGTTCGAGCTCGGTCTGTTCGAGAACCCGTACGTCGACGAAGACGCGGCCGACGACATCGTGGGTCGCGCGGATTTCCGTGCCGCGGGGGAAGACGCCCAGCGCGCCTCGATCACGGTGCTCTCGAACGACGGAGCTCTGCCCTTCGCGCGCGGCCGAAAGCTCTACGTCGAGGGCATCGACGCCGAGATAGCGGCATCCTTCGGGGAGGTCGTGGAGACACCGGGCGAGGCCGATCTGGCGATCATCCGCGTGCACGCCCCGTTCGAGGAGCGCGAGACGATGTTCGAGAACTTCTTCCACGCCGGTTCCCTCGCGTTCTCGGAGCAGGTGGTCGCGCATGTGCGCGAGGTCGCGCACGCCGTGCCGACCGTCGTCGACGTGCTCGCCGATCGTCCGCCGATCCTGACGCCGATCGTGGAAGCTGCCGCCGCGGTGACCGTCAACTGGGGCGCTTCGGGTGCGGCACTGCTCGATGTGCTCAGCGGTGCGTTCCCCGCGCAGGGCACGCTGCCGTTCGACCTTCCGCGGTCGATGGCCGCGGTCGAGGCTTCGCGTCCCGACGTGCCGTTCGACACCGCCGATCCGCTGTTCCGCTTCGGCCACGGGCTTTCGCTCTGACCGTTTTCGATCTGGAACCGCCCCGCAGACCCTCGGTCAGCGGGGCGGTTTCTTCGTCTGCGTGGACTTGACGGCGGCGCCCTGTCTCGCCGCACGCATCCTCGGGGGCGCGATGTCTCGCAGGATGCCGGAATCAGGACAATTTCTGGACGAATGCTGGACATCCCCTTTGCGATCCCGTAAAAATGGGCGCAACATCGCTCGGCCGACTGACGTCGACCCGTGGGGGGCCATGTGACGCGGAAGATCGCATCACACGGGAGTAGCGAATGGAATCGCAGGAGAGGGTTCTGCGGCGACGTAGAGCAGTTGGAGGAGGCATCGCCGGCGTCACCGTCGGCGCGGTGATCCTCGCGAGTGCGTTGGTGCCGACTGCGGCGAATGCGCTGGACACGGCGAATCCGAACGATCCGGCGGTCGCGCAGGGGCAGATCATCCAGCTGCCCGCCGCTCTGCTCGGGGGCCTGGACATCGCGGCTCTCGGTCACACGCTCACCAGCAACCCCGCAGCCCCGGGCTCTGAGCTCGGCGGGCTGGATGTGGGTCTGCTGGAGGCACTCGCCATCGATGTCGGCACCCTGAACGTGCCGCTGCTGACCGACGGCACCGGGCCGGGTCTGCTGCGGCTCGGTGATCTGGGTGCCGCGCAGAGCTTCAGCTCGTCGCCGACGCAGACGCAGTCGATCGCGTCGTCGGGCACGATCACCACGGGCGGGGCGATCGACACGGGCGCCATCGACGGCGGTGTGAATCCCGGCACGCTCGAGCTCACCGACCTCTTCGACCAGCTCGCCGTCGCCGGCCTCACCGACGCGGTCCTCGATCAGGCCTCGGTCGGCATCGGCGCCCTCGCGTCGCGCGCCGAATCGAACGCCGCGGCGGCCACGTCCCAGTACCGCATCGCGGACCTGAACCTCGATCTGCACAGCAACCTGGTCGCCGGGCTGTCGGGAACGCTGGCCTCGGCGATCCAGGGCACCGCGACTCCGGTGAGTGGTCTCGCAGGCCCCGGTGGAGCGCTGACCGCTCTCGTCACGACCCTCGTCAGCACGATCAACGCGATCCCCGATGTGCCGCTGCTCGCAGCCTTCACCGCGACCGGAGGAACAGTCGGGATCGCCGGACTCGACACGGTCGGCCAGACCGTGACCACCCAAGTGCTGCAGACCCCGATCGAGAACTCGACGGGATCGGTGCTCCTCGACCTGAGCACCGGGACGGTCTCCGTCGATCTCGCCAAGATCCTCGTCGAGACCGGCGCAGGGGCGGACCTCAACACCTTGCCCGCGAATACCCCGGTGCTCTCGGCCACGACCATCTCCGCGATCCAGCAGGGGATCACCTCCGCGCTGACGGGTACGCACCCGAACAGCCTCAACGGCAAGGTCTCCACGATCCTGAAGTCCACGCTCGACGCGCTCCAGGTGACGCTGACGGTCGGCGTCGACCTCACTGTTCCGCTCACCGGAACGCCATTGGTGTCGGGGGATGTGACGGTCAAGGGCTCGCTGGCGCAGTTCGCCGGCACTGCGACCCCCGTGCCCACGGTCACGACGGACATCACGCTCGCCGGCCTCAACATCGGCGTCCTCCTCAACCCGGTGGTCTCGGCCGTCACGAATGCGGTCGCCACCACGACGGGTCCACTCGTGAACACCGCCCTGAACAGCGTGATCCCGCTCGTGCAGCCGGCGCTCGCCGCGTTGACGGGCCCTGTGCTCACGACGCTCGATCCTGTGCTCCAGGGCGTGCTCTCCGATCTCGTCGACATCACGATCAACGAACAGCCCGCCACGGGGGACATCCCCGGAGACAGCTTCAGGGTGCGCGCCCTCGCAGTGGACCTGCTACCTGCGGTCGGCGGCGGAGTCTCCCTCGATCTCGGGTCTTCGACGGTGAAGTCTGCGGCTGCGGCGGTCGCGGCGATCGATGCGGCTGCCACTGTGCAGGCGGGAACCGACCTCGCGGTGACGGGCTCGGGGTGGGCCGCGAACACCGAGGTCACCGTGCAGGTGACTGCACCGGGAGGCGGAGCGGTCGGCACCGGCGTTCCCATCACGACGGATGGCGGCGGCGCGTTCACGCTCTCTTATCCGATCCCCGCAGGCGCCGCCCCCGGCGTCGGCTACACGGTCACCGCGACAGCCGGCGCCGTCACCGCCACGGACGCCACCGAGGTCACGGCCGCAGCAGCGGTCGATGCCGCACCGGCTGTGCAGGCGGGCACGAACCTCGGCATCTCCGGAACCAACTGGCCCGCGAACACCCAGGTGTCGGTGCAGCTGACGGCGCCCGGTGGCGGCGCGAACATCGGCGGCCCTGAGCTGGTCACCACCGACGTCGCGGGGACCTTCACCCTCGACTACCCCGTCCCGGCGGGAACCCCGGCCGCCACCGGTTACGAGGTGACGGCCACGGCGGGTACGCAGACCGCCACCGATACCACCGAGGTGACCGACGCTCCGGTCGCGGCGATCGATGCGGCCGCGACGGTGCAGGCGGGGACGAGTCTTCCGGTCTCAGGATCCAACTGGCCGGCGAACACCGAGGTGTCGGTGCAGCTGACGGCTCCCGGCGGTGGCGCCGACGTCGGCGGCCCCGAGACGGCGACCACCGATGCATCCGGCGAGTTCGCACTCGACTACCCGGTGCCCGCGTCTGCGACACCGGGTGCCGCCTACACCGTGACCGCGACGGCCGGTGCCGTCACGGCGATCGACACGACCGCGGTGACGGCCGCTGCTGCCGTCGATGCGGCGGCGACGGTGCAGGCCGGAACGACGCTCCCCGTCACGGGCGCGAACTGGCCGGCGAACACCGAGGTGTCGGTGCAGTTGACGGCGCCCGGCGGTGGCGCGGACGTCGGCGGCCCTGAGACGGTCACGACCGATGGAGCGGGTGGGTTCACACTCGACTACCCGGTGCCGGCATCGGCCACGCCAGGCACCGGCTACACGGTGACCGCGACCGTGGGCGCCCAGAGCGCCACGGACACGACCGAGGTCACCGCCGCGGCGACCGTCGATGCGGCGGCGACCGTGCAGGCAGGCAGCGACCTGGCCGTGTCCGGCACCAACTGGCCGGCCGACACCGAGGTGATCGTGCAGCTCGCGGCTCCAGGAGGCGGGGCCATCGGTACGCCGCAGACGGTGACGACGGGCGGGCTCGGTGCGTTCACGCTCGACTACCCGGCGCCTGCCGGCACCCCCGCGGGAACCGGGTACACGGTCACGGCCTCGGCCGGCGCTCAGACAGCGACCGACACGACAGAGGTGACCGCGGCTCCGGTCGTCGTCGATGCGGCGGCGACGGTTCCGGCGGGCACAAACCTCGCCGTCACCGGTACCGGGTGGCCGGTGAGCACCTCGGTCTCGTTGCAGCTGACCGCTCCCGGCGGTGGTGCGGATGTCGGTGGTCCGGTGGCGGTGACCACCGACGCGTCCGGGGCCTTCACGGCGAACTATCCGGTGCCGATCGACACCACCCCGGGCACGGGCTACACGCTCACGGCGACCGCGGGTGCGGTCACCGGCTCGGACACCACCGAGGTGACCGCGGGCGACCCCGGCGATGTCAACACCAACGCGGCGGCCTCGGCCTCGGCGTCGGCCGACGCGACCGCGGACGGCGATCCCTCGGCCCAGGCAGCTGCAGAAGCCGCTGCTCTCGCTGATGCGACCTCCACCGCATCTGCGGCGGCGACGGCCGATGCCACCTCCGCCGCGGAATCCGCGGCGACGACCACGGCGTCCACGACGGCTTCGACCGATGCGACGTCGACGGCCAACGCCGCAGCGGCTGTCGCTGCCCAGGCCGCGGCCCAGGCAGACGCGTCGAGCGACGTGAATGCCGCGGCATCGACAGCAGCCGATTCGAATTCCGCGGCATCGTCCGAATCCGCAGCGACGGCGACATCCTCGGCGGATGCGTCGTCGGAGGCCTCGGCCAACGCGAACGCGGCGGCCTCGGCATCCGCTTCGGCCAATGCCGACGCCTCCACCGCCGCGGTCGCCGAGGCCTCCGCACAGGCGGCGGCCTTCTCCGACGCGACGGCGGAGGGATCGGCTGCGGCGGATCCGGCAGCCGAGGCGGCATCGGAGGCCGCGGCGACGGCGACCTCGTCCGCGGCGGCGACCGCTGATGCCACCTCCGAGGCGAACGCCGGCGCGGCGATCGCCGCGCAGGCGGCAGCACTGGCCGACGCCACGACGGACACGGCGGCCGAAGCCTCGGCCACGGACGATGCCAGCACGAGTGCAGCGGCGAACGCGAGCGCAGCGGCGATCGCGAGCGCCTCGACCGATGCCTCCTCGGATGCGGTCGGCTCGGCGGACGCCTCGGCGGAGATAAACACGAACGCCTCGGCATCGGCCTCGGCGTCCGCCCAGGCGGATGATGACAGCAACGCCTCGGTCGAGGCAGCCGCTGTGGCTGCGGCACTCGCCGATGCGACCAGCCAGGCATCCGCCGCGGCGGACGTGTCGGCCAGCGCCGCGGCCCAGGCCGCAGCGACCACCGATGCCTCCACGGATGCGTCCACCACGGCCACCACGGCGGCGAACGCCTCGGCAGCGGCCGCGGCTCAGGCGGCGGCGCAGAACGATGCGACCTCGACGAGCGAGGCCGACGCCTCGGCCTCGGCCGATGCAGATCCGAACGCCTCGGCGGCAGCGGCGGCGAACGCGTCGTCTTCGGCCACGGCCTCCGCATCGGCTGCGGCGGACTCCTCTGCCGAAGCCACGGCTGCGGCCTCCGCCTCCGCTACCGCCACGACGAGCTCCTCGGCGGATGCGGCGGCCGATCCCACCGGGAACATCGCCATCACGATCAAGTCCCCTGTGCTGGAGCGCGGCAAGCAACAGACCGCAGTCGGCACGGGCTTCACGCCCGGAGAGACGGTCACCGGTGTGATGACCTCCGACCCGCTCGCGCTGGGCAGCCAGATCGCGAACGCCCAGGGTACGGTCACCTTCACCTGGACGGTCCCCACGGCCATCGATCTGGGAACCCACACCGTGACACTGACCGGGGCGACCTCCGGCAGTGTGTCGGCGACGTTCCAGCTGGTGGCATCGGGCCTGGCCACGACCGGCGGGCAGCTCCAGAGCGGGTGGATCGCGCTGGCCGCGCTGCTCCTCACGCTCGGGCTGGGGACGATGAGACTCGCGAGATCCCGCCGGCCCCTGGTTCAGACGGAGTAGATCGCGATGCAGGAACGCTGAGTGGTCGGGGCCGTTTCCCCACGGCGGTCCCGACCCTCGGCGGTGGGAGGGAAGTGGATGAGCACCACAGTCGAGTCCTCGCCGGAGGCGGACGTTTCCGTGTCGTCGGAGACGGCCGCGGTGCATCCGCGCCCGACCTGGTGGGTGAAGCTCATCGCCTTCGCCGCCTGCCTCCTGACGCTGTGGCACATCAGCGCGTCCTTCCTGTGGATCGCTCCCTATTCGGCGCTGCGGGAGATCCCCACGCAGGAGGTGCTGGCGGGATACATGCTGCCGATGTTCGGCCAATCGTGGAGCGTCTTCGCACCCGAGCCCATCAACGGCGACTACCACTTCAACGTCCGCGCCGTCATCGAGAAGGACGGCGAGGAAGTCGAGACCGGCTGGGTGAGTGCCACGGACGTCGAGCTGTCGATGATCCGGTACAACCTGTTCCCGCCGCGGGCCGGCATCCAGTCGAGTGAGGTGGCGAGCGGACAGATGAACGCCTACAACAAGCTCAACGCCGACCAGCAGGCGGTGGTCGGTCTCGACTTCGCGAAGGAGGGCTGGGAGGAGTGGATGGTGCGCTCCTTCGAGGAACTCCCCGGAGACGAGAACCCGTCGACGACGGCCTACATGGCCGAGGAGCATCTCTCCACCGCATATGCGACCCAGGTGGCCTATGCGATCTGGGGTGCGGATGCCGTGGTCAAGGTGCAGTACCGCGTGAGCCGTCAGAACGTGATCCCCTACAAGGATCGCAACGACCCGAGCGCACAGCGGCCGGACCCCACGTTCTCGACCACCGGATGGCGACTCCCTGTAGAAGAGGAAGGGCAGAGTCGAGAGAACTTCGCGAACACCTTCCGTGGCCAGTTCGAGAGAATCCAGCCGTGAGCGCCCCGGTCAAGACCTCGGCGCGGAAGTCCGACGCGAAGAAGTGGAAGGATCCTGCGCCGCAGGGCACGACCACGTCGGCACCCGCCCCGGCGACCGCCCCTCCCGCTGCTCCCCGTGATCCGGTGCCCGCGACGGCGAACACCGTGCCGAGGTCGTTCGCGACCCGGTTGCTGAGCTTCGTGTCGTCGATGATCGCCGGGCTCTGGGCGATGGTGCTCTCGGCCGTCGATCGCATCTCGGCGTTCGTCGGCGACTGGCTCTTCAACGGCAAGAAGGCTCTCTACGGGCTCGCGGTCACCCGCATCCTCTTCGGCGTCACCGCGATCGGGCTCTTGGCCTCGAACTTCGGCACCCGCCTGTACACCTTCGGATCGGGCTCGGCCTGGAACGGCGAGCTCGCGGAGCCGGTAAGCGAGTTCCCGAAGATCTGGGTGTTCAGCGCGTTCCATGCCGCGATGGGCAACGACGTCCTCTACACGGCGCTCTACCTTCTCCTCGGAGTGCTCGCCGTGCTGTTCGTCCTCGGGTGGCGCTTCCGGATCGTGCTCCCGATCTTCTTCTGCCTCTGGGTGGGCTTCATCGAGGCCAACGACATGGTGGGCGACCAGGGCGACAACATGTTCCGCATCGCGCTGCTGCTGCTGCTCTTCGCCGACCCCGCAGCCCGGTGGTCGCTGGATGCCAGGCGTCGGGCGAAGTCGGGGGAGTGGTTCGCCCCGAACAGCCAGCCGGCGCTGCTGGGAACCATGTTCCACAATCTCGCCCTCGTGGCCCTCGCCGCCCAGGTGTTCTTCGTCTACGCATCCGGTGCGCTCTACAAGGCGGGTGGTGCGCCGTGGGAAGAGGGGTATGCGGTCTACAACCCGCTGCAGACCGCGCGGTTCGGCACCTGGCCGGTGTTGAGCGACCTCGTCACCGCGTGGGGGCCGATGGTCACGATCGCGAGCTGGGGGTCGATCCTCCTGCAGGTCGCCTTCCCCCTCATGCTGCTGACGCGTCCGACGCGGCTGATCGGCCTGCTGGGCATCCTCTCCTTCCACATCGGCATCGCGGTGCTCATGGGGCTCCCGTGGTTCTCGCTCACCATGATCGCGATCGACGCGATCTTCATCCGCGACCGCACATGGGGGCGGTTGAGCGCGGGGACGAAGCGGCGTTGGCAGGAAGCGGGCGCCGCACCGCCGCCCGCGACGCCCGAAGCGGTCCCGCCTGTCCGGACTGTGGTCTGACGACAACGCGGCGACGAGATGTGCCCGTCGGGCGTTGGAGGATGTGGACAGGGCAGTTCGTCTCTGGTTGTGGCAGACCTACCATGGCTGTAATCCCACTTCCCTCTGAGAGGAACGCACATGGTCGACGCCGCCGTCCGTCCGAAGACGACTCGCACCTCCACCGACACCGCGGATGCGAACCTGCACATCGATGTCGCCCGCGTCAACGACGCACTGATGGGCACGTGGGCAGACGTGCGTCGCCAGGCCCGCGAGATGATCAAGGACTCGGCGTTCTGGCGCAAGGATGAGCTCGGCAAGGACGATCACCGCGAGCGCGTGCTCAGCCAGCTGCACCTCCTGGTCGAGAACAAGGCCGTGCACCGCGCGTTCCCCAAGTCGCTCGGCGGCGAGGAGAACAACGGCGCGAACATCGCGGGCTTCGAGGAGCTGGTGGTGGCCGACCCCAGCCTGCAGATCAAGTCGGGCGTGCAGTGGGGACTCTTCGGCTCCGCGATCCTGCAGCTCGGCACCGAGCAGCACCACGCGAAGTGGCTTCCCGGTGTGATGGACCTCTCGATCCCTGGCGCCTTCGCGATGACCGAGATCGGCCACGGCTCCGACGTCGCGGCCGTCGGTACGACCGCGACATACGATCCGGCGACGGAGGAGTTCGTGATCAACACCCCGTTCCGCGGGGCGACGAAGGAGTACCTCGGCAACGCGGCGCTGCACGGCGTCGCGGCGACCGTCTTCGCGCAGCTGATCACGAACGGCGTCAACCACGGCGTCCACTGCTTCTATGTGCCGCTGCGCGGCGAGGACGGCGTCGACCTTCCCGGCATCGGCCGCGAGGACGACGGCCTCAAGGGCGGCCTCAACGGCATCGACAACGGGCGCCTCTCGTTCGACCACGTGCGCATCCCGCGCACCAACCTGCTCAACCGCTACGGCGACGTCGCAGCGGACGGCACGTACTCCAGCGCGATCGACAGCCCCGGCCGCCGCTTCTTCACGATGCTCGGCACCCTGGTGCAGGGACGTGTGTCGCTCGACGGCGCGGCATCCTGGGCCTCGGCGCTCGGCCTGCACATCGCGATCACCTATGCCACCCAGCGCCGCCAGTTCGACGGTGCGGACGGGCAGGAGGTCGTGCTCATGGACTACGGCAAGCACCAGCGCCGTCTGCTCCCGCGCCTGGCGACCACGTACGCGCAGATCTTCGCGCACGACGAGTTCCTGCAGAAGTTCGACGGCGTCTTCTCCGGCCGCACCGACACCCCGGCCGACCGTGAAGACCTCGAGACCCTGGCCGCCGCGCTCAAGCCGCTGTCTACCTGGCACGCGCTCGACACGCTGCAGGAGGCCCGCGAGGCCACCGGTGGCGCCGGCTTCATGTTCGAGAACCGTCTGGTCGGACTCCGCGCCGACCTCGACATCTACGTCACCTTCGAGGGCGACAACAACGTGCTGCTGCAGCTCGTCGGCAAGCGTCTGCTGACCGACTACGCCAAGCAGTTCCAGGGCAAGGATGCCGCGGCGCTCGCGAAGTTCGCCGTCGGCATGACCGCGGGCAAGCTGTTCCACGGCGCCGGTCTCCGCCAGCTCGGCCAGGCCGTCTCCGACTTCGGTCAGGTGAGCCGCTCGGTCGAGCGCGGCCTGCGTGAGGAGCAGCAGCACGACCTGCTCGCCGGACGCGTGCAGCAGATGGTGGCCGACATCGCCTCCCGCCTGCGCCCCGGTGCGAAGGACAAGGCCCTCGGCGCCCGCCTGTTCAACGAGAACCAGGCCGAGCTCATCGAGGCGGCCCGCGCACACGGCGAGCTGCTGCAGTGGGAGGCGTTCACCGACGCCGTCCACCAGATCGACGATGAGGATACGCGGAAGGTGCTCACCTGGCTGCGCGATCTCTTCGGCCTGCAGCTCATCGAGAAGCACCTCGCCTGGCACCTGATCAACGGACGCCTGTCGACGCAGCGCGCTGCGGCCGTGTCGAGTTACATCGACCGCCTGTGCGCGCGTCTTCGTCCATACGCGCTCGACCTCGTGAACGCGTTCGGCTACGAGCCAGAGCACGTGCGCGCGCCCATCGCGAGCGGCCTGGAGAAGCAGCGTCAGGATGAGGCCCGCGCGTACTACGCCGACCTCGCAGCGACCGGTCAGGCGCCGATCCAGGAGAAGGCGTTGAAGAAGAAGCAGCGCTGACGGCCTGCGGTTCAGCCCGGACCTGATCCACCTGTCGGGAGTTCGTGACGAGCGCACGGCGAATCCGCGCGATTCTCCCGACAGGTGTGCATCCTCCCGACAGGTGTGCGTGGAGATGCGGATCGGGTGTCAGGGAGCCGCGGTGAGATCCACTCCGCGTTCGGTGGCGAGGGTCTGGAGCTTCTGCGCCGCGTCGGTCTCGACGCACACGCACGCCTGCAGACCCGCATCGTCTTCGTCGCGCAGGAGGTAGTAACTGTCGGTGTCGGTCAGCTGCACGCCGCCGGCGTCGAAGAACAGCCAGCGCACGCGCACGAGCACGAGCCGGTCGGAGAGATCGCGACGCTCGAGCAGGTCGAATCCGACGGAGGCCAGGCCCAGCCGCTGGTAGATCGGATAGGACTGCCGCAGACCGTCGACCATCGCATCGCGGGATTCCAGCACACCGGAGGAGCGGTCGTTCACGATCGTCCCCGGCGTCGACCACAGACCAGCCGCGGTCTCGGCATCGAACGCGGTCAGGCTGTCCGCATAGCGGGTGAGGTACCGGGAGATCGTGTCGTCTGAGGTGGTCATGGCGTGAGCCTAGGCGTGGCCGAGCGGAGCGCACCCGGCCTTGACAATCGCCGATTCGCCCGGGACGGCCGATTCTCATCCGGTGCTGGGTAGTCTCGGCAGGTACCCGATCCGAGGAGTCCGAGATGTCTGCTGTGAACGCCTATGCCGCACCCCGTGAAGGGGCCCCGCTGGAGAAGACCGTCATCGAGCGACGCGAGCTCGGCCCGCTCGACGTGCTGATCGACATCGCGTTCGCGGGCATCTGCCACTCCGACATCCACACCGTGCGCGGCGACTGGGGTCCTCAGCAGTACCCGCTCGCTCCCGGCCACGAGATCACCGGCACCATCGCCGCGGTCGGCGCGGGCGTCACCCGGCATGCCGTCGGCGATCGCGTCGGCGTCGGATGCCTGGTGAACTCGTGCGGCGAGTGCCGCAACTGCCTGCGCGGAGACGAGCAGTTCTGCACTCAGGGGGCCGTCCTCACCTACGGCAGCACCGATCGTGACGGCACCGTCACGCAGGGCGGATACTCCGAGCAGGTCGTGGTCACGGAGGCGTTCGTCCTGAAGATCCCCGACGCGCTGCCCCTGGACGTCGCAGCTCCCCTGCTGTGCGCCGGCATCACCACATACTCACCGCTGCGGCACTGGAACGTCGGACCGGGCACCCGCGTCGCCGTCGTGGGGCTCGGGGGCCTCGGGCACATGGGCGTGCAGATCGCGCACGCACTCGGTGCCGAGGTGACCGTGCTCTCGCAGACCCTGAGCAAGAAGGACGACGGGCTGCGGCTCGGAGCCGACCACTATCGCGCGACGAGCGACCGGGAGACCTTCCGTGAGCTGCGGTCGTCGTTCGACGTGATCCTCAACACTGTCAGCGCGGTGATCGATCTGCGCTCCTATCTGAGCCTGCTCGACGTCGGCGGCACCATGGTGTGCGTCGGGGCTCCCGGCGAACCGCTCTCGGTCGGGGTGATGTCGTTGATCGGCGGCCGTCGCTCGCTCGCCGGCAGCAACATCGGCGGCATCCAGGAGACGCAGGAGATGCTCGACTTCTGCGCCGAGCACGGTATCGCCGCCGAGATCGAGACCATCCCCGCATCCGACATCAATGCCGCCTACGAGCGCGTGCTCGCATCCGACGTGCGGTACCGGTTCGTCATCGACGCGGCGACCTTCGGCTCCTGACGTCGCCGCCGTGGCGGCTCAGCGACGGCGAGACGTCGGCAGGTCGATCGGCCCTGTGACCGAGAGCTCGTCCTCCCACACCTCGATTCCTCGGACCTCGGGGAGTCGGGCCTTGGTGAAGACCGGATCGAGTCCTTCGCGTCGCTGCTGCGTGTAGTCCTTGAGGAGTTTGAAGGCGACTCCGGAGAGGAGCGCGATCGCCACGAGATTCACGATCGCCATGAAGCCCATCGCGCCGTCGGCGAAGTTCCACACGACATCGGCCGACACGATCGATCCGACGAACACGGCTCCGATGGCGAACAGCCGGTAGCCGAGCAGGACGGCGGGTGTCGACGTGATGAACTCGATGTTCGTCTGCCCGTAGTAGTAGTTGCCGAGGATCGAGCTGAATGCGAGCAGGAAGATGATCACGATCAGCAGGATGTTCGACCAGCTGCCGAGCGCGCCGACCACTGCTCCCTGCGTCAGCCCGATGCCCCGCTCGGCGTTCGCGAGGTCGGGGACCGAGACGAGGATGATGAACGCGGTGATCGAGCACACCAGGAACGTGTCGAAGTAGACGCCGAGGGTCTGCACCAGACCCTGCTTGACCGGGTGCGTCACTGCGGCACTCGCGCCCGCGTTGGGTGCGGAACCGAGCCCGGCCTCGTTGGAGAACATGCCCCGCTTGACGCCGGTGAGGATGATGTAGCCGAGCGCGGCGCCCACGATCTCGTTCGGCCCGAACGCCTGCGTGAAGATCATGGCGAAGACCTCGGGGAGGCGCTCGATGTGAATCACCACGATGACGAGCCCGAGGAGCAGGTACAGCAGCGCCATGATCGGGACCAGGGTCTGGGTGACGGAGGCGATGCGGCGCACGCCTCCGAAGATCACCAGGCCCATGAGGACGGCGAGCGCCGCGCCGATGGCCCACGGCAGCCATGCGGGGGCCCCGCCGCCCAGGCTCCCCGCGATGGTGGCCTGGATGGTGTTGGCCTGCAGCGAGCTGAACGCGATCGGGAAGCACACGATGAGGATGAGGGCGAACAGGACTCCCATCCAACGCGCGCCGAGTCCGCGCTGCATGTAATACGCAGGACCGCCGAGGAACCCGTCCTTGTCCCGCGTCTTGTACAGCTGCGCGAGCGAGGACTCGATGAACGAGGACGCCCCGCCGATGAACGCCATCAGCCACATCCAGAAGATCGCGCCGGGTCCGCCGATCGCGATCGCCGTGCCGACACCGGCGATGTTGCCGACGCCGACGCGCGAGGCTGCGGAGATGGTGAACGCCTGGAACGCCGAGACGGATTGCGGCTCGCCGCTCTCGGTGCGTGGGGTGCGATCGGTCAACGTGCGAAACATCTCCGGGATCAACCGGAACTGCACGACGCCGGAGCGGATCGTGAAGTACAGGCCGAGGAGGACGACCAGGGGGAGGACGATCCACGTCCACAGGTTGTCGCCCCACGTCAGCAGCCACTCGTTCACAGAATCCATGCGCACAGTCTGGTGGAACTGCTCCGATGTCACCAGCTTTCGCGCGCACAGCATTCCGGTGGGACGCGTCCTTCTCGTGTCAGCGCGCGGTGTCGGTCGCCGCGGATAGCCTGAGCGGATGACCTCTCTTCTCACCGGCCCCGACGCCCGCGACCGCTGCGCCTGGGTGGGCGACGACGACGAGTACCGTCGCTATCACGATGAAGAGTGGGGCACGCCTCTGCACGGCGACCGCGCGCTGTTCGAGAAGATGGCGCTCGAAGGGTTCCAGGCGGGTCTCTCCTGGATCACGATCCTGCGCAAGCGACCGCGGTTCCGCGAGGTGTTCGCGGGTTTCGAGCCCGAGATCGTCTCCGAGTACGACGAGTCCGACGTCGAGCGCCTGATGGGCGATGCCGGGATCATCCGCAACCGCGCGAAGATCGAGGCGACGATCGGCAACGCCCGCATCGTGCGCGGCATGGCCGAGGGGGAGTTCGACGAGCTGATGTGGTCGTTCGCTCCGGCGGCATCCGGCGCTCGTCCGGCGTCGTTCGCCGACGTCCCCGCCGTCACTCCGGAATCGACCGCGATGAGCAAGGAGCTGCGTCGTCGTGGGTTCCGGTTCGTGGGGCCGACCACCATGTACGCCCTCATGCAGTCGGGCGGGATGGTCGACGATCACATCGCGGGGTGCTGGCGGGCCTGAGCGACCGACCGCCCAGGAGGTGTCATCGAGATCGTCGAGGCCCTCGATATACTCGGTGACCGGGGGGATCTTCTGGCGCCGTGTGCCGGAGGAGTGCAGGGCACCGTCTCCCCGTCGACCATAGGGAGCATGAGTGGCAACGCGCATGGCAGCGACACCGCCGACGCTGGCCGGTTACAGCTATGTGCGCCCGCTCGGCTCCGGGGGCTTCGCCGACGTGTTCCTCTACGAACAGGACATGCCGCGTCGGGTGGCCGCCGTCAAGGTGCTGCTGGCGGATGCCGTGAACCCCGAGGTGCTGCGCACCTTCAACGTCGAGGCCGACATCTCCGCCCGGCTGAGCGCGCACCCCTCGATCGTCACGATCTACCAGGCATCGATCTCGGCAGACGGCCGCCCCTACTTCGCGATGGAGTACTGCCCCGACACGATGAGTGCGCGGTACAAGAAGGCGCGGCTTCCTCTGGCGGAGGTTCTCGACATCGGTGTGCGCATGGCCGGTGCGCTCGAGACCGTGCACCGCGCAGGACTGCTCCACCGCGACATCAAGCCGTCGAACGTGCTCGTCAACTCGCTCGGCGCCCCGGTGCTCGCCGACTTCGGGATCGCCTCCGCCGTGCTCGACGAAGGCGACGGCGAGACCATCGCGATGTCCGTGCCGTGGAGCTCACCCGAGGTGCTGCAGGAGCGCGTGTCCGGGTCGGTGCCGAGTGAGATCTGGAGCCTCGGGGCGACGCTGTACACCCTGCTCGCCGGCCGCAGCCCCTTCGAGCGACCCGATCGCGGCTCGAACTCCCGCGACCAGCTCACCGAGCGGATCATCAAGGCCCGCTACACCGCCGTGCCGGTGGAGGGGATCCCCCCGATCATCGATGAGATCTTCGCGGTCGCCATGCACCGGGATCCCGCCAAGCGGCCGGCCAGCATGGCGGAGTTCGCCGAGCGCCTGCGCTGGGCGCAGTATGAACTCGGGATCTCCCCGACCGCGTTCGAGGCGGCATCCGCGGAATGGGCCGCCGCCGCCCCGGTGAGCTTCTCGGATTCCACCGTCCGCGGACCCGTGATCACGACGGTCGCTCCCGACTCGCGCCGGGCGGTGCGCGCTGCGCGCCCGCAGGCCTCACAACGGGAGCGCGACGAGCTTCCCTCTCAGCCGCGGCGGAGAGGGCGCTCGCCGCTCCTGATCGGAGTCATCGGTGCGCTGATCGGCGCGGCCGTCATCGCGGGTGCGGGCACCGCCGTCCTCTTCCTCACGGGGGTTCTCTGATGGCGATCGGCGACCGCGATCGCGCGGAGGCGAAGCCTCGTCCGCGCCGCCGGCTGATCGCGACGATCTCCGCACTCGCGACACTCGGGGTGGTGCTCACCCTCGCGGTGACGGCGCAGGGATACCAGTCGCAGGAGGTTCCGCGCCTCGAATCCTCGGTGTGGGTCATGCGCGACAGCGGTCAGTATGCGCGCGTGAACACCGAGCTCGCCGAGATCGACACGGTCCGCAACGTCGACGACCCTGAAGCGGTGTGGCAGAGCGGCTCGACCGCGGTGCTCTACGCGCAGGGCAACAGGCAGCGGTGGGACGTCGACGCGGCCAGCCCCGCCGATCTGCTCTCCGACTCCTCCGAGGAGGGGACACCGCTCGCGTCGCAACCGACCCCCGCCGGCACCCGGGAGATCCTCTCCGCCGGGCCGTACGTGGCGTACCGGACGGACACCGGGCAGGTCTCGGTGTCCACGCTCGCGCCGGGCGCGGGTACTGCCCTCGTCGATCCGTTCGCGGAGGTCGAGGTCGAAGAGGGAGAAGACCCGCCGACCTATACGGCGGATGCGATCGGTCTGTCCCCCGAAGGTCTGCTGGTGCTGTACTCCGCGGACGAGGAGGCGGTACGGCGCTTCGACATCGACGAGCACCGGTTCCTCGGCGACTCGACATCCGTGCCCGAAGCACCCGAGGCCGGGGAAGGGCTGGCGCTCACCGTCATCGGTGACCGCTGGGCCATGCTGCGCTCCGGCTCCGGCGAACTGTGGCTCTCCGGGCGGGACCAGCCGGTCGAGCTCGACATGGCGGAGGACGCGCGGCTGCAGGGCGGTGCCGCATCGGGCGACGTGGTGATGGTCGCAGACTCCGACGGTCTCGTCTCCGTGGAGCTCGCTTCGGGCGAGTCCGAACGGGTGGCCGAGGCGACGGGCGTCCCGGCTGCGCCGGTCACGGTCCGCGGAAAGACCTACGCGGCGTGGCTCGACACGGGTGGCGGCACCCTGTGGACCGACGGCGAGACGGTGCCTCTGCGTGTGCCCGACGACACGCTCGACTCCGCCACGATCGAGCCCGTCTTCCAGGAGAACGGCGATCGTGCGGTTCTCAGCGAGACGCGGACCGGTCTCATCTGGAACGCACCGGACGGCGTGCTCATCCCTCTCGAGCAGTGGAAGATCGAAGACGAGACGGAGCAGCAGGAGGGCACCATCATCGTCGAGGATGTGGCGGAGCAGCTCCCGCCCGTCGCGGTCGACGACGCGTTCGGTGTGCGCGCCGGGGAGCAGGTCATCCTCCCCGTGCTGCTGAACGACCACGATCCGAACAAGAAAGACGTCCTGACGATCGATCCCGATTCGGTGTCGGGTGGTCTCGCCGACCCGGCCTTCGGGGAGCTGGCCCTCGTCGCCAACGGGCAGTCGTTGGTCGTGAACGTGAAGGCAGGGTCGGGGCAGACCAGTTTCACCTACGCCGTGACCGACGGCGCCGCCGTGTCCCCGCCGGCGACCGTGACTCTGACGGTCGTCGACCCCGGCGTGAACTCGGCACCGGTGTGGTGCGGGGTCGATGCCTGCAAGCAGGAATGGCCGTCGCCGCAGCTCCTCGCGGGAGGAAGCACCGTGGTCTCCGCCCTCTCCGGGTGGGTCGATCCCGAAGGAGACGCCTTCGTCCTCAGCGATGCCTACGAGACCGACGCCTCCGCACCGGTGATGGTGGTGCCGATGGCCGACGGTCGCGTCGCCATCCGGCACACCGACCCGAACGCCGCGGATGCGGTGATCTCGGTGACCGTCGTCGTCCAGGACGTGCACGGTGCGACCGCCGAGAAGACCCTCGACGTCCAGGTCACCGGGAGCCCGGCGCTCCTGGCGTCGCCGGTCGCGCTGACCGCCCGCATCGGGGAACGTCAGTCCATCCGGATCTCGGATCACCTCTCCGGTGGGTCGGGCTCGTATCGCCTCGTCGACGCCGTGCAGACGGCCGCCACGGCACAGGGCCTGGAGGTGACCCCGAACGCCGCTGCCGGCACGGTCGAGCTGACGGTCGCCGAACCCGGTCAGTACGTGGTGACGTACACCGCGCAGGATGTCTCGACCCAGGCCGAGCAGTCGGCGGTCATCCGTATCACCGCCGTCGACGGGTCTTCCGGACTCGCGATGGCGCCGCTCACCGCCTTCGTGCGCGAGGGCGAGGACACGACAGTCGACATCCTCGGAGCCGTGCAGAACACCAGCGGCCGGGTGCTGATGCTGTCGGGTGCCGAGAGCTCGACCCCGCAACTCAACGTGCGCGTCGTCGGCAACGAGAGCATCCGGGTCAACGGGACGACCGAGAGCGGTGAGCCGGGCGTCATCGGCAAGGCCACCGTGACCGTCGCGGATGGCTCGGGTGCGGCTGTGGAGGGTACGGTGACGGTCTTCCTGGCCCCGCCGTCGAGTGTCACACGGCCGATCGTATTCCCCGATGCGGTGACGGTGCGAGCCGGTTCGCTCACCCGTATCAATGTCACGGCGAACGATGTCGCCCCCCGAGGCGAGCCCCTGGTCGTGCTCCCGGAGGTGACCGGCTCCGGTGAAGCGGACGAGCTCGTCTTCTCGGACCGCAACGCCCTGCGCTATCTGGCCCCGACGACCCCGGGCACCTACCGGCTCACGTACTCGGTCTCTCTCGAGCGCAACCCGTCGCTGTCCGACAACGGCGTCGTGACGGTCACCGTGCTTCCGCCCGGCACCAACCGCGCTCCCACACCGACGACCCTCACCGGCCGCGTGCTGAGCGGGCAGACGGTGTCGCTGCGGGTACCGGCGACGGGGATGGACAGCGACGGCGACCGCGTGGTGCTCGCGGGAATCGAGCAGCCGGAGAAGGGCGCAGGAACCGCGACGATCTCGGCGAGCGGCGAGGCCATCGTCTATCGGGCTCCTGCCGCGGGCGTTTCGGGAGGTCAGGTCTCGTTCCGCTACACCGTGCGCGACCCCCAAGGCGAAGAGGGGACCGGTCTCGTCCGGATCGGCGTGCTCGATGCGGATGTCGACGATGCCGCGCCGGTGACGTTCAGCGACTACGTCCGTGTCGAGGCGGGTTCCCGGACCCCCATCGTGCTGGATCCGCGTTCGAACGATCTCGACCCCGCGCAGAGCGAGCTCGAGATCACGGAGCTGGTGCCCAACGCACCGCCGGTCAAGGGGAATCCGCTGTATGAGCGGCTGAACGCGCTGATCGACTCCGACACGTCGCTGAAGGACGGCCGCGTGGTGCTGCGCGCCGGGGACACGGCGGGCACGAACTCGTACTTCTACACCGTGAAGTCGAAGCGGACCGGGAG
Organism: Microbacterium sp. UCD-TDU; assembly: GCF_000340625.1. NCBI lineage: Bacteria > Bacillati > Actinomycetota > Actinomycetes > Micrococcales > Microbacteriaceae > Microbacterium > Microbacterium sp. UCD-TDU. The sequence continues at coordinate 298,766 of NZ_KB454448.1, forward strand.
CACTGCCCAGGGCCTCATCGTCGTCACGGTGACCGATGGCGCCGTCACCGACCAGCCGAGCGTGGCCGACACCGTCCTCACCGCACGGGATCGCGACGATCTCGCCGATCGGGGGATCGACGTCGTCACCGACCGTGTGAGCTGGCCTTCGGGCGACGCCTCATCGCTCACGCTGAGCCTGTGGGGCACGCAGCCGGGCTACACGGTGCAGGGCAACCGCATCGTGGGGACGGCCCCCGAAGACGGCGCGCTGGTGCCGTTCCAGCTCAGCGGGAAGTCGGGAGGGCGCGACGTCGTCGCCTACGGCTTCCTCCGCATCCCCGCATTCGACGACATGCAGGTGCAGCTCAAGCCGGGCGCCACCCCGGTGGTGGTCGACGAAGACGCGTCCGCCTCCTTCCGCGTGGGCGAGTACGTCGACCTGTCGTCCTCGGATGCCGTGGAGGTCGGGACGGGGCAGTTCACCGCACAGCGCGCTGCGGCATCCTGCGCGGCGGAGGGCTCGAACGGCGGCGTGTACCGTGCCGGGCGTGAGGCGCCATGGTCGGACACCTGCCTTGTCCCCGTGCGCCTGAAGGGCCAGGAGCGCTGGTCGTACATCGACGTGCCCATCAGCATTCGCCCCGCCGAGCCGCAGCTGCTGCTCTCCTCGATCGCGCACACGATCGCCCCCGGCGCGACGGAGAGCATCGACCTCTACGCCAACATGGCCGTGTGGGAGGGCGGGCGCGAGGGCAACGTCGGATCGCTCGAGTATCGGATCGTGTACTCCGGCTCCGCCTTCGTCGTCACCCAGAACGGGGCGAAGCTGACGGTCGAGGCTCGGGCCGACGCGCGGCCGGGCAATGCCGAGAACATCAGCGTCACGGTGGCGCAGTACGGCCAGCCGTCGGCGTCCGTGCGCCTGGTCGTGGGGGCGGCCCCGCCGGACGCACCCCGCGGAGCGACGTTCACGAAGCAGTGCATCGTCACGAGTGCGAACTGCTCGATCGACGTCGTCGACGTCGCGGGCGAGTACGACCCCTTCGCCGGCAAGCCGGGGTCGGGTCTGCGGCTGGTGTCGCTCGGAGCGGGCGCGCGCTGCGACGTCGCCTCGATCTCAGCGTCCGGCAGCAAGGCCATCACCGCGAGTTGGCCGGGCGGTGGGCAGGCCCCCGGAGGCCAGTGCGTCATTCCCTTCGTCGTGTCGGACGCGCAGGGCCGCACCGGCACGGGAACACTCACGCTCGATCTCCAGGGATTCCCGCAGGCGCCGGCGAGCGTCACGACCGTCGGGTTCACTCGCACGACCGTCGTGCTCGAGGTTCCGCTCGGCGAGGCGGGCAGGGCACACCCCGCCGTCTCGGGCGTGACGATCCTGCAGGACGGATCCCCCGCGAACGCATCATGCAGTCCGGCCGGCGGCGTGTACCGCTGCACGGTGAACGGCCTGGTCAACGGCGCACCCCATGCGTTCACCGCCGCCGCCGTCAACGCGGTCGGCACATCGGCGTCGACATCACCGCACACCAGCTGGGCCTACGCGGCCCCGGTGGTCTCGAACGCGACGGCGTCGCCGGTGTATCGTCCCGGCACGTCGGACCGCGGACGTGGAGCCGTCGCGCTGTCGATCGACGCCACCGACGACGCGCTGTCCTTCCGGATCGAGGAGACGGGGGAGGTCATCAATCGGACCGGAGCGACGACGTCCGCGGACATCGTGCTGACCCCCGGTGCGCAGACCATCACGATCGTCCCGATCAGCCAGTTCCAGCCGCCCACCGGCGGCGGGAACGAGGGAGGGGGCTTCCGCACATCGGTGACGGCCGCCGGAACCGTCTACTTCGACCCCGGCTCGACGCAGGCGGGTGCCGCGTCGAACACCTCGGTGAACGTCTCCGGCATCGCCGCACAGGCCAACGGGAGCGCGTTGGGGGTCGACGTCGTCTACGTGGCATGGCGCTCGGGCAACGCGAGCTGCAGCGCCGATGGGAACGGCCGCCTCTCCGTATCCGGTGCGGAGGTGCAGTCCTCCTCGCCCTCGCTGCAGGGCCTCCAGCAGTACCAGGTGTACTCCGTGAAGGCCTGCGCCTCGAACGGCTACGGCGTCGCGGAGTCCTCGACGACCTCGGTGTTCACGTTCACGTTCGTCAACGGGCCCGGTGGTGACACCACCTACACTGTGGCGACAACGCCCGTGCGCGACGGCGACCGATACGAGTACCGGCTGTCGTCGGCTCCACGCATCGACGTCGAGGACGGATTCGTCGCGCAGTACTACATGTACGGCAACTGGCGTCCCGACTTCAGCGTGAACCCCGACTCGTCGCCGGGCCAGGTGCGGGCGCAGGCATGCCACGCTACGCAGAGCGGATCGTGCTCCGATCCGGTGAACATCACCGCGACGACGGCTCCCACCGTGGTCAACGCGGTGTTCCGGCCTTGCATGCCACCGCGCGAGGCGGATGTCGTGACGGTGTCGGGTGCCGCCCGTGCGGCCTACACCCTCGTATCCACTCCCGTGGCGGACACCCCCGGTGCCTTCGACGTGAAGGTCACCTGGACCGGCGCATATGCCACCCTGTCCCCGATCACCCACCGCGTCACGGGTGTGTGTCCCTGATGCGGGTCGCACATCGAGCGCGCCCATGACGAATACTCTTGCCTTATGCCAGCCACCTCAGCCGCACCTGTGACCATCGCTCCCGAACAGGCGACCTGGTTCGCGGAGACGTTCTCGATCCTCACCGGCAACATCGAGCAGGCGATCCTCGGCAAGCGACATGTGGTCGAGCTGGTGCTCGCCGCCGCCGTCAGCGGAGGACACGTGCTCCTGGAGGACTTCCCCGGCACCGGTAAGACGGCGCTCGCGCGCGCGGTCGGCCAGACCGTGAACGGCACGAGTACCCGCATCCAGTTCACCCCCGACCTCCTCCCCGGCGACGTGACGGGCATCACCGTCTACGACCAGAAGGAAGGTGCCTTCGAGTTCCACGCGGGTCCCGTGTTCGCGAACATCGTGCTCGCGGACGAGATCAACCGCGCGAGCCCGAAGACCCAGTCCGCGCTGCTCGAGGTCATGGAGGAGGGCACGGTCACCGTCGACGGCGTGACCCGACCCGTCGGCGCGCCGTTCCTCGTGATGGCGACGCAGAACCCGATCGAGCAGGGCGGCACGTACCGCCTGCCCGAGGCGCAGCTCGACCGGTTCATGATCAAGACCTCGATCGGCTACCCCGACGAGGCCGCGACCATGCGCATCCTGCAGGGGGCGGGCCGACCGAAGCAGGTGCTGGACGGCATCGTCGGCACCGACACCATCCTGACGATGGGGGAGATGTCGCGCGGCGTGTACGTCAACCCGCTCGTCTCCGACTACATCATGCGCATCGTCGATGCGACCCGTCGCGCATCCGAGGTGCGTCTGGGCGCCAGCGTCCGTGGTGCGCTCGCGCTCTCCCGCCTGGTCATGACGTGGGCCGCGAAGAACGGTCGCACGTTCGCGACGCCGGACGACGTGCGCGAGCTCGCCGTGGTGGCGCTCGCTCACCGTCTCGTGCTCGAGCCCGAGGCCGAGTTCGACGGCGTGACGGCCGTGGCCGTCATCGGACAGATTCTTCTCGACGTCGAGCCGCCGCGCGAGAACGGCACTGCGTGAGCTTCAGTACCGAATCCCGCGTCACCCGCACCGCGGCACGCACGAGCACGTCGACCCGCACGAGCACCGTCACACGGTACGACACGACACGTCGCGGCCCCGTGCGCGGAGCGGTGTTCGGTGTGCGCCGTGCAGCCCGCAACACCGGACGCGCGGCCAGAGCAGCCGTGGCGTGGGTGCGCGAGACGGTCACCGCGGCGGGGATGCTGGTGGCTGTCGCCCTGGTGCTCGGCGTCGTGGCAGGGCTGCTCTTCGGGTGGGTCGAGGCCTGGGCCGTGGCAGCGATCGCCCTGGTGCTGCTGCTCGCCTGCATCCCCTTCATCCTGGGCGCCCACGACTACCGGATCGACCTCGCCCTCGATCGCGATCGCGTCGTCGCGGGAGCGGAGATCGGCGCCACCCTCGACGTGCGCAACAACGGTGCCCGCCTCTCGCTGCCCGGGATCGTCGACGTGCCGGTGGGGGAGGGGCTCGTCGAGGCCCACGTCCCGCTGTTGCGTCCGGGCGCCCACCACCGCGAACAGCTCACGATCGCCGCGCACCGCCGCGGCGTCATCGACGTCGGGCCCATGACGATCACCCGGGGCGACCCGATCGGCATCCTCCGGCGCGAGCTGCGCTGGCCCGACGTGCAGCGCATCCACGTGCATCCGGTGACCGTGCGCCTTCCGAGCACCAGCGCCGGGCTGATCCGCGACCTCGAAGGCACGCCGAGCACCACGCTCGTCGATGCCGACCTCTCCTTCCACGCCGTGCGCGAGTACGTCGTCGGCGACTCCCAGCGGCACGTGCACTGGAAGTCCACCGCCAAGACCGGCACGCTCATGGTTCGCCAGTACGAGGAATCGCGGCACGCGCGCATCGCCATCATCCTCGACCTCGACGCCGAGTCCTACGAGAGCGACGACGAGTTCGAGAACACCGTCAGCGCTGCGGCTTCCCTCGCGCTGCAGGGCGTGCGCGACGGTCGCGATGTGCTGTTCTCCGTGAGCAACGAGATCCCGGAGCAGAGCCGCTCCGAAGTGCTCTCGATCCGCACCCTGCCGACCGTGACGCCCAAGGCTCTGCTCGACGCCACCTCGACGATCGATCCCGCGGATCGCGTCATGCGGCTCGAAGCCGTCGCCGCCCTCACCGCGCAGTCGTATCCTGACCTGTCGATCGGCTTCCTGCTGACCGGCTCGCGGATGCCGCTCGAAAGGCTCCGTCACGCCGCGGTGAAGCTCCCGGCGGCTGTCGAAGCCGTCGCGGTGCGCAGCGAACTCGGCGAGCAGCCGACGATGCGCACGGCGCGAGAGCTCGCGGTGATGACGCTGGGCGCACTCGGCGACCTCCCGCAGATGCTCGCGCGGGGAGCTCTCCGATGAGTGCGGCGGGACAGAAGCGCGGTATCGCACGGTCGCGCCGCACTGTCGTCCCGTCGGCGCTGACGCTCTGGTCGCTGGGATACGTGGTGGTCGGCGTGCTGCTCGCGACCGCCGCTGCCTGGCCCGTGTACGAATCGCCCCGCGCGCTGGTGGTCGGATTCGTCGGCGGCATCCTCGGCATCGCCGTCGCCGTGGCGGCACGTGCTCTGCGCTGGGGCACGCTCATCGCCGTGCTCGTCGCGGTCGGCGTATACCTGGTGGTCTCGGTGCCCCTCGCCATCCCGTCGGCGCTTTCCTCCGCCCCCGCGTTCCTCGGCGGTCTCCGCGATGCCGTGCTCGGAGTGGTCGTCGGCTGGAAGCAGATGCTGACGCTGAATCCGCCGTTGGGCGAGTACCAGGCCGTCCTCATCCCCTTCCTTGTCGTGATGCTGTTCGGCTCATTCCTCGCCGCCCTCCTCGTGCTCGAATCCGGGCGACGCGCCACGATCGCCGTGCCCGTCGTGGCGGCGATGAGCATCTTCGGCATCGCCTTCGGCATCAGCGGCACCTCGTCGGCGGTCACCGTGATGGGGGTGAATCTTCCCGCCCCGCGCGAATGGCTGATCGGTGTCGCGCTCTTCGTGTCCTCCGTGGTCTGGCTCGTCGGTCGCGCACGGCTGCAGCGCGCGGAAGCCCTGCGTGCCGTGGCCGCGGCGAACATCTCGCGCCGCGCGACTCCGGCGTGGCTGACCGTGCGTCGCCACCTGCTCTCCGCCGCACTCGCCGTGGTCGCGCTCATCGCCGGCTTCGCGATCGCCCCGGCGGCGGCAGGCTGGTCCGACCGCTCCGTGCTCCGCGACGAGATCGAGCCCATGATCGTCGTGCAGCAGCAGCCCAGTCCGCTCAGCTCCTATCGTTCCTGGTTCGCCGGCGACAGGCTCGACGAGACCGTTCTGCAGCTCGAGGGCGACACCGGTGCTCTCGACCGCATCCGTCTGGTCACCCTCGATTCCTACGACGGCGAGGACTTCCACATCGCTGCGGACGATCGCTTCAGCCGTCTGCCCCGCACCGCTCTCCCCGCGACGGGCCGGGTGACGCTCGGGGTGACGATCGGCGAGGCGTACCGAGGCATCTGGGTCCCGTCCCCCGCCGGTCTCGCCGAGGCGCCCGACTTCTCCGGCCCGCGTGCGGATGACCTCGCCGACGGGTTCCATGTGAACGCCGGCGGCGACACCGCGATCACGGTGGCCGAAGCGCCCAGCGGCGGGGAAGGGCTCGTGCCCGGCGATCGTTATACGGTGCTCCTCGACGCTCCGGGGAAGCCGTCCGACGTGACCGCGCTCCAGGGCGGGGCATCGAACCTCGACACGGATCTCTACCCGGCGCTCGTCGAATGGGCCGAGATGCAGGAGCAGCCCCGCACCGGAGCCGGATACCTCGAGCTCATCGATCGCCTCCGCGACCGCGGATATCTCAGCCATGCGCTGCTCGACGACGATGCTGCTGCGGGCTGGATCTCATCGCTGAAGGAAGCGGAGGGCTATGCCTTCGCTCCGAGCTACGCCGGTCACTCGGCCGCCCGCATCGAGGAGCTGTTCACCGATCTGATCGAGCAGGAGCGACGGGCGGGAGCGGATGCCGCGCCCGAGCTGCTCGTGTCGGCTGTCGGAGACGACGAGCAGTTCTCCGTGGCGGCCGCGCTCCTCGCCGAGCACTGGGGCCTCGAGTCGCGCGTTGTGCTCGGCGCGCGACTCGCCTCCGCAGAAGAGGTGCCGGGGATTCCCGCGTGCGGGGAGACGTGCACCGGGGCCAACATGACCGCCTGGGTGGAAGTGCGCAGCTCGGGCGACAGGTGGACTGCCGTCGACACGACACCCCAGTACGCGATGCTGCCGAGTTCCATCACCGAGGGTGAACAGCTTCCCGAGCACCCGACCGTGCCCGAGCAGCCGCGCTCCGAGGCTCTGGATCCTCCCCAGGCGCAGAGCGACTCGAACAACGATGCGCCGCCGCTCGAGGAGCCGCAGTCCGAGGTGCTGGCGATCCTGCTGCCGATCCTCTCCGCCGTCGGCCTCAGTCTCCTCGCACTGGTGCTGCTCGCCCTCCCGTTCCTGGTGCTCCTGCTCTCGAAGCGGCAGCGCGCCCACGTGCGTCGCACCGCCGCGGACCCGGAGGTGCGCCTCGCCGGCGCTTGGGAGGAGCTCGCCGACGTGTATGCCGACCACGGGGTGGCCATGGAACCGCAGGGGACTCGTGCCCAGCGTGCGCAGTCGACCGACCGGCAGGCGGCCGAGCGGCTGGCCGTGCTCGTCGATCGCGCCGTCTTCGCCGAGCATCCGCCCACGGATGACGACGCGACCGCCGCGTGGAAGATCGTCGATGCCGAACGGACGGAACTCTCGCACACCGGAAAGTGGTGGCACCGGCTGATCATGCGCGTGCGACCCACATCCTTCATCGTGAGGGCGAGGCCTGTCGGCGGGGACCGTTTCTTCGGTGCCGGGCCCGTGCTCGGTACGCTCGGACTGACCGGTTCGCTCGGCGACCGGAAGAAGGGGGACTCATGACCGCGCCCGCAGACAGCGGCCTCGCCACGGTGCTCGTCATCCTCGGCGGTCTCGGACTGCTCATCGGCATCGCCGTGTACGTCTGGTACGCGTTCGCCCTGTCACGCCTGTTCCCGCGCATCGACGGCGAGGGCTGGAAGGGGTGGGTCCCCGTTCTCAACGAGGCCGAGATCCTGGCGCGAGGAGGCGTCCCCGCCTGGTCGGTGGTGTTCTACTTCATCCCTCTGGTGCAGCTCTACGGTCTCTACCTGAAGATCGTCGCCACCCACCGCATCAACAAGCGCTTCGGCCGCGGTGCCGGCATGACCGTGCTCGCGATCCTGCTGCCACCGGTGTGGGCGACCGTGCTCGCCTGGGGAGCGGCGCCGTATCCGGAGGGCGACCGCCTGGCGGCCCTCCAGCCCGGTCCGCGTCGCAGCGCACCTCCCACTGCCGCCCCCGCTCGGGATGCCTCGGGTTACACGATCCCCTCCCTGGCGCCATCCGGTAACGGCTCGGCGGATGCGCCGGCGCTCGTCTTCCCCGATTACGCACCACCGTCCCGACCGGTCGGGACCGAAGCCGCAGCGGTGGTACCGACCGGCCAGCCCGCGCCTGCGCCGTCTGCCTGGGGAGCGCCGCCGCAGCCGCCGCAGCAGCAGTTCGTTTCGCCGCCACCGGTCGCGGATCCTCCCGCTCGGTCGTTCGCGCCCCCGCCCGTGCAGTCGCCGGCACCGCAGCCCGTCGTATCTCAGCCCGTCGCGGTGCAGCCGCCCGCACCGCAGCCGTCAGTCGCGTTCGAGCAGGCAGCCCCGATCGCGCAGCCGGACTCTGCACCGCTCCCGTCCGCGCCGGAGGAGGCGCATCCGCCGACGGGGATCATGGCCGCCATGGGTGGCGTCTCTGCGGAGCCCCATGTCTCGCAGCCTGCCGCTCCCGAAGCGCAGCCCGCTGCTTCCGAAGCTCCGGTTTCTGTTCCCGAAGTCCAGGCCCCGCAGCCCACGGCACCCCCGCTGTTCATCGAGGTCCCCTCCGCCCATCCGTCGACGTCGGTGTTCGAGCCGGTCCCACGACCTGTACCGCCGACCGGCGTCGAGCCGGTCGCTCCCGAGGTATATGCCCCCGAAGCGCCTGTCGAGCCGCCGCAGCGCGTCGTGCGCTCGGTTCCTCCGTCGTTCCGGGAGGAGGGAACCCCGGAGGCCGAGCCGCAGGCGCCGACGATCCGCCCGGCTCCCGACGTATCCGTCGCCCCTTCGCCCGTTGTCCCTTCGCCCGCAGCCGAACCCGTGGCGTCGATGCTCGCTCCCGAGCAGCCGATCACCCCGGTCGCCTCTGTCGCCCCCGCAGCGCCCGCTGCACCGTTCGCGCCGGCCGCCCCGTTCGCACCCGCGACGCCGTTCGTTCCGGCGGCACCGCCCGCCGCTGCGCCCGGCGGGCTGAACCCCGAGGTCGACGAGACGGTCGTCACGCCGCGTCCGACGGATGACGATCTCGACGCCACCGTCGTCGTCGCCCGCAAGCGCGGCGTACGACGCGTGCTCGTGCTGGACGACGGCCGGCGATTCTCCCTCTCGGGCGCGAGCGTCGTGATCGGGCGCAACCCGGTCGGCGATCCGGGCGAGCAGCGTCTGGCGATCTCCGACACCACCCGCACGCTCTCCAAGACGCATGCCCGTCTGGTCGTGCAGGAGGACGAGTGGCGCCTCACAGACCTGCACGCCACGAACGGTGTCGTGGTGGTCGCCGATGACGGCGCGGAGATGCTCCTCGACCCGGGCGAGAGCGTCATCGGCACGGGGCGCTTCATCCTGGGCGAGGTCGGCATGCATGTCGTCGCGGAGCGCGATTCGTGACGGTCTCCTCGGTCGTCCTCAACGTCGCGTCGCTGACCGACACTGGACTCAAGCGCACGGCGAATGAAGACTCGGTGCTGGATGCATCGCCGGTCTTCCTCGTGGCCGACGGCATGGGTGGGCACGAGGCGGGCGACAGAGCGAGCGCGGCCGTCGTCGCGGCGTTCGAGCCGCTGCGGGGGCGGGCGGTGGAGATCGACGACGTTCGTGATGCGCTGAGCCGTGCGGCGGCCGTGGTCGAAGACATCGCGGCCGAGCACAGACGAGGCGCCGGCAGCACGGTCACGGGCGTCGCGCTGCTGGAACATGAGGGGACGCCGCACTGGCTCGTCTTCAATGTGGGCGACTCCCGGGTCTATCGGCATCACGGCAACGAGTTGACCCAACTGACGATCGACCACTCCCTCGGGCAGGAACTCGTCGACGCGGGTGAGCTGCGCGCGGAGGACCTCGCGTCGTTCTCGCAGCGCAACGTGATCACGCGTGCCATCGGCGCGCCCGACAGCACCGCGGACAGCTGGCTGCTGCCTGTCGTCGACGGCGAGCGTCTGCTGCTCTGCTCCGACGGTCTGAGCGGGGAGGTCAGCGACGAGGCCATCCGAGCGACACTGACGATGACCGGACGGCCCGAGACCGCCGCCGCGGCGCTGGTCCGGAGGGCGCTCCAGGCGGGAGGACGCGACAACGTCTCGGTAATCGTGATCGACGTGGTCTCCGGCGGTGCCCGCACGCGTCCCGACGACAGCACGGGCGGGCGGATCGCGGCATCCGCCCTCACCGATTCGATGCTCGAGGGCACGACGATTCCGGTGCGGGCGCGATGACCGACGATGAGACCGAGGAGACGATCATCCTCACTCGCCGCGACCGGCGGCGTGCCGGCACGATCTCGGATGCCGCGGAGGCGGAGTCGCCCGAGGACGCGGACGAGGCCACGATCGTGGTGAATCGCGCGAAGACCGCGCCGGAAGACGTGTCGGATGCCGCGCCCGCGCCCGCACCGTCGCCCGACAGCTCCGACAGCTCCGACAGCTCCGACAGCTCCGACGGCTCCGGAGCGCCGGAACCGTCGGAAGACGTCGAAGCGCTCGAAGAAGAGGGCGAGGCGGATCCACTCGACGAGGCCACCGTCGTGGTCGACCGCTCGGCGGAGCCGAAGACGGACGCCGCCGACGAGTCCACGGTCGTGGTCTCCCGACCGGCCCGTCGTCTGCGGCGCAAGCGCGTCGCCGATGCGGGGAGCGATCCCTCGTCGTCGCACGAGACGACCGCTGCCCGGCGCGTCGAGTCGTTCGCAGCGCCCACCGACGGCCCGGCTCCGGCGGTCTACAAGCCCCGCCCGGCCCCGCTCGTCCCCGTCGCTCCGCCGGTCGTGGTCGGGGCCGCTGCACCCACCCGCGTCGAGGAGCCGGAGCTTCCGTCCGTCGCGAAGCAGGGACAGCGTTGGAGTCTCCTCACGCTCGTCGCCGCTGCCGGTGCGTGCGTCGTGTCGGTCGCCGGTCTCGTGGCACTCGGGTTCGTCGTCTTCGGCTGACCGGTGTTCGACACAACTGACCGCTGTGTCCCGACCGGCTCCGATTGCGGGCCGCCGCCGTCACGCATGGTTGGGCCGTGGCGTATGGTGGAGCAGAGTCCTTGAGGGGGGACTGTCGATGAGCGACGAGACGGAGCGGTTCTCCGAGCGGTACGATGAGGGCGTTGTCCCCGATTCCTGCATCGAGCCCAACAGCAGTGTCACCTGGTCATCGACCATGGTGTCGCGATGAATGCGGTGACGCCCGTGGGCGACGTCGTGGCAAGGCCTCGGGTCGCCACGGTTCTCCTGATTGTCTTCGGCGCCATCGCGGCGATCGTGGCGGTCGCCTCGATCGCCAACGCGGCCGACGATGGCCCGCTGCTCGGGTGTGGTGTGCTCGCGGCGATCATCGCCGTCTATGCGTTCGCGTTCGCGGGCTATGGTCACCGGTTCAGCCGGACAACGTCGCAGAAGGCGCCGTCGGTGCGCCTGCTGACCTGGTTCGCCATGATGGGATCCCTGCTCTGCGTGCTAGGCGTCCTGGTGATGTTCTTCGTCAGCGTTTCGCTGAGCAGCCAAGGAACAGTCGTGGCGTTGATCCTTCTGTTGGTCACGTTCGTCGTGTCGATCGCCAGCGCCCGTGTACTGCGTGCCCACGTTCTCGGGGCCAAGGCCAAGGCCGAGGTCAGGGTCACCGGCGACTGACTCTCCGGCCCATCGGCGTCAGAGTCTCGACGGTCGGTCGAACCGACCGGCCTGGGCTCCGCGTCGCCCCGCGGCGCCGATCGTGAGCTCTCAGCGCCGACGCTCTCCGACGGGGCGCTGTGCGTCGAGGGGTCCTGAGAGTGAGCGCGCCTTCCAGTTCAGGATCAGGAGAGTCTCCAGCGCGACGGAAAGGATCACGGCGTACAGCACAAGCCCGATCCACCCGTCGCGACCGGCGGCGGTCATCGCCGAGAAGATCATGGCGAAGATGACGATCAGCCCGGCGAGGGCGATGAGCCGATCGACGGCGGCGCTGCCCTCTGTGTGACCACCGCGTCGGGCGAGGGCGAAAGACCGAACAGCCGCGACAGCGAAGGCGACCGTGAGGAGGAGGTTGCTCGGCAGGGAGACCATGCCGGCCGCCGCGGTCTGCTTCCACAGATCGAGGGTCACCAGCACTCCGATGGCGCTGAACACCGCGAGGACGATCGCGACGACTCCGCGAACGCGGGCAGAACGGCGCACGCCGTCAGGTGTGGAAGAGGGGGCAGCGGTCATTCGATTTCTCCCAGCCGCGGCTTAGGAAGCATCAGCTCGTCGTGAACTTCGGCCACCCGGTGGCCTTGCCCGCGACGCCGGCGAACTGACTCTTCGCGGAATCGATGGCGTTGTCGAGCTGGACATTCGCGCTGGCGATCTGGATCAGCGCGGCAGCGAGCGCACCGACCATGGCGACGATTCCGGCCGGCGCGGCGATAAGGGTGGCCAGGGCGGCGATACCGGAGATGATTCCGGCGACCAAGGTGCCCATTGTCGTCCACATCAGGGTGGTGAACGTGTCGAGGCCGCCCGCCAGCTTCTCCAGCCCGCCAGCGACAGGGTTGGCGATACCCGACTCGAAGTCGGAGAGCGTCGTGCGCTGCGCAGCAGTCGTCTGCTCATAGCGCTCGGCGCCCTTGCCACCCCACTCCTCGTCGGTCCGCAGAACCGACGGGTCGATCTGGTCCTTCGCATTGGAGAGCGGTGTCGCGAGGTCTGAACGCCACGTGCCGGCGAGGGAGCGGATCTGCTCGCGGTAGCCTGGGCGACGATACGGATCGGAGATGACTTCCCAGAACTCGCCGAGCCGCTCCATCAGCCAGTTCCAGGCATCGCGTAGACGATCAGCCGCCCATTGCAGCCAGTCCCACACGTCGGAGAGCAGGTTGTTGACCTTCGTCCGCGCCTCTTCGATGCGCTGTTCGATATCTTCGACGAGCTGGCCCCAGTCGGGTGTTCCGGAACCACTCACAGGAATGGACATTGACGCCTCCAGACGGTGCGGTTCTCCCGCGCCTTCATCCGATCATCGTTCACAGTTGTACTTCCCACATGCCGTTGAGGCTGCTGACGGTCTCATCTTCTTGGGCGATGAAGAGGTCTCGAACATCCCGGAGCACCTGAGCGCCGTCGGCGGCGGCCGACGATCCGGCGGACAGATACGACGTCACTGCCGCGAGGATCTCGCTGTACTGGGCGTACAACTCATCGCCCTTCCAGCAGAAAGCGGCATCGGAGGAGTGCATTGAGTTGGTGGCGGAGGAAGCGGTGGACAGGCGCGAGGACACACCGTCCCAGACCGCCGCGTCGCTGCCGAGGGCCTCGGAAGCGACTCTGATCTCTTCTGGTGAGAGCATCGTCTCAGCTTCCTCTCGTGAGCATTCGGATCAGCTCGACGGGATCCGCGATTCCCTCTGCGTACTCGGCGAGCGGGGTTCCCTCGAAGGGTACGGACGGTGTTGCGGCGGTCACCGATTCCCGTGCTTTCGACATCGAGGCGCGGATCGTGTCGGTCACTTCCCCGCCGTCGGCGCTGCGGAGCCATTCGGGATCGAACTCAAGGCCGACCAACACTCCTCTGCTGTCCAGATCGATCTTGACATTGCTCTGCGCGTCTTCGCCTCTGTGCACCTGGTTCGCGCGTTCAGTGAGCGCCGCGAGGGTCGAGTCCAGCTGGGTCGAGAACGTGTCGATGAATCGATTGACGTTCCTGTGGAACACGTCGCCGTCAGCTGAGGCGACGAGGTCAGAGATCTCGTTCGCGCTGATCGCCGGAGAGGGTATCGGCAGCGAAGGCGCGCTCGGGGCATCATCGGTGAAGCTCTTCCCCCAGGCTTCGAGGCGGGAGAGGAGCACGGTGTTCACCGTCTCCAGGATCACGCCCGAAAGGTCCTCGGGGCGGATCGACGCACGCCAGAAACTGCCGATGGAGATGTCGATGGAGTCTGCGTCGATTCGTACGGACACCTGTCCGCTCGGATCTTCGGCCGGCTCTGACCCCGCTTGCGCGATGGCTTCGCTCATCTGCGCAACCTTCTGAGTCAACTGCTCGTGGAGCTCGTAGATCGCTTCGTTGTCGTAGGCCAACATCCCCCCCGGGCTCACCGTCTTCGACGTTCTTTTCACCGTACACGATCGATGAACAGCGCTCCAGCCGGATTTCTACATTCGAGCGACGAAGGAGGAGTCGGTACCTTGGCCGTGCTCCTGCGGCTCTAAGATGCCGGCTCCGGCCGTTCGAGGAGTCCACCAGAGCGCTCCGATGCCGCGGGATCCTCCGCGGGGACATCCTTGCGTCGCCGCAGCACGATGAGGATGCCGAGCACGCCGAGCAGGCTTGCCCCGCCGATCGCTGCGAACAGCGTGGCCTCGCGGGTGAGGGCGAACGGCGACGCACCGTGGTCGGGGTCGACGGTCGCCACGGGCGGGCGCACCGCGCTGTCGGCCGTGTCGAAGAAGGGGCTGACGGGCCCTCGGGTGGTGGCGTCGGGCAGGAGCTGGATGGCGGCGGAGGGCTGGATGAATCCCCACCCGTTCACGTCGTCGCGGTTGTCGGCATCTGCGCGGAGGGCGGTCGCGGTGAGGCGGTAGGCCCAGCCGGCGGGAGGGTCTTCCGGGTGCGCTTCGGCGACCAGCGCAGCGGCGGCGCTCACATATCCGGTCGCGAAGCTCGACGCCGGGGCGTCGGAGGCGAAGAGGCAGTCGCCGCCACCGGTCGCGGACGTGAGCACGTTGCTTCCAGGAGCCGTGACGCCGACCTGCGGACCGTGGATCGAGGCGTCCGTGGCGAAGCCGTTCGCGTCGGCGGCACTGACCCCGAGCACCTGCTCGTAGGCGGCGGGGTAGCGGGGTCCGTCTTCGGCCTCGGTGTCGGATGCTCTGTTGCCCCCGCTCGCCACGACCAGTGCTCCGACCGCCGCGGCGTGCTCCACGGCGGCGCGGAGGTCGTCGGAGTTCGATGCCTGTGACATCGAGACGTTGATGATGTCGGCACCGTTGTCGGCAGCCCAGTGGATGCCGTCGGCGATGCGCTGAGAGGTGGGGCCGAACCCCTTGTCGACATCCTGCGGCGAATCGCTGCGGAAGACCCGCACCGACAGCAGGCGGGCGTCGGGGGCGAGCCCGACCACGCCGGACCCGGCGACCGGCTGCCCGGCGATCTGGCCGGCGATGGCCGTTCCGTGTCCGGCGATGTCGCTCATCCCGTCACCGCGTTCGCCGTCGCCGACGAGGTCGATGCCACCGACGACCACTCCTGCGAGGTGAGGGTTGCCGGCATCGATCCCTGAATCGACGACCGCGACGACGACGCCCGCACCGGTGGCGAGGCGGTTCGCGTCTTCGGCGCCGAGCGCGGCGAGTGCGGCAGGAGCCTCGGGTGTGAACACGACGTTTCCGGGCTCGCAGGCACCGGTCGCCGCCGAGACGATGGAGGCGGGAGCGGAGGTCGATGCCAGAGCGGAGGCGGGGGCGCCGAACACGGCTGCGCCCAGAACGAGGGTCGCGAGGGCGGCGCGTCGACGCATCACTTCGTCCCGGATCCGGGCGATTCTCTCGCGGCCTCGGTGGTCAGGGCCGGTCCCGCGGCGAAGAACTCGATCCACGCGTTCGAGACACGTCCGATGTCGGCGGGGGAGTAGCCGAGCTGGGCGATGGCGTCGCTCGCGGCCTCCTCGGCATCCGGCTCGACGACCGCTCCGGGGATCGCGTACGCGGTGCCCGACTCGTCGACCAGCACAGCCATGCCGACGGCATCGTCTGACGCGCCGCGCACCTGTACGAGGGCGCCGCCGCCGACGGCGACGTCGACGCGGCTGCGCTCTTCCGGCAGCTCGGAGGATGTCGAGCCGAGCACCGTGCGAGCGTCGTCGCCGAGGACGGCGCAGGGGGTCTCTCCCGACGCGAGAGTCTTCAGCGGCTGGGTCGGCCAGTCGTCGCCACCCGCGTTCGGAACGGTCGGCACGTTGGCGACCTCGGCGGGAGAGACCTCTTCTTCCGTGCCGGCTTCCGCTCCGCTGCCGAGCAGGTACAGCTGGTAGGCGAGCGGGCTGAGACGCGCGAGCTCCCCTGTGGCGAGGGCCACGTAGCGCTCGTCGGCCGGGCTGCCCTGCACGTGCACGATCGTGCCGGCGGTCAGGTCGGTGCCGGGAACGGAGGCGCCGACGGCGTTGAGACGGATCGGCTCGAGGTCGGCACCGGCGTCGAAGAGGTTCAGCCAGCGGCCGTCGACCTCATACACCTCGCTGGTGCCGAGACCCACTGCGCGCAGCACGGCGTTCGCGTCGTCGGCGGGCACGGCGTGACGGAGACCGTCGGCGATCACGAAGATCTCGTCTCCGCGCTGCACCACAGTGCCCGTGCCGTTCGAGACGTCGGCGATCGGGTCGTTCGACAGCGACACGGCCGTCCCGGCGGAGTCGTCGACGCACGCGGTCCACGACGAGTTGATGAGAGCACTCGGCGCGGGCAGATCGTCGGGGGCGCCGAGGATGCCGATCGAGCTTCCGACGGGGATGCCGTCGAGTGCCGACTGGTCGGTGCGCACGACCTTGAACTCGCCCGCCGGGATCAGCAGGTGGGCGCTGGCGGTGTTGATCACCGGATACAGGGTGCCCTCGACCGAGACGTAGCGCGCCCCGGTGTCGGTGGCGATGATCAGACGGTTGTTCTGCCAGTCGCCGGGAAGGCCGGGCTGCATGATGCCCCAGAACACTCCGACCAGGATGACGCCGACGGTGAGGGCGACACCGGCGACCACGGCACGCAGCGGCTTCGCCGGGTCGAGTTCCTTGCCTCCGGGGGCTCCGCCGGTGAAGGCGGAGAGGAGCCGTCGTCTGCTGAAGCCCTGGGCTTCGATCAGATCTTTCTTGGTCGCCATCGGTCAGACGAGCCCCGCCGTGATGACGCCAAGGGGCAGCAGCAGCGCGAGAGCGATGATCTCGACCGTGTCGCCCAGACGCGTGAGCCGCAGACGCGCCTTGGGCGTGAGCAGGGTGAGTCCGACCAGGATCACGGTCGCCACGACCAGGATGAGCAGCATCCAGGTGCGCACATCCGGCAGGGCGAGGGCGACGGTCACACCGGTCGCGGCCAGGCCGATCGCCCCGATCGCCATCAGCACGAGCACACCGAGGCGGGCGTGGATCTGGCGCGACTGGAACATCATCCCGACGAAGGCGAGCACGCACAGCACGGCGCCGAACACCCCGCTGGCCGCGACGAGCGGTGTCGCGATCAGTGCGGCGAGCCCCAGCGCGGCGCGCAGCGCGATCAGCGTGCGGGTGCCCGCGGCGGCGCGGCGCTTGACCTCGTCGGCGTCGATCGGCACGGGCGCGGCGAACATCTCGGCATCGCTCTGCGGCGAGATCACCCGGATGCGGGTGGAGCTGAGTGCGAGCCACGGGATGCCGTTCGCGAGCAGGGCTGTGGTCGCGAGCATGATGGCGTAGGGCGCGAGTGGGTCGCCGAACACGGCGGCGGCCGTGGCCGTGATCCCGATCGACGCGCCGAGCGCGATGGGGACGAGGTGGATCTCGGGCTTGTCCTGAGTGACGGCGAGTCCGAGTCCGCCGACGATGACGAGGCCGAGGCCCATGGCAGCGAGGGGCCAGCCCCAGATGCTCTGCGTGGGCACGGCGAGGTAGCCGGCGAGTCCGCCGTAGGCCGCAGCGGTCAGCCCGAGTGCGTGTCCGGCTTCGGGCTGGTGCAGGCGCATGAGGACGGCGGCGGCGACGCTGAGCACCACGGCACCGGAACCGGCGATGATCGCGGGAATCAGCGAGGTCGGGGGTGTGGCTACGAGGAGCAGTGCACAGAGGGAGAGGAACGTGAGGCTGACGAAGAGCGCGGTACGCGAGCTGTCGGCGGGCGTCCACGAGCCGTGCTGCTCGGCCGTGGCGTCGATGACGGCTTCGACGACGTCGTCATAGATGCGGGGCTCGTGCATGAGTCCGCCGCGCACCAGGGTCAGCAGCTCGCCGTCATGCACGCCCTGGGCGGCAGCACCACGAGCAGGGTCGAGGGCGGTGCCGTCGGCGCGCTGCAGCGCGTATCCGCCGTGGGTGAGCGTCGGGTCGAGCACGCCGAGACTGCGGGCGAATCCCGGGATGATCTCGACGAGCGGAACCTGCGACGGTACGCCGACATCGAGCCGTCGGTCGTCGCTGACGACGGAAAGCCGCAGCACGGTACCTGCCGCTGCGCTGCTCTGAGTCATGGAACGATGCCCCCTCCATGGTGTGCAGCCGGACGGAGGAGACCCGGTGGCTGCGCATTCCGCCTTTCACCCTAGTTGAGGTGCACGACAGCACGCAGCCGCGGAGAGGATCGATTTCTCCATCGAAGTCACGAATCTCGACGCGGATCCGCACGGGGGGAGGACTGCATCCCGCCTCGTTTCACTCGCGAGAGATCCACATCTCCGGCCGCAGGCGGTGGCAGCATTCTGGCGGTTCGCGGCGATCTGGCTTAGCCTGCATGCTGAAACAGATTCGTGGGGGGTTGTTTCGAAGACGTTCCGTCCGGGACGTGCTCCCTGCATGTGTGTCCGCACGCGGACCGGAGGGAGCGGATCATGGTCGAGGCGCCGGGATGGCGGAACGAGGCCCTGCGAGGCGTGGCCTCTTCACGGGACGAGAGCTGATGGCGCGCGCGTCGAGTCTGCTCGCGGCGGCGCTGGGGGCCGTGGTGGTGGGGTTGGTTGGCGTTCTGCCGTCGGCGGCTGTTGCCGGCACGGCTGAGTCGGGGCTGTGGTGGTTCGACCGGGGCAACATTCAGGCTGCGCATGATGCGGGTTTCGATGGGGACGGGGTGACCGTCGCGGTGATCGATAGTCAGATCAATCCCGACGCGGTCGGTCTCCGTGGGGCCGATGTGAAGGTCGTGGAGCCGTCGTATTGCTTTGATGCGGGTGGCCAGCCGTATCCGGCGACGTCGACCGATTATGTCGCGGCGTCTCATGGGACGAATGTCGCGTCGATGATCGTGGGCACGGGTGATGCTCCGGCGGGCGGGGTGCCGATCAAGGGTGTGGCGCCGGGTGTGGAGCTGCTCTATTACAACTCCGGTGGTGTGCTGGATGGCGTCGAGAGTGAAAACAGTGTGTGGGGTGGCGACGCGGAGTGCCTTCTCGAGAACGGCAAGAGCGTTGATGACGCGGGGCAGGATGGGCTCGGTCGTGCAATCTCCGACGCGGTGGATGCAGGTGCCGACATCATCTCGATCTCGTCCGGTGGGGGCGTTGACAGCGTTGCCCAAATTGCGAAGGCGCACGCGGCAGGCGTAATCGTCGTCGCTGCCATGTCGAATGACAGCGGCTCTGCGGGGTTCCCGGCAGCGATGAATGGTGTCGTCGCAGTGCAGGCTTTCGGCGAGGACGGGAACATCCAGATCGGCGACTCGGGAAAGCCGAACCTGAGTGACGACGTTGATATCGCGGGACCGGGCCTTAACGTTCTGTTGCAGGGCTCTGCGGCTTCTTGGGATGAGCAGCTCTTGGGATCGGGCACGTCGTATGCGGCACCTATCGTTGCCGGCATGCTTGCTGTGGTCAAGCAGAAGTACCCGGACGCGACCGGGCGTCAACTGGTCCAGAGCCTCATCCACAACACCGGCACAAAGGGCGAGCACGAGCCGGTGTGGGATCGAAGCGGTGGCTACGGTGCAGCTTCGTTGACCGGGATGTTGGCGGTGGACCCGACGAAGTACCCAGATGTGAATCCGTTGTTCGATTCGGAGGATCCGCAAGCGTTTCCGAACTTGGACGACGTCGAACGGGCGGCTGCAGCCCTCGACACCTCCGCGCAGCCCTCGCCCCCGACATCCGATGTGAGGCCACCGCCATCGGGCATTGCGCCTTTGTCGCCCTGGCTAATCGGCGGCGGGATCGTCCTTGTGCTGATGGTCATCGGCGGCATCATCCTCGCCATCGTCCTCGCGAGACGCTCACGACGGTGAGGCGGCGGATGGCGGCGGCCTTCTTCGCTACGGCGCTGATGGCGCTGAACCTTACCGGGTGCGCTCCCGGCGCTACGGCCGGGCTCACCGTGACTTATGCGGTGGACGGCGAAGAGCGGACACTGACGCTCACGCCCGACCAGATCACCTGCGATGCGGACAGTGTGCACGGGCTGGCGATCTCGAATGATCCGCAAGGGCGATTCTCTATTCGGCTCGACGGCGACCATCGCGGCTCCGTCGGTGCCGGAAGTGATGAGGGTCTGGTGCTCTTCGAAGCGGCCGAACTCGATCTCTCGGGATCAGACGCCGTGCTCACCATCGGAAGTCCAAGGGTGAGGTGTCCGTCGTCGAGGGATGGGAGCCCGGTGACGATGTGAACGTCACGGCCGATGATGCCGAGCGGCATCCCGCGGCGCTGTCGGGATCGATCACCTGTGAAGCTGCCGTCACCGTGCCGACTACCGAACCCTGAGGGTTGCGGGCGGCTGCATCCGTCAACGAGAGCGTGGGGTCCGCATCCGGCGACACCGCACACACCACAGCACTCGCTCGGCCCTATTTCTCCATCGAAGGCACAAATATCGGTGCGGATCCGTCTTCGCTTGTGGTGATTGGCTGCGATCTGATCTACCCTGGCTCCTGAAACAGATTCGTGGGGGGTTGTTTCGAAGTCGTCCCAGATCAGGGATGCGCTCCCCCGCACGTGTGTCCTTAGTGGACCGGAGGGAGTGAGTTATGGCTGATGTCATCTCCGCAGAAGAAGGGGCTCTGCGTCGCGGAGCCCAGGCGGTGCGGGAGACCAAGACCGGGATCGACCAGCAGACCAAGAAGGTCCGCAGTGAGATCGAGCAGCTGCGTGGATTCTGGACGGGTGCGGCTGCCGCATCGTTCACCACGCTGATGTCGCGTTGGGACGAGCAGGCTCGTCAGCTCAACGAGGTTCTCGTGACGCTCGAAGATGCCCTCGCAGGCACCGAGCGTGACCAGGCCGCGACCGAAGAAGCGCACCAGCAGACCATCTCGGGCCTCGGCTCGATGATGGGTTCCTGAGCGTAGACCACAGAGATTTCAAGGAGAACATGATGCAGTCAATGTCAGTTCGCCCGGAGCAGGTCAACGCTCTGGCAGCGCAGATCCGCAGCGGGTCGCAGGGTATTCGTTCCGAGCTCGACCGTCTCGAGTCCGAGGTCGGCAAGCTGCGGGCTTCCTGGGACGGTGCCGCACAGCAGGCATACGACCAGGCGCAGGCCAAGTGGAACCGTTCGCTGAGTGAGATGCAGCAGCTGCTCACGCAGATCGCGGGCAAGACCGAGGAGATCTCGGGCCAGTACGTGCAGACCGACAAGTCGGCTGCCGGGCGGTTCGGGGCCTGACCCGTGGCGCGGGTCCGACGCAGAGATGCGT
>NZ_KB454448.1:320073-410264 GCF_000340625.1 Microbacterium sp. UCD-TDU
CGGGTCCGACGCAGAGATGCGTCGGACCCGCGCCGTCTGCTGTGCTTTTCGGTGAGTGACCGGACGGTACAGCAGATGTCACGGGATTCGCCGTTGTAAACAAGGAGGGGCGTCGATGGCTATCGCAGTCGACTTCGATGGAGTTTTCGCCGAGCTGAAGCGACTTCTGCGCGAACTGCAGGAGTTCCCGAGTCCGGATGAGGTGGGTGTCGCTGAGGGCGACGTGTCGGAGACGACTCGCGAGTTTCACCGAGCGGTGTTGGGTGCCGCCTCTGCGATGAGCGTGGCCACGGAGAAGGCACTGGAAAAGCTGCAGAACACCCACGACACGATTCGGGCTGCTGTCCTCCAGATCGCGGAGCAGGATGCCGCGCTCGCGGACGAGACGAAGCTGATCGTGTCGCTTCTGGATTCGGCTGTCGAACAGGCAGGTTCGCCCACAGGGACAGGGACAGGTACGGCGACGGGCGCGAGTGGCGGGTCCACGAGCGGAGACCGAGGCGAAATCGACAGCTCCACCGACCAGCCCAAGAAGGACGTCGACTTCTGATGAGACGTGCGCATCGTGGATTCGCAGCGCTCGCCGGGGTGGCAGGGCTCGCGGTCGCGGTCATGGTGCCGTCGGCGGCTGTTGCCGGCGCGGCGGAGTCGGGTTTGTGGTGGTTCGACCGGGGCAACATCCAGGCTGCGCATGATGCGGGTTTCGATGGGTCGGGTGTGAAGGTGGCGGTGATCGACAGTCAGATCAATCCTGATGTGATCGGTCTCCGTGGGGCCGATGTGACGGTGCGGGAGCCGTCGTACTGCTTCGATGCTTCTGGCTCTCCGTATCCGACGGTGTCAACCGACTATGTGGCGGCGTCCCATGCCACGAATGTCGTGTCGATGATCGTGGGGACGGGTGAAGCACCGTCCGGGGGTGCTCCGGTGAAGGGGGTCGCTCCGGGCGTGGAACTGCTGTTCTACAATTCCGGTGGGGTGCTGGACGGCGTCGTCGATGATGAGGGCGTGGATGAGGAGTGCTTGCAGGAGGATGGCACCACGATCGGTGAGGACGGTCGCTTCGGGCTCGACCGCGCGATCTCGGATGCCGTGGCCGATGGAGCGGACATCATCTCCATCTCCAGCGGTGGCCTCACAGACGTCGCGAAGGGCGTTGCGGAGGCGTACGCGAATGACGTGGTGGTGGTGGCCGGTATGCCGAACGAAGACGGTATCGCGCTCTGGCCGGCCGCATTGAACGGTGTGGTGGCTGTGCAGGCGTTCGGTGAGGACGGCAAGATCCAGAACGGCGAGAACGGAAAGCCGAACGTGAGCGATGAGGTCATCATCGCCGCGCCCGGGTTGGATCTGCTGTTGCAGGGGACGTCGGATTCGTGGGATGCGCAGGAGCTCGGGTCGGGGACGTCGTTTGCGACGCCGATCGTGGCGGGGATGCTCGCCGTGGTGAAGCAGAAGTACCCCGAAGCCACGGCAGGGCAGTTGATCCAGAGTCTGATCCACAACACGGGCACCAAGGGCGAGCACGAACCGACGTGGGACGACGCCGCCGGGTACGGGGCGGCGTCTCTCACGGGGATGCTGGCTGTCGACCCGTCCAAGTATCCGGATGTGAATCCGATCTTCGATGCCGATGATCCCAATGCCTCGCCGTCTCAATGGATGGTGGATGAGGCCAAGGCAGCGCTCGGCGAGGGCGACTCGACGGCGAGCCCGACCACCGAACCCGGTGCGGCCGAGCCGCCGACCGGGGCTTCCGCGATGGCGCCGTGGCTCATCGGCGGCGGAGTCGTTCTCGTGCTGCTGGTCATCGGCGGCATCATCCTTGCGATCGTGTTGACACGATCCTCACGACGAAAGACCACCGAACAAGGGGGGAACCATGGCCGGTAAGCAGGGCGGCGGCTACGAGGCAGAGCTGAACCGCATTCGTGTACTTTCGGATTCGATCATCCCGAAAACATCAGCGCTGCTCAATGCGCTGTATTCGCTAGATCGCGCACTATCGACCGTCCGGATCTCCGAGTCGTGGACGGGCAGTACCGCAGAGGCCGCCACCGCTGACATCGACGAGATTCGCCGGAAGTTCAGCAAGGTCCGCGACATCGTCGGCACCATCGATTCCGCCATCGGTGAAGGCAACGAAGCACGGCGCACTGCTGCCTCAGCAGAACTTCCCTCCGCGTCGATCGACCCCTTCTGGGCGAATGCGGCCAAGGGTGCTTCTTTCGTCATCCATCCCGTCCTCGGACCGCTCGCGGCCGATTCCGCACTCGACGCGATCGGTGACTTCCTCGGGAATCAGCGTGAGGAAGCGGCCCGCCAGGCTGTCGAGAGGGTGGAGGCGTCGCTGATCGAGCCCACGAAGAAGCTCCAGGAGGCATCCGACGAGCTTCGAAGGCAGAACTACATCAGGTCGGACGACGACAACGACAACAACGGCGACGGGCCCATCGGTCCCCAGATCGCTGCCCCGAGGATCGGGTCGCCGGGTGTCGGCGGTGGTCCCTCGGGCTACACACCTGGTGTCGGCGGATACCAGCCGCCCACCGGTGGCGTCGGTGAGTACCAGCCGCCGGTCCCGACGTCCCCCACGGCACCGACTCTTCCCGGCGGACCGGGGACTGGGGGGTGGCATCCGGTGGATCCGGGCGGCGATGGCCCCGTTCTTCCCGGAGGCAAGGATCCCTCGGTCGACTCGCCCGGCGGCGGCGTGCTGCCCGGACTCCCCGGTGGCCCCGGTGGCGGCGCGGGAACCGGTGGCGGCTACCCCGTCGGCCCTGGTGGCGGACTGCTTCCCGGCGGTAGCGGCTCCGGAGGTGGAGGCCTCGGCGGCATCGTCGGCGGCGGCGCGGGTGCGGCAGCCATTGCTGCGAGCTCGAAGATCGCGGGCTTCGGCAGCATGGGCGGCCTCGGCGGCTCGGGTCTCGGTGCGGCATCCGGTGCGGGTCTGAAGGCGGGCGGCGGGCTGCTCGGCAACTCGACATTCGGCGGTGCGGGCGGTGTCGGCGGTGCCGCGGGTACGGGCGGCGTCGGTGGTGCAGGCGGTGTCGGTGGTGCAGGCGCGGCAGGCACCGGTTCCTCGGGCGCAGCCGGTGCGGGTGGTCGTCCTGGCATGGGCATGATGGGCGGCGCCGGTGGCGCTGACGAGGAGGAGAAGGCCAAGCGGTCAGGCCTCGGTGGTCCCATCGCTCCGAAGCTCGAAGATGACGAAGAGGTCGGTCCCCGCGCCAAGGGCGCGAGGGCTGGATCCCGCGACGAGCCCACCACTTGACACATTGACGCGGTCGGGGGGCCGCGTGCGAAGGAAGCAGGGCTCATTCGAGCCGACCGGAGAGAGGAACGCAATGTCGGGGGACGATGACCTTCTGGCGTCGATGGAGGCATTGAACGCGAAGATCGGCCGTTTGCGTGCCCTCGAGGGGGACAGCACCCGATGAAAAACGGTCATTGGGTGGTTGCGGTGTTCAGCGTGGTTGCTCTCGGGTTGACGGTCATGCTGCCGTCGGGTGCTGTCGCTGCCGACTTGGCTTCGGGCTTGTGGTGGTTCGATCGCGGCAACGTGCAGGAGGCCCACGACGCGGGGTTCGATGGCACCGGGGTGAAGATCGCGATTATCGACAGTCAGATCAACCCGGACGTCCCGGGTCTTCGCGGCGCGAACCTCGACGTCCGGGAAGAGACCTACTGCATGGACGAGGCAGGATCTCCGATTCCCACCGTTTCCACCGACTACGTCGCGGCATCACACGGGACGAACATCGCGGCGATCATCGCCGGAACTGGTGAGACGGCACCAGGCGGGGTACCGGCTCCCGGCGTGGCGCCCGGCGCCGAGGTCCTCTACTTCAGCGCAGGGATCAACGCAGCGCCCGATGCTGAGGGAGAGACGGTGAGCTGCATTCTGGAGACAGGTGAAGCGTTCGCCGACTCCGATACCGGCACGGAAGAGGGAATGAGCCGCGCGATCTCTGACGCCGTCGACGCCGGCGCAGACATCATCTCGATCTCCGCAGACGGCTTTCCGTTCATAGAGGACGCCATTGCCAAGGCGCAGGCGGCTGGCGTCGTGATCGTCGCAGCCATGCCGAACGACACTCCGATTGCCGCTCCGCCTGGAAGCATGAACGGGGTGGTCGCTGTTCAAGCTTTTGACGCTCAAGGCTCTATCGCCACGCGAAGCGATGGCATCCCGAATACGAGCAACGATGTCGACATCGCCGCTCCAGGAGTAGGGCTACTCGTTCAGGGCACCGCCGATTCGTGGGATGCCCAGACGCTCGCGAGTGGTACATCCTTGGCGACGCCGATCGTGGCGGGCTTCCTTGCAGTCGTGAAGCAGAAGTACCCGGAGGCGACCGCGGGCCAGCTGATCCAAAGCCTCATACATAACACGGGCACCAAGGGGGAGCACACCCCTGAGTGGAACAACAGCACCGGGTATGGTGCGGCGTCTCTGACGGGGATGCTCGCAGTGGATCCGCAGAAGTACCCGGATGAGAATCCACTGTTTGACGCTGATGACCCCGATGCGACACCGAACGCTGCGGATGTCCGCGCGGCTGCCGCGCGGCTCGACGGTGCGAGCGCGACACCAGATCAACCGGAGAGCCCGCAAGCGGCGACGGGTGTGATGCCGTGGCTCATCGTCGGTGGCATCATCGTGATTCTGTTGATCATCGGCGGCACAGTGGCGATAGTTCTGACCAGTTCTTCACGGCGACGTAGCGCCGAGCGAGGGGGCAACCATGGTCCATAGGCAGAGCGGGGGCGTACATGTCGGGGGACGATGACCTTCTGGCGTCGATGGAGGCATTGAACGCGAAGATCGATGCGCAGATCGCGCAGTCGCGTGTGCGGGCGGGCGAAGCTGCGCGCGTAGCCGCCGAGGCGACTCAGGTGACGGCGACGGTGACATCGCCGGACGGGCGGGTCACCGTGGTGGCGCAGCCGACCGGCGGAATCACCGCGGTGCGGCTCTCCAGCGCGGCGGCCGACGACGCCGCGGCGCTCGGAGCGGTGATCACGGCGACCATCGCCAAGGCGCAGCGTGCCGCGGCCGACATCGTGCTGGAATCGATGGCGCAGACGCTCGGCGCTGACTCCGGCCTGGTCGATGCCGTCCGACGCGACGTCGACGCCGTGTTCCCGGCGCCCGGCGACAGCTCTCTGGGATACCGCTGATGTCGGCGCTCGAGGTCAACCCGTCGCGCCTCGCAGCGGCCGCGCGGTCGATCGGAGATGCCTCCGTGAACATCGACGCGGCGCTGAAGCAGCTCATTGCCGTCGCCGGTGTGCTGCGGGACTCCTGGTCCGGTGACGCCCAGTCGGCGTTCGACTCCGCACACGGTCGCTTCGACCTGTCGATGCGGGAGCGCGCGGAGCTCGTCGACGCCATCGCGACGACACTCGCCGACCTCGGAACGTCGTATTCGGAAGCTGACCTCGCGGGCCAGCGCGCCCTCGGCGGCTGAGACCCTCGACCTGGCAGAGAGGACAGCCATGACAGCGGCAGCGAATCAGCAGATCATCATCGATCCGGAAGTTCTTCAGGCGCACGTGCGCGCGCTCGCGGATGCCGCAGACGTCCTGCGAGCCGCCGCGGCCAACGCCGGTAGCGGCGTGGGAGTCGAGGCGTTCGGCGCCATGTGCGGACCGATGCTCGGCCCCGCCGTGTCGGGCCTCGCGGACGCCTCGCGGTCGACGCTCGTGACCGCGAGTGCGCTGTCCGCCATGACCTCCGCGGCACTGCAGGCCGCTGCCGGTCAGTTCAGCGAGATCGAGGAGACAGCGGTGACGACGTTCCGCGCCATCGAGGGGCTGGCGCTATGACGGCGGTCGCCGCCGTCAGCGGTCAGGTGCGATCCGGCTCCTGGGCTGCCGGCGCTGCGGGATACACTTCCGCCCAGGCGGACTGCGCCAGCATCCCTGGTGTCGCGGGGCTTCTCATCCAGTACATCGCCCCGCTCCGGGAGTGGTTCGATGACCTGCTCGGCGACCCGGGCACCGTCGGCGCTTTCGCCTCACGCTGGGAGGACTCCGAACGTGCGCTCGGGTCTGTGCTGACTGTGCTGCGCGGAGCCGAGCGCACGCTCGTCGATTTCGATGGCCGCATGATCAGAGCCCTGCGTGAGCGCTTCACCGACCTCATCTCCGTCGCCGAAGACGGAGTGCAGTGGACGGGCGCGACCGCGAGCGCCGTCCGCATGGTCTCGCAGATCATCGAGTCGACCCGGGTGCTGATCTGCGACTTCCTGGGACGCCTCAGCCGGTTCGCCGATGACCTCTTCGGGTTCTCTTTGAACCCGATGTCGAAGTTGCAGGACATCGAGCGCTTCGCGACGTCGGCCTCCGAGTTCATCACGGTCGGCGGGGCGCTCGTGAAGAGTCTGATCAGCGCCGTCGTGTCGCTCGCGCAGCTGTTGTACAAGCTCGCTCCGCTCATCGGCGACGCCCTTCAGCAGTTGCGTGGTGTGATCGCCGACATGATGCCGATCGTCGGGGTGCTGTTCGGCGGCCCGCTCGGAGTGCTCGGCGGGAACGTGCTGGACGACTTCCTCGATACGGATGTCGACATGCGGGAGATCGATCCGGATGACCTCTCTGCAGAGCAGCGCACGGCATGGAATGAGGCGCACAAGGTCACCACACTCAACTCACTTTCGGATCTCGTGGACGTCAACACGTGGACAGACGCGATGGGTGGCCAGGACTCGACAGCCATCGACATCAAGCAGGTGCTGGCGCCGGATGGTACGACGCACTGGGTGGTGTCTTTGCCATCGACGCAGCCGTGGGAGTTCGATGGGCCGCACGGTGCGATGAACGACCGTGACAGCAACCTCGCACTGATGATGGACAACCCGATCTTCCGGGGCCAGTACGAGCGTGCCGTCCTGCAGGCGATGAAGGAAGCGGGGATTCCCGCGGGGGCGGACGTCGTGCTCACCGGCTTCAGCCAGGGCGGCATCATGGCGGTCAACCTCGCCGCCGATCCGACCTTCCCCTACAAGCCGATCGGGGTGGTGACGAACGGGTCGCCCGTCGACAACTTCGCGGTGCCGCCGCACATCCCCGTCTACGCCTTTCAGCATGCATCGGACATCGTGCCGATGACTGATGGAAGCGCCGTCGCGCTGCCGGGCCTCCCCGGCATCGCACCGATCGACGTGCCGAACTCGCCGATCACCGTCCTCCCGTCCAACATGCATCAGATCACGCTCCCCGATCCTCCCGGGAAGCATCTGTTCGATGCGCACAACAATCCTCTCTACGCGGATTCTGTCGCCGCATGGGAGGAGCAGTATCGAGAGAGCAACGACGGCGCAGACCCGTGGAACCTGGCGGGACTCGGCGGACAGGTGATCGATCATCAGGTGTATTCGGGAGTGGAACACTGATGCGTCGGGCCTCGCGCGCGAAACGGCGCGGCATTCGCCTTGCAACGGCGGCGCTTGGTATCACGCTTTTGGTGCCGGTCGCCGGGTGCTCGATGATCGCGGGGGATCTGGCGGATGACGAGGTCGAGGAGATTCCAGCCGCGCTGCTGGCGTCTGACATCGGCGTTACCGAAGCTTTCGCGGTAAAAGCGACGAACGGACTCTCCTTCGACCTCTGGGTCGGCGTGGATCTCGACGATGCCGAACTGACAGACGAGGAGCTCGCCTCGATTCTGCAGATCGTCGTGGAGGAGAACGACCTTCCGACGGACAGCATCAGGTTCGGTGTCGATGACGCCGATGGCGGCGGCATCGATGTGGAATCGATGATGGAGCGCCTCGTCCCGGGCGTCGTCGAGGTTTCCTCATCGTCGATCGTGTGGATCACGATGGACGGGGCGCGCGACATCATCGATGCCGTGGGGTCGGAGCAGTCGTGACGCGCAATCCTCTTTATGCCGACTCTGTCTCCGCGTCGGAAGAGCAGTATCGATCGAGCAACGACGGTGAAGACCCCTGGAATCTCGCGGGACTAGGCGGTCAGGTCATCGACCATCAGGTGTATTCGGGAGTGGAGCACTGATGCGTCTGGCCTCGCGCCCGCAGGGTCCGCGCCGCAACCTTGCCGCGGTGTTGCTCGGAGTCACGTTGATGGTGTCGCTCACCGGATGCTCATTTATCGCGGGTGATCTTGCTGACGATCAGGTCGAAGAGATCCCTGCGGCGCTGCTTGCGTCCGACATCGGAATTAGGGAGGCGGGTGCGGATAAGGCAGTGTCCGGCTTCACCTACTACCTTTCGGTGACTATCTATCTCGATGATGACGAACTCACAGATTCCGAGCTCGGAGCGATTCTCCAGATCATCGTGGACGAGAACGATCTGCCGACGGACACCATAGTCCTGACGGTCATGAACTCCGACCGCGAGTCGATCGACGTGGAGCAGATTGCGGATCGCCTCGTGCCCGGCGTGGTGGTCGTCTCGTCGTACGGGGACATCCAGATAACGATGGACGGTGCACGCGAGATTATCGATGCCGTGGGATCGGACAATTGATGGAGTGTGGATCGCGCACCGGCGGTCACCGCATCCGTCTGGCGGCCGCTTTGCTCGGAGCCACGTTGATGGCGTCACTCGCCGGCTGCTCCTTTATCGCGGGTGATCTTGCTGACGATGAGGTGGAGGAGATCCCTGCGGCGCTGCTTGCCTCCGACATCGGGATCACGAAGGCGGGTGCGGATAAGACGGTGTCCGGCTTCACCTACTACCTGGCGGTGAATGTCTATCTCGATGATGATGAACTTAGAGACTCCGAACTCGCGTCAATTCTGCAGATCATCGTGGATGAGAACGATCTTCCGATCGATGAACTCAAGATCGGGGTCGTAGACGTCAACGACGAGGACATCGACCTCGATTCGATGATGGAGCGCCTTGTCCCGGGTGTCGTCGCGGTGACCGTCGGCGATGATGTGCGCTTCACGACCGACGGTGCGCGCGAGATCATCGACGCAGTGGACACGGAGCAGTCGTGACGCGGGGAACATCGCGCAGCGTTGCCGCACGACGCATGTCCCGCACAGTGGATAGGGTGCAGGTGTGTCAGTCGAGATCGTAGAGCGGCGTCGGATCGTGCTCCAGAGCGAGGATCGTCGTATCGATCTCTCGCTCCCGCTCGACGAGACCCTCGAAGACGCGCTGATCCTGAGCGGGCTGTCGACGGCTGATCGCTTCGTCACCATCGGCCCCGGTGGGTTCGAGATTCCGGGCGACACCGAGTGCGAAGACCTCGTCGACGGCGGCCTCTACGCGCTCATCGACCGCACGGCCCTGGCCCCGCAGGCTCGTCCCGCAGGCACGACGACCGGCTCCACCCGTGCCGACCACGGCGCGCGATGGTGGATGCTAGCGGTCGCCGGACTGCTGCTCGTCGCCGTCTTCGCGCAGGGCGCGGGCGATCCGCTGCTCCGGCTTCTGATCGCGCTCCTGGTGGCAGCCGGTGCGATCAGCGGCGCGGTGGCGTGGGCGCGTCGCGACTCTGCAGCAGGGGTGCGCGGCATCCTCGGCGTGCTCGCCCCGGTCCTCCTCTCGTTCGCGGCCGGCGCGCTCCTGATCCCCGCCGACCTCGAAGCGAGTGCGCATCTCTCGGCCGCAGCCGGTTTCCTCGCGGCGGGAACCACCACCGCGATCATCGCCGTCACCGCCAAGGTGCGCCCCATGCGGGCTGCCGCCGGCACGGCGACCGTGCTGCTCGTCGCCCTTGCCGCCGTCTGGGGCCTCGCCCTGCTGATGCGCTGGGGCCAGGCGGAGGCTGCGGCCATCTCGCTCGGGCTCATCCCCCTGGGCCTGCGAGCGCTTCCGAGCAGCCTCGTCAACCTTCCCGAGGGCTACTTCATCGACTACAAGCACTTCATGACCAGCCGGTGGACCGTGCGCGGAGCCATCCCCGAGTCGGTCGGACTGCTGCGGCCGGAGCGCATCACCGCCGTCGTCGACGATTCGTCCGCGCGGCTCATCGCCGGGACCGCCGTGCTGAGCGTCGTCGCCGCCCTGATGGCGCCGATCGCGTTCCTGCGTCCATGGCCGGACGACCCCCTGGTGATCTCCGGCGGCATTGCCCTCTTCTGCTGCCTGGGCCTCGCGCTCCTGCTCACGCCGCGGCATACGACATCGCGCATCCTGCGCTGGTTCCCGCGCGCCGCCGCCGCAGTCGTGTTCCTGGTCGCCGGCATCCACGCCGCCACCGCGCTCGGTGCGGGCTTCCAGGTGCTCGGCGCCGCCGTGCTGTTCGGCGTGGGGCTCGTGGCCGTCGCCGTCGTCATCCCCATCTCGCGCGGCGCGAGTTCGCTCATCTGGTCGAGGTTCGGCGACGCCTTCGAATGGCTCGCGGTCGCACTCGCGCTGCCCTCCGCGCTGCTCTACGCGAATGCCCTCGCCCTCGTTCGTGGAATGATGGCCGGATGAGCGGGAACGGCGAACCACAGCCCTGGCCGGGCAGTGGCCCGATCCCTCCGATGCAACCCGGAGGCGGCCAGCCGGGCGAGATCCCGGCGCTGCCCCCTGCGCTGATCGCGGCGCCTCCCGGCGTCGACGGGGCCCCACTGCAGCAGGCGCAGACTCCGCCGTCGCCGACCCGGATCGAATCCCGACGCACGGCCGCACGACAGCCCGCAGACGGCCTCGGGCCGGCGTTCGCCGGTTCGCCGGCGGGAACCGGTTTGCGCGTCGCCGCCTTCACGCTCGATGCCGCAGTGGTCGTGCTCGCCGCGGCCATCGTCCTCATGATCTCTCACAGCCCCCTGCTCGCCGGGCTCGCCGTCTTCGAGCTCGCGATCTTCTTCTGGGTCCTCGAAGCGCGAACCGGCATCACCCTCGGCAATGCCGTGCTGCGCCTTCGCAGCGCCCGCGCTGACCGGCCGTACTCGCCGGGTATCGGTCGCCAGTTCGTGCGCGGCATCATCACCGGCGCCGGGTTCCTCGTGGCGGTGGGCAGCTGGGTCATCGTCGCGTCCGGTGCGTGGGACCGCAGCGGGCGGCGGCAGTCGTGGGCCGATCGTGTCGCCGGCACGGTCGTGCTCTCCGTGCCCGCCCCAGCCGCGGCCGAGGCGCAGCCGCAGCCGCAGCCACCTGCCGTCGATGCCGTCGAGTCGCTGGCCCCGCCGCAGGTCGTGCCGCTGGGCGCGCATTCCGCGGTGATCGACGAAGACTCCGAGCCCACCGACGCCCGTGCCGCATCCCACCGCACTGCGACGCCGGAGCCGACCGCACCGGGAACGGACAAGCCGCTGTTCAGTGTCGCCCCGACGCCCGCGCCGCAGGCCGGCGGCACCGATGCTGCGGCGACGGCATCCGAGACCGGAGCGCTGCTGCTGATCTTCGACACGGGACAGCGTGCACAGCTGGCCCTCCCGCTCGCCGCGAACCTCGGCCGGGCGCCTGTCGCCAGCGCCCACGATGACCGGCTCATCATCGTCACCGACCCCGATGCGTCGGTCTCGAAGACGCATCTGCGCATCGAGCACTCGCGCGGTCGCACCTGGGTCACCGACTTCGGTTCGACCAACGGCTCCGACATCCGCGCAGACGACGGCCAGACGACTGAGCTCGTCGCGGGGGAGCGTGTGCTCCTCGACGATGCCGACCGCGTCCGGATCGGCAACCGCAGCTTCACCATCAGCCTTCTGCTGGGCACCGACAGCAGCGCCGGAGAGAGAGCATGACAGGACCCCGTCTCGCCCCGCCCCGCGTCCCCTCCGGGAAACTTCCCGTCCAGGCGCCGCCGGAGCTGCAGCCCAACGACGGCGGCATGGGCATCCTCGGCTCGCTGCTGCCCATGCTCGGCAGCGTGGGCGCGATCGTCATGGTCACCATGTCGAACCAGTCGGTCACGGGTCTGCTCACCGGTGGCATGTTCCTGCTCTCGTCGCTCGGATTCGTCGCCGTCAACGGCTGGCGTCAGCGTTCGCAGCGGCAGGCGGCGACGCTCGGCGCCCGCCGGGAGTACCTGGCCTACCTGACCGAGCTGCGACAGACCGTCCGCGTCGCGGCCCGGCAGCAGCGGCGTGCCGCGAACTGGCACCTCCCCGCGCCGGAGACCCTCCCGTACATCGCCGAGGAGCGCACGCGTGTGTGGGAGCGCGGTGTCAACGACCCCGACTTCCTCTCGGTGCGCGTCGGCACGAACGACCAGCAGCTGTGCATCACGCTCGAAGCCCCGGAGCTGCCGCCTCTCGCCCAGCTCGACCCGGTCGCGGCATCCGCCGCCCACCGCTTCATGCTGACGCACGAGATCCAGAAGAACCTCTCGCTGGGCGTGACGCTGCGCGACTACGCCCGCATCGAGATCACCGGCGATGAAGATGAGACGCGGGCGCTCGCGCGGGCGATGCTGCTGCACGTGGCGACGATGCACGACCCCGACGTCGTCCAGATCGTCATCGCCGCAGGCCCCGATGTGCTGCCGCAGTGGGAATGGGCGAAATGGCTGCCGCACACGCATTCGCGCACGGTCAGAGACGGGCTCGGCGCCGCGCGCATGATCGGTTCCCAGCTGTCGGAGCTCGAGGACATGCTGCCGGCCGAGGTGCGCGAGCGCTCGCGCTTCGTCCGTGACGGCTCCGGCGCGAAGGCACCGCACATCGTGATCGTCACCGACGGGGCGACTACCTCGTTCAACGACATGCTCGTGAGCGGTGAGGGTGTGCAGGGTGTGACCGTGATCGACCTCCCGGCGCGCTGGGGCGACCTCGATGATCCGAACGCGCTCCGCATCGCCTTCGAAGCGGGCGGCAAGGGTGCGCGGGCTGAGCTCGTGAGCCTGCAGGTTCCTGCCCGTCCCTTCGAGGCCGACGCGATCAGCATCGTCGAGGCCGAAGCCACAGCCCGGCGACTCATCGCGCTGTACTCGGGTGGCACGACGATCACCAAGAAGAAGAGTGCGACTGATCAGGCCGAACTCGTCGAGCTGCTCGGCCTTCCCGACGTGCGCGACCTCGACCTCGACGCGGCATGGTCACCGCGTCTCGAACGCGACCGCCTGCGGGTGCCCATCGGTCAGACCGAGGACGGCAGCCCCCTGATCCTCGACATCAAGGAATCGGCCCAGCAGGGCATGGGGCCGCACGGTCTCATCATCGGTGCGACCGGATCGGGCAAGTCGGAGGTGCTCCGCACGCTCGTCCTCGCACTCGCGATGACCCACTCTCCCGAGCAGCTCAACTTCGTGCTCGTCGACTTCAAGGGTGGAGCGACGTTCGCCGGCATGGCCGACATGCCTCACGTCTCGGCGATCATCACGAACCTCGGCGAGGAGATCTCGCTCGTCGACCGCATGCAGGATGCGCTGCAGGGCGAGATGGTGCGCCGTCAGGAGCTGCTCCGCGCAACCGGGCCCTTCGCCAACGTCGCCGACTACGAGAAGGCCCGCCGTGGCGGGCGCACCGACCTCGCGCCCCTTCCTGCTCTCCTCATCGTCGCGGACGAGTTCTCCGAGCTGCTGTCGGCCAAGCCCGAGTTCGTCGACACGTTCGTCAACATCGGTCGCCTCGGCCGTTCGCTCCAGGTGCACCTGCTGCTCTCGTCGCAGCGGCTGGAAGAGGGCAAGCTGCGCGGCCTCGACACGCACCTCTCCTACCGCATCGGTCTGCGCACCTTCTCGGCCGCGGAATCGCGCACCGTCCTCGGCGTCCCCGACGCATATCACCTGCCCACCCAGCCGGGTGCCGGCATCCTGAAGTCCGACACCGAGACGATGACCCAGTTCCGTGCCGCGTACGTGTCGGGTCCGCCGCCTCGCCGCCGCCGTCGCGCTGCCTCGGGGTCAGGGCAGACCTCCGGGTCCACCGCGGTCGAACTCTTCACGGCCGCACCCGTCTGGCGCGCTGAGGCACCCGTGGATGAGCCGGAGGTCGTCGTCGACGCCGAACCGGAGGAGAAGCGGAACACCTTCGAGATCGCCGTCGAGATGATGAGTGGACGCGGACCCGCAGCGCACCAGGTGTGGCTGCCGCCGCTGGAGACGCCGGCCACGCTCGATCAGCTCTTCGGCGACCTGGTCGAAGATCCGTCGCTGGGCCTGATCTCCCCGCGTTGGCGTGGTGCCGGCGCGCTCACCGTGCCGCTCGGAATCGTCGACGTGCCCCTCGAGCAGCGTCGCGAGAACCTCGCGGTCTCGCTCGGCGGCGCAGCCGGACACATGGCGATCGTCGGTGCGCCCCTCAGCGGCAAGAGCACGCTCGCGCGCACCACCATGGTCGCCCTGGCGCTGACGCACACCCCGCAGGAGGTGCAGTTCTTCGTCATCGACTTCGGTGGCGGCAGCTTCACCGGTCTGCAGAAGTTCACACACGTCAGCGGCGTCGCGACGCGGTCGGAGCCGGATGTGGTCCGGCGGACGGTCGCCGAGGTCACGAGCCTCCTGAACGCCCGCGAGGTGTACTTCCGTCAGAACGGCATCGATTCGATCGATGCGTACCGCCAGCGCCGCGCCCAGGGCCTCGCTGACGACGGCTACGGCGACATCTTCCTCATGGTCGACGGCTGGGGCACGCTCCGCGCCGAGTTCGAGATGCTCGAGCCGCAGATCCAGGCGATCGCCGCGCGCGGTCTGACCTACGGCGTGCACGTCGTGATCACCGCGGCGCGCTGGATGGAGATCCGCGCCAACATCAAGGACCTCATCGGCACACGGATCGAGCTGCGGCTCGGCGACCCGACCGACTCCGAGGTCAACCGCAAGGCGGCGGAGAACGTCACGGCCATCCCCGGTCGCGGTCTGAACGATCGCGGCCTGCAGATGCTCACGGCGCTGCCACGCGTCGACGGCGTCGACGACGCCTCCTCGCTCGCCGACGGCATCGACGACCTGGTCGCGCGGGTCGCCGGCGCCTGGCATGGACCAGCCGGTCCCAAGCTGCGCCTGCTGCCTTCGCGCATCGGTCACGCCGACCTGCGCGCCGTCGCCGCCGCGGGTTCGCCCGATGGCTCCGAGCCACGCGAGATCCTGCTCGGCATCGACGAGGCGAACCTCGCCCCGTTCTCGATCGATCCGCTCGCCGAACCGCTGCTGTACCTGTACGGCGACGCCGACTCGGGGAAGTCCTCGATGCTGCGCGGGGTCGTGCACGAGATCACCCGACTGTACGGGCCGACCGAGGCGAAGATCTTCGTGGTCGACTACCGTCGTGCGCTGCTGGGGGAGATCCCGCAGGAGTACCTCGGCGCCTACCTCACATCGCACGAGATGACCGAGGGAGGGATGAGCGAGCTGGCGCAGTTCTTCCAGAGCCGCATCCCCGGTGCCGATGTCACACCCGATCAGCTTCGCAGCCGGTCGTGGTGGAAGGGCGCGGAAGGATTCGTCCTCATCGACGACTACGACCTCGTGTCGACGTCACAGGGCAACCCGGTCGCTGTGCTCGCACCGCTCCTCGCCCAGGCAGCCGACCTCGGTCTCCACGTGATCCTCACCCGCCGCACGGGTGGCGCGAGCCGTGCCGCGTACGACCCGATCATCCAGCGCATGACCGACCTCGGCGCCACCGGCATCCTGCTCTCGGGCAACCCGGAGGAAGGCCAGCTGATCGGCAAGGTCAAGGCCGTCCCGGCCATCCCCGGCCGCGCGCAGATCGTCAGCCGCGATCGGGGCCTCGTCTCCGCGCAGCTGCTGTGGGTGCCACCGAGCTACGAGTGACAACCGAGGAGAGACCGAGATGACCTTCGAACCCATGCCGGCCGCAGCGCCGATGGTCCCGCCCGTGCTGTACCTGCCCCTGAGCGTCACGTCGACGCCCGAGGAGCAGCTCGTCGAGATCCGGGAGCTGAAGGACGGGCGGCGTGCATTGCTCGCCTACACCGCCCTGGACCGGCTGCTGCAGCTCGCGGGAGAGCGACAGCCCTGGGCACTGGTGCGCACCGAAGACCTCGGTCAGATCAAGGAGACGCAGCCCTACGACGTCGTGATCTTCGACCTCGACGTGCCCGCGTCCTACCGCCGCAACGGAGCCATCGCATGAGCCGCATCGCGATGGAGCCGGAGGTGATGGCCGTCCATGCGGACATGCACGAGGAGGCGGTCGAGCTCATCGAGACCAAGCTCTCCGGCATCCCGACAGCCGTGGACGGCGGACTCGCCTCCGACACGGTCGCCGCCATCATGCAGCGGGTGGGGGAGGGCGTTGACGCCCTGTACCGGATCAACGGCACCCTGGGAGAGATCGTCCGCGCCATCGCCGACGACGCGGAGACGAACGAGCAGGACGTGATCGATCAGCTCGACCCGGTCGCGGCCATCGTCGAGGACCTCTGATGACGATCGACACGACCACGTACGGCGACGCCGACCAGGTGCAGGCGGCCGCGGACTGGCTCGACCCCGACCTGAAGGATGCCGCAGACGCCTCCTCGAACGTCACGACGTTCATCCCGACCGGCGTGCGCGGGCACTGGTACGGCGAGTCGGCGGACGACTACGTCACGATCCTCTCGCGCACGACCGACGCCGCGAAGGAGATCAAGGACCTCGCCCGTGACTCCGCCGAGAAGCTCCGGTCGTACGCCGGGCAGCTGCGGCGGATGAGGGAGGACTTCGCGAAGCACCGGGACAACGCCAGGGCGGCAGGGCTCCCGGTCAACGGGATGATCATCGGCCGCCCGGTATCCCTGATCCCGGTGTGCCCCACGTCGCGCGACGACCCCTACTGGGACGAGTGGCAGGAGCACCTCGACCGCATCGAGCTGTACAACGAGATCGCCGCCGACGTCGGCTCCTGGTGGGGCGAGCTCGAGGTCTGGATCAGCGAGAACCTCGACGGCTTCCTCGGCACCATGCCGAGCCAGTCCACAGCGGACAGGATCCTGTCCGGTCTGCGGGAGGCGAGCGGCGAGGTCCCGAAGATCTATCTCGAGGGCCAGGGCCTGGCGTGGAAGGAGACGGCGGCCGAGCTCACCTCTCACGCCGAGGACCTCCGTCTCGGAGCATCGGACTTCGTTCGCGAGCTGCGCTCCGGCAACCCCGCCGTCAAGGCCGCTGCCGAGGCCGCCAACCCCACCGGCATGCGGTGGGCGGCGGACGAGGCCGAGGATCTGGCCCGCGGACTCTCTCGCGCGAGTCGGGCGGTGCCGTTCATCGGCTGGGGCGTCGACGCCTGGAACCTGGGCTCGGCGATGTCGTCGGGCGACGACCCGTCGTCCACCGCGGTGGAGATCATCGGCGGTGCGGCGGGTGGTGCGGCTGCGGCTGCCGGTGTCGCCGCGCTCGCGGCGGCCGGTGTCGTCACGCTCCCCGTGTGGGGCACAGCGGTCGTCGTCGGCGGGGCTGCGGTGGCGGTCGGTGCCGGTGCGGTGTGGGCGTACGAGAACTGGGTCCCGCAGGACGTCCGGGAGTCGATCGACGCCGGCATGGCGGATGCGTGGGACGCCACGACGGACTTCGCGGAGGACGCCTGGGAGAACACGACCGACTTCGTGGGAGACGCCGGGCACAACATCGGCAAGGCGTGGAAGGGACTGTTCGGGTGACAGGTCAGCAGCAGTCGACGTCTCCGGAGACGATCTGGGTACCCGGTCATCCGGGGTGGCAGGGGCAGCAGCGCGCGACCACGGCGCTTACGGTGTTCGGCGTCGTGTTCGCCATCGTGGTCCTGCTGTTCAGCCTGATCCTGTTCGCCGATCCGGCTCCGGCGATGAAGGCTCTGGGGATCGGTATGCTCGCGGCCGTCGCCGTGGGCGTCTGGCTGATGGTGGCCCACGCCCGCGTCTCCCGCGTCCGAGTCGTCCGGCCGGTCGTCGACGGTCCCGCGATCGCGTTCGGCGGCGCCGCGGGGATCGTCTGGCCGCTCCGCGCCCTCGCGCCCGTGGGGGCCCTGCTCCTCGCGGCGTGGTCATGGAGCATCTTCACGGTGCCCGCGGACCGACTGCCACTGCTCACCCTGCTCCTCCTCCCGGTGGTCGCGCTGATCATGACGATCGCCGGCATCCGGTCGTGGTTCCGGGCTCCCTCCGCCCATCGCCTGACGCTGCGCCCCGACGGGCTGCAGCTCCGGATTCCGCGCAACAACGCGGCCGTGGCATGGGACGAGGTCGTCGACGCCGGCGTGGAAGGCAACCGCGTGGTGCTGCGGACGGCGACCGCTCAGCCGTCCTCGTGGGCGGCGGCCGACCTCGCCAGCGACCCTGTGCTCCTGGCCGAGCTGGTCACCTTCTACGCGAACCGTCCCGACGCCCGTGCCGAGATCGGGGCGGGCACGCTCGCCCGTCTGCGATCCGGCGAGTTCTAGGAACGCGGGCGGTCTGGGCGGAGGAGGGCACCGGACGCTGCCGGAAGATCAGCGGGCGGCTGCAGCGTCGGCGAGGTGCCGCGCATCGTGATTGAGAACCTTCACGATGATGCCGTGTTTGCGCAGCTCGGTGACCGTGCGTGCTCCCTCGTCCGAATCGCGGCCGAGGGCCTTGATGTTCACGACGACCAGCACGTCGCCGTGCTTCAGCGTCGAGATGAGGCGGGCGAGCCGGTCGTTCCAGCTCTCCAGGATGTCGGGGGCCGGGTGGCGGAAGCCTTCGATCGGCACGCCGAAGCGGGTGAGGTCGTCGCGCTGCTCGACGACGGACGGCATACCGTCCCGCGCGACGACCAGCCCGACCAGGCGTGAGCCGTCCGGTCGCGCGGTCCAGAAGTTGCGGTTCTGCTGCAGCTCGGTGAAGCACTTCGGGCAGGCCGCGGCGTCGTGCGGCAGGTGCAGCGGGCTCGTGAGAGCCTCATCCACCGCAGCCGTCTTCGTGGGATCAATCGTCTCGCTCATCGCGCACCTCCGGCATCCATTCTGCCCTGTCGCCCGGCGCTGCGGAGACCGGATTCACAAGAGGCCGAGCCCCCGCACCGACTCGCGCTCCTCGACCAGCTCGGCGACGGAGGCATCGACCCTGCTGCGGGCCCAGTCGCTGAGCTCCAGTCCTTCGACGATCTGCCACTCGCCGTCGACGGAACGCACCGGGAACGATGAGATGAGACCTTCCGGAACGCCGTACTCGCCGTGCGAGACCACGCCGGCGGAGGTCCAGTCGTCCGTACCCTTTACCCAGTCGCGCACGTGGTCGATCGTGGCGCTCGCCGCTGAGGCCACAGACGACGAGCCGCGCACGTCAATGATCTCCGCTCCGCGCTTGGCGACCCGTGGGATGAAGGTGGTCTCGAGCCAGGTGGGGACGTCGCCGACGATCTGCTCGAGTGCTTCCGTGACCGGTCGCCCGCCGACGGTCGCGTGCGAGATGTCGGGGAACTGCGTCGCCGAGTGATTGCCCCAGATGGGCACGCGGCGAACGGTGTGCACGGGAGCGCCGAGTGTGTGTGCCAGCTGGGCCCGCGCGCGGTTCTCGTCGAGCCGCGTCAGCGCGGTGAAGCGCTCGGCAGGCACACCGTCGGCCGCAGCCGCCGCGATCAGGGCGTTTGTGTTGGCGGGGTTGCCGACCACCGTGACGCGTACGCCGGCTGCCGCATTGGCGGCGATGGCAGCCCCCTGCGGGCCGAAGATGCCGCCGTTGGCTGCGAGCAGGTCGGCGCGCTCCATGCCGGGGCCGCGCGGCCGTGCCCCGACCAGCAGGGCGAGGTCGCAGCCGTCGAAGCCCACCGCCGCGTCGTCGGTCACCTCGACGTGCTCGAGCAGACCGAACGCACCGTCCTGCAGCTCCAGCGCAGCACCCTCGGCGGCACCGAGTCCCTGCGGGATCTCCAGCAGTCGCAGCCGCACCTTCTCGTCCGGCCCCAGCAGGTCTCCTGCCGCGATGCGGAAGAGGAGTGCGTAGCCGATCTGTCCGCCCGCGCCGGTGATGGTGATCGTGGTCGTCATGCCCCGAGCCTACGTCCGTTCGACATGCTTCTGCTCGGAGTAATCTCGACGCATGACGTTCAATCCCGATGCCGACATCTCGGGCAACACCACCCGCCGTCGCGGACGCACGGCAGCCATCGCGGGCGGCGCCGGTGTCGGCGTGCTCGGCATCATCGCCCTCATCGCCGGGCCTCTGCTCGGCATCGACCTGACCGGGCTGCTCGGTGGGGGAACCACGGGCGGCGGGAGCGAGCCCGCCGGCGGGTCGGCCATCGAGAACTGCGACACCGGTGCCGACGCGAACGCCGATGTCGACTGCCGCATGGCCGGGGCACAGGTCGCGCTCGATGCCTTCTGGAGCGACAACGTCGAGGGCTACCGCGCGCCGGAGATGATCGTCGTCGACGGCGCGACGTCGACGCAGTGCGGCACCGCCTCCAACGCCGTCGGTCCGTTCTACTGCCCGCCCGAGGAGAACGTGTACGTGGACCCCACGTTCTTCCAGCTCATGCAGCAGCAGTTCGGAGCATCGGCCGGCGATCTCGCGCAGCTCTACATCGTCGGTCACGAGTGGGGCCACCACATCCAGAACATCACCGGCTACATGGATCGATACCCGAACAACGGGACCGGTCCCGGCAGCAACGGCGTGCGGATCGAGCTGCAGGCCGACTGCTACGCCGGTGCATGGCTCGGACGGATGACGGAGCAGACGGATGCCGACGGCGACCCCTACCTGATCGCGCCGACGGAACAGCAGATCGAAGACGCCCTGAACGCGGCTTCGGCGGTCGGAGACGACAGCATCCAGGCGCAGTCGGGGTTCTCGAACCCGGAGAGCTGGACGCACGGCTCCAGCACGCAGCGGCAGCGCTGGTTCGCCGAGGGCTACCAGAACGGACTAGGGGTCTGCGAGCAGGCGCTGAGCCTTCCCGCTGACCAGCTGGATCCGTGATCCCGACGCACGAGTGAACGTCCGCTACCGTTGACGAAGCAGTCAGCACGACCGGCTGGGGGGCCGATGATGAAGAAGACGGATGCACTGTATCCACCGATCGAACCGTACGAGACGGGGGAGCTGCTCGTCGGCGACGGCCACCGCGTCTATTGGGAGGTCAGCGGCAACCCCGAAGGCAAGCCCGTGGTGTTCCTGCACGGCGGTCCGGGGAGCGGAACCTCGCCGTGGCAGCGGCAGTTCTTCGACCCGAAGCGCTACCGCATCGTGCTGCTCGATCAGCGCGGCTGTGGCAAGAGCACGCCGCACGCGAGCGCTCCGGATGCCGACTTCCGTCACATCACGACGGCTCACCTGATCGCCGACATCGAACTGCTGCGCAAGAACCTCGGCATCGCGAGATGGCAGGTGTTCGGCGGATCGTGGGGCAGCGCCCTGGCACTCGCCTACGCGCAGGCGCACCCGGATGCCGTGACGGAGCTGGTGCTCCGTGGGATCTTCACGCTGCGCAGGGTCGAACTCGAGTGGTTCTACGAGGGCGGTGCCGCCGCCCTGTTCCCTGACCTCTGGGAGAGCTTCATCGCGCCGATCCCGGTGCTGGAGCGGTCGCACATGATCGAGGCGTATCACCGTCGACTGTTCGATCCCGACCCCGCCGTGCACGTGCCGGCGGCGGTCGCCTGGGCGACCTGGGAGGCGTCGACCGTCACGCTGACGCCGAACGCTGCGCAGATCGAGGCGATGTCCGACCCGGTGAAGGCCACCGCTTTCGCTCGCATGGAGAACCACTTCTTCGTCCATCGAGGCTGGTGGGAAGAGGGACAGCTGATCGCCGGCGTCGACCTCATCCGTCATATCCCGACCGTCATCGTGCAGGGGCGGCATGATGTCGTGACGCCGATGATGACGGCCTGGGATCTGCACCGGGCGTGGCCGGAGGCGGAGCTCGTGGTGGTCGACGATGCCGGCCACGCCGCCACCGAGCCCGGCACGAAGAAGGCGCTCCGCGCGGCGACCGACAGATTCGCCCGCGCGGCGCGCTGACCCTCAGGCCCGCAGCGCCTTCGTCAGCGTCTTGACGAGACCCGCGATGCGCCCATCCACCCGATAGCGGGTCAGACCCTCGCTCACGGTCGCGCCGGTGCGGGAGGAGACGAACCATGGCGGCTTCGGCAGGATCGTGAATCGTCCGCCGCCGTTCGCGATCGGCAGAGATCGAGGGAACGGGCGGAACGGGCCGCGGAGCACGGAGCGCTCGACCCGGTCGAGCAGCAGCGCGTTGTGCACGATGCCGATGCCGCTGCCCACGTCGCCGATCGTCCCGCCCGGGAACGCGCCCCACGTGAGAGTGGGGGTGATGAATGCGAATGCCGTCCAGCTGTTGATCGCGATGGAGCCGTAGCGGAGTGCCGCGATCGCCCTCTCGAAGCCGGCCCCGAGCGACTTCTCGGTCGCGGGGTCGATCAGCAGGTTCGCGCCGAGGGTGCCCTGGAGCTTGTCGTTGGCGTGCGTCAC
This sequence comes from Microbacterium sp. UCD-TDU, assembly GCF_000340625.1. Classification (NCBI taxonomy): domain Bacteria; kingdom Bacillati; phylum Actinomycetota; class Actinomycetes; order Micrococcales; family Microbacteriaceae; genus Microbacterium; species Microbacterium sp. UCD-TDU. Next base: position 342,309 of record NZ_KB454448.1, read on the forward strand.
GGCGGCGTCCAGGAACTGCTGGCCCGTGCCGGGCAGCGTCACGACACCCAGCACCGGCGCGAAGTACTCGGTGGTCTCCAGAGCCTTCGGGTCGTCATCAGCGTCGATCTCGACGAGCAGCCGGTCACCCAGCACGAGTGCGTCGGGGTAGGCGTCGGTCGCGAGCTCCATCCGCGACGAGGACCCCGGGTACCAGATCGGACGCTCCGGTGCGTTGGCGTAGGCCCGTCGGAGGGCAGCGCGGAAGGCGTCGGCCTGGTCCCAGTCGGACGACATGATCACGACCTGACCGGCGATGCAGTTGTGGCCGCAGTTCTGCAGACGCATGGTGGCGATGTGCTCGGCCTGGTAGGTGAGGTCGGCGTCGGTCCAGGCGCCGGGGACGACGATGATCGGTGAGACGCCGCCGAGCTCTGCGGTGATCGGCTTCTTCAGCTGCGGGCGGTTCTCGCGCCGACGGCGCGTGGTCGCCGCCGCGCCCGTGCCCTTCGACGGGCCCCAGACGATCGTGTCGAACGTCGCCGCGGAGCCGGTGATGTGCACGTGCACGAGACCGGGGTGCGCGGTGAGATGGGCGCCGACTTCGGGGCCGCCGCGGACGATGCGCAGGAAGCCGGGCTCGATGAGTGGTGCGAGCGCGCGCTTGTAGACCGGCACCAGGGCATCCTGCGTGGGATTCACCTTGAGCAGCGCGGTGCGGTTGTGGGCCAGCAGCTCGTAGAGCACGTCCAGCACCGGGATCGAGGTCACGTTGCCCGCGCCGAGCACCAGACCGACGCCGCCCGATTCGGTGGGCGTGCGCTGCGCGAGACCCGCCGACGCGCGAGCGGCGCCCGGTGTGACGCCCGGTTCCAGCCAGACCTCGCCCGTGAAGCCCGAAAGGAGGAAGGAATCGATTCCGGTCAGCGGGAAGGCATGCACGCGAGTGCGCCCTCCCGGGGCGCGATCGAGCGTGATCCCGTCGAGGGGGTTCGCGCCCTTCGCCAGACGAGACAGGGTCTCGATGTAGGCGTCGAGCGCGCCCAGCACGCTGTACGGCCCGCTGAGCCACTCCTCGCCGCGCAGCGGATGGCGGGCATCGAGGCCCTTCGAGGCCGCGGCCGTGGTCGCCCAGTCTTCCGCGGTCGCGGCGACACTCGTGCGCACCGCGCGCAGCAGCGTGACCCGCTGGGCGACCGTGAGGGCCGACCAGGTGCGGGCTCCGGTCCGGAGGGCGTCGACAGCGGAGTCGAGGCGCTCTCGTTCGGCTTCGCCCAGCGTCGGGGTCCCGCTCTTCGGCGCACGCTTCGATGGCGTGGCGGAGGTGGCGGTGGTGCTCGCAGAAGTCATCGACGTCTCCTTCGGACGGGATCCCAGCTTAGGCGTCGGAATCGGCGACGGCATCGATGTCCGCGCGACGCAGGCGGTACCGGCGCAGCGTCAGCAGGCTGGCGCCCATCAGCACGGCGGGCAGGATGCTGAAGCTGAGGACGATACCCGTGATAGCCGCCTCCGGTTGCTCGACGGTGGTGCCGGCGACGGTCGAGATGTACCCGGTCGCCGCGAGCGTCAGCGACACCGCTGTCGCTCCGAGTGCGAAGCCGACCGTCTCGCCCGCCGTCCAGATGCCGGTGAAGGTGCCGGCCTGGCCGGGCACGCTCGTGCGCTCGTCGTGGGAGATCACGTCGGGGAGCATCGCCATCGGCAACGACTGGAGGCCCGCATACGCGATGCCGGCCACGGCGACGGATGCGTAGATCCACGCACCTGGTGACCACACCGCGAAGACGAGTGATGCCGCTGCCGCCGTGAACAGGAGGCTGGCCATCGCGAAGGCCCGCTCCTTGCCGACTCGTCGCGCGATGACCGTCCACCCCGGGGTGGCCAGCAGCGCTGGTCCCACCAACGCGACGAAGACGAAGGTCACCGCATCCTCCGACCGCAGCACCCAGGTCGCGACGTACTGTGCGCCGGCGAGCATGGTGCCCGTCGCGAGCGCCTGCAGCACGAATGTGCCGAGCAGCGCGCGGAAGGGCTGACTGCGGCCGAGGGCGCGGAAGCCCGACATGTACTGGTCGCGCCAGGTCGAGACGGTCGCGGTCGTCGCGGGAGAGACAGCGCTCCGCTGGGCGGCGTCATCCGCGGTTCGAGCGGCGACGAGCATCCCGACGCCGATCACGACGCCCGAGGCGATGCCCATCAAGAGGTATCCCCTGACCGGGTCATCGCCCGCATTGCGCAGTGCGGGGCCGCCGGCGCCGAACAGCAGGATCGCTGCGGTGAGCACGACGACGCGCCATCCGAGCAGACGCGTGCGCTCGTCGTAGCTGCCGGTCAGTTCCGCGGGAAGGGCGACGTACGGCACCTGGAACAGGCTGAAAGCCGTCGCGGTCGCCAGGAAAGCCAGCAGCACGCTGATCGCTCCGGCGACGGGACCCCAGGTGGGCGGTACGGCGAAGGTGAGGGCGAAGAAGAGGGGGAGTGCGAGCGCGCCGGTCACCATGAACCCGCGGCGAGAGCCGGTGCGCGCGAGCTGGCGGTCGGACGCGGCCCCGATCAACGGGTCGATCAGCACGTCCCAGATCTTCGCCGCCGTGACGATCAGCCCTGCCGCGAGTGCGGCGACGCCGAGATTGTCGGTGAGGAAGTACGTCAGCACCAGCCCGGGCAGCGTGGCGTAGCCGCCGGTCCCGAGCGAGCCGATCGCGTACAACGCGATCGTTCGCGGAGAAAGACGGACGGGCGCTCGTTCGGACCGAGCCTCGGTGCTCATCGCGCCAGTGTAGTGGCGCGATGCCGCGGGATCAGATCAGCGAGAGCTCGCGCAGCTTCGACTCGACATCGGCGTTCGACGGCTCGACATGATGCGAGGCATCGGGGTACACGACGACGGGGATGTTGGTGCGACCCGAGATCTCCTTCGCCACGTCTGCGGCGGCGGGCTCGGCGACCAGGTCGACGTACGTGTACTCGACGCCGAGTGCATCGAGCTGCTTCTTGGTGCGGATGCAGTCGCGGCACCAGTCGGCGCCGAACATCGTGATGGTGTCGGAGGCAGGAGAAGTCATGCATCCAGCCTACGACCGCTCGGGTGAGGTGGCGCTGAGTGTCGAGCGGCCCATGGTCGGACTCGTGCGAAGAGGGGCCCCGTCGGCGCGGATCCGGGCACATCTCTTGTAAGTAAGGGTGCCCTTACCTACACTGGGGGCATGAGCGGCGCATGCGAGCACCTGGAGGATCCCGACTGGGACGACATAGAAGGTGCCGTGCTCATCGCCGGCGATGCGGCTGACGCCGGCTTCATCGCGAGCATCGCCGCGCGGCTGCCGTGGGACGCCCAGGGCGTCGTCATCCTCGAGGCTGCGGCTCGCATCCAGTTCCGACACATCGACGTTCCGGATGGGGTGTCGGTGCGCTGGCTGGTGCGGGGAGACGGCACCAGGGCGCATACGCGCGGCGAACGGCTCGCGAACGCCGTGCACGCCTGGTGCGTCGAGTGGGCGTGCAGCGAGCCGCCGTCGCAATGGACGGTGTGGCTCGGACCGCACACGCCTCCGCACGTGGCGCGCATGGCGCGGAGCCTGCTCGGCGTCGCGAACTGACTGCCTGGCGGCGTGCTGCTCAGCGTGAGGCGGCGACCGCGGGAGCGTTGGCACCCGCGGTGATCGCATCGAGCGCACGCCGCAGCGACGAACTCGACGTGTGCGCCGTGTACGGGAAGTACACGACCTCGACCCCGACCTCGGCGAACTCGCGCTCCAGGCGCAGGCCCTTGTCGGTGCCGCGCCAGTCGTCGCCCTTGAAGAAGTGCGTGAACTGCACGTCGCGCCACGAGTCCATCTTCGACGGCGTCGTCTCGACGTAGACGTCGTCGACGAACGAGATGTGTTTCACGATCTCCGCACGCTCCGCGGTCGGGATGACGGGCTCGATGCCCTTCACCTGACGCAGCATCTCGTCGCTGACGACGCCTGCGATCAGAATGTCGCAGTGCTGCTTGGCGTGACGAAGTAGATTCAGATGCCCGACGTGAAACAGGTCGAAAGCACCAACGGCATAGCCGATACGCGTCCCCATGATCTCCCCAGATCAGTAATTCCCCAGTAAGCGGATCCCCATCCGCTTCGCGACTCCCACAGCCGCGGTTCGAGAGTCTAGCAGGTTCGGGTTTCTCTCTGCACAGGATCCCGTGGAACGATGGAGGCCGCACGCGATGCGCGTGGGGGACAGGGGGCGGACGTGGGGACACCGGTCACGATCATCGTGCCGACGTTCAACGAGCGCGACAACGTCGCCGAGCTCGTCGCTCGTACCGCCGTGGCGCTCGAGGGGTGGGACGCCGAGATCCTGTTCGTCGACGACAGCACCGATGACACGGCCGCTGAGGTCGAGCGCGTCGCGGCCGATTCTCCGATCCCGGTGCGCGTCATCCATCGCTCCGAGAACACCGGAGGGCTGGGCGGCGCCGTCGTCATCGGCCTCGAGGCGGCGGTCTCCGATGTCTGCATCGTGATGGACGGTGACCTGCAGCATCCGCCCGAGCTCCTTCCCGTCCTGCTCGCTCGATTCGCGCAGGGGGACGCCGACGTCGTCGCCGCCTCCCGCTACGTCGGCGGAGGAGACACGAGCGGGCTCGGCACAGCGGTGCGCTTCGGCGTCTCCCGCGTCGCGACCTGGCTGACCAGGGCGATGTTCCCGATTCGCCTCGCTCGCAGCACCGACCCGATGACGGGGTTCTTCCTGGTCGACCGCGATCGCCTCGACGTGTCGACGCTCCAGCCTCGGGGCTTCAAGATCCTCCTCGAGATCCTCGCGCGCAACGACCTGCGCATCGCCGAGGTGCCGATGGAGTTCGCCGAGCGACGACACGGCACGTCGAAGGCGAGCTTTCGCCAGGGGGCGATGTTCCTCGAGCACCTCGCGCGACTGCGCTTCGGCAAGATGTCGCTGTTCGCGCTGATCGGCGTGATCGGCGCCGCCGCGAACCTCGGGATCATGTGGGCGCTCACCGCTGCGGGGGTGCCGTACATCTGGGCGGCGATCATCGGCGCCGAGGTCACGATCATCGGCAACTTCGTGCTGCAGGAGCGTTTCGTGTTCGCCGACATGCGCACCGATGCGCGCGCCCTCGGCATCCGCTTCGCCAGTTCCTTCGCGTTCAACAACGTCGAGGCCGCGCTGCGGATCCCGGTGATGGCGCTGATGGTCGAGTCGTGGCACATCTCGAGCGTCGTCGCGACGGGTCTCTCGCTCATCGTGGCCTTCTTCGCCCGGTTCCTGTTCCACTCCCTCGTCGTGTACGCGCCTCGACGGCGGCGCAAGGGAGAGGCCATCGGTGCCGAGCCGCCGACGGATACTGCGGCTCAGCGCGTGATCCGCGCCATCGACGTCGAGGTCATGAAGCCGGGCGAGCTCTAGAGACTCCTCTGGCATCCGCTTCGGGCGGTCGGCCGTGACGCCTCTTGCCAGGACGCCTGGGGAGGTCCATAGTTGGCTCGTGGAATCCGAGGGCGGTCCCTCGTCGTCTCTCACCTGGGTGCATCGTGCCGAACAGTCGGTGCGCATCTGGGAGCAGAGTCACGCCAGGGGGGAGGTGCCCAGCATCTGGCCGTACGGCCTCGACGCGCTGCGCGATTATGCCGACGTCGAGCTGATCGATCTCGCCCCACCGGGCCGGATCGCTCGAGCCCGTGCGCGATTCGCGGTCGGGCCGCGGCCCGTCGACGGGCTCGCGCTCACCTGGGATGAGAACACGGCCTATCGGATGCAGACGACCCATCCGCGCACCCGATTCGCCACCGGTGTGATCTGGCTGACGGACATGGCCGAGACCGGCGACGCGCCGACGCGGATGGTCGCGATGCTCGGGAGGGCCGAGGCTGCGTGGGTGCTCAGCGAAGCACAGGTCGAGCCCCTGCGAAAGATGCTGGGCCCTGGCGCGACTCGGGTGTTCGCCGTGCCCTTCGGGATCGACAGCGCGTTCTTCGTTCCGAGGCCGTATCCGGCCCGTCCGCGCATCGTGAGCGTCGGCAACGACAGGGATCGCGATCCCGCCACCCTCTTCGCGGCGCTCACTCGCATCCTCGCGATCCGTCCCGAGACCGAAGCGGTGGTGCAGACGCGGTCGGACCTCGCCCCGCCTGAGGGGGTGCAGGTCGTCCGGCACCTGCCGCACGCGGAACTCCGCGACCTCTACGCGACCGCGAGCGTCGTCGTCATACCGACCAGGCCGAACCTGCACGCCTCCGGGATGACCGTGGCGCTCGAAGCACTCGCGACGGCCCGTCCTGTCGTCGTCACCGACACACCGGGGATGCACCAGTACGTGAGCGAGGGCCGCACCGGACACCTTGTCCCCCCGGAGGATCCGGCGGAGCTCGCCCTCGCCGTGCTCCGCCTGCTCGATGACCCGGCGCGCGCCGCAGAGCTCGGGAAGAACGGCCGCATCGAGGTGGAACGGCACTTCACGACGCAGATCATGGTCGCATCCCTGGCGCGAGGGCTGCTGCCCGCGATCTGACCTCGAACCGAGGACGGTCGGGGCGCTCTAGTCCTTCGCGCCGCGTCGCTTCACCCGCACGGCCGCGCGGAACGCATCGGCGTGCGCGCGACCGGCGTCGGCCCAGTCGCGCCGGGAGAGATCGGGTGAGCCCGTGAGCGTCGTCGCGGCACGCCACGCCTCGACGACCGTGGGAGCGTCGAGGTCGCCGTCGTACATCAGAACCCACTCCTGGCCGACCTCGCGTCCGAGAGCCTCGTTCGCCTCGTTGCGGGGGACGAGCACCGGGCGATCCATCGACAGGGCGGCGAGGACGCTGCCGGAATTGTGCATGAAGCGGTAGGCCAGCACGATGAGGTCGGATGATGTGGCGAGCTGGACGAGTTCGGCGTCGCTGAGGAAGTCGAGGTGCAGCGACACTCCGGGCAGGTCTGCGGTGCGTGCGCGGAGGTCGTCTCCGAGCTCAGGGGTGGACGGGCGCCCGCCGATGCGCAGGCTCAGCGCCGGTTCGACGGCGACCGCCTCGCCGTACGCGTCGATGAAGCCCTCCAGCCCCTTGTAGCGGCGGATTCCACCGAACGACCCGAGCTGCCCCGGCACCCGCTCTGCCGCGGGGAACTTCGCGTACCAGCCGCGGTAGTCGCCGTGCAGGATCAGGCTGTGGGGGGTGCCGGGCGCGAGCGGAGTCGTCTCGTTGATGACGATCCGGTAGTCGGTGTGGCGATCGATGAAGCGCAGCAGCCACAGCCGCGGCGCATTGTCGTCGGGAAGCTCGATGTTGTGAACCGTGCGCACCACAGCGATGTGGCGCGAGAGGCGGTGGCGGAACACGAGTGCTGCGGTGAGCAGGAACTTGCCCGTGGACTTCCACCAGGTGGACCCGTGCAGCTTCGCCTCCGGCCAATGCCAGTGGAAGGCGTCGTAGCGCCCGAAGAGGGCCGTGCCCCAGGAGAAGCGCAGACGGGTGAGGCCCTCCGTGGAGCCGAGTGCCTCATCGAGCATCTTGTTGTACGGGTTCGTCGTCGGACGCGGAGCGCCCAGCGACTGCATCACGCGGATGGTCGATCCGGTATCGGTCATGGTCGTGTCATCCTCCGATGGGCGACGGTACTCGTCGTAGCGGCGGCCGAGGGCGGCGGCGATCGTGCCGCGGCCGCGGTGCACCAGGCGTGTCCCCCTGGCGTGGTGGGTGATGTTCGAGGTGAGTGCTCCGAAGGTCCTCCGCAGACCGCCGACGACGATCCGCGCGACACCGCCGATCAGAGCCCGCAGTCGCAGGACGCCGCGCCGGGCCTTCCCCTCGGTCAACTGCAGCTGGATGCGAGTGCCGGCGTTCGCCGAGCTGAACGCGCGCTGCGCCGCCCAGGAGCGGCTCAGCCGCGAGGCGACGACGAGGTCTTCGGTCTCGGACTCGTTGCACCACACGATCAGTCCACCGCGATGGGCGAGCTGGCGGGAGAAGAGGGTGTCCTCGCCACCGCCCAGGCCGAGCGACGTGTCGAAGCGCAGCCCGAGCCGGCGGATGGAGCGTAGATCGAGGAGCAGGTTGCCGGCGGCGGCCACCTGCAGCACGGTGCCCGTCTGCCTGGGCGGTCGCCGGAAAGTTCCGGAGGCGAGCAGCCAGGGATCGACGTCCTCATCGAAGACCGAGATCACGCGGCCCATCACCGCGTCGGCCCCGTGCTCGCGCCAGACCTCGATCAGTGAGGAGAGCCATCCCTCCCGGGGGATCTCGTCGTCGTCGATGAAGGCGACCAGATCGCGATCCACGCACTCATCCAGGATCCGGTTGCGGGCTGCGGCGATGCCCGGCGCGGGCTCGACGACGTAGCGCACCGGAAGGTCCGCGCCCGCGGCCACGTCGCGGGCAGAGCCTGCGGGGTCGTTGTCGACGACCAGCACGTCCACCGCGATGCCGAGGGCGTCGCACTCCGCGATGCGCGATGGCAGCGTGCGCAGCAGTGCCGCCAGAAGCTCTGGCCTCCGATACGTGGGTACGCCGATCGTCACCGCGATCATGTCGTTCGATTCCGGTCCCCTGGTCATCCGCCCCATCCCCATGGCAGTAGCGCGCCTCGACTCCGACGCCGGCTCATCGTATCGTGAACCCCTGAGACCGGTCTGCGGAGCGGGCTCGCGTATAGTCTTTGTCCTGGGAGTCGACGTCGGTCGCGACTCTGGGGAATTCGACCGGCGCCCGAGGCGATCCGCGAGCCGGATCCGGGGGGAGGATCGCGTGTCAATCGTGCACGGACGGCTTGCCGTGGTCGTGGTCAACTACGCCTCGGCCGGGCTTCTGCAGCGCAACCTGGTGGCCGTCGAACAGGAAGCGCGAGCGATCGCGCAGGACGCTCTCGTCATCGTCGTCGACAACTGGTCGAACGCGGACGAGCGTCGCGCCGCGAAGGACATCGCGCGCGAGCACGACTGGGTGCTGATGGAGCCGGAGGCGAACTCGGGCTTCGGTGGCGGCGTCAACCTCGGAGTGACGCGTGCGCTCGCCGAAGGGGCGACCGATGTGCTCGTGATCAACCCGGATGCGCACATCGACCGCGACTCGCTGCATCGACTCGCCTCCGCCACTGCAGCCTCGCGCACGACTCTCGCGTCGCCGATGATCACGGACTCGGAGGGAAGAACGTGGTTCGCCGGAATCGACCTTCTGCTCCACGACGGCACCATGCGCGCTCGCCGCAAGCGTGTCGAGGGCGACACCCAGCCATTCGAGCCCTGGCTGAGCGGGGCCTGCCTGTGGATCACGCGCGAGGTGTGGGAGCTCTCCGGCGGCTTCGATGACGATTACTTCCTGTATTGGGAAGACGTCGACTTCTCGCGTCGGGTGGTCTCAGCCGGCGGTTCCCTCATGCTCGTCGAAGACGCCAGGGCGGTGCACGACGAGGGAGGGACGCAGCGCGCGGAGCCCGAGACCTCACGGGCGAAATCCGAGGGCTATTACTACTACAACATCCGCAACCGGATGCTGTACGCCGTGCGCCATCTCGATGACGCGGCCGTGCAGCGCTGGCGCCGCTCGATTCCCCGAACGGCCAGGGAGGTCATCCTCCGCGGCGGACGTCGACAGCTGATCCAGTCGGCCGCGCCGATCCGGGCCTACCTCCGCGGTGTGCGCGAGGCTCGCCGGATCGCACGGACGCACACAACGGTCCAGAAGGGCAGGAAATGGTCGTAGACGCCTACCATCGTCTCGCGCGTGCGCAGAAGGGGCATGCCCGCGGGGCGCCCGCGTATTCGGTGTACGTCAACCGCCGCATCGGGAGGGTGCTCGCCGCCGTCGCCTATCGGATCGGGCTCACCCCCAATCAGGTGTCGATCATCAGCGCGGTGCACTCGTTCGTCGCGATCGGTCTCATCGCCTTCGGGCCGGTGAACGTGCCGATGGGCCTCCTGATCGCCCTCCTTCTGGTGCTCGGGTATGCCTGGGATTCCGCGGACGGCCAGGTCGCACGTCTGCGTGGGGGTGGGAGTCCCCAGGGGGAGTGGCTCGACCACTTCATCGACACCCTCAAGATCGCCTCGCTGCATCTGGGCGTGCTGATCGGGCTCTACCGTGTCGTTCCGGAGACGCCTCTGCTTCTGCTGATCCCCATCGTGTTCAGCATCGTCGCGACGACCACCTTCTCCGGCATGCTCCTCAACGACCTGCTCAAGGGCAAGCATTCGGTGGCATCGACTCATGAGCGCGGCGGGGGAACCCTGATGCGCTCCCTCATCCTGCTGCCGACCGACTTCGGCCTCGTGTGCCTCGTGTTCGTCCTGTGGGGGTGGACCCCGGCGTTCCTGATCGGCTACGGCGCGCTCTGCCTCGCCGCCGTGCTGTTCCTCGCGCTCGCCGCGGTGAAGTGGTTCCGCGAGATCGAAAGGCTCGGTGCGTCCGCATGACCGACGAGAAGATCCTGGTCGTCTGCGCCGCCAATGTCTGTCGATCGCCGTTGGCCGAACTCGCACTGCGGCGCGGACTCCGGGCGGATTCCTCCCTCTCCGTGAGCAGCGCCGGTGTCCGGGTCAACGACGGCGATCCGATCTGCTCCGCCGTGGCGTCGCTGCATGATGACGCGCAGTGGCAGGCCCAGGCCCAGGCGCACCGGGCGACGCCGGTCACGATCGAGCAGATCGAACAGGCGAGCATCGTGCTCACGGCATCGCGCGACATCCGCGGCGAGCTGGTGCGACTCGCGCCGCGGTCCCGTGACTGGATGTTCACGATCAAGGAAGCCGCCCACCTCGGCGAGGGCTTCGCGTCGTCCGCGCCCGATCGGGTGGCGGAGTATGTCGCCCATCTCGACCGGGCCCGCTCGCGAGCGGTTCCGTTGACTCCGTCCGGAGGAGTCGGCGCCCGCCTGCGACAGCGCTTCGGAGGCCGCACGACCGTCGACCCGACGAGCATCGCCGATCGCCACGGAAGCCGCGGACACCTGGAGACGATCGCGGAGGTCGAGGCCTCCGTCGCGACCATCCTCGCTCAACTCGGAGGGCATCGGCGCCATTCGTCCTGAGCGAACACTTGCGATATTCCGCTCCTCGCACTACCATTAGCCGACGCCGCGTTCTGCGCGGTTGAAGGGGACCCGAAGCCGAGGGGGCTTTGGGATGGGGAATCTGGGTTCTGGGGAGCTGCAGTGTTCAATGTTTCATCATGCCGTTCTGGGGACGGCACTTCGCGATCGCTACGCGCGATACTCGTCGCGCCGTTGGTGGCGCTCGCACTCGTGACGGCCGGCTGCACGGCAGCGCCAGACGCGTCGGAGACGCCGGCACCTGAGGGCACCAGCACCACCGACTGGACGCCGCCCGCCGACACGGAGGCCGAGGGCCCCACCGAGGGCCCGGCTCTCACCGAGGAGAACGGGGCGCTCGACGCCCCGATCACCCTCTCCACCGACGTGGTCGTCACGATCGACAAGATCTCGACCACCACGATCGAGCCCAAGACGCCCGGAGAGTACGCCGGGTCCGCTGTCGTCGTCACGCTGTCGGTCGCCAACGACTCGAAGCGCGCACAGAGCGTCGACTCCGCGGTGGTCAGCCTCGTCACAGACGACGGTGACATCGGGGTCGCCACCACGGCAGGCCCGAACAAGCCCTTGCAGGGCGAGCTCGCCGCCGGTGCGAAGACCACCGGCACCTACGTGTTCATGCTCGATCCGACGCAGGGGCGCTCGGTGAAGATCAGCGTCAACTACGCGGCGGGGGAGCCGGTGGCGACGTTCGCCGGCCAGCTTTCCTGACGCTCGTACACGCGCACCATCGCAACATTTCGGTATTTCGTTCTTGCACTAACTCACTTTCAAAGAAGAAAACTGGCGGCTGGGGAGTCACTATGGGGAACACATCGACCACGAGGCGGGCGCTGAGCGCGCTTGCGTCTGTCGTGACGGCGGCGTTGCTCGTCGCAGGCATGACGACATTGGGTGCGCAGGCGGCGTCGGCAGACGTTCCGTCGACGCCACCGCCTCTGCTGCAGCGCGACGACAACGTCGTCACGTCGGATCCGATCCCGACGGTGCAGATCGACAACGGCTATGTCTGGGCTCAGACGATGATCGGATCGACCGTGTACGCGGTGGGCAAGTTCGACAACGCCCGTGCACCCCTGGCCGCACCCGGCACCAGCCTGACGGCGCGTTCCAACGTGCTCGCCTATGACATCAACACGGGTCAGCTGCTCTCGTTCGCCCCGCAGGTGAACGGCGTGATCAAGGCCGTCGCCGCGTCGCCCGACGGCACCCGCATCTACATCGGCGGCTCGTTCAACTCGGTCAACGGCCAGGCACGCTGGAACTTCGCGGCCCTCGACGCCACGACCGGCCAGCTCGTCCCCGGCTTCTCGCCGTCGATCGGCGGCAGTGGGGTCTACGCCCTCGCAGCCTCCGGATCGAGTGTCTACGTGGGCGGTCTGTTCACCCAGGGCAACGGCACCGCCCGCAAGAACCTCGCCGCCTTCAGCGCCACCAACGGCGCCCTGCTGAACTGGGCTCCGCAGACCGACCTCCAAGTCGATGCGATGGTCATGGACCCCGCGGGTCAGAACGTCATCGCCGCCGGTCGCTTCTCGCAGGTGAACGGCGACCTGACCATGCGCGGCACGGTCGCGCTGGACAAGACGACCGGTGCCGTGGACTCGTCCTGGGCGCTGCCGCAGACCGTGAAGAACGGTTCGAACACGGGCAGCAACTCCGGCAAGGCCGGCATCTTCGGCCTCGCCGCCGACTCGACGGCCGTCTACGGCACCGGCTGGGTCTACGCCGACGCCGCCACCGGAAACCTCGAGGGAACTTTCGCGGCGGAAGCCGGCACCGGACAGGTCCGCTGGATCGCCGACTGCCTCGGCGACCACTACGGCGTCTACTCGACGGGCAAGGTCGTCTACACGACGAGCCACACCCACGCCTGCGGCACGATGAGCCTGCACCCCGAGCAGAGCCCGCGCACGCACCGCTACTCGGAGGCGTACACGGCCGATGCTCGCGGAACGCTCGGCAACCAGCCGGCAGCCGGTGGCACCTACAAGAACTGGGCGGGAACCCCCGGTCCGTCGCCGTACGCCTGGACGCCCGACTGGGCTGTCGGTGTGACGACGGGCATGGGACAGGCCGGACTCTCCATCACCGGTACCGGCAACATGATCTCGATCGGCGGAGAGTTCCGTTCCGTGAACAACGGTCGCTTCGAGGGGCTCGTGCGCTTCTCGACGAACCCTCCTGGCGGAGCCAAGGACGGCCCTCGTCTCTCGGCGGCCAACTGGACCGGCACGGCACAGTCCTTCATCCCTGGACGAGTCCGGGTCTCGATTCCGGCCAACTGGGACCGCGATGACCTGACGCTCACCTACGAGCTTCGGCGCACCGGCACGGCCACGCCCGTCGCCACGACCACGGCCGATGGAACCTGGTGGAAGCGACCGGCCGTCACTCTCGAAGACAAGACCGCTACGCCGGGCTCGCAGCAGGAGTACACCGTCGTCGCGAAGGATGCCAGTGGCAACACGGTGAGCAGCCAGGCCATGTCGGTGACCGTCGCATCGGGAGCTGTCTCGAGCTACACCAACACGGTGATCGATGACAACCCTCAGCTGTACTACCCGCTGGGCACCGCGCCGCAGGACTGGGCGGGATCGAACACCCCGGTGTTCGGCTCGGGTGTGACCTCCTCGTCGTCCGGTGTGGAGAACACGGCAACAGGAGCATCGACCTTCACCGGCACCTCCACAGGCCGCGTCGCATCGACCAACAAGGTCGCCCCACCCGCGGAGTTCTCGACGGAGCTGTGGTTCAAGACCAACACCACGACCGGTGGGAAGCTGATCGGCTACGGGAACGCGGCCTCTGGTGACTCCACCAGCTACGACCGTCATCTCTACATGACCAACAACGGTCGCCTGATCTTCGGCACCTACCAGGGCAGCACGCAGACGATCCAGAACTCCACGGCGCTGAACAACAACGCGTGGCACCACGCGGTGGCGACGCAGAGCGCGGACGGCATGAAGCTGTATGTCGACGGTGCGCTCGTGGCGTCTGCGCCCGGTGCGACCAGCGCAGAGAACACCCTCGGGTACTGGCGCATCGGTGGGGACAACATCACCAGCTGGCCCTCCGCGCCGAGTTCCAAGTACTTCAAGGGAGCCCTCGACGAGGTGGCCGTATACCCTTACGCGCTGACCGCAGCACAGGTGCAGACGCACTACGGCATCGGCAAGGGCTTCCAGCCGCCGACGGCCGCCTTCACGGCGACACCGACCGATCTCGCTGTGGCGTTCGACGCCAGCGCGTCCGCGCCGACCGGCTCGGCCACGATCACCGGCTACAGCTGGAACTTCGGCGACGACTCGGCGACGGCCTCGGGTGCGACGGCCTCGCACACCTACGCGGCTGCCGGCACCTACACGGTCAAGCTCACGGTCACCGACAGCAACGGGCTGACCACCACGACCGAGAATCCCGTCGTGGTCGAAGCGGCGAACGTGCTGCCCACCGCCTCCTTCGAGGTGACAGGCGCCGGGCTCTCGGTCTCGGCGGACGCCTCCGCCTCGGTCGATTCCGACGGCACGATCGCGTCGTACGACTGGAACTGGGGAGACGGTTCGACCTCGACCGGCCAGGTCGCCAGCCACGTGTACGCCTCGGCGGGAACGCGCACGGTCACTCTGACGGTCACCGACAACCGCGGTGGCACGGCCACGACCACGCGAGAGGCCGTCACGACCCACGCGAACCCGGTCGCGACCTTCACCTCGACCGCGTCGGGGATGAACGTCGACGTCTCGGCCGCAGGATCGAGTGCCTCCGACGGCGCGACGCTCTCCTACTCCTGGAACTGGGGCGATGGCAGCGCAGCGGGCACCGGTGCGACCGCCGGTCACACCTACACCCAGCCGGGCGCGCATGACATCACCCTGACGGTGACCGACAGCCTCGGAGGATCGGCGAGCGTCACGAAGTCCGTGACGGTCCAGGCGCAGGTGTTCGCCGCCTCCGACTCGTTCGGTCGCGTGGTCTCGAGCGGTTGGGGTGCGGCTGATGTCGGCGGCACCTGGGCGCCCATGAGCGGTTCGGCCGCCGTCACCTCCGTTGCAGACGGAGTCGGCAAGGTGAACCTCTCGCCGGGTGAGACCCGCGAGATGCTGCTGCAGGGCACGTCCCTCCTCGACACCTCGGCACGGATCAGCTACACGCTGGCCTCCGGTCCGTCGACGGGTGTCGCCTACGAAGGTCTCGGCGCACGTCGCTCGGGTTCGAACGGCTACCGGGCGCTCGCGTGGCACCGAGCGGACGGGACCACGTGGCTCGTGATCCACCGCAACGGCACGGCCATCGCCAGCACCGCTGTCGCCGGTCTCACCTGGACCGCAGGAAGCACGTTCAACCTCGCCATGGAGACGACCGGTTCCGGAACCACGACGATCCGCGCGAAGGTGTGGGCTGCCGGAGCCGCGGAGCCTGCCAACTGGCAGCTCTCCATGACAGACGCGACGCCGGCACTGCAGACCGCCGGAGCGCCGACCGTCTTCTCCTACCGTGCGGGCAGTGCGACCGGTACCAACCTCGCGAGCTTCGACGACTACACGCTGAAGAACCTCGGCGTGGTGGCACCGGAGCCGGAGCCCGAACCCCAGCCCACGAACGTCGCCCCGACGGCCGCGTTCACGGCGACGGCCTCGGGCCTGACGGTCAACGTCAACGGTGGAGCATCGACGGATTCCGACGGCACCATCGCTTCCTACGCCTGGAACTTCGGCGATGGATCCACGGGCACCGGAGCGACGAGTTCCCGTGCTTACGCTGCGGCGGGCACCTACACGGTGACCCTCACGGTGACGGACGACAAGGGTGCGACCAACACCGCCACCCAGCAGGTCACGGTCACGGCACCGCCGGTCGACCCGCAGCCTGAACCCAACCCGGCCGCGTTGGTGAGCGATGAGTTCGACCGTACGGCTGGTCCCGGATGGGGCTCGGCGGTCACGGGCGGCGCCTGGAGCATCGCCGGGGGCTCGCAGGCGGCGGCGACCGTCGCCGACGGTCAGGGCAAGCTGAGCCTGGTCGCCGGAGACACCCGTCACGCGACGCTCAACACGACCTCGATCGGCGATGCGATCCTCGAGACGCAGTTCCGCGTCGACCAGGCTCCTGCCGCTGGTGGCGCCTACATCGGTGTCATCGCGCGACAGACCGCTGCCGGGAAGTACTTCGCCCGTGCGTGGCTGCGTCCTGACGGAACCGTGTGGCTCGTGGTCCACCGTGAAGGGACGGTGCTGCTGACGCAGGCCGTACCCGGACTCGTCTGGGCGGCGAACACGTCGTACAGCCTGAAGGTGTCCGTGACCGGATCCGCATCGACCGCCATCTCGGCGAAGATCTGGGCGACCGGCACCACGGAGCCGGCGAACTGGCAGCTCAACGCCACGGACGCGACGGGGCTGGCGGCAGGTTCCGTCGGTCTCAGCGGCAACCGGTCGGGCAGCTCGACGGCGCCGCTGAACGTCTCGTTCGATTCGTTCCGCGTCACCGCGCCCCAGTAAGATCCTGACGCATGGCCACTGCTGTTCCGATCGCGCTCCTCGCCGTCGGAGGAATCGCAGCAGTGGCCATCGTCGTGTTCGTGCTCCGGCTGCTGCCGCGCACTGCTTTCGTGGTGTGGGCCTGCGTGCTCTTCTTCGTGCCGCTCTGGGTCGGCGTGAACGTGGGCTTCTACTGGGCGGCGATCACTCTGCTCACGGCCCTGATGATCATCGTCAACTGGTCGGTGGTGCCGCTGCGTGCTGCGGATGCGTGGGTCGTGGCGTTCGTCATCGTGATCGTGGGGCTGTACGGCTTCGGCACGGTCGACCTCGCATCGCTCGTCGCCGCACTGCTCGAGTGGGTGATCCCGTACCTCTGGGGTCGCGTCGTGCTCGCGCGGATCGGCGCGGAGTGGGTGACGTCGACGATCGCCGTGGTCGCGATCGTGGCGGCGGTCCTCGGCATCGTCGAGTTCTTCACCTCGTTCAACCCGTTCGTCCTGATCCCCGGATCTGGCGTCGTCTACGACACGTGGAGCCCTCTCCAAGAGCGGGGCGGTGTGCTGAGGGTCGAGGGAGCCTTCGGGCACTCGATCGCCCTCGGCGCCGCACTGGCGATGTCGTCGGCGTTCGTCGTGGCGACCAAGTGGCGGCTGATCCCGAAGATCGGTGGAGTGGTGATCCTCGCGGTGGCGACCGTTCTGACCTTCAGTCGTGCCGGTCAGCTCACCCTCGTGCTGACGCTCGTGCTCTCCACCTTCCTGATCGTCGGGGTGTCCAGGAAGTTCCGGATCTCCGTCGTCGTCGCCGGTGTCATCGGCACCGCCATCGCGATCCCGATCATCGACTCGGTCTTCGGGGCGGCGGGGGAGGAAGCCGGTGGCAGCGCGGACTATCGCACCGATCTGCTCGTCCTCCTCCAGCAGGTGCAGCTCTTCGGCAACCCGGGCGATTGGCACTCGCTCGTCTCGGGCGACTACTACCTGGGCTACTTCGCACGTTCCGTCGACAACGCGCTCGTCCTCACCCTGCTCCGGTACGGCTATGTGCCGACCCTTCTGATCATGGCGGCCCTCGTCTGCGCGGCGATCATGACCGTGCGGCGCTCCACCCGGAGCCCGGCGTCGATCGCCGTCGTCGGCCAGCTGCCGAGCCTGGTGGTCGTCGCGCTCATCACGCAGTACAGCATGTTCCTCTGGTTCTGCGTGGGGCTCGCCATCACGTGGGCCCGTGACGCCGACATGCTGCGCGGAGCACGGGAGGTGCCTTCGGAGTTGCGGCAGGGATCGCCCGATCCGTTCGCACCCGCAGCAGGGCGCAGAGCAGCGTCTGGACAATCTTGAAGTCGTCGAAGAGAACACTCCTCTAGAATCGAAGTCTCAGGGGGGAATGGGGAGTCATGGGCGAGAGCCGGGTGAGTCTGCGCGTCATCGCCAGCTCGTTGCGCAAGTTCTGGTGGATGGTCGTGCTCTTCGGGGTCGTCGGGGCCGCAGGTTCCTACGGTTACGCCTCTCTGCAGACTCCGCTCTTCCAGGCGACGACCTCGCTGTACTTCGCTCTCAACCAGGGCACCAGCGCATCCGACCTCAACCAGGGCTCGGTGTACACGCAGAGCCAGATGCTCTCCTTCGCGCAGCTCGCGACGAGTTCGCGGGTGCTCGATCCTGTGATCGAGGAGCTCGGCCTCGACACGACGCCGCGTGCCCTCGCACGTGACATCGAAGTCACGATCCCGCAGAGCACCGTGACGCTGCGCATCACAGGGATCACCGATGACGCGAAGGCGGCCGCCGAGCTGGCCGACGCCGTGGCTGAACAGCTCATCATCGTGGTCAAGGATGTGGCGCCCAAAGACCCGCAGGGCGAGTCCACGATCACCGCCCAGGTGATCGATGACGCCGTCGTGCCCGAGTTCCAGTTCACGCCGAGCAAGCCTCGGGATGCCCTACTCGGAGGGTTCCTCGGTGCCGTCCTCGGACTCGCCATCGCAGCGTTGATCGGTGTGCTCGACACCCGCATGCGCACCGAGGAGACGCTGACCGAGGCGGGCGGCGATCCTGTGCTGGGCGTCGTCTCGAAGTCTCCGCTGCTGGCCATGCGAGGCATCGCCGTGGCCCAGGAGCCGCTGGGCCACACCTCGGAGGAGTTCCGTCGCATCCGCTCGGCGCTCGCCTACGCGAACGTCTCCTCGCGGGTGAAGGTGCTGCTGGTGACGTCGGGAATGCCCTCCGAGGGCAAGTCGACGGTGTCGGTGAATCTGGCCATGACCCTCGCCGGGCTGCGCAACTCCGTGCTGCTGATCGACGCCGACATGCGGCGGCCGCGGGCTCACGAGCACGCCGGCATCGACGGCTCGATCGGGCTGACGAGTGTACTGCTCGACGAGGTCGAGTTCGAGGTCGCCAAGCACAGCGTGGCCGACAGCACGCTCGACATCCTGCCCGCGGGCACCGTCCCTCCGAACCCCGCAGAGCTGCTCACTTCGGCGCGCATGGCGCAGCTGCTCGACTTCGCCGCGGCGGAGTACGACTATGTGGTGATCGACTCTCCTCCGATCCTCAGCGTGGCCGATGCGAACCTCTTCGCAACCCAGACAGACGGCGTGATCCTCGTCGTTGACGCGACGAAGACTCGTCGTGCCGCGCTCGCGAAGAGCATCAAGTCGCTCGAGTCGGGTGGCGCGCGCATCCTCGGCACGGTGCTCAACCGTGCCCGCCCGGATCGGCATCGCAGCGAGTACTACAGCGACTGAGCCATCGTCGGGCCAGGCTCGGAAGACGCAGCAGCGCAGCATATCGGTGAGACGCTGTGTCCGTTTGTCTTTGCCCGGGTAGCCGGGTATTCTTCATGAGTTGCGAGGGGGACTCGCTCTTTGCTGCCGGGGTTTAAACTGCGGCGGAGATGCGGGGTGATCATGAATCTGCCCCAGAAGACGGTGACATCGTGTCCACTCCGTTCCTCGATCTCGCATCACGTGAGACCTCCACTCCGCCTCACCGGCACCCTCGAAGGGTTCTCGCCGGCGCACTGAGCGCTGTCCTGGCGGTCACCGCCGCGCTGACGGCCGTTCCCGCGTCGGCGCTCGCAGACGACGCCGCGCCCCTCTCCCAGCGTGCGGCGTCCACCGACACCCCGGTCATCGACGACGACATGGATCGCACGGTCGTTTCGGGATGGGGTTCGTCTCCTGAGGGCGCATGGCGTGTGGTGGAAGGCACGGCGAGCGTGTCGGGCGAACAGGCCCAGCTCGCCAGCCGCAAGCCGGGAATCACCGCCAGAGCCACTCTCGACGGCGTCGCTGCGGGCGACGTGGACAGCCGCTTCTCGCTGACGGTGCCCGAGCTTCCCGTCGGAGGGCCGCTCTACCTCTCTCAAGCGGTTCGGGTCTCCGGTGGCGACTCCTATGGTGTGCGCGTGCGCGTTCATCCCGACGGCTCGGCATATGTGTCGATCGTGCGGCTCTCCGACCTCATGCGTGTGCAGCACCTCAGCGAGCGCAAGCTCCCCCTCACGGTGACGAGCGGCACGACCATGACGGTCGCGCTCAGCGTCACCGGTGCGAGTCCTGTGGAGCTGGGCGCCAAGGCCTGGGAGTCGAGCGCTGCCGAGCCGAGCGACTGGCAGGTGACGTACACCGACGATTCCGACGCCCGCATCCAGGCCGCAGGCGGCTACGCGTTCGCGCTCTACACGTCCTCAGGAGCCCGCACCGCTGTGCCGGTCGGCATCGACGACGTCACCCTCACCACCCCCGCGCTCACGACCGAGCCGTCGCCTGAGCCGACGACTGAGCCGTCGCCGGAGCCGACGACTGAGCCCTCGCCGGTTCCGACGACTGAGCCGTCGCCGGAGCCGACGACTGAGCCGTCGCCGGAGCCGACGACTGAGCCGTCGCCGGAACCCACGACCGAGCCGTCGCCGGAGCCCACGACGGAGCCGACTCCGACGCCCACCCCGACTCCGACTCCCACGCCGGCGCCCCCGGTGACGGAGCCGGTACCCCCGGTCACGCCGGAGGGTGTGCGTGGCGAACCCGGTGCCAAGGCGCCGGGAACGCTCTCCTATGACGCCCCTGCAACGGCCGTCTACGTCGCCCCCGCAGGATTCGACGGAGCGTCGGGGACCAAGAACTCGCCCGTCAAGACGATCGCTGCCGCGCTGCGGGTCGTCCCGAACGGAGGCACGATCGTCCTTCGCGGCGGGACCTATCACGAGGAGATCGTGGTGCCTGCGCAGAAGCGGGTCACCATCCAACCCGCTCCCAACGAGTCGGTGTGGCTCGACGGTGCGAAGCCGGTCACCGGCTGGAAGGCCTCGGGAAGCGCGTGGGTCGTCGACGGCTGGAACACGGCTCTCGACGCGAGCCCGACGTACACCAAGGGTGCTCCGGACAACACGGCGGCGGACTGGCGCTTCGTTGACCCGGCCCACCCGATGGCCGCGCACCCCGACCAGATCTGGGTCGCGGGCGTGCAGCTGCGCGAGGTGGCCTCCGCATCGCAGGTCGAAGAAGGCACCTTCTTCGTCGATGACTCCGCCAAGCGTCTGGTGATCGGCACGAACCCGACGGGCAAGTCGGTCGAAGCGAGCGTGCTCACGCAGGCTCTCTCGATCCGCTCGGCGGGGTCGGAGGTCCGGGGAATAGGAGTGCGCCGGTACGCCACCAGCGTTCCGCAGATGGGAACGGTGGTCGCAGCCGCCCCGAACGTCTCACTCACCGACGTGACGATTCGCGACAACTCGACCACGGGCTTCTACTCCTGGGCGCCGGCGACCACGCTGACGCGCGTCTCGCTGATCGGCAACGGCCTGCTCGGCGGAGGTGCGTCGCAGGCGGACGGACTCACGGTGACGCAGATGCTCTCGGTGGGCAACAACGCCGAGCACTTCAATCATTCGCCGGTGTCGGGAGCCTTCAAGGTCACGCGTACCCGCGGGGTGACGGTGAAGGACAGCGCGTTCACCGGTAATGACGGGCGCGGCCCATGGTTCGACGAGTCCGTGCTCGACGTCGCATTCACCGGAAACGACGTGATCGGCAACACCGGTCACGGCGTCATGGTCGAGCTCTCGGAACGAGCCGTCGTCGCCGACAACGTCATCGCCCGCAACGGCGAATTCGGTCTGTTCGTGCTGAATTCCGGCAACGTGAAGATCTGGAACAACACGTTCGTCGGCAACGGCAACCGCAACATCAGCATCGGGATGGATTCCCGCCGCGCCTCCGACCCCAACACCCCGGGCCACGACCCGCGGACCCGGTACGCGCCACAGGCCTCGTGGATCGTGCGCAACGTGGTGATGTCGAACAACGTCATCGCCGAGAGCGCCGGCAACTGCCTGGTCTGCGTGCAGGACTTCTCGCTGCAGTACACCGGTTCCCAGATGGTGTCGAGCGTCGAGGGCAACCTCTACCACCGCACGTCGCCGGGGACCCCCAGGTGGTTCTCCGCGTGGTCGAAGGGCTCTGTCTCGAGAGACCCTGCGGTGACCGACACGCTCGCCGCCTTCACGGCCGCGACGGGCCAGGATCGGCGCTCGCAGTTCGTCGAGGGTGCGCCGGTGGTCGACGGTGGCTATGCGCTGCTGCCTGCGTACGCCGCCGCACAGGGATCCGTGGCGGTTCCGGTGCCGTCTGATATCGCCTCAGTATCGCGACTCCCCGGCAACGGCACGGCGCTGGGGGCTCTGCCCCGGTGACGATGTAAGTATGGGCTCTCTTCTCGCTGTCGGCGCGCGTGCGCTGACGATGGTCATCGCGCTGGTCTGCGGCGTCCTCACGACCCGGATGATCATCGGCGGTGCCGGCGTCGACAGCTTCGCCCTGTACACGCTTCTGACGACCATCCCGTCGCTGCTGACCTTCACCGACCTCGGCAGTGGGGCGGTGCTGGTCAACGCCGTCGCGACGAGTGAGAACGTGCGCACGGATGAGAAGCTGCGTTACCAGCTCACGTCGGTCGGGCGCGTGCTGCTCATGTTCGCTGCCACGGCGATGGCGATCAACACCATCCTGGTGCTCACCGGGGCCTGGGAGCTGGTGTTCGGTGAGGCAGGAGGACGCCCCGGCGCCTCGCTGGCGGCGTTCTACTGCGTGACGATCTTCTGCCTGGGCATCCCTCTCGGCGTCTGGGCGCGGATCATGCTGGGGCAGCGCCGCAATCACATCGTGATCCTCCTCCAAGGGCTGATCTCTCCGCTGACCATGACCGGTGTCTGGTTGATGCTCACGTTCGGCGGCGACAACCTGCACTCCTTCGTGGCCATCGCGTCCTTCGCGGCATCTTTCCTCGTCTCGGTGCTCGGAATCCTCATCACGGCGCGCACCACGTCGCCCCTGATCCCCTCGGCCGCGCGGATGGTCCTGCGGCCCCGGCGGTACCCGGGAGTGCGGGTGATGGATGTCGGCTGGCCGATGCTCGCGCAGATGGTCACCTATCCGATCGCGGTCGGCTCCCAGCGGTACGTGATCGCACAGCTGGGCGGCCCCACCGACGTCGCCGAGTACGGTGTGGCCGGACAGGTCTTCTTCGCCCTCAACGGGTTGGTGATGGCGGGCGGCCTCGCACTCTGGCCCCATTTCGCCAAGAGCCGGCACGATGGCGACCTCCGGCGGGGGCCGTTCCTGCTTTCGGCGCTGTTCGCCGTCGCCATCGGACTCGCCACCGTGATGGTGTGGCTCGTGGGTCCGTGGCTGTTCGGGTTCATCACGCAGGGCGAGCTGACTGTGCGTCCCAGCACGATCTTCGCCTTCGGTCTGATGATCATGATGACCGCGGCGGTGTATCCGCTGGGCATGTTCATCATGGACAAGCCGGGCATCCGCTTCCAGGTGATCCCCACCCTCAGCATGGCCGCCGTGGGGATCACGCTCTCCTTCGTGCTGACGCCCGTGCTGGGAATCGCGGGACCGCTGATCGGCGTCGCCTTCGCGCTCGTCGTCTGCCAGCTGATCCCGTTCTCGATCTACATCGTCCGGAACAAGAAGCGACTGACCGTCGGAGACCTCGAGCAGGTCTAGCCGAGCGGTGCGCGACCGTGGCAACCGTGCCGGATGGGTGGGGGAGTCAGTCCCGCACGCGGGCGTCAGCCCAGCAGGTGCGTGGTGATGCTGGAGCGGTACACCTCGGGCGCGTGACGGCGAAGGGCCTCACCACGGCTGTCTGCGACGGTCGACACCATCTCGTCCCAGCGGGTGTCGATGTCGGTCAGAGCGGACGCGATCGCAGCGGAGTCGCCCGCGGTGACGAGCTTCGCGGTGCCGTAGCCGCCTGCCGCTTCCCGAAGACCGCTGCTGTCGCTGGCGATCACCGGGCGCAGCGCGAGGATTCCCTCGACGGCGGTGTTCCCGAAAGGCTCATCGATGCGCGAAGGCACGAGCAGCACATCGGTCTTCTCGAGGAACGGCCAGATGTCGGTGTGGAATCCGGCGAAGTCGACGGAGACCCCGGCTTCTGCGGCCTGCGCGCGCAGATCGCGCTCGAACCACTCATACCCCTCGAAGACGGCGCCCAGGAGGGTCACATCCACAGGGCGCCCGGCGGAGTGCAGCCGGGCAGCGGCCTCGATCACAAGGTCGGGTCCCTTGCGGGGGGAGAGCCGTCCGATGTACAGCACACGGAGCGGACCCTCGGTGCGAGGACGGGGAGACATCGGCTGCGCAGGAGAGGCGACACCGTTGTAGACCACGTGCGACCGATGCGCGAGGGCCGGGAGCGCAGTCCGGATGGTATCCAGGCTGAAGCGACTGTTCACCAGCGTGCGGTGGGAGGCCAGATGAGGGGAGTAGAGGATGCGGTTGACGAGGCGGTTGCCCGACGCCTCTGCCTCGTGGACGTGGCTCACCGACCGGGTGCCCCGCAATCGTGCGATCAGTGGCCATTCGGGGATGATGATCGTCGACACGTAGACGACGTCGGGGCGCACGCGTCCGATCAGGCGCCACGCGGCGCCCAGGCCGCGGAACGTGTCGCGGAACAGCTTCGGCAGGCCCCGTGGCGTCAGCAGGACCTTGCGCAGCACGAGCATCGGCACGATGACGACCTCGGCGCCGGCGCGGCGGAGCTCGTTCACCAGCAGTCCGGTACTCGGGAGAGCCACGACCACGCGTGCTCCCGCCTCGACGAGTCCGATCGCGCTCTCGAGCAGCATGCGGTCTGAGCCGAACAGCTCCGCGCCGGGATGCACGAGCAGAACGGTGTGCTTCTTGCTCTCGCTGCTCATCGCGCCCCCGACCCGGCAGGCGCGGGGACCCAGTCCGTCGACCGGCGACGTGCCCGTCGAGCGGAGGGGTGGATCGTCGCGCGTTCGGCTATGCGATGGGCGAGTGCTTCGTATTCGTCGGCGACGTCGTCCCAGCGGAACCGGGTGCGCGCGATCTCCTGCACGGCCGTGGCTCGGGCCTCGGTCGACGCCGGGTCGGCCTCTGCCGACACCACGTGCTCGGCGACGTCGGAAGCACCGGAGAAGAACCAACCGTTACCGTCGAGCACCTCTCGGTTGAAGGGGACGTCGAAGCCGATGACGGCGGTTCCGGCACCCATCGCGCGAAGGAGCGACGGGTTGGTTCCGCCGACGGAGTGGCCGTGCACATAGGTGAGCGCATTCGCATAGAGCGCGTCCAGCAGCTCCTGGTCGTACACGCCTCCGACGAGCCGGATCCGGTCGTCACCATCGGCCACGCGTTCGATCTCCTGGGTGTATCCCGCGCTGTACGGTGCGGAGCCGACCACCACGAGAGGTAGCTTCGCGTCGCTGTCACGGTAGCCCTCCACGATCTCGAGCACATGGTTCTCCGGCTCGAACCGGGCCACCACGAGGTGGTATCCGCCCGGTTCCAGGCCCATCTCGGCGACTCCGCGCTCGGGCAGCTGATCGAGGATGGGGGCGCCGTAGCGGATGAGCTCGGTGGGCACATCGAACTGGTGCCGGTAGTAGTCGGCGATCCCCGGTGCGTCGGCGATGAGAGCATCAGCGGTGCGCACCCCGAACTGCTCGGCCCAGCGGTAGTAGGCCTTGCCGCGCGGTCCCCACTTCGAGCGTCGCCATTCGAGCCCGTCCATGTGCAGTGCGACGGGTGCTCGGCGCATCCGGAGCAGAGGCAGGAACGGCGAGTTGGCGGCGTTGAAGACGAAGGTCGCGTCGGGCCGGCGTCGGAACATGAGGTGCAGAGCCGACAGCCCTGTGTGGCTCAGCGTCTCGATCTGCTTGACGGGGACCGCGGGAAGGTGCACGACCCGCATTCCGAGGTACTCCTTCTCGCGCCGCTCGGAACCGCGGGTGTACACGACGACGTCGTGACCGCGGTCCGCGAGTCGGCGTCCGACCTCTTCGATGGCGGTCTCGAAACCGCCGTATGCCGCGGGCACTCCTCGGGTCCCCACCATCGCGATGGTGAGGCGGTTCGAATTGCTCATCCGATCAGTATGCCCCGCTGGGCTGCACCATGACTTTGGCGGTACGCCACATGATCTGCAGGTCGTTCATCACGGACCAGTTCTCGACGTATCGCAGGTCGAGGCGCACGCTCTCGTCCCAGGAGAGATCGCTTCGTCCGGAGACCTGCCACAGGCCGGTGATCCCGGGCTTGATGTACAGGCGACGGAAGACGGTGCCGTCGTAGGCGGTGACTTCGCTCGGCAGCGGCGGTCGAGGACCGACCACGCTCATGTCGCCGATGAGCACGTTCCAGAACTGCGGCAGCTCGTCGAGTGAGAGCTTGCGCAGCACCTTGCCGACACGGGTGACGCGAGGGTCGTCCTTCATCTTGAAGAGGAGACCTGCGCCCTCGTTCTGCTCCTTGAGCATGGCGAGCTGCTTCTCGGCGTCGGTCTTCATCGAACGGAACTTGACCATCTTGAAGCGGCGGCCGTCACGGCCGACGCGCTCCTGGAAGAAGAAGACGGGACCGGGCGAGTCCATCTTGATGAGCAGCGCGAGGACAGGCGCCAGCAGGCCGATCGGGATCAGCGCGAGCGTAGCGACGGCGACGTCCAGCGCCCGCTTCAGCAGGTGCTGTCCGCCTTCGTAGGTCGGGATCTGCACCTGGATCAGCGGCAGGCCCTCGACGGGCGCGAAGGAGATACGCGGACCCGCGACGTCGGTGAGCCGGCTGGAGAGCACGAGCTCGGCAGCGGTCCCTTCGAGCTGCCAGCTCAGCTGCTTGACGAACTCCGGCTCGCCTTCGGGGCGGCTCGCCACGATGATCGTGTCGGCGCCGACCTCGGCGGCGACCGACGACACGGAGTTCACGTTCCCCAGAACCGGGAACCTCGTGTCGTCGATCACGATGTCGCGCGCATTGCCGTCGAGCAGCGTCGCGCCCACCACCTGGTACCCGGACGCGCCGATCGGGTGCAGCGTCCGCACCACGTACTCCACGTCGTCCCTGTTGCCGACGACGAGGGTGCGGGAGGCGAACCTCCCCTGAGCACGCTGCTTCTGCAGCCAGTGGCGCCACAGCCACCTGGTCACCAGAAGCGTCAGCACACCGACGGGCAGCCCCAGCAGCAGCGTCAGTTGCATCGACTTCCATGCGAGCAGGACCGCCACGATGGCGATGATCCCGAAGGCGAGTCCGGTGGCATGCGCGACGCCGCGGTACTCGGTGGCGCTGGCGCGGAACAACGCGGCGTCCCGCGTGTGCAGCGCGCTAAGCATGAGGTACCACAGCGCGGCGAGCGGGATGCCGTCGCGCAGGACCTCGGGCACGGAGACGCCGGTGGCCAGCTCGACCGCTGCCGTCAGACCCATCGCGAACAGGATGACGGCCGCATCCGTCGTCCGCAGCCGCATCCGATAGCGACGCTCCCACTGACGGCGCCGTTCCAGAGTCGCTGAAGGGCGCGGTGTGACCACCGTGCGCGTCACCGACTTGGTGGCTCGCGGAGCTGCGACCGGTACGAAGCCGGTACGAGCGATGCTCAGGGCATCCTCGACCGAAGTCATGCCGAAGCCTCATGAGCCGTGAATGTACGCAAAAAACCCCAGTGCGACATGTGATTCCCCAGTTTCCCCAGACCATGAACCCCACGTTCACGGCTTTCGTCTGCGTCCCGACCCCTCGGGTCCTGCTGAAACTCCCCGTGATTCCCACATCACGGAGTGCGTTCTCATCGTCCCAAACGATGATCGCTGACAGCAGGCACTGCAGACCTTGACCACTGTAGCGGAACATCGTCGCCACGGGAAGGTAAATCTGATGAATGGAAGAAAGAAAGCTGCGAGATGCCCGTGAGTGGGGGCTATTCTGTCGCGGTGACCGTGAACACAGACACTCCGCGCTTCCAGCTTCGACCGATGCTGCCACGCGATCCTTCTCAGCCGCACCGCACCGCGAGCCCGCTCGAGCTCTTCTTCGATCTGGTCTTCGTCGTGGCCGTGAGCATCGCCTCCGCGCAGCTGCACCATGCGCTCAGCGAGGGGCACTTCCTGCACGGCATCACCTCCTACGCGATGCTGTTCTTCGCGATCTGGTGGGCCTGGATGAACTTCACCTGGTTCGCCACCTCGTTCGACACGGACGACTGGCTCTATCGGGTCACGACGTTCGTGCAGATGGGCGGGGTCCTCGTCTTGGCTGCGGGCATCCCCAGGGCCTTCAACGAGGGCGACTTCACCCTCACCGTCCTCGGCTATGTCGTGATGCGCGTCGCGATGGTGACGCAATGGCTGCGGGCATCACGGTCGGCAGGCCCCCTGCGGTCGGCCACGCGTCGGTACGCTCTCGGCATCGCCGCGGTCCAGGTGCTGTGGATCCTGTTCCTGCTGATCCCGGCGGGCCCGCTGCAGATCGTCGCGTTCGTGCTCTTCGTGCTGGCCGAGATCAGCGTCCCGGTGTTCGCCGAGTATCGCAGGCAGACTCCGTGGCATCCGCACCACATCACCGAGCGCTACGGGCTGTTCACGCTCATCGTGCTCGGAGAGAGCCTGCTCGCCTCCGCCAACGCGATCATCGACGCGCTCGACAAGGTCGAGAGCCTCGGGCCGCTGATCGCCATCTCGGTGCTCACCCTCGTCGTCACGGCGTCGCTGTGGTGGATCTACTTCTGGCCGCCGCACCAGCGCGCGATCACGAGCTTCGGACGCTCGCTCCGCTACGGCTACACGCACTACTTCGTGTTCGGGGCGGCGGCCGCCTTCTCCGCCGGGATCGAGGTGGAGCTCGACGTCTTGACCGGGAAGAGCCATCTGTCGAGCATCGCGGCATCGCTCACCGTCACGATCCCGATCGCGATCTTCCTCCTCGCCATCTGGTGGATCGCTATCCGCGAGAACGCCGACCGTGTCGTGAACACGGTGGTGCCTTCGGGTGCGGTGCTGGTGCTGCTCGATCCGGTCCTGCCGATCCCGGTCGCGCTCACTGCCCTGGTGCTCGTCGGCATTGTGGTCGTGCTGGTGCTCCGCCCCCCGGTCGCGTCCTCGCGCATAGACAAGGCATAGGTTGGGCAAAGTCTCCTGATCGGAAGCTCCGCGACGCTGAGGACACGCAACAGTCCGTCGAGGAGGAGACAGATCATGAGTATTCCGGAACCCACCCAGACCCCCGATGGTCCCGCGTACGAGGGGCGCCTGCTCGATCGACGCGATGAGGAGATCGTCGATCAGGGGGCCGCCTTCGACATCCGCACGCTGGTGACCAGGCGCGGTGTGCTCGGGCTCGCGGGTGTGGGCCTCGGCGCCGTCGTGCTCGCGGCCTGCGCGCCGTCGACATCGGCCGGGTCGGCGAGCCCGACGCCGACGACGACGTCGGGAGCCTCAGGAGACGATGCCGTGAGCGTCGGCGAGATCCCCGACGAGACGGCAGGGCCCTACCCGGGAGACGGATCGAACGGTCCCGATGTGCTCGAGGACTCGGGGATCGTCCGCCAGGACATCCGCTCGTCGATCGACGGCGGCGCGACCGCCGACGGTGTTCCCCTCACGTTCGCGTTGCAGGTGATCGATCTCGCGAATGGGGGAGTCCCCTTCGCGGGCGTCGCGGTGTACGCGTGGCACTGCACGGCGCAGGGCGAGTACTCGATGTACTCCTCCGGGCTGGAGGATGTCACCTACCTGCGCGGTGTGCAGGTCGCCGATGCCGATGGCAGAGTGTCGTTCACCTCGGTGTTCCCCGGGTGCTACTCGGGCCGCTGGCCGCACATCCACTTCGAGGTGTACCCGGATGTGGCCTCGATCACCGACTCGAGCGCTGCCATCGCCACGTCGCAACTGGCCATTCCCGAGGCGGCGTGCGCGGCGGTCTATGCAGAGGCTGCGTATGACGGCTCCGCGAGGAATCTCTCGCAGATCACGCTCGCGAGCGACAACGTCTTCGGCGATGACTCCGGTGTCCTGCAGGTGGCCGCCGTCACCGGAAGCGTGCAGGAGGGATACTCGGCCACGCTCGTGGTGGGCGTCGACACGGCGACCACCCCGGCTGCGGGCGGAGGCCAGGGCGGGGCTGGCGGCGGGGGCCGGCCGCCGTCGAGCTGAGCTGAAACCGCGGATTGGGGGCCGGGAGGGTCGGTCTGCTATGCTGATTGAGCAGCGTGTGTGCATCGCCCCTCTCGGCCGCCACGTCGCCACTGATCAGGGCCATTACGGACCGCGCACATCGATGCGTGCGGAATCCGCCCTCGGTCTCACATCTTGCGGAGCGCCACGCGTGTCCGCCACACAGCAATGAGCATGACCATGAGCACCACCACATTTCCCCCGTCCGATCCGTTGACCTGGAAGCAGGCCGACACCGACGTGCACGTCGCGACGCGCGGCGGCGAATTCGCCGGTTTCGTCGAGTTCGACGGCAGCGCGCACCTGGTGCGCGACAACCACGGCGCCGAGCTCGGCGTCTTCGACTCGCTCGATGACGCCTTCCGTGCGCTCGAAGACGCGAACCAGCCTTCCCGGCGTGGGCCCGTCTTCCCGCCGATGCTGCCACGGGCCTGGCGTCGCCGCACCCGCCGCGCCCGCGCCTGAAATCAGCGATTCACGCACAACGAACGTGTCCGTCAAGGGGTGCGGATGTATTCCCGAAGGCGCATGTGGGCGGGGCTACTGTGAGGTAAGCGTTGGGCATCTGCCTTGGGCTTCCACAGCTCGAGGGCTCCGAACGTCAGGAGAAGATTATCTCCATCACACAGATCGAACCGACCGCGGCAACGCTGGGCCCGATTCGTCAGACGTACTCCGGCAATGCGGACTTCCCGCCCATGGCCCAGGCGTACAAGCAGGTGTCGCAGGTGGTCAAGGAGACCGGCCTGCTTCAGCGCACCCAGTGGTTCTACGTCTTCGTGGCCGCAGGCATCGCCGTGGCCCTCGGTGGCCTCATCACCGGCTTCATCCTTCTCGGCGACAGCTGGTTCCAGCTGCTGATCGCTGCGGGGCTCGGCATCGTCCTGACGCAGATCGCGTTCCTCGGGCATGAGGCCGCGCACCGCCAGATCCTGACCACGGGGCCTGCGAACTTCAAGCTCGCGCGCATCGTGATCGCCAGCATCGGCATGAGCTACTCATGGTGGGACTCGAAGCACACCAAGCACCACGGAAACCCGAACCAGGTCGGCAAGGACCCCGACATCGAGGTCGACACGATCTCTTTCCTCGAGGAGGACGCCGCCAAGGCGAAGGGCCTGATCAAGCTGATCACCCGCAAGCAGGGGTGGCTCTTCTTCCCGCTCCTCACCCTCGAGGGGCTGAACCTCCACTTCCTCGGCCTGAAGTACCTCATGACGACGAAGAACGTCAAGGGACGCTGGACCGAGCTCAGCATCATCGCGCTCCGGTTCGCCCTCATCCTCGTGCCCGTGTTCATGATGCTCCCCCTCGGGATGGCTTTCGCCTTCATGGGCGTGCAGTTCGCGGTCTTCGGCGTCTACATGGGAGCTGCGTTCGCGCCGAACCACAAGGGGATGCCGATCATCGAGCCCGGCGCCCGTCTCGACTTCTTCACCAAGCAGGTGCGCACCTCCCGCAACATCAGCGGTGGCTGGTGGACGACCTGGCTCATGGGCGGCCTCAACTACCAGGTGGAGCACCACCTCTTCCCGAGCATGCCGCGACCGCACCTCGCCAAGGCGCGGGAGATCGTGCGCGACTACTGCGCCGCGAACGACGTGCCCTACACGGAGACCAGCCTCGGTCGGTCCTACATGATCGTCATCGAGTACCTGAATCGGGTGGGACTCTCGGCCGGAGCAGATCCCTTCGACTGCCCGGCAGTCGCGCAGTTCGGCCGGGGGTAGCCCCCAGACATCACCGGGCCTGATCAGTCCGGGAACCACAGAGGCGCGAGCAGGAATCCCTGCTCGCGCCTCTGTCGTTCGTGGGTCTACTTGGAGGACTTCTTCTTGGTCTCCACCACGTCGATCGTGATCTTCTCGAGCGGGCGGTCGTCGTCGAGCTCGTCCTCGAGCACCTCGTCGCCGAGGAAGGTCTCCTCCGGCACCTCGTCGGCGATGACCGTCGCGGGCGCGGGCGCGGGCGCGGGCGCGGGCGCGGGCGCGGGCGCGGCGGGTGCGTCCGCTCCGGTGATCTCCGTGGGCAGCGAGTCGTCGGAGAAGATCCCGTCAGGACGGATCAGCTCGCGCACCTCGGCCATGAAGCTCGTCAGCTGCTGCTGCTGCCACCGCAGCTGACGGGTGCGGTCCTCGGCGTCGTGCAGCACCGCAGTGGTGTGGCCGGTGACCGAGTCGACGATCTTCTGGGCCTTGGCGCGAGCACGCTCGAGCGTCTCACGAGCGCGGACCTGAGCTTCGGCCTCGATCGCCTGCGCCTGCGAGCGCGTCAGACGCTCGTAGTCCTCGGCGCGTGCCGAGATGCGCTGGGCGTGCTCGAGCGATGCCGTGACCTGCTCGTTCGCGTCGTTGGTGATCCGCTCCGCGTGAGCGACGGCCTGGTTGTGCAGCACGAGGAACTCCTGCTGCGCGTCGTCCTGGCGGCGGGTGAGGGTCTCCTCGAACTCCAGCACACGGGCGTTCATGTCGCGCACATCGCGCTCGGCATCGGCGCGCAGCTGGGTCGTCTCACGCGTGACGAGCGAGCGCAGCGCGGCCGCGCCCTTCTCGGCCTCGGTACGGATCGCCGTGGCCTCCTGCGCGGCCTGGTTCACCTTCTCCGCGGCGTGCGCGGCTTCGCGCTCGATGCGTGCCTCGTGCGCGGTGTACTCGGTGTCCATCTTCAGGCGCACCTGATCCGCGTCACGCTGCGCCTGGGCGGTGATCCGCTCGGCGTCGGCCTCGGCCTCGGCGCGCTGCGCGGCCACTTCCTCACGGGCAGAGGTCATCAGACGGTCGGCCTGCACGGCCGCGTTCTGGATGAGCACGTTCGCCTGCTCCTCGGCGACCCGCAGGATCGCCTCGAACTGCTGGCGCGACGGAGCCTCTTCACCGTCCGGCTGCGGAGCGTCGACGAGTTCGGAGGTGAGGGTGGCGACCTGCTGCTCGGCGTCGGACACCTTCGCGTTCGCGGCCGTCAGCTCGCTCTCGAGAGCTTCGCGAGCCTTGCGCTCTTCTTCCCGCACCGCCTCGACGGCTTCCTCTTCGCGGGCCTGGGCCTCTGCGACCTCTGCGGCGGCCTGCTTGAGCTGGTTGCGGAGGGCCGACAGCGCCGCGTCGACCTCGGCCTTGTCGTAGCCGCGGAAGCCGACGGTGAAGGCGCCCTGCTGCTCGCGGGGCGCGGTCTCGATCAGCTGGTCGAAGAAGTCCGGCGAGCGCTCGCCGTCGCGGTCGGAGGTACCGGGGGATTCGCTCATGGGTTTCTTGCCTTTCTGGCGGGGCCACACCGGGAGCGGCGGCTCCATCCCGACAGTCGGGACGGTGTGGACCGGAGGAGGTCGTCAGGGCGCACGCCACCACCGTGACCCGGCGGAGGACCGGCGGGCAGGGCGCGCCCTACAGCCTAGTTGCGTCTGCTGAATGTTTCGCCTTCGTCTTTCCTGCTCCGCCGACGCGGCGGTCGAGGGCGTTCGACGCGCCGGGTGGTCAGGCCTCGTGCACCCAGCGCGCGTTCCTGTCGTCGAGAGGCTCGCCGCGCACGTACCGCACGGGTTCTCCTGGGACGACCGCGACCTCGCGGACCTCCGCTGCGGCGGCGATACGCGAACGCAGATCGGTCCACAGTTGCACGGTCTGCGGAAAACCGAAGTACTCGCGGAAGGTCTCGATCTGCAGCCGGGTCCCGTCTGCGACGGGAACGAGCCGGGCGACCGTATCGTCGGGCTCGACGAACCGGATGCCGTAGGCGCCGTCGTCGTGGATGACGTATTCCCGCTCCTTCGTCGCCATCGCCGATGCCACGATCTCGCGAGCGCGGGGTTCCGTGGCCTGGATCACCACTGTGGCGCCAAGTTCGGTGAGCGCGGCATCGAGCTGGTCTGAGGCGAACTTCTTGCCGGCTCGGGTGCCGGCCTCCGAGGCTCCGCGGCCCAGGCGGCTCTTCAGGATCGGACCGCCGATGATCAACGCGAGGATCGGCAGGCCGAGGAGAAGGTACGCAGCAGCATCCACGGGCACAGCGTATATCCGGACGCCCGACGTGCCCTTCGCGCAGAGCGCGTCAGACGGAGGTCATCAGATGGTCGAGCACGAGCTCGCCCGACGCGTTGAGAGCCTGCATCATCTCCGCGATCAGTCGAGGATCGATCGGTGGCTGCTCGGCGGCGTCGTACCCGAACTGCAGGGGGATCGCCGGGTGGATCCACACGGTGGCGCGCTTGTCCACTCCGTCGGTGACGGGGCGCCAGGTCATCATGAAACTCTCCTGGCGGCGGAGCTTCGTCGAGATGACGATCTTCAGATGCGCCAGCGTCGCGTCTTCGATGAGGATCGGATCCGAGGTCCCGTCGTAGCGCAGTCTGCCCATGAGAGAACGCTACACCGCGCGCGTTCTGCCTCTTCTGCGGCCCGTGCGCAACCCCCTCTGCGAAGGGCCGTCGGATCGATACCGTCGCAGCATGACGACAGTGGAATGACAACGAGGAGGGCAGGGTGCAGACGATGGCGCGTACGCGGATTGCGCTCAACGAATCAGAGTTCTTCCTGGCGCAGGGCCAGGACGTCGCAGAGCTGAGAGGCCGGATGGAAGGAGCGATGCGCGCCGGCGGTGGGTTCGTCGAATTCGTCGTGGTGGGCAATCGCGCGGTGAGCGTGCTGATCACCGCGGCGACGCAAGTCGTGATCTCCGTCGAGACGGTGGAGTACGACGCGCGAGACACCGGCGACAGTGCTGTGCCCTACGGCGGGGAGTACGACCTGCTGTGATCGCGGGCCGGGGGCTCCGGAGACGGATGTGCGGGAGCCTCGGCCGCGCTCTGCGGCGCAGCACGGCGCACTGCTACGGTGACGACGGTGGGCATCGCGCCCCTGGGGCCGTCGAACAAGGGGAACTTCGAGATGAAGGGTCCGTCCCGTCTGCGTCTTGGTCGTATCGGGATCGCCACCGCGCTCGCGGTCGTGATCGGTGCGCTGGTGCCGTCATTGTCGGCGAGCATCTCGGCGACCGCGGCCACCGACGGGCAGATGGTGTACCCGGCCTCGGGCAACATCCAATCGAAGGTCGGCGACGGCTGCCGTGGCAACTATCGGGCGCATGAGGGTATCGACATCTCCGCCGCCGGTGGCACGCCGATCCTCGCCGCGTACAGCGGCGTGATCAAGTCGCGGACGGTGAACAGCGGATACGGCAACTACACCGATGTCGAGCATCCGGGCGGCTACGTCACCCGGTACGCGCACATGGCTTCGCCGGGAACCTATGCTCCGGGCACCCGGGTGGAGCGTGGACAGCAGATCGGAATCGTGGGCAATACGGGGAACTCCCCGGCGTACCACCTGCACTTCGAGGTCCGACGGAACGGAGCGGTGTACACCGGGATCAACGACGGCTTCGTGTGCCTGACGAATGTCGCGCGCGGTGGGACGATCCCCCTGACGTTCCCCGGACTGCGCACGGAGTCCGGCCCTCCGATCCCGCCCGCTGACTTCACCGGTGACGGCAGGTCCGACCTGCTGCTGGTGGCGGGCAACGGCGATCTGCGCCTGCGGGCAGGAACGGGTTCCGGAGGCTTCCAAGCTCCGACGACCCTGGTCAGTGGCTGGGCGGGCGACCGCCGGCACCTCACGCGCGCCGACCTCAACGGCGACGGACGAGGGGATGTGCTCGCAGCCAGGACGGACGGCGTGCTGGAGTTCTCTGCCGGCAACGGTGCCGGAGGGGTCGCGGCGCCGGTGGGCATCGGCGCCGGCTGGTATGACATGCTGCATGTCACCTCCGGTGCCGACTACACCGGCGACGGGAAGCAGGATGTGGTGGGTGTCTCGCCGGGCGGTGTCCTCGTCATCTACCCCGGGAACGGTGCCGGCGGACTCGGCGGGACGCCCAAGACCGTCGGCGGCGGCTGGCACGGGTTCCATTTCCTCGTCGGCGGCGACTTCAACAATGACGGGTGGGGAGATCTCATGGCGATGAGCGACAACGGCACCCTCTACTTCTACCCGCGGGTCTCGGGCGGGGCCTCGCCGCCGGTCGTCGTCGGAAGCGGATGGCTGGAGTTCACTGCGGCGACGGGAGGGGCCGACTACGACGGCGATGGGCGAGCCGATCTGCTGGTGCGCACGGCGGCGGGCGAGCTCTTCTTCTATCCGGGCAACGGCGACGGCGGATTCGGCGCGCGAAGGCTCGTCAGCGCCGACTGGGCCGATCACCTCGCCATCGAGTAGCCGACGGCTTACCCGCCGCGTCCGAGAGCGCGGCGTAGGGTGGGCGCATGGCCGAGCCCACGTTCGAGGAGATCGCGGCCGGGTTGTACTCCGGGCCTCCGGAAGAGTTCGTATCGTCGCGCAAGGCGCACGCGGAGGAGGCCGGGGAGGCCGCACTCGCGTCGCGGATCCTCGCCCTGCGCAAGCCCTCGATCGCGGCGTGGGTGGTGAACGTGTTCGCCCAGGAGCGGGCCGGGCAGCTGGCAGAAGCCCTGGCGCTGGCTCGGGAGCTTCGCGAGGCGCAGGACGACCTGGATGCCGCGGCACTGGCGAAACTCGGCCGTGAACGGCGTCTGCTGACGAGGAAGCTCGCTCAGGCCGCGGGAGAGCTGGCCGCGTCGCGGGGCGAGCGTGTCACACCGTCGACGCTCGAGGCGGTCGAGCAGAGCATCTCCGCCGCCTTCTTCGACACGGTGGCGGCGTCTGCCGTCGCGTCAGGGCGGCTGGTGCGCGCCCTCGCGCCCTCGGCGACGGCGACCGATGTGCGCGACGCCGTCGCGGGCGAGCTGCCCGAGCTGGAGCCGCTCTCAGCGCCCGCGGTGGACGAACTGCGAGACCGAAGGGCCCGCCGCGATGCGGAGCGCGCGATCGCCGCGGCCGAGAAGGAACAGGCGTCGGCCGAGCGCGAGCTCGCCGAACGTGATGCGGCGCTGAGCGAGCTGCGTGCCCGGAAGGACGAGCTCACCGCGCGTGTTTCGGAGCTCGAGGCCCAGCTCGCCCGGGCCCGCGCCGATCTGACCAGGGCTGAGCGCGACCTTCCGGAGGCGGAGCAGCGCCGGGTGGACGCGACGATGAGGGCGGATGCTGCGGCCGATGCCCTCGACGTGGCACGGAAAGCGAAAGAAGCGCTCTGACCGGCGCCTGCGCTCCGTGGCGCTTGCGGCCCGGCAAGGTCAGAGCGGGCGGTGGATCAGGCGGCCGCGGAGAAAGGGGAGCACCGGCGCTCTGTATTCCAGGGCTGATGTGTCCTCGGGATCGAGAACGAGCTCGGCCTGCCCGAAACGCCACATGCGGTTGTAGAGGTAGACGCCGATGGTCGTGTGCCGGTCGGCGGGAACCTGCCAGGTGCCATCGCCCCACTGCGTCGGCTGGCCTCGCCCGCCGATGACGAGCGTCGGCCTGACGCCCGCGTAGAGCGCGAGGCGCGGCCTGTGCATCGTGAGCTCGATCCGGCGGGTGCTCATCTGTGCTCCTCGTCTTGGGGCTCCCGGTCGAACGGTGACGCGGGGGAGCGTTCGCCGGGGCAAAGCAAAACCCCCGCCATGTAGAAGCTAGGCGAGGGTTTCTGGAGTGATTGTAACGATCACTCGTGTGGCTCCGACCGGCATCGATCCGGTGACCTTTCGATTTTCAGTCGAACGCTCTACCAACTGAGCTACAGAGCCGCGCGACCGGCGAACCTGTCGCGTCCTAGACGAAGAGCCCTCTCCGAAGAAAGAGCTCATCGCACGGAGCGACCCTGACGGGACTTGAACCCGCGACCTCCGCCGTGACAGGGCGGCACGCTAACCAACTGCGCTACAGGGCCATACTTGTTTTCAATTGTACCGGAAGGTGTGACCCCAACGGGATTCGAACCCGTGCTACCGCCGTGAAAGGGCGGCGTCCTAGGCCGCTAAACGATGGGGCCGAGTCAGTCCCGGGGGACTTCCTTGCCGACGCTCAAGCATAAGGGATGTTTTGAGTAAATCGCGAATCGAGGGCGTGGTGCTGCACCCCGGGCGTGTTCGCGGGGGACGATCGAGGTGTCGGGAGGGGGCGGGATCGCCGCGATGACCCCTGGTGCGGATGTGAAAGTTGTTGTTAGTGTGGCAACTGTGAAACCGGCGGAAGGGGCCGTGTGAACGACAAGATCACGCTGGATGCTGCAGTTGCTGCAGCGTCCGAGGACTGCGGCTGCGCGCCCACTCCGACAGAACGCCGTGCTTTCGGCAAGACGGGCATCAGCCGTCGCGGTGCCCTCGGCATCGGCGCGCTCGGTGTCGTCGCGCTCAGCGCCTTCGGCATCACCAACGGTGTGTCGGCGGCCTATGCCGCCACGTACCCGAGCTGGGACGATGTGCAGCGCGCGAAGAACAACGAGGCGGCGAAGGCTGCCGAGGTCTCGCGCATCGAGGGACTGATCCAGTCGCTCACGCAGAAGGTCGCCGAGACTCAGGAAGCGGCGAAGGTCGCGTCGGCGGAGTTCTACGAGGCTCAGCAGGCCTACTTCGCTGCGGCCACCGAAGCCGACTCCATGCAGGCGAAGGCCGACGAGCAGGCTGCGGTCGCCGACAGCTCCGCCCGCAAGGCAGGGCAGGTCGCCGCGCAGCTCTACCGCAACGGCGGCGACGACACGTCGATGGAACTGTTCTTCGCCGGCTCGGCGAACAACGCCGATGAGCTGCTCGCGCGCCTGGGCACGATGGACAAGCTCCTCGAGTACAACCAGTCCGTCTACGACAAGGCCGTCGCGGCGCGCAATTCCGCGCAGTCCCTCAGCGACCAGGCGGTCGTCGCTCGCAACGAGCGCGACCGGCTGCAGAAGGTCGCCGAAGAGAAGATGGTCGCGGCGCAGCAGGCCGCGGATGCGGCGCAGGCAGCCCTGGACGAGCAGTCGGCGAACCTGGCCACGATGCAGGCTCAGCTCGCAGCCCTCAAGGATGCGACGACCCAGACGGTCGCCGGATACCAGGCCGGTGTCGAGGCAGAGGCGAAGGCACGTCGCGAACGCGAGGCCGCCGAGCGCGCAGCCGCGGCTGCAGCAGCCGCTGCCGGCGGCGGAGGAGGCGGCGGAGGCGGAAGCCAGGGCTCGGGTGGCTGGTGCCGTCCGCACGGCGGAGGAAAGAGTTCCGGATACGGTCCTCGCTCCGTGCAGTGCGGTCCGAAGGGCTGCTCCTCCTCGTTCCACTACGGCACGGACTTCGCCAACGGCTGCGGCTCGGCGATCTACGCCGCAAACTCCGGCACCGTCGACTACGCCGGCCCGAACGACGGGTACGGCAACTACATCCGCATCCAGCACGGCGGTGGCGTCGGCACCGGCTACGCCCACATCCGCGACGGCGGCATCCTCGTCCGCTCGGGGCAGTGGGTCAACTCCGGTCAGCTCATCGCCTACGCGGGCAACACCGGTCGCTCGTTCGGCTGCCACCTGCACTTCGAGGTGTACGTCGGAGGCCGACCCGTGAACCCCGTGGCCTTCCTCGGCGATCGCGGAGTACCCGCCTGAGCCTCGACCGCTCCTGACACGAAGAAAGACCCCCGGCCGCTGAGCGGTACCGGGGGTCTTCTTCATGCGTGCGGCGGGATCAGTGGCCCTGCTCGCCGAAACGGACGATCGCCTCGTCGAGGATGCGCTGCGCCTCGGCGGCGTCACCCCACTCGTCGACCTTGACCCACTTGTTGGGCTCGAGGTCCTTGTAGTGCTCGAAGAAGTGCGCGATCTCCTTCTTCGTGTACTCGGCGATGTCGTCGATGTCCTGGATGTGCGCCCAGCGCGGGTCCTTCGAGAGCACGGCGACGAGCTTGTCGTCCCCGCCGGCCTCGTCGCTCATCTTCAGCACGGCCACCGGACGCACCTCGACGACGACGCCGGGGTAGATCGCGTGGTCGAGCAGCACCAGCACGTCGAGCGGGTCGCCGTCCTCGCCGAGGGTGTTGTCGAAGTAGCCGTAGTCGGCCGGGTAGCCGAAGGTCGTGTAGAGCACGCGGTCGAGGTGCACTCGTCCGGTCTCGTGGTCGACCTCGTACTTCACGCGGCTGCCGCGCGGGATCTCGATGACGGCGTCGTTTGCGCCCATGCGTGTGCTCCTCAGGAAAAGTTCGGTTGGATGCCGCGGACTAGCCTACCTGCGGCGCTCGCACGCTCGGAGGCCGTGATCGTTCAGGACCCTGCGTCGACGGGTGGGGCATCGTCTTCGCTCGACCGACTCCGGAACACACGATTCAGCACGCGGCTCATCGGATCGCTCAGAAGCAGCAGGAGGAGCCCGTAGTACCCGTTCGGAGAGGCTGCGACCGCGATGACGAGGGCCGCGCCGAAGAGGACGATGGCGGCGAGGTCGCCGATCGCTCCCAGACGGATGGTCTGGGTCGACACGGTGCTGAGCTCGCGATGACGCGCCAGGTAGAGCCAGCCGGCGAGGGTGGTCACCTGCGTCATGATCAGCGTTCCGATGTAGACCACGGCCTGCAGGGCGTCGGTGTCCATCTGCCCGATCATCGCCGTGGGAACCGGCAGCCAGACGATCGTCGCCATCCAGGCGACGTTGATCCACAGCAGCGGTCCCGTGATCCACTCCACATCGCGGTACTGGCGGTGATGCCCCATCCAGAACGTCGCGATGAGAAGGAAACTCAGTCCGAAGCTGAGCAGCTGACCGGAATGCTCGTCGAGGAACTCCGCCGTGCTCATGTGACCGGAGGCGGCCTCGGAGACCGACTCCATCAGCGGGAGGATGAGCAGCGTCATCGCGATAGCGACGACGGCGTCGACGAACGCCTTGAACCTCTCGGTCCGGAAGGGGAGAGCACGCGTGTTGTCGGTCACGGCGTCAGGATAGCCCCGGACGCCGCTGCGCACGGCGGCGGGCACGCGGATCGGAGGATTGCCCTAGCGTGGAATCGTGCCGTCACTTCCTCCCGCCATCGCCGAGATCCGCCTGGCCGTGCGCACCGCACTCGCCGCGCTCCCCGAGGGATCGACGGTCATCGTCGCTCTGTCCGGTGGGGCGGACTCGCTCGCGCTCGCCGCCGCCACCGCCTTCGAGGCCCCGAGACGCGGGCTCCGTACGGCATCGGTGACCGTCGATCACGGTCTGCAGGACGACTCCGCAGAGGTCGCCGCTCGCGCAGCGCGCACCGCCGCCGAGCTCGGCCTCGACCCCCTCGTCGTGCGCGTCGACGTCGCGGGGGAGGGCGGCCCCGAGGCTGCGGCCCGCGACGCTCGCTACAGGGTGCTGCGCGAGGCGGCCGCAGATGTACGCGCCGCTGCGGTGCTGCTCGGTCACACCCTCGACGATCAGGCCGAGACGGTGCTCCTCGGACTCGCCCGCGGATCCGGCGCCACGAGCCTGCAGGGTATGGCCCCGGTGCGCGAAGACGACGACGGCGTGCGGTGGGTGCGACCGCTGCTCGGTGTGCGGCGGGAGACCACGAGGGTGTTCTGCGCGGCGTCCGCGCTTGACCCCTGGGACGACCCGCACAACCTCGACGACCGCTACGCGAGGGTCCGGGTACGCGAGCGCGTGCTCCCCGTCCTCGAGGCCGAGCTCGGCCCCGGCATCGCCGAGGCGCTCGTGCGCACGGCTGAGCAGCTGCGGGAAGACGCCGAGGCGTTCGACGAGATGATCCAGGAGACGATCGAAGACATCGTCGAACACGCGGAGGCGGGAATCTCGGTGAGCGCGGCAGCGCTCGCCGCCAACCCTGCGGCGCTTCGCAACCGCATCATCCGTCTCGTCGTCGACAGCGAGTTCGGGGTCAGCCTCACGAGGACGCAGACCGTCGAGGTCGCACGGCTGGTGACCGACTGGAGCGGTCAGGGACCGATCGACCTGCCAGGGTGCTCGGCCGTTCGCCACGGCGGGCGCATCGTCTTCACCGCATCCGGCCGCTGAGCGCGTCTCGTCTCGAACGCTCTCCACGTCCGCCCTCGACGGCCGGATGGGTGGGGTGAGGTCCTACTTCTTGCCGCCGAAGAGGCCGCCGAGGATCCCACCGAGGTCGATGCCGCCGCCGGAGCCGCCGCTGTTGCCGCCACCGAGCAGCCCGCCGATCACGTCGCCGATGCCACCCGACGCGCTGCCCTTGTCGTTGCCGCCGAGCAGGCCGCCGATGAGGTCGCCGATGCCACCGGAGCTCTCGGCTCCGGCATCGGCCTTCGCTGTCTTGTCCTTGTTCGCGTTGGCGATGAGGCCCATCACGATGGGGGCCAGGATCGGAAGGAGCTTGCCGAAGTCGATGCCGGGGGTCGCCTTCGACTCCGTGAGCTCCTTCGTGACCTCCTTCTCCTTCGATCCGAGGATGTGCGCGACGATCTTGCCGCCGTCCGCCTGATCGATGTCGTCGACCTTCGAGGCGCCGGAGCTGCCCTCGTGCTTCTTGAGCGCGTTCCGGATGGCGGCGGAGCCCTCATCCGTCTGCGCGTTCTGGGCGAGGCCGCCCAGCAGCACCGCGCCGCCCTGCTCGACCGCGACCTTGGCCTCGTCGCGCGAGACGCCCAGCTTCTCGGCGATGTCATCGATCGGCACCTGCGTGAGGATGTCGTCAAGAGCCATGGTGAATCCTTCCGTCGGGGCGTCCGCCCACATCACCGCTCACAGTAGTGCGGATGCCGCGCGAGGGGGAGATGCCTGCCCGATCGACGAACCTGGGACCGAGCATCCGATCGCGTCGCCTAAAATCGATCCATGCGCGCCGCGGAGATCCAGGACGACCTTGCACAGATCCTCGTCACAGAGGAGGAGATCCTCGCCAAGCTCGACCAGCTCGCGGCGCAGGTCGCCGAGGATTACGAGGGCAAGGACCTCGTCCTCGTCGGGGTGCTCAAAGGCGCCGTCATGGTCATGGCCGACTTCGCACGGGCGCTGCCGTTCCATGCGCCGATGGACTGGATGGCGGTCTCGAGCTACGGAGCGAGCACCAAGTCGAGCGGCGTGGTGCAGATCCGCAAAGACCTCGACACCGACCTCAACGGCAAGCACGTCCTGATCGTCGAGGACATCATCGACTCCGGCCTGACCCTCAGCTGGCTGCTGGAGAACTTCGGATCCCGCGGAGCCGAGTCGATCGAGGTGCTGGCGCTCCTGCGCAAGCCCGAGGCCGCGAAGGTCGTCATCGACTGCAAGTACGTGGGCTTCGACATCCCCACCGATTTCGTCGTCGGATACGGCCTCGACTACGACGAGCGTTACCGCAATCTGCGCGATGTCGCCGTGCTCGCGCCGCACGTCTACAGCTGACACCGGCGCCACGCTACGCCGTGGGTGAACGCACAGCGGCCCCCTAGGGCGCGCGCGATACGCTGATCCGATCATGGATGTGAAGAAGCTCACCCGGAATCCGCTGATCTACGTCGCGCTGATCGGCGTGCTCCTGTTCGGCGGTTTCCTGCTGATCTCGAATCTGGGCGCGCCCAAGCAGATCACGACGCAGGAGGGGCTCAAGCTCCTCTCCGGCACCACGGTCACCGAGGTCGTGAACACCGACGGCGATCAGCGCGTGGACATGACGCTCTCCAAGCCGTTCCAGGGCTCGGAGAACGTGCAGTTCTACTACGTCGACGCGCGCGCCGACGAGGTGGTCACCGCGATCAACGAGGCAGCGCCGAAGGACGGCTTCAACGACGCCGTCCCGCGTGCGACCTGGTTCGACGGCTTCCTCTCGCTCCTCCTTCCCCTCGTGCTGCTGGGTCTGCTGTTCTGGTGGCTGCTGTCGTCGATGCAGGGCGGTGGCGGCAAGGTCATGCAGTTCGGCAAGTCCAAGGCCAAGCTCGTCAACAAGGAGACCCCCACCGTCACCTTCGCCGACGTGGCCGGTGCCGATGAGGCCATCGAAGAGCTCCATGAGATCAAGGAGTTCCTCCAGGACCCCGCGAAGTTCCAGGCCATCGGAGCCCGCATCCCGAAGGGCGTGCTGCTGTACGGCCCTCCCGGAACCGGCAAGACGCTCCTCGCCCGCGCTGTCGCCGGCGAAGCCGGAGCCCCCTTCTATTCGATCTCCGGTTCCGACTTCGTCGAGATGTTCGTCGGCGTCGGCGCCTCGCGCGTGCGCGACCTCTTCGGTCAGGCCAAGGAGAACGCGCCGGCCATCATCTTCATCGATGAGATCGACGCCGTCGGTCGCCACCGTGGCGCCGGCATGGGCGGTGGCAACGACGAGCGCGAGCAGACCCTCAACCAGATGCTGGTGGAGATGGACGGCTTCGACCCGAACGCGAACGTCATCGTGATCGCGGCGACCAACCGCCCGGACATCCTCGATCCCGCGCTGCTGCGTCCCGGCCGCTTCGACCGCCAGATCGGCGTCGACGCGCCCGACCTCAAGGGCCGTCAGAAGATCCTCGAGGTGCACAGCAAGGGCAAGCCCCTGGCGAAGAGCGTCGACCTCGAGGTCGTCGCCCGCAAGACCCCCGGGTTCACGGGTGCCGACCTTGCGAACGTGCTCAACGAGGCCGCGCTGCTCACCGCGCGCTCGAACGCGCAACTGGTCGACAACCGCGCCCTCGACGAGGCCATCGACCGTGTGATCGCCGGCCCGCAGCGTCGCACCCGTGTGATGCGGGACAAGGAGAAGCTGATCACGGCGTACCACGAGGGCGGTCACGCGCTCGCCGCCGCGGCGATGAACTACACCGACCCCGTGACCAAGATCACGATCCTGCCCCGCGGCAAGGCCCTCGGCTACACGATGGTGCTGCCGCTGGATGACAAGTACTCCGTCACCCGCAACGAGCTCCAGGACCAGTTGACCTACGCAATGGGTGGCCGCGTCGCGGAGGAGATCGTGTTCCACGATCCGACCACCGGTGCCTCGAACGACATCGAGAAGGCCACCTCGATCGCCCGCAAGATGGTCATCGAGTACGGCATGACCGCCGAACTCGGTCCGGTGAAGCTGGGAACGGAAGGCGGCGAGCCCTTCGCCGGCCGCGACATGGGTCGAGGCCGCGAGTACTCCGAGACGATCGCCGAGCGGG
This sequence comes from Microbacterium sp. UCD-TDU, assembly GCF_000340625.1. NCBI lineage: Bacteria > Bacillati > Actinomycetota > Actinomycetes > Micrococcales > Microbacteriaceae > Microbacterium > Microbacterium sp. UCD-TDU. Next base: position 387,221 of record NZ_KB454448.1, read on the forward strand.
TCGACACCCAGGTCCGTGCCCTCATCGAACAGGCACACAACGAGGCGTACGAGGTCATCAGCGCGAACCGCGACATCCTCGACAAGCTCGCCCTCGCGCTGCTCGAGGAGGAGACCCTCGACCACAACCAGATCGCGGAGATCTTCACCGAGATCAAGAAGCTCCCCGAGCGCCCGCTGTGGCTCTCGAGCGAAGGACGCCCGGTGTCCGAGCGCCCTCCGATCGAGGTGCCGAAGAAGGACGTCTCGCTCGCGGCCTCCGTCGAGGCTCCGGCCAGCGCGCCGCGCACGCAGCAGGGTTCGGCGGGAGCCGGGAACCCGCGGCCCGCGACGGCGTGACGTGACGGTAGACAGGCAACGTGTCGAACGGCTCACGAGAGAGCTGCTCGAGGCGATCGGCGAGGACCCGGACCGACCGGGGCTGAAGCAGACCCCGTCGCGCATGGCCGAGCTGTATTCCGAGTTCTTCTCGGGCGTCGGCGAAGACCCGGCGGAGCCGCTCGCGCGCACCATCAGCGTCTCGCGCGGTCCCGCACCCGACACCCTGCCCTCCGGTGCGGTGCTCCTGCGCGACATCCGCTTCCGTTCCGTCTGCGAGCATCACCTGCTGCCGTTCGCCGGGCATGCGCACATCGCCTACCTCCCCGGCGAGCAGGTCGTGGGACTCGGAGCGCTCGTGCGCGTCGTCGAGATCCTCGCGGCCCGCCCCCAGGTGCAGGAGCGCCTCGGCGAGCAGATCGCCGATACCATCGCGGAGCACCTCGACACCCGGGGCGTGCTGGTCGTGCTCGATGCCTCGCACGGCTGCGTGACGATGCGCGGCGGCCGGCAGACCGAGGCATCGACGCTCACGATCGCGGCGCGCGGCGAGTACACGGATGCCGTCGCCAGGACGGAGCTGATCACGCTGATCGGCGCGTCCGTCCCGCTCGGGGCGGCTGCGCGCTGATGACCGGCATCTGGGGCATCGTCAACGTCACACCCGACTCCTTCAGCGACGGCGGGCGCTACCTCGACGTCGATCGCGCGGTCGCCCACGCACTGCGGCTGCGGGCCGAGGGCGCAGCAGTGCTCGACGTCGGCGGAGAGTCGACCAGACCCGGTGCCGACCGCGTCGGTGACACGGTCGAGCAACAGCGCGTCATCCCCGTGATCGAGCAGCTCGCCGCCGCAGGAGTGCCCGTCAGCGTCGACACGCTCAGCGCCTCGACCGCGGCCGCGGCCGTGCGGGCCGGCGCCAGGATCGTGAACGATGTCTCCGGAGGGCTCGCCGACGCCGACATGCGTGCGGCCGTCGCGGAATCCGGGGCCGACTTCGCGATCGGGCACTGGCGTGGCTTCTCGGCCGACATGTACGCGAACGCCGAGTATCGGCGGGTCGCGCGTGAGGTCGCCGGCGAGCTGCAGGAGCGCATCGGCGAGGCCGCGGCCTCCGGAATCGCTCCGTCGCGTCTCATCGTCGACCCCGGCATCGGGTTCGCGAAGGCGGGTGGGCAGAACTGGGACGTGCTGCGGGGACTGGACGAGATCGTCGCGCTGGGGCCTCGCGTGCTCATCGGCACCTCGCGCAAGCGGTTCCTCGCCGAGGCGCTGCGTCACGAGACCGGCCCCGACGACGAGGTGTCGGAGTCTCGGCGCGATCTCGCGACCGCCGTGACCAGCGCCCTCGCGGTCAGGGCGGGAGTCTGGGCCGTGCGCGTGCACGACGTGGCATCCACGCGTGATGCGCTCGCGATCGCGCACGCCTGGGAAGGCTGAGGCGTATCGGGGCGGCCCCGTACGCTAGAGGCATGCAGTCCCTCGACGAGATCGTCCTCACCGGTCTGACCGTGTTCGGTCGTCACGGCGTCTTCGAGCACGAGCGCCGGGACGGACAGGACTTCACGATCGACCTGCGTCTGCGGCTGTCGCTCGCGAAGGCCGCCGACTCGGACGACGTGACGGACACGGTGCACTACGGAGAGCTGGCCGAGAAGGTCGCCGCCGTGGTGGCCGGTGAACCGGTGAACCTGATCGAGACGCTCGCCGAGCGCATCGCCGCCGTGGGTCTCGAGGACCGGCGGGTGCAGGAGGTCGTCGTGACCGTGCACAAGCCGCACGCGCCGATCCCCCTGAACTTCGCCGATGTGGCGGTCACCATCATCCGCCGCCGCACGCCCGACGCGATGGAGGAGACGAGCGCATGAGCCGCAACCTCACGAACCCGCCCGACATGCCGGGGCCTCGCCCCGGACGCCCGGAGACCACCGCGGTCGTCGCGCTCGGTGCGAACCTCGGGGATCGTCACGGCACGATCAGGGCGGCGGCCGAGAGGATCGCCCGGCTGCCGCTGGTGAGTGAGGTGCGCCTCTCCCGGCTGTTCGAGACCGTGGCCCTCCGTCTCGACGGCCCCGACCCCGAAGCGCCCGGATACGTCAACGCCGTGGCACTGGTCACCACGCGGCTCGCTCCGGAGATCCTTCTCGGGATGCTGCACGCCATCGAGGACGAGAACGGCCGGGAGCGCCGTGAGCGCTGGGGCGACCGCACCCTCGATCTCGACCTCATCGCGTATGACGATGTGCTCTCCGACGAGCCGCGTCTGCAGCTGCCGCACCCTCGGGCCGCTGAGCGGCTCTTCGTGCTCGATCCCTGGTTGGACCTCGACCAGGACGCGGTGCTGCCCGGTCGGGGCAGAGTCGCCGACCTCGCAGCCGAGCTGCGCGCCCGGGGCGAGGGATGAGACGCACCTCTGCCGGCGTGCTCGTCGTCCTCGCGCTGCTCGCCGGTGCCGGCGGCTTCCTGCTCGATCACCTGCTGACCGCGTCTGGCCGTATCACCTTCACTCCGTCGCTGCTGCTCCCGGTGCTCCTGCTGTTGATCGCCGCGGCATCCCTCGGCGTCGCCTGGCCGGTGCGCCGGAGCGTGCGATCGGGTATCCGCATCGATCCGTTCCGTGCACTCAGGGCGGCGACGCTCGCTCGGGCGTCGAGCCTGCTCGGCGCGATCATGGCCGGCTTCGGAGGCGGGTTGCTCGTCTTCCTCGTGTCGCGTCCCCTGGTTCCGCAGGTAGGGTCGACTGTGGCCATGCTGGCCCTGATCGGAAGTGCGATCGTCCTCGTGATCGCCGCGCTCGTCGCCGAACAGTTCTGCACCCTGCCGAAGGATCCTGATGACTCAGAACCCAGAGACCGCGCCCCTGAACCCGGCGGAGGGCACTGACCTCGACGCCCTCGACCGGGGGACGTACACGCAGCTGCGCACGGCACGCAACGAGGCCCGCCTCGAGCTCGACGGCACGTGGCACCAGATCTCGCCGCGCTACGTCGTCTCGCAGATCCTGCAGAACGTGATCTTCATCGTGCTCGTCATCGTCGCCGCCGTCGTACTGAACATCGTGCTGCACCAGCAGTGGGTGTGGATCCCCGCCGGGATCATGCTGCTCATCACCGTGTTCGCGCTCATCATCCTCCCGCGGCAGGCGAAGGCGATCGGCTACATGCTCCGTGCTGATGACATCGTCTTCCGCAAGGGGATCCTCTGGCAGCGCATGATCGCCGTGCCTTACGGCCGCATGCAGTTGGTCGACATCACGCAGGGGCCGCTCGATCGCGCTTTCGGCATCGCCCAGCTCAAGATGGTCACGGCCGCGGCCACGACCGGTGTGCAGATCCCGGGTCTCACCCAAGAGGCGGCCGAGGCGCTGCGCGACACGCTCATCCACGTCGCCGAGACTCGCCGGACAGGCCTGTGAGCGAGCAGCAGCCCCCTCTCGCGCCGAGCGCTCAGGCACCCGTCGGCGGCGAGGCCTCCGAGACGCTCGCGAACGGCGAGTGGCACCGGATGCACCCGCTCACCCCGCTCTTCAAGGGCGGGCTGGCGCTGATCATCATCGCGGGTATCGTCATCGCGAACATGCGGGATCGGCTCATCGCCTGGGCCGTGGCGCTGTTCACGCCCGAAGAGGCGCACTACGGCGACTACGGCGGCGCCGACCCCGTCGACTGGGTGCTCTCGAACAACCTGATCCTCGTCGCGCTGCTCAGCGTGCTGGGGCTCGTGGTCGTGCTGGTGCTGATCTTCTGGTTCGTCTGGCGCTTCCAGCAGTTCCGGATCACCGGAGACCATGTCGAGGTCCGCAAGGGCATCATCTTCCGTTCGCACCGCCGCGCGCCCCTCGACCGCGTGCAGGGCGTCAACCTGACCCGTCCGTTCCCCGCTCGTATCATCGGACTCGCCAAGCTCGAGGTCGTCGGCGCCGGCAACGACGCGAACGTCGAGCTCGAGTACCTCGCGACGCCGCGGGCCGAGGCCGTGCGCGCCGACATCCTGCGCCTGGCTTCCGGGGCACGCGCGGCGCGCGATGCCGCACGGAACTCGGGTGCGGCAGCGGCCGCACCGGCGTCCGCTCGGGCGCAGCTGGTCGGATCGATGAACGCGGGGGTGAACGATCTCATCTCCGGTGTGGATCTCGCCGACGTGGTCCCTGAGAGCGTCGTCAAGATCCCGACCGGCCGGCTCGTGGGATCGCAACTGATCTCGGGCCTGCTCTGGTTCGTGTTCTTCGGAGCGATCTTCGCGGTCGCGATCGGCAGTGCGCTGATCGGCATGCTGGCCGACGGCGTCACCGACGGCGGCATCGTGATCCTCGGGATGGGCCTCGGCATGGGCGTGCCCATGGTCATCGCCGTGGTCGGTATCACGTGGGCGCAGATCTCGAAGTCCCTCCGCTACTCGATCGCGCCGACCCCTGACGGTGTGCGGATCACCTACGGTCTTCTCACGACCGTGACCGAGACCCTTCCGCCGGGGCGCATCTTCGCGGTGGAGGTCTCGCAGTCGCTGCTGTGGCGCCCGTTCGGCTGGTGGACGATCAAGATCAACCGGATGAGCGGCAAGAGCGCCGCTCAGCAGTCGTCCGGGAGCGGGCAGCAGTTCAACGTGGTGCTGCCGGTCGGTAAGCGCGCCGACGTCGAGCGGGTGCTCTCCCTGGTGCTGCCCGACGTGCCGGCGGAGAGCATCCCGTTCCTCTGGGAACAGGGCATCGTCGGCCCCGCAGACGGCGACACCTATCGCACGATGGCGCGGCGCGCGCGGTGGCGGCGTCCGTTCTCGTGGAAGCGTCACGGCTACCTGGTCGCCGACTTCGGTCTGCTGCTGCGCCGCGGGAACGTGTGGCGCAAGCTCGCGGTGTTCCCACTGGCACGCCTGCAGGGCGTCTCCCTCAGCCAGGGACCGATCGATCGGGCGCAGCGGGTCTCCGGCGCGCAGGTGCACACCGTGCCCGGTCCCATCACCGGATACCTCTCGGGGTTCGAGCGGGCGGACGCGCTGGCGCTGATCGACGAGGTCAGCCTCGCCGCCGCCGAGGCGGCCTCGCGCGACACCACTCACCGGTGGAGCGCGCACACCGACGAGGCAGCGGTGGCCGCTCCTATGGCCCCGCCCGCCTACGCCGGCCCGCCGCCGGTCTTCCCCGTCCCCGTGCAGACGGCTCCGCCTGCGCCGCCGGTTCTTCCGCCCGCCCCTCCGGTTGTTCCGCCTGCTCCGCCGGTCGGGCCGCCCGCGCGTACTCCCGCGACGCCTCCTGCGTCCCCGGTAGCTCCTCCTGCGCCCCCGGCAGCTACTCCTGCGCCCCCGGTCCTGCCTCCGGTGACTCCGCCGCCGGCTGCTCCCGCGAGTGCTCCTGTGGCGCCCCCGGCCGCGCCGCAGGTGACGCCTCCACCGGCACCTCCTGTCGCACCCCCGGCTGTGTCCGACACCCCTCCGGCGCCCCCGCTGCGGCGGCGGAGGAGGAGCGAAGATGACGCGTGACGGTCGCCTCGGCGTCGGCATCATCGGCGCAGGGCGCGTCGGGCCGGTCGTCGGTGCGGCGCTCGGAGGTGCGGGACATGCCGTGATCGGGATCACCAGCGGATCCGATGACGAACGCGCCTCCGCCGTGCTCCCGGATGTGCCGGTGCTCGAGGCTCTGGAGGTGGTCCGTCGAGCAGAACTCGTGGTCATCGCCGTCCCCTCCGAACAGCTGCCTTCGTTGGTGGCGGGCATCGCCGAAGTGGGAGGCTGGCAGGTCGGTCAGCTCGTGCTCCACACCGATCCTGCGTACGGCATCGAGGTGCTCCGCCCGGCGGCCGAGCGCGGGGCGATCCCCCTCGCCGTGCATCCTGCGATCACTTTCACCGGGACCTCGATCGACCTTCGACAGCTCCAGGCCGGGTTCGCCGCGGTGACGGCTCCAGCCGCCGTGCTGCCGATCGCTCAGGCACTCGCCGTGGAGATGGGGTGCGAGCCCGTCGTCATCGCCGAGACCGACCGCCCGGCATATGCGGATGCCATCGCGACGGCGACCGAGTTCTCGCGGTCGATCATCGGACAGTCGACCGCACGGCTGCGGGAGATCGGCGTCGAGAACCCCGGTGGCTATCTCTCGGCACTGGTGCAGTCGACCGTCGAGCGCGCGCTGCGCGAAGCCTCCGATGCGCCGCCGCTGATCTGAGAGCTCCTCCGCTCGACTCGCGTCGCACGCCCGGTCGCGGAAGATGGGCTCAGCGTCCGCCGGAGAACCCTCCGCCGCCGCCACCTCCGGAGAAGCCGCCGCCGAACGATCCGCCGGCGCTCGATGACGTGCCCGAAGAGGCGGCCGAATACGTCGCGGCCGAGTGGGACGAGGCCACGAACGTGGCGAGCTGTGCCCGAAGCGCGAACGATGCGGGATCGCCGATCCAGGATGCTCCGTGCTGGGCCGTCGTATAGGCCTTCTCGAGCACATCGCCCCATTCGTCCTCCATGCCGAACAGGATGGCGTAGGGGAGAAGCCTCTCGTACACGTGGATGACGTCGGCGGTGCCGTCGGCTCTTCGCTCAGCCCCGCTGTACGACTGCAGCATGCGTAGGCGGTCTGCGTCCGCGACGCGGATGAACTCCTTCACCCCTTGCAGGTACTCGTTCGTGCGGGCACCCTCGGCGGTGAGCACGGTGTGCTTCGAGAAGGCATAGAGGCTGGAGAGGAGAACGAGGAACGTGCCGAACGCGATCACGACGAGGGCGGGAATCGCCGACAGCCGTCCGCTGGCCGCGCTCCAGATCCCGAACCCCAAGCCGGGGACAGCGATGCCGATCGCGCACCATTGCAGGAGCATCGCACCTCGGCTGCGCACCTTCTCGGTGAGTCCGCGTTTCCGGGCCGCGGTCGTTCCGCTGTGCTGGAGCGCGGTCATGCGAGCGGCGAAGGCTTCGTCGGCGGCGGGGAGATCGACCACATCGTCGGTGTCCGCATCGGCGAACAGCGCTTCGAGCGCATCGACGTCCAACTGGTCGGGGATGCGTGCTCCGGGCAGACGGCGCAGCCGTGGGTCTTCGTCTTCGTCTCCCTCCTCGATGCGCAGCACGCCGCGCACGGCGAGGTGCACGATCTCGGCCGGGATCACGTCCTTGGCGCCGGGAACCACGGCGGCGGCGAGCAGCGGCGGCAGCGCATCCGGCACGTCGTACTGGGCGACCACGATCCCTGTGGCGACGCGCCGTCTGCGCGTGAAGGCGGACACGGCCACCCAGCTGCCGACGGAGAGCCCGAGAGCGCCCACCGCAGCCGCTATCGGAGCGATATCGGCGACCGGGTCCGGAGTGCGGGCGAGGGGTTGGGCGACGGCGTCGGGGTCGAGGCCGATGGCGACGGTCACGCCGTCGCCGGCCGGGCGCGCGCCCGACTCGACGCGGAATGTCGCGGTACCGCCGTCGGTGGTCGGGCCTTCCAACTCGCACTCGTCCTTCGAGCCGGAAGGGCCGGTGTAGCACCGCGTGGCTCCGTTGAGCTCCGCGCTCAATGCCGGGTCGAACACGACTTCGGCGCGGAAGCGGTCGATGGGCTGCGTGCTGTCGAGGGGGAGCAGGTCCCAGTAGAACTCGTCGGCCGGGGGAGCGGAAGATCCCGCGGACGGAGCGGTCGCAAGGATCACATCGCGCATCTCGTACTCGATCACGTAGGTCGTGAGCCCTCGCACGAAGTCATCGTCGTTGCCCGTGAGCACGTAGAGGAGGCCGTCTTCCTCGTCGGTCTCGTACGGCACGTCTGCGCCGTTCTCATCGGTCACCGACAGGACCGAGGTCTCGGTGCTCGCCCCCTCGTACGACGTCACGAGTCCGCGGACGATGCCGTGGTTCTGGTCGAAGTCCGGGAAGTCGGCGACCAGGGTCTCGGTCACTCGCATGCGAGCACGGCCCTCGTCGTCGAGACCGATCTCGTAGACGGCATCCCACGAGCTGTAGGAGAAGTCGTCGACATCTTCCGCAGCGGCCGGATGCGGCGCGGCGGCGACCGGCGATGCGGACCCGCCGGGCGCTGCCAGAGCTGCTGCCGGGGCGAGGACCGCCGCCATCGAGAGCGAGAGGGCGGCGAACGCGCGGAGGATGCGGGTGTGGGCCATTCTTCGAGGCTACCCAGCGCGTGCCGAGGAGCGGCACGCCGCCTCGGTAAACTGGGAGGGACTTCCAAGGAGCCCCGCACATGACTGACGCGTCCGCCGCGCCCGAACCGGCCTCGACCGACTCTTCCCTCGAAGAGGACGTCCACGAACAGAAGGCCGTGCGTCTCGCCAAGCGCGAGCGCCTGATCGAGAAGCGGGCGGACGCGGGCGGCGGGGCGTTCCCGGTCGGCGTGCCCGTGACGCACACGATTCCCGCGCTGCGCGCCGAATACGGCGAGCTCGAGGCGGGCGCCGAGACCGGCGTCATCGTCGGGGTCGCGGGTCGGGTGGTGTTCAGCCGCAACACCGGCAAGCTCTGCTTCGCCACGCTGCAGGCGGGTGACGGATCGCGCATCCAGGCGATGATCTCCCTCGCGAACGTCGGCGAGGAATCGCTGGCGGACTGGAAGGAGTACGTCGACTTGGGCGACCACGTGTTCGTGCACGGCGAGGTCATCTCCAGCCGCCGCGGCGAGCTGTCGATCATGGCCGACGACTGGACGGTCGCCGCGAAGGCGATCCTGCCGCTGCCCAACGCCTACTCCGAGCTCAGCGAGGAAGGACGCGTGCGCAGCCGCTACCTCGACCTGATCGTGCGGGAGCAGGCGCGCAACACGGTGCGCGCCCGTGCCGCCGTGAACGCGAGCCTGCGTTCGACCTTCACGAGCCACGACTACCTCGAGGTGGAGACCCCCATGCTGCAGGTGCAGCACGGCGGGGCTTCCGCTCGCCCGTTCATCACCCACTCGAACGCGTTCGACACCGAGCTCTACCTGCGCATCGCGCCGGAGCTCTACCTCAAGCGCGCGGTGGTCGGCGGCATCGAGCGCGTCTACGAGATCAACCGCAACTTCCGCAACGAGGGCGCCGACTCCACGCACAGCCCCGAGTTCGCGATGCTGGAGGCCTACCAGGCATACGGCGACTACAACCAGATGGCCGCGCTCACGCAGGAGCTCGTGCAGAACGCGGCGATCGCGGTCGCCGGGTCCACGACCGTGACCTGGGCCGACGGCACCGAGTACGAGCTGGGTGGCGAGTGGGACCGGATCTCGATGTACGAGTCGCTCTCCGCCGCCTCGGGTCGCACCGTCACCCCTCAGGACTCGGTCGAAGACCTGATCGCGTTCGCCCAGGAGAACGACGTCGACCTGCCGCCGCAAGCCACCCATGGCAAGCTCGTCGAGGAGCTGTGGGAGCACTTCGTGAAGGGCGATCTCGTTCGCCCGACGTTCGTGATGGACTTCCCCGTCGATACGTCGCCTCTGGTCCGTGAACACCGCTCGATCGCGGGCGTCGTGGAGAAGTGGGACCTCTACATCCGTGGTTTCGAACTGGCCACCGGGTACTCCGAGCTCGTGGACCCCGTGATCCAGCGCGAGCGCTTCGTCGAGCAGGCCAAGCTCGCAGCCCGCGGTGATGTCGAGGCGATGCCGGTCGACGAGGAGTTCCTGCGGGCTCTCGAGCACGGTATGCCGCCGTCCGGAGGAATGGGCATGGGAATCGATCGTCTGCTGATGGCCATCACCGGCCTGGGCATTCGCGAGACCATTCTGTTCCCCCTGGTCAAGTAGCCCGATCCGCGCCGCCTTCACCCCGCCCCGCCTTCACTCCGCCGAGCGAGACCGGAACGCCCATTCCGGCAGCATCGCACCGCCGATCATCGTCTCCAGGAGGGCGGCGAGGGGGTAGCGGGGGTCGATCTCGCGCACCATCTCGAGGTATCGGCCCGCGTGGCTCGCGCGCCCCAAGGCCCAGGACAGCCACGCGGCGACGGTGAGCGGGGCAGGTCGCGCGGGTCGCGGTGCCCTCGCGGCCGCTTCGCGCATCGCAGACAGCGCGCCTCGCAGGCGGTCGGTGTCGGGGGTGGGACCGCGTCCGAGGAACACCTGGCCCACCTCGTCGGGGACCATCACCCCGGACGCGGCGAACGCACTCTGCGCATCGAGCGTGCGGATGCCGCCGGCCAGATCGGTCGCCCATTGAGCGATCGCGACGTCGCGCAGCAGAGGTCGTTCCAAGCACCACAGCAGCGTGGCCGTCGCGAGAGGCGGGAGATCGTCGGGCGCAGCCAGCACCGACTCGAAGAAGGCCGGAACGTCTTCGAGCAGGACGAGCGCGGCGACGAGCTGCGGGTTCTCCCGTGCCGTCAGCCGACCTCGTCCTTTCCCACCGAGGAGCGCGGCGAGCTCGACCGATGCTCTTCCCACACGCTCTTTCTCCGCGAGATCGACCGGGGGGAGTTCCGCGCCGACGCTCTGGTCTCCGGAGACATCGCCCGTCGGCAGCAGATCGGACGGACGACTGATCTGCGTCAGCGATCCGAGCTCCGGCTCGTCGTCGATGTAGCTCGACCACCCGGAAGGGGTCACGCAGAGGGCGTCGACCACGCGGAGCCCCGCATCTTCGGCGCATCCCAAGAGCTCGTCGAGCATCACCGCATGCGGGAGGACGAGGCCGTCTCGGGTGGGGTGCGCCTCCTCGTCGGTGTAGACGACGACGGCGACAGCATCCGTCCCGGATACCCGCGCCACGAGGCCGACCGCGGCGTCGGCGTAGGCCTCGAGGTCGGTCCCGTCGCGGGGGAGGTCGAGACGCATGGCCCCGTCGGTGCGGGTGCCCCGGAAGGGGAGGAGCACGGTGCTCCGACGAGGCGTGAAGCCCGCGAGAGTGGGGACGATGCCGAGGAAGGCGGCGGAATCTGCGGCGCGGAGAACTGTGGTCATCCCCAGAGTGTGGTCCAGGGTGCGGACCGGTGGGCGCCGAACGGGGGCCTGTGGACACAGATCCTGTGAGCCCGGAACTGTGCACGAACAGTGGCTCGCGTACCATGGAGTGATGGACAACTTCTGGCTCGCCGCGGCATGGTCGCTTCTGCCGACCGTCGGGGTGAGCATCGTGTTCTTCTTCGTGGTCCGCGGCATCCTCCGCTTCGACCGCACCGAGCGCAAGGTGCACGCGCAGATCGAGGCCGAGGAGCGCGCCGCGCGGGGTCTTCCGCCGCGCGCCTGAGTCCGACCCATCGGCTACTGTGAAGCCAGCGCACCGGCTCTGGTGCGCAACGGCTGTGATGGTCACTGCGGTGGCAAGGGGGCGCGATGACTGCAGAGACCTGGGGATGGTGGATCGCCGCCTTCCTGCTGGTGCTCGATGTCATCATCCGTGTCACGGCGATCATCGTCATCCCTCGCAACCGCCGCCCGACGGCGGCGATGGCATGGCTGCTGGCGGTCTTCTTCATCCCGTTCGTCGGCGTCTTCCTGTTCCTCGTGATCGGCAATCCGCGTCTCCCGCGGGCACGCCGGCGCAAGCAGGACCAGATCAACGAGTACATCGCCGAGACCAGTGAGCACCTGCATTTCGGCACGCTCCGACCGAACGCCCCCGCGTGGTTCGGGCCGATCGTGCAGATGAACCAGACGCTCGGCGCCCTCCCGCTCTCTGGCGACAACGGCGCTCATCTCATCTCCGACTACCAGGAGTCGCTCGACGAGATGGCCGAGGCGATCCGCACGGCGCAGGAGTATGTGCACGTCGAGTTCTACATCCTGCAGTCGGATGCCGCGACCGACAACTTCTTCCGTGCTCTCGAAGAGGTCCGCGCGCGCGGCGTCGAGGTGCGCGTGCTGCTCGACCACTGGGCCAACCGCGGCAAGCCCCGCTACAAGCAGACCATCGCGCGGCTCAATGCGATGGGCGCGGACTGGCACCTGATGCTTCCGGTGCAGCCGCTCAAGGGAAAGATGCAGCGTCCCGATCTGCGCAATCACCGCAAGCTCCTCGTCGTCGACGGCAACATCGCCTTCCTCGGATCGCAGAACGTCACCGACTCGACCTACAACCTGAAGAAGAACATCAGGCGCGGTCTGCACTGGGTCGACCTGATGGTCCGTCTCGACGGCCCCGTGGTGCTGAGCGTGAACGCGATCTTCGTCGCCGACTGGTACAGCGAGACCGACACGGTGCTCGAGGGCATCGACATCGCCCACGCGAACATCGGCTCCGGCGACCTCGACTGCCAGGTGGTGCCGTCAGGACCGGGGTTCGAAGTCGAGAACAACCTCCGTCTCTTCCTCGCTCTGCTGTATGCGGCGAAGAAGAAGATCATGATCGTCAGCCCCTACTTCGTCCCCGATGAGGCGCTGCTGCTCGCAGTCACGGCAGCCGTCGATCGCGGGGTGCACGTCGAGCTGTTCGTCTCGGAAGAGGGCGACCAGGCGATGGTCTATCACGCCCAGCGCAGCTACTACGAGGTGCTGCTCAAGGCGGGCGTCCGCATCTGGATGTATCGCAAGCCCTACATTCTGCACACCAAGACGCTGACGATCGACGACGAGGTCGCGGTCATCGGCTCCAGCAACATGGACATGCGCTCCTTCGGCTTGAACCTCGAGGTCTCGATGCTGGTGCGCGGCGAGGAGTTCGTCGCCGAGATGCGCGAGGTCGAAGACAAGTACCGCTCCCTCAGCCGCGAGCTGACCCTGGAGGAGTGGATGCAGCAGCCGTTGCGCTCGACCGTGCTCGACAACCTCGCCCGGCTCACCTCCGCCCTCCAGTAGGCGATGCGGGCTATCCGCGCGAACTTCTCCGGGACTACCCTGTGAGCATGACCCTCGCGCTTCGTCCTCTCGCCTCCGTCATCGGTCTCGTCGCCGCTGCGCTCCTCGTCGCGGGGTGCACCGCTGGGCCGGGTGCGCAGACGCCGACAAGCTCGCCTGCCCCCAGCGCAGGCGGCGTCGACGACCAGAACGATGTCGAGGGCACGCTGCTCGATGACGGACGCATGTTCGCCGTCGTCACCTGGGGCTCTTCGACGTGTGTGCCGCAGGTCGACACGGTCGAGGCCCAGGGCCAGACCGTCACGGTCACGCTCGTGGATCCGGACGGCGATGGCACCGAGAAGGCCTGCACGGCCGACCTCGCGCCGCGCGCGAGCATCGGCGCGCTTCCCGAGGGAGTGGATCCGACCGCCGACATCACCCTCAACGTCTCCTACGGCGACATCACCGACGACGTGGACCTCGACGCCGACCCGGCCGCGACGGGGACGCCGGGCACCTCGACCGAGTACCTGCCCTCCGCCGGCTGGTTCGACGACGGCGGTCTCGTGCTGCTCACCTGGGGCTCCTCGTCCTGCCCGCCGGTCGTCGATTCGCTCGAGGGATCGGGAAACGCGGGGACGGCGACGTTCGCAACCGACGCCGACCAGGCCTGCACGATGGACATGGCGCCGCGTGCGACCATCCTCTCCTTCGGTGAGGACACGGTCGACGACGATGCTCCCTTCACGCTGACCCTCGTCGGCGGAGCTCTCGACGGAACGGTCGAGGTCCTCTGATCCCGAGGCGCCCTTCGGCTCTCAGAGGGTGTGCACCGGGTGACCCGAGGGCAGTGCCAGCAGCAGCGCTCCGGGATCAGCCCAGCAGGTGATGCGCACGGCTTCGCCGAACTCGTCGCCGTCGAGCTCGATAGGGACGGGGTCGGTTGACGCGGCTTCAGCTGCTGATCCGTGGAAGTAGTGCACCGAGGCGTTCTTGCCGCGATGCTCGAGCACGCGGCGCCCCGCGCGGAAGCGATGCAGCACGGAGTTGTCCCACCAGATCTTCCGCCATACCCCGAACCAGCCGAAGATGCCGGTCGGCTGGATGACGGCGACGTCGAGCGCGGCATCCGTGATCGACGCGTCGGGGATCAGGGAGATGCCGGCCGGAAGGGTGCCGCAGTTCGCGAAGAGCAGGCTGTATGCGCGGTGCGAGTGCAGGCGCCCCTCATCGACCTGGTAGACGGCGCGGAAGGGCTTCGCGCGCGGCAGGGAACGGGCGGCGCCATCGACGTACGCGATCCACCCCACTGATCTCTTCAGATCGGAGCGGGTGTTCGCGATCATGTCGGCATCGAGCCCCATTCCGGCCAGCACCACGAAGGCGTGCCGGGCTTCCTCGCCGTCCTGTCGTGTGAGGCGGGCCCAGCCGATGTCGATCGGATGCCGGAAGTCGCCGAGCGCTGCGCGGATCATCTCCGTCGGGTCGCCCAGGGGGAGTCCGAGATTTCGGGCGAGCAGGTTCCCGGTGCCGCTGGGCAGGATCGCCAGCGGCACACCGCTGTTCGCGATCGCTTCCGACACGGCGCGCACCGTGCCGTCGCCTCCCGCGACCAGCACGACGTCCACACCGCGCTCGAGAGCCTGCGCCGTGGCATGCTGACCCGCATCCTCCACGGTCGTCGGGTAGAAGGCCGGATGCTCCCATCCCGCCTCGCGCGAGAGGTCGCGGACACGGGCTCGAAGGTGCTTTCCGTCGACCTTGATCGGGTTGTAGACGAGCGCCGCCTGTCGCGGGACGGGGGCGCTGGTGGTCATGGCGCTACTCTAAACCGGGAAGTGCTCGGGTCTCCTCATCCGCGAGGGCGACCCTGCTCGACCGCGACGAGGGGAGCGAACGAATGCGCGATGTCTCCCATGGCGACTCGCAGGCCGTGCTCTCCGCGCTGATCGAGACCGAGCCCGACCGGCTTCGGCGGCGCAGCATCTCGCTGGGGGTGCCTGTCTCCGACGCGGAGGACGCGGCCCAGACCGCGCTCCTGCGGGCTTGGCGCTCGGTCTCGCACCTGGAGACCCCGCAACCGGGGCGCATGTGCGCCTGGCTCGATGTCATCGCCAGGAACGTCGCCATCGATCTCGCGCGGCAGCGTGCGCGGCGCCCGGAGGCCGTCCTGCAGGAAGACGTGGCGGGCGAGGGGGCGAGCGTGGAGTCCGCCGTGGAGGTCCGGGTGTTCCTCGACGGCGCGCTCGCCGCCCTGCACTCGCTCCCGGAGACGCTCCGGGAACCCTTGCTGCTCACCGTGGTCGACGGCCTCTCCACCGAGGAGGTGGCGATCCGGCTCGGAATCGAACCCGCGGCCGCACGGCAGCGCATCTCGCGTGCACGGAGAGCGTTGCGGGTGTGCCGACGCACCGGGATGGACGAGGGCTGACGGAGGCCGGGCGCAGGGCCGGGCCTCCGAGCCGCCTCAGGCCGTGCCGAAGGGGTTGTCGATCACGTAGCGCCAGCCGTGCTGGTCGTCGTGCACCGCGACGTCGGCCGTCGTGCCGGCGAGGTCGATCGCGGATCCGTCGGGACCGGTGCCGGTGATCGTCCAGTCGGCGATCGCGAGTCCGGTGCCTTCGCTCTCGAAGACGTGACGGACCGTCATCGAGATCGGCAGGTTCAGACCGAGGAACTGCTCGAGAGCCCCTCTGACGGCGTCGGTGCCCGTCACGGCCGCCCCCGGTGCGGGCACGAAGACGACGTCCGGGGTGTTCAGCGCCATCAGACCGTCGAGGTCGCGGGCGTTGAAGCGATCGGCGAAGGCGAGGTTCAGCTGGTCGAGGGAGGTGACGCGGATGCTCATGGGATTCCTTTCCACAGGTCGACGGGGTGCCGACCACTGCAGAGGAAGACGCCACCGGCCCGAGAGTGTGACATCCGGCACCTCGGAGCGTTCACCGTAGACTTGGTGGATGATCGACCTCGCACTCCTCCGCGACAATCCGGAGATCGTCCGCCGCTCGCAGGCTGCTCGTGGAAACGACCAGAGCACCGTCGACGTCGCTCTCGAGGCCGACCGATCGCGCAGGGCCGCGCTCTCCGCGTTCGAGGAGCTGCGTGCCGAGCAGAACGCCTTCGGCAAGCTCGTCGCGAAGGCTCCGAAAGAGGAGAAGGCTGCGCTGGTCGCGCAGGCGAAAGACCTCGCCGAGCGCGTCAAGCAGGCCCAGCATGCGGCGAACGAGGCCGCCGAAGCCGCGGCTGCCGCCCTGGCTCGCATCGAGAACGTGGTGATCGACGGCGTCCCGGCCGGCGGCGAAGCCGACTTCGTCGAACTGCGCCGCGTCGGTGACGTCCCGGCATTCGACTTCGAGCCGAAGGACCACCTCGAGCTCGGCGAGCTCCTCGGGGCGATCGACATGGAACGCGGCGCCAAGGTCTCCGGCGCGCGCTTCTACTTCCTGCGCGGCATCGGCGCACGCCTCGAGATCGCGCTGATGAACCTCGCCCTCGACAAGGCGCTGCAGAACGGATTCGTGCCCCTGATCACCCCGACGCTCGTGCGCCCGGAGATCATGCAGGGCACCGGTTTCCTCGGCGAGCACGCCGATGAGGTCTACCACCTCGACAAGGACGACGATCTGTACCTGGTCGGCACCAGCGAGGTCGCGCTCGCCGGGTATCACAAGGACGAGATCGTCGACCTGGCAGACGGCGCCCTCCGCTACGCCGGCTGGTCGACCTGCTATCGCCGCGAGGCCGGCTCGCACGGCAAGGACACCCGCGGCATCATCCGGGTGCACCAGTTCAACAAGCTGGAGATGTTCGTCTACACGACCGCGGAGGAGGCCGAAGCCGAGCACCTGCGCCTCGTGGCCCTGCAGGAGGAGATGCTGACCTCGCTCGGTCTCGCCTACCGCGTGATCGATGTGGCAGCGGGAGACCTCGGCTCCAGCGCCGCTCGCAAGTACGACATCGAGGCATGGGTGCCGACGCAGGGCGCCTTCCGTGAGCTCACCTCGACGTCGAACTGCACGACGTTCCAGGCGCGCCGCCTGGACGTGCGTCATCGCCCTCTCGTCGATGCGGCGGAGGGACCAGCGAAGACGCAGCACGTCGCCACGCTGAACGGCACGCTCGCCACGACACGCTGGATCGTCGCCCTGCTCGAGACGCACCAGCAGGCCGATGGATCCGTGCGCGTGCCCGAGGTCCTTCGCCCCTACCTCGGCGGCCTCGAAGTGATCCAACCCCTCGTCGGCGGGCGGGCCGCTCGATGACGGGGCCCTGGCTGGTCGGCCTCGACGTCGACGGGACCATTCTGCTGCAGGACGAGACGATGAGCCCCGGTGTTCCGGAAGCGATCGCCCGGCTTCGCGACGGTGGCCACGTGGTCACCATCGCGACCGGTCGCAGCTGGATGGCGACCCGACGATACGTCGAGGAACTCGGACTGACCGCGGACTACGTGGTGTGCTCCAACGGCGCGGTGACGATGCGCCGCTCGGGCGACGACTGGGAGCGCTGGAACGTGGAGACGTTCGATCCCACTCCGGTCCTGGGCCTGCTGCGAGAGCGTCTTCCCGAGGCCAGGTACATGGTCGAACTCGCCTCCGGGCAGCGGTTGTTCACCGAGCAGATCGATGACTGGACGCTCGACGGCGGGCGTCAGGTCGACTTCGACGAGCTCGGGGAACTCCCCGTCTCACGCATCGTCGTCGTCTCGCCCGGCCATGACGAAGACGACTTCCATCGCCTGGTGGCGGACGCCGGTCTCAACGAGGTGTCGTACGCGATCGGCTGGACGGCATGGCTGGACATCGCGCCGCAGGGCGTGGACAAGGGAACCGCTCTGGAGCAGGTGCGCACCGAGCTGGGCCTCGACGAGGGACGCATCCTCGTCGCCGGCGACGGACGCAACGACATCGGGATGTTCGGCTGGGCTCGCGCGCTCGGCGGCCGCGCCGTCGCGATGGGTCAGGCGCCCGACGTGGTGAAGGAAGCCGCCGGGGAAGTCACCGCAGACGTGGCCGACGGTGGCCTGGCGCGAGCGCTCGACACGCTTCCAGCCCCCGCCCAGGTCAGCGCAGGAGAATAGTTCTCGGCTAGACTCACGCCTGGTCGACAGAAGCGTCTGTCGGGAGGGTTGTCCGAGCGGCCGATGGAGCTGGTCTTGAAAACCAGTGGGCAGAGATGTCTCGTGGGTTCGAATCCCACACCCTCCGCATTTGAGCACGGTGCCCCCGCACCGGCGCTTAATCCGAAAGGACCCGAGTGAGCCAGAACACCCGACGCCGTCACACGATCGCGCGCCATGGTCAGCTGGGCACTCCTGGCACCGTCGGTCAGCTCTTGAAGTTCATCGCGATCGGCCTCGCCGTGGTTCTGGTGAGCGGGCTCGGCGTCGGCGCCTACGTCTTCTACGACCTCTCGAGCACCGTCTCGGCGAACGCGGTCGAGATCGAGGGCCAGGACCCGATCCCGCCGGACATCGGCGAGTACGAGGGCGGCTTCAACATGGTGCTCACCGGGGTCGACACCTGTGAAGAGAAGTACAAGGACCTCTTCGGCGAGCGATGCTCCGGAGCGGACTCCGAGGGCACGCTCAACGATGTGAACCTGCTGGTTCATGTCTCGCAGGAGCCGCGCCGGATCACGGTCGTCAGCTTCCCGCGCGACCTGATGGTCCCGATCCCGGCCTGCACCGACAAGGACGGCAACGCCACCTCCGCGATGAGCAAGCAGCCGCTCAACACCGCGTACACCGACGGCGGCCTGAACTGCGTCGTGAAGACGATCTCCGAGCTCACCGACCAGGAGATCCAGTTCGCGGCCGGCGTCACCTTCGGTGGTGTGATCGAGATCACCAACGCGATCGGCGGCGTCGACGTCTGTCTCGCCAACCCGATCAAGGACCGCTACACGGGCCTCGACATGGCCGCAGGAACCCACACGATCGAGGGGCTGCAGGCCCTGCAGTTCCTGCGCACGCGTCACGGAGTCGGCGACGGGAGCGACCTGGGCCGCATCGGGAACCAGCAGCAGTACATGTCGAGCCTCGCCCGCAAGATGATCAGCGGTGACGTGCTCGGCAACGTCCCCGTCATGCTGAAGCTCGCGAACACCGCGATCCAGAACCTGGAGCCGAGCGAGTCCCTCACGAACCCGATGACGCTGGTCCAGATCGCTCTCGCGGTCAAGTCGGTCCCGTTCGAGGACATCGTCTTCGTGCAGTACCCGAACGGCACGGACTCGGCCAACCCGAACAAGGTCGTCCCCAACTACACCGCCGCCTCGGCGCTCTGGGAGGCGCTCGCGGCGAACGCGCAGCTGCAGATCACGCATGAGAACAACAAGAACGACGGCGTGGTCGTGCAGGAGCCGACGGCACCCGTCGAGGAGCCGGCGACCGACCCCGCGGCGACTCCGGATCCGGCAGCGACCCCCGACAATGTCGTGGCTCTGCCCGATTCGATCAAGGGCAACTCCGCCGCGCAGCAGACCTGCTCCAACGGCAACGTCCGCTGAGTCCGGGCCGCGACATGCGGCGACCGTCTAGTCGGCGGTGGGCGGCGCGGGCGGATGGAGTGCGTCGATGAGGGCGCTCATGATGCCGGGCATGTCGACGCTCGGGTCGATCATCCACTGCAGCTGAAGACCGTCGGATGCTGCCTGGATCACGCGAGCGAGTGTGTCGGGATCGAGGGCGGAGCGCCGCTCTTCGGCGCCGAAGCTGTCGGCGATCGATTCGCGCAGGCGGGCGCTGCGGTCGAGGAAGTACTCGTGGGCCGGGTGATCGGGGTCGGCGGCGTCGACCGAGAGGCGTGAGAACAGGGCGACCAGCCCCGGGACCTCGGTGTTGTGGCGGATCACCTCGATGAACCCGGTCCGCGCCTCGGCGTCGCTGAGGCCTGAAGGATCGAGGCCGTCGTGCTCGTCGCGCTTTCGAAGGACTTCGGTGAAGAGCTCTTCCTTCGAACCGAAGTAGTGCAGCAGAGCGGCGGGGGTGACTCCGACGACCTCGGCGATCTCCTTGAGCGAGGCGTTCTGATACCCCTTGCGCCCGATCACGTCGAGGGCGCTCTCCAGGATCTCCTCGCGTCGCGCCACGCCCTTCGCGTACGAACCTCGTCGTGCCATACCCCGACCCTAATCCTGAATGTCGTTTGATATCTAATACTGAAGGGCATATGGTTTTCGCAAGGACATCGACGTCGTGCGCGAAAGGGACACAATGACCGAGAACTCGGCTTCCGACCTCACCCTCGAGGAGAAGGCTTCGCTCACCAGCGGCGCAGACTTCTGGACCACGAAGGCCATCGACCGCGTGGGCATCCCGTCGGTGATGATGACCGACGGTCCGCACGGCCTGCGCAAGCAGTCCGGCAGCACCGACCACCTCGGTCTCGCCAGCAGCGTCCCCGCCACCTGCTTCCCGCCTGCCGTCGGCATCGGCTCGTCCTTCGATCCGGAGATCATCGAACGGGTGGGCGCCGCGATCGGGATGGAGGCCGCGATCGAGAACGTGGCCGTCGTGCTCGGCCCCGGCATCAACATCAAGCGCTCACCGCTGTGCGGACGCAACTTCGAGTACTTCTCGGAGGACCCGATCGTGTCCGGCATCCTCGGCGCAGCGTCGGTCCGTGGCATCCAGTCGAAGGGCGTCGGCACCTCGCTCAAGCACTTCGCGGCCAACAACCAGGAGTTCGACCGCATGCGCGCGAGCTCGGATGTGGACCCGCGCCCGCTGCGCGAGATCTACCTGCGCGGATTCGAGCGGGTCGTGAAGGACGCGGCACCCTGGACCGTCATGTGCTCGTACAACAAGCTCAACGGGGTCTGGACCTCGGAGGACCCGTGGCTGCTCACCAGCGTGCTGCGCGACGACTGGGGCTTCGACGGCCTCGTGGTCTCGGACTGGGGAGCCGTGAACGATCGCGTCGTCGGCGTCGCGGCAGGGCTCGACCTGGAGATGCCGGCCTCGGGTGGACGGACCGATGCGCAGCTCGTCGCGGCCGTTCGTGCGGGAACCCTCCCCGAAAGCGTGCTCGACACCGCTGCCGCTCGTGCCATCGACCTCGTGCGCAAAGCGGGGGAGCGTCCGGCCGTCGCAGGACCGCTCGACGTCGACGCGCACCACGCGCTCGCACGGGAAGCCGCCGGTCGCTCGATCGTGCTGCTGAAGAACGACGGCGCACTGCTTCCGCTCGCCGCAGACCAGAAGATCGCCGTGATCGGTGCCTTCGCGACCGAACCGCGTTTCCAGGGCGCCGGCTCGTCGCTGATCAACCCCACCCGCGTGGACAACGCACTCGACGAGCTGCGTGTCGTCGGCGGCGAGAACGTCAGCTACGCCGCGGGCTTCGCGGTCGAAAGCGGAGCCGTTGCGGCATCCGGTCGCACCGCGGAGGAGCTGCGGGCCGAGGCCGTCGGCGTCGCCCGGACGGCGGACGTGGCGGTGCTGTTGCTCGGTCTGCCGGCTGCGGAGGAGTCGGAGGGCTTCGACCGCGACCACATCGACCTGCCTGCCGAGCAGCTGGCCGTGCTCGATGCCGTGCTCGAGGTCAACCCGCGCGTCGTGGTCGTCCTCTCCAACGGCGGGGTCGTGGCACTGCCCTTCGCCGACCGCGTGCCCGCGATCATCGAGAGCTGGCTGCTGGGCCAGGCCGGTGGCGGCGCCGTCGCCGATGTGCTCTACGGTGCGGTGAACCCCTCGGGCAAGCTCACCGAGACGGTGCCCGTGCGGCTCGAGGACAACCCGTCCTTCGGTAACTTCCCCGGCGAGTTCGGACACGTGCGCTACGGAGAGGGCCTGCTGGTCGGTTACCGCTGGTATGACGCGAAGGGTCTCGACGTGACCTTCCCGTTCGGCCATGGACTCTCCTACACGACGTTCGAGTACACCGGTGCGACGGCCGAGGTCGGAGCGGACGGCGGTATCGTCGTACGCCTCGACGTCACCAATTCCGGCGACCGCGATGGCCGCGAGGTCGTGCAGGTCTACGTCGCACCGACGACCTCGATCGTGCAGCGCGCGCCCCGCGAGCTCAAGGCGTTCTCCTCGGTCGCCCTCGCCGCGGGTGAGACCCGCTCCGTCGAGCTCGTCGTGCGGCGTGAGGACCTCGCGTACTGGGACATCCGCGTCGACCGCTGGGTCGTCGAGGGTGGCGAGTACACCGTCGAGGTGGCCGCCTCCAGCCGCGACATCCGCTCCCGTGTCTCGGTCGAGATCTCGGGTGACGCGGTGCACCAGGAGCTGACCATGAACTCCTCCGTCGGGGACCTGATGACGCACCCGATCGCCGGAGCCATCGTGCAGCAGGCGCTCGGCGGCCTGATGGGCGGGCTCGGCGGCGATGCGGCCGCGGCATCGATGATGCCGAACGATGAGGCGATGCAGAAGATGATGGCGTCCTTCCCGATCGGACGCCTCGCCGGATTCCCCGGGCTCCCCGTCGACTTCGAGCAGATCGAGCAGCTGATCGCGGCGGCGAATGCGGGCGGTTCCACGGCGGGTTGAGCCGCGACCGCCGTCACGGACGCAGGGGCACGGCGCGCGCGTGCGCGCCGTGCCCGAGCTCCTCACGGGCCGCGCCGGGCAGATCGAGCTCGGCGGTGGCACCGACCGGCACCACGACCTCGACCCGCAGCTCATCCTGCTCGACATGCCAGGAGATCGAGGTCTCGCCGTAGGGCGTGCGCTGCGTCGCCGACGCGTGCGTCAGACCGCCGCCGAGCCGCGGGGCGAAGCGGATGCGACGATAGCCGGGTTCCGCCGCGGCGAGTCCGGCCACGCTGCGGTGCAGCCAGTCGGCGACCGCTCCCAGCGCGTAGTGGTTGAACGACGTCATGGTTCCGGGGTTCACGGTCCCATCCGGCAGCATCGCGTCCCATCGCTCCCAGACGGTGGTCGCGCCCTGCACGACCTGATAGAGCCACGACGGGCACTCCTGCTCGAGAAGCAGATCGTAGGCGGCATCGGTGTGTCCGGTCATGGTGAGCGCGTCGCACACGAGCGGCGTGCCCACGAATCCGGTCGCGATGCGGTTGCCGGCGGCGCGCACGAGATCGGCGAGGCGGG
>NZ_KB454449.1:0-21177 GCF_000340625.1 Microbacterium sp. UCD-TDU
CCCCGCGATCCCGAAAAAAGCTTGCAAAATTCAAGCACTTTTCGCCACAATCGTCCCCACCCCCACCAATGTCCGACCCCCTCCCTAGTTTGTAAACGTCAGGTTCACATAACAGGAACAACCGAAAGGACACACACCATGGGAATGGACATGCTGATCGCAATTGCGAAGGAGCCGAGGATGACCCCCGCCGCGAAGGCGTGGTGCGACTCCCTCGAGCTCGGGCCTGAGGGGCTCGTGAAGATCGAGCAGGGCGTGCTGCTTGCTCGGGTGTCCCGGCTGGAGATCTCGGAGGCAGATCTCGAGCACCTGGAGCACCTGCTCGAGGTGGGGGCCGAGGAGACCGCTGCCGAGCCTGCGCTCCGCGCGCTGCTCGAGCTGGCGGTGACGACGCTGGCGGAAGGTCGGCGAGACGTGTCGAGCCTTTTCCTGCACAACACCTGGTGGATGGTCAGCGGCGGCCCGTCGTGGGGCGACAGCCCGACCGACGCGTACGACTTGCTCTGTGCCGTCGACGCGATGGGCATCACCGGTAAGGCGATGTCGGTGCGCGAGGTGAAGGCGGCGCACGCCACGATGGTGAGCGCCTGATGTCCTCGAAGGAGACCGTTAAGCTGCTCCGCGCGAACACCGGCGAGAGGGACATGCACAGCGTCTTCAGTGACTTCTGCTCGATGAGCGCAGCAGCCCTCCGCAACCGCTTCGACCCTCGCGGCCACCAGAAACGAGAGGAGCAATACGAACAGACTCGTGAGCGGTACTCAGAGGCCCAGTGGGGGCGGTTCGCCGAGGCCCTGGCCCTGGTGGCTATCGAACTGGCCAGGGAGCCGCGTGACGTGCTTGGCGAGGTCTACATGCAGCTGGAGATCGCGAGCCATGATCAGGGGCAGTTCTTCACCCCCTACAGCGTCTGCCAGCTGATGGCGGCGATGCAGGTTCCTAATGCCGCCGAGCAGCTGAAGACGCTGCCCTTCCTGACCGTCTACGAGCCCGCGTGCGGCGCCGGGGCCATGGTGATCGCCGTCGCACAGGAACTCGCGTCTCAGGGCGTCGATTGCGCCACGCAGCTGCACGTCACAGCCGACGATCTCAACCTCACCGCGGTGCACATGAGCTACATCCAGTTATCGCTGCTGGAGATCCCTGCCATCGTCAACCATCGGAACTCTCTGACGCTCGAGCACTTCGACGCTTGGCCGACGGCAGCTCATGCGCTGGGCGGGTGGCATCTCAAGCTCCCTGCTCCGACGGGAAGGGTGGGTTTGTTGCAGGAGTGAGCAGGCTGGCCCGGTGCAGGCCCGCATCTGGGCGGGGTAGAGATCAAACGCGCCCGCACTTGCCGAGACGACGCGTAGCGGCATGATGGCCTTGTGATCTCAACCCCACCCAGCAGTAGCAGCGGGACTCGTGCCACCTCCGGCCCCAGCCGTAGGCGTCGTTGGACTTCACTCGCCCTGTGGTGCTCAGTGACCCTGGCAATTTGCGGAGCCGCATGGTGGCTGCTCGCAGGGCCCCCGACGGTGCCGAACCCGGGAGCGATCATGTTCACTTCGCCCGGTCAGGGTGCCCACCTGTCATTGACCCTCACCGAGACCGACACCTTCAAGGCTGTCCTCATCCGAAACGTCGGCACCGAAGCCGTGGATGTCGGAGTGGACTTCACAATGCCAGGGGAGATCACGAGTACCAACTGGGTCACTGGTGAGTCCACTGACGACTCACCCGGGACGCTTCGCGCGGTCGGAATCCGTGAAGAGCCCGACAAGTTCTGCGAACTGTGGATGGGCACGGATAAATGCCGTTTTCCCCTGGATGTCGGCATGGCACGTAGGTTCACCTGGGATATCGACTCCACCTCATGGGTGACGCAGCAAGGTGCTCGATGGGCTGTACTGACACCGTTCGTTAGGCCGTCGAATATTTCCGGGGGAGTCGGCGAGGGATATCTCGATGCCCCCGCGATCGAAACCCGAGTGATGGTTGCGCTCCCCGATGCTGCACAGGTGGTAGCAGGGCCACCCGCAACGTGGGATAGAGACAACGCCGTCCAGGTCTTCAACTACTCAGGCGGCGGCCAAGTGTCCGCCTCGCTGATCCATGATGCCGCGCAACGGCCAGTCGAAGAGTTCGCGCTCTTCTTCCTTGCTGTGCTCCTCGGAATCTCGCTAGAGCGCACGCTCAAGTCCATCGGCGCGCTCGCGAGACCCGGCGGGTCAGATAGGTAGATCGCGGTCAGTCTGGGCGCTGGCGCGACTACGGCCGCTTCAGCCGATCGAGGTGCGCCGGGTACAGAGACTTGGTCGTGACCGAGATGATCACGCCCGCGTTTCGAGGCGCAAGACCGTAGCTCGCGCCGAGGGCTGCAGCGAAGTCGGCTACATCTCCCTGGCCCTCCAGAACCGCGAGTAGGTCGGATGAGATCTCTCCGATCTGACCATTCGTCAAGCCGAACTGATTCTGATCATGTTCCCTGATGGCGGCGAACAGACCGCGGATCTGCTCATTGGTCGGCCCTGCGGGCTGCTTGGTCTTTCTCCAGAACATTGCTTCCTCCTTGAATGGCGCCATCTTGTGAGCGCCTCTACCTCCAAGGGGTGCCTACGCCGGGCTGAAACCGACATAGTCGCCGCTTGAATGTCTGAGACCCCTCGTACTATGTAAATGTCAGGTTCACAACTACGAGCACGGGATTTCCGATGAAGACGAACACACTCCCCCAGACAGACGTCCTCCACGCGCGAGCGGCCATCAGCACGATCATCGAACCGGGCGACGGCGTCGCAGGATCGTTGATCGATGCACTCGGCCCGGTCGCCGCGTTCGACGCAATCACCGGGAACGGCCTCCAGGCCGCTCTGCAGGATGCCGGAGTCACCGAGCGCACCGCTCAGGAGTCCATCTCCCGCTGGACACCCCACATCAGCTCCTCGGTGATCGCCCACAACCTCACGTCCCTCGAGCGAGCGAACGTGACCCTCATCGATCCCGACACCATCCCGGCTCTCAGCGCTCTCGGCACGCAGCGCCCCGTCGCCCTGTACGTCCGTGGCAATGCGTCACTCCTCACTACACCGCGCCCCATCGCTGTCGTGGGAGCCAGGGCCTCAACAGGGTACGGAGAGCACATCACCAACGAGATCGTCTCCGATCTCGCAGAGCACCAGGTCACGATCCTCAGTGGTGCGGCTTATGGGATCGACGGAGCCGCTCACCGCGCCGCCCTCTCCGCAGGCATCCCCACCGTCGCCGTTGTCGCTGGCGGGGTCGGACGCCCCTACCCGGCGGGGCACTCGGAACTGATCAGCCGGATCGCTGAACGCGGCGCAGTCATTTCCGAAGTTCCCATGGACACAGCGCCGTCGAAGTGGCGATTCCTCTCTCGAAACAGAGTCGTGGCGGCCCTCTCCCGGGTGACGATCGTCACCGAGGCAGGGTGGCGCTCGGGATCCCTGAACACGGCGGGCCACGCCGCCGCTCTCGGTCGCAGTCTCGGCGCAGTCCCCGGCCCCCTGACCTCTGCTGCCTCGAGTGGATGCCACCGCCTGATCCGCGAGTACAACGCCGCCCTGATCACCAGCGCGCGCGACGTTCTAACACTGCTCGACGGAGAATGATCCGTGAGGGGTCGGGGCCAGTCTCCGGCCCCCCACGCGGCCGACGCGTGAGGGGGGACCGCTACCGGGCGAGATGGCATGACGCGCTTCGCAGCTACTGGGGATGATTCAGTCGCCAAGCAACACCGCGCGGGCGAGAGACATCAGCCCAGAGCAACTAACTCGTTGACGGATGATCTAGAGGCGAAGCCGCACCGGCATCACGGGCGCACCCAACGCTCTCATCGCCGTGAGTCGATGCCGGCCATCACTAGTGCGAGAAGTGACAACGCTCCCGTGGCCGGTCATCTGCACATCGATGGCCAAGACATCGGTCTCCACTGTGGCTCTCGCCGGCGAAAACTCTCCGCTCTCATCGATCATCCGATCTGCTATATCAACCCACGAGTGTCTGAGGTCGCGCGCTTTGGTGAGAACCTCGCCGATGAAGTTCTTCGTGCCGGAGAAAAAGCCGTCCAGCAGCGCCATCGACACCTCATACCGGCTGGCATCCACCCAGACCACTATCGTGTTTGAGTCGAGCGGGCCATACTCGATCACCGAGGCGGGCTCGTCTTGCCATTGACGGCTGTGCAGCTCGTAATAGAACTTGGCAACCTCATGCCACCGGGAGTCGACGTCGTTGAAGGGTGCTGCGGACACCTCGGCAGCCCAATGTCTGAACATTGCGTAGCATTCAGCGGCATCCGGATCAGTGAATTTCACATACCCGCGACGCATGAGGGTCATAGGGATACTCCTGAGGTGGGGTTCGAGACGTTCGACGCGCAGACCCGGAGCGAAAGATCCATCCTCCTGCGATCCGAACCCACAATGCCCCGATCATAGTGACCCCCTGCGGCCCAACCGCACACCACCTCAGAGCGAGAAACTACGCTCGGCATGGAGTCGAACTGCTCGGGGCCTCCCCCGTCGGAGGCCCCGAGTGGGTTCTGGTCACCGCCCTAGTAGCGGTCCTTCTCCCAGAAGATGTATTCCCGGTCGTCATCGGTGATGCCGGACTCGATGCCGATCGACCGCAGCCAGGCATTCATCAGCCTGCAGAGATCGGCCAGCACGGAGCCGAGTTCATCGGTGGTCATGGTTTCGTCGACCGGCCGCAGCCGGTGAAAGGCCAGGCTCCAGGCGTCCCAGCTATCTTCGACGTAGTCACTCCAGCCCTCCGGCAACGGATCCGGCCGTCGGGGCTTGCCGTTGTTGTCTAGGCCCAGTTCTGGGGCAAGGTAGGCGAATACACGGACCAGACCGTTCGCGGCGTTGAGGGTCCGATAGGCGGCCTCGCCAATACCGTCGCGCCAGGTGCGCTTGGCCTCGTTGAGCTCTGTGCGCAGATGCGCGATCGCGTCGGTGAGGTGGTCGACGTGGTGCAGCGGCGACGGCGCGTGGATGGCAGTGTATTGCTCGATGCGGTTGTCGTCGACGTGCGCCGAGAGCGGCTTGCGGCAGGCCGCGTCGCTCTTGCTCAGGCCCTCGACGTCCTGGTAAGTGCCCGCGTCTTCGCCGCGCAGCCTCAGCGCGGCATGCCCGGCCTCATGCCGACTGAGGTGCTCGGCCGCAGCGATCACGTGGGCGATGAGCGCCTCGACGAAACCGACGTCTTCTCGGGTGATGAACAGGACGTTCGCTGAGATCACGATGTCGAACGTTCCGTCGTCGTGCGGGAGCGTGATCGCCCCGGCATGACCGGCGCCGCGGGCGGTGGTGTAGGGGTTGTTCTCTGCCCGCTCGGTGATCCTGTTCACGGTAGCGACCATGTCGCCGGTGAGCGTCAACCTCCAGAGTGACCTGTCCGGCAGCAGTTCGACGATCCCCGTCACCAGGGCCTGCAACAGTCCCTGCTGCTCGATCATGAATGACAACGCGCCTGCCAGCTCGGGGTCGTCGAAGTCCTCGGGGAACCCGTCGAGCGAGATGCTTATCGGAGCGGCAGGGGTGTCGGTCATCACGGCCACCATAGACGACGCCTCCAACATCACTCCCGCGACAAACGGGCGGGTCCGGGCGCTCCGGGCCCCACGCCGTCGCGAAGCATGGCGAACACTGCTCGAACGCGGCGCTCTATGTCACCCTTGACTAGGGACCGTTGACCAACAAAAGGCTGACGACCCCGATGAGAGCCACGGCGTACGGAGCAAGGGCGACCAACCATTCCCGTACGTCGTGGCTTTTTCTTTGCTTCTTGGACATTTCAGAACCTCCTTTCCATCAGTGTCCGACTCAGAAATGCCAGTATCGTCACCCCTAAAGGTGACGATACGAATGATTGGCGGTGCTAGTGCCATGCGAGACACTGCGCCTGTGGACGTAGCGAGGAGGCTGCTGCTGGCCCGCGCGATTGCCGCCGCAGATGTGCACAGCCACCTAGTCGCCCGCGTGCAAGACCTTGAGATCTATTGGGAAGGCGCCTGGCTGGTGCCACCGTTCATAACAAACGGTGAATCCCCGAAGCTGCTGCGCGAAGTAGAGAATCTGGGCGTCGCTCTGCGGGTGTGGGCAGGCATGTCTTGGTCTGCGATCGCAGAGGACCGTGGATATCGCGGTACCAGGTCGAATGCGTCACCAGCCCGAAGATCAGCGACACCGAGCCGACAATTCGTTCACCGAACGTATAGCGCGGAAGTCAATCGGCTGCTCCATCACGCGAGCCGACCTGGTGCGATCCACGAGCTGACCTCCTCGAACCTCGCAGGCATCCCCGATAATCGCGACTACTTCGCGGCAGAGGACCGATCCCGGAGCGGCGATCGTGCAGTACGCGCCGACCTCATCCGTAGGACAGAACGACTTGCCGAATCACTGGGAGTCTCCGTCAACCCGTTCGAAGGGATCCGGGGCATGCAGCGAGACCTCGAAACCTATCTCTGGGGTCGTCTCCGCGCCGTCCGGGTGCAACGAAGCACACTGCAATCTATGTCCAGATTGTGGACAACTCTGCGCGAACGACGGGACAAGTGGTGGCTTGACAGCCCATCGGCCAACGACATCCCCGACCGGGAGACGATCATTGCTCAGCTCGAGCGCATGGAGTCTCCCTCAACGCCCCTGCCCCGATTTCCGCGCGGACAGACCTAGGCACTCAGCCACCGCACACGCAGACGCCGCGGCGAGCGTGCGGCACTTGACACCGCGACCGGATTTCTCCTAAGCACCCACTCGCGCGCTACCATTGCCGAAGACCAATCACCAGCTATCAGTAGCTCAGAGGTAGAGCACCGTTTTGAGGAAGCGGGGGTCGAGGGTTCGAGTCCCTCCTGGTCTTGGAGGCCCCCAATGCCACGCGCTCGGGGGCCTCACTCTTCTGACACCCACGACCGAGGGCAGAATCCATGACCAAGAGGCCTGACGAGATCTCCATCGAGCCCGCCTCCCCGGAGTACGTCGTCACGGTCGCCCGCGCGGTGCTCGCTGTCGACCACCAGAACATCCGAACCACCCCCGTCGGACGTACCGTCATCGGCTGGGTGCTCGCCGCTCACGATCAGATCCTGGCGATCGGGGAGATGACGCGAGACGGCCGCAAGAGTGCCACCGGGCCGAACACCCGAACAGTAATGGAGATCTCACTCCGCCTGATGTGGCTGCACGGCCTCGACGACCGGACAGCAGGGCTTCGCGCCCAGTTCGACACCGAAGCTCGGCACGCGAACAATCACCTCTTCAACCTCCAAGAGATGGGCCTGCCTGTCACCATCGTCGAGACCACGCCCGAGATCGACCTCGAGCAGTTCGGCCCTCTCGACACGGCTCTCATCGGTGTCGCTCGCGCCGTTCTCAACTTCTCCAAGCAGACCACCGATGCCGGCGGCTTCTACGACCGGTGGTGGACGGCAACGCAGTTCACACACGCGACGGCAGCGCTCGCCGACGCATACGCGCCCGTGTCCGCGTTTGGGGCCTTCACCACCCCTGACGAGCCGATCGACTGGTCAGGGCACCTCAACGCGATATCGATGGTCATCTGCGCCATCGCGGGGCAGATCCTCAGGGATGAGGGGCTCTCCCCCGACACAGCGCGGATGTTCTTCAACGCATCAGCCTCGGCCTAGCTCCACGCTGGTCACAGGCGGGTGCCGTATCGCTGTTCGACCAGCTCAATGGCCTCCTGCGTGGTGTTCCACGCGACTTCAATCGCCCGCTGCGTCACACCGAGATCAGCACTGAAACGGGCCAGCAGAGTGCCGTCCGAACTGCCATCAGCGATCCGCTCCATCGAGGAGCTGTTCACGACGCCCCCGTACGACGGATGAGACAGGCTGCTGAGTATGCGCCAGGTGCTCGCCGCATACTCGCCCGGCACCGCGACCCAGTCAGGGGTTTCCTCGACGGTGCAGACGGCCCGCACCATGTGGATTCACGGCGCGATCCCCTTCTTCACCATGGCGTGCGGTATCGAGAACGCCTGAGCTATGTCCCCGATTTTGGCCACATCGCGTGCGTACCGTTCGGCGATCCTCGCCTCCTCACGCGACAGCTCCTCATCGTCGTCGTCACTCATCGCCTTCACCATCGCTACCTCCTCCAGCTTGAGGCCGCGATCATGCCCAGAGTCCGACCACCGCGTTCGCAGCATCCGCGTCACGCGCTCAGTTCGGTCGTCGGGCCCGAGCAGCCACTTCACCAGGGCCGACGCCTCGAGGATCGATCGCAGGATCGGGTAGTGGGCATAGAGCGGCATCGAGAGCCGGTCGTTGGGGAACAGCAGCACCCCGNGGGCCGACGCCTCGAGGATCGATCGCAGGATCGGGTAGTGGGCATAGAGCGGCATCGAGAGCCGGTCGTTGGGGAACAGCAGCACCCCGAGGGCGCGCATGTTGTCGGCCGCCATCAGCAGCGTGGCGTTCACCAGGTGACTGCTGGTCATCCAAGCTGTCGTCGCCCGCCACATCGGACCCAAGCGCAGGCACAGCGGGCAACCGCTCGTGCCGAGCGAGAACAATCGGCGCTTGCTCCAGTCGTCGACGGATCTCCGCAGCCTGAACCAGCTCCTCCTCGTCCGTGACCTCCACCGGTTCCACCATCTCGACCTCGCCTCCCTCGTCACCACCGTAGAGCCGACGAAGGCACGATCGTGACGCTGGAGACGGGCTGGACCGTGCCCGACGGCGCCCCGGCGAACATCGTCTGCAACACCTGGGGCGGGCACATCGACGCGAGCCTCGACATCGTCGGGACGGTCTCGACCGCCGAGTTGCGGGTCTTCCGTGCGCGTCTGACGAGCTGGGGCGAGACCGGCTCGATCGTGCCGAACTCGACGCTCTTGCCCCTGGTACACGGCAAATCGGCGGAGCCCTGCGCGACGAGGACATGCACTTCCTGCGCACCGTGCGCACTGCTCGCGGGAGTTCGCTCGGCAGCTGGCCCTGCGCGCCCCGGGAGCCGGTGGAACGATCCTCAACGTCGGCTCGATGTCCGCCGAGATCATCAACCGTCCGCGCTGGCAGGCGCCGTACCTCATTTCGAAGGCGGCTGTGCACCAACTGACCAAGGCCCTCGCCGCCGAGTGGGCCGGGCGCGGCATCCGCGTCAACGCCATCGCCCCCGGCTACTTCCTCACCGAGATGTCGCCGGTGGACCAGCCGGAGTACCGCGAGTACTGCGTGGAGCCGGCTGCCCTGAAACGGTGGGGCGAGCCGCACTAGCTGGGCCCCGCGGCGGTCTTCCTCCGGCGCAGCATCGAGCTTCATGACGGGCTCCGTCGTCTCGATCGACGGCGGCTACACCATGTTCTGACCGGACGCGCCGGCGCATCCGGTGGCCGCCCCGACAACTCGATTCGAGCGCGCCGTCGCGCGCACCTAGCATCGGCCCGTGCCCCATCGCCTCGCCGCCCTCTTCGACCGACGGGCGCTGGCGATCTCCGGCGTCGTGCTCCTGGCCGTGACGATGCGCAGCGGCGTGGCCGCCGTCTCGCCCCTGGTCGAGCTCATCCGCGAGGACTTCGCCCTCTCCAACACGTTCCTCGCGGTGCTCGCGGCCATCCCGCCGGCGTGCTTCGCGCTGGCCGGGCTGTTCTCGACGGTGATGAGCAACCACGTGCGTCCGGAGCGGCTCGTGGTCGGCGCGATGGTCCTCGCGACGGCGAGCCTGGTGGCGCGCGGCTTCGTCACCGACAGCGTCGGCCTGCTGGTGGCGACGATCGGACTGTTCGTGGCGGTCGGGATCAGCAACATCGCCCTGCCGCCCCTAGTCAAGGAGTACTTCCCGAACCGCATCGCCGCGGCGACGGCCACGTACACGACAGTGATGGCGTGCGCGACCCTGGCACCGCCGCTGGTGGGCGGACCGCTCGCCGCGCAGCTGGGATGGCGGTTCTCGCTGGCGATCTGGGCCGTTTTCGCCGCGTTGGCGATCGCGCCGTGGGCGGTGCTGGCCGTGCAGAGCCGCACGCGCGGCGGCGCACGATCCACCCGCGGGGTCACCGCCGCCGCGCTGCGGATGTGGCGTCACCCGGTGGCGTGGGCGCTGCTGACGATCTTCACCGTGGCGGCGATCTTCGCCTACACCGCCTTCACCTGGCTGCCGACGGTTCTGGCCGAGACGGCCGGAGTGGATGCCGATGCCGCGGCGGGACTCCTGGCCCTGTACGCGGCGATCGGGCTGCCGCTCTCGCTGCTCGCACCCGCCCTGGCCCGGCGGCCCGCGGCGGTCCGGCTGATGTGCCTCCTGGCGGCCATGACCGGCGGCGCAGGTCTGGCGGGCATCCTCCTGGCGCCGGCGTTCTCGCCCGTCCTGTGGGTGCTGCTGTGGGCCCTCGCCGGGGTGATGTTCCCGCTGGCGCTGACGTTGATGAGCATGAAGGCGCGCACCGCGGCCGGGGCGGAGGGGCTGAGCATCTTCGTGCAGGGATGCGGCTATGCGACCGCTGCGGCAATGACCTTCGGTTTCGGCGCGCTGCACGAGCTGTCCGACGGGTGGGTGGTGCCGCTGCTCTTCCTCGCCGTCATCCTCGTCGCCGTGATCCCCGCCGGGATCGTGCTAGGACGCCCCACCACCGTCGAAGACCGCGGCGACCGTTGCCCGGTCCGCGCAGACTAGTCCGCGGCGAGCGCGCGTGCCGCACCCCGGCCGGCCACGCGCAGCCAGCGGGCGGGGTCGGCCATCGCGGCCTCGCCCGATCCGGCGAGATCCGTGAGGGTGGCGTACCACCCCGCCGGCTCGGCGCCCGCGGCACCGGCCACCACGGCGACGGGCGTGCCCGACGCCCGGCCCAGCTCGATCACATGGCCGACCACCTTGCCGCCCAGCGACTGGCTGTCGTACCGCCCCTCGCCGGTGATCACGAGATCGGCCTCCACGACGAGGTCGGTCAGCCCCGTGAGCGCAGCGACATGCGCGGCACCGCCGGTCAGGACGGCACCCCAGCGGTGCAGGGCGAACCCCACCCCGCCGGCCGCGCCGGTACCCGGTTCGCCCGGGTCGCCGCCGAGCAGGGCCGCGGCGTCGGCGAGGCGCTCCTCCAGCAGGGCGACCTGTGCCGCATCGGCGCCCTTCTGCGGCGCGAACACCGCGGCGGCGCCGTGCGGGCCCAGCAGCGGTGCCGTCACGTCGGTCAGCACGATTGCGCCGTCGACCGGCGGGCGGCGCGATCCGAGCGCGTCGCGCACGGGAAGTCCGGCGTCGGTGGACGCGGAACCGCCGATCCCGACGATCAGTCGACGGATGCCGCTATCCAGCGCCGCCGCCATCACCTCGCCGAGACCGCGAGAGGTGGCCCCCATCGGATCGAGTTCGCCCATCAGCGGCAGGCCGCTCATCTGCGCCATCTCCACCACGCCCACCCCGCCCGGCAGCTCCAGCCACTCGCCGCGGCGCGGCGTCCCGTCGGGGCCGGTGACGCCCTCGACGACGTGCACGATCGCTCCGGGCACGCAGCGCCCGATCGCCGTGAGGGTGCCCTCGCCGCCGTCGGCCTGCGGGCACACGATCACCTCGTCGCCGGTACGCTCGTCCAGCCAGCCGTCCCGGAGCGCCTCGGCCGCGGGGCCCGCGTCGATGGTGCCCTTGAACGAGTCCGGGGCGATCACCACGCGACGAGGGCGCCCCTCGCCTGCTGCGGCTGCCGGCGGCATCCCCTCACGCATCGCGCAGCTCCGCCGGCAGGAGGTGCGCCGGGAAGCCCTGATAGGCCACGGGGCGCACGAACCGCTCGATGGCCGAGGTGCCCACCGAGGTCGTGCCCGCCGCAGTGGTCGCGGGGTACGGTCCGCCGTGCTGCTGCGCGAAGGTCACCGACACGCCCGTGGGCCACTGATTCCACAGCACCCGCCCCGCGCGGGACGCCAGGGACTCCACGAGGGGCTCGAGGTCCTCCTCATCCGCCTCGCCGATGATCGTCGCTGTCAGCTGGCCGTCCATGACGCGTGCGAGCTCCAGCAGCTGCGCGCGGTCGCGATAGGTCACCACGAGCGCGCTCGGACCGAACGACTCGGCCATCAGCCGCTCCGAGTCCGCCAGCACGGAGTCGATGTCGGTGCCGTGCAGCGAGGGCGCCGGCGGGTCGGCGAGGGCGTCGGCGGAGCCGGCGAGCACCTCGACGCCGGGATGGGCCCGCAGCGTCTGGACCGCCGCCACGTAGCCGCTCTGGATCCGCGGGTTCAGCAGCGGCTGCGCCGGCCCGAGGTCAGCCGAGGCGAGCATCCCGCGGATCGCGGAGTCCTCCGGCACGACCAGCACGCCGGGTTTGGTGCACAGCTGACCCGCCGAGCCGGTCATCGAGCCGATGAAGCCGGCGGCGATCGACTCGGCGCGGGCTTCGGCAGCGGCGGCGGTGACGAACACCGGGTTCACGCTGCCCAGCTCCCCGTAGAACGGGATGGGCTCGGGTCTCGAGACGGCGATGTCGAACAGGGCCCGACCGCCGGCGATCGACCCGGTGAAGGCTCCCGCCTTGATGCGGGCGTCCTGCAGCACCGCCACGCCGGCCTGCGTGCCGAACACCACCGAGAACACCCCATCCGGGAGCCCGTGGCTCGCGATCACGCGACGGACCAGGTCGCCGGTCAGCGCGGAGAGGGCCGGATGCCCGGTGTGGGCCTTGACGACGACGGTGCACCCGGCCGCGAGCGCCGAGGCGGTGTCGCCGCCGGCCACGCTGAAGGCGAAGGGGAAGTTGCTCGCCGCGTAGACGACGACCGGTCCGAGCGGTCGCGCCGTACGACGCAGGTCGGGCCGCGGCGCACCCATGGGCCACTCGGGATCGGCCGGGTCGAGCCGCACGCCAAGATATCCGCCGTCGCGCAGCACCTCGCCGAACAGCCGCAGCTGGAACGTCGTGCGCGTCAGCTCGCCGTTGAGTCTGCCCTCCGCCAGGCGGGTCTCCTCGCCGGCGATGCGCACGAGCTCGTCGCGGGCGCCCTCCAGCTCGGCGGCGATGTCCTCCAGCACGACCGCCCGCTGCCCGCGCTCCAGGCGGGACCAGACGGGGAACGCCTCGGCGGCGCGGCGGACCGCGTCGATTACCTCGGCGTCCGGGGTGGGGGTGACGACGGTCATGCGTCTGCTCCTGAGGGGGTGAGGACGGGCGTGCGCTGCGCGTCCAGGTGGCGCAGCATCCGGGTCAGTCCGAATGTCCACGGGGGAAGCTCCTCGGCGATGCCCACGGTGGTGCGCAGGGTGCCGAGGCGGGGGCTGGAGATCTCGACGACGTCGCCCGGGTGGTGGGTGAATCCGGCACCGGGCTCGTCGCGGTCGGTGGTGGGGGCGAACATCGTGCCGGTGTACAGCGCGAAGCCGTCGGGGTACTGGTGGTGCGCTCCGACAGTGGCCGCCACGAGCTCCTCGAACGTCCGGCTGATGCGGCTCAAGGGGCTGGCGGCCTGCAGCGCGAAGCCGTCCTCGCCGTCGATGCGCAGAGTGATCTCCGCATCCCGCAGCGCGTCCAGTGCGAACCCGTCGTCGAGCATCCGCACGAACGGCCCGATGGCACTGGAGGCGTTGTTGTCCTTGGCCTTCCCCAGCAGCAGAGCCGAGCGCCCCTCCACGTCGCGGAGGTTGACGTCGTTGCCGAGGGTCGCACCGACGATCCGCCCGGTCGAGGCGACCACGAGCACCAGCTCGGGCTCGGGGTTGTTCCACGAGGAGGCCCGCGGCACGCCGACATGGGCGCCGTAGCCCACGGACGACAGCACGGGGGCCTTGGTGAACACCTCCGGGTCGGGCCCGATGCCCACCTCGAGGTACTGCGACCACAGTCCCTGCTCCCGCAGCACGTCCTTCGCGCGGGCCGCCTCCGGCGAACCGGGGCGCACGCTGGCCAGTGTGCCGCCGAGGGCCTCGATCACCCGCGTGCGCACCGCCCCCGCCCGCTCCGGATCACCGCCGACGCGCTCTTCGATGACGCGCTCGATCATGCTGTCCACGAACGTCACACCGCACGCCTTGACCACTTGGAGGTCGATCGGGGCGAGCAGGTGCGCCACGTCCTCACGATGCGCGGCGCCGGCGAGCTCGGCCAGCGACCACCGCGGCGGGTGCGCGGCGACGGCATCGATCACCGCGATCGCGTCCTCGCGCTCCATCAGCTCCGACACGGTGCGCGTCTCGGCCGACAGGTCCACGAGGCCGTCGCCGCACACGGCGACCACGCGAGGGCCGGCGATCTGCGGATCCCATACGCGTCCGACGAGGCGGGCCGCACCGGCATCCCGGGGCAGCACTCCCGCATCGGTGCCGTCAGCGTGCATCGTCGGACCGCCAACGGTAGGCGTCACGGGAAGCCGCGCGCATCTGCATCCCCGCGCCGGGCAGCGTCGGGGCCAGATAGCGGCCGTCGCGGATGCGCACCGGGTCGGCGAAGTGCTCGTGCAGATGGTCGACGAACTCGATCCGTCGAGCCTCGCGCGTGGCCGCGACGGCGACGAAGTCGAACATCGACAGGTGCTGCACGGCCTCGCACAGCCCCACACCGCCCGCGTGCGGGCACACCGGAACACCGAACTTCGCAGCCAGAAGCAGGTTCGCCACGTTCTCGTTGACACCGGCGACCCGCGTGGAGTCGATCTGCATCACCGAGATCGCACCCAGCTGGAGCAGCTGTTTGAAATTCATGCGGTTCGGGGAATGCTCGCCCGTCGCCACCCGGATCGGAGCGATGCCGCGGGCGATCCGCGCGTGGGCGACCACGTCGTCGGGGAACGTCGGCTCCTCGATCCAGTACGGATCGAATTCGGCCAGCGCACCGACCCAGTCGATCGCCTCCTGCGCTTCCCAGCGCTGATTCGCGTCGATCGCGATCGGGAAGTCCGGCCCGCACACCGCACGGGCGATGCCCAGCCGGCGCCGGTCGTCCGCCAGGCTGGCGCCGACCTTGAGCTTGATCAGCTCGAATCCCTCGTCCAGCGCCTCGCGGCACAGACGCTCGAGCTTCTCATCGCTGTAGCCGAGCCAGCCCGGAGAGGTCGTGTACGCGGGAAAGCCCTCGTCCAGCAGG
Source organism: Microbacterium sp. UCD-TDU (assembly GCF_000340625.1). Lineage (NCBI taxonomy): Bacteria > Bacillati > Actinomycetota > Actinomycetes > Micrococcales > Microbacteriaceae > Microbacterium > Microbacterium sp. UCD-TDU. The sequence continues at coordinate 15,043 of NZ_KB454449.1, forward strand.
CTCGCTTCGCGCTCGGCCCGCCCGGGCGCGGCGCGCTCGAGGATCTCGAATGCGTCATCGGGGGTGAGCGCGTCACCCAGGTAGCGAAAGTCCACCAGCTCGACCAGCTCCTGCGGCGTCATCCGCGACAGGAGCTGCCACAGCGGCATCCCGGCCCGCTTGGCCTTGATGTCCCACAGCGCGTTGACGACCGCGCCGATGGCCATGTGGATGACACCCTTCTCCGGCCCCAGCCAGCGCAGCTGCGAGTCGCCGACGAGTTCACGCCACGTGTCGCCCATCCGCTCCAGGAGCGGCTCCAACTCGCGCCCGACGAGCTGCTGGGCGACCAGGTCCACCGCCGCGGTCTGCAGGTCGTTGCCCCGGCCGATCGTGAACACGAACGCGTGTCCCTCGATGCCGTCGGCGGCATCCGTGCGCAGCACGAGGTAGGCCGCGGAGTAATCCGGGTCGGGGTTCATCGCGTCGGAGCCGTCGAGGGCTTCAGAGGTGGGGAAGCGGATGTCGACGGTGTCGAATCCGACGACCCGGGTCATGCCTGGCTCCGGCGGAACACGGCCGCGACGCCCTGACCGCCGCCGATGCACATCGACACCATCGCATGCTCGCCGCCGGTGCGGCGCAGACCGCGCAGCGCCCGCAGAGCGAGGATCGAGCCGGTCGCGCCGACGGGGTGGCCCCACGCGATTGCGCCGCCGAGCGGGTTCACGCGATCGGCGATCAGGCCGGCGTCGCGCTGCACCGCGACGGCCTGGGCCGCGAACGCCTCGTTCAGCTCGACCCAGTCGATGTCGGAGACCCCCAGTCCGGCACGTTCCAGGACGCGGGCGATCGCCGCGACCGGCGCGTATCCCATGACCTCGGGCGCCAGGCCCACCTTCGAGAAGGCGACGAGCTCGCCGAGCACGGACAAGCCACGCTCCGCAGCCGTGGAGGCGCGCATCATCACGATCGCGGCGGCACCGTCGTTGATGCCCGACGAGTTGCCGGCCGTGACGGTACCCTGCTCGGAGAACGCGGCCCGCAGCCGCGAGAGCGCCTCCAGGTTGGTCTCGCGCGGGTGCTCGTCGGTGTCGACGGTCGCCGTCTGGCGCCGCTGGGCGACCTCGACCGACACGATCTCTCCGGCGACGGCGCCCGACTCCATCGCGGCGCGGGCCTTGCGCTGACTCTCCGCGGCAAAGGCATCCTGCTCCGCCCGCGAGATGCCGTACCGTTCGGCGACGTTCTCGGCCGTGCGCCCCATGGGGTAGTCCCCCCACGGATCGGTGACCAGCGACAGGGTCCCGTCGATCTGCTGGCGGTGGCCGAGTCGGTAGCCGTCGCGCGCCGCGTAGTCCAGGAACGGCTGGCGGGTCATGTTCTCCACTCCGCCGGCCACCACGATGTCGGAGTCGCCGCGGTTCAGCTCGTCCGCCGCGGTGGCGATCGCCTGCAGGCCGGAGCCGCAGAGCCGGTTGACGGCGAACGCGGTCGAGGATGTGGCCGCACCCGCCGCGAGGGCGACCCGCCGGGCGATGAAGGCGTCGGGGCCGACCTGGCCGACGCAGCCGAGGACGAACTCGTCGACGTCGGAGATGTCAACGCCCGAGCGCTCGACGGCGGCGCTCACCGCGAGCGCTCCGAGGGTGTGGGCGGGGACGGAGGCGAAGGCGCCTCCGAAGCTGCCGACCGGGGTGCGGGCCCCGTCGACGAGAACGATCGCGTCGGTCATCGTGCTGCTCCTTCTGGTGTGCGGTTGTCGAGTCCGATGGAACGGAGGGCGGCGGCGGTGTCCTCGTCGCTCTCGGCGGCGATCACCCGCCATCCGTCCGGAGTGAGGCCCAGCAGGTAGTCCTCGGTGGCGAGGAACACCTCTTTGCCGTCGGCGAGCGCGGCCCGGCCGTTGAAGGTGAGGTGATCCACGGCATCGACGAACTTGCGGTGTCGTCCGCGCGACGACATCAGGAAGCAGATCCGGCGCGCTCCGCTGAGGATGTCGATGAACCCGCCGCATCCGATCAGACGGCCGCCGAGCTTGGAGACGTTCACGTCGCCGCTCATGCTGACCTGGCCGGCGCCCATGAAGGCGATGTCCACGCCGCCGCCGGTGTAGAAGTCGAACTGCGCGGCGTGCCCGACGATGGCCTGAGGATGCAGCGCCGCCCCGAAATCGGTTCCGCCCAGCGGCACGCCGCCGTAGACGCCGGATTCGATGGACATGGTCACCTGCGCCAGCATCGACGTCTCGGCGAGCGCCACGCCGATGGTGTCGCCGGGGATGCCGGTGCCGACGTTGACCACGTCGCCCGCCTGCACCAGCGCGGCGCCGCGGCGACCGATCTTCATGCGGTCCTCGGCGACGGCCCGGGAGGCGAACACCGCGGTGAGCGCCTCGTCCGAGATGACCCCGCCGACCAGCTCGGCCTTGAGGTCGGGCGAGTCGGTCGTCCGCTGGTAGCGGTCGGCATCGGAGACCTGCACGACGTAGTCGATGAGGTTGGCGGGCACGGTGACGTCGCGCGGGGCGATCTGTCCGTCGGCGACGCGATCGCGTACCTGGGCGATGACGATGCCTCCCGAGTTGCGCGCGGCCTGCGCGAGCGAGAGGGCGTCCAGGCCGGAGGCCTCATCACCCTGCGCGAGGTTACCCGATGCGTCCATCCGCGAACCCCGCAGCACGGCGACGTCGAGGGGGAACGAGCGGTACAGCAGCGTCGGGGCCCCGTCGATCTCCAGCAGCTGGACGTACTGGCTCGCGTCGATGTTCGCGCGAGCGGAGGCGTTGACGCGACCTCCTTCGATGCGTGGATCCACGAACGTGCCCAGACCCACCTTGCTGAGGTTCCCAGGGCGTCCGGCGGCGATGGCGCGCAGCAGCCCGGAGAGCTGCCCCTGCGGCAGGCACACCCCCTCGACGCCGTCGTCGTTGATCAGGGCGCCGAGGCCGGGGGCGAGTCCCCAGTGCGGCCCGACGATGCGGGCGAGCAGACCGGGGACGGCGAAGCGCTCCAGGCCGTGCTCACGGTTGGACTGGCCGGCCGGGTGGACGACGGTGAGCGCCCTCGGCGACCCCGTCTCGGCGTAGGAGTCGGCGATGGCGGCGTAGATCTCGTCGGCGACGCCCATCATGGTGAACCCGTCCAGGCCCACCGTGGCGCCGTCGGCGATCAGGCCGGCGGCGTCGCGGGCGGTGACCTCGCGGGGGGTCATATGCGGTACCCGCCGCCCACCTCGAGCACCTGACCGGTGATGTAGCCGGCGCCCTCGCTGGCGAAGAACGCGACGGCGGCTCCCACGTCACTGGGCGCGCCGGCGCGACCCATCGGGATCTTGTCCAGCTGGGCCTGGTGGATGTCGGCCGGGATGCCGCGGGTCATCTCGGTGTCGATGAAGCCCGGGCAGATGGCGTTGACCGTCACGCCGGCACGGGCCAGCTCCCGCGCGAGGGTGAAGGTCAGGCCCAGCACGCCGGCCTTGGCGGCGGCGTAGTTGGCCTGGCCGACGTTGCCCTCCCAGGAGGCGGAGGAGATGTTCACCAGGCGACCGCTCTTGCGCTCGCGCATGTGACGGGCGGCGGCACGGCTGACGTAGAACACGCCACTCAAGTCGACGTCCAGCACGATCTGCCACTGCTCGTCGGTCATCTTGTGGGCCATCGCGTCTCGGTTGATGCCGGCGTTGTTGACCACGACGTCGATCTGGCCGAAGCGCGCGACGGCCTCGTCGAAGGCCCGGTCCACCGACGCGCTGTCGGAGACGTTCAGCTCCAGGGCGCGGTGGCCCTCGCCGAGGGCGGCCGCCGTGGCCGTCGCCGTCTCCAGGTCGACGTCGGCGACCAGGACGCGGAAGCCCTGGGCCGCCAGCGTCTCGCAGATCCCTCGCCCGATGCCGCGTCCGGCGCCGGTGACCAGCGCCGTCTTCTGCTCCGTGTCAGTCATCAGCTCTCTCGTTCCTCTCTGGGACATCCACATGTCCGTCCGATGCGCAGCGCATGCGGGATGCGCGCGCGGGTCGTCGTGCTGCGACGACCCTCGATCTTGTCGATCAACACATCCACCGCGCGACGCGCCATGTCGACGTGCGGCTGTACGACACCCGTGAGCCGGATCATCTCGGTGGCGCACACCTCGATGCCGTCGAATCCTGTGATCGCGATGTCGCCGGGGACGTTCAGCCCCCGCGACTGCGCGTGGGTCATCACGCCGAGCGCCAGCACGTCGCTGCCGCACAGCACGAACCGCGGTGGAACCGGCAGTGCGAGCAGGCGCTCCGCCGCCGTGCGGCCGCCCTCGAGGCTCAGCGGCACGCTGATGCGGTACTCCGGGAGCACCTCCGCACCCGCGGCACGCGCTTCCGCCAGGAACCCGCGCTCGCGGTCGGCGGAGGCACTGGAGCTGCGCGGGCCGATCACCGTCGCGACGGGGCCGCGGCCGTGACCGAGCGCGTGGGCGGCGATCTCGCGGGCCGCGACGACGTCGTCGATGCCGACGAAGTCCGCCCCGACACCGGTGTAGGTGCGAGAGATCTGCACGAACGGCAGCCGTGCGCGCCGCATGTCGCGCACCGGCTCTGCGCTGTCGGAGCGCGCCACCGCGATCGCGATGCCGTCCACGCCGCGCTCGATCATCGAGCGGATGGTCGTCGAGGCCGAATCGTCGTCGTCGCCGGTGTGCGCGAGGAAGACCCCGAAGCCGCGCCGCGCGGCCGCAGCGCAGAAGGCGACCGACAGCTCCGGGTAGAACGGGTTGGCGACGTTCGAGAGGGCCAGCCCCAGCACGTCAAGCGTGCGGCGCTCCCGCTCACGCACGGGACGGTCGTAGCCGAGCCGCTCGGCGACGGCGATCACGTGATCGCGGGTGGGCTGGGAGACCCCGCCGCGGGCATTGAAGACGTACGAGACGCTGGCCGTACTGACCCCGGCCTCGCGTGCCACGTCTCGCGCCGAAACACCGACGCGACGGCCCGCGAGGGGCGGCGTCGCGTCGGAGTCCGACGTCGTCGTGGGTGTCATGTCGTGAACGCTAAGGAAGGGCGGTGAAGTTCAGCAACGTTAAGCAGCCGGCGCGTGCGGATGCCGCAACCGGTCGATCCCCGTCAGCCGTTCCACATCCCGCTCTGCTTCATGGCCTCCTCGGTGGCGACCTGCGCGGCCTGGACCGCCGCCTCCGCGGACGATCCGTCCGCCACGGCCGCCGACAGCGGCGCGGTCATCTTCAGCACGACGTCCCACCAGTTGGGGTGCGCGAAGAAGGACACCGGACGACCGGGCGCCGTCGGCTTGAGGATGATGTCCGCGTCCGGGGCGCTGCCCAGCTCGAAGGACTTCAGGGTGATCTCCGCGTTGGGGTTGGCCTCGACGTACTCCGGGATCTCGTACAGCGACTGGCGCGTGCCCGGGGGCACCGAGGACCACCCGGTGTCCTCCGCCACGAGGGTGAGGTAGTCCAGCGACGTCGCCCACGACAGGTAGCGCCAGGTGGCCTCCTTCTGCTTCGACGACGTGAGGATCGACAGCCCCCACGACCAGAAGTTCCCGCCGAAGTCGGTGTCGGCATGCGGGGCGAGCGCGTAGCCGAGCTTGCCGGCGACCGAGCTCTGGACCGGGTCTTCGAGGGTGGATCCGGCGACGGTGGAGTCCACCCACAGCGCCGATGTCCCCTGGCTCATTGAGGCGAGCGACTCGGTGAAGCCGGCGGTGGCGACACCGGGCTGACCGGTTTCCTGGAGCAGCTTGACGTAGTCGCTGATCGCCGCGAGGGTGGGCTCCTCCGTCAGGGTGGGCTGCCACTCCGGGGTGAGCAGCCGGCCGCCGTAGGTGAGCACCATCGGCTGCATGGGCGTGATGAACTCTCCCGCGATGCCGCGCATCGTGGTGCCGGTGAGCGTCTTGCCGTCGACCGACTGGCCGTGGAGCTGGCGGGCGAGGGCGAGGATCTCGGTCCAGGTCGGAGCGTCGGGCACGACGATGCCCATCGAGTCGGTGAGGTCCTTGCGGTACATCAGGCACTGCGACTCGCCGTAGATCGGGGTCGCGAACAGCGTGCCCTCGGCGGACAGGTACGACCGGGTCATCGGCACGAGGTCGTCGAGGTCGTAGTCCCCGTCGGCGGCGGCCATCTCCTCGAGCGGCTCGAGCCAGCCGTTCTTCGACCA
>NZ_KB454449.1:21225-25538 GCF_000340625.1 Microbacterium sp. UCD-TDU
CCGATGACGACCGCGTCGAACTCGCCGGCGCTGGTGGACACGTCACGCGTGACGCGCTGGCGCAGCTCCGTCTCCGGCAGCGTGAGGAACGTGATCTCCAGATCCGGGTTCGCCTTCTCGAACACGCTCTTGGTGTACTTCTCCAGGGCAGTCGTCAGCGGGTTGGCGACGTTCGCGATCGTGATCTTCGTCTTGCCTCCGCTCGAACTCGACGGGGCGCACGCCGCCAGCGTCGGGGCGAGCGCGGCGGCGCCGCCCAGGGCCAGAGCGCCCTGGAGGACGGCGCGCCGGCTGGTCAGGACCGAGCGGATGGGCGAACTCGGGTTCGTCGGATGGGTCACGTGCTGCTCCTTCGATATGTGCGGTGCGGGATCAGGCCGCAGGCTTGTGCGTCTCGGACACCCCCGCCGGGGCGAGCGGCGAGGTCGCGGCCGTCAGAGGGGCCGTCACGGGGACGGGGACGGGCGCGGCGGATGCCGGTCCTGCCTCGGGATCCGCCACGGGCGCCGGTGCGTCGGCCGGGGCGGCAGCGGGGCGGCGGGCCGCTGCCAGCGCCGCCTCCGACGGGGTCTTGCCGCCGGGAGTGAGGACGGGTTCGATAAGCGCGTCGCGGAAGATGCGGCGGGGATCGTACTGGCGAGGGTCGAGGCGCTTCCAGTCGACCTCGTCGAACTCCTCGCCCATCTGCTCCTGCATGCGACCCTTGGCGCTCTGGCCGAACTCGCGGGCCCGCTTGACGAGGGCCGCGAGCTGCGCGGCCAGGCCCGGAAGGCGCTCCGGACCGATCAGAAGACCACCCACGACGGCGATCAGGATGACTTTCTCCATGGTCAAACCGAAGAACATGGCTCACACCTCCAGGAGGACGGCCCGGCGCGACGCCCGCCGATCGAACAGAATCGAGAGGCCGGCGGCCCCAAAGAACAGCAGCACGAGAATGCCACCCAGGATCAGCATCGACACGATGTCGGCGGACGGCGTAGCCAGCGCCGCGAACACGGTGATCGCCACGATCGCGACGCGCCATCCGCGCAGGATGCTGCGGCCGCTCACCACTCCCAGGACGTTCAGCAGTACCAGCAGTGCCGGCAGCAGGAACGCCACCCCCACCGCCAGCAGCAGCTTGAGGTAGAAGTCGAAGTACGTAGTGGCGGTGAGCAGTTGTGCCGCTCCGCCGGGCACGAAGCCCGCCATCAGCTCGACGGCGTGCGGCGCGATCGACAGGCCGACGGCCATCCCCGCCACGAACAGCGGGATGGACACGGCGGTGAACCACAGCCCGTACCGGCGTTCACGGCCACGGAGACCGGGCCAGACGAACAGGAACAGTTGCGAGACCCAGACGGGCATCGACGCAATCAGCCCCCCAGCCAAGGCGATGCGCATGCGCATATCGAAGCCCGCAGTGACGCTGTCGAAGTTGAGCGAGACGATCGTCCCGTGGCGTGCGGCCAGGTCGTTCAGGGGTGCCGACAGCACGCCGATGATCGCGTCTGAGAAGACGAACACCACGACGGCGGCCACGAGGACCGACGCCGCCGCGATGGTGCCGCGGCGTCGGAACTCGCGTATGTGGTGCGAGAGAGGCATCTTCGCCCGCGCGGGCGGCGACATTGCCATATCCGCTCCCTCCGAGGTGGATGAGTACTAGCCGCCGACGTGCCCGGCGGGTCGGATAACGGGCTCGCCAACGGACGGCTCTGGGACCCTCGCGGTCGCGGACGCGTCGGCAGCCGCGCTGTCGACGACGGCGACGTCCTCATCGCTGCGGATCTCGCGCTTGAACAGCTTCGCGGACTGTCCCATGGACTTCGCCAGGGCGGGCAGACGGGTCGCGCCGAACAGCAGGAGGATCACCGCCAGGACGATGAGCAGGTGCCATCCGGTCATGTTTGCAAACATGTTTTCTTTCCTTTCGTTGGGTCGATCAGCACAGATCGAGGAAGGTGTCGAAGATGAGAGCTCCGGATTCGAGGGCGGCGACCGACACCCGTTCGTCGACGCCGTGGAACAACGCCGTGAAGTCCTCGGTGGGCGGAGACGGGAGCGGCACGAAGCCATAGCAGCGGATGCCCAGGCGGTCCCAGGCCTTCGCGTCGGAGCCGCCGGAGACCAGGTAGGGGGCCACGGCCGCCTCGGGATCGTGGATGTGCAGCGCCTCGCGCATCGCGTCCACGGCCTGTCCCTCGAAGGGGTACTCCACCGCGCGATCGATGAAGGTGTGGCGGACGGTGGCCTCTTCTCCGGCCAGCCTGTCCAGCTCCGCGAGGAACTGCTTCTGCTGACCGGGGAGGAACCTCCCGTCCACGGCGGCCGCCGCCGACCTGGGCACGACATTGTGCTTGTACCCGGCGTCGAGCATCGTGACGTTCGTGTTGTGGCGGATCGCGGCGGAGAGCATACGGGCGGTGGGGCCCGTCTCAGCGAGGATCACATCGGGGTCGTCGCTGTCGACGCCGCTGAGTTCCCGGACGGTGTGCAGCAGCGCCCGCATCGTGGGCCCCGGGTCGGCCGGCCAGCGCGTGGCCGCGATGCGACCGAGCGCCTTGACCAGGTGTTCCACCGCGTTGTCGGGCTGCCGCATGGACCCGTGACCGGCGGTACCCTCGCTCTCAAAGTGCACCCAGGCGATGCCCTTCTCCCCCGACTCGATCAGGTAGAGCCGACGGTCCGCGACGAACGTGGAGAACCCGCCGATCTCGCCGACGGCTTCCGTGCAGCCGTCGAACAGGGAGGGATGCTCGTCGACGAGCCAGTGCGCGCCGAACTTCCCGCCGGCTTCCTCGTCGGCGGTGAAGGCGAGGGTGACCGGCCGGTCGGGGATCCGGCCGGTGCGTGCGCGGTCGCGCACGACGGACAGCATCATCCCGAGGAAGTCCTTCATGTCGACGGCGCCGCGACCGTACAGGAAGCCGTCGTCGATCACCCCGCCGAACGGATCGAAGCGCCAATCGGCTGCTTCGGCCGGGACGACGTCGAGGTGGCCGTGCAGGAGCAGTCCGCCCCGTGTGGAGGCGCGGTCGCCCCAGTGCGCCACGACGCTGGTGCGCCCCGGCGCCGACTCGAAGAGCATGGGCTCGATGCCCACCTCGCTCAGCAGGGCGGCCACGTGCTCGGCGGCGGCGCGCTCCCCGGGTCCGCGCCCGTCGCCGTAGTTGCTGGTGTCGAACCGGATGAGGTTGGCGGCGATCTGGACCGCTTCGGCCGCGGGCCCGGATGCGGCGCTCATGCGCGCCCCTCCCGGTGCGCGCTCAGCGCGGTGATGTGGTGCGAGATCGGTGCCACGGCGCCCGCGGCGTCGAGATACGTGCGGTAGCCCTCCGCCAGCACGGCGGCGGCGCGCGCGTCGGGCCGGCGTACGGACCCTTCGCCGGAGGGCGCACGCACCGCGGCGCCCGCGAGCACACAGGAGCCGTATGCGGCACCGCCGTCGTCGGCGACCACGACGGGGATGCCGGTGACGTCGGCGACGGTCTGCATCAGGATCGGGTTGGCCGAGCCGCCCCCGGCGGCGACGATGCGCTCGGGCCGCCGGCCGACCGTGTCGAGGATGTGGCGGAGGCTGAAGGCCACCGCCTCCAGCGCGGCGCGGTAGACATTGCCGGCGGAGTGGGCGAGGTCCAGGCCCAGGACGGCACCGCGCAGGCGCGGGTCCTCCACGGGCGAGCGCTCGCCGGAGAAGTAGGGGAGCACGATGACGCCGTCGCTGCCGGGACCGACGCGATCGGCGAGGGCGGTCAGCTCGACGTGGGAGGAGCCGGTCAGTGCGGTCACCCAGGTCAGGAGTGCGCCCGCGGCGGCGGTGACCCCGCCGGTGTACCAGGTGCCGGCCACGACCCCGGGCGCGCTGCCGATGCCGGGCCCGATCACGGCGGCGTCGGTGATGAGGTTGACAGACAGGGTGGTGCCGAAGACGACCAGGCACTCCCCCGGCCGGCTGACGCCGCTGCCGATCACGTGCGCGGCGTAGTCGGTGGTCCCGGCGTGGATGGCCGTGCCGACCGGAAGCCCGGTGGCCGCGGCGGCCGCCGGGCTGACATGGCCGATCAGCGCGTCGGGCTCGACGATCGCCGGGAGCTCGAGCCCGGGCATCCATCGCCGCACGTCCTCGGTGCGCCAAGCCGATCCGTCCGGTTCGGCCAGCGGATCCCACCAGCTCGCGGACACGCGATCCAGGACGTAGTCGCCGCCGAGTCGGTGGGCGATGTAGTTGTGCGCGGTGAACACACGGCGCACCCGCTCCCAGATCTGGGGCTCGTGCTCCTGGATCCACAGCAGCTTGGGTTTTTCGAACCATTTTTGTGGCCGAGATC
>NZ_KB454449.1:25622-29908 GCF_000340625.1 Microbacterium sp. UCD-TDU
TCCGAACGACGCAAAAAGGATTCGAAAATCCTCGTCGACGACGAGGACGCACGGCCCGAGGCCGCTCACGCTCACCGACACCACCCGGTCGGCCGCGTCGCCCAGGACCTCGCGCACGAGCCGCGTGATCGGCTCCCACCAGGTCGTGTCCGCATCGTGCTCGGACTGCCCCGGAGCGGGGTGGGCGGTGCGGTGGGTCGCCGAGGCGTCGCGCACCGGCCGGCCGTCCGCGGTCGCGAGGGCGACCTTGGTGCCGGACGTGCCGATGTCGATCCCGAGGATCAGCGGCGCCTGGGCGTTGTCGGTCATGTCAGCAGATCACCGCGACCTTGATGGCGTCTCCGGAGATGGCGCGATTCAGCGCCGCGTCCAGCTCGTTGAGGGGGAAGCGGTCGGTGATGTACTCGCTGAGGTCGATCCGGCCCGATTCGATGAGCTCCACAGCGTACCGGTAGTCCTCGAGGGTCGCGCCGGAGTTGCCAATCACGTCCTGCTGACGGTAGTGGATCGTGTTCAGCGGGATGGTGCCGGTGCCATCGCCCCCGAAGCCGGCGAACAGGTTGACCAGACCGCCCTTGCGGGTGACCTCGATCGCCTCGGCGACGAGGCCACCGTGACCGATGCAGATGATCGTCGAGTCCACGCCGGTGCCGCCGGTGGCCGCGGCCACCGCGTCGGCCAGCGACTCGTTGATCGGGTCGACCGTCACGTGCGCGCCGTGGCGACGCGCGAACTCGCGACGCGACGCGCTCGGCTCGGAGACGATGATCGTGCCCGCCCCGGCCAGCACCGCCAGCTCCAGGTGCAGCAGGCCGATGGGGCCGCCTCCGACGATGAGCACGGTTGAGCCGTCGTGGATGCGCGAGCGCGAGTGGCCGTGGTACACGCAGGCCAGCGGCTCGGCGAGCGCGCTGATCTCCGGGGCCAGGGCGTCGGTGGTCTTCACGACCTGCCCGTTGGCCACGCCGAGGGCGGGGATCACCGTGTACTCGGCGAGTGCGCCGGAGATGCCGTAGCCGAAGACCTCCATGTTGTCGCACAGGTTGGTCTCGCCGGTCAGGCAGTACTCGCACACGCCGCAGGTGAACCACGGCGCCAGCGACACGCGGTCGCCCGCGGCGTAGCCGGTCACGCCGTCGCCGACGGAGGTGATCTCACCGGCCAGTTCGTGGCCGATGGTGGCGGGCCAGGCCACGCCTCCGGTCTTCTCGCCCTTCCACACGCGCACGTCGGAACCGCACAGGGTCACGGCGCGCACGCGGACGACGAGTTCGCCGGCGGCGGGGGTCGGCACGCCGACTTCTTTCAGTTCGAGCTCGAGGGGTTGGGGGAGCACGGTCTGGAGCATTCTTGCCTCTCTTGGGTTTGCTGCCGTCGCCTGATCAGCGATCGGTGCCGAGTTCGAATCCGTGGATGAGTCGCCGCTGAGCGATCCAGCCGATAATGATCGTGGGGATGGATGCCAGGACGCTGATCGCGGACAGCTTCGCCAGGAAGAGACCGCGGTTGGACTGGAAGCCGGAGAGGTAGACGGGGAGGGTGCCCGCGTCCACTGAGGTGAGGCTGACGGCGAGGAAGAACTCGTTCCACGCGAAGATCGCCACCAGCGCGGCGGTGGCCGCGAGGCTCGGGGCGATCATCGGCAGCGCGATGCGGAACATCTCCGTGCCCGTTCCGGCTCCGTCGATGCGCGCGGCCTCGAGGACCGACGGCGAGATCTCCAGCAGGTACGTCCGCAGCAGCCATACGGCGATCGGCACGTTCATCCCGGTGTACAGCACGATCAGCAGCACGTGCGTGTCCAGCAGCCCAAGCGTGAGCGCCACGATGTACAGCGGCACCACGATTCCGCCGATGGGCATGAGGCGGGTGGAGAGCAGGAAGAACAGCACGTCCCGCCATCCGCGGATGGGCTTGACCGCGAGGGCGAACGCCAGGGGGAACGAGATCATGATCGTCGCGATCGTGGTGATCAGGGTGATCACCACCGAGTTCGTGAGGTACCCCGCGAAGTCGTCCTGGATGACGTCGGCGTAGTTCTGCAGCGTCGGGACGAAGAACAGCGTGGGCGGCGACTGCACCGCGTCCAGCTCGGTCTTGAAGCTGTTGAGCACGGTCCACAGGAATGGGGCCGTGACGACGAGAACCACGATCCAGACGGCCACGACGTGGAGGGTCGTGCGCAGCGGCCGCATCGAGCCGTGACGGTTGTGCGTGAGAGCGGTCATCGTCCGCCTCCAGACTGGAAGGATCGGGTGAACAGGCGCAGGACGACGAGGGCGATCGGGATCGTCACGATCACGATGAGCACACCCATCGCCGAGGACAGTCCCACATCGAATCCGCGGAACGCGGTGTTGTACAGGAGGTACGGGATCGTGGTGGTCGCGTTGCCCGGTCCGCCCTGGGTCATCAGCACGATCGGGTCGATCAGCTGCGAGATGAAGATGGCGCTGAGCAGGCCGGCGATCTCGATGTAAGGGCGCAGGTGCGGCAGCGTGATGTAGCGGAAGACCTGTGCGCGGGTGGCGCCGTCCAGGCGCGCCGCCTCCAGGACGGACTCGTCCTGGCTCTGCAGGCCCGCCAGCAGGATGACCATCGCGAAGGGGACCCACTGCCACGCCGAGACGACGATGACGGACAGGAGCGGCTGCTGGCTGGTCCAGTCGATCGGCGCCACTCCGAAGAAGCCCAGGATGCCGTTGATCAGGCCGAACGTCGGGTGCAGCATCGAGTTCTTCCACATCAGCGCCGAGGCTGCGGCCGGGACGAGGAAGGGGATGAACAGCAGCGTGCGCGCGGCACCGCGCGAGGGGAACTTGCCGTTGACCATGGCGGCCAGGGCGAGACCGCCGATGAGCACGATGGCCAGTGCGACCAGGGTGATCACGACGGAGTTGACCACCGCGGGCCCGAAGGAGCCGATGGTGAACACCGTCGAGTAGTTCTCGAACCCGACGAAGGCGCGGTTGCCCGGCTGCGTGAGGTTCCACCGCTGCAGGCTGTACCAGATCGTGATCAGGAACGGCACCTGCGTGATGATCACCATGAACGAGATGGCGATGATGATGAAGACCCGCAGCGGATGCTTGCGCAGCGGCACCTCATCGGGCTGGATGTCCGGCTGCCGCCGGGAGGAGCGACGAGCTTTGCTCGCCGCCCCTCCGGTGCGACGGGACTCCTGTTGGATAACTGTCGTTGTCGAAAGAGTCATGCTAGGTGGGTGCTCAGCCGTTCCACAGACCGCTCTGCTTCATGGCGCTTTCTGCCGCTGCTTGAGCGGCCTCGGCTGCAGCTTGCGCCGACGTGCCGTCGGCGACGGCCGCGGTCAGGGGCGCGGTCATCTGCAGGTTGAAGTCCCACCAGTTCGGGTGGTCGAAGTACGACACCGGCCGACCCGGCGCAGTGGGCTTCAGGATGATTTCGGACTCGGGCTCGCTGCCGAGGTCGAACGACTTCAGCGTGATGTCGGCGTTCGGGGTCGCGGCGACGTACTCCGGGATCTCGTACAGCGACTTGCGGGTTCCGGGAGGAACCGTGTTCCAGCCAGTGTCGTCGGCGACGAGCTTGAGGTAGTCCAGCGACGTCGCCCACGAGATGTAGCGCCAGGTGGCATCCTTCTGCTTCGACGACGACAGGATCGACAGCGCCCACGACCAGAAGTTGCCGCCGAAGTTCGTCTCCGAGTGCGGCGCGAGCGCGTAGCCGAGCTTGCCGGCGACGGAGCTCTGCGACGGGTCCTCGAGGGTGGCGCCGGCCACCGTCGAGTCGATCCACATGGCCGACTGGCCCTGGCTCATCGACGCAAGCGACTCCGTGTAGCCGGCCGTGGCGACACCGGGCTGGCCGGTCTCCTGCAACAGGGTCACGTAGTCGACGATGGCCGTCAGCGTCGGCTCCTCCAGGAGCGTCGGAGCCCAGTCCGGCGCGAGGATGCGACCACCGTAGGTGGAGACCATCGGCAGGAGCGGGGTGAGGATCTCTCCCGCGATCCCGCGCATCGTGGTGCCGGTGAGCGTCTTGCCGTCGACCGACTGGCCGTTGAGCTGCCGGGCCAGGGCGAGCACCTCAGTCCAGGTCGGAGCGTCGGGCACGACAATCCCCATCGAGTCGGTGAGGTCCTTGCGGTACATCAGGCACGCGGACTCGCCGTAGATCGGCGCCCCGTAGAGCTTGTCGTCGGCCGACAGGTACGACCGGGTCATCGGCACGAGGTCGTCGAGGTCGTAGTCCCCGTCGGCGGCGGCCATCTCCTCGAGCGGCTCGAGCCAGCCGTTCTTCGACCA
>NZ_KB454449.1:29940-76089 GCF_000340625.1 Microbacterium sp. UCD-TDU
CCGATGACGACCGCGTCGAACTCGCCGGCGCTGGTGGACACGTCACGCGTGACGCGCTGGCGCAGCTCCGTCTCCGGCAGCGTGAGGAACGTGATCTCCAGATCCGGGTTCGCCTTCTCGAACACGCTCTTGGTGTACTTCTCCAGGGCAGTCGTCAGCGGGTTGGCGACGTTCGCGATCGTGATCTTCGTCTTGCCTCCGCCACCGGAACCCGACGGCGAGCAGGCGGCGAGCGTGGGCGCGATGGCGACCGCGCCGCCGACAACGAGCGCGCCCTGAAGCACGGCGCGACGACTGGTGACGACGGATGACAGCTGGACCAACGGGCGATTCTGTTGAGACATCTTTGACTCCTTCGGAGTTGGTGGAGCGATTTGCGGGATGAGGTGCGGCGTCTTCGGTTCCGGTTCGTTCGTGCGGTTTCGTGTCGCTTCGGGTATCGATCGGTGTGCGTCGTCGGTGACGACCCGGATCCACGGGCTCTGTATCAGCCCGGGAGGTCTGCGGAGTGGAACAGCTCCTCGGCGCGGGCCGCATCACGATGATGCACCGCGGCCTTGAGGCCTTCCAGGGCTGCCGCCATGTTCGGGCGGCTCCAGATGTTGCGTCCGATGGCTACGCCCAGCGCGCCTGCCTCCATCCACTCGACGATCGCCGAGCCGATTCCGCCTCCGGACTGCGGGACACCGCCGAGAACCCAGACGGGCAGACCCGTGTGGCTGATGATCTCGCTGAGGATCTCCGGGCGGGACGGGGCGGGCAGCTTGAGGATCGTGGCACCCAGCTCGGTCGCCTGGCGAGCTGCATGACGGATCATCTCATCATCGACCTGGTCGAGGTACGCCCCCCAGAAGGCGGGCTCGATCATGAAGGGCAGGCCGAGCTCCTCGCACTCCGCCGCGGTGCGGCCGAGCAGCGAAGTCGCCTCGGCGAGCGCCTCGGTGTCACCGAGGCCGAGCGGAAGGATCATCTTCGCCGCGACCGCTCCGTGGCGCAGGACCCACTCGGGCGAGACGGCGCGGCGGGCGTGCGTGAGGGGGTGGTCCACGCCGGGGAGGGCTCCGAAGGTGCCGCCGTCGAGGGTGGCGATGACGCGCGGCGCACCGGGGTGAGCCAGCAGCGGGGAGAGTTGGCGCAGCAGACCGGGTCCGATGAGGATCCCGTCGACGTCGGAGACGGCGAGCGCCTCGATGATGCCGCGAGCGTCTTCGCCGCCAGGGACCATTCCGTTGAAGCCGTGGTCGAACGCGACCACCGCGGACGTCCCGTACTCGGAATTGCGAAGCTGGTTGATACGAACTGCGATGCCGCTCATTGTCCTCCTTAGCGTGAGCTTCCCGTCCGGGAACTGAACAACTATGAACATCTTTAGCCCTTTCTGTCCAGCCGCATTGGAAAGTCGAACCTATGAATGCCCCTATATAAGGGCCCGTGATATCTGTTACTTGATCGAAACATGCGGAGAATCCGCGGAAACACGGCTGTAATCTGCGCAGGCAACCTCTCACGCCGGGCGACATGGCGCGTTCCGCGCCGGTTGCAGATATGGAAACTTTGCTTGTCTCATCGCTGAGACGAGGGGATCTTTCTTGCATCGCACGGCACCGGTCGGCGATCACCCCGAGGGAGGACCAGATGAAGTACGGGATCATCGAGCAGGGCTACGTCCGAAAGGACGCCGATCCGTTCGAGCGCGTGCGCCAGCTCGTGACCGAGGCTCAGCAGGCAGACAAGTACGGCTTCACCTCGTTCGCCGTGTCGGAGCAGCACTTCAAGTTCCCCACCAACTCCACCGGCGCACTCGATGTCATCCTCCCGTGGGTGGCGGCGACGACGAACCTGCGGATGCTGCCGTCGGCGGCCATCCTCTCGCTGCACCACCCGCTCGCGATCGCCGAGCGCTGGGCGACGATCGACGTTCTCTCTGAGGGGCGCCTGGACTTCGCCGTCGGCCGCGGCAACACCCCGAAGACCGCCTCCGCGTTCCAGATCCCCCACGCCGAGACCAACGCCCGCACGATGGAGTCGCTGGACATCATCTTCCGCGCCTGGTCGGGCGAGGAGTTCTCCTACAAGGGCGAGTTCTGGGAGTTCGAGGACATCCGGGTGCACCCGATCCCGGCGCAGCGTCCGCACCCGCGCGTCTCGCTCGCCGCGGTGAGCGCCGGCTCCGCGGCCCTGGCCGGAAAGCACCAGCTCGGCTACATGGGCGGCATGCACTGGCTGCGCTGGGCGCAGGTGCACGACCGGGTCAACGCCTACAACGAGGCCTGGGAGACCGGCACGCCGTTCGAGTACGCGCAGCCGCTGCATCACATCTCGCTGCAGGTGCCCACGCACGTGGCCAAGACCGACAAGCTCGCCCGCGAGCAGGTCGAGTTCGGCATCGTCGAGTACGCCAACCGCGCGATGAAGCAGGACATCCTCAACCACCAGCTGACGTACGGCACCGAGGCCGGCATGGACACGACCGGGGAGTTCTACGACAACTTCGACGGTCTCCTCGACCTGACGTCGATGATCGTCGGAAGCCCGCAGCTCGCCATCGACAAGCTGCTGCGCGTGCACGAGGAGTACGACATCGACGAGATCGTCTTCCACCTCGACTACGCGAGACACGACGAGCTCCTCGAGTGCATCCGCCTGCTCGGCGAGGAGGTCCTCCCGGTCGTGGAGAAAGAGACCGCGCGCAACCCGCGCCCGGCACGCACGGTCGCCTCGGTCAGCTGATCATGTCCGCCCTCGACCTCTCCGCGCGCGCGCTCGTCGCCGCGACCTCCACGGGCGAACTCTCGCCCGTGGAGGTCGTCGACGACCTCGCCCGGAGGGTGTCGGGGGTGGCCGCCGAGCTCAACCCGTTCCTGGCGATCGACCTGGACGCCGCCCGGGACACGGCGCGCGCACTCCAGGAGCGGCCCGCGGAGGAGCGCGGAGCCCTCCACGGGCTTCCGCTCCCGCTGAAGGACCTGGAGCGCACGGCCGACCTGCCCACCACGTTCGGCCTCTCCTTCCCCCTCGCGCCTGAGGCCCCCCGCACGGACGGCTCGTTCGCAGCACGAGCGCGAGCCGCCGATGCGATCCTCTACGCCAAGACCAACACATCGGCGTTCGGGCACAAGGACGTGACCGAGAACCTCATCGTCGGCGCGACGACGAACCCCTGGGACACCACCCGCACGCCGGGCGGATCCAGCGGCGGATCCGCTGCCCTCGTGGCCGCGGGCGTCGCTCCGGTCGCACACGGCACCGATGCCGGCGGCTCGGTGCGGTTCCCGGCCAGCATGGTGGGCGTCGTGGGCTTCAAGCCCTCCTTCGGCCGCCTCCCCCGCATTCCCTCCCCCGACCTCTGGGCCGCGCGCGGACACCACGGCTTCCTCGCCAACGACGTCGCCGACATCGCCTTCCTGATGGACGCGCTGTCGGGCCAGGATCTGCGCGACCCGCTCTCCCCCGCCGGCTCGTGGCGCGCCGTGCCTGCCGCGAAGGCCCCGCGAGCGCTCTACGTCGAGACCATGTTCGGCCAGGATGTCGAGGTCGACGTCCGCCGGGTGATGGACGAGGCGATCGACGCCCTCGTCGCGGCGGGCGTCGACATCCGCCGAGGCAGGATCGAGTGGGAGGACCCGATCCCCGACGGGAACATCCCGATGGTGGCTCGGGAGTGGCGACTGCTCGGCGCGCGTGCCGAGCGCGAACCCGAGCTGTTCGACGCGTCGCACCTCGAGCAGATCCGCGCGGGCGCAGCGGTGACCGCCGATGACCTGATGCGCGCGCAGGAGTCGCGCACGAAGCTGTACGGCGCTGCCGCGGCGCTGTTCGAGAACTACGACCTGCTGCTGATGCCCACCATGCCGCTGACTGCCTGGCGCTGGGACGACGAGCACCCCGCCATCAACGGTCTGCCCACCGAGCGCGGCCCCGGCGGCCGCTGGATGGACGTGCTCCTCGGAAACCTCACCGGTTGGCCGGCGATCTCGGTGCCGTGCGGCTGGAGCAAGGGCCTCCCCGTTGGCCTGCACATCACCGCCGCCCCCCTCCACGACTTCGCATGCGTCGATGCCGCCGCACGCTTCGAAGAGATCCTGCAGTTCACCCGCCCTGCGCTCCCCGCTCAGGCCGCAACGAAGAGATGACGACAAGGAATATGACGATCATGATCGAGACCCACAGCGTCGAACTCACCGGCCGCGCCCTGCGCGACGCCTTCGCCCAGTTCCCCAGCGGAGTGGTGGCCATCGCCGCCGAGATCGACGGCGTCGCCGTGGGCATGGCGGCAAGCACCTTCGCCCCGGTGTCGCTGGAGCCGCCGCTGGGCGGGGTGTTCATCGCGAACAGCTCGTCGACCTGGCCGAAGCTGCGCGAGGCGCGCACCCTGGGCGTCAGCATCCTCGGCTCCACCCACTCCCTGGCCGCACGCAAGCTCGCCGGGCCCGCCGCGTCGCGCTTCGACGCCGTGACCACCAGCCGCGGACACGGCGACGCCCTCTTCATCGACGAGACGCCCCTCGTGCTCGAAGTCGACATCGAAAGCGAGACGCCCGCCGGCGACCACCTTCTGGCACTGCTGCGCATCCGCTCGGTGCAGGTGCGGGACGAGCACTCGGCGCTGCTGTTCCACCGCAGCGCCCTGACCGGCTTCACCCCCACGGTGGACGCTCCGTGATCATCACCTGGGTCGGCTTCGGCGCCATGGGGCTGCCGATGGCGAGCAGACTCGCCGCGGCCGGCCACACCGTCTTCGGCCGCGCATCCACGCCGCAGAAGACGCGCACGCTGGAGGACGCCGGCGTCTCGGTGACCGACGACCTGCAGCGCTGCGTCGCCGAGTCCGACCTGGTCGTCTCGATGGTGCCGGGCCCGCAGGAGGTGCGGGACCTGTGGACCGGCGCTGAAGGGCTGTTGGCGCACATGAAGGCGGGCGCGGTCGCGGTGGACATGTCCACCGTCGGCGCCGACGCCGCCCGCGATCTGCATGCGGCCGGCGCCGACCACGGCGTGCCCGTGCTGGACTGCCCCGTCTCGGGCGGTGTCAACGGCGCCGCGAACGGCGCTCTGACGATCTTCACCGGCGGCGATCCCGACGCGGTCGCCGCCGCGGCCCCCGTGCTGGAGACGCTCGGAACCATCGTCGCGTGCGGCGCCCCGGGCGCCGGCCAGCAGGCGAAGCTGGTCAACCAGGTCGTGGTCGCCGCCAACACCTATGGGCTGTGCCTGGCCTACGCCCTCACCGAGCGCTCCGGGATCGACACCGAGCTGATGTTCTCCGCCCTGACCGGCGGCGCGGCGGACGGCCGACTCCTGCGGCTGGAGTGGCCGCTGCTGCAAGCCGACGACCTGAGCACCGGGTTCGCCATCTCGCACATGGTGAAGGACATCTCGCTGCTGAAGCCCCTGCTGACGTCGGCGGGACTGTCGGCCACCGTCGTGGCCGCGATCGCCGATCAGTTCCGAGCCACGGGCGAGGCACTCGGCGCCCAGTCCGCCACCCAAGCGCTCGCCCGCCATCTCATCGACACCGCCCACCCGACCTCGACCCGCAAGGACCTGCCATGACTGACATCGTCGGCTTCATGCCCGCCCCGTTCGCCTCCGACGACACGATCGACCGCGCGCAGCTGCGCGACCTCTCCTCTTCGCTCGCCGAGCACGGCGTACATCCCGCCGTGCTCGGCGGGATGGGCGAGTTCTACGCGCTCGACCTCGCCGAGGCAACCGCGTGCATGGAGGCTGCGGTCGAGGGAGCGGCCGGACGCACTCCGGTCGTCGCCGGCATCGGCCACGACACCCGCACCGCCGCGGCGCTCGGCCGTGCGGCCGCAGCCAGCGGCGTGGGCCTGCTCGTCGCCAACCCGATCTACTACGCCAACCCGTCCTACCGCGGCTACGCCGAGCACATCCGCGCGATCGCGGGCGAGTCGGGCCTGCCGGTGATCATCTACAGCGCACCCAGCTACCCGGCCACCGACGAGCTCATCGGCACGATGACCGACATCGAGGGCTTCGCCGGCGTCAAGGAGGAGTTCTACGGGATCCCCGAGACGGCGGAGCGGATCACCCGCTGGGGCAACCGCCTGCTGTGGTGGGGCGTCGGCGAGCAGGTGGGCTGCGACTTCGCCGAGGTTGGCGCCTCGACCGTGACGACCTCGCTTGCCAACGTCGACCCCTCGGCCGCGGTCGCCTACATTTCTGCGAGACTGGCAGGCGAGGCGAGCGACCCGCTCGCCGAAGAGCTGGTCATCGCTTGGGAGGCGTCCATGATCGCGAGCCCGGAGGGCGTTCCGTCCTTCCTCACCGAGGCCATGCGCCAGTACGCCGGCTGGTCCGATGCCGTGCGCCTGCCGCTGCTCCCCGTCGACGACGAGGCAACCCGCACGGCGATCGCGCAGATCCTGGAGAAGAGCCGACTGCGCACCACCCAGCTGACGGGAGTCTCCGCATGAGCTTCGTCGACACGATGACCTTCGGGCTCGGCTCCCCCGCGCGAACGGGCGACGCCGTCACCCTGCGCGTCCCCGGTGAGGGCACCGTCCTGGCCGAGGTCGCCCTCGCCGGGGTGGACGACGTCCGCACAGCCGCCCGGACCGCGCGCGAGGCGCAGCGCGGCTGGGCCTCGACCCCGATCGCCGAGCGCGCCGAGGTGCTCGCGCGTGCCGAGGCGCTCCTGCTCGAGCACGCCGACGAGCTGCAGGTGGGCATCGCCCACGAGACGGGCAGCGTCTTCGGCAAGGCCCGCGTCGAGATCGACGGTAGCGTCAACGAGCTGCGCGCCGGTCGCGCCCTCGCCTCCATCCCCGACGGCGAGGTGTACCCCAGCCCGAACGGATCGCTCAGCTACAGCCGCCGCATCCCGGTCGGAGTGGTCGGCCTCATCACGCCGTGGAACTTCCCGGTGGCCCTCGCGATGCGCGTCATCGCTCCGGCACTGGTGCTCGGCAACGCGGTCGTGCTCAAGCCCGACACGCAGACGCCGATCTCCGGCGGAGACATGCTGGCCTCGCTGTTCCTTAAGGCGGGACTGCCGGCGGGACTGCTGCAGTCGGTGCCCGGCGGGCCCGTCGTCGGCGAGGCGCTGGTCTCCGACCCCGACGTGGACATGATCTCGTTCACCGGCTCCACGGCCGCCGGCCGCAAGGTCGGAGCCCTCGCAGGCTCCCTCCTCAAGCGGGTCAGCCTCGAGCTCGGCGGCAACAACCCGATGATCGTGCTGGACTCGGTCGACATCGACATCGCCGCGGAGGCCGGCGCCGCCGGGTCGTTCACCCATCAGGGACAGATCTGCATGAGCACGGGTCGTCACATCGTGCACGTGTCGGTGGCCGACGCGTACGCCACCGCGCTCGCCTCGCAGGCGGCGACGCTGCGGCTCGGGGCGACGTCCGACCCCGCCACGACGATGGGGCCGATCATCAACCAGGCGCAGATCGACCGCGTCGCCGACATCGTCGACCGCTCGGTCGCGATGGGGGCGACCGTGCTGACCGGCGGCACGCCGCAGGGCCAGTACTACCCGCCGACCGTGCTGACCGGTGTGACGCCGGACATGCCCGCCTTCTCGGAGGAGCTCTTCGGTCCGGTGGCCGTGGTGAGCACGTTCTCATCCGACGAGGAGGCCGTGACCCGCGCCAACTCCGGTGAGTACGGGCTGTCGGCCGCCGTGTTCGGCAGCGACCTCGCGCGCGCACGTCGTCTGGCGCTGCAGCTGCGCGCCGGTATGGTGCACATCAACTCCATCACGATCACCGACACCGCCGTCACGCCCATGGGCGGCCACGGCTCGTCGGGTAACGGCGGCGCCGTGGGCGGTCTGTCCAACGTCGAGGAGTACACGCAGGTGCGCTGGTACACCGAGCAGGACAAGCCGTTCGACGCCTCGTTCTGACCGCGGACCGGGGCCTCGGGCGATCGGGCGCCCGAGGCCCCGCCGATTCCAGGGAGGAGGTTCTCGTGGAGGAGACCGCACCGGCCACCGATCTGACCACCCTGCGCCGCGGGCTGCAGATCCTCGAGCTGCTGCGTAGCTCGAACCCCTCGGCGTCGATGTGGACCAACAAGGAGATCGCCGACACGCTCTCGCTGGACAAGTCCGTCGTCTCCCGCACGCTGCGGGTGCTGGTGGATCTGGGGTTCGTCGAGCGCAGCGCCGACGGCCGCAAGTTCGCGCCAGGCCCGAAGGTCTACCCCCTCGGAGCGCGGTCGGTCAATCAGGATGTCCTCCGCGCGGCCGCGACCGTCGTGCGCGAGATCGTGCGGATGACGCAGGCCCGCTCGTATCTGTCCGTGCGCAGCGACATGGACGCGATGACGCTGTGGTCGGATCAGCCCGTGCGCGCCCGCCCGCGCGTGCACAGCATCGGGACCACGTTCCCCCTGGGCGTCAGCGAGGCCGGACGCGCGCTGCTGTACGGATCCCCGCCCACGGAGATCGAGCAGGTGGCCGCGGAGATGCGCCGGATCGGCGTCGGCCACGCCGATCAGCTCGCAGGTCAGATCGAGCTCGACCGGCGCATGGGCTACTCGTGGCGTCGCGCCGACGAGAGCGGCGTCGCCGTGCCCGTGTGGGACACCCGCAACGAGGCGGTGATCGGCGCGCTGGGCGTGGCCTCGGAGGGCCTGAGCAGCCGCGACGTGGCGGAGGCGACCGCGCAACTGCTGATGGCCGCGGCATCCAATCTGGCGCGTCGCATCCACGCGACCGAGACCCACTCGACGACGATGGCTCCGCTGCCCTTCAGCGGATGGCCGGAGATGCCCACCGACATGTTCCCGCTCTCCTCGCGCAGCCTCGACGGCGAGACTTTCCCCGAGTTCCTCGGTGATTGAGGGTCCGGGGCGCGATAGTCTGGCGTGCATGATGGCACGGGGAGGGTTCACGTGAGCACAACCGCCGACCTCGCGCGCGATCATGACGCCGTCGTCGACGCGCAGGACATCGTCTCGCGCAACAGCGCGCTGCCGCTGCACGCGCAGATCGCCACCCACTTCCGTCAGCTGATCCTCGCCGGCATGCTGCCCAACGGCTATCGGATACCGCCCGAGGGCGACCTCGCGCGCCAGTTCGAGGTGGCGCGCGGAACGGTGCGGACGGCGATGGCCACGCTCCTGGCCGAGGGGCTGATCGAGCGCGCCCAGGGCATCGGCACCTTCGTGGCCGTGCGCGCGAGGCTCCCTCAGGACGACAGCAGCACCGCGCGCCTCCTGTCCACCGGTGAGCGCCTCATCGAGCGGGGTATCGAGTTCCAGAACACGCTGCTGGAGCGGCGTCTGGTGGACGAGCACCGCTCACTCGAGGCCTTCTCCGCCCATCGCGTCATGCACATCCGGCGTCTGCGCACCCTGTTCGACGGGCCCGCGTCGGTCACCGACACGCTGATCAACCTCGACCTCGTCCCCGAGGCGGCTCAGCTCACGGACGACTCGCTGGCTGCGGGTTCGCTGCACGCCACCCTGCGCTACAGCTTCGGCGTCGAGTTCACCTGGGCGGAGCGCTTTTTCAGCGCCGAACTGGCGCCCGCCGAAGTGGCCCAGTTGTTGGGCGTCGCCCCAGGCACACCGGTGCTGTGCCACGAGGAGTTCAGCTACACCCACGAGCACGACTGCGTCGAGTACTCGCGCTCCTGGGTGCGCACCGATCAGCACAAGTACGCCGTGACGGTGCGCGATTCCCGAGGCTGATCGCCCGCCGCCCATCGCCCGCTCCGTCGTTGCGCATACAGTCACCGCGCGACGGCCGCTCTCATGGGTCGCATAGATTCGAGTCGTCCCCCTTGCGACGTGAAACATGATCAGCGCACTCGACCTCTTCTCTATCGGCATCGGACCCTCCTCCTCTCACACGGTGGGCCCGATGCGTGCCGCGCGCCGATTCGTCGACGATCTCGACAGCGCCGGCGACCTGCCCCGGGTCACGCGCGTCACCGCCGACCTGCTGGGATCGCTGGGCGCCACCGGCAAGGGCCACGGCACCGACCGCGCCGTCGTGTTCGGCCTGCTGGGCGAGCGGCCCGAGAGCATCCGCCCCGACGCGCAGGCCGGCCTCTACGACACGGTGGCCGACACGGGGATACTGAGCCTGGCCGGGACCCACGAGATCCCCTTCTCTCTCACCGGTGACCTCACGCTGCACCTGCGGACCACCCACGAGTCCCACCCCAACGCGATGGTGCTGCGCGCCTTCGACGGCGCGGGCGCGCTGGTGCGCGAGCGGACGTACTTCTCCATCGGCGGAGGGTTCATCACCGAGGAGGGCGAGGATCCGGCGACCGCCGCGGACGACACCGCGGTGCCGCATCCGTTCCGGTCGGCCGCGGACGTGCTGGAGATCTGCGCCCGGGAGGGCATCTCGATGAGCGAGCTGATGCGGCGCAACGAGCTCGCCCGCCCGCACGGCCCGGAGATCGACGAGCGGATCGGCGCGATCTGGCAGGCCATGCGCGAGTGCATCGACCGCGGGATCGCCGCCCCCGACGGCTCGCAACTGCCGGGAGGCCTGGGCGTGTGGCGCCGTGCCCCCGGACTGCACCGCTCGCTCACCGAGACGCCCAACAAGGACGAGCTGCACGCGATGGAGTGGGTGAATCTCTTCGCGATGGCCGTGAACGAGGAGAACGCCGCCGGCGGGCGTGTCGTGACCGCCCCCACCAACGGCGCGGCCGGCATCATCCCGGCCGTGCTCGGCTACTACGTGATGTTCATCCCCGGAGCGGATGCCGCGGGCGTGGTGCGCTTCCTCCTCGCTGCGGCCGCCGTCGGCACCCTCTTCAAGGCCAACGCGTCGATCGCCGGTGCCGAGGTCGGCTGCCAGGGGGAGGTCGGTTCGGCCTGCTCGATGGCGGCGGCGGGACTGGCCGAGGTGCTCGGCGGGACGCCCGCGCAGGTGGAGAACGCCGCCGAGATCGCGATCGAGCACAACCTCGGACTCACGTGCGACCCCGTCGGCGGCCTGGTGCAGATCCCGTGCATCGAACGCAACGCCGTCGCCAGCGTCAAGGCGATCAACGCCGCGCGCATGGCTCTGCGCGGCAACGGCGTCCACCGGGTCTCGCTCGATCAGGCCATCAAGACGATGAAGGACACCGGCGCCGACATGATGGTCAAGTACAAGGAGACGTCGCTGGGCGGTCTCGCGGTCAACGTCGTCGAGTGCTGAGGAGCTGACCCGCGCGCCACCGCGGCAGTCAGTCCCGCCGCTGCCAGGCCGGCTTGTGCGCGTAGGTGTGGCGGCCGCGCACTATCGGGTGGTAGTCGAGAAGGCCCAGCAGCTCGTCTCCAGTGAACCCGTGTCCGACGACGACGCAGACCTCCTCGGCGTCCCCGTCGCTCCCCCGCCCTCGTGGTGCGCCGGCAGGGGAGCGATCGGAAGGGGCGCCTGGTCGAGTTCGCCGTCAGCGTCTACCGCGGCGACCGTTACGACAATCGGTTCGCGATCTCGCGCTGACCCGGCCCGTCAGCCCTTCGTGGCCCCTGCGGTGAGTCCGGCCACGATGTGCCGCTGCGCGAGCACCGCGAGCACCGCGACCGGGATCATCGTCACGACCGATGCGGCCATCAGCCCGCCCCAGTCGACGCTGGCGTAGGCGATGAAGTTGAACAGCGCCACGGGCAGGGTGCGCGTGTCGTTGCCGCCCAGCACCAGCGAGAACAGGAAATTGTTCCAGGAGAAGATGAAGCCCAGCAGGGCGGCGGTGGCGATGCCGGGCCGTGCCAGCGGGACCGCGATGCGCCAGAAGGCGCCCGCGGGCGAGAGGCCGTCCACCTGGGCCGCCTCCTCCAACTCCGTGGGCAGGGTCTCGAAGAACCCGGTCATGATCCAGACCACCAGCGGCAGGGTCACGAACAGGTGCGCGATGATCAGCGCCCAGTACGTCCCGACGAACCCCACCTGCGCGAACAGGAAGTACCACGGCACGAGCAGCGAGATCCACGGGATGATGCGCGCGGCGAGGATAAGCATGTTCGTCCGGCCCATCGAATGCCGCGCGATGGCGTAGGCGGCCGGCAGCCCCACCAGCAGCGCCAGCGCGGTGGCGGCGATCGCCACGATCGCGCTGTTGAGGATGTAGTGAAGGAAGTCGTTCTGCTCGATGAGGGCGACGTAGTTGTCCAGCGTCGGGGTGAATACGAAGGTCTGGCTCGGATCCCCGATCGACAGCGCGTTCTTCAGCGATGCCAGCACCATCCAGATGACGGGGAACGCCAGGGCGACGATCACCACCGTGATGGCGATCCCGCGGAGCGTGGTGCGGGTGCGGTTGCGGTTGCGGTTGCGGTTGCGTGCACTGTGGCCGGCGACGATGGTCATCGGATTCGCTTTCCCTTCGACGCACGCGGAAGATCGCCGCGGCTTCGACTCAACACCAGCACCGCGCAGAACGCGACGACGAGGATGAAGAACAGCATCAGCACCGCCGAGGCGTAGCCGAACTCGCCGAACGCGAAGGTGAGCGTGTACACGAGGATGTTCAGCGTCTCGGCCTCGTGGAAGGGGCCGCCGCCCGGCCCCTTCAGCGCGTAGATCAGGTCGAACGTCTTGAGCGCATCGATCGATCGCAGCAGCACAGCCACTAGCACGGTGGGCCAGATGATCGGGAGCACCACGTAGAAGAACCGCTGCCAGGCGTTTGCGCCGTCCATCATCGCGGCCTCGATCGGCTCCTCCGGCACCGTGGTCAGCCCCGCCATGAGGATCAGCGCGATCATCGGCGTCCACTGCCAGGCGTCGATGAAGATCAGCACGGGCATGCTCTGGGCGGGATCGGACAGGAAGCCCTGAGCGGGGGTGCCGAGCCACCCGAGCAGCTGATTGGCGAAGCCGATCGAGGGCTCGAAGATCAGCAGCCACATCATGCTGACCGCCACGGGCGTGGCCACCAGCGGCAGGAGGATGAGCAGCCGCACGGCGCCACGACCCCGGAACGGCTTCTGCAGGAGCAGGGCGATGCCCAGCCCCAGCACGAGCTCGATCACGACCGCGGCGATCGTGAAGACCGCGGTGCGCATGACGGCGGGCCAGAAGCGGTCCGAGTCCGTCAGCGCGGTCCAGTAGTTCTGCAGCCCGATGAAGTCCATCGGACGATTCAGCGACCCCTCCGCGCTGGTGGTGCTCAGCACGATCGTGCACACCAGCGGCACCACCAGCATGACGGCGACGAGCAGGACGGCGGGGGTGGCGAACACGAAGGGCAGTCGACGCGCCGAGAGCACGCGGCTGCGGCGGACCGGCGGCGGGGGCGCCGGGGCCTGCGCGCGCGGGATGGTCGGCTCGCACTCGAGCGTCGAGGGCGCGGCCACGGTCACTCCTTCTCGGACTCGATGAGCGCGGCGAGCTCCTCATCCGCCGACCGTGCCGCGGACTCGACATCCCCTCCCGAGATCGCGGTGGCCAGCACCGTGCCGACGATGTCGCGCGACTTGGAGATGTTCACGACCTGCGGCGAGGCGTAGCCGACGTAGTCGATGCCGGAGTCGCCGCGCACGAGTGCGGCGACGTCGGCCGGGAAGGCCGCGGAGGCCTCGGGGTCGGCCCACGCCGACTCACGCGTCACGGGCTGCCCTGCGGCGAGCATCGTCTTGCCCATCTCGGCCGACGTGGCCCACTCGATGA
Organism: Microbacterium sp. UCD-TDU; assembly: GCF_000340625.1. NCBI lineage: Bacteria > Bacillati > Actinomycetota > Actinomycetes > Micrococcales > Microbacteriaceae > Microbacterium > Microbacterium sp. UCD-TDU. The sequence continues at coordinate 43,541 of NZ_KB454449.1, forward strand.
ACTGCCAGCCGAGGTCCGCCTTCTTCGAGGACTGCGGGATGCTGAGCGACCAGGGCGTGTAGCTGGCGACCCGGTGTCCGGCGGGCCCGGCCGGGAACGCCGCAAAACCGACGTTGTCGGCGACCCGCGACGCCTCGGGGTCCAGCACGTTCGGGAAGAGCGTGTCGGCCTCGCCGAGGAAGGCGACCTTGCCCTGGTTGAACAGGGCGACCGCCTCGGACCAGCCCATGTTCAGCGCCCCCGGAGCCCCCGAGTCGTGCAGCAGTCGCCCGTACACCGAGATGCCCTCCACGGTGGCGTCGCTGTCCAGCGACGCCTCGCCCGAGGAGTCCGTCCAGTCGCCGCCCGAACCGAACACGAAGCTCGCGGCGCCGGGGACACCCGCCGAGCCGTTGGCGCGGGTCGCATAGCCGTAGACCCCGGCAGCGGGGTCGTTGAGCTTCGCAGCGGCCTCCTCCAGCTCGGCGAAGGTGGTCGGCACCGCGATCCCGGCCTGCTCGAGCAGGTCCTTGCGGTACATCAGGATGAAGTGCTCCGACACCAGCGGCACGGCACGCACGGCACCCTCGCCGTCTGTCACCGAGCGCCGGGCGGGCTCGCTGAAGTCCTCCCAGTCCCAGTCGGCGGCGCCGGTGACGTCGTCGGAGATATCGGCGAGCCAGCCGCTGTCGACGTAGCGGGGGAACTCCACCGACGACATGACCATCGACACATCGGCCTCCGCGGAGCCGGAGTTGAACATGACCTGGTACTGCTGGGCCAGCTGGGTGTCGCCGAGCACGGTGAGGTTCACGTCGATGCCGGTCTTGGCCTCGAACTCGGGCACGAGCGACTCGAGTTCGTCGCTCCAGGGGATCTGGGCGAGGTACACGTTGATGGACTGCGCCGAGCCGCCGGCGCTTCCTCCGCTGCAGGCGGACAGCCCCACGACGGAGGCGGCGATGGCCGCGAGAGCGAGGGTCTGGGGGATTCTACGCATGAGCATCTCCTGATCGGTGTGTAGCACGGTGGTGTTGCTTCACCTCGGATCAGGGTGAGATCCGGGGCGACGTCGATGTCGATGTCGATGTCGATGTCGGCGTTTATAGCAGCCGCTTGTTTCACGGGAGGACATGTCCGGAGCGGCGTTGACGTATCAGCAACTCTCGGCCGGATGACCCGCGTTCCGGTCGAGACGGACGTGGCGCGTGTGTACACTCCGCCCTCGCCGGGAGGATTCGTGGCCCCTCGGACGACGAACGCCAGACCGTCGCAGCGATCGGGATGCGGCCGAGGTCAGATCGTCGTGTAGCCGCCATCGATCACGAGGTCGTGCCCGACGACATAGGAGGCGTCGTCCGAGACCAGGAAGGCGACGGGACCGGCGATCTCATGCGGCTCTGCGAACCGGCCGAGCGGGATGTGGGCGAGCCACGCCCCGGCCTGCTCGGTCTGCTCACGGCCCTTCGCCGTCATCGGGGTGGCGGTGTACCCCGGCGAGACGGAGTTGACCCGCAGACCGCGGGGTCCCCACTCCGCGGCCATCGACCGCGTCAACTGGACAACGGCGGCCTTCGAGGCGTTGTAGGCGGAGATGTTCTGCGGGCGGTTGACGATCCGTGCCGACATGGAGGCGACGTTCACGATCGCTCCCGCGCCCACCTCCAGCATGAGCACCGCTTCGGCGCGACAGGCGTTGAAGACACCCGTGACGTTCGTCTCCATCACCCGGCTCCAGGACTCGTCGCTCATCGATTCGGCCGCGCTCGTCTCGACGACGCCGGCGCAGTTGACGGCGATGTCGAGGCGGCCTCCCGTCGCCGCCGCGGCGACGGCGCGCTGCACCGACTCCGGCCGCAGCACATCCAGCGGGGTGAAGCGCCCGCCGAAGGCCGCCGCAGCTGCCTCGCCCGCCGCGACGTTGCGGCCTCCGATCGTGACGGTCGCTCCGCGGGCCGCCAACGCGTGGGCCACGGCCAGGCCGATACCGCTGGCCCCACCCGTGACGAACGCGGTGCGTCCCGTCAGCCCGGCACCGCCGATGCCGTTCTCGCTATCGCTCATCCTCTGCTCACCTCGTCGATTGCGGTATTCATCCGATCAGGCTGTGGCATGGGCGCGCGCGTCCGCACGGCGGTTGCCGCATCGGCAACCGGGGAGGCGCCGGCGGCCGCAGACGCGGCTCGGTGCAGAGAAGATCGGTGTATGATCTGCGCCGTCGTCACCGTCCCCCGACGAGCGCCTCGATCGCCGCCACCACGGGCGGCCGCGGCTCGTCGGCGAGCCGGGCCAAGGCGATCGGCAGCCGGATCTCGGGGTCGTTGATAGCCGCGACGCGCAGATCCGGCCACCCCTCTGGCTCGGCCACGGTCGAGGCGGGCACCACGGCATCGGCCACCCCGCTGCGGGCCACGGCGATGAGGCCCTCCACCGAGTTGGTCTCCACGACCGGGCGCAGCACGACCCCGACGCCGGCGCAGGCGTCATCCAGGAGCATCCGCGCGCGCAGCAGCGGGTCGAACAGGCACAGCGGCCGGTCAACGACCTCGCGCACCGTGATGGTGGATCCTGCCGGGCGGGCGGCGCGCACGCTGGTGACGAGCACGAACCGCTCCGAGCCGAGGGACGTCAGCTGCATGTCGTACTCATCGCCGACCGACGGATGCACGAGCCCGGCGTCGAGCTCGTAGTGGCGGATGGCCGTCATGATGTCATCGCTGCTCAGCCCCAGCCGCAGCGCGATCCGCAGATCCGGGTGGGCGGCCACCGCGCGCTCGACGATGCCCGTCGCCCACGTGGTCGCCGACGGGATGACACCCAGTCGCGCCTCCCCGGACAGCGCCCCGCGGGCCGAGTGGACCGCAGAGCGCAGTGCGCTGTCCTCGGCGAGCATGCGCCGCGCCCACACGATGGCGCGCTCCCCTTCGGGAGTGAGCCCCTCGTAGGTGCGGCCGCGCCGGATGAGGGGGACCCCCAGCTCGACCTCGAGCTTGCGGATCGCCTCCGACAGCGCGGACGGGGAGACGAAGCAGGATGCCGCGGCGCGCCCGAAATGCCCTTCGCGGGCGACCGCGACGAAGTACGACAGCTGGGTGAGCAGCACCGCGCCTCCTTCGTGTCTCCGGAGGCGCGGCGCCGCAGCACCTCCGGGTGTCAGCTCTTAGCGTAGGAGTGCGCTCCGGTTCCCGCATACCCGCCGCCGTCGACGATCAGGTACTCGGGGCGGATGGGCCGCTCGGCGAAGAAGTCCTCGAGGATCTCGCGCGTGCCGGCCGCATAGCGGGCCTGGCCGTTCAGCGAGCTCCCCGAGGTGTGAGGGGTCATCGCGTTGTGGGGCATCGCACGCCACGGGTGGTCGGCCTGCGCGGGCTGCGGGAACCACACGTCGCCCGCGTAGCCGGCGAGCTGGCCGCTCTCCAGCGCCCGCACGATCGCGTCGCGGTCGGCGATCGCGCCGCGGGCGGGGTTGACGATGTACGAGCCACGGCGCATGGTCGACAGCAGCTCGTCGTCGATGAGCCCCTCGGTCTCCGCGGTGAGCGGCGCGTGCACGGTGAGCACGTCGATCTCGCGGACGAGGTCGCGCACGTCCGGGTGGAAGGTGAGGCCGTGCTGCTTCTCGACCTCCTCGGGCAGACGGTGGCGATCGGTGTAGTGCAGGCGCACGCCGAACGGCGCGAGCCTCTCGATGACGGCACGGCCGATGCGGCCGGCCGCGAGCACGCCTACGTCCATCCCCTCAAGGTCGTAGGAGCGCTGCACCGCGTCGGCGATGTTCCAGCCGCCCTCGGTGACGATCCGGTGCTGGGGGATGAAGTCGCGCACCAGCGCGAGCACCTGCATGACGGTGTGCTCCGCCACGCCGATGCTGTTTGAGTAGGTCACCTCGGCGACGGTGATGTTCTTCTCGATCGCGGTCGCCAGGTCGACGTGGTCGCTGCCGATGCCGGCGGTCACGGCGAGCTTCAGGTTCGGCGCCTTCGCGAGGCGCTCGGGCGTGAGGTAAGCGGGCCAGAACGGCTGCGAGATCACCACGTCGGCGTCGGGCAGCTCGCGCTCGAACTCCGAGTCGGCACCCTCCTTGTCGCTGGTCACCACAAGCGTGTGACCGGCCTCCTCCAGGTACCGGCGCAGGCCGAGCTCGCCCGAGACCGAGCCCACGAGCGCGCCGGGCACGAAGTCCAGGCCCTCCGGGGTGGGCAGCGTCTGCCCGTTCGGGTAGGCGTCGAGCACGGGGATGCGGTCGCGTGCGTAGCGCGGCGGGTAGCCGTCGATCGGGTCGGGGTACAGCACGAGCAGGACTTTCGCCACGATTTCTCCTTCGTTTCGCGCGCACAGCGCGATCGAGTCTCACCACACCCGGGGGTCGTAGGGCCAGACTGCACAGCCGAACGCGCGTTCGACGCCGCCGAATCAGCGGCGGCAGGACCGCGGCCGGGACTGCCGCTGACCCCGTCTATCCTCGATCCCATGCGCATATCCGTCACCGAGAGCGGTGCAGACCTGCTCGACCCGGCCGACTTCACACGATTCCACGTCGAATCCGCCCTTCCCGCGGCGCAGATCGATGCGGCGCTGCAGGCGGCCGGCGCCGGGCGCGTTGACAACGACCACGCCTTCGTCTCGGTCGCCTTCCTCCGCTCGCACGCTCCGGCGGGCGACGAGCAGTGGGGCGAGGGGCTGCAGAAAATGATCGCCTACGCGCAGTCGAAGGGCTGGGTGAGCGCCGACGGCGAGCACCTCCAGGCGCACATCGCGGCACACGCCGGCTGAGCGGATGACGGCGCCGCAGACCGGGACGCATCACGCCGACCCTGCGCCCGCCCGCATGGCACGGGCCGGCGGTGTCGATGTTGATGGCGACCAGCTTCGCCATCGTCCTGTCCGAGTTCCTCCCGCCGAGCCTGCTGCCCCAGATGGCCGCGGCACTCGGTGTGAGTGAGGGGCAGGCGGGTCAGGCCGTCACCGCTACGGCGATCGCCGGGTTCGTGGCAGGGCCGAGTGCGGCCATCCTCGTCCCGCGGCTGGACCGGCGCACGTTCACGGGGTCGCTGACTCTGACGGCAGCCGTGTCCAATGCGCTGGTCGCGGTCTCGGAGAATTTCGTGCTGCTGATGGCCGCGCGCCTGCTGCTGGGCGCGATCACCGACTGGCGGGTCGTCTTCCTCGCCCTGGCGGCGCTGGCGGCGTTCCCCGACCCGCGACCTGGTCAGCAGCTACCTGTACGGCACGAGCCGCGCCGATCGCCAGCTGCGCGGCGACGTCGCCGCGCGCCGGCGTCTCGCGCAAGACCCTCTCGGGGCTGAGCTCGTCGTGGCTCTCCGCGCTGCGGCGGTCGTGGTCGCTACGACATCACGGGCATACCGACCGGCGATATCGCCACCTCCGCACGCGACAGCTCCTCAGCGTCGTAGCCGGTCATCGCCTTCACGGCAGCATCCGGGTGACGCGTTCGGTTCGCTCTTCGGGTTCGAGAAGCCATTTCACCTGGGCCGACGCCTCGAGGATCGATCGCAGGATCGGGTAGTGGGCATAGAGCGGCATCGAGAGCCGGTCGTTGGGGAACAGCAGCACCCCGAGGGCGCGCATGTTGTCGGCCGCCATCAGCAGCGNGGGCCGACGCCTCGAGGATCGATCGCAGGATCGGGTAGTGGGCATAGAGCGGCATCGAGAGCCGGTCGTTGGGGAACAGCAGCACCCCGAGGGCGCGCATGTTGTCGGCCGCCATCAGCAGCGTGGCGTTCACCAGGTGACTGCTGGTCATCCAAGCTGTCGTCGCCCGCCACATCGGAGCCGAGCGCAGGCACAGCGGGTAACCGCTCGTGCCGAGCGAGAACAATCGGCGCTTGCTCCAGTCGTCGACGGATCTCTGCAGCTTGACCCAGCTCCTCCTCGTCGGTGACCTCCACCGGTTCCACCATCACGACCTCGTCTCCTCGATCACCACCGTAGGGGCGCTCCGGCCAGAATTAAGTCCGCAAATCGCACCTAGCGTCGTAGACATGGACACACCGCTTCCGACCGCTCTTAGACTCCGCGCCATGCCGACAATCTGGATCTGCCCTGACCGCCTCAACGACGCTGCGCTTGATCGCCCCATACCGGTGAGATGGCTCCCGCCCGCCGTATCCGCAGCACCCCTGAAAGCCGCAGCCTGACACCCACACCGAACGCTCATCTCAGATCCTGTGCACCTCTCGCAAGGGGGTGCCGCTGCGCTCGCCGCAGGGTGACGATGAACACTCCACCAGCTGACAGATCGGAGTCGATATGCCCACCGGAGATGTGGAGACGTTCCCGCAGGATGGCGCCTGGTTCAACCGCGTGACGGGTGAATCCGAGAACACCGGCGGCAGCCACCGCACCAAGGAAGAAGCCGTCGAAGCAGGCCGTGACCTCGCTCGCGCCAGGAAGGTCGAGCACATCATCAAAGGCGAGGACGGACGGATCGCGGAGCGCAACAGCTACGGCCACGATCCGCGCGATGTGAAGGGCTGACCATGCCTCTCCCGGTCGAGCTGCGCCCCCCTCTGAGCGTGGCGCTAGCTCGACCGGTCGCCTCACTCCCTACAGCGGACGGAATGCCCGGATCCGCCAGGTTCGAACCGAAATGGGACGGCTTCAGACTGCTGATCGTCGTCGACGACGACGTAAGCCTCTGGTCACGACAGGGCAAGAACCTCACCCGCAACTTCCCCGAGCTCGCCGCTGCCGCAGCAGCACAACTCCCCCACGGCGTCATCGTCGACGGCGAAGCAGTCGTGTGGAGCGATGACCGACTGGACTTCGACACCCTCCTCCGACGACTCAACGCCGCACCCGCAACCCTCGCCCGCATCGTCAACGAGCACCCCGCGTCCTACGTCGCCTTCGACCTCCTCGCCGTCGCAGACCGCGACACCCGCGCCCTCCGATTCGACGACCGTCGAGCACTCCTCACCGAACTCGCCGACTCCTGGACACCACCCCTGAACCTCTCACCCGTCACCACCGACCCCGAAATCGCCGCACTCTGGTTCGAATCCCTCACGGCATCCGGCATCGAAGGCCTCATGGTCAAAGGCGGCGCCCAGCCCTACGAAGGCGGCGAGCGCGCCTGGTGGAAGGTGAAGCACCGCGACACCATCGACGTCGTGTGCGCAGCCGTCACAGGCCCCCTCGAGCACCCCAGAGACCTCGTGATCGGATTGCCCGTCGACGGCGAGCTGCGCATCGTCGGCCGCACCACGGCGCTGCCGACCGCTACCGCTCGATCCCTCGGGAAACTGCTGCGCTCGCCGCAGGGGTCGCATCCCTGGTCGGCGAGCGTGAAGCCCGGCGCAATCAATCGATTCGACAGAGGCGGCAGAGAGCGTGTGCAGCTCACGCTGGTGGAGCCTTTGGTTGTGGAGGTCTCTGCCGATGTTGCCAGGACGGGCGAGTCTTTCCGCCACGCTGTGCGGTATCTCCGTGCTCGTCCCGAGATCCCGGTTGCCGAGGTGGAGGGGAACGCCTGAGTGCGGCGACGGCATCAGTTCACCGCCGCGGTGGCAGCCCTTAGTCGTCGAGGTCGTCAGCTGCAGGCAGGAACATTCTTCCTGGCATCACCTGCAGTTCGCCGTGTTGGTAGACCACCAGATCGTTCAGTTTCAGCTTCAGCTCTCTGCCGCCGTCACCGTCACCGTCACCGTCGAACTCCAGCGTGCGCATCGCGTTGCTGAACGTGGAGTTGATCCGCGGGCGATACTTGCGCACGAACAGGATCACGTCGTCGACGCTCTCCGGGCCGGTGAACTGCACGGATTCCTGCGGGCGTTCCTGCGGCTGCACTCGAGGCATCTCGAACCGGTCCATGGCTCTCCTTCGTCGATATCTATGTCGACCGTATCCCGCGGCCGCAGCGCAGCTCGATGCGCTGCGGGACATCGTTACGCTGGCGTGGTGATCGGACGTACGCGTGGGTAGGGACTCGACCCGGGCGCGGTGGCGAGATCTTCCGGGGCTGGTGTGGACACATGCTGCCGCGTATGGCGGGGCGAGCGTGGATTTCTTCCGGGGCGTGAGCGAGGAGATCCGCACGGACGACGTGCCGAGTCGAGTGCGGGCGCTGCGTAACCTCGCGGCGGTCGCGATGGTGCCGCTGTCGTTCCTGCTCGTGGCGACCGCTCATCTCAGGGGCGGTGTGCACGGCGCTCGGGACCGACGGTCGCTCGTCATCGCGGTGCGTCACTCTCGTGCTCGCGCGCTGGGTGCGCTGCTGCTCGTTGTCTCGGCGATCGTCATCGCGGTGTGCACGGCGTTCGTCCTGGTCTTTGTCCTCGCGATCACGATGCGATCTGGCGAGCTGCTCACCGCGGTGATGTGGGTAGGCAACGTGCTCTTCTGGGCGCTCGTGGTGAGCGTTGCCGCCGGTGGGGCGCTGCATGTCCTGCCTGCTCTGCTGAGCTCGTCCGCGACGACGTCGATCGGCGACGAGACCCCCGATGGTGACCGCTGGGTTATCGAGTCGCTCGCTGCGCGCACTGCCGCCGATGGAGCGGCAGCGTTCCTGTTGGTTGCGCGGACGCTGCGAGCATTCCCGAGGGGCAGGGTGCTCGCCGCGGGAGCCCGTACGGACGCTCTCCGGGACGGATACGAGCGCCTGGGGTTCACCGCCGGGGAAGAGAATCGGGTCTACCTCGAGACCTGACGGGATCCGGCCTACCCTGCCGCTTGAAATTGCAGCCAGCCGATCACCGTGGCGACGATCGTGGCGACCCCGACAGCGATGGCGCCGATTCGTCGTCCTGCCGTCCAGAACCGGCCTTCCGGTTCGCTGTCTTCACCCGTGGATGCGACCCCGCCGTCCGTGGCTTGGGCGAAGTTCACGCGGTTGTTCTTGCCGTGGATGACGATACTGATCGCTCTACTGGCGTCTGCGGGCGCGGGGAGGGCTGCGCCCGCAGGGGTGACGGCGCGGAGCTCTCCGAGCATCTGCGCCATCCGGGTTCGCACCTGATCAAGGATCCCCGTGACCGACGCAGTGCTCACCGACCAGTAGATCGAGGTGACCTTCTGATCGCGGCGCCCGCTTTCGTGGTCGATCACCTTGGCGAGGATCATCGCTGCCGGCAGCATCATCTTGATCGTCTTCGTATCGTCGTGCGTGATGACCATCGCCTCGAGCTCGCCGACGCCCTGGCGGAAGTGCACGTCATCCGAGATCTCGTCGCGGAACCCCTCGGGGAGATCGTGCACCCCGATGGTCTGATGCCTGATGGTCCCCTGGGGTACGACGGCGTCGAGCTGGATGATGGCCGGCACGATCCGGTACTTCGGCATCTGATCGTCCGGGATGCCGATGTAGCCCTGCAGCTCGTGGGAGGCCCAGTCGCGCAGCTCACTCGCGCCCGCGTAGCCGCCGAGGATGATGAGCTTCCTCAGCACAGTCGAGATGGGGACATCGTCGAGGAGATCTCTTTCGATCTCGCTCAGCAAGGAGGGCGAGGACCCTTCCGGTGTCTGCGGTTCGGGCGGTCCTTCCATCAGGCGGGATCTCCAGGCTCTGGGTTGGTGGCGCGATCGCCCGTCGCTCGGTGCTCCTGAATGACGAGCTGCACGCCTCGCCGAACGAGTTCGGACTGCGTGCGGCCGGATTCGTCCATGATCGCCGTCAGCTCGTCGAACTCTGCTTTGGTCACCCGCCCCTTGGCGACGGGGGACTCTCCGCGGGGTGCGCCCACGCGGGGGCGTCCTCGCCGCACTTCTGAGGTGTCGTGCTCGTCGTGGTGATTGGTCATGTGCACCACTGTAGCTAATCCGGCCCGGTTTTTGGGTCTTGATTTCTTCGCGACGTCGACATAGTGTGTAAATGTCAGGTTCACAACTAGTCGAAGCTCGATCCCCGGAGGTCACCATGATCATCACCACCGCCACTCCCGTAGAGATCGACACGATCCTCGCCGACATCTACTCGCGCCGCGGCGCAGCCTTGGCTTCACTCGAGGGAGCGAAGCGGGGAATCCTGCGGGCGCTCGGGCATCGCCTCACCAGCACTCGTCGACGCGTGATTCTCGCCGACGACGAACTGCAGCTGTCCGCGCACGCGTGGCTGACGATGAGCGCTTCGCCTACCGCGAGCGTCATAACCTGCAGGCCTACGACCAGGCCACCGAGACGTTGCAGCTGCTCGCTGCCGAGGAGGAGCCACTGCACGACGAGCACAGCCGCCGCCCGTGGTCGCGCTTCTTCCTCGTCACTGGCGGTCACATCCACTCGTCGATGTACTGCTCGACCTGCAACCGCAACGGCAAGGCGACCCCATTCTCTTGGCTCCCTGACCTCTCCGGCCTCACCGAGGAGGAGGCCGTCGCGGTGCACGGCGCGATTCTATGCACGACGCGCTACCCCTCGGCGCCTCTCGCACGGACGGACTTCTACGAGCAGGAGGCCGAGCGGAAGGCCGCGACCTACTGCGCCGGATCGGGCACGTCGGATTGGAAGGACGGCAAGGTCCGCAACGGCTTCTACTCCGGCAACGGTGGCTACTGCGGGCACTGTGGCGGCTGGGCGGGCACCACCTCGCGGTACTCGAGCACGATCCGCAAGCACAAGCCGTCAGCGGCCCAGTAGGCCCCGCCTGCGCCCCAGGCACTTCGAGCCCTGCGGCACCACGCCGGCCACTTCGTTCGGCAGCTCCCACCTCCCTAATCCGGCCCGGTTTTTGGGTCTTGATTTCTGAACCTCTCGGGCTTAATCTGTAAATGTCAGGTTCACAACAAGATTGGATGTCATCATGACCACCACACCGCAGGCCGACAAGCTCATCGCCACCCGGGTCCGCAAGGGAGCAAATCCCGCCGAGTCCGCCGAGCTCCTCGCCGAACTCGCCACCTCACACACCGGCGACAACCTCGCCCACGCGCTGGAGTACCAAGGCTTCGCCACCGCGGCGAGCGCAGAGCGTGCCGCCCATGCCTTGGAGATCGAGCGCATCGACAACCACGTGACCGCGGTCGCAGCCCTCCTCCCCTTCCCCGTCGAGGTGGAGGACGAGATGGGCGGACTCTTCACCCTCCAGATCCTGTTGGGCAGCCGCATCCCCGACGGTGCCCCTGACCGTGCCGGCATCAACCCCCACGTGCTGCGCGCCACCTGGTGGATCGAGACCGGCGAAGGCGAGATCTCCGAAGACTCCGGAATCCCGGCGACCGCCGACCCCGCGCTCATCGCCTACTGGCTCACCCAGCGCGCCGAGCAGCTCGGCAGCCCCGCGGCCGTCAAGGCCCACGAACCTCTCTCCGCCTGAGCGCCCCGGGGGCCTGGCGGATCACCCCAGGCTCCCGGGTACCAACCCGTGAATGGAAACAGCCATGAGCATCAGCGCATCACGCGTCGTCTACATCGGCCGGCGACTCCTCACCGGACAGAAGATCGCCTACTGGTACCGAGAGCTCGACGCCAACGACACCCTCGGCGCCGCCAAAGGTGCATTCCAGCCGTACCAGGCGGGCCTCCCCGTCGGTGCCATCCTCCAGATCCGTCAGCCCGCCGGCGACCCCACCAAGATCCTCATGAACGGCCCCAACGCGCCCCGCGTGGTCGGCTCCTGGCCGAACCCGACCGACATCGAGGCCTGGCGACTCGACGACCTCGCCGACGCGCAGGCCGCACGCACCGCCCAGCGCGCCCAGAACGCACTCCAGGGCATCCCCGATACCTTCGAACAGGCCCTCGACACCCTCGCCGCCCACTTCGCCCGTCTCACCGCCACGCAGAAGGCGGCACTGCTCCCGCTCGCCCAAGCCCGCATCCTCAGCCACTCCTCACGAGAAGAACCAGCGTGACCACACCCGCCGCCGACCCGCGCATCGCCGAGCTCCTCGAGGCGATCGCCGACACCGCCCCCGGACACACGACAACCTGGATCAGCCGCGGCATCGAAGTGACCGTCTACGGCCAACGCCGCTACGAACTCCACACCCCCACCCCCTGGGCCGTCATCACCATCTCCGGGCGGATCCGCGCCATCCGCACCTGGCAACAGCTCCTCGACCACGTCGATGAACTCGCCGCGTCGACGTCGCCCGAATGAATATCGGCGATGTCCCCCACTTCCTTTACGATCGCCACTGACGAGAGGCACACCCGATGAGCAGCATTGATATCTCCCAGTACGTCTTCATGGCTGCGGTGATCGTGTCCCTGATCCCTGCGTTCTGCGCGATTCTGGGCGGCTGGATGCAGTCCTCCTCCGCCACGCTGCAGCGCCGCGGCTCGATCGCCATGCTCATCACGATCATCGCGTTGGGAGTCACGCTCCTCGTCTCAGCTATCGGACGAGCCGTCGAAGGCAGCTACCTCATCGCGGGCGCGCTCGGCCTCGGCGTCGTCCTGATGGCCCTCGCTGGAGTGATGTCCCGCACCAACCTGCAGATCGTGAACCACCGCGTCGCAACCGGTGAATCCCTCGAGCTCACAGCAGAGCAGCGCCGCCGCTACCGGCTGCTCGGATGGGCCATGACGGCCCTGTGCGTCGTCATCATCGCCCTCATCATCACGAACGTCGTCCTCGGCGTCGTCGGCGTCCTGGACGCCGCCTAACCCACCCAGACGGCAGAGTCGCCCTACGGTGCTGTCGGTCGCGCTCGCCGCAGTCGTGGGTTGAACGCCAGGGCGTCGATTTCGACGCGCAGGTGGGGGCGGTCACTGTCGGGGACGGTGTACTTGCCGAAGGCGATGACGTGGCGTCCCACGAGGTTAGTGCTGCTGTCGATGCCGAGGCGATTCATGTTCGTCTTGTCGACGAGGATCGCGACGTCGTCCGCTGCGCGCTTCAGCTTCAGGATCAGGCTGCCGTAACCGCTGGTGCGGACCTCCTTCACCAGCCCCCAGAGGATGATCCATCTGTCGGTGTAGGTCGCTTTGTCCGCGTTGGCTGCTCCGACGATGAGGGAGGATGCAAGCTCCGGCGGTCGCGTCCCGATGACGAGTTCGAGGCTTGCGGGGATCTTCTTCGCGAGGATGTTCAACAGCAGCGTGGAGAACGATTTATCGTCGGCGGTGTCTTCGAGCCCATTCGCGGCGTTTGCTCGCCGTCGACGAGTCTTGTTCCCGGTCGCGTTGTCGTCGGGACGATGCCGCCCGTCAGGGCCTTGGGACTGCCCTGATTCGCCGAGTCGCATCTTCCAGCGGACAGGCCGCAAGCCCTGGTCGACCTGGTGGCCGGCGTCGCCGGGCTGATCCTCTGAGTGCTCAGAGCTGCTATCGCATCCCGGCGCGTGCCGAGCGGCGAAGTGCGCCGCCATCACCTTGCTGTTGAGGGCCTTGATCTGGACCTTCGCGCCGCACTCGTCGCCCCCAGGCAGCTCCCCGGGGCACCACAGCGCTGGGGGCAATGCCTGGCCTCGGATCATCTCGATGGTGACGAGATCTCCAGCATCATTTCTCGCGACGTCCATCACGAACCCCCTCGATCGCTCACTGGCGTGGTGCCCTCACCATAGCGACGGAGCCGAGCCGGTCATGCGGGCAGCGGAGTGATGAGCTGCGGCCCGTTGTCGCTGACCTTGAAGGGGGCGACTTGGTCGAAGGTGAGGCTGGATGCTTCGGCGACGCCGGCGCGGACTGCTTCGTCGACGAGCTCCTGGGTTCCCACGATGGTCGGGTCCATCCAGTGCAGCCACATGTGCTGCGGGAGGATCACGGGGTTGCGATCGTGGATCCCCTCGAGCGTTTCGACCGCATCCGACGTGAGGATCGTCGCTGTGAGCTTCCATCGGTCGGGGTCGTCTTCCGCGGCGGTGCGATCGACCCACCAGCTGTAGAGGCCCGCGAAACCGAGCAGCTGCCCTTCTGGGTGGTGAATGAACCATGGCTGCTTGGATCCGCGCTCTCCCGTCCATTCGAAGAACCCGTGCGCGGGGATGATCGCGCGGTGGGACTGAACGGGCTTGCGCCAGGTGTTCTTCTCGAGGATGCCTTCGGCCTTCGCGTTATGCGTGGCGAACTTGACCTTGAGGTCTTTCGACCAGGGCGGCACCAGCGACCACCGCGCACGCTCGAACCGGAGCTCTCCCGATTTCGCCGAATCGAGCAGGATCGGGATGTCCTGCGTGGGAGCGATGTTGTAGCTGGATTCCCAATCCGGCGACCACTCATCCGGGCGCCGGCCGGTTTCCGTGACGAACTCAGTGATCTGCTCGTTGACGGAATCTGAAAGAGCGAAGCGGCCGCACATGCCTCGCAGGCTAGTACAGGCCACAGCGCACCGCACGGCGCGATCAGCACCCTGGACGGCTCATCGTGCGCGAAGAGGGGCGGTAGAGCGTCAGAGGCTCACTGGAGGGCCTAGCGGGCGTTGTACGCCTTCTCGACGTCGGCGGAGATCCGGCCACGATCTGCGACCTCGTATCCGTTCTCCCGAGCCCAGGCGCGGATCGCATCGAGATCCCTACTCGAGCTGCGTCGACGAGGAGCCCCAGATCCACCCTGCCGACGACCGGCCTTGACGAACGGGGCGAGTGCCTCCTGCAGCGCGGCCGCGTTCTCTGCACTCAGGTCGATCTCGTAGGCCTTGCCATCGAGACCGAACCTGACCGTCTCGCCCTGACCGTCTTCGAGCTGCGTCCCATCGAGGTCGTCGACGAGCTGGTGAATGATCCTTCGAGCCATGCGCACACCCTATCGGCGCACCCTTGCCCCATCACAGCGGCGACACACGCCTGGGAGTACCGTTCCGACATGAGCGAACCGCAGCAGGAAAAGGGCCCCCTCGCCGCCATGGCGATCTTCTCCCTCACTCCCGACCCCTCCAAGGTGACAAAGACACCCCGCGACACCCATATCGCCGACGTCGCGAGAGAAGTGCAGATGACCGCGGTGCACGCCCCCTCAGCCGCGATCAGCACCCAATGGAACGGCGCACGCTGGGCCACCGATCGCGTCACTGAGATCATGGGTCGCATGGGCGCCAGCGGCGAACAGATCGCCCTCGCGCTCGCCGCCAGCCGCGATGCACGACGGTGGCCGACGGAGCGGGAACCGGGAGTGCCGGCGCCGCCCGAAGAGGTGATGGCCGTCCGAGCTCACGCCGAGATGGTGACGTATTGGGCGCTGGGCGCAGCTCACGGACTGGGGAACGTACTGCTGCGGATGCTGTGGCTACACACTGACGCGAGGCCGATCATCGAAGCCGCCTACCCGAAGGCGACGTCATTCCCTCCGTTCTCGGAGGATCGCAACGCGTGGGAAGCGCTCGGATCCCGGCTCATCACGAACGCGAAGAAGGCGGCGAGCGCTGCGGGGCCGTCAGCTGTGGATGAGATCGTGGCTGCGCTCGATGATCTTGTGCAGGATCCTCGGTGGGATGGGCTGATGCAGATCCGTGGTGTGAACTTCCATCAGTGGCGGCCTCAGACTGTGGACGGGGGCACACCGAAGCACTCGATGGTGAAGCAGGATGCTGCCGGGCACGACATGATCACCGTCGGTACGAGGCCGACGAACGTGGCACCCGATCACGAGTTGGCGATCGCGGCCGCGGACACTGGTCTGGACGCGCTTGTCGAGGCCGCGAGCCGGGTAGATCAGAACGTCTTCCCAGGGCTCAACGACATGGTGGGGGTGAAGATCTTCGGGGTCTGATCCCGGTTTTCATTCATCGGTGTGTGGGGGCTCGAGGTCTGCTGCCTGCTCGTGCGCGAGGAGATCTGCGGAGTACTCGTCGAGTCCTTGATCGAGGAACTGCTCGTAGAGCTCCTGCTCCAGCATTGATCGGCGACCCATCAGCGGCATCCCATCGTTGTTCTTCCGTCCTGTCGAGGCCTGGTGGGGTCAGCGGCGCCGCTGACGTTTTCCGCCCCAGAACGCGCGCACTGCCATGGTGATCGCTTCGTCCTTGGTGAGGCGATCGCCGCGGGCTGCTGCTTCGTCGCGTGCCTGGTCGATGTACTCGATGACGTCGGGGGGTAGCCGGTAGGTCACGGGCTTCTTCTCGATGCGCTGGACGTTGTAGGGGCCGCGCTTCTTGCCGACGCGGGGCGATGTGGAGGCGTCCTCGGTCGTCTCGTCGACTGGTTCGACGGCCTCGTCTTCTACGGGACGAGGGACGGGCTTGAGGGGTGCTCGACGCTTGGGCTTGTCTGCTCCTGCAGCTCCAGTGCTAGCCACGTGCATCCCCTCCTCTCGCGATGGTCATCATTCGGCCCCTCGTCGTCCGCCGCGGCGGCGCTGCTTGGAGGCTTCGAGCTGCGCCTTCTGCTTGGCGCGTTGCTTCTCGGCCTCGGTGAGAGTTCGTGTGCGACGGGTGCGGCCGGCAGCGGACTCGCGCTGGTACGCCTCCGTCTTCGGGACGGTGACGACGTTGAGTGTGACGCCGGTGATCAGTACGTCGGTGGTGTCGAGGTTCACGTAGCGGTTTCCGGCTTCTCGCGCGAGCCAGCCGAGGGTGTCGCCGCCGTCTTCCTTGATGCGCTTGAGCATCGTGGAAGCGTTGTAGGTGTTCACTTCCATGCGTCGACCGTTGGCGAAGGTCACGCGGGCGGTGATCTGCTTCTGCTTGTTTCCGGCCTGGCCCTTCGCGGCGTTGCGGACCAGCTGCACCAGCTGCTCGTTCGCGACCGTGCGGCCCTTGGCTGTCTTCCCCTTCGGGATGCGGGCTTCGATGATCCGGCCGCCCTCGGACATGAAGGCGGTGGAGATCTGCGCCCGGCCTCCCTGGCGTTCCGTGGTGTACTTCCCGCCCGGGTCTTCCGGGGTGACCATCGTCTTTTCGCCGTCCGCTGCCTTGCCGCGGATCCGCATCAGCGTGCCGTCTTTCTGGCGTCGACGGGGCGGCACCTTGGTGGCGCGGCCGGTGTTGGCGATCTCCTCGAGCGTCTCTCGGTACAGGGCACCGGACGTTTCGCCGTTGAGGATCTTCCGCACCATTCGGGGCGAGCGGTGAAGCTCCCCCGCCAGCTCGGTCATCGTGATGCCGCGGCCGCGGAGGATCCGCACCAGGTCTTGTGCGCTGCGCCTCTCGTCAGCCATCACGCCACCTCGCCGTCGGCGAGCGCCTCGGAGAGCCCGGCGCGTTCGGCGCGGGTCTTGAGCGCGGCGCGCTGCTTGAGGGTTTCGGGGGTCTGGAAGGTGCCGCGGGCATAGCCCTGCAGGCGGAGGCGACCGGTCTTGCCATCGTCGCCACCGCCGCTGTTCACCGGGAGCGACCAGGCGGGCAGCGCGGTGGTGAAGACGGCGTCGCCCTGGATGCCGATGAGAGTGGAGGGGTCGAGGCGGAGTGCCCCGGAGGTGCCGTTGCCGAGGGCGCTGGGGCCGTGGAGTACTCGAGCGCGGGCGCGGCCCCAGACCTGTGCGGCGAGTTCGGGGTGGTAGAAGCTCGACGTGCGGGAGTTGGGGTTGGAAGGGACGTTGAAGATCCAGAGCTTGCCCTGTCGGACGGCGGCGCTCTGGAACTCGGCAGGGATGTCGAAGAGGTTCTCCGCGACGCGGGTTTCGTCCCGTCCCCCAGCGGCGAACGCTCCGATCGAGTGCAGCACGATCGAGCGGAGAGCTGCCATGGCCGCCTGGCGGATCAGCGGGTGCAGTTCGCGGTTCTCGGCGACCTTCGCGCGGGCGCGGGTCATGCGGTCGGTGAAGGTATCCAGGGGGCGGGCCTTGGTGAAGACGATCGCTTCGAGCGGGTCGATCTGCCAGCCGAATGCCCGGGCGACGTGGATCTCGGACCCATCCGCCCAGGTGTCGGCGGTGGCGCCGGGGCGGTTCGGGTAGTACCAGCCCTCGGCGACACTCTGATGCTTCACGGCGAGCAGGCCGACGTGGTTCCAGTTCTCGGGGACGGTGAAGCGGACGTGGAAGCGGGCACGAGCGTAGGGATCCTGCTCGAGCAGCTCGTAGGCGGCGGCCCTGTTGAGCCTCTTGGCGGGGCCGATGCCGAGTTCGCGGCCGACGCCGGCGTACATGAACCGACCGTCGACGTAGGCGAAGGCGTTGATCTTCTTCTGCTGCTTGGGGTCGATCAGCGGGATGCAGTCTTCGTGGCGGCTGAAGTTGGCGCCGGCGACGAGGTGGTCGTAGTGGTGCTGGCCGCTGGTCGCGTGGATCTCTGACGCGATGTCCGGGTCGACGGGAACTGGGTTGATGGTCTTCGGCAGGGACAGCGCCCACAGGTTCGTACCGGTGGCTGCAGGGCTGTTGAAGAGCCGTGCGCGCTCGTCTGCGGAGCGGATGATGGCGGCGACCGTGTCCCATGCCTCGCGGGCCTGTGCGGGGCTGAGAGGGGCGTCGTCGAACCATTCCTCGGCGGTGCGGACTTCGATCTTGAAGCCCGTGCTCTCGTGCTCGAACCGGCCCGTGGGCGGGTCGCTGATCCAGTGGGAACCGGGCTTCCAGCGGGGCGTCTGCACGTAAAGCCAGTGCCGGATACCGGGCTGAGGCTCCGGGCGCTTGCCGGTGAGCATGATGCGGTTCGCGCCGTAGGACGCCGCGGTGTCGAGGAGGTCGGTGAGGTTTGGGTTCTTGCGGCGATCGCCGATGACCGGGCGGACGGGCGCCCCGCCCTGCGTGACGCCACGGCCAGAGGCCTGGTCGACCCAGATCGTGAGGATCTCCTTCGGAGTCCACGGCTTGGGGCGGTAGTCGATCTCGTTCACAGCTGGGCCTCCTCTCGATCCGTCATAGAAGTTATATTAGGCAAGAAATATTGAAAATTGCAAGCAT
Source organism: Microbacterium sp. UCD-TDU (assembly GCF_000340625.1). Classification (NCBI taxonomy): domain Bacteria; kingdom Bacillati; phylum Actinomycetota; class Actinomycetes; order Micrococcales; family Microbacteriaceae; genus Microbacterium; species Microbacterium sp. UCD-TDU. The sequence continues at coordinate 62,195 of NZ_KB454449.1, forward strand.
TTTTCACGCGAGCGGGTGGCATCCGGGGAATTAGGAGGCCAACGACTGGTGACGTTCGCGGTAGGAGTTGAGGGCTTTCGTCACTCCGCGCTCGGTCATCTTCAGCAGCTGCGCGACCTCGCGCAGGGTCATCGGTGGTTCCTGCGATCGGGCCAACTCGATGAGTTCATCGCGGCGATCGATCACCTGCTTCTGCTTTGCGAGCTCCACGGCGACTGCCTGGAGTTCCTGGCGGATCTCGTTGACATTGGTGGGGGTCATGGGAACGAGGTTACGGAACTGAGTTCCTATTCCGTTGCAGCTGGCCGCGTGTCGCCCCGTGTCCGCGTGGAGGTTATATTCGTGAACATGAGCGAACCCGACCTCCTCGACAGCGTGCAGGTGGCGGCGCGGCTGGGGATCTCCGTCGGCGCCGTCTACAAGCTCCGCACGCAGAACGACCTGTTCCCCCGCCCTGAGCGGTACAGCGGACGCTCTCCGCTCTACTCGCCCGCGGCCATCGATGAGTTCATGACTCGTCGATCGAACCGTGGCCCGTCCACGAGCGGACGACGGCCGCGACTGATTCCGGACGGCGTCGTCGATACCAGCGTCTTCGCTGAGCGTCTCCGCCAGAGCATCGCCGACGGTGCCGGCGCCCCTGAGATCACGACTCAGGCGCAGCTCATCGACATGCTCGGCCTGAACGTCGTCACGTTCGGGCAGCGCATGCGCGGGCGCACCAGCTGGAAGGACTCCGAGTTGGAGCTCATCAGCAAGCACTTGGCCGTCGACGTCTCCGACGCGAACGACGTCGTCAACGCGGCTCGGGCGGCACGCTAGCCCTACGCGGATTGCACCTGTGCGGATTTTCTCTGTCACATCCATAAGGGGTGCCCCTCACGCCGAGGAACCGACAAATCCCCTTCGGTTTCATGCGGGAGCTGCCCGACACAGGTGTGACCGACTACCAGTGGCTGTGGCTTCGCCCCTGCCTGAGCGATCAGGTTACTTGCGCCTCAGCTGGATCTCATCCCACGCGTATCGACCCTCTCGCAACCACGCCTGGTACTGATCAGAGCGAACTGGGTAATGCTCAGTGCCGACGGTGACGACTTTTCCGCCGGGCCCACCCTCGGACTTCAATGGCTTTCGCGGGGAGCACTTGACCTGAACGGGCCCTTGAAACCGTGGGGTGAGCGTCGGGTCTTCATTCGGGTCTTCTCCGAGCTCGAAGAACTCGACCTCGTCCTCTATCTGCAGGTTGTCGAATGATCGCGGGTGCCAAACAGGCATGGTGCTCCTCGGGGTGTGCGGTGAGTTCTCGGCTCACCCTAGACGCCCGCTACCGGCTCAGGAGAGCGAGGATCTGTGCGGTGCCGTCGCCTGGGGCGAGCGTGGCCAGGTTCAGAGCCTGCAGGTCGGCGTCGTCGAGACGGAGAGTGTGCTGCAGCGGGATGCCTTCGATCTTCGCGAGCTGGTGAACCTCCCGCTCTGCGGGGTGATCGTGCTCGGGGCGGAGGAAGGGTTCGGTGAGGAGCTCGGCGAGATCGTTCCAGCACAGCAGCTCTTCGATGTTGGCGATGACGTACGCTCGCGCGATCGCGTGCTGCTCGTCGGTAATGGTGAGGGTGGTGGGATTGGTCATTCTGACACCGCGCATTCGTTGAGGGTGGTCACGAGGGCGTCGCGATCGGCCGCGCTGACGCCCAGCCCCCATTCGGTGGCGATCTGGGTGTACTTCGTCACGTAGGTGCACCGGTAGGTGGTCAGGGGGAGCCAGTCAGCGGGGCCGGAGTCCTGCTTGGACTGATTGGCGATGCCGTCGACGGCGATGACGTTGTCGAGGTCGTTGGCGAACTGAAGTCGCTGCTCATCGCTCCAGGCCCACGCTCCTCCGAGGTGTGCTGCCTTGAGGCTGATGATGTGCTCGCCCTGCACGCCCTGACTGCCGGGGTTGCCAGGTTCGGCGACCCGGTCGTGCTGGAAGGTGATGCGCTTGCCGGTGTACGGGTCGACCTCGAGTACTCCGCGCAGGACCGTGCATCGGTTGCTCGCCAGCTCGACGTCGACGAGGTCTCGCGCGAGCACGTCATCTCGCTGTCGGCATCCGTTCCCGTCGATGTCGGCCCAGGCGGGGCCGAACGTGTCTCGGCTGTAGGAGGGGATCTCGGACTCGTCGACGGCGAGCGGGAGTGCCGCCGCGAGCGCCGCAGTGTCGGAGTAGGGCGATGCGCTGCCCTCGACGGCAGCGGGTGGTGATGCCGGGGCCTCTGCGGGCGTGGAGGCTGCGGAAGGGGCCTGGGGTTCCTGGAGTCCGGGGAGGGCGGTGAAAGCGGTGATGGCGAGTGCGACCAGGGCGACGGCGGCGCCGGTGATGCTCTTGATCTTGGTGGTGGTGCGCATCGGGGATCCTTGTTCGGGGTCGGTGGTCAGGCGACCAGGTCGTAGTGGCGGCGGACGGTGTAGCCGAGGGATTCGACGCAGGCGGCGATGAGGTCGCGGGCGGCGTTCGGGGTGACGGCGTTGCCGGCCATGCGCACCTGTTCGCGCTTGTTGCCGAGGAGGACGTACTCCCCGGGGAAGGCCATACCGCGTTTGACCTCGTAGGGCTCGAGCATCCGGAATTCGGAGTCGTAGACCATGGCCCAGATCTCGTCGTCGGTGGCCTCGCGCTCGAGGTCGGAGAGGTCGCCGGGATCGATGAGCGACTGGTGGCCTGCGGTGGTGAGTGTCTGCAGCGGGTCGGCTGCAGACGTGGACTGCCAGCCGGAGGTGCCGTCGCCGTTGTTGCGCATGACGAGGGCGTGGTGGTTCCCGGATGCCGCGACGGTGTCGATGGGCTGCGAGGCGCCCTTGGCGACGCCGTGGTTGCGCAGCGGGACGACGAGGGCCGTTTCGTTCCTCGTCGGCTGGGTCCGCATCGGCTGCGCGGCGGGCCGTGCCTGCTTTCCGTCGCGGCCTTCGACGGGCACGAGGAGGGAGGCGTGGTTTCCGCCGGCGACGAGGGCGGGGAGGGGTTCGCGTACCGACTTCGATCGGGAGTCGTGCGAGCCGGAGACCTGGTTGACGATCAGGGCCTTCGAGGTGGTGGTGTGGAGGGTGCGCAGTGGCTCGTCGACGGACCAGGCGCGGTAGTAGGCGTCGGGGTCGCCGTGCTGGGGGTGACGGGGGCTCGTGGCGTCGTAGGTGTTCCCTGCGGCCTCGGCGATCATCGGGGTGCGCTGCGGGCGGCGTGCCCAGTGGCGCTTGGCGCCGAAGAACGTGCGGAGCATCGTCTTCTCGGCGAGCTCGTCCATGCCCAGCGCTTTGCGGTCTCCGATGCGGGTGCCGTGCAGCTGCCAGTCGATGATGGTGTCGGCGCCGGCGACGTCGGGGAACACCGCGGTGTTGCAGGAGACGACAGGGCAGCGCAGTGTGTACTGGGCGCCGTAGGTCTTCGTCGGCGCACCCTTGGGCTTCATCACCTGTGCGGTCTGGATCATTCCGTGCTCGGGGCAGAAGGCCTGCGGGCGGATCCAGGACTCGAAGTCGGGCCGGGGGTTCGTCGCACGCCAGAAGACGATGTAGACGCGGTCTCGGGATTGCGGTGCGCCCTCGCCGAGCCCCTGGGAGTGCATGCTGTTGAGCCAGATCACTTCGTGGAGGTAGCCCATGTCGTGCATCGAGCGGAGCCACCGGTTCCAGTAGACGCCCTTGACGACGCGGGGCACGTTCTCGACGACGACGATCTCGTACATGTGGTGGGCGGTGAACCGCGGGACATCCCACATCCCCATCCGGGAGCGCTCTGCAGCCTCATCGGGGAGGTCTTCGTCGAAGAAGTCCCAGGCGAGCTGCCCGCCGGGGAGCTTCTTGCCCTTGGCCTGCGACCAGTTCGTGCACTCGGGCGAGAACCAGCCGATCGTTGTTCTCGGGTATCGGCGCGGGTCGGCCTTGTTGATGTCGGCACGGTCGTGGTCGGTGTCGGGGTGATTCGTGTTGTGAGTCTCGATCGCCAGGGGCCAGTGGTTCACGGCCATGGTCACGCGGACGCAACCGGTGGCGACGGCACCGGTCGAGGATCCGCCGGCGCCGCAGTAGCCGTCGAACATCGTGACGTCGGAGTCGTGTCTGCGCTGCAGCATCAGCGGGTGCTCCCGTCGGCTCGAGCAGCGGCTGTGCATTCGCTGCAGCGGACGTCGTCCCAGTTCGAGGTCTGGTGGTTGCGCTCGGGCTTGCGACCGCAGACGGTGCGGCGATCGAGGACTTCGACCATGCAGACACGGGCCTGGCTGGTGGTGCTCACGACCGGCGGCCGCCACGCGGTTCGCGCCTGATGGATCGGCCCTTCGCTCATGCCGCACCTCCCATGGGGTTACCTTCCCGAATATAACTTGACCTTCCCGAATATAATCTTTGAAGCGGGTGAGCGCAACGAGGAGGTGCTACCAACAAGGGGTGCCTTCAGCGGCGGCGAACCGACAATGCGGGACGGAGGAACGTCTGGGTCAGGCCGCGCCTCGTACCGCGTCGACGGTGGTGACTGCTTCGGCGATGCGCTCTTGGGCCTGTCGGAGGTGGTTGAAGCGTTGGCCGATTGCGCGTTGCACGTCCTTGTCGACGGCGACCCAGGCAGCGAACGAGGTGCGGATCTCCTCGATGGTGACGACGCCGTCTCCCCACCCGTGGCTCCTGATCTCCAGTCCGAGGATCTGCTGGAGTTCGGTGAGTTGCTGGCGCAGGCGATCGCAGTCGGCCTGCAGGGCGGCGTCGCCCACACGGTGGGCTGCGAGCTTCTCGGCGCGCTCTTGTAGGTCGGCGTAGGCCTGCTCTCTGGTCTTCTCCCGATCCGCTTCGATCGCCCGCATGCGCTGGGTGTCCATCTTCTGCAGGAGCGCGTGTGTCGCCTCCCAAGACGGGTTCCGATCCTCGTGCACAGCAGCTTTCACAACCACGGTCATGCGAGTGCGGGAGGCGCCGGGGACGAGCAGCCCCCATCCCTCGGGGAGTTCCTCGGGGCGCACGATCTGCGTGCTCGGGGCGACGACGTACCAGGCGTGGCAGTTCGGCTCCCAGGCCTCTGCCTTCGCCGGTTGGTCGAGCTCGTGCAGCCAATCCGCGCGCGAGACCTTGATCTCGTGCCCGACGAGCATCTTGCCCCGTGAGCGGAAGAAGCCGACATAGAGTGCGTCGGCGCGACGGGAGCCGAGGACGACCTCCGGGAGGAAGGCGCCCCCGGGCATCAGGTCGCCGGGCTTGATGTAGTGGCGCTTCAACCGCTCGAGAAGCTCGCCAGCAGTAACGGTGTCAGGCTGCTTGCTCTTGCTCATCGCACACCTCCAGGTGCCGCGGTACGGGGGACGCATGCGGAGCAGATGTCGTCGGTGGGGCTTGTCCACCAGCATCCGCCGAGGCAGGCTTCCAGGTCGGTGCACCCGCAGATCTCGCAGGTGCGGACGAGGAACACCTCCGCCGCGTCGATGCCGTCTCGGGAGGCAACATCATCGGCGAGCCCTGCGACGAGCTCACGGATGTCCTGGGGCGCGAACCCGGGGAGCTCGATGTTGACGATCAGGGGTGGGGCGTCGACGCCCTCGTCATCTGCGGCGGCGAGCGCGTCTGCCCACTCTCGGGTGTGTTCGACATCGTCGGAGTACTCGAGGCCTGCCTTGGTCTCGAGGATCTCTACGGCTCGTTGGTACCGTTCAGGGCTCATCGCCTTCTCCGTTCGTGGCCGCTGGGGTGGTTTCTCTCTTCCGCGCCTGGTCGTCGAACCGCAGCATGGCGGTGGCGATCTGCTGGCGGCCGGTGTCGAGGAGATCGAAGGCCGGAGGGGTGGGCGGGGTCTCCTTGACGGCGTGCGCCATGGTGCGCAGCTGGTCGGCGAGGGTGAAGAGCGCAGAGCTGGCCATGGTGTCGTCGAATTCGGCTGCGCGTGCGGCCTGGCGGTCGGCGCTGGTGGCGAGGTCGATGAGTGTGTCGTACAAGAACGTCAGCTGGCTTTCTACGTCGGTGGTGGTCATCACGGGCCCTTCGTCGGCGTGGGCGCGTGGTCGGGGCTGCGGAGGGCTGCTCGCAGGCGACTGCAGCCTGGGGGGATCATCGGATGCCCCCAGGGGCGGGCGCTGCGGTGAGCATGAGGCGGTGGCTCTCCTCGAGCTGTGCCATCAGGCTCTGAGGGACGTGGATCGAGGAGAGGCCTTCGATCAGCTTCTGAGCCCGTCGGTAGGCGAGGTTACGCTCGGTCTGCGACGCTGCACTGTTCTCCGCGATGTCCAGCAGCGTGCGGATCTCCTTGATCGTCTTGCGCTCCGCGAGCGGCACGTTCTTCTGTCCGACGCGGCGCGCGTGGCGCTCGGCGATATCCCACGCCCGAGCGAAAGTCTCCACCGCGCGCGGGTAAGCGATCGTGGTCAGATCGGCGTCGGCCGCCAGCCCTGAGGGGAGGTCGCCAGCCGTGTCGCGCAGCGTGTCGCGGTGCGCATGGCGAGCAGCATCCGGTGGGTCTGGTCGACGCTCGGGTCTGTGAGCGCGGGCGTGAAGAACAGCGAGTCCCAGTCGGTCTCCGCATGCGTGATCTTCCGCAGCAGCTTGTCGTGGCGATCGCGGAAGGTCTGCCATGCCGCGGTGAGCCGCTGCACCCTCCCCTGTTCCGCCTTGACCCGTTCGCGGCCCTCACGAATGTTGCGACGAGCTTTCTGTCCGACCGTAACGAGCACCCACACCAGCACCGCGGCGAGAAGCGCCGCGAGGAGGATCCCGAGCACGATGAACAGCCACGAAAGATCCGCCGGCTCCCGCACAACATCAGGCACACTTGACGGCTCACCCGAAGACGTCGGCGTCGCGGACGGTGAGGGTCGGGGCCCCGACTCGTCACCGGCGAACCCATCCAGCAGCATCGACAGCACGATCGCTCCCCCGGCGCCGAAGACGGCGAAACCGATGAACCACCAGCCGCCATCCTGGTACGGGCTGAACAGGAGGAACACCCCCCTGACAGCGCAAACCGTGCAGGCGAGAAGAATCGCCGCCTGCATGATGGGGAGCATGCTCGCGAGCGGCGATGGGCCAATCGGCAAGATCCCGTCAAGGGCAAAGAGTACGTAGGGCATCAGATCCTCGAATCGTGTACGTGAAGGGCGAGCTGCTCGACGAGCTGCAGGAGGCGATCGAAAGCGGCCTCCATCGATGGCGTGAGCGGCTTTCCATCCACTCGCCAGCAGACGAGCTGGAAGAGACGGAAACTCCAAGAGACGTCGACGGTTGTCCCGCACTCTGCGCTCATCCGCATACTGAGATCCGCAGTGGTTACGACCATGGCTTCAACCCCTTCGCCTCGCGGAGCATCGCTCGAGTGATCCGCACATCCGGCCCGAGCCGGAACAGTGCCCGGTAATGCACGTAGGCCCGATAGGCGCGCTCGCAGGTGAGATCCACCCGGCTGCCCCGATTCGGGCACGCACCTCTGCTCTTGCAACCGCTCTTGTAGCCCGAGGCCGTGCCGTGCGTGGCAGCCTCCAGGGAGTCGAGGATCTTGCTCATCACGCGGCCTCCGCATGTGCACGCAGCCGCTCAATGTGACGAGGGGTGATGCCGAGAACCGGTGCGATCGCACTGGTGTATATCCCCGCGTCGGACGCACGGTCGATGACGATCTGCCGCTCGAACAGGGTGAGACGCACGGGCTCGCCACGGAGCGCGAGTTCGATCGCGACCTCGTCGACAAGCACCGGCTCAGAACTCGCATCCGCCGGAGCGTCATCGAGATCCATGTCGTCCCACGCGAGCGCCGGCAACCACCCCTCCGCCTGCGCTCGCCGCATGGTGATGGTTTTGACGGCGCGCTGGATCGGGGTGTCGGTCGGGGGCTCTTTGTCCCAGAGCTCTTCGAAGAGGGCGGTGATTGCGCGGTTGGTGGAGCTGAAGACACGAGGGGAATTCAGGACGCGGTCGAGCTTGTGTCGGTCGAGGTCGCAGCGATCGGCGAGGTACTGGATCGCCCAGCCTTTCAGCCCGAGCGCCTGCAGGCGGCGGCGTGCTCCGCGTGAATCCACCCGGTGTCCGTCGGGAACCGTGGTCAGGTCGGGTGTGACGGAGAGCAGCTTCTCGGCGGTCGCCTGGTAGATGCGGAAGGGTGTGCTGCGCTTGCGCGGGATCCGTCGGTTCATGATGTTGCGGATGGTGCTCAGGTCGATGCCGGCGGCGGCCGCGATCGCGGCAGGCGTCATGCCGGCCATGACTAGGTCTCCGAGGTGGATCTGCACGGGACGGGCATCGATCAGCGTTCCCGTCGGGCGACCGTAGGCGACGAGCTTCTTGTACTCGTAGCAACGGATCCGGTTGGCGTCCTTGCAGTCGAAGCACGTGCACTTGTGGCTCCGGTAGCAGGTCGGCGTCTCACCGTGCTTGTGGTCGGCCGGGCAAGTGTTGGTCCGCATGACCCCTCCTACAAATGATCTTCCCGAATATAACTTGGTCTTCCCGAATATAACTATTGATGGAGGGCTTTGCAACACCCCCTCACCGATAAGGGGTGCCGTGAGGGCTTCGAAACCGACAAATCCGCGCGGATCCCGCGACACGCGGAGGGAATCGCCTCTGACTTCAGAGGCCTCTAAGTGGCCTCTTGGACGTGGCGTGGTGCCGTCGCCCCGAGCCAGATCCGTGCTCGTCGGACAGGTGTGAGGCCGTCGACAAGCGGTACTTTAGGTACGTATTCGATCGCCGGAAGGCCGCTGTGGGACTGGAAGTGCGACGTGCAGAAGGGGTTGAACGGCACAATGGTGAGATGCCCAGACTCGTCGCCGCGTCGTCAGACATGCCGCTGAATGCCGCGCGCGCACAACGGGCAATAGCGGCCACGACTCGCATCGAGGTGCTGCACTACCTCTTGAACCATCCGGACTCCACCGTCAACGAGATCGTGGTGGGTAGCGAGCTCGCCAAAGAGACGGTTAGGGCGGCTCTGGAAGATCTCGAGGAGACCTACGTGTCAGGGACGGTGGAGCGCGGCAAGCGCCGCGGCCGCCACGTCACCTTCTCCGTCGATCGCTCAACCCTCGCGCAAGACCTAGGCTCGCTCTCGGCCTATCTGCTGGGCTAACGCCGAGGGCGCGAGAGCTGCACTAGGCCGCGGGGCGGGGTAGACCAACTCGATCCCCCACTCGGGCGATCGTCTCAGCACCTTCCGTTCAACGGCTGCCGTGATCCGCGCCGAGAGACGGCGAATGGCTGCGAACCGCCACACGGAGGACGCCACCCACAGGCAGGTTTCGACGCAGAACCGCAACGCGATGTCCGCCAAGGTGATCATCGCCACCAGCATCGCGACGAGCATGATCGCGATGAGCGCGGTGATCGATTCGTGGTTCTCCTGCGCGCGCGTGAGCTGCGCGCGTTGGGAGATCTGACCAAGGGCAGTGACGGGCGTTATATACGAGGTTTCAGTTGGGCACGCGACCGGCATACCCATCAGCTTCCCTTCTCGACAGAGAACGATGAGACACCGTTCTTCGCCACAGGTCACCCCTCCGCCGTCCTCGTCATCAGCAAAGGGTTCATCTGGCGTCGAGCGGACCAGTTACCGTCTGCGCCCTCGGGGCACGACCACCCTGTGCGCCGCCAGGCCTACGTGGACTACCTCGAGGGGGAATCCCTGAAACTCACACTCGCTCGCGCCTCCGCATGGTTCCACAAAGCTGCCGGCCATCAGCCGCTCGAGGTATGAGAATCAACCGCCGAAGAGAGCGTGACCGGTGAACTCGGGAACCTGCGGCATTCTTGCGTGCTCCTCCGTGTGTCCACAGCTCGGGCACACCGACGCACCTGGGACATCTCGCATGACGACGGAACAACCCGGGCATCGAGGCTGTTGCCCCTCAGCTGAGCAGAGGCTCACTCTCCGCTCGACAAACGGGCGGCCGCAGACTCTTTGCGCTTTTCGCTGATGCCGAGGACCGTGTAGACCACTCCTGCGATGAACGTCAACGCGATCGTCACCGTCGAATGCCACGCGAAATCGGTCGTCAGTATCATGTAGGCGCTGATGAGCAAGAACGCGATCGCGCCGAACAGATACGAGGTCGAAGCCTTCATGTTCGCAGGCTAACTGGATACGTCGATCCTCGATACCGATCTCGGGACCGTGTTCCGGCATCTCGGTTGGTGGACACGCTGGGCGGCTGGCCGTCGACCGTCGACCTGCCTGGCGATGAGCGGAGGCCCGGCCAGAAGCGAAACGACCATACCGGCGAGTCCAGAGATCGCGAACGATAAGCCGTGGGAGTGACTCATCGTTCGCCCCCGGAGGTCGCAGCCTGTGATCCTGACCACGCTGATGATGTGGGCGCCGGTGAGAGGGAGAAGTGCAGAGACAGGTGCAAGGACGACTGCTGTCACGGCCGCGATGACGAAAGGAGCGGTGTAAGCTGTAGGAGCGGACCCGCCCAGTGAACACTGGCCAACGGGTCCAGCTTCTTTTTCCGGGCTCATACAGCGAGCGGGCCACCGTTCACGTCGACCCCGCTGAGAGACGGGTACCACGGCCACGCGAACCGCTTCTCCGGCAGTTGCAGAACGTGCTGGTAGCCGGCGTACGCGACGAGATCGGCGAACTGCACCAGGTGGCTGCTGTGCGAGTGCTGGAACGCGGGATCCTCGATGAGGGAACGGGTTGCGAGCTTGAGCTCTCGGTGTGCCGCGACATAGCTGCGGTCGGTGCCATCCCCATCCATGTAGAGAATGCCGAGCTCACCCGCAGCCGTGAGGCGCTGATCCAGCCGGGTGACGAGTTCACCGTAGACACGTGAACGCTCGTCAGCGAAGGCGCGCCCGCGCAGCGACGTCTGCGAATACACGGTCCCCACCGACAGCCAAGGTGCTGCCGCGAGCATCCGGAACGCGTCGTCGACGACGAGCGACCGTTTCGCCTTGTGGCGGTTCCACGAAGGATCGAGCGACGGATCGCCGCGGCCATTGACGAACTTGGTGGCATGCAGCTCGTAGATCACCGGGATCTGCTGCTCACGAGCGAGCCGATGCCGCCAGTCCAGCACTTCACGCAGCGCCACCTGCCAGTCGTCGATGCGCAGCTCCAGCCAGCTGAAGGTCGCGTAGCCGCTGCGCTCGGCACCGGAGTCGTCGACGTAAATGAGCCGCACGGGCTTCGATGGTGGTGGGTTCATGATGTCTCCTGGGATTCGGGTGTCGCGTCCAGCGCTCGCTGCGCCTCACGCTCGGCGCGGGCGCTCGCGGCCTTCTTGCGGCGGGCGGCGCGCGAGGTGTGCCCGTAGACGCCGGTGAGCGAGTAGTACATGTGCGTGGTGCTTCCTGTGGGTGAGAGGGGGGCGGGCCTGACATCCGGGCGGCGCTTGAGGAGGCGCTCCGCGAGAAGTTCAGTGATGCCCTTCTGCGCCGATTTGGCGCTGATCCCGTACCACTCGGGCATGTGTTCATAGGGGAGCCAGACCTCCTTGGTCTTCTTCGAGTTGGTCTCTTTCGCGATGACGAGCAGCATCACGAGGGCAGGGAGGGAGAGCTTGGCGAACAGGCCCTCGGTCCAGAATTCGTCGGGGAGGGAGAAGTAGGCGTTGTACCTGTCTCGGCGCCCTCCGGGGACGTCGTAGTCTGCAGCGCCGTCCTCGCGGCGAGGCCGTGGTCGACGCAACCGCCCTTCCTTCTTCGGCAGCTCCACTAGTCCGAGATCCGCGAGCTCGGCCCATGTGCGGGAGAGTGTCGACGGTGTCCAGGTGGGGCCGCTCTTGGAGGTGAGTGCGCGGATCCAGATCGATCCCTCGAGGGGGTTTCGGCGCTCCTCCAGCCAGGGCCAGCAGGTGAGCAGGAGCAGATAGAGCAGCAGCGCTCGGTGCTTCCGCCCGTGCAGCATCTTCGATACCGTCGATGCTCTCGGGGCGCCACGCTCGGGCAGCTGGACGAGGATGCTGCGGATCTGGGTGTACCTCCTTCGGGACAGTGTCGTCATGGCCTCCCTCGTTTGCTCGGGAGTGGCGGTGGTCGTTTCGGAACTCATGAGGAGATCGAACCACATTCGCCGTTCGCCACTCTGCGATCCGGCGAAGTTTCACTTGCGGTTTCGCACCACACAATGCGACTCACCGCTGCGATTCGCCGTTGCGACTCGATGCGACTCGATGCGACTCCCCATTCACGATTGCGTACAACCGGTGACCACTCGGGGGGCCAGTTGCCGTCCGTGAGCAAGTCGAGGAACTGATCGCTTCGTTGCCGTCTACGGCGTGTCGCGGCTAGGCCGGGATCAGTGCGGGGCCGGCGAGCATTGATCCAACGAGGAGAACGATGCCGGCGATCGCGAGGGACGGCCCGTGGGGGTGCTTGGCTTCTCGGCCGCGAACGCGACGGGCCATGATCCTGACCGCGCTGATGATGAAGGCGATGGGGAGCAGGTACAGCGTGAGGAGCCCGGCGTAGGGGGCGATGGTGAGAGCGAGTGCTCCGGCGAACTTGATGTCACCGAATCCGCCGCTTTTGGTGAGAGCGAGAAGGCCGTAGATGGACGTGAGGATTCCTGCTGTCACCGCGGCGATGACGGCAGGGGCGGTGTCATTCATCCAGGCGGAGATGCCGATCGCCTGGATGATCCCGAAGACGGCCAGTGCCCCGGTGAGTCGGTTGGGGAGGGTGTGGGTGCGTTCGTCGACGAGGGCGAGACGCGCGGAGAAGACCGCCGTGATTGCGACGACTACCCAGCCGTAGGTGGTGCCACCCAGGACAGGTGCTGCGGCGACGACGAGGAGGCCGAGGACGGCAGTGCTGAGGGAAATGAGCGTCCACGGGCCTGCGAAGGGCCGCCGGGGGGTGTGGGCAGATTCCAGCAGGTACATGGACGACTCGGTCATCGTGCTGCGAGCCCGGGGATCTTGTGATGGGCGTCGTCGAGCAGCTGCTGTGTGGCGTCGTCGATCTCTGCGTCGACGCCGACGACTTCGAACATGGCGTCGACGATGGTGTTGAACGCGTCGACGTCGCCGGCGGCCATGGCCGTCTCGATTTCCAGCCGCCACCCGGCCTCGTTGAGGCGGTCGGCGGACTGGGCGATGCGGGCGGCGAGGCGGGCATCGTCGAACTTGCCGGTGGCGAGGGCACGGTGGGTGAGCTCGTCGGCTGCATCGAGGATCGCGGCGCGCATGGTCTCCTCGATCGGTCCTCGCCACGCCCACCAGGCGCCGCGGCGCTTGAGACCGTCGAAGGGCTGGCCACGGACGAGGCGGATCGCGCGGATCAGGTTCTCGTTCGGGGTCGTGCTGAGGTCGGGACCGATGAGGTCGCAGAAGTCGTGCCAGTCGGTGCGGATCTGGTTGTGGATGGTGAAGCCGGCGCTGCTGCGGCCCTCGGGGAGGAGCGGCTGACCGAACGGGTCATGGCCGAGAATGCGGCGGAGCTGCTTCGCGAGCTGGCGGGCGTTGTTGTTGTCCTTGGAGAACGTGTCCGGCCAGAGCTTCTTCTGTACGAGCGCTCCGGGGACAGAGGGGGTGTTCTGCAGGAGGAGGAAGGCGAGGAACTCGACGCCGCGGCCGGGGATCGCGTCCATGTCGACGTTGAGCGCGTCGACGGGGCCGAGGAGGCGAATGTAGGGGGCGGGCCAGTCGGGGACTTCCACGCTCGGCACGTCGATGTCGGCGGGCTCCTCGTCGGGGCGCTCGTCGACGACGGCCACGGGGGCGTCTTCGGGGATCTCGACCGCCGCGGTGGTGACGGGCCCGGGGGCTGCGGGCACCGTGGCGGCCTCAGTCGCCTCGGCTGCGGGCGCCAGCTCATCCTCAGCCGTTGCGACGTCGACGAGCTCGGCCGTGGTCTCGGCAGGCTCTGCCTCGGCCGCGGCGTGGGCGTGTTCTTGCTCGAGGTCGACCGGCTGCGCTTCGCGGTCTTTTCGAATAGCTTTTGAGCAGCCGGTC
>NZ_KB454449.1:76177-138918 GCF_000340625.1 Microbacterium sp. UCD-TDU
GGAGGGCCCCGCCGCTGCGGTACTCGGCGTCGTCCTTCGAAGTCACCTCGACGGTGGCACCCGCTGCCAACGCGTTTCCCTGAGCGATCGTGGCGATGCCCAGTCGCGGCATCCGTGCGACGAGGTCGGCGAGATCGTCGCGGAGGGAGCCGATCGGAGTCTCGGCCAGGATCACGATGTGCGGCGCCCAGGTCTCGATGTCGGTGGCGCGCGATCGCGCCTCGAGCACTCCCCCGACGCCGTAGGAGTCCAGAGCGTCCCGACGGTCGTCGAGGTCAGCGCGAAGGTTGCGTACGAGTGCGGGGATGTCAGCGACCTGGTGGATGCGGATCCGATCGAGATCCCGGGCCAGCGCATCGTCGAGGCCGACGAGGGTGACCTGAATCTCGTCCGACCACGGGTTCGTCGCGAACTCGCACGCCAGAGCGTTCAGCATCCCTCGTGCGGTCTCTTCGTCGCCAGAGACGTTGAGGGAGCCGATCTGCTCGAGGTCCAGCAGCACGTAGCCACCCTGTGCGTCCGTGCCGATCGTGGCGAGGGCAGGGTACGGGGACACGGTGGGGCGGTCGGGGGCCTGCGCGCGGCCCGGCCGAACAATCCAGGCGGTGCGGTCCTCGTGCATCGACTCGAACGGTTCCGGCAGATCCGCGGGCGCGGCCAGGTACAGCGACACTTCATCATCGGCGACCCGGACGGCGAGCAGCTCGGGCAGCTGCTCGCCGTTGTCTTCAGCCCATGCCTGCAGAGTGCGCAGGGCGTTGTCGACGTCGGTGACGCCGATGGGGTTCTCCACCATCCGCATCTCCAACTCGAGGTCTGCAACCTCAGGCTCTGGCAGAGCGATCCGCTCTCCCTTGACGCGCTTGCGGCGCTGTCGTAGTCGGCGCGCTCCCAACGCGCCTAGAAGACCGGCGACGAGCAGTCCTGCGATGCCCCCGGCGGTCATCAACGGGATCGCGATGTCGGCCTCGTCGGCTGTCTCCGTTGCGTCGTCGACGGCGGGAGCATGCTCAACCACCGGACGGTCGACGGATTCACCCATGCCGCGAACGTCCGTGGCTTCACCGGCGCCAGCGCCTCCGCCGGCAGCGCCTCCCTCTGCACCGTCCAGGACCGGCGCATCCGTCGTTGGAGCCTGCACCGACTCGTCAGGCGTCGGCGCCGGCGTCGTAGGCGCGGGGGCCTCATCGACCGGAGCCTGCGTGTAGACGCCGGGGATGCTGAGCTGCCAACCGGGGAGGATGAGATCCGGGTCGGTCAGGATCTGCCCGTCGGGCTGCACCCCCAGGTTCGCGTTGAAGATCTCCACGAACCGCTCGCCCTGGCCGTAGTACTGGACAGCGAGATCCCACAGAGTGTCCCCGTCGACGACCTGGTGCACCACCTGCTGCTGCTCAGGGGCCGCAGGAGCGGTCTGTGCGGCCTGAACCATGGCCATGGCGCTGGACAGATCAAGTGGGCTCGCGGAGGCGTCCACGGTGCCGACGGAGTAGGAGTCGGCCGACGCCGGAGCGGGGGCGGAGAGAGCCCCGAAACCACCGGCGAACATGACCGCGACGGCGGCAATAAGACCAGCGGCCAGCTTCTGCTGACCACGGAAAGCAGCAACCTTCTTCGTGGTCTTGCGTCCGCCCATCGCAGCGACGAGCTCAACGAGGAAGGGGATCGCGAATGCCGCCCACAGCACCCAGATGACCAGCGGCAGGATCTTCGTGAACATGATCACGTTGCCGTAGTCGGGTGTGAGGGTGACGATCGCGTGCCACTGCTCTGCGGTCGGGAACGGATTCCCGGCGAGCGCCACGAGGGCTGCGGGGATCCCTACGAGGATCCCCGTGAGGAGCAGGAGCGCGCCCGCCCCGGTGAGCAGCTTCTTCATCGTTCGTTCCTTCCGGTTCAACCGCCGAAGGTATCGCCGTCCTGTGACACGTTAACGGACTGCAGCTCACCCACACGGACTGTCGTCGACGTCGATGTGGTCGGCATCGCGATACGGCCAGACTGTCCGCCACCGGTCCACTCGACCGCCCACGTCGACGTCGCCGACAGAGTGAAAGTGCCGCCATCGGACTGGTGCTGATACCGGAATCCGCAAGTAGGCGAGTCAACGACAGCACGATTGGCCCAATAGCCGAGGTCGAAATACATCCCCGCGCCACAACTGACACTCTGACCATCACCCGACGACCAGGTGAGAGACTGCACGCTCGCGGTTCCCGAGACAGTCACGCCGCCGTATGTCGCCGTGCGCGAGATCGGCCCCCACGTGCTCTCCGTCGGCTGATCAACCCACAACCAGACCGGGATACCCACCCAGGTGCGTCGGTACGGCGCCGTGCCTGCAGGGTCGTCCGAGTGCACCTTCTCCGAGGGCGCCATTCCAATCTCAATCGGCTTCAACACGAACGTGCGCGCCAGCATCCCTGCTGCCTGAGCGGGCGTGTACTGAGCAATTCCGGGAGGCGGCGTCGTCAGCCAGAGGCCAACCCCGAATCCACCAGATGCGAGCCCAAGACACTCATACCAGGCCCCAGAGCTCGCATCGCGGCCGGGCGGAGGTGGGGACTGAGGCGAAATCAGGTGCCAGTAGCACTGCATGTCGTTCGACCACCAGCCTCCATCCTGCGAGCAAGGCACCACTCGGGGCGGGTCTTCCTTGGTGTAGGTGCACTCTGTTGGACCAGGCGTAAAGTCCGCCGGCCCAGCACCTGGGGTCTCTGTTCCCGGGCCTCCCGGAACTTCCACCTCCACGTCACACACAACGTTTCCGAACTCGTCCTTGTGGCAGTTGTTCCCAGCTGCGCTAGCGGGCACCGAGATGGATACGGACAGCGCGATGACCGCGACAGCGCTCGCCAAGATTGCGACACCTCGACGCACCAATTTACTCAACACAGCGGCGCCCCTTCTTTGCCCGTCAGCGAGATCTGGTCCGACACGAACCACCCCTGGTTCTCCGGGCTGTACATCAGAATCGCCTGACTGGGGAAAGCTCCCTTCGGGATTTCCGTGTCTTCGACCCCGTCAACGAGGAAGGTCGTACCGGTGTTGTCGCTGCACCCGAAGAGATTCACGACACCGAGGGGATCTACCTCCCCCGTGGTCTGATTCGAAAGGGGTGCCACGTACGACATCGCTTCGTTCGCCAGCCAAGCAATCGGTTCGCCCTCAACCGAAGATCCGTTCTCGATCTTGTTCTCGTAGGTGTCCTGGACCAGCGTTGCCATCCGTGTCCCAGGCTGGACGTAGTTCTCGAGGAACTCAGGCCCGCGATCGGGGTCGGCCATGAACGCAAACTGCTCCTGCAGAAACGCCTTGTACGTCTTGTTCGCATCCGAAACGGCCTGCGCCTGATCTTTCGGGGCAGCCACAGGCGACTGCGTGGGTGCTCCGGTCGGCTCGGCTGTCGGCGTCGCGCTCTCCGCGGGCGTCTTGGTCGGCGTCGGCTCGCTGGGCGTGCATGCCGTGAGCATCATCGCGGTGACGGCGAGGAATCCGGCAATGGCGGTTGCTGTGCGGCGGTTCATGATTCTTAATTTCCGATCAGTCGGGCGGAGCCGGTTGCTTCGACAGGGATGGACGGGAGTCCGATGGGTCCGAGCATATGAGGCTCATACGTCATGTTCACGGTGACGGAGACGGTATCCCCGGTGACGGAGACGGTCCCTTGGACGTCGGCGGATGCGAGGTAGTTCTGTGCGGCGGTGGCCGCCATCTGGCTGGAGAGGTCGAATGCGGCGCCGTCGGCGCTCATGCCGGTGGCGGCGTTGGTACCTGCTCGAGCGGCGCTCTGCGCAATGGTGAGGGCCTGCTGCAGGGTCTGCATCTTCCCGAGGGAGTCGGTTGTGAGGCCAGCGAGCATGACGAGGACGATGAAGAACATGACGTACCAGGTGAGGAACTTCACGGGGTCACCTCTCTCGGTAGGGGTCGACGGGACTGTGAGCGGTCTTCTCGATGGTGAACGTGCCAGGGAGAGGGATGCCGGGCATCACGAGGTCGCCGGTGGAGACGGTGCAGGTGATCGTGGCGGAGACCGTTCCCGCTTCGCCGAGGCCCGTAGTGAGACCGTTGCCGCCAACTCGAACGTCCAGATCGGTGCAGTGGACGTTGTCGCCCAAGACGACCTGAGCTGCGGAGATGGCGTGCGGGACGGCGTCGCCGGCACGAGAGAGCGAGGCATCGCGTGCTGCAGCGTAGGCGGCAGCTTGGACGGTGTTGTTCACGTATCCGTGTCGACCGAAGAGCAGGATGAGGCTGACGAGTGCGACTGCGCCGATGCTGAGGATCGTCCAGCCTGGGAGATCCTCGAGATCTCCCCGCTCGCCGCTGAAGAACTTTCTGAGGAAGGTCTTCATGGTGCTGGCACCCACCTCTCAACCGGTCCGGTAAGTGTGTACGTCGCGGGCGGGATCAGGCCGCCGGGGATGACCTCGGTGGCCCGCCCGGTGATCGTCACGGTGACAGACTCCGCCGTGCGATTGACCGTCACCACGGGGTCGAGAAGAGTGCCGGGCATGGACTCGAGCAACTGAATTGCCGCTGCCTGTCCCGCTTCCGGCGTCGACTCGTACGAGCGGGCGACCGTGTAGGCAGACTGGGCCGCGATCTGCGCGGCGTTGGAGGCGGTGAACCAGACGAAACCCTGGACTCCGAGCAGCAGCAGAAACATCGTGCCGATGATGAGCACGACGGTGCCAGCCCACCCGTCTTCGCGCGAGAACTTCGCACGAAGACGGGTGAGCCATCCCTGCTGCTGTCGGATTCGCATGGTCATCCGGGCAGCACGCTCTGGATGTAGCTGAGGCCCCAAGGGCCGAGGAAGCCGATGATCGCGAGGCCGGCGAGCACGCCGCCGACGATCCAAACGGCCTTCCAGGGGATTTCATCCATGATGGTTTCCTTTCGTTGGTCAGATGGTGAACAGGCTGTAAATCGGAGGGAGCAAGACGATGAGGATGACGGGGAACAACGTCATGTAGACCGGGAGTCCGCTGCGCTTGGTGATCTTCTTCGCCGCGTCCTCATCGGCCGCCTCGACGAGCGTCCGCAGATTCTGATCGGTGGCGAGCAGCTGGTCGCGAAGGCTGACCCGAGCCTCGGAGAGACGCATCGTGCGGCCGAGCTCGATCAGTGACGGGATCTCGATCTGAGCGCCGAGACGCTCGATCGCGTCCCACTTGGTGGTGCGAGTGAGTTCGGCCCGCGCGTACTCTCGGCGGATCCGCCGGAACACCCAGGTGTCCGAGACAGATGCAGCGTCGTTGAGAGCGGTGTCGGCGGTGGTGCTGCCGAGCAGCGCCACTGCGACGAGCTTGAGGTAGACGCTGACGAATCGGGTGAACTCTCGGCGGGCAGCTGCCGCACGGGCCTTCACCTGCCCGTCGGGCATCATCCACATGATGAGCGCCAGCACGGGGCTGACGAGGAGGGGCAGCGGGAAGGGCTGCCCGGTGAAGACCTGGGCGAGGAGCGAAAGCACGACGGGTGCGAAGAGGCCGAGGATCGCGAGCTGGAACTTGCGAGCGAAGAACCGGGAGACGGGGATCTCCAGAAGGTCGAGATCTCGGGTCGGCGGCGCCAGGAACTTCACCTGCGGGAGGTTCTGTGAGAGCCAGCTTCCGATCCGGTCCCACTGGGAAAGCGGAGGGCTGCTGATGGTGGGGGCCACGGATGCTTCGCCGAGACGAACGAGTGCGTCGCCTGCTCGGACGGTGCGCGGGGCCAAGACGAGGAGCGCGATGGCGAGTCCCCCTCCGACCAGAAGGCCGGGGACTGCGGCGATCAGGGTGGGGTTCATGCGCCGACCTCCGTCGAAACCGGGGCGCTGAGGAATCGAGGCTCCGGGGGCACCCGGGTGATGGCGCGCGCCCAGACCATCAGCCCGACGAAGGAGCTGAGGATGAGCCCCAGTGCCACGCCTCCGAGGGGAGTCCGGTAGAAGTCCATGTTTCCGGTGCCAGCGAAGAAGACGAGCATGACCAGGGTGATTCCGACGATCCAGGTCATCGAGATCATCGTCTCGCGCGGCTTCTTTCTCTCTCCCTCGATGAGGATCTTCTGCTTGGCTGTGGCGCTCAGTCCTTCCGAGACGCTCTCGAGTGCTTTCGAGAGGCCACCGGCGTTGAACTCTGCAGCCTGGATCAGGTAGATGGTGACCTCGTCGGCATGGGAGTTGTCCAGCTCGTCGGCGAACGCGCGAAGGGCGTCAGCGGTCGACCAGCTGGAACTCATCCGCGTGTAGAGGCGGTTGACCGGGGCCTTGAGCATCTGCGGCACGCTGCCCTGGGTGATCCCGATGACCTCTCGCAGAGTGAAGGCACCGGTATCTGCTGTGCTCGCGAGCGATCGCGCCCAGTTCTCGAGCGCGAGGATGAGGTCGCGTTCGTATGTCGAGGGCTTTCCGAGGAGAGCCGGAACGATCGTGATCGCGGCGGGGACGACGATCACCATCACCGGGAAGCCGGAGATGATGGCGGCAACGATCCCGAGGATGCCACCGATGATGAGGCTCGTCTTGGTCTTCTTGCTCACTCGGCCCCAGCGGGTGCTGAGAGACGGCTTTGTCGGCGCCTGCTTCGGAGGCGCGGGACGGAAGTAGAGCACGAGCATGATGAGCCCGCCCACGAAGGCCACACCGGCGAGAGAACTGACGAGGATCATCCGAGGATCTCCTTCTCCCAGCTGTACCCGACACGACGGAGCGATGCTTCCAGCTGCGTCGACGGCTTCTCCGGGTTCGTCCAGTCATCGATGTCTGCGTCGTACTTGAAGAGGTTGGCGGCCATCGGGTGCCCGTCACTGAGGTTGCGAGTGACCTCGGCGACCTCCGTGACCACGCGTCGACGAGTGCCGTCAGGGTTCTCGAGGAAGTCGATGTAGACGATGATGTCGATGCTGCGCTCGATCTGGCGCAGCGGAACGGTGTCATCAGACAGTCCGAGCTCGCTCATAAGCACGTCGGCGAATCGGTGGATCGTGTCATCCGCGCTACGCGCGTGAATGGTCGACATGGACCCCTTACCGGCCTGCATCGCCTTGATCGCGATCGGCCCCTCCGGGCCACGGATCTCGGCAAACAGGATGCGCTCGGCACTGGATCGCAGCGCAAGCGAGAAGCACTGGTCGAGAGAGAACCCGGCTGCACTGTCGGCACCGGCGGACTGCGGCGGGATGTACTGCAGATCCTGCACCTGCCAGTGCCGCTCCGGCATCTTGTTGAGGTACAGCTCACGCTCGGTTTCGATCGTGACGATCTTCTCCTGGGGGCGGATCGTCGACATCAGAGCACGGAGCATCGTCGTCTTTCCGGTCCCTGGGAACCCGGCGACGATGACGCACAGGTTGGCGCGAGACACCGCAGCCATGAGATCGGCGATCTTCTGGGAGATCGTCCTGTTGGCCACCATGTCGGCCAGCGCGACGTCGACGAGATTGTGCTTACGGATCGTGACGTTGGTGTCTGTGGTGATGCCGACACCGGTCGCGGACATACGCGCGCCACCAATGTCGAGATCGAGGTGCCCGTTCGGTTTGGTGAACGTTCGGCCGCGGTGCGAGGCGATCTCCGCGATCAGATCCTCGAGGTCTTTGTCGTCCTCAGCGATCGGGCTGCGGCGTTCGCGGACTCCGTTGGACTTGGTGACGACAACGTTGGCATAGCCGACGATCGAGACATCTTCCACGTCGGGTTCGCGGAGATACTGCTGTAGGCGTCCATAGCGGTGCGCCTGGTCGAAGATGGCCTGTGTGTAGTGGGCCTTCTTCAGATCGGTCCAGTCGTGATCCGAGCCCTTCGCGCCAGCGATGCGGGTGGTGTACCGGTTGATGATGATCTTGATCTCTTCGATCGTCCGCTGCTCGAAATCATCTTCCGGATCCGGGGAGGCGGTGGCGACGTCGAAGGATCGGCGCGACCGGCCGATCGACTCGTCAGCCGCGGTGAGCTCGCGAGTGAGCTGCTTGACGATGTTCCAGTCCACCTGCAGGTATCCGTCGGCGCGGACGGCGGCGGTCTCCCGGCGGCGAGAACGTGCGCGCAGCTTCTCGTCATCCGGTTCGGTGCCGGTGGGGAATGCTGCGGCGAGGTCAACCGAGTTCGCGTACGCCTGCTCGAGCTGCTCGCTGTCGGTGTCGTCGACGAGGTGCAGGGGCTCTCGGCCTCCGGTCATCGCTGCCAGCAGGTGGTGGTTTCCTGAGGTAGGGGTTGGCTGCGCGGGAGGGGCGGCGATGCTGCTGGGGCTGAGCATGTCGCCGAGGAACGGGCGGGTGGCGATCTCGATATCGGGCTGGTCGGTCATCAGCTGACGCTCCTCTGATCGCGGTGGCGCAGCACCCAGAGATCCTGGGCGACACTTCGGATGGCCCGCCGATACGCGTTCTTGTTCGGCTTGGGGTCGGGGCGTCCGTGTGAGAAGACGGCGGCGCCGTCCGGGTCATGCGGCAGCGTGGACACGACGGGGAGAACGTGGGTGCCGAACTCCTTCGTGGAGACTGCTTCTGCTGCAGGTGAGGTGAGCAAGGTCCAGAAGCGGTCGCCGGCGAAAGCACGTGCGCGCTGATTGATGTCCGGCAGCTCGAGCCGACGGTAGGCCCTGTTGAGATCGATCATGGATGAGCTCGCCGTGACGAGAACCCAGTCCGCAGCGTCGAGAAGAGGCAGACGAGGATCGTCCACGTCCAGGTGACCGAGGTCGATGATGACATCGATGCCGCCGTCGTCGAGACCGCTGAGTAGGCGCGGCAGCTTGCTCCACAGGCCGCGGACGCCGTCGACGATGGCGTAGTTCACGAAACCGGGAATCACCCAGAGCTTGTGGCCGTCGGGGATGGACGGGATCGGCATGTCGGGGATCGGCGGCAGATCGTGGACAGGGATCGCGATCTGGTAGTCGCCGTCCAGGAGGTCTTCCGTGTCGAGGGCGTTGCGGGCCAGAGCGAAGGCAAGCTTTTCGATTCCGCCGTCGGTCGTGCGCAGGTTGGATCGGAAGAAGCCGGCCATCAGCGTCGAGACGGCGCTCGTGTCCGCCTCAAGCAGGAGGACGGGTCGCGGCCAGTGCACGGCGAGGGCTGTTGCCGCAGTCGTGACCCCGGGGGCTCCGGCGAGGCTGGTGAGGGCGACGATGGCCATTACTTGTCCCCCGGTGCGAGGTACAGCGCGATGGAACCGGCAGCGCCCTTGCTGGTGACCCCGGGGGCCGCCTGGGTCGCGACGTAGACATCGACGACGACGTCGTTGCTGTTGGGGATCGGGCGCACCTGGGAGACGACAGCGGGGATGGTCTGGTCCGCGGTGACCTCAACGTCGGCAACGCCCTGCGCGGGAACGGGAACGAGGATGACGTTGTCTCCGGCGGTGAGCTGCTGGGCGGGGAGCCGACCTGGCTGCAGCGTGAGTCCGATGAGCGCCTTGCCGTCGGGGACGGTGAGGCCGGTCGTGGTGGAAGTCTCGGTGATGAGGCCGCCTGCCGGAATGTCGACGGCAGCGATCGTCCCGAGAATGTCATCCGCCTTGGTGGCGGAGATGGCGGTGGTGTTCTGCCCTGCGGCAATGGAGATCGTCGTGAGATCATCCTTCTCGATCGTCTGGCCGCGGGTGATGTCTCCAGCGGCCACGAAGACCTGAGTGGCGTTGCTCGCGGCCTGGAACATGAAGATGCCGCCGAGGGCTCCGAGGAGGAGGAGAGCGAGCGCGGCGAAGCCCCAGATCCCCGAGCGACGGGTACGGACTGGTTTGACGGCCGAGGAGGCGTCCTTGGATGCGGGGGCCGCGTCCGGGGTGCTCGGGCTGAGCGGGGGTGCCGTGATGGTCACGTCGTGTCCTTCCGTGAGGGCTTCTACCTACAAGGGGTGCTCTCTCACATCAGGAACCGACAAACTGATCCACTGTTCGGTGCCACCCCCCGGTGGTTCAGCCCAGCCTATAGGCTTTCATATTTTTTGAAAGCCTATAGGCGACTAAAGCACTTTCCTTAGCGCCACCTTCAGGGTAAACCGCTTCGGCGTTATATCGGTGGTCGTGCCCGATCGCCCCCGTGCTCATGGCCGATCGTTAGGTGGATGCCACAATGAGGACGTGATCTCCGACCCTCCCGACGACCGCGCCAGCGTGCTGCGCACCTTCGGTATCCCCGCACTGCGTGCAGGGATCATTCGGGCGACCCTGACGCGCGGCTCTGTCACCGCGCAAGACCTGATGGAAGATCTGCAGGTGGGGCGAACTACCCTCATCGCCCACACTCAGGCATTGGTCGATGCGGGGATCCTCGTGCAGGAGAGCGACCCGTCGAAGCTCGGCGCCCGATCAGGTTTCAACCGGCTGGTGTGGCGGGTCGATGAGGCGGCGCTCTACGCCCAACTCACTCTGGTGGCAGCGGCGTTCGGGTTGCCCACTGAGGTTGAGAGTGACGCATCTCTCACACCACCTCCTGGTTCTATGGAAGTCTAGGGATGTCTAGCGTTTCCCTAGACTTTGGTAGTTCTTGATAGACGGAGCGACTGTGGATCCTGTACGCAATCCGTATTCCCCAGGAGCGGGACGGAAGCCAGCCGCTCTTGTCGGACGTGACGATGCTCTTCGCGCATGGTCGACCGCGCTGCAGCGAGCCGAGCGGGGACGCATCGATCAGCCATTCGTCCTGTACGGGCTGCGCGGAGTGGGCAAAACAGTGCTGCTGTCAGAGTTCCGCCGCAACGCCAGTAAACGAGGGTGGATAGTCGCTCAGATTGAAGCGGGGTCGGGGAAGCCACTGCGTGATCTTCTCGGCGAGGCGCTCTACGCCCCACTCTCGGATCTTGCCCGGCCGAGTGCGGGGAAGCGTCTGATGAAAGCGATCAGAACCGCGCTCAGCTTCAAAGCGTCGTACGACACCACCGGCACATGGTCTTTCGGATTGGATCTCTCCGGGGCAGATGGCGGCGGCGCCGACACCGGAATTCTCGACACCGACCTGCGGAAGCTCCTCAGAGATCTCTCCGACGCCGCAGCGGAAGAAGAGATCGGTCTGGCGATCTTCATCGACGAAGCACAGGATCTCGACGTCGACGAGCTCACGACGCTCTGTACGATCGCGCACGCGGCCGCGCAGGACGAGTGGCCCCTGCTCTTCGCATTCGCCGGGCTGCCGAGCCTGCCCCGGATCATGGCCGAGGCGAAGTCCTATGCGGAGCGCTTCCAGTACTCCAAGATCCAGCAGATCGACGAAACGGTGGTCTCCGAGGCTCTCACCATCCCCGCTGCCCAGGAAGACGCTCAGTGGGATGACGACGCTGTTGCGCTCGTGGTGGCCGACTCCGGTCGCTACCCCTATTTTCTTCAGCAGTATGGGCAGGAAACGTGGAACGTCGCGGCCGGTCCCGTCATCACAAAGCACGATGCTGAGCTCGGGATTCTGCAGGGCAACAACCAGCTCGACAACGGGTTCTTCCGCGCACGGTGGGATCGAGCAACCCCGGCCGAGCAGCAGTACCTACGCGCCATGGCCATCGATGAAGATGCCGGCAGTGCTTCTGGAGAGGTTGCTGCACGATTGAATAAGAAGCCGAAAAGCCTCGGTCCCATCCGAGCCGCCCTGATCAATAAGGGTCTCGTCTTCGCTCCCGAGCACGGAGTCGTCGCCTTCACCGTCCCCGGCATGGCCGCATTCATCGCCAGGCAAATCGCCGTGTAAGGCGCTTATGCTCTCCGCTCTGGTTCCTCTAGAGGATCTCTGCGAAGGCGACGCGAAGACGCTGCCGTGAGCGCTTGATGCGCTGGTTGATGCAGTCGACGGATACGCCGAGCTCCTGAGCGATGTCTGTCTGCTTCTCTTCACCGAGCGTCACGCGGGCCAGCAGGGCTGTCTCTTCGCGGGTGACGATGCCGTTGTCGACGCCCCACGAGAAGAGTCGGGCAGCGAGGACTTCGATCGGCTGTTCCGGTCCATTCCATCCGCCGGCGACCGCCTCGAGGACATCGTCACTCACGGGGGTCGTGCAGTTCGCGACGACAACGTCGTTCTGAGTCTTCTTCGGGCTGAGCAGTCGCAGCAACCCCATGGTGAGGTTCGCGTGCACGCGCCGACGCAGGTGCAGCTTGTACTGGCTGATCATCTCCCAGGCCATGCTGATCGCGTACCCGACCCGGTCGGCCCGGTCCATGTCGCCGAGACTGCGGACGCGGTGCGCCATCCGCTGCGCGGCCGGGAGGAGGAGCTGCACGAGCGTGCGCTCGGCGATGCGGTCGCCGGTGTGAGCGAGGCTGATCAGCTCGATGAGAATGGCGTCCTCTTCGGCCAGGTATGCGTCCCGGTCGCTCGAGCTGAACTGCTTGCTGCGGGCGGCGCGGTGCACCTGGTGGATCTCCTCGAGCAGCTCGCCGCAGAGGCGGATGCCGAGGGCACCGAAGTAGTGCTCGCGGGGTGCGTGCGTGGTGAACCATTCGAGGTTGAGACGCGTCATCAGCGGTGCCGGCTGGATGGTGGAGGACATCGGAGCTCCCGGAGGTGTTGTGGACCTGATCGCCCTCGACGTTCCTCAGCGCGCGTGTACCCGTACGTGTATTAGCCCCTTCTTCGCTGCGTGATTCTCTGGCGAGTACACGCGCGAGATCCGCGTGATTCGGGGGATGTTCACGTGTACCGGTGAACTCCGCGAACTTTTTCTCGATCTCTTTGTCGGTTTCGCCCGTTTTTGGCTGCCCCTTACAGGTAGGAGGGTCCATGCCGGGCCCGGGATCGATGGGAGAGATCGAGATGGGCTCACAGGCGGGTCGCGACGTGGAGGAGATCGGGCCTGAGCTTCTTGGCGAACTGAAGAATCAGGCCGAGGTGCTCGGGGTCTACGACGAGGGGCAGGACATCGCTCTCGATCTTCATGAGGGCCTGTTCGATCAGGCGACCAGGGAGCGGGCACTGGCCTTCCTCCAGTCCCGTCGGTACGAAGACGCCGCGGAGACCTACCAGCGCCTCACAACCGGACCCGTCGACCTTCCGCAGCGCAACACGACGGACGGTGCGGCATGAAGCTTTTCGGAAAGAAGGCTGCCGAAGCGGCGGCCGATGCACCCATCGACGACGGCGCCGCAGAGTCGGCCGGCTTCACGAACGGCTCTCTCCTCGGTTCGAAAGCCGTCTCCGTAGTCGTGCTCGTCGCGATCGCCTGTGGGCCGATCGCGATCGGCATGTTGGTTGCGCGCGGACAGGGATCCGCGCCCGTGGCGGCCGCGGCCGAGTCCAGCGAACTCACCCCGCTGCAGCAGGCAGCTGGATCCTTCGCCATCGGTTTCGTCGGCAGCTGGCTCTCGGCGACCAAGGAAGACAGCACGGCGCTGGAGACCTACGTCACCACCGCTCCCCCGGGACTCGGCGACATCCCCTTCGAGTACCGCAACATCGCCGTGGTGGAGACAGCGCCCGTCGAGGACGCCACCACGGTCACCGTCATGGTCGGCGCCGATGTGATGGAACAGGCAGGCGAAGAAGAACCGACATGGGTTCGCCGCTACTACGAGGTGATCGTTGACACCGCATCCGACCGCCTCAGCGCCATCGGATACCCGGCGCCCGTTGTCGGGCCGCAGTCGACCGCGGGAGCCGCAGGGCTCGGGCTCAACACGCAGCTCTCCTCCGACTCCTCCGCCGTCGAGACGATCCAACTCATGCTGGCCGCGTACCTCATCGGCCAGGGCAGCACGAGCTCCTACCTGACGCCCGGTGTCACCATCCCCGCAATCTCCCAGGCACCGTTCGCCCTCCTGACCCCGGTGTCGTTCTTCGCCGAGGAGCAGCCGTCCGAGTCTCCTGCCGACGGTGACACGACCCTCGTGCAGGCTCTCGTGACTCTCCAGACCGCCGAAGGCCGCACGGTCACCGCCACGTACTTCGTTGACCTGACCGCTCGTGCTGGGCGGTGGGAAGTCACCAGCCTCAGCACCTCTCAGTCCTCTTCGACCGCCCAGGTCGATGAGCCCCCTGCACCCACCCCGTCATCGACCGATGACACCACCGAAGGAGAAGACCAGTGAAATCTCTCATCCAGCCACTCGCCGCCGGATTCGACCACGTCGGCACGCAGCTGATCGTCCACGCCGACGGCATCATCGGCACCGCCAACGGGTTCAACAACGAGCTGTACGCCCTCGTCGTCAACGGTGGCCTCACGGTCATCGTCGTCCTGTTCCTCATCACCGCGTTCAAGAAGGGCTTCAGTGCAGGTGCGGTTCTCGGCGGACTGTTCGTCGCCGGTCTGGCGTACTTCGCGCTGAACGGCGGCCTCCAGCTCATCGGCAACCTGTTCCGCGGCGAATTCTCGTAGGCCCAGCCCATGAGCACTCCCGATGCCGAGCGGCCACGCGTAAGCCGCTTTTACACGAGCGTTCGCCGCATCCCCATCATGGTCGGGAAGGCGGGAAACACCCGTCTTCCCGGCGGGCCCTACTCGGTCCCGCAGTTCATCGCTGGTGGTGTCGTGCTCGTCATCGGGTGGAACACGATGAGCGTGTGGGGGCCGCTGTTCGGCACATTCCCCCTCGTCCGCATCGTCGCACTGCTGGGGATGGCCGCTGTCGCCCTGTACTTGGCCGGCCAGCTTCCTTCGACACGACGCAAGATCCATCACATGGCCGCCGACACGGTGGGGGCGATCGCAAATCCCGCAGCGGGAACGCTGAACGGTCAGCCGATGAAACTGCGATCGCCCCATCGCCTCACGGGAACCGTCCTGATCGCGGGCGCTCCCGCCGTCGGCGAGCCCGCACCGATCCGCGTCGCCTCCCCGAGCCCCGCACCGGTGGCGGTTCCCGCCCCGTCGATCAGCGCGGCTGCGGAAACTCCCCCGATCACCCTCGCCCCGTCCCCCACTGCCCCGGCTCCCTACGCGTCGGGGCTTGACCGTCTGCTCGAGCAGGCACGCACCAAGGAGAGCTGACATGCGCATCCCCGACATCGCGATCATGGGCCACCTGAAGTGGACGCGCACGGGCACCGTGTGGGCCACCTGGCGCCTCGACGGACTCCCCAAGGGCCTGGGCGGTAGCGAACTCAACGACGTCCGACGCAAGATCCACCGCGCGCTGGCGCAGGGTCTGATCGGTGAGTACATGCTGATGGGCTTCGGCGGCATCGTCTCTCCCGAGGAGATCGCGAACAAGATGCTCGCCGGCGTCGACGTCAGCGAGAACCCCGTCTGGGCCGAGGAAGTACTCCTCAGCATGGACGAGTTCGACATGCGCCCCAACGGCCGTCGGGAGTACTGGATCTCCGTGCCCCTGCGCGTCCGCAGCCTCAAGGACAAGGCCCGCATGGTCTACGGCTGGATGGAGCACTCCGTCCGCGAGACCGTGGCGCTTCCGCTGCGCGCCCCCTCGGCCGAGGAGATCACCTCAGCGATGCGCGCTGCAGCTCGTATCGAGGAGGCCATCCCGGCGTCCTTCATCCCGCGTCGGTCGACCCCGGCCGAGCAGCTGTGGATCGGCACCCACGCGATGACCCGCGGTCTGTACGAGAACCCGGCGCCGGCGCCCCGCGCAGAAGAGCTCCCCCGAGGGGCCACAAAAGTGCTGATCGACGAGCACCTGCAGCGCACCACCACACCGAAGTCGTACCCGCTCCCTCACCTCGACGAGGGCGGTCAGACCGACTCGAAGGGCAAGATCAGCCGCATCAACCCTCTCGCCAACCGCTTCCTCAAGGTGACGGACACCCGCACGGGTGCGGCCAGCTACCAGGTTCTGATGGCGCTGGCTGGCAGCCCGCGGGGTGGATGGGATGAGGATCTCGACTGGGTCGGGGCGCTCGACGAGCTCGGCGTGAACGCCGACTGGGTCTTCCGGGTGCAGAGCCTGCGAGCCCGGGACGCGAAGCGTCGCAACGCCCGCGCAGAGATCAACCTCACCGACCAGATGGATCAGCAGGAGGGAACCGCGGCGATCACCGGATCCGGTGGCGACCTCGACGTCACTGCCCGCGATCTCAGCGAATGGCACCAGGCCCTCGGAGCGTCCGAGCGCGAGGTCGAGATCCAGGCCACGTTCATCGTCGCCGTTGCCGGCGATACCGCCGACGAAGCCACCGAACGTGCGCAGTTCACCAAGAAGTACTTCGCCGACAACCTCGAGTTCCAGTTCGACATCCCCATCGGCGGCCAGGAGAAGCTCTGGTGGGCGATGTGGCCCGGACACCCGTCCGAGCGCATCGTGAAGGAGTTCGCGGAGCTGACCACGGGCACGCAGTTCGCCTCGCTCGCCCCCATGACCTCCACGGACCTCGGAGACGGAACCGGCCTCCTCTTCGCCGACAACATCACGTCGGGAACCGAACCGCCGGTGCTCCTGGACCTGTGGGGACAGATCACGGGTGACGTCTCCGGTTCCATCGGCATCGCCGGTGAGCCGGGTGGTGGAAAGTCCGTCGCGATGAAGATCATCCTCGGCGCCGTGCATGACCGTGGCGGGCGCTTCATCGTCATCGACCGCACCGACGCCAAGGAGTACGGAGTATTCGCCGAGTCGATCGACCCGTCCCAGGCGACGATCGTCGACCTCGTTGCCCCGGAGTGGTCACTCGACCCGCTGCGCATCTTCGGCGCGAAGGCAGGCGCCAGCCAGATGCTCACGCTCTGCTCCGCCCTCCTCGGTGTGAAGGCCCGCTCTGCAGCAGGCGTGATGCTCGCCGACGTCCTCAACGAACGCAAGGCAGAGAACGCCGGGCTGACCAACGCCAACGCGCTCCTCGCCCGCCTGACCGACCTCGGCCGCACCGACGAGACGGCCCGCGAGCTCGCGGGGCTGATGAACCTCTACGCCGACACCGAGTACGGCGCCGTCCTCTTCGACAACGACCTTCCGCCGCTGAACCTCGCCAGCCGCGGCATCGTCTTCCTCACCCACGGCGTCGCCCTCCCCACCAAGGAAGAGATCGACAACGCGGCCATGTTCGACCAGCTGGGCCTGGACAAGCTCTTCGGGCACGCGATGTACGCACTGCTGACCCGCATCGCCCGAGAGATCTGCTTCCGTGACAGCAACGAGCTCGCCGTATTCGCCGCCGACGAGCTCGCACACGTCACCGCCAGCCCCCAGGGCCTCGCGGAGATCAACCGCTTCCTCCGCGACGGCCGCAAGCACGGCGCACCCGTTCTCGTGGCATCGCAGGACGCCCGCGACTTCGGCGACGAGATCACCCGCTCGCTCATCAAGAACCGGATCCTGACCCGTCAGACCGACTCCGTCGCCGCGAAGTCGAACCTCGAGTGGTTCCAGGAGGGGTTCAGCAAGAACCCCTCGAACGTGCAGACCATCACCGAAGGCCTCTCGCCCCTTGGCGCCGACAACAAGGTGCCGGTGGGGCGCCGCGGTGAAGCGCTCTTCCGTGATGCCCGAGGCCGCATGGGGAAGATCCGCACGCGCGTCTCCCGTCGCCCTGACCGTGCTGCAGCCACCCTCTCCACCCCGAAGACCGTCAAGCCCTCCACCGAGCAGGTGAACTCATGACCGTTATCGCACCCATCGCCCGCACCGCTGAGGGGACTCGTCGTCGCATCCGCCGTGTGTGGAAGTGGATCCGCCGCCACCCGCTGCGCACCGTGGCGATCCTCGTCGGCATCTGGACGATCACATCGATCCTCGGCGGCAACGTGATCCTCGCGTACGCAGCTGACGGGGACGCCGGTGCGACCCTGCCGTTCCTCGCCCCCATCGACGCCAAGGACAGCTCGGGGATCTCGATCGCCCAGTACGTGTCCCTGCCGATGGATCGTGGCGGCGTGTTCGACCCGATCAAGGCGTTCCTCGCACAGACCGTCGACGCGATCTGGGTCGCGAACCTCACCGGCCTCAGCTGGGGCCTGTGGTTCATGCAGTTCATCGTCACCCTCGAATGGATCGACTGGATCACCCCGCCGATCGAAGCGATCTTTCAGATGCTCTCCGGCCTTCTCTCGCAGATCGGATGGATCCCCGTCGGCCTCGCCCTCGCGGCGATCATCGGCTTCGTCGCCATCATGCGTGGCCGCGTCGCCGCCGGAGCGACGGACATGGCCATCTCTGTCGCCGCGAGCGTCCTCGCTGTCACCCTCCTCGCGAACCCGATCGGTCTGATCACCGGCCCTGACGGGGGCCTGCGCACCGCACAGGCATGGGGCGGATCCATCGCCGCATCGATCTCCAGCGGCGACGCATCCTTCCTCGACAAGATGCCCTCCCCCGACACCGCACGCGAGGTCGTCTCCGACGCGCTCATCGGTCAGATCATGGACGCCTGGGTGCGCTACCCCGCACAAGAGATCGTGTTCGGCCAGCTGCTCGAGGGCTCGTGCGCCACCGCATTCAACGACGCGATGATTGCCTCGAAGCCGTTCGAAGACGGAGCCGCCGTCCGTGACGCGATTCGCCCCTGCGCCCCCGATGCCGCCGAGTACGCCTCCAACACCAACATCGGGTTCGTCATCACCGCCGGCATCGCTGCCGGAGGATCCAGCGCCCTGAACTTCCTGTCGCTCATCCTCGGGATGGTGCTGCTCCTCGCCTCCGGCTTCACCCTGTGGAGTGCCGGCAAGTGGCTGTTCTCCACCTACGCCGCAATCGCTCCGGGATTCGCCCGCCGGGCATGGTGGAGCTCGGCCCTCGGAATCCTCGCAGGCCTGTTCAGCATCGGTGCCAGCATCGTCCTGGTCTCCGGGTTCCTGTCCATCACCACCAGCATGATGATGGCGCTCGCAGAGACCACACCGCTGTCGACACTCGCGCAGATGATCGTCATCAACGCTGTGGTGCTCACGATGGCGATCGCGCTCATCTGGAACTTCCACAAGGCCAGGAAGGCCGGGGAGAAGCTCTCCGAGCGGCTCGCCCGTCTCGGCCTGGGCAAGTCCGCCGACCGCGCGCACCCGATCCGCGATCGCGCGCAGCGCATGGCCGAGAACTACGTCTCCAGCCGTCTGTCGTGGAACGCCCACCAGAAGGCCTCCACAGCTGCAGCCGCGGTCGCTGGGGCTGCTGCAGCAGCGACCGGCGGCTCTCCCGCGGCGGCCGCCACCGCCGCCTCCAGCGCGACACCAACCCCCACCCCTGCCCTGCAGCCCGCGATCACCGGCATTCCGGCAGGAGCTGCTCCCGCGCAGCCGATGGTCGAGCTCACCCAGACCGATGTGAAGAAGGCGGGTGGAGTGAAGGCCGCCGCGACGAAGCTGCTGACCACCGGCGCATCCGTCGCTCTCGCGGCCGCGACCGGCGGCACGAGCGCCGCGGTGCTCACCCTGACCAAGGAGGGCGGCAAGTTCGTCCTGCAGCGCGGCATCGAGCAGGTTGCGTCTCGAGGTGACAAGGCCATCTCCACCGGCGACGGAGACCGCGACGAGCGGCCTGCAGGGTCGTCATTCGCTGCGTACGGGCGCCAGATCATCGTCGACGCTGCAGGATCCAGCCAGATCGCACCCCGCGAGGCACCGTCGCGCACGAGTTCCTACCGGCCGAAGACGCCCGTCAGCACGCCCGCTACCGGGGCTGCGGCGGCCACCACGGCCACCAGCTCCGCCGTTGTCAGCAGCGCGGCGTCGTCGTCCTCGAGCGCACTTCGGGCTCGTCTGGCGGCGGCCGCGGCATCCGCCACCACAGGAGGCGTCAAGTGAAGAAGACCGGCGGTGTCATTGCGGGGATTACTGCGATCGCGGTGATCCCCGCCGCGGTGCTCGTGTACTGGCTCGTCATGGGTATGACGGTGATCTTCGGCGCCAACGCCGCAGGGTGCTTCCCCAACGAGCAGGGCACGACCCAGACCGCGGAGGTCGACGTCGCCGGCGTCCCTGCAGGCCCGATCGCCGGATACAAGCACGAGCAGCTCGTCAACGCCGCCCACATCGTCATCGCCGCGCAGAAGCTC
This sequence comes from Microbacterium sp. UCD-TDU, assembly GCF_000340625.1. NCBI lineage: Bacteria > Bacillati > Actinomycetota > Actinomycetes > Micrococcales > Microbacteriaceae > Microbacterium > Microbacterium sp. UCD-TDU. The sequence goes on from NZ_KB454449.1 coordinate 96,031, forward strand.
GGCATTGACGGGCGCGGTCAGGTGATCGGCGTCATGACCGCGATGGGCGAGTCCAGCCTCGTCAACATCGGCTACGGCGACTGGGAGACCAGCGGTGTGACGAACCCTGACGGATCGGCGACATCCTCGATCGGTCTGTTCCAGCAGCAGAAGTGGTGGGGCACCAACGCGGAACGGATGAATCCGGAGACGTCGGCGACGAAGTTCTTCACCTCACTGCTCAAGGTCAGCGGCTGGGAGACCCTGCAGCCGACCATCGCCGCGCACCGCGTGCAGGGCAACGCCAACCCGTACCACTACGCGAAGTTCTTCGACGCGGCGAGTGAGATCGTCTCCACCCTGACCGGTCTTCCGCTGACCTCGGGCACGGATGCCGGCAGCTGCGGTGTCGGCTCGACGGGCGAGTACCCGGCAGCTAACGGCACCGAGCCCGGGGCGTGGGGTGGACACCAGAACGGCCGCATCCCGGAGAACCTGCTCACCCCGATCCCCTGGCAGCCCGAGTACAAGCTGCGCGGCGACGCGACCCAGGCGCTCATCCAGCTCAACGCGACCTTCAAGGCCGAGTTCGGGTACGACCTCCCGATCAACGACGGCTACCGCGACTACCCCGGCCAGGTCGAGGCGAAGCGGAAGTACGGCAAGAACGCGGCCGAGCCCGGAACCAGCAACCACGGCTGGGCGATGGCGATCGACGTCGGCGACCGCGGGCACTGGGCCATCGGCTTCAACAGCCAGATCTACGACTGGCTCAAGCGCAACGGACCCTCCTACGGGTGGGTGCATCCGCCGTGGGCGGAGCCCGGCGGACAGGGGCCAGATGAGGCCTGGCATTGGGAGTACTGGGGAAAGGCAAGCGCATGAGAATCCATCTGATCACCGCAACGGCAGCCGTCGCCGGCATGCTTCTGCTCGCAGGGTGCACCGCCCCCGACGAGATCGACGACCCCACCACGACACCCACCTCGGTGCAGGGGCCGGAGCGCCCCGAGGGGTTCCCCACGCTGGGAGAGCCCGTCGGCGACGACAAGGCGGACTTCAAGAGCCAGCAGGAGGCGGTGGCGGCTGCAGAGGCCGCGATGACCGTGTTCGTGTCACACGACCGCGACTACGACGCCTGGTGGGCCGAGCTCTCTCCGCTGCTCACCGTGGAGGCGCAGGACGCGTGGGCGTATACCGACCCGCGCATGATCACCGTGACGCAGCTGACCGGCGCGGCGACCATCGTCGACGCTCCCAGCTCCACTCTCGTCATCGTCGACGTCCCCACCGACACCGGCGTCTGGCGGCTCGAGCTCGTCCGCGCAGCTGAGGTCGGCACCACGGGTCAGGGCGCCTGGAAGGCCTTCACCCTGATGCCGCCCGAGACCACCGAATAGGCAGTTTGTCGGTTAACAGCGCCCACGCCCACCCCTTCTAAGTGAGAGCACCGATTCGAGGAGACATCGTGAAAGAAAACGACACTGACACCCTGATCTACATCCTGGCCGGGATGATCTTCGTCCCGCCGATGCTGGCGAAGTTCGTCCCGGGCGTGAGGGATGCCCTCGTGAACTGGCACATCCTCGTCACCGACAACGTGCTGATCCCCTTCCACGACGGCATCGGCCTGGATCTCCCCCGAGTACTCATCGTGCTGTGCGCGGTGGGAGCGATCGTGTCTCTCATCGTGCTCCTGCTCCGCGCCCGCGCCGCCCGCAAGGAAAAGGCTGAGAAATGAGCCGCATGATCATCCCCGGGTCGACGCTTCCGCCACGCACGAAGCCGACTGCAGCTATCGCGATCGTCCTGTTCTCGACGATCGCGATCAGCATGTTCGCGTACATCACCTCCAACACCGTCGGCGCCGTGCTCATCGGGATCCTCGGCGCCCTCCTGATCGCCGGCACCGTCGCGCTCTACCTCCGCAACCGTGAACGCCACGACGACGCCGACCTGTTCCTGCACCGAGTGCATGGGATCCTCGGCTGGCCCGACCCCCACCGCGGCCAGGTCATGCCCTCCAAGTACCGCGGCTGCTGGGTGGGGAAGCCGACCCAACTCAAGGTGGTCTACAACCCGCTCGCCGACGAGGAAGTCCCCGAGATGCTCGCGGAGATCCGTCGACTCGCCAAGCGGCAGTTCGGATCCGCGTTCAAGGTCGCCAAGCACAAGAAGAGCACCGTCATCCTGGTCGCCTCCGGCACCTCCGCGGTCGAGCGCGATCGCGACGAGAAGATCGAACGCTCCAAGCTCATCGTCTCCAAGACCTTCGGCAGCAGCGCCAACACCACCGTCTCCACAGAGCCGATCACGCGCCAGGTCGAAGGGAAGACGATCACGTCGACGAAGGTCACCCGCATCAGCGTCAAGTACGAGGTCGCCCCCAAGCTCTCCCGCAGCGGTGTGCGCGCCTCCGTCGAGTCGCAGATCTCCGGCGTGCTCGAAGGTCGCTGGAGGGCGTACTGGGATCTCCCCAATGACACCTTCTGGATGGAACCCCGCCCTGAGCTGCCGAGCGTAATTCCCAACCCGTTCGTCGCCCCTGAAACCGTCGATCCTCTCGCCACCTACGACGACCTGGCCGTGCCCGTCGCGATCGACGAAGACGGCAACGTCATCAGCTGGCGCCCCAAGCAGGATCCCCACTTCCTCACCACCGGCAAGACCGGTAAGGGCAAGACCGTCTGCGAGCTCGGCGTCATCGGATTCCTCGCCGCACACGGCTGGGAGATCTGGGGCATCGACGGCAAGCGCTTCGAGATGCTCGGACTGCGCACCTGGCCCAACGTCAAGCTCATCGCCGGCCGTATCGACCACCAGGCGCGCGTCGCCCACGAGGTCTACGAAGAGATGCAGCGCCGCATGGCCGCCTACGAGGCCGGATCCATCCGCCTCGAGGAGTTCGTGCCGATCCTGTTCGTGATCGACGAGTTCAAGACCTTCCGCAACGCGCTGCTGCGCTGGTACCGGATGGTCAAGCCGCGCGGGGCTGCAGCACAGCCGCCTGTCCTCGACGAGATCAGCGACATCGCCTCCCTCGGTCGCAAGATGCGCATCCACATCATGAACGGCCTCCAGCGCCCCGACGCCGACTTCCTCACCGGTGACATGCGTGACAACTACACCTTCCGCGCCAGCTGGGGTCGCCTCTCGGCCGAGGCCGCGAAGATGATGTGGAACAACTACACCACCGGCACGACGATCCCCACCACCGCCAAGGGCCGCGGCATCGCGTACAACAAGCAGGGCCAGGCCGTCGAGGTGCAGGGCTTCTGGACGCCCGACCCTTACCAGACCGACGCCGAGCACCCCGAGCGTTGGGTGTTCCCCGGTGACCTGCAGCTCGTCGAGAACATGCGCCCCAAGAAGCGCATCCACGACATCATGAAGATCGTCGACCTGGAAGACGACGTCATCGACGTCGACGACAGGGGCAAGCCGATCTACGCCGACTACGGCCACCACATGGCCACTCCCATCATCAACGCCGGCGACCCCGAGCTCATCGAGCGCGAACGCAAGATCCTCGGCGATGCCGAAGGCGACATCCGCCGCGAAAAGCTCGCAGCTCAGGTCGCCCTCCTCGAGCGCATCCAGATCGAAGAGGAAGAGCCGGAGATCTCCGACGAGGCCGAGATGTTCAGCGGCTACTCCCCCGCCATCGACCAGTTCCCCGAAGAGCTCCTCGTCGACGGCGAGCTCCGGGCCGAGGGCATCCTGATCCTCGTCGACGAAGACTCCGACACCTGGGGCCTAGTCGAGTTCGCCGAAGAGGACGAAGAGGACATCACTTTCTCCTACCGCGACTTCGCCACAGGAGACCCCGGTTCCAAGACCATCCCCACCGGCAACACCCTCATCACGCGCTCCCCCGTCGCAGGCGAGGTCTGAGACGTGGCCCGGCCCCGCGACCGCGACACGCGGACAACCCTCTTCCATGAATATGTACACATATGGTTAAGTGGCCCGCATGGCCCGCATTCAACGTCGACGAGGATCTTTGATCGATCCCGTCATTCCTGGCTGGCGCATCGAGCGTCAGAACAAGGAGCGCGCCGAGGCTATCGCCTCCAGAGCCGGCGTGTCCACGTCCGAGCTCATCGAGCAGCTCCTGGAACATGTCGAGCTGACCGACCAGGGCATCCCCACCTGGATGCCCCCACGGGACCGCGACGGGGAGTTGCCTATCGACACCGCTTAACGCAAGAGGCCCCCTGCCGAAGCAGAGGGCCCATTCGCATGAGGTTCAGATCTCAGGAGTTCGCAGCTACTGATCTGAATTTTGTAGGAATCCGACTTGGCGGTCGGCTTCCTGGCTTCGCACCGGGAGTCACCCGGAGCTTTTCTATACCCACTAGTAGGACTAGGTGGTGAACCCATCGTAGCTCAGTCATGCCCTGAAACACAGTCATTCGAGCCTGTTTCTGCTGTCAATCTGCAAGAAAATTGCAAGCAGATTTCGCCGATCGACACCGCTGAATCAGGCTTTCCAAACCCTCGTACGCCTTACGGTGACTCCCACCACGGCGACGCTCTTTCTGATGCCCCGACGCATCCCACAACCGCTCGCGCTCGCCGAAGCGTCACGGGTGGATGCACCTCGTGGTCGCTTCCGGTTGAGGATGGCGCCTACGCGTCTGTGCCCGCGTGGCGGTCTCGGTCGGCGTGGATGAGCTGGGTCGTCGAAGAACTCGCCTCTCCTCGAGGTGTGGAGCTGTGCCGGGGGAAGATCAAGGCGGACACGGTCATCATGGTGGCTCGCGACGATGCGTCGACGGCAGATTCCACCTCAGGCCGTGGTGTCACGACGTCGAGGGAGACGGTCGCGAAGCGGCTCGGGATGTCTGGCCGGCACGTCGGTACCGCCAGGGGGATCCTCGAAGCCCTCGGAGCGTCCGTGACGATCGTGCGCGGCCGCCACCTCTCCCCCCAGGAACGCTCCCTGGCGCGCAAGGCCCACGGCAGCTACCAGGAGGCCGCAGGATCCGTCCGCGCCCTCACCATGCCCGCCCTCACCGTAGAAGCCCACACGGACGATCCTCGTGGCGCTGAGCCGGTCTCCGAAGCCGTGCCTGTGGATACTTTCCACCTACCCCGCAGGGGTTCGGTTAACAAGACCCCCCCTGTCAAAAAGTACTCACCAACACGCGCTGAAGCGCGCGAGAAGGCCGCTGCGCGGCCGAAGCTGAAGAGGAAGTCACAACGACGGTCCCAGAGAGCACCTCGCGATCTCGAAACACAGCGGTTCGTGTGGGCTATCGCCCAGCGATTCCTGCTCTCAGACGGCTCCGCACCCCGCCCAGGCGCCCCGCTGCGCCCTGGAGTACTCCGCGGCGGCCGCCACATCGGCAACCTCGCCCGGATCCTCGAACGCAACGGCATCACACCGCGCCGCTACACGCCCCAGAGCCTGGCCGACACACTCCAGCGCCTCATCGAAGCCGGAAAGCTCCGCTCCCCCCGCTACGAAGAGCTGCGGGATCCGATCGCGCACTTCGCCTGGACCCTTCGCCGCCTGAACGAACTCACCGAGGGCGAGACCACGCTCGAGCGCATCCGCCGCGAGGATCTCGAACGAGCCGAGAAGCGCCGCCAGGCCACCTTGCAGGAGCTGCCGACCCCGGAGGAGCAGGCGGCCGCGCACGAAGCCGCACAGGCATTCTTCGCCTCGACCAGGCGGCTACGGAAGCCGATCGCGCGAGACCGCCGTACGGACGTCGTCGAGCTCGTCACAGCCGTCATCGGCCGAGGCATCCGCCTGTACGACGCTCCCACAGCCACTCAAGAGCTCGTCGGAGACCTCACGGCCATGCACAAGCCACTCACTGCGGACGGCTGGCAGCTGACAACCAGCGACGCTGCCCTCACCTGGACGCGGGAGAGCGAACAGGCCGTCGAGGTCACACTCAGCCCAGCACTCCCCCACACCGTCACGGCCGTCACCTCCCAACTCGACCCGGGCACTCCCCTCGCTGCCGTCGTGGATCTCATTCACGAACGCCATGCGACACGCAACAACTAACGCTGGACATCCACCTACACTTACCGCCATACTCAAGGCCATAAGGAAGGCGTTACGTCCCGAAGGAAAGCTAGCCATAATTCACGAAGTGAATACGGCAAGGCGTGACGCAACATGAACCGCACGAAATCAAGCGGGAAACATAGCGTGTCGAAACGCAGGACTTCGCGCTAGCACTCATACGTTGAAACAAGCAGGAACTACTGAAGGAGATACCGATGAGCATTGAGCGTTGCGTAAGCGTCGCCCAGGGCAAGGGAGGCGTCGGCAAGACCAGCGCCACCGCCAACGTCGCCGGCATGGCGGCCGCCTCGGGACTGCGAGTACTCGCCGTCGACCTGGATCCGCAGGGCAACCTCTCCCGGGAACTCGGCTTCGAACCCGATACGGGGGAGTCCCTCTTCAACGCGTTCCTGACGAGCATGCCGCTGCCGCTGCTCAAGAACGTCAGAGAGAACCTCGACGTCGTCCCGGGCGGCGAAGCCGTCGGAGATGCCCCGGCCGTCTTCGGAGCCCGTGAACAGCGCGGCGCCGAGGGCCTCGACGCGGTCCTCGAGTCGAAGCTCGCCGCGATCGCCGACGACTACGACCTCATCCTCATCGACACCCCCCCGGGCGACAGGATCCTCGTGGAAGCCGCACTGTCCGCATCCGTCGCCGTGGTTATCCCGACCCGCTCGGACGAGGCCAGCATCGACGGCGTCGAACGTGTCGCTGCTCGATTCATGGCCGTGCGCAAGCGCAACCCCAACCTCCGCCTCGCCGGAGTCCTCCTCTTCGGCATCAACAGTCGCTCCCGTCGCATTGAACGAGATGTGCGTAACAGCCTCTCCGGGATCGTCGGGGACTCCGCGCCGATCTTCCACACCATCATCCGAGACCACCAGGCCGCAGCCGTCGACGCCCGCAAGCGAGGCCTCCTCGTCCACGAGCTCAAGCAGGCCTCGAAAGCAGACAAGACCGCCCGCATCCAGGCGCTGAAGAGCGGTGAGAAGCCCGTCGACGGCCTCTACGCGCAAGACCCCAGCCTGCTGGCCGACAACTACAAGGAGTTCACCAAGGAGCTCCTGCAGCGCGTCGGCGAGCTCGAGCAGGAACGTGAAGCAGAAGGAGTCCTCGCATGAACGCCCCCGAGATCAAGCGGAGCAGCCTCGCCGACGCATTCAAGGGCGCGGGCAGTGAAGACGCAGCCGAACTCACCGGCCTCCTCGCACCCCGGAAGCCGTCTCCGCCGCGCGAGGCCGCCACATCGCAGCCTGCCCGCGCCGACGCTCCTGCAGCTGAACCCGTTGCGGCTGTGAGGCCAGCGCCTCGTGAGGCCGCCCCGGCCGATCCGGCCAAGAACAAGGTCGACAACGTTCCCGCGTACATCAACCCGGTCGTCCTCGCTGCGGTTCGCGTTGCCCGTCGTGAAGGCATCGCTGCGGGAGAGCCTGACAAGACGTATGACGAACTCCTCGTCGACGCCCTCGAGCGCGTTCCCCTCGAGGAGATCCGGGCGATCTTCGCACCCGAGGACGCCGAGGCTGGTGGGCTGCTCCAGCGCCGCAAGCGCCGCTCCCGTGGCGCCGGCGGCACGCAGATCCAGCTGCGCATCACCGGGGCCCAGGAAGACGAGCTCACCGAGCTGGCCGCGTCAGTGGGTGCGCCGTCGCGCAGCGCGTTCGTCAACGAGGTCTACCGCCTGGCGTACCTCAAGGAATAGACCCGCAGCACCTCAACGCACGGAGGGCCCGCTCACCACATGAGCGGGCCCTCCGTGCGTCAGGAGCGCGCCGGGGGAGTCAGGCGCGGCGCCCGAAGAGCCTCTGCCACCAGGTGGCCTTGGGTGGTTCGCCACGGTCGAATGAGACGCTCACGGTGTGAGTGAACGATCCATCATCGCCGCGGTGGGTGCTCGTCTCGACGGGCATGCTGTTGAGCTCTGCAGCACGCTCGAACGCGGCAGCACGTGCCTGGGCGTTGTGGAGCTGCACCTGGTTGAACAACAGCTTCGCTGCCTCCCGAACACCGACCCACTGAGCCTGGAACGGCTCCGGGAGATCGGTCGAGAATGCCTCCGTCATCGGCGCACCAGACGCCTTGATCGCCCGCACCTGATCTGACCGTCGCGCGAGCTCGGAGTGCAGCTTGGCGACGTCGGGGATCTCGGCGACGTAGTCCACCGCGAACTGCACCTCGGGCTGCACCTCGAGCGGGAGATCCGACAACGCGCGAGCGTCCACCGCCGCCTTCAACTCGATCGCCCGATCGAGCAGCTCCTCATCGATCGTCAGCAACGCGAGAAGAGCATCCACCCACTCGTCGACCGACTGGGGCCGCTCATCTTGACCAAGCTTCTCGACCCACTCGACGTAGCGGCCATAGACCTCCACCAGAGCATTCGTCGAAGCGAAAGGAGAACCCGAATCAGCCATCCGTCACACCATCCCGTCGAGGTCGTGGGTCGAACCTACCGGAACCCGTCGACGTCATCGAAGCGGCCGCGGGCAGAACGAACGGCCAGGCTCGACGCCTAGCGCCAGGTCGAATGAGATGTGCCAGGTCGGATGAGACGACGGTCAACTCGAGTGAGATTCTGACAACTCGAATGAGACAGGACGGCGGCCGTTCGATCGCGATCGCCGGGTGGACACTGCGAGGTTACGGGCTGTAGGTGCTTGCTTTGTGCTTGAAAAAAGCCAGCAGGATTCGCCGGGTTTCGCGGGGCGGAAGGTGTATGCGGGGTGATTACCGTGAGAGACTGTGCCTCCGCCTCCCTATGCGCTAGAGCGCAAGATGAGCTACCGCACAGCCTATCAGGGTTGTCAACGTGTATTGCAATCTGCAAGCATTTTTCAAGCAGATTTCGACAGGTATGTCTCACCGGATCTGTAGAAATCTCACCGACCTGTAGAACGCCTCACGGCCTCAGTGCGCTGGTCCCGAGGTGCGACGCGAGGTTCATGCTGCAGGGGGATGCCGGAGAGTCGGGCCCGCCAATAACGTGGGGGGTGCCCACCCCGCGTGCCAGAACAAAGAAGCCAGATGCTCGAGCTCCTCGCCCCCTTCCTCATCGCTGTGTTCGGCGCCTTGGTGGTCTGGTACGCGGACGCCTGTCGCCGCGGAACCGTGCGCAGGCAGCGGATCCTCGGCTACCGCACCGCCCTCACGATGCGCGATCCGAAGGCGTGGATCACGGTTCACCGCGCCATGGCGCCGATGTTCTACCTCGCTGGTGGCGGTGCCGTTCTCGCCGGATTGGCGGGCGGGGTGCTGGCGCTGCTCGGCATCACTGCAGCTGTGCCCTTCGTCCTCGGGGGAGCGATCGTCTGGCTGCTCCTGTGGACGGTGCTCTCCGTCATGCCCGGGGCAGCCGCCGCGCGAGACTACAGGGGGCTGGGCGACCAGGCGACGGCGGAGCGCATCCCTCGTGATGCGAGAACGGTCACCCGAGCAACGATCGCCCTCGGGTGACACAAAGCCGCTTTGAGTGACACAGGTTCCCCGGGTGGTGACACTGTGTGTCACCGCATAGACCGAGCTGCCGCCTGGCGATAAGGGATCGAGAGCACGCCCTCGTGCCCCGCTACCGCGAGCTCAGGGGCTCCGATACTCCCGGTGCCGGCGGGGATGATGGGTCGGCCGCCGCGCTCTAAGATGACTCGGCTAGGGGACGAATACACGCGATTTCCCGCATGATTCCGGGGGAGCGGTCGCGCGGAGGACTCGTGAGCGCCCTGGCGCGGGCGTACACTCTACGAATAGGGTTTCGAGAGTTTGGGGAGCGGGTGCCTACAACCGTCGTACCTCTGTACGCGTACTCAGTGACCGCGGATTCCATTTCGCTGCCGCAGCTGCTCGACGCGGTCCCTGCGGGCTTCCCCAGCCCGGCCCAAGACTATGACGCCGGTCCGATCGATCTCACCGAGCTGCTGATCGAGGATCAGGCCGCCACCTTCCTCGTCCGCGTCTCGGGAACATCCATGGTCGACGCCGGCATCCACGACGGCGATGTCGTCATCGTCGACCGATCGAAGACGGCGCTCTCCGGGGATGTCGTCGTCGCGATCCTGGACGGCGACTTCACCATCAAACGCCTCGTCCGAGAACGCGGCACCTGGGCGCTGCGCGCCGAGAACGCAGAGTGGCCCGACGTCGTCGTCGACGAGCTCTCCACACTGGAGATCTTCGGGGTGGTCACCGTGAGCCTCAGGTTCCATCGGAGCCGGAGATGATCGGGCACGTCGACATCAACAGCGCCTACGTGTCTTTCGAGAGAATCGTGAATCCGCGTCTCGAGAACCGCCCCTGCGTCGTGTTGAGCAATAACGACGGAATGGTCGTGGCCTCGTCGAAGGAAGCGAAGGCCATCGGCCTGGATCTCGGCAAGCCCTGGTTCGAGCTGCGGCCGCACGCGAAGAGGCTCGACCTGACTGCCCTCTCGTCGAATTATGAGCTCTACCAAGATTGCTCGAACAGGGTCATGGACGTGCTGTCTCGCTTCACCCCGGACCTGTCCATTTACTCGATCGATGAGGCGTTCTTCGAGGTGAGTCCACGGATCGCGAAAGACCCCGAAGCGATGGCCGCCCTCGGCCGAGACATCAAGGACACCCTCCGCCGGCTCATCGGCGTCCCGGTCTGCGTCGGCATCGCACCGACACGCACATTAGCGAAGCTGAGCAATAAAACGGCGAAGAAGATCGCGGCATTCGACGGGGTGTGCGTGTGGCCGGCGACCAGGCCCAAGTGGCGCCACGCCCTCATGTCCCGACTGCCGGTCTCCGAGGTGTGGGGGATCGCGTCTCGCCTCGAGCGCCGCCTGGCGGGCATCGGCATCACGACGATCGCGGATCTCGCGGCCGCGGATCCCGTCCTCATTCGGAAGGCGTTCAACGTGGTCGTGATGCGCACGGCGCTCGAGCTGCGCGGGATGCCGGCGATCGCCGCCGAAGAGGATCGCACCGGCAAGAAAGATCAGCTGATCGTGTCCCGCAGCTTCTCCGAGAAAGTCACCACCCGAGACGGGATGCGCCAAGCGTTGTCGATCTACGCCCAGCAGGCGTCGACCCGGCTCATGAAGCACCAGCAGGTGGCGAAGATCCTCACCGCCTTCGCAGGCATCAGTCACTACACCGAGCAGATCCGTTACCCGTCACAGATGGTGCGGCTGCCGTTCCCCACCGCCGATCCCGTGGAGCTCACCCGCGCCGCGCACCGGCTCCTCCCGCAGATCGAGGAAGGGGTGAAGTGGGCGCGGGCGGGAGTCATGCTCACCGACCTGAAACCGGCAGCCGTTATCCAACCGCTCGAGCTGTTCCGTCATGCCCACGAAGACGCAGGGATCGCCACCATCATCGACCAGGTGCAGAAGAAGGCCGGGCGCGAAGTCCTCGGGCTCGGGTGGGGAGGGATGCGCCCCGGCCCGTCCTGGCAGATGCACCGCGGCATGCTCTCCAAACGCGCCACCACGCACTGGGATGAGCTGATCGTCGCCCGAGCCTGAAAGGTGTCGGACCCCCTCTCTAAGATGAGGGTAGAGGGGGACACATAATGAGAGATCAGCTCAGCACACGCGCCGAGGCGATCGCCCGCGCCGCGCACGCCGGCCAGGTCGACAAGAGCGGTCAGCCCTACATCGATCACCCAGCGCGGGTCGCGGCTCGCGTGCAGGGGGATGAGCTGCTGGAGGCGATCGCCTGGCTCCACGACGTCGTGGAAGACACCGACGTGCAGCTGGTCGACCTGCAGGCGGAGTTTCCTCTCGAAGTGGTCGACGCCGTCGATGCCATCACCCACCGGCCCGGCGAACCGCGCGCCGACTACTACGCCCGCGTCAGCCGGAACCCCCTCGCGCGTCAGGTGAAAGACGCCGACATCGACGACAACACCGATCCGGCGCGCACCGCCCTGCTCGACGACGCCACCCGCTCCCGACTGGCCGCGAAGTACGCCGCGGCACGAGAGGCCCTCTCCCGTGTGTAGATCATCTGACGACGGCGGCCGCCGCTGCCTCGACCACCGCCACCTCCGCGACGTCGACGTCGACGACCTTCGCCCCGCGGCCACCGATGACGCACCCGACGTCGACTGGGGAGAGCACCCGCCGTCGACTGCAGAGCTCTACGACACCTATGGCTCCACCGTCGCCGGCGCCGCGATCCACAAGCTCGAAGAGGTGGCCGCCATCGAGCCGGAGATCACCGCGGCGATCATCGACGCGGCCCCGGCAGATTGCCGGATGCACAACCTCGAGTATCGGATGAAGTCGCCGGCATCCCTCGCGGGAAAGATCGAGAGCCGGATCCTGGTTGATCCCACTGCGACGCCGGTGGAGATCACGGGGCGCCTCACGGACTTTGTTCGCTACACCGTGGTCGCACCTACTCCCGATCGAGTCGTCCCTGCCGCACAAGAGACGCTGGAGGGTCTCGTCGCCAAGGGGTGGGAAGTAAAGGAGATCGAGCATTCCTTCGTCGACGGCAACCCGTACAAGGGTCTGCACTCGATCGTCGTGCACCACAGCGAGACCGACCAGGACGTCGAGATCCAGTTCCACTCCGAAGCCGGCGCCGCGATCAAAGACCGCTACCACCACGACTACGAAACGCTGCGCGATCAGACGCAGCCCTACCCGACGCGCGCCGCGGCCCACACGACCATGGTCAATGCCTGGAACATTGTCCCGACTCCGCCGGGCCTCGTCGACCTCCACATCGGCAGCGTCGTCGCCGTCGAGAAGGCCTATGGGCCACCAAAACCTCCCACCCCCCCCTACCAAGACGGACTAAGATAAACTAAGATGTAGGCAATTGAGAATGGAGCGAGGAACACCATGAACCTCTATCTGGTCCGAAACGCCGCCGGCACCCCGGTCTGGATCGCGCACGAAGACAACGAGCAGCGCATCTGGACCTACGTGCAGAACACGGGCAAGTTCCACCTCAACCAGGGCCTCTACCGCGACTTCTACTTCGAGCACGCGAACACGTACGCGCCCATCAGCGCCGACGATGCGCTGCAGCAGATCCGCAGCGGCATCGGCAAGCTCGATGAGCAGACCGTCGGCCACCTCGTCGAACGGTTCAAGCAGGATCCCGCAGCACGAACCATCGAAGATGTCCTCGGCTCCTCACCGGTCCCCACGGCGCGCCAGCAGGCGGAGGCTCGCGTCAACGCGCTCGTGCAGGCCCCCCGGGGGAAGTGGATGACCTGGAAGTCCTACCGGCTCGCAGAGAAGCAGCTCGCTCACGTCTCAGCGCGAGATCTCCGCCTGGGCAGGATCAAGATCGTCAACACCAAGGTCGGTGCTGTCGAGTCGCGCCTCGAGGAGGACGGCGAGAACGTCAAAGTCATGGTCGCGCGAGCCGCCAACGGATAGTTCGACCGCACGACACAGCCACAACCAGTAGCGGCCGCCCCCTCGATTCAGGGGGCGGCCGCTACTGCTGTGTAGGTCGGGTCTGGGTCACTCCACCTCGGGAGCGATCGCGCCGCGGTAGACCAGCAGCTGGTGCAACACGGGATGAGGGTTCGTCTCCTGCAGCTTCACCAGTGCCGCGGTCGCAACCGAGGGGCCACGCGACGTCGACGACGTCGACGGAAGGCCGAGATCTCCGAAGAGCACCTCCTGCAGCTGCCCGCGATCCTCGAGGTTCACCTCACGGCCGAGCAGCCGATAGATCTCCTGCGCTGCGGCGAGCGCGGTGGTTCCGATTGCTGCGGCGCGGACGCGGCCTTTCTGGTTCTCTGCAGCTGCGCGTCGGCCGGCGATGAAGACGTCGGCTTCGAGCTTGTTGAACAGGGGGGTGCGGACGCCGGCGGGGGTGACGGGGTCGGGGAATCCGGGGATGTACTGGCCGCTGGTGGGGGTGCCGTACTTGTATGCGGTCTTGAGTGAGATCTGCAGGGCATCGGCGAAGTAGGAGAAGTCGACGAGCTTGGTGAGGTCGATCTTGATCGGCTCGGGCGTGGGGTTCTCAGGCGCTCCAGCCATGCGGTGTGCGTCGATGTAGCGGTCGGCGTCGACGCGGCGGAACAGGGGGGAGCGCTGTCCGGGGTTCACCGGCTTCGGGTAGTCGTCGTGGCGGTGTCGGTACTCACGTGCTTGCTGAGCGCCTTTGAGGCCGAGCCCGGCGGCGATGTAGTCGTATCCGACGAGGTCACGGCTGGCCATGGTCATCCTCCTGCGAGTCGGTGAGGTCGTGGTGAGCGTGGATGGTGGGGCGGCGCCAGTCAGGGTCCGTCTCCTCGAGCTCGCTCGAGGTGAGGATCATCTGATTCGGGTCGGTGGTGCCGCGGTCGAGGCGGGCGCGGATACTGGTGCCGAGCCGGTCGATGTAGCGGTGGGCGGGGGAGTGCGCCCAGTCGCCGGCCTTGCTGCAGGCGTCGATGTAGGCCAGGCGGGTGCGTTCCAGCTGGAGGATGAGCTCGTCGACGAGCGTGGGCGTGAGGAGCTCGGCGACGGGCTGCCACTTGTAGGGTTCCGCGGATGCGGCGAGCGCGGCGTCGGTGAGGATCTGGCCGAGTGTGTCGGCGTCGGTGACGAGGCGTTCGTGGTGGGTGGCGAGTTCGTCGTCGTTGCTGAGCGCGGCGACGGCGGCGGTGACGAGGAGGTCGATGCTGTCGCGGTGGAGCATCAGCGGGTGCCTTTCGTGATCGGTGTGAGGGTGCGGGTGATCGACGAGGTAGGCGGCACCCGGCTGGAGCTGCTGGGAAATGTCAGGTTCACAACAGGCTCGGACCACCGTCCCGCGCGTGGCGGGGGTGCTCGACAGCCGGGTGCCTTGGCTCATGATATCCGCGGTGCTGCGGCGAGCGCTGCGCGGTACGTGTTCGGTGTGGGCGGGGTTCGTGGGGTCGGTCATTGGTCTTTCTGCCAGATCTTGTAGGCCTGGTGGAATTCGGGGGTGTCGTCGAGGCCTTGGGTGACGAGGCGGTCGAGGTAGTCGTTGAGTTCGGCTTGTGACATCTGCCGGGGGTCGGTTTTTCGCGCTGCTGTAGGCGTTGGGTGCAGGCGCGATCGTTCGAGCACTCCCATCCTTCGGAGCCCCAAGGCACGAACCCGCGTGTCCCGATGCGGTGGCATCGGTGGCATTCGAGGGTCTCGCCCGGTTTGCGATCGCCGGCGCTCACCGGGGTCGCTCCCTGGATGCGGCGAGCGCGGCGCGGTGACGGCGGGCGAATGCGGTGTGGTCGGTGCGGCTCATGTGTCGGGAGAGGCGGGCCTGCGCTTCGCGCGGGGTGCGGCCTGCGCTGGAGAATCCGCATCCGGGCTTGGGGCAGTCGATCAGTGTCTCAGTCATCGAGGGTGCCTCCTTGGGTGGATGCGGCGAGCGCGGGCGGATCCCAGGTGCCGTCGGGGTTGAGGGGCGGTTTGCCCGCGTCGACCCACCGGCATACGGTCGCCCAGTCGGGGCGGGGGCCGGGTGGGCGCTCGCCGCGGGTGCTCATCCTGCGCCTGCCGGGGTGCCGACGGCCCAGAGGCGACCTGCGCGGGCGGCGTCTCCGAAGCGGGTGCGGGTGACGTCGCCTTCGATGTAGGTGGCGAGGATGTAGGGGTGGTCGGTGGTGGGGGCGCTGGGGTCGTTGCGGTAGGCGACGGCGGCCGCGTAGCCGGGGCTGAGCCAGTCGTTGCTGGGGGAGGGCTCGAACTTCTCGAAGGGGGCATCGTGGTCGGCGTAGAGGCCGGTGACGGCGAAGAACTGGCCGACGCTGTCGTACAGGCCGGACTGCATGGCGGGGGGGGCGCTGCGGTGATCTCGACGTGTGCGAGGAAGTCTCGGGGGGTGACGCCTTGGGCGATCATGGTGTTCCCTTCGGGTGGGAGGCGGCGAGCGCCCGTCCTGAAAAACTCTTGTTGTGAACCTGACATTTACAGTCTATCGGATGTCCCCGACATTGGGAACCCCGGGGAGGAGGTTTGTGGCCTCCTCCCCGGTCGCTGTCAGGCCTCCTCGGTCTCGTACACCTCGGACTCGATGACCGTGAGCGTTCCCATGCTCGCCTCTTCGGCGATCTCGGTCACGTCGAAGTCCTGGAGGGCGAAATCGCCCGCCGCGTCACCGTCGACGGCGCGGCGGGTGGTCGTCCACTCGACCGTGATCCGCAGTGTCACGTCGTAGTCGCGTTCGCGACGCGGGCCGTTCATGGCCTCGGCCATGCGGTCGTACTCCTGGCAGAAGTCAGCGTTGTCGGCGATGCGGCCCGCGCGCTCCCAGAACTCCGTGAGGCGGTAATCGCCGCCGTCGGTGATCTGCTCGGTGCGCAGCTGCTCGATGGTGCGATTGCGCGCGACGATCGCCTCATCCTTCTCGGCGAGCGCGCGCTGTGCGGCCGCCAACTCCTCGCGCGCCCGCTCGAGCTCCCCGCTGAATCCGGCCCGTCGGTCGGTGATCGCCGGTGCCGGCGGCAGCACCATGGTGCCTTCTCCGAGAGCGGCCGTGGCGGTGGTGGTGATGTCTGTCATGTTTTCTCCTAGGTGGTGTTGTGAACCTGACATTTACAGACTACGGGGGGCCACCGACATTGCTGTTCGTAGGTGCTGCTGCGCACGGTTCGCGGCGAGGGTTGCATCACTGTTCGGTATGCTGGACGGGTTCTGCAGGTGGACACAGGATGCCGTTGTTCTCGGAGACAACGCGGTACGGTCCGAAAGGGTGTGATGCCCGCACCTGTGTTGTGCTGCTGCGGTGGTCCCCTCTCACTGGTGCGGCGGTAGTCCGAGATGCATGCCGCCAGAACGAGATCCCGTGCCCCACATCAACGATCGATCCGAGTTCGGTGTCGTAGCCGAGGTTCTAGACGCGCCCCATCCGCTGGTTCGTGCGCAGTGGCGCAACGGGCGGCTGGATCTGACGATGTCGCCGGGGCAGCGGAAGTTCACAAGCCTCCTGATCAAAGCGCTCCTCTCGCCTCGCGAGAGCAACCCGTGGGATCACGCCGTCGGACGACGTCTCACCGACCTCGTGCTCTATGAACACTCCGTTTTCGCAGCCCGTGATCGATTCATCCTCGCAGCGGCCGCCCACGATCGAGTCGCCGCGTACCTCCTTCCTTTCGTTCAAACGAGCTGGGATGGCGGGGCGGTCATAGCTGGGATACCGGGTTTGCGGCTCAACGCCTGCCGACGGCACTCCTACGAACTTGTCCATCTCCCCACTGGAGGGGTGCTTGAGGTCTTCGACTCGCAATGGCGGGACCAGCGAAACCCCGACACTCCTGCGTCCCTGCGCTATCTCGACTTCGAGCTGAAGACCACCCGGGCCGACAAAGGAGTAGAGCAGGCCGAACAGTGGGCGTTAGACCTTCACTACCGCGATTCGCCATTGCTCGCTACGGTTGGCGCACGCCTGGGACTGTGGTGGCAGCACGGCGGGTTCCCTCGGCTGATCGGCAATGCCGGAGCGACGACTCTCGGTTCCCTCAAATGGGAGCGAGGCCCTAGCGCCGAGTGGATTGCACAACACATCGAGTCCCGCAACATGCATACTCCAGGGCTCATCGTCCATCGCGCTCAACAGGGGCGACGGTGGATGGTGTTCGAGCTTCACAACGAAACACTCATGGTCGAAGGTCCGGGCCTCGGTCGCCGGTGAGGAGCGTGCGCGACACGAGCTCTCCACCGGGCAAACGGCATGGGCGCCCCTGCAGGTTGGACGCTTTGGCGGTGATCTGGACCGAGCCGCCGCCGCGGTAGAAGAGTACGCAGAGCTATTCGCCCAGATATCCCGACACCGCTCCTGGCAACAGAGGCCATCGCGGGGAGAGTGGTCTGGGGCAAGATGAGCATGTGAACGAGCAGCCGGACCACAGTCGTGGCCGATCGCGTCGGCAGCCGCGAGAACTGGTCCTTTGGGATCGCGACGACCTCTCCATCCCAGAAGGATGGAGCGAACTCTTCGGAGAGATGACCAGCGGGCCCTCCGCCGCGCAGTGGGGACGACGAGCAGCCATGTCGATCGCAAGGGTGCGGATAGAAACCGGCACCGGGCCGAGCTTCTCCGAGCTCTTCCACGAACTCTTGCCACACACTGCAGGGCTACCAACACCGCTACCCGAAGAGTTCGCATATCCGGATCGCCGCTACGCCATAAACCGATTCCGCTACGGCTGCGGAATCGCCTGGGCCAACCTCGGCTGGATCAGATGGCGGCGCGGAATCGAACGGAGCCTCGACACCGGCCCGCGACTCCCGCGCTCACCCGACTAGTCACCAGATCGTCAGCACAGTTGCACTTCCCACTAGAGTTCCCCCTCGTCCGGATCTCAGAGAATCGGCGTCGCAGCTATCGCGTAGGCGTCGCCCTCCCCGCGATACCTGGCGGAGCACGTATCATCGCAGGTGCAAGGCCGCTTCGTGCGCCGCAGGGGTGCTGCGGCGTTGACATTAGATGGGACAAATAGTGTCCGCAAAGCCAGCAAATTCTCCTAACGGCGACTCACCGACCGCCGACGCCGGCGACGCCGCGACCTCCGAGGTCGAGCGACAGCCGGAGACGGAGATCCACAATCCTTTCGCGATCCCGCGCTCACGGCTCAAGATGCTCGACTACGCCACCCAGCAGGAGTTGAGCATCGAGGAGCAGAACGTCGGATTCTCCGCCAGACTCTTCGCTCAGGTGTCACTGCCGCAGCGAAACCCTGGAGACATTCCCTACTTCGAGCGCCGCAACGGCGACGTCACGCTCACGCTCAGCCCCGCCCTCGTAACCCAGCGAGACGGATCCCGCGTCCGTCGATACCCGTACGGGATCTACCCACGGCTCGCGCTGACCTACATCGCGACCGAGGCATTCATCACGGACAGTCCCGTCGTCGACCTCGGCAAGAGCATGCGCTCATTCTTGTCTCGCATCGGGGTGGACTACAACGGCCGCAACGCCAACATCGTTAAGACTCAGCTCGCCGCCCTGTTCGGCGCGCAACTCTCCGTAGAAGGCCTCTCGATGAACGAGGCCGGCCATGGGACCGTGTCGGAGTACTTCCAGATCGCCAAGAGCGTCAGCCTCTGGTGGTCAAAGAAAGAGGAATCAGGCCAGGAAGGTCTGTGGAGCTCCGAAGTACGGCTCACCCAAGAGTTCTTTCAGTCGATCAAGAACGCACCCGTTCCGGTCGACCTCGGCGCTATCCGCGCGCTCGGCGGTAGCAGTCTCCGCATCGACATGTACATGTGGGCGACATACCGCATGTTCTACCTGCGCAGGCCGACGCGCATCAAGTGGGAAGACCTTAGCAACCAGTTCGGCGCCCAGTATGGCCGCGTCCGGGCGTTCAAGGCAGCGTTCATCAAGGAGCTGCAAGCGGTGCAGATTGTCTACCCGCAGCTGAATGCCGAAGTCCACCCGGACTATCTCATCCTCCGTCCCTCCATGACTCACGTCCCCGCGAACAAGCCATTCCGCCAGGTCGGGCAGAAGCCGCCAGTGGAGTAGCCTCGCGCGTCCGCCTCCCCGTCGTACCGAGGGAAGCGACTGTCGCGCGATGGCGGACGTACCTCTCGGCGGACACCTGGGAACATTTGGGGCGCGGCCCTCTCCCGCGGCCTCCTACGCATGGAGCCCGGGATCATGTGGTGGCTCACCTGCGGCGGGAACATTTGGTGGCGCACACCTGGGAACAATCGGTGGCACCCGGCGTGACGATCAGCGGATTCAGCGCATGTGGGAACATTTGGTGGCGACGCTTCGTCAACCGCCCCCGACAGAGTGAGACTGGGAACATTGGTGGCGCACGATACCTGCGCTTGGGGGCTCGGTGCCCCGGAGCGGCAGCTTGCATGGGAACATTTGGTGGCGCGAGCAGGTTGCTAGCGCGCTCAATCCTGCTGGGATCATTAGGTGGCGCGCCCGCAGGAGCTACTGACGGTGCATCCCTCACGTTCGCGCCGAGTCCAATCGGCCCCACCTCGCCACCGATTGACCCCACAATTCGTGGGAACAACTGGTGGCGATATGCGGGACATTGGTGGCGCGACTGGGATCATCTGGTGGCGCGACTGGGGTCAAACGGTGGCGTCGCAGGTGGCGCTCGCCCCTCGCGATCCCTGCAGAGACAAGGCCTCCGAGCCTGTGGACAACTTTCCCCCTGTAGTTCTTCCTGTACCTCACCTGTAGATATCTACGCTTCTCAACGCAACCACAGAGCAAATCGGCTTCGGAGCGCGGTCCAAGACTCTCCGTTCTCCATGGATGCGTGACTCGTTGTAAGTGATCGGAAAGCCCGAAGGCCAAGGTGACGAGCGAGTTCAAAGGGACTTCGCGTCCGACCACTGTCGACGCAACCGGACGGGACAGCGAGGTTGCCACGCTCAACCTCACGACCGACGCGCTGAAACGCGCCGGCTGATCCGAGGCCGGTGCGGTGCTGTTGGTTAGAACTCCGCCTCGAAGCATCAGGCACAGGACTCCGAAGAGAATTTTCAAGCCCTAGTAGGCGTGCCACGTCTATTCTCTGAACGCGTAAGTATGCCCGCGGAAACCCACGGCAACGCATAGCCACCAGCGGCTACGACCACACAGGGACCGCGCGCCCGAGCCTGACGAGCGCGACGAGGCCGTGCGAACCGTTGACAGACGCCACCGTCTCGCACAGACGTCGGTCGTTCGAACCGCTGATAGCGGGATGGCCGCGGTCGTTCCTCTGGCTGGTCGAGGACTTTGCCCATGCTGGCGGCATCCCATTCGAGTTCCTCTCTTTGATGCGAGGCCGCAGGGCGGTTTCAGCGGTCCCGCCGGGGTAGAGCCCTGGCGGTGTCGGCCTCGTCCGCGAGGACGACGGCTCTCCTCGTGATCAGCTAACGTTCCTCCGACAGAAAGGAAGTCACGCGTTTCGGTGTACTGAGATCATGGACTGGGATGATGGGCATACCGTCGGCGGAAGGGGGAGTCATGGCGATTGGCGGGCGTACGCGAAAGCTGCTGTGGGGACGAGCTCACAATGAGTGTGCTTTCCCGGGCTGTCCACAGACTCTCACGGAGGAGATCGCTAAGGCCGGCTCTGACGCGAGTGATGCGACGGTGGTCGGTGAGGAGGCTCATATCCGTGGCCAAAGTGTGGGTGGAGCTCGGTACGACCCAGACTACGAAGACGTCGATGGTTATCAGAACCTCATGCTGATGTGCCCCACGCATCACACGATGATTGACGCGAATCACGGTGCCGGCTACTCGGTCGATCAACTGATCGAAATGAAGAAGCGTCATGAAGCAAAGCAGTCACAGCGCGATGGGCGACAGCGTGCTCTCCGCGCGTATCTGGGTGATCGCTTCGCAGCGGAGAACTCCGTTCAGTTCCAGCAGGTAGACCTCCGAGGCCCGTCGGTAGATTCGATGTTTGTTGATGTTCCAATTGGATCTCGCCCCGACGATGCAGCCGTCGCAGATCTGTTTGCGGAAATCGTGGAGGCCTCGCCCGGTGATTCATATGAGCTCGAGGCCGCGTCGGGGCTCATCGTTGCGGGGGCAACACAGGTACTTCTTCACCCGAAATGGACAGGGAACGCGGTGCTGGTCGGCGGTCCCGGGCAGGGCAAGTCCACTGTCCTTCAGTTCATTTGCCAGTTTCATCGCGCGCGAATCCTCGGAAAGGACGCATACACCGCGGGCCGAACAGGAATGGCGCGCGACGCCACGGTGGGACGGTTCCCGATCCGCATTGACCTGCGGCGGTATGCGGAGTGGGCCGCTCCATCGCGCGACGCGTCAAAGCATGGACGACGGAAGCGGCGAGGAGAGATGTCGGCTGGGTCCGACTGGCGCAGTCTGGAGGAGTACGTCGTCGATCACATTCGTGGCCACATTGGCGCGAACAAGTTTGATGCCGACGATCTTGCCAGCGTCATCGCCAATGAGCCCGTCCTGCTAGCTCTCGATGGACTTGATGAGGTGGCCAGTCTCCAAACTCGCTCGCGCGTCATCCAAGAGATCGCGCTGGTACGTGGGCGTCTCACAGCTGATGCTGCCGATCTGATCATCTTGGTCGCAACACGGCCGGGAGGCTCGCT
Source organism: Microbacterium sp. UCD-TDU (assembly GCF_000340625.1). Lineage (NCBI taxonomy): Bacteria > Bacillati > Actinomycetota > Actinomycetes > Micrococcales > Microbacteriaceae > Microbacterium > Microbacterium sp. UCD-TDU. The sequence continues at coordinate 118,020 of NZ_KB454449.1, forward strand.
GCAGCCGCTCACCTCGTCGGGCTTCCCAGTTCTTTACCTGCAACGACTAACTCAAGGGTTGCGGCTTCAATATCTCCATCGCTGGGTCACGGTTTCCCAACTCTCCGCTGACGCCGCCGCTCGTCTTCAGGCGACGTTCATGGATAGCCAGCACGTCGCCCACATCAACGAGTTGGCGTCGTACCCGATGCAACTCGCGATTCTGTTGCACCTGCTTCACCGACGTCAGCTGCTGCCTCAACAGCGCACCGATCTCTACCGTGAGTATCTCAAAACCTTCCTGGATCGCGAGCAGACTGAGGATAAAGAGCCGTTGCTCGACGAACGCCGTCGAGTGGTAGAAGACACTCACGCGTACCTGGGGTGGTACTTACAAGCTAAAGCGGAGCAGGGTGATAGTTCAGGCGCCATCACCCGGGATGAACTCAAGCGGCTGCTGCGGAGCTACCTTGCCGGCCAGCCTGAAGAGCAGGAGCTCGCCGAGGAGATCTATTCGGCCATCACGGACCGGGTCCTCTGCCTTGTAGAGCGCAACGACGCGTTCGAGTTTGAAGTGCAGTCTCTTCGCGAGTACTTCGCCGCCCTACACATGTTCGAGAATCTCACCGCTCGGGGCGCGGGCAACTCGCGAGACGATGGACTAGACGCACTCTTAGAACGTCCCTACTGGGCGAACGTCTGCCGGTTTTTTGTTGGCATGCTCGCGAAGGGAGAGATCCGCGCTTTCCGCGGCAACCTTCAAAGCGCGGACCGGCACGCGGAGCCACATCCGCTCGTAAGAGGGATGGCGGTCCTCGTCCTGGGGGACCGCATTTACAACGGGCAATCGGACGCCGACATCCGCAAGGTCGTCGACTTCGTTCTCGGAGGACCCGGGCTGATTCTTGCTGAGGATGGCGCCCTCGACCCCGCAGGGTCCCCACTACGCTTCGGGGATCGGGCCGGTCGCAAACAGGCAGTCGACCATCTGAGAGCCCGGATGGAAAGCGACCAGCCGCGCCCTGTGATGCGAGCGACAGCGGCAAGCCTTGCGGCGCACTCCGCTGCAAGCGACGATTCGCTCAACTGGTGGTGGACGCGCTTCACCCCTACACCGGCCTGGCTTGAGACCGCCGCGCAACTCGGCGCTCTTCACGCACCCGACACGCTACGCGAGGAACAACTGCGCATTCTGATCTGCAGTGAATCCGGGCCGAGCCGATGGCATGTCGAGAGCCTTGCGGAGGGCAGCTACGGCGGCTCAGACGAGGCGATCCTCGCGGCCGTACAAGCAGAAATCAACGACGGTGCAGTGGATGTACTGTCGGCCGTCCCAGGAACGGGGCGCCTGGCGTTCAAGTTATCGGCTGCGCTAGCGGCTGTTGCAGGTCGCGCGCTCCCGACCCCGGTGCCCCGCCCGGCACGCGGTGCTGATCCGCGCTCTCTGGAGCAGTACTCACCGGAAGTTCCCTCCGCCTTCGATCTCAGCCGACGCCTGAACGCCGTCACGGAACAGTTGGGTGCTGGGTGGGTTCTCCGACGCGCGGCGGGGCGCGTCCCGGGCGGAATCGACTTCAATGAGCTGGGGGCCTTTATCACCGTCGATGCGGTGCGTGAAGCGGTCGACGAAGAGGGTGCATACCGCGAGCACAGAAGCGATGTCGATTGGTGGCAGTCAACGCTCGATGCGCAAACCACAAGCCAAGATCGAGCGCTCACCGTGCTCGCGATTCTTCGCCACGCCCGCATTGAGGTAGTCATCAAGCTAGCGGCACGAGTTGACGAGATGGTGCGCGCGCTGCAGCCCAAGCACTACCGCGCCCTCGAGGGCGCATTGCTGACCGGACACTCAGTCGCCTCCACCCGCCGCGTAAATCTTGACGACGCCTTCCGACTAAAACAGATCGAAGTCTCCGGAGCGACGTTGTGGTTGCTCTGGATCGTTAGCACCGACGCGGCGCGTTCTCGGATCGGTCGATTGCTCTCCGGCGAACTCGCAGATGTGCTCAGAGTTGGGGTATCCGATGGGCGTCGACCGATTGAAGCCGCTCGCGGCGACCGAAAGCTCCGTCTGGAAGTGTTCCAGGGTACTCGAGGCGTTATTCCGCACGGCGCACGTATGAACCCACACGCGCTAGCTTCGTTGACACCACGGCAGGCGAAGACGATGCTCAGAGAGCCCGAAAACTGGCCAGCCGATCTGGTGCAGCTAGCCGCGGACCGCGTGGCAGCGCTCAGCGCCAAAACAACTCCGCCCCTCGCGGACGTAGCGGCCAAGAACAAGTGGTTCGAACCTGAGGGGTAGCGGCGTCGCCGTCAGCTGTTCGCAAGGGCACGGTGCGGATAATCTAGTCCAACGATCCGTTGGACTCGTGGCGCTCGGCCCTACGGTGGAGACATGATGAGTGATCTCGTGCCCGACTCCTACGCTGCGACGCTAGACGACCTCAAGAAGCATGTGCACGCCGTGCGCCTGGAGGTGCAGCGTAAGGTCAACAACGAGCTTCTGCAGCTGTGGTGGCGCATCGGTCGCACCATCTTGGACCGACAGGCACTGGAGGGCTGGGGGTCCCAGGTACTCACCCGTCTCGCCGCCGATCTGCGTGATGAGTTTCCCTCCATGAAGGGGTTCTCCCGGGCGAACCTCTTCTACATGCGCAGGTTCGCGGAGGCCTGGTCCGACGAGGCAGCAATTGTCCAACGGCCCGTTGGACAATTGCCGTGGGGGCACGTGATCGAGCTGCTCGACAAGCTGGACGACCAGGAGTTGCGCGACTGGTACGCCGCGAAAGACGCTCACCACGGGTGGAGCAGGGCTGTGCTCCAACACCAGATCACCACACGCTTACATGAACGGGAGGCAGCCGCACCGAGCAACTTCGCCGGCGCGCTCGACCGACTCGACTCCGAGCAGGCTCAGGAGATCACCAAAGACCCATACGCGCTGCAGTTCCTCGCGATCGACAGCAGCGCTTCAGAACGCCAGCTCGAGCAGCGCATGCTCGACCGGATCCTCGACACCATGCGCGAACTCGGCCCGGGCCTAGCGTTCGTCGGACGTCAGGTGCATTTCGATGTCGACGGCGACGACTTCTTCGTCGACCTCCTGTTCTTCCACGTCGAGCAACTGCGCTACGTCGTCATCGAACTCAAGGTCAGCAAGTTCGAGCCGCGTGATGCCGGCCAGATCGGGTTCTATGTTGCGCTCGTCGACGATCACCTCCGGAACGCCGAGAAACACCAGCCCACCATCGGAATCCTCCTCGTCGCCGACAAGAACGACACCGTCGTCCGTTACGCACTCGCTGGCGCCGCTCAACCGGTCGCCGTGAGCAGGTACGAACTCGCGGCCGAAACGCAAAGGGCGCTGCCAGACGAAGAGGCGATCACCCGCGCCTTTAAAGACGAACTCGCACTCGAGCAACCCACCGACGAGGACGACGACTGACCTACGTCTGTCGTCCACGCGCTTCCGTGGTGCGGTGAAATCGCCACGTGACCAAGGAGACGACTTAATACGGTGGTTCTATGCCAATCGTGCGGCGCCTCAACAAAGAGTGCGGCGACGTCGTGATTCTTGCTGGCAACGAAGATCGTCGGGTAGGCCGCCGCGGTGACGTCCGCGGTGACCGCGGCGGTCACTTTCCTGTTCACCAGGTAACAGCTGGATCGAGTCTGGCCGGCGCCACGGACGTTCCCTGACCACAGGATTGTAGAACTTCCCCACGCGCGAGTAACCCTCGAGCCAACGGCGAGAGGTCCCGGCGTGCAGCCCGACCAGACGATCCACGTCCGCATAGGAGTAGAGCGCTCGATCGAGCATCGAAATCCCATGATGACACCGCGGGACGGTGCGGTCGGGATCTGTGGAAACTCCGCCGCGTCTTGCAGCCGAAGAGGCCTCACTCCCCACGAAGGAACTCCTCGACCTCGACCGCGGTCGGAGCCGTCGTCGGTCCACGACGCGTGACCTTGATCGCGGCAGCGGCGTTGGCGCGGCGGCAGGCATCCACCCACGTCGCGCCGTCGGCGATGCCGGCCAGCAGCGCGCCGGTGTGGGTGTCGCCGGCGCCGTTCGTGTCGACGGGAGTCTGCGGAAAGCCCGGCACGTAAGTGCTCTCTCCGTGCGCATGCACCGCGCATCCTTCGGCGCCGTCGCGCACGATGGTGACAGCTCCGGCGCGCAGCAGCGGAGTCAGCGCGCGGGCGTGCGCCGCGATCTCGCGTTTGGATGCTCCGGCCGATGCGTAGACAGAAACAGACCGCGCGGCCAGCAGATCCGTCGCCTCCTCCGCATTGCCGGTCCACACGTCGGTGCGGGCCAGCATCGTGTCGCGCACGTCGGCAGGCAGCTCGGCGAAGGCGGCTCCGGGGTCGAGGACGACGACAGCATTCTCAGGCAGCGTCTTCAACCACGCCAGCAGGGGATCCCGGGTCTGCGCGACGGCGAGCGAGTATCCGGTGACGCAGACGAGGTCGCCCGGCTGCACGTCGGCAGTGGCGAGCGACTCGACGGTGATCTCACGCTCGGCGCCCAGCGTCGTGACGAACGTGCGCTCCGCGGAGGGCTCGATCAGCACGACGCACACCCCGGTGTCCTGCGTGGTCACCGGAGGGGCGGATGCTGCGATGCCATCAGCATGCAGCGCTTCGCGAATCAGATCACCATATGGACCGGTGCCGATCGCCCCGGCATGCAGGCACTCAGCACCCAACCGCGCCGCCGCGAGCAGCACGGTGACTGAGCCGCCGGCGTACTCGGCCACGGAGTCGGCCATCAGGTTCTGTCCGCGAGCGGGAAGGTCTGCCACTTCGATGACCAGGTCGACCAGCGCCTGTCCGGTGTGGGTCACCCGTGGTCGGTGCGCATCCTGCGCGAGTCGGTCATCGGTCTCGGCACGGCTGCGCATGCGGACAGCCTATCGATCAGGCGTCTCAGCCCCAGTCGTAGCCCGAGGCACGCGAAAGGGCATGGCGGGCTACCGCATCCGCACTGTGGGCGAGCTTGACGACGAGTCTCGAGAGATCCTCGCGATCGGTCTCGCTCCACCCGCTGAAGAGCTCTTCGTAGTACGCGTCGATTCGCGCGATCAGCCGGTTGCCGATCTCGCGGCCCTCATCGGTGAGCCCGACGACGACTGCCCGCTGATCGGTGGAGTCGGGAGCGCGACGGACGAGACCAGCATCCTCAAGACGTGCCACGACCTTGCTCACGTGCGAGGTGCTCCACGCAGGAGGCCATTGAGCTCGTCGAACAGCGATACGGCACCCGCCGGTGACTGGCGTCGATCTAGGCCGTTGCTGACGCATTGAAGAAGATCCGCGCTGTGTCGGGGGAGAGTCCCTCTTCCATGAGGATCTGCCCCGCGACGGCACAGATAACCATCGAGATTGCGTTGACGTGCCCTGACCAGTCGATCGGCTCGTCAGGGGTGGTGAAGACACCGAACGCGGACACGGGCGCGTAGGCGTCAGCCAGTGCTGCAGTCGCGTGTGAGAACTGCGTTGCCTTCCACCACATGTCGTAGAAGCCGCCCGCGTCCTTGGTCTGCTTGGAGAAATTGAGGACGGCACGAGCCACACCGATGAGAGCTGTGTCGAGAGACCCGAACTGCTCGAGGTCGATCTCGGGCGTGGTCTCGATGACTGTGACAGGAAGGCCCATCGCCTGGAGGTTCTCGGGGTGCTTGTCCGCGTAGCTTGCCTCCACGTCGAACTGGGCGCGGAGGCCTGCTGCGCGCACTGGTCTCGCCGTGGAGCCGTTGGTTGTTCCACCACCAGACTCACTCGAGGGTCGCGAGTTCGACCTGCTCGACGGTGTTCGATGTGCGTCTTCCGCCGACGTTCACCGACGAGGGGATCCGCGCGGCGCTGCGGCTCCGGACCCACGCAGCCGTCGCTCCTGATCCTCGTGCCCTCGCAGTATGTCGAGCAGCGCTACGCATCCGACCTCGCCGCTCAAGGCGGACCGCTCGGCTACCTGCTCAAGGGTCTCGCGCCGATGTCGCGGAGTTCCTCGCGTCGGTGCAGCGCATCGCCGAGGCCATCAAAGACCGGTGCCACCACGACACGAGACGCTGCACGATCTGGGGCAGCCCTATCTCGTACGTCGCGCGGCGTTCACGACCATGGCCATCGCTTGGCAAGAGTCCCGATCCCACCCGGCCTCGTGGACCTCCACATCGGCAACGTCGTCGTAACAGTCGTGCTTCGTCCGTGGGTCGGGTCCGATGCTCCAGCGCTGTCCGCGGCTGGCCGGAGCGCACCCGACCCGACCGTCCACGCTAGAACTGCACGGCATAGCCGCCGCCGGCGACCCAGTCGTCCCATGCCGGCTTCGACCAGGTGGCGCCGAGCTCGATCCGCACCCCTTCGGGTGAGATCAGGTAGACGAAGCGGATGCGGCCCTCTTCGTCGGTGCCGTGCGCCTCGCGGGTGTAGCCGGCCGCCTCGAGAGACGCCGCGTCGGCTTCCAGATCGTCGCTCCAGTAGGCGAGGTGGTGCAGTGCCTCCCCGTCGGTGTCCGTGGTCGACCAGATTCCGGTGGCGGCTTCGATCATCTCCCACTGCGGCGCCTGAGCGCAGGAGGCCGCCCACCGCACGGGAGAGGTCTCCTCACGCCCTCCGCGTGTGATCGTGACGTCCCGTTGGAGCACGCTGGTCCATGCGAGGTCCATATCGTTGCGAGAACGCTCGATCGCGCGGTCGAGATCGTCGACGACGATCCCCACGTGCCACGTCTTGCTGAAGTCGATGGTCATCGTTGGCCTTCCTCTGAGTGTGGCTCGACATTACGCACGGTAGTAACGTTCTCGCAACTCGTGAATCTTTTTGCCAGATGTGCTTGACGGGATGTGTAACGACGTGCAAAAGTGCGATGACAACGTTCTCGCTAACATCATGTCTTGCCTTCTCCATCCGTCGGTCGGCCGTTGTCATACATCGGCAAGGCAGCCGAGAACGAAGCCATCACCACGCAATCCCCATACGCACCCCTCACAGCGCCGGTGGTCCCAGAATGGGAACGCTGTCGCGAAATCAGGGAACGTCCGCATCTAAGGAGCACCACGCAGATGACCACCACCGCCCTTCGACCCGTGGAGCCCGACCTCGTCGAGGTGCTGCAGGGTGCCGTCGCCCAGCGGGGCACCGCCCAGCAGATCGCCGCCGAAGCGGTTCGCCGCCAGGTCGACCGGGTCTTCTTCGTCGGCGTCGGAGGCTCCTGGGCCTCCTCGGTCCCGGTCACGCTCGACTTGCAGCACGCCGGTCTGCCGTTCCCCGTGCTCAACGTGAACGCCGGCGAGTTCACGGCGCTCACGCTTCCCCTTGTCGGCCCTACCTCGCTCGTCATCGCCGCCTCGCACAGCGGAGGCACGCCGGAGACGGTCGAGGCGGCGCGGCTCGCCGCAGCGCGGGGAGCCCTCGTCGTCGGTGTCGCCACCGACATGGACAACCCGCTCGGCGAAGCGTCCGCATTCCAGTTGAGCTACGGCAGCGCGCGTACCGTGACGAGCTCGAAGTACGTGCTGCTGAGTGAACTCGCGCTCGCGCTCCGCGAAGCCCACGGAGCACCGGCTGAGGAGATCGCCGCCACCCGCACGGCGCTCGAGGCGATCCCCGAGGCGACCCTGGCCGCAACGCTCGGGGCCGAAGAGCATCTCGCCGAGATCGCGCGGTCCTATGGCGATGCGGACAACATCTTCGTGCTCGCGTCCGGACCGCTCACCGGCCTGGCCTACCTTCTCTCCGTCTGCTACTTCGTCGAGATGCAGTGGAAGAAGTCCACGCACTTCACGACGGCCGACTTCTTCCACGGGCCGTTCGAGCTCGCCACCGAGGGTCAGCCGTATATCCTGTTCGCCGGCGCGGACGCCACGCGGGCGCACACCGAGCGCGCTAGGCGGTTCCTTGATAGATACAACCCGCAGTACCGGGTCCTCGATGCGACCGCCCTGGAGCTCCCCGGCATCGCTCCGGAGCAGCTGCCGGCGGTTCAGCACATCCCCATGGCCTCGATCACGATGCGCCTTGCCGACCACTTCGAGGCGGCCACCGGCCACAACCTCGACGAGCGCCGGTACATGCACCGCGTCGAATACTGACCGAGATGCGCATGGCCAGCGTCGGCGACAACTGCGTCGACAGATATCTCGAGGAAGGCATCGGGTTCCCCGGGGGCAGCGCGGTGAACGCCGCAGTGTTCGCCGCGCGGCTCGGCGTCGGCTCCGCGTACCACGGCATCGTCGGCTCCGATGCCGAAGGACAGGGCATCGTCGATGCGCTGCGCGCCGAGGGGGTCGATGTGAGTGGGGTCCGCGTCTCGGACGAGCAGACCTCGATCACCGACATCCGGATCGACGAGGATGGCAACCGCATCTTCACCGCGTACGTCCCGCCCAGGAGCCACGTCGTTCTCGGCGACGCCGAGCTCGAAGTCCTCGCCGGTCGCGACTGGATCCACACGGGTCACTCCAGTCGCACCCTCGCGCAGATCCCGGCGCTCAGCAGGCTGGCCCCGATCGTGTTCGACTTCTCATACACAAGTGTCGAGTCGGCCATCGACGTCGTCGATCACCTCGCCATCGCCGCGTTCTCACGCGAGACCGAGTCGGAGGAGGTCTGCTTCGCGCTGGCCCACGATGCCGTCGAGAGGGGCGCTCGGATCGCCGTGGTCACCCGTGGCGCTCGCGGAGCGATCGCGACCGACGGCCGCACGAATCACACGCAGGCCGCCGCTCCGGTCGATGTCGTCGACACGACCGGAGCCGGCGACGCGTTCCAGACGGCATTCGCGCGCGCCGTCTTCAGCGGTGCGTCGATCCCAGACGCGCTCGAGGCTGCCACGGCCTTCGCCGCCACCGTGTGCACGTACCGGGGCGCCTTCGGGCATCCGACGCCCCTCGAAGAGAAGGAGGTGCTCCGTGACCGCTGACGCACTGAAGGTGTCGGGCATCATGAAGTCATACGGCCATGTGCAGGCGCTGCGCGGGGTGAACCTGTCGGTCCGCCCGGGGGAGGTCCATGCCCTCCTGGGAGACAACGGCGCCGGCAAGTCCACCCTCATGAAGGTCATCGCGGGCGCCGTGGTGCCCGATGAGGGCACGATCGAGGTCAACGGCACGGCCCAATCGTTCAAGGTACCCAAAGACGCTCAGGTTGCCGGGATCGAGACGGTATACCAGGACCTCGCTCTGGCCCCTAGCCTGACGCCGGGAGAGAACCTGTTCCTCGGTCGGGAGCTGCTCAAGCCCGGCTTCCGCGGACGCCTCGGCATGGTCGACCGCAAGGCGATGAATCGCCGGGCGGAGACGGAGCTGTCGCAGCTCGGCGCGAAGATCCAGCGCTACGACAGTGAAGTCGAGATGATGTCAGGTGGTCAGAAGCAGGCCGTCGCGGTGGCGCGCGCCTCGTTATGGGGTACGTCGCTCATCATGCTGGACGAGCCCACTGCGGCGCTCGGCGTCGCGCAGACCGCGTTTGTGCTCGAACTCATCGAGCGCGTGCGCGACGAGCGCGAGCTTCCCGTGCTGCTCATCTCCCACAACCTGCCCGACGTCTTCCGGGTCGCCGACCGCGTGACCGTCCTCCGGCTCGGCCGCGACGTGCTCACGGCGTCGATCGACGACGTCACCACCCACGACCTCATCGCGGCGATGACCGGTGTCGCCGACGTCGACCCGAACAGGAGCCACGCATGACCGAAGCCACGCTCACGCAGCAGCAACGGCGCTTCTCGCCGGGCCGGCTCCTCACGAGCGGCAGTCTCTCAGAGCTGACGATCTTCGCACTCCTGGTGCTGATCGTCGTCGCCTTCAGCATGCTCACTCCACCCGGAACGTTTCTCTCGGTGCAGAACATCGAGTCGATCGCGCTCACCGGCTCGCAGCTGGCACTTATCGGCGCCGGCGTGACGTTCCTGCTCATCGCGGCGGGCATCGACCTCTCCGTTGGGTCGATGGTGGCGTTCTCGTCCGTCGCAGCGGCGCAAGTGATGTCGACCATGACCGCTAACCTCCTGGGCGAGCAGCGCACGCTGTGGGCCGTCCTCGGGCCCGTGCTGCTAGGCGCACTCGTCGCGGTCCTCGTGGGCACGGGCTGGGGCGTCGTCAACGGCCTGATCGTGACCCGGACGAAGATCCCGCCGTTCGTTGCCACGCTCGCTACGAGCACGCTCATCCTCGGGCTCACGCAGATCTGGTCCGGCGGTGTCAACGTGACCGGCGCACCCGTGGAACTGCAGACCGCGTACGGCATGGGGAAGTTCCTCGGAGTGATCCCGTACCCCGTGCTCACAGCCGCGATCGTGGTCGCCGTGCTCTGGTTCGTTCTCGCGAAGACCCGCTTCGGGCTGCGCAACTTCGCGATCGGAGCGAACCCGGAGTCCGCCCGCCGCGCGGGCATCAACGTCGATCGCCACCTCATCGTCGTCTACGGCATGGTGGGGCTGCTGTGCGGCATCGCCGGGACGATCGACGTCGCCAGGTACACCACGGCGACCATCTCGGGATACACCGGCACGGCGCTGGCCGCGATCACCGCGGTAGTCATCGGCGGTACGAGCCTCTGGGGCGGTCGCGGACGGATGTCCGGAACGATCGTCGGAGCCTTCATCCCGGCTACCCTCACGAGCGGCTTCGTCGTCATGGGCCTGCCCCCGTTCTGGCAGAACGTCGCCATCGGCGTCGTCTTGCTGCTGGCGGTCTGGGCCGACCAGTACCGCCGAAGCCGAGCGGCCCGCGGCTAGCCGCGCGAAGCCGGACGGTCAGCGAGCCCGAACACCCCGACCTGCACCACCTTCCCTTCCATGTCCCTATCAACGCCGAAGGAGCAACACAATGAACAAGACCCGCGTGGTCACCGGTGCGAGCATCGCCGCCGTCGCCGGACTCCTCCTCCTCACCTCGTGCGCCTCGAACAACGCCGCGTCGCCCTCGGCGGACCCCGGCAATGGCGACACGCTCGAGATCGCCATGGTCCTCAACAGCCAGACCCGGCCGTTCTACCAAACGATGGTCGCCGGTGCGGAAGAAGCGGCCGAGGAGCTCGGCGTCAACCTCACCTGGCAAGGACCGGCCGAGGAGAGCGCCGCGAACCAGACGTCCATGCTGCAGCAGGTCGCCGCGAGCAAGCCCGACGGCATCATCTTCTCCGCATCCGACTCCGTTGCCCTCTCCGCGCCCCTGAAGGCGATCTTCGACGGCGGGACACCCGTCGTGACCGTCGACTCGGACGTCGCCGACCCCGCCGCCCGGCTCTTCACGATCAAGTCGGATGGCGAGGAGAGCGGCGCGCTTGCTGCCGAGCGTGCTAACGAGGTGACGGGCGGTGAGGGGAAGGTGGGCTACCTTGGCTACACCCCCGGCATCGAGAGCGTCGACCTGCGCCTCTCGGGTTGGGAGGAAGCGCTCAAGCAATACCCCGGCCTCGAGAACGTCGGCAATGAGTACGCCGGTCTCGACATCTCGGAGAACCAGCTGAAGGCGACGGGCCTCATCTCCCGCGTCCCCGACATCGACGCCATCTACACCTCCTGGGGCAACGCGTGCATCGGCGCCGCCCAGGCGCTCAAACAGGCCGGCAAGTCGGGCGACATCGCGCTGATCTGCGTCGACGCCGACAAGGAGCAGGTCGATCTGCTCGCCGCAGGCGACGTGGATGCCCTCACGATCCAGCAGGCCGCCGAGATGGGCCGCCAGTCGCTGACTCGCCTCGTGGAGTACATCCGCAACGGCACCGAGAGCGACGACGTTCTCGTCACGCACGTGCTCGCCACGCAGGAGAACATGAACGATCCCGAGATCGAGGCCCTGTTCTACCGCTGATCGACACCAGTTTATGCGACCCGACTCAACCTCCGAGAAGAAGAGAAGCAACATGACAGCACGCCTGGGAATCGACGTCGGCGGGACCTTCACAGACATCGTCGTCATCGACGACGAGGGCAACCGCCTCGTCGAGAAAGTGCCGTCGACCCCGCACGACGCGTCGATCGGCATCCTCGACGGTATCCGGCGGATCGGCCAGACGCGGGGAGTGGATGTCGCCGAGATAGGGATCTTCGCGCACGGCTCGACCGTGGCGACCAACGCCCTGCTCGAGGCTAAGCTCCCGCCGACGGCCCTCATCGTCACGGAGGGCTTCGGCGATGTGCTTGAGATCGGCACGCAGCTGCGGCCCGCCCTGTTCGACCTCACGGCCGAGAAGCCGCCGGCCCACGTGCCTCGCGACCTCGTCTTCGAGGTGGCCGAGCGGGTCGACCGCGTCGGCGTTGTCGTCCGTGAGCTCACGGACGAGGCGATCGCCCGGGTCGTCGAGCAGGTCCGCGACGCCGGAGTCGAGGCCGTCGCGGTGTCGCTGCTGTTCAGCTTCCGGAACTCCGAGCACGAGCGGCGGATCGCAGCCGCGCTCCGCGAAGCCCTTCCGGACCTCGCGGTCGCCGTCAGCAGCGATGTCGCGCCCGAGATTAAGGAGTACCCGCGGTCGTCGACGGCGGCGGTCAGCGCAGCGCTCCAGCCGCTCGTGGCCCGCTACATGCACGGCATCATCGACGGCGTCGGCGACGTCGGACTGACCGCACCGCTGTATATCATGCAGTCGAACGGTGGCGTGATGACGGCTGGGGAGGCCGCACGCAACGCCCACCGCATGGTCCTATCGGGACCCGCGGCGGGCGTGCTGGCGGCCACCAAGGTCGCGCAGGAACCCGGATACGGCAACCAGATCACGTTCGACATGGGCGGCACCTCGACAGACATCGCGCTGATCCACGAGGGTCGCGCGCAGATCGAGCGCGAGACGCTGTTCGAGGGCCGGCCGCTCCTGGTCCCGCAGTTCGACATCCACACGATCGGCTCGGGCGGCGGCTCGCTCGCCCGGGTCGACAGTGCGGGACTGCTGCGAGTGGGTCCGGAGAGCGCGGGCGCGATGCCCGGGCCCGCCAGCTACGGCCGGGGCGGCACGCGGCCGACGACGACCGATGCGCACGTCGTGCTCGGCCGCATCGATCCCAGCCGATTCCTCGGCGGCGAGATGGCTCTCGACGTCGAGGCGGCCCGGCGTGCCGTCGAAGAGCACGTCGCCGTCCCGCTCGGCATCACGGTCGAGGAGGCCGCGGTCGGCATCCTCGAGGTCGCGGACTCCATCATGGCCCGCGGCGTGCGGGTCGTGAGCGTCAACCGCGGGTTCGACCCGCGCGAGTTTCAACTTCTGCCCTTCGGCGGCGCCGGTCCCATGCATGCCGCGAACGTGGCGCGCATGGTCGGCGTGGGCGGCGTCCTCATCCCGTCGAACCCGGGAACGCTCTCCGCCGTCGGCCTGGCCGACTCCGACCTGAAGTACGACTTCACCACCGTCGTCGACCAGGACCTCTCGGATGTCGACGCGAGCGACATCGAAGCGGCCCTCGCGCCGCTGATCGCCGAGGCCGCTTCGCGGCTCGCGCCCAGCGGCGTCGCGGCCGTCAGACATCTGCGCATCGGCCGCTTCCGGTACGCGTGGCAGGACAACGACGTCGAAGTCATCCTCGGCTCGGAGCCCATCGATGACGCGCTGCTGCAGGAGGGCATCGCGCGCTTCCACCGGCAGCACGAGTTCGAGTTCGGTCACAGCGACCCGGACGAACGCGTCGAGCTGGCCGCCCTCTCGATCGAGTCGACAGGCGTGCTCCAGACCGGGGCATCCGCCGCACCAGCCGCCGAGCCGCACGAGCACGCCGCGCAGCCAACCACCACACGTGCCGTCTATTTCAAGGACGCCGGATGGGTCAACACGGCTGTGTTCGAGCGCTCGAACCTCGCGGCGGGCGCCACGTTCACGGGTCCCGCGATTATCGAGGAGCGGGAGGCCACGACGGTCGTCCCGCCCGCAGCCTCGGGGCGCGTCGACCATCTCCGCAACCTCATCCTCACCTTCGATCAGGAGGGCTGACATGACCGTCACGCTCGAACACCAGTGGCGCACGGACGCCATCACCGTCGAGGTCGTACGCCACGCCCTCGAGACCATCGCCGAGGAGATGGGCTCGTCGCTTCGGCGGACGGCGCTCAGCGTCGTCGTCAAGGACATGCGCGACTACGGGTGCGCCGTGTTCGACGAGCGCGGCGGCCTCATCGCCGCCGCGCTCGACATCCCCACCCTGCTCGCCTCCATGTCGCCGGCGCTTCGCTCGTGCATCGACAAGTGGGGCGACGACATCCACCCCGGCGACGTCTTCGTCACGAACCACCCGTACCAGGGGGCGTGTCAGACGAACGACATCAACCTGTTCGTGCCCGTCTTCGACGCAGCGGAACGGCTCATCGGCTTCACGGGGGTCATCGCCCACCACGCCGACTGGGGCGGGCGCACGCCGGGCACCGCGGCGGCGATCTCGCAGTCGGTGTTCGAAGAGGGCGTCCTGCTGCCGGCGCTCAAGCTCGAGGTGCGCGGTGTGCCCGAAAGGAATCTGCTCGACATCATCGACGCGAACACGCGGCACCCGAAGCAGAACAAGGGCGACCTGCGGGCCCAGGTCGCCTCGGCGCGGTCGGGTGCCCGCCGGTTCCGAGAGCTGGCCGACCGCTACGGGCCTGAGACGCTGCGGGATGCGATCGCCGACCTGTTCGACTACACCGCCGAACGCACCCGCGCTGAGATCGCGGCGCTGCCGGACGGCACCTACACCGCTAACGGGTACCTCGACAACGACGGGATCGTGCTCGACGAGCCGGTCTACATGCAGGTCGACGTCGTCATCGACGGCGACTCCATCTCGTTCGACTTCGGAAACAGCGCTCAGCAGATGCGCGGCGGCATGAACATCCCGATCTCCACCACGTGGTCGGTCGTGCACTATGCCGTGAAGTGCCTCATGCCCAACGAGGTGCCGTTCAACGAGGGTTCGCTCGCGCCCGTCGTGGTGAACGCACCCCTCGGCACCGTGACGAATCCCCGGTTCCCGGCCGCCGTCGGTGACCGTCACCTGGCATCGCAGCGTCTGGCGTCGGTCGTGACGAGGGCACTCGTGCAGGCCGCACCTGGGAGGACGTCGGCAAGCTGGTTCGTCGGCTGGCCCGTGCTGGTCTGCGAGTCGCGTTCGCCGAAGTCGGGCGACGGCGTCGTCCTTCTCGCGAACGTCGCCGGCGGCGCCGGTGCCACGGCGGGCCACGACGGTGCGGATGCCGTCGATGTGCATATGGCGAACTGCTCGCTGATCCCGGCCGAGGTCATCGAGTCCAACTACGAGCTGCGCATCGAGCAGTACTCGCTGATCGCCGACTCCGGCGGCGCCGGCAAATACCGCGGCGGCCTGGGGATCCGTGCCGACTACCGCAACATCTCCGAGCAGCCGCTGCGCTTCCTCTCTGAGGCAGAGCAGACCAATCCGGCCTTCGCGCCGGAGGGTCTCGCAGGCGGTGTTGCGGGCGCGAGCGCTTCGCTCGTACTCATCACGGCAGACGGCGTCGAGCACGTGCGGCCCTCGAAGGGCCAGGGGGAGGCGCAGCCGGGCGAGATCGTGAGCCTGCGCGCCGGAGGCGGCGGCGGCTACGGCGACCCCGCGACGCGTGATCGCCTCGCCATCGAGGAGGACCTGCGCCGCGGGAAGACCACCCGTTGACGGTTCCCGTGCGACTGGGACCGCCCGAGCACCTGGGTCTCGTCGTCCCCGACATCGAGGCTGCGCTCGGGCGGTTCCGCGCGCTCGGTCACCGGTTCGCCCCCGTGACCGAGCCGCTTGCGCGCATTCGCCGTCCCGGCGGCGCCGTCGAGGAGACGCCCCTGCAGTATACGACGAGCGGTGGTGAGCTGCCCTACGTGAAGCTTATCCAGGAGGTTCCGGGGAGCTTCTGGCAACAGGACTGGCCTGGCGTTCCCTGGCACCACGTCACCTACTGGGCCGACGACCTCGACGAGGCGACCGCGCGTCTGGTCGTGGGCGGGTTCGCCATGGAGGCAGACGGCCTCGAACCGGATGACCGCGTACGATACCGCTTCCTTCGCACGCCCGAGGGCGCGCGGATCGAGCTCGGGTTGCGCGTAAACCGGGATGCCTTCGAGGCGTGGGCCGGCGAGGCGATCTGACGGACTGGATCGCGCTGGCTTCACGAGCTGGGGCCGGACGCGCTCAGGCTCGCGCGTCGGGGGCTGCGGTCGATTCCCGCTCGATGAACCTCGTGGGTAGGTTCACGATCTCGGGTTCGGACTCGTCACCGCCGAGCCGTGCGATGAGCCGTTCCGCGGCGAGCTGACCGATGCGGTACACGGGCTGCTCGATGACCGACACTGGCGGTTGGACGAGCTCAGTCCACTCGAGGTTGTCGAACCCGATGAAGGAAATGTCTTCGGGGATCCGCAGTCGCAGGCGCCGGATGGCCTGGTAAGCGCCGAGGGCCATGGTGTTGTCGATCGCGACGACCGCGGTGGCGGGGTCGGGGTCGGTGAGTCCTGCAAGCGTGGCGCGGATCGCCGACTCGACGCTGTACTCGCCGCTCTGGAACACGAGCCGCGGGTCGACCGGGATGCCGGCCTCGACGTGGGCACGAAGGTAGCCGGTGAGGCGGGCGGAGCTCGGGTTGAGGCTGAACAGGTCGACGTGCTCAAGGTTGGCGTCTCCGAGGATCGCCTGCCAGTTGGACTCGCGCGGCTCGCGCAGCTCGGCGACGATCGCGACGCGCCGGTGGCCGAGGGAGAACAGGTGTGCGACGGCCCGCTGGGTTGCAGCGGGGCCGTCGACGAGCACGGCGTCGGTGGGCAGCTGTGAACTCGCCCGGTCGACCATGACGACGGGTTTGCCGGTGGCCACGGCATCGGCGAGGTGCTCGACATGCTGAACGTCGGCGGGGGAGACGATGAAGCCGTCGACCCGCTTGTCGAGCAGCAGGTCGAGAGCGGCGGTCTCGCGGTCGGAGCTCTCGTCGCTGTTGGTCAGCAGCACGCTGTAGCCTGCGGCCTCGGCGGTGTCGGTGATGCCGCGCATGATCCCCGAGAAGAACGGGCTGTGGATGTCGGCGCAGATCACGCCGATGGTGTTGGTGCGGCCGGAGATCATGCTCTGTGCGAGTCGGTTGGGACGGTAGCCCAGAGCGTCGGCCACCGCGGCCACGTGGCGGCGGGTCTTCTCGCTCACGCGACCGTAGTTGCCGAGGGCTCGGCTTGCGGTGGAGACGGAGACGCCCGCGCTCTCGGCGACGTGCTGGATTGTCGGCGATCCGTGCTTCATAGGAGAACGTTATCGCACGCGGACTAGCGCGACGACGCACCGCCGTTCTAGGGTAGGGCCACCCCGAGGGGCCGGCGGACGATATCGAGCGCGTGGGCAGCAGCAGTTACGGCCTCCTCCTCAAGACATCTGAGTAGTTAAGCTCATCCCTCGCGGTTCGACCCAGCGGACCCCTAATGGGGCAGGCGCTTCTCAAGCTGGATGAGGCGATAGCGGCGGCGGCCACCGCATGGGTCAGGGTCGCCGAGGCCGGGCTGAATACCTCGAGGTGTGGCCAATCGAATCTCAATGGGAAGAGGTGAGCGGCTACTTCGCCTCACACCCCGACTCCTCCAGCTGCGAGATCCCGACCAGGACGAGGAGCAACCCGACCCCCTCGAATGGCACACGAGAGCAGAACGACAGTCCGCTGAAAGGCGCTCAGATCTCCTTGACCTCTGCGGCGGCGCGTCGACGTGGTCGAGGAGTTGTTGCCAAGTGTGGATGCGGCGGATTCGTCCTGCGATGGTGATGATGACTGCCCAGCGTGTGGGGGTGTGGAGTTCGTAGCGGCGTTGGCCGTAGACGGTGATTTCGATGCCGCGGTTGGTCCAGGTGGTGGAGTTGCCTGGGCGGGTGTTGGCGATT
This sequence comes from Microbacterium sp. UCD-TDU, assembly GCF_000340625.1. Lineage (NCBI taxonomy): Bacteria > Bacillati > Actinomycetota > Actinomycetes > Micrococcales > Microbacteriaceae > Microbacterium > Microbacterium sp. UCD-TDU. Next base: position 135,823 of record NZ_KB454449.1, read on the forward strand.
TCGTCGAGCACTCGGTGATGCGTTCGTCGTGCGTGTCGTGGTCGGTTGGCATCGGGTTTTCCTGGTGGTGCGGGGCCAGGGTGCTGTGATGAGGATGCGGGCTTGGACGAGGGGGAGCAGGGCTGCTCTTTGGCTGGTGGTGAGTCGGGCGAGGTGGGCTGCGAGGGTGTCGAGTGCCTGCTCGAAAGTATCGGGAAGTCGTCGAGTTCCTTCTGTGCTCGTTGGGCGGTGCGGGCGGTTTTGCGTCGGCGACGCGGGGCGCGTTGGGCCCGTTCCTGAGGATCTTGGTGGGGTCATCGGCGGGCTGGAGAATTTCGAGGATCGCGCCGCTGGGGAGGTCTGGCTGGCAGGGCTGGAGCGCTCCTTGGGTGGCTCCGAGGGCGTTTCTGGTGTCGAGCTCTCGGTACCGGCCCTGCCCCTCCGTCGTCGCCCACTGTGAGAGTGCGACATCGCGGAAGATCGGCAGCGACACCAGGCCGGTCAGCACGGCCACTTTCTCGGCGTCCAGCGCCTCCACGTCCCAGGTGAGCACGTCCTCGAACAGAGCGCACGCATCCATGCTTTCCGGGTGAGGCAGCGGGGCGTTGAAGATCCGCACCCGCAGCGCCTCATCGACCACGGGGAGCGAAGCCCCGGAGGTCTGGTCGCCGTCGCGCACCAGATCCGGCCCCGGCAGCGCCGGGAGAGTGTCGAGGGGGCGGGCCGCTCCCTCGAAGTACTCGCCCCAGGTGGTCGGGGTGACGAATGCCACGGTGGCGACGTCCAGGCCGATGAACGATGCCGCGCTCAGCAGGGTCGCGGCCAGCCCCTCGTGCTCCGAGTCGGCGCCGTCGGTGTAGACGACAGCCGCGAAGCCCGTCACGCCCTGCACGCGGCACGTGAGTCCCATCACCTGCGCGACCATGGCCGGGTAGACCTCGGCGTCGGTCGGGAGATCGACCCGCATAGCGCTCGTGGCGCGGGTGCCCGTGAGCGGGGCGATGACCAGGGACTGTGAGGGCATGTACCCCAGCAGTGCGGTGACCGCTCCGACCAGCTCGCCGACTCCCTCGGCTTTCAGAACCTTCTTCTCAGTCATGATGTGTGTCCTTTCGAACTGTTGTTGTGAACCTGACATTTACAGACTACGGGGGGGGGCTCCGACATTGGGATTCGCGGGCCGACGGCTCAGAGGATCTTGAAGCCGCCCGAGGCGCGAAGGAACATGGCGAACTCGCGCACGTTCTCGGTGGGGAACGGGTAGCTCGCCGCCCAGTGCTCACGCGTGCCCACGCCCGCGCAGCCGTTGCATCCACCGCGCCCGGTCGCCGGGTCGCGAGGCTTGTCGTAGCCGTGCGCGACGCTTGTCGTAGCCGTGCGCGACGCCGATCTCATCCGTGCGCAATCCCGTGCTGTTGCACAGGTTGCACGCCTCGCGGGGGAGTGCGGCCACCTCAGCGGCGTACGCCGTCGAGTAGGCATCCACGGCCCCGGATGCGAGATCTGCGCTCAGAGCGTCGGCGAGAGCGATCGACTCGGCGGCGTTCAGGCCGTCGCCGCTGTTGCTGTGCCACTCGGAGCAGCTCGACGCCAGCTCCGGGTGTGTCCGCAGGATGTAGTCGGCCAGCGGGCGCCACCACCACACGTTGTTGCGGAAGTACTCTCCGACCTTCGACGTGGCTGCCTCTCCGTAAACGTCCATTCCCATGGTGTGTGTCCTTTCGGTTGTTCCTGTTATGTGAACCTGACGTTTACAAACTAGGGAGGGGGTCGGACATTGGTGGGGGTGGGGACGATTGTGGCGAAAAGTGCTTGAATTTTGCAAGCTTTTTTCGGGATCGCGGGGGCGGCNGTCCATTCCCATGGTGTGTGTCCTTTCGGTTGTTCCTGTTATGTGAACCTGACGTTTACAAACTAGGGAGGGGGTCGGACATTGGTGGGGGTGGGGACGATTGTGGCGAAAAGTGCTTGAATTTTGCAAGCTTTTTTCGGGATCGCGGGGGCGGCGTGGTGGTGTCGGGTGGGCCGGTGGTGCGGGGTGAATTGTGCTTGAAATTTGCAAGCATTTTTCGCGGTGTGGCGGGGTGTGATCGTCGGGGTGTGGGGGTGCGGGTCAAGGTCGTCTGTGGGGGTGCGGTCGATATTCCTTCTGACGGGTTGTGTCCGCGAAGGTGCGGCAGCCGCCCGTATGTGAGGGAGGGGCTGGTGTCCGATCTGGCTCGGGGTTCGTACCTATGACGTGCAGGAGGTGGTGGAGGTGGGTCGGAGAGGGGTTGAGGGCCGCGCCGCGCACATGTCGGGCATGGATGAGAAGAAGAAGTCGGATTCGGCAGTGGTGGCGTGGTTCGGGCGGGTGGAGCGGGTGGCGGATGCCGCTGCGGGTGCGGGGAAGGCCCTGGGGCGGGCGGCGAGGGCGTGGGCGTGGTTGTGGCTGCCGGTAGGGGCGGTGGTGTGGTCGGTGTGTACGGGGGAGCCGGTGGGCGTGGCGGGCCTGGTGGAGCTGCTCGGGGCGTTGCGGGGTGGCGGGTAGCGCTCGCCGCGTCTGAGCGGCTCTGAGCGGCTGTCTGCGGCTGTCTGCGGCGCTGTGAGGGGCGTTCGGGCCTGTCGGGGCATGGCGGCCCGGGTGGGGGTATGTTGCGACGCCCGCGCCCGCGCCCGCGCCCGCTCTCGCCGGGGTGGGGGTATCTGGTCGCGCTCGCGAGCTGCTCGAGCTGCTCGGCGGGGTGGGGCACCGGGCGCCGGCGTCTGCTCGCAGCGGCGCTGTGCGCCCGCCTGAGGGCCGATCGGCAGGGCCGGGAGATCCCCGCCCACCCGAGGGCACCCCCGTCATCCTCAGCCCGATCAGGAAACGGGGGAGCACCCACCGTTCCGACCCCTCCACAACCCGACCACCGCGACCGCGACAGCGCGTCGCTCGACACCCACTCGACCACCTCGGAACGCACCGACCAGCACCCGAACCGACCACCCACGCCCGACCACTTCGACACCGCTACGGCTCCCAACAACCCAGCCACGCAGCGCCCCGCCAGGGGCGCAGGAGCGCGCCAGCGCTCCGACAGAGCGGCGGCGCCAGCCGCCCGCTCGCTTTTTCGAAGGAATTTTCTGATCGATGGG
>NZ_AOSO01000013.1:0-5596 GCF_000340625.1 Microbacterium sp. UCD-TDU
TTACAGTATGCCCATCGCAGTTCGCTACACGCAGGACGCTTTTTCACGTTCTGGTTGGTTGTGGCCTGTTGATGCTAAAGGTGAGCCGCTTAAAGCTACCAGTTATATGGCTGTTGGTTTCTATGTGGCTAAATACGTTAACAAAAAGTCAGATATGGACCTTGCTGCTAAAGGTCTAGGAGCTAAAGAATGGAACAACTCACTAAAAACCAAGCTGTCGCTACTTCCCAAGAAGCTGTTCAGAATCAGAATGAGCCGCAACTTCGGGATGAAAATGCTCACAATGACAAATCTGTCCACGGAGTGCTTAATCCAACTTACCAAGCTGGGTTACGACGCGACGCCGTTCAACCAGATATTGAAGCAGAACGCAAAAAGAGAGATGAGATTGAGGCTGGGAAAAGTTACTGTAGCCGACGTTTTGGCGGCGCAACCTGTGACGACAAATCTGCTCAAATTTATGCGCGCTTCGATAAAAATGATTGGCGTATCCAACCTGCAGAGTTTTATCGCTTCCATGACGCAGAAGTTAACACTTTCGGATATTTCTGATGAGTCGAAAAATTATCTTGATAAAGCAGGAATTACTACTGCTTGTTTACGAATTAAATCGAAGTGGACTGCTGGCGGAAAATGAGAAAATTCGACCTATCCTTGCGCAGCTCGAGAAGCTCTTACTTTGCGACCTTTCGCCATCAACTAACGATTCTGTCAAAAACTGACGCGTTGGATGAGGAGAAGTGGCTTAATATGCTTGGCACGTTCGTCAAGGACTGGTTTAGATATGAGTCACATTTTGTTCATGGTAGAGATTCTCTTGTTGACATTTTAAAAGAGCGTGGATTACTATCTGAGTCCGATGCTGTTCAACCACTAATAGGTAAGAAATCATGAGTCAAGTTACTGAACAATCCGTACGTTTCCAGACCGCTTTGGCCTCTATTAAGCTCATTCAGGCTTCTGCCGTTTTGGATTTAACCGAAGATGATTTCGATTTTCTGACGAGTAACAAAGTTTGGATTGCTACTGACCGCTCTCGTGCTCGTCGCTGCGTTGAGGCTTGCGTTTATGGTACGCTGGACTTTGTAGGATACCCTCGCTTTCCTGCTCCTGTTGAGTTTATTGCTGCCGTCATTGCTTATTATGTTCATCCCGTCAACATTCAAACGGCCTGTCTCATCATGGAAGGCGCTGAATTTACGGAAAACATTATTAATGGCGTCGAGCGTCCGGTTAAAGCCGCTGAATTGTTCGCGTTTACCTTGCGTGTACGCGCAGGAAACACTGACGTTCTTACTGACGCAGAAGAAAACGTGCGTCAAAAATTACGTGCAGAAGGAGTGATGTAATGTCTAAAGGTAAAAAACGTTCTGGCGCTCGCCCTGGTCGTCCGCAGCCGTTGCGAGGTACTAAAGGCAAGCGTAAAGGCGCTCGTCTTTGGTATGTAGGTGGTCAACAATTTTAATTGCAGGGGCTTCGGCCCCTTACTTGAGGATAAATTATGTCTAATATTCAAACTGGCGCCGAGCGTATGCCGCATGACCTTTCCCATCTTGGCTTCCTTGCTGGTCAGATTGGTCGTCTTATTACCATTTCAACTACTCCGGTTATCGCTGGCGACTCCTTCGAGATGGACGCCGTTGGCGCTCTCCGTCTTTCTCCATTGCGTCGTGGCCTTGCTATTGACTCTACTGTAGACATTTTTACTTTTTATGTCCCTCATCGTCACGTTTATGGTGAACAGTGGATTAAGTTCATGAAGGATGGTGTTAATGCCACTCCTCTCCCGACTGTTAACACTGCTGGTTATATTGACCATGCCGCTTTTCTTGGCACGATTAACCCTGATACCAATAAAATCCCTAAGCATTTGTTTCAGGGTTATTTGAATATCTATAACAACTATTTTAAAGCGCCGTGGATGCCTGACCGTACCGAGGCTAACCCTAATGAGCTTAATCAAGATGATGCTCGTTATGGTTTCCGTTGCTGCCATCTCAAAAACATTTGGACTGCTCCGCTTCCTCCTGAGACTGAGCTTTCTCGCCAAATGACGACTTCTACCACATCTATTGACATTATGGGTCTGCAAGCTGCTTATGCTAATTTGCATACTGACCAAGAACGTGATTACTTCATGCAGCGTTACCATGATGTTATTTCTTCATTTGGAGGTAAAACCTCTTATGACGCTGACAACCGTCCTTTACTTGTCATGCGCTCTAATCTCTGGGCATCTGGCTATGATGTTGATGGAACTGACCAAACGTCGTTAGGCCAGTTTTCTGGTCGTGTTCAACAGACCTATAAACATTCTGTGCCGCGTTTCTTTGTTCCTGAGCATGGCACTATGTTTACTCTTGCGCTTGTTCGTTTTCCGCCTACTGCGACTAAAGAGATTCAGTACCTTAACGCTAAAGGTGCTTTGACTTATACCGATATTGCTGGCGACCCTGTTTTGTATGGCAACTTGCCGCCGCGTGAAATTTCTATGAAGGATGTTTTCCGTTCTGGTGATTCGTCTAAGAAGTTTAAGATTGCTGAGGGTCAGTGGTATCGTTATGCGCCTTCGTATGTTTCTCCTGCTTATCACCTTCTTGAAGGCTTCCCATTCATTCAGGAACCGCCTTCTGGTGATTTGCAAGAACGCGTACTTATTCGCCACCATGATTATGACCAGTGTTTCCAGTCCGTTCAGTTGTTGCAGTGGAATAGTCAGGTTAAATTTAATGTGACCGTTTATCGCAATCTGCCGACCACTCGCGATTCAATCATGACTTCGTGATAAAAGATTGAGTGTGAGGTTATAACGCCGAAGCGGTAAAAATTTTAATTTTTGCCGCTGAGGGGTTGACCAAGCGAAGCGCGGTAGGTTTTCTGCTTAGGAGTTTAATCATGTTTCAGACTTTTATTTCTCGCCATAATTCAAACTTTTTTTCTGATAAGCTGGTTCTCACTTCTGTTACTCCAGCTTCTTCGGCACCTGTTTTACAGACACCTAAAGCTACATCGTCAACGTTATATTTTGATAGTTTGACGGTTAATGCTGGTAATGGTGGTTTTCTTCATTGCATTCAGATGGATACATCTGTCAACGCCGCTAATCAGGTTGTTTCTGTTGGTGCTGATATTGCTTTTGATGCCGACCCTAAATTTTTTGCCTGTTTGGTTCGCTTTGAGTCTTCTTCGGTTCCGACTACCCTCCCGACTGCCTATGATGTTTATCCTTTGGATGGTCGCCATGATGGTGGTTATTATACCGTCAAGGACTGTGTGACTATTGACGTCCTTCCCCGTACGCCGGGCAATAATGTTTATGTTGGTTTCATGGTTTGGTCTAACTTTACCGCTACTAAATGCCGCGGATTGGTTTCGCTGAATCAGGTTATTAAAGAGATTATTTGTCTCCAGCCACTTAAGTGAGGTGATTTATGTTTGGTGCTATTGCTGGCGGTATTGCTTCTGCTCTTGCTGGTGGCGCCATGTCTAAATTGTTTGGAGGCGGTCAAAAAGCCGCCTCCGGTGGCATTCAAGGTGATGTGCTTGCTACCGATAACAATACTGTAGGCATGGGTGATGCTGGTATTAAATCTGCCATTCAAGGCTCTAATGTTCCTAACCCTGATGAGGCCGTCCCTAGTTTTGTTTCTGGTGCTATGGCTAAAGCTGGTAAAGGACTTCTTGAAGGTACGTTGCAGGCTGGCACTTCTGCCGTTTCTGATAAGTTGCTTGATTTGGTTGGACTTGGTGGCAAGTCTGCCGCTGATAAAGGAAAGGATACTCGTGATTATCTTGCTGCTGCATTTCCTGAGCTTAATGCTTGGGAGCGTGCTGGTGCTGATGCTTCCTCTGCTGGTATGGTTGACGCCGGATTTGAGAATCAAAAAGAGCTTACTAAAATGCAACTGGACAATCAGAAAGAGATTGCCGAGATGCAAAATGAGACTCAAAAAGAGATTGCTGGCATTCAGTCGGCGACTTCACGCCAGAATACGAAAGACCAGGTATATGCACAAAATGAGATGCTTGCTTATCAACAGAAGGAGTCTACTGCTCGCGTTGCGTCTATTATGGAAAACACCAATCTTTCCAAGCAACAGCAGGTTTCCGAGATTATGCGCCAAATGCTTACTCAAGCTCAAACGGCTGGTCAGTATTTTACCAATGACCAAATCAAAGAAATGACTCGCAAGGTTAGTGCTGAGGTTGACTTAGTTCATCAGCAAACGCAGAATCAGCGGTATGGCTCTTCTCATATTGGCGCTACTGCAAAGGATATTTCTAATGTCGTCACTGATGCTGCTTCTGGTGTGGTTGATATTTTTCATGGTATTGATAAAGCTGTTGCCGATACTTGGAACAATTTCTGGAAAGACGGTAAAGCTGATGGTATTGGCTCTAATTTGTCTAGGAAATAACCGTCAGGATTGACACCCTCCCAATTGTATGTTTTCATGCCTCCAAATCTTGGAGGCTTTTTTATGGTTCGTTCTTATTACCCTTCTGAATGTCACGCTGATTATTTTGACTTTGAGCGTATCGAGGCTCTTAAACCTGCTATTGAGGCTTGTGGCATTTCTACTCTTTCTCAATCCCCAATGCTTGGCTTCCATAAGCAGATGGATAACCGCATCAAGCTCTTGGAAGAGATTCTGTCTTTTCGTATGCAGGGCGTTGAGTTCGATAATGGTGATATGTATGTTGACGGCCATAAGGCTGCTTCTGACGTTCGTGATGAGTTTGTATCTGTTACTGAGAAGTTAATGGATGAATTGGCACAATGCTACAATGTGCTCCCCCAACTTGATATTAATAACACTATAGACCACCGCCCCGAAGGGGACGAAAAATGGTTTTTAGAGAACGAGAAGACGGTTACGCAGTTTTGCCGCAAGCTGGCTGCTGAACGCCCTCTTAAGGATATTCGCGATGAGTATAATTACCCCAAAAAGAAAGGTATTAAGGATGAGTGTTCAAGATTGCTGGAGGCCTCCACTATGAAATCGCGTAGAGGCTTTGCTATTCAGCGTTTGATGAATGCAATGCGACAGGCTCATGCTGATGGTTGGTTTATCGTTTTTGACACTCTCACGTTGGCTGACGACCGATTAGAGGCGTTTTATGATAATCCCAATGCTTTGCGTGACTATTTTCGTGATATTGGTCGTATGGTTCTTGCTGCCGAGGGTCGCAAGGCTAATGATTCACACGCCGACTGCTATCAGTATTTTTGTGTGCCTGAGTATGGTACAGCTAATGGCCGTCTTCATTTCCATGCGGTGCACTTTATGCGGACACTTCCTACAGGTAGCGTTGACCCTAATTTTGGTCGTCGGGTACGCAATCGCCGCCAGTTAAATAGCTTGCAAAATACGTGGCCTTATGGTTACAGTATGCCCATCGCAGTTCGCTACACGCAGGACGCTTTTTCACGTTCTGGTTGGTTGTGGCCTGTTGATGCTAAAGGTGAGCCGCTTAAAGCTACCAGTTATATGGCTGTTGGTTTCTATGTGGCTAAATACGTTAACAAAAAGTCAGATATGGACCTTGCTGCTAAGGTCTAGGAGCTAAAGAATGGAACAACTCACTAAAAACC
>NZ_AOSO01000014.1:0-1938 GCF_000340625.1 Microbacterium sp. UCD-TDU
GGGTCTTCAGGTGGTGTGCACGGCGTCGTATGTGCTGACGCAGGCGGATGTCGATTCCGGGAGCGTGTCGAACACGGCCACCGCGACCGGTACTCCGCCGACGGGCGAGCCCCCCGTCTCACCCCCATCGACCACCGAGATCCCGGTGGACCCGGCCCCGGCGTTGACCGTTGTGAAGTCGGCGGATGTGGACGAGCTCACGGCGGCGGGTCAGACGGTCGAGTACTCGTTCCTGGTCACCAACACGGGCAATGTCACCCTCACCGACGTGAGCGTCGATGAGACGGCGTTCACGGGGACGGGAACCGCTCCGGTGGTCGCATGCCCGGCGGGAGCCGCGACTCTGTTGCCGGGGGCTGCGGTCACGTGCACGGCGTCGTACGTCGTCACGCAGGCCGACCTGGACTCCGGAGGCGTGTCGAACACGGCCACGGCGACGGGTACGCCGCCTTCCGGCGAACCGCCCGTGTCGCCCCCGTCCACTCTGGAGATCCCGGTGGACCCGGCTCCGGCGTTGACGGTGGTGAAGTCGGCGGATCGGGACGAGTTGTCGGCGGCGGGGCAGACGATCGAGTATTCGTTCCTGGTCACGAACACCGGCAATGTGACGTTGACGGATGTGTCGGTGGCGGAGACGGCGTTCACGGGGACGGGCACCGCTCCTGTGGTGACGTGTCCGGCGGATGCGGCGTCGCTCGCGCCGGGAGCCGATGTCACGTGCACGGCGTCGTATGTGGTGACGCAGGCGGACGTGGATTCCGGAGGCGTGTCGAACACGGCGACGGCGACGGGTACGCCGCCTTCCGGTGAGCCGCCGGTGTCGCCCCCGTCCACCATCGAAGTCCCGGCGGAGCGGGATCCGGCGTTGACGGTGGTCAAGTCGGCGGATCTGGACGAGTTGTCGGCAGCGGGTCAGACGATCGAGTATTCGTTCCTGGTCACGAACACCGGCAACGTCACCCTCACGGACGTGAGCGTCGATGAGACGGCCTTCACCGGGACGGGGGCCGCTCCGGTGGTCACCTGTCCGGCGGGTGCGGCGTCGCTCGCGCCGGGAGCCGATGTGACGTGCACGGCGTCGTATGTGGTGACGCAGGCGGACGTGGATTCCGGAGGCGTGTCGAACACGGCGACGGCGACGGGTACTCCGCCGTCGGGCGAGCCCCCCGTCTCACCCCCATCGACGATCGAAGTCCCGGCGGAGCCGGCTCCGGCGTTGACGGTGGTCAAGTCGGCGGACACGACGGAGATCAGCTCAGCGGGTCAGACGATCGAGTACTCGTTCCTGGTCACGAACACCGGCAACGTCACCCTCACGGACGTGAGCGTCGATGAGACGGCCTTCACCGGGACGGGGACCGCTCCGGTGGTCACCTGCCCGGCGGGTGCGGCGTCGCTCGCGCCGGGAGCCGATGTCACGTGCACGGCGTCGTACGTCGTCACGCAGGCCGACCTGGATTCCGGAGGCGTGTCGAACACGGCGACGGCGACGGGTACNGAGACGGCCTTCACCGGGACGGGGACCGCTCCGGTGGTCACCTGCCCGGCGGGTGCGGCGTCGCTCGCGCCGGGAGCCGATGTCACGTGCACGGCGTCGTACGTCGTCACGCAGGCCGACCTGGATTCCGGAGGCGTGTCGAACACGGCGACGGCGACGGGTACTCCGCCGTCGGGCGAGCCCCCCGTCTCACCCCCATCGACGACCGAGGTCCCGGTGGTGCCGGCTCCAGGGATCACGGTGGTCAAGAGTGCTGACACGACGGAGATCACTTCGGCGGGTCAGACGATTGCGTATTCGTTCCTGGTGTCGAACACCGGCAATGTGACGCTGACGGATGTGTCGGTGGCGGAGACGGCCTTCACCGGGACGGGGACCGCTCCGGTGGTCACCTGCCCGGCGGGTGCGGCGTCGCTCGCGCCGGGAGCCGATGTCACGTG
>NZ_AOSO01000015.1:0-1639 GCF_000340625.1 Microbacterium sp. UCD-TDU
ATCTGCAGTCGTTCTGGATCGCGGTTCGTCGTGAGATGTTCTTGTCGGAGGAGTGGGCGCGGTACTGGCGTGAGTTGCCGGAGATGCCGTCGTATTTCGATGCGGTGCTCAAGCACGAGACGATCTTCACGGATCATTTCGCGCAGCTCGGCTTCACCCACGACGTCGCCTACCCGTCAGCCGCGTATCCGACCGACCACCCGGCGCTGTTCAACGCCGATCTCCTGCTGCACGACGAAGCCCCGCTCCTGAAGCGTCGACAGTTCTTCCACTACCCGCCCTACCTCGACCGTCATGCCGTCATCGGTCGGCGCGTGCTCGCCGAGGTGGAGAAGTACGGGTACCCGATGCCCATCCTCTGGCAGAACCTCGCGCGCAACGTCGCCCCGAAGATTCTCAACGCGGATGCGGGAATGCTCGAGGTCCTTCCGCCGGAGGACGTCTCCTTCGACGCGACGAAGCCGTTTCGAATCGCCGTGATCGCTCACATTCCGGACGCGTCGCTGGCTCCGGATCTGCTGGGCGCGATCGCAGAGATCGGGCAGCCCTCGTCCCTGTTCGTCACGACCAACGACGAGGACAGCGCGCGCGTGATCGAGGACATCCTCGACCAGAATCCGTCTGCCGATCGGCTCTCCGCCGTCGTCCGCGTGGTTCCGCGACGCGGACGTGACATGAGTGCGCTCCTGGTCGGCCTGCGCGACGTGCTTCTCAGCGACGACTTCGACATCGTGGTCAAGGTGCACGCGAGGCGACCGAAGACACGCTCCGCGAATGTGGTGCGCTACTTCCACCGGTATCAGACCGAGAACCTCCTCGGCACGGCCGGGTACTTCGCGAATGTGCTCGCGCTCTTCCAGCGCGAGCCGGGTCTGGGCATCGTCATGCCGCCGATGATCCACATCGGATACGCCACGCCCGGCAAGGGGTGGGCGCACTACCTGCCCAGGGCGACCGAGGTCGCGAAGCGTCTCGGAATCCAGGTGCCGTTCGACGGCGTCTCTCCGCTGGCACCCCTCGGCGGCATGTGGATCTGCCGTCCGCAGGCGTTGGCTCCTCTTCTCCAGGCCGACTGGAAGGTCGAGGATTTCGGCAAACCGGCCACACACCGGAAGGCGGACATGGCGCGCGTGCTCGAGCGTCTGGTCACGTACGGTGCGGGGGAGGCCGGCTACCACACACGTACCGTTCTGAGCCTCGAGCATGCGGGGATCAGCCACGTCTCGATGGAGTACAAGCTGGATCAGCTCGCGTCGACGACCCCTGGATACCCGATCGACCAGATCCAGTTCCTGCAGCGATCCGGGTGGATGGGCAAGGGCGGCGCCGTCGCGATGATCCGGATGTACATGAATCTCAACCACCCCGAGGTGATGGAGCGGATGCGGCCGGTGCTCGCTCCGCTCATGCGGGCCGCTCGCGTCAGCGTCGGCGGGCTCCGCCGGGTGCTGCGATCCGGCGCGGGGCTGCTCAAGGGAGGTCGGCGATGAGTCGGGTGCCGGGTGTTTTTCCGGTGGGTGGTCGTCGGCTCGTCGTGTATGTGGTGTTCGACCGGCGTGGTGGTGTGGACGATTATGTTCCGTACGCGTTGGCGGGTTTGCGTGAGCATGCGGCTCATGTGCTGGTGGTCGTGAACGGT